>CAVVJJ010000013.1:262500-284003 GCA_963748525.1 uncultured Alphaproteobacteria bacterium
CTTGCGATTATGGATATCTAACCGCGGACCGTTATCCGGTTCCGGGACAGTGTGTGGTGGGTAGTTTGACTGGGGCGGTCGCCTCCCAAAGAGTAACGGAGGCGTGCGAAGGTAGGCTCAAGCTGGTCGGAAATCAGCTGTCGAGTGCAAAGGCATAAGCCTGCCTGACTGCGAGACCCACAAGTCGAGCAGAGACGAAAGTCGGCCTTAGTGATCCGGTGGTCCTGCGTGGAAGGGCCATCGCTCAACGGATAAAAGGTACGCCGGGGATAACAGGCTGATGACCCCCAAGAGTCCATATCGACGGGGTTGTTTGGCACCTCGATGTCGGCTCATCGCATCCTGGGGCTGGAGCAGGTCCCAAGGGTTTGGCTGTTCGCCAATTAAAGCGGTACGTGAGCTGGGTTCAGAACGTCGTGAGACAGTTCGGTCCCTATCTGCCGTGGGTGTAGGAGAATTGAGAGGAGCTGTCCTTAGTACGAGAGGACCGGGATGGACACACCTCTGGTGGACCTGTTGTGGCGCCAGCCGCAGTGCAGGGTAGCTAAGTGTTGAAGAGATAACCGCTGAAGGCATCTAAGCGGGAAACTCGCCTCGAAACAAGTTCTCCCTTGAGAACCGTGGAAGACCACCACGTTGATAGGCTGGGTGTGGAAGCGCGGCAACGCGTGGAGCTTACCAGTACTAATAGTTCGATCGGCTTCATCGCTCTCATTAGTCAATGCTCACCGCAAGTGAGCTGACGAAAAGACAAAACAGATCATTCTGAGCGCAGGCGCACATAGCGCTTGCGATCCAAAACATCCTTCGTTTGCCTGGTGATAATAGCGGAGCGCCCCCACTCGATCCCATCCCGAACTCGACCGTGAAACGCTCCTGCGCCGATGGTACTACACTGTGGGAGAGTAGGTCGTCGCCAGGCATGCCAAGGATGTTTAAATCCCCTTTACGAACTCCAACCCCGTCTTTTGACGGGGTTTTTTGTTGTCTGCGAGAGCGACCTCAAGCGTCCTTCTTGCGAATGCGCGCCGCACGCTTGATGCCAACCTCGTTGACCCTGCCCCGATTTTTTAATCCAGCTTGAGCGAGAGTTTGGTTCTTGAGGGAAGGACCAGACGATGAAGCGATCGCGATTTACGGATGAGCAGATCATCGGGATTTTGAAGGAGCAGGAGGCGGGCGCGAAGACGGCGGACGTCTGCCGGAAGTACGGGATTTCGGACGCCACGTTCTATAAGTACAAGGCGAAGTTCGGGGGCATGGAGGTTGCGGAGGCCAAGAAGCTGCGGACGCTCGAAGACGAGAACGCGAAGCTGAAGAAGCTTTTGGCGGACACGATGCTCGACAACGCAGCTTTGAAGGATCTGCTCGCAAAAAAGTGGTGACGCCCGCCGCCAAACGGGAAGCCAGCGCTCATCTTCAGACGCGGTTCGGGATGAGTCAGCGGCGGGCGTGTCTGGTGATGGGATGGTCGCGGATGACGGTGCGCTACCGCTCGCGGCGCGGCGCCGATTTGCTTCTGCGGGAGCGTTTGCGGCGTCTGGCTCATGAACGCCGGCGGTTTGGCTACCGGCGGCTGCATGTTCTTTTGCGGCGGGAGGGTTTTCGCGTGAACCACAAGCGCCTTTTCCGGCTCTACCGGGAAGAGAAGCTGGGCGTGAGGAAGCGCAAAGGCCGCAAACGCGCGCTTGGCGTTCGCGCCCCTATCCCTGCAGCGCAAGGGATCAACGACCGCTGGAGCCTTGATTTTGTTCACGATCAGCTCACCGACGGTCGCCGGTTCCGGATTTTGACGGTAGTTGACGACGCCACGCGGGAATGCCTGGCGCTTGTCGCGGACACCTCGATCTCCGGCGCCCGCGTGGCCCGGGAGCTGAACCGCATCGTCGCGATGCGGGGCAAACCCAGGACCTTGGTCAGCGACAACGGCACGGAGTTGACCTCGAACGCGATCCTCGCCTGGGCGCAGGACACAAGCGTGGCCTGGCATTACATCGAACCCGGAAAGCCAACGCAGAACGCCTTTATCGAGAGTTTCAACGGCCGGCTCCGGGACGAGTTCTTGAACGAGACCTTATTCCGGTCTTTGCCGCAAGCCCGGACGGCTTTGGAAAGCTGGCGGGCCGATTACAACAACCAGCGGCCGCACTCGCGGCTGAACTGGTTGACGCCACAAGCTTACGCAGCATCGCAAAGGGGTTTTGCGCCGAGCCAGTTAGAAAGCTCCACGCAAAACCCCTTTGCGTTCACCGCCCAACTGGGCAATATGAACCGCCAAGCTCTCCTCAACGCTGGATAAAAGTTGGGGGCAGGGTCACCTCGCAAAAAGGGCATCAAAGAGGGACGCTGACCTATTCCGCCGGCGCAAGCTCATGCTTTCCCCCGGCGGCTTCGCGTTGGCGCGCGCGCTCACGCGTCGAGCCGCGGTTCTGCAAGCGATCGAGAACGAGATAAATCACGGGCGTCGAATAGAGCGTGAGAACCTGGCTCACGATCAGGCCGCCGACGATGGCGTAGCCGAGCGGCTGCCGCAACTCCGATCCCGTGCCATGCCCCAGCATCATCGGCAAACCGCCAAGAATGGCGCAAGCCGTAGTCATCAGGATGGGCCGGAAGCGCAAGAGGCAGGCTTTCCTGATGGACTGGAGCGGCGAGAGCCCTTCCTCCCGTTCCGCCTGGATCGCGAAGTCCACCATCATGATCCCGTTCTTCTTCACGATGCCGATCAGGAGTATCAGTCCGATCAGGCTGATGATGGTGAAGTCGACATGGAAGAGATACATCATCAAAAGCGCGCCAAGCCCGGCTGACGGCAGCGTCGAAAGAATGGTGATGGGGTGGATGTAGCTTTCATACAGCATGCCGAGAATGATGTAGATCGCGAACACGGCCGCGGCGATCAGAAACGGCTCGCTCGCGAGCGAAGTCTGGTACGCCTGTGCATTGCCCTGGAAGCTTCCCGTGATCGACGCCGGCAGGTTGATATCGCGGCGTGCGGCTTCGATGGCGTCCACGGCCTGGCCGAGCGAGGCGCCCGGCGCAAGGTTGAATGAGAACGTCACAGACGGGAACGTCGCCTGATGATTGATGACGAGCGGCGCCACCGGCTTGGTGCTGATCGTGACCAGTGCCGTCAGCGGCACGGCCTGCCCCGAAGGCGAGCGCACATAGAGCTTCGTGAGCGTGTCGAGATTGCCCTGCAGGCCGGGCAGCACCTCCAGAATGACCTTGTAAGTGTTGAGCTGCGTGTAGAACTGCGTGACCTGTTCCTGGCTGAAAGCAGCCGCAAGCACGTTGTCGATCGCGGCGGGCTGGATACCGAAGCGAGCCGCAACATCCCGGTTGATGGTCAAGGTCACGGTCTGTCCGTCGAGCACCTGGTCGCTGGAGAGGTCCTTGATCTCCGGGATTTTTTGAAGCCGCTCGAAGAGCTTGGCGGACCATGAACTCAGTTCGCCAGATTGCCCGCTTTGCAGCGTGTATTGAAACAAGCCTTGCGATTGCCGCCCGCCGACATTGATGTCCTGCGTGGGAGCGAGCACGAGGCTTATCCCCATCACATCCCGCAATTTCGGCCGCAGCCGGTTCACAATGTCCATCGCGCTGACTTTGCGCTCGTCGAGGGGCTTCAGCGCGGCGTAGATGAAGCCCTGGTTCGGCGCGCGCGTGCCGCCGACCGTGGAGACGACGCCGGCCACGGCCGGATCACTTGCGACCACGGCATTAAGCTGTTGTTGCAGCGTCTTCATTTGGTCCGGCGAAACGGAGGCCGCCGCCTGGGACTGCCCGATCAGGAAGCCAGTGTCCTGAATTGGGAAGAAGCCCTTGGGCAGGGCGAGAAACAGCCAGACCGTCGCCACGATGGTGGCGAGAAAGCTCGTCATGACCCATCCGGGATGCCGAAGCGCTATATCGAGCGTGCGCTTGTAGCCGTTCGCGAGCCCGTCGAAGGCGCCTTCCGCGATCCGGTAGAACAGACCATGTTTCTCCTTGCGCTCCGGCTTCAGATAGCGGCCGGCCAGCATCGGCGTAAGCGACAGGGACACAAGCGCGGAGACGACAATGGCGACAGTTACCGTCATTGCGAATTCGTGCAAGAGCCGCCCGACAATGCCGCCCATGAACAGGAACGGGATGAATACCGCGATCAGCGATAGGCTGATGGACAGAACCGTGAACCTGATTTCCCCAGAGCCCACATAGGCGGCTTGCAGCGGCGGCAGCCCCGCCTCCACGTGCCTTTGGACGTTTTCGACCTCGACGATGGCGTCGTCGATCACGAAGCCGACCGCAATCGTGAGCCCCATGAGCGACAGGTTATCGAGGCTGTAGCCCAGCGCGTACATGGCGGCGAAGGCGCCGATGATCGAGATCGGCACAGAAAGGCCGGGAATGATCGTGGACCGGATATTGCGCAGGAACACGAACACCACCGCCACCACCAGCACCATGGTGAGGACGAGCGTGAACTGCACGTCTGCGACAGAGGCGCGGATGGTGGTCGTGCGGTCGATGATGGGCGTGACCTTCACGCTCGGAGGAATGTTCGCGCGAAGCGTCGGCAGCTCCGCCTTGATCCGATCCACCGTGTCGATCACATTCGCCCCGGGCTGTTTGAATACGACCAGCGCAATCGCGCGCTTCTTGCCGACCCAGGCGGCGATAGTCGTGTCGGTCGGGCCTTCGACCGCGCGGCCGATGTCCTTGATGCGGATCGGCGCGCCATTCCGGTAGGCGATGATGAGATCGTTGTAAGGCGCCGCAGTCGTAAGCTGGTCGTTGTCGTAGATCGAATAGCTTTGGGTCTCGCCGCGGATCGTACCCTTCGGCGCCTCGACGGTCGCATTCGCGATCACCGATTGCACATCGACAAGGCTCAATCCCATCTGGCTAAGCTTGGCCGGGTCGATCTGGACGCGCACCGCCGGCGTTTGCTGTCCGCCTATCACCACTTGGGCCACGCCTGAGATTTGCGAAATCTGAAGGGCGAGCATGTTCTCGGCGTAGTCGTCGACCTGCGTAATCGGCAAATCGTTCGAGGTGACGCCAAGGATCAGGATTGGCGGGTCGGCCGGGTTCACCTTGCGATAGGTGGGCGGACTGGGAAGGTTCTTCGGCAACTGCCCGCCCGCCGCGTTGATGGCGGTTTGAACGTCCTGCGCGGCGGCGTCGATGTTGCGATTCAGGTCGAACTGAATGGTGACCTGCGTGCTGCCCAGGAAGCTGGCGGACGTCATCTGCGTGACGCCTGGAATGATGCCAAGCTGCTTTTCGAGCGGCGTTGCAACGCTCGCGGCCATGACGTCGGGGCTCGCGCCGGGAAGTTGCGCCGTCACCTGGATGGTCGGGAAATCGACGGTCGGCAGGGGCGCCACGGGCAAGAGCGGGTAGGCCGCGATTCCGACGACGGCGATCGCAATCATCAACAGAGATGTCGCGATTGGGCGCGCGATGAAGGGTGCTGAAATGTTCATGAATTATTCTTGCGATTGCGCGATCTGTGAGGGGGTGGCTTCCGCGATGCGGGCGCCTTGCGTGATGCCGTATTGACCGGTGACCACGATGCGGTCGCCTGCTTTGATCCCGCTCGAAATGAGTGTGCCCTCCTTCTGGATTTCGCCAATTTGAACGGGCCGGCGGATCGCCGTTTGATCGTCTGAAATCAGCCAGACATACGGGCCGTTCGGGCCGCGCTGAACGGCTTCGGACGGCGCCGCCAAGGCATGGGGCTCCGTCCGGATCACGATTGAGACCTGAACAAATTCGCCGGGCCAGAGCTTGTGATCCTTGTTGTCGAACCGCGCTTTCAATTTGATCGTGCCGCTTGCCTGGTCGATCTGATTGTTGATGACCTCAAGGACGCCCTTGGAAAGAAGCGTATTCCCCGACTGGTCATAGGCAAGCACCAGCGGATTGCCTTTAGCGGCGGCGTTCTTCACGTCGCCAAGTTCGCCTTGGGGCAGGGTGAAATCGACGGCGATGGGCTCGATCTGGGTGACGGTTCCGATTGAGTTGGCGGGCGTGACGAGATTGCCGACGTCGATGTTGCGAAGGCTGACCACGCCCGAAAACGGCGCTGTCACGGTCGCGAATTCCAGGTTGATTTGGGCTGCCTCGATGGCCGCCTCGTCGCCCTCGATGGTCGCCTTCAGGACTTGCACCTGAGCCTGCTCGTTATCCACGGTCTGCTGGCTAGCGAAACCTCCCTTGGCGAGGAGCGTCTGATCGCGCTGCAAATTCTTCTGTGTGTTGGCCAGATTGGCCGCGTCCTGGTCTTTCTTGGCCTTCGCTTGATCGAGCGTGGCCTGGAAAGGGCGCTGGTCAATGCGCACAAGCACTTCGCCACGCTTGACGGCGCTGCCTTCGCGGAAGGGGATCTCGACGATGCGCCCGGAAATCTCGGGGCTGATCACCGCCATCTGCCACGGCGTGACCGTACCAAGGCCCTCGCGGGTGATGTCCATCATCTTCGGCTCGATCTTGACCGTTTGCACGGGAACCGCCGCGGGCGCCGGCTGGGCCGCCGCCTGTTTCGCCCCGCGCTCCGGCTGGGAGTAAAGGGCGAAAGCAGCCGCCGCTACGCACGCGGCGAAGACAATACGGGCAAGCCACGCGATCGCTGGGGCGCCGCCCGGCTTGCCCTTGCTCTTTTCCATTACGCTTTTCCTCTGCGGGGCCGTTGTATCGGCCGCAATTGCCTTTAAATGGGGCTGTGCGGGCCCATCGCAGCCTGTGAGATCTTACAGAGGAAAAAACAGGAACGGCCCCCGATATCATCGAAAGAAGCCAAATTAGTCGCACGCAAGAGGCGAAGTTTAAGATGTCAACGGGCCGCCAGTTCCTGTCATTGCGGCGCTCTGCGCCTGCTCAACTCGCCGTCATCGCCCTTCTATTTGTGGTCGCTGTCGTCGTCGTTCGAGCGTTGAGCCTCGGCAGCCTCGAAAATGTGGATGTCGCCTCCTCCGAGATCCGCAACCGCTGGCTGGAACTCGATCCAAATCCTCGGCAATCTCAGGCATCATGTCGCGCGGGTTCGCACCGAGGAAGCGGAGCTTATGCTTGGCGAAGACCCGGCGGCTCCAGCCAGCGAGGTCGCCAAGTATGTCGCCTTCGCCGCGAAAGACATCGACGATTATCGCGCCATCGCTCACGACGCAGACGAAACGAACGCTTTTGAAACCTTCGTGAGCGACTGGCAAGACCACCTGAAGCGTGAGCAAGAGCTTGCGGCCTTGTATCAAAGCGGGCGAGCGCAAGAGGCCGCCGCGCTGTTCCACGGCGATGCGCAGACGACGTTCCACAAGGCCGCGAAAGAGCTGCGCCGTCTCCTCGACCTCACGCACGTGAAAGCGCAGGCTGCGCGCAACCGCGCCCGGCAGGCCATCCAGAACGCCCAGGGCTTCATTTCCAACCTTATCCTGGCGACGCTGGCCCTGTTTGTGGGGCTGTCTGTGTATCTCTGGCGTTCGTTCTCGCGGCCGCTTCTCGATCTCGCTTACAGGATGCGCCGGCTCGCCGAAAGCAATACGCGCTTTGAGATCCCTTTCGACACGAGACCGGATGAAATTGGAGAAATGGCCCGCTCGCTCGCGGTGCTTCGCCGGAACATGGTCGAATTGCTCGAAAGCCGCAGAAGCCTCGCGACGCAGGCCGAGATCCTGGAGGGCGCCCTTGAGAAGGAACGGGAACTGGCGGCTGCTCAGCGAAATTTCCTTTCGACCATGTCCCACGAAATACGCACGCCCTTGACCTACATCGACGGCCACGCGCAGCGCCTTGCCGCCAAGCGCGAACTTGCGACCCCCGAGGAGATCGCGAACCGCGCCGACAAGATCCGCTCAGCGGTCTTCCAGATGACGACTCTCGTCGCAAGTCTCACCGCCGAGATGGAGATGTTGAACGGGCCGGCCCCTGAACAACGCTCCACCTTCGATCCGTCGGCAATGATCCGGGATCTCGTCGATTACTACGAAGAAGTCGGCCCGAAAGTGCAGTTCAATCTGAGCCTGGATGACCTTCCGAAGAAGGTCGCGGGAGACCCCAGGCTTTTGCGGTGCGCCTTCAGCAATCTCATCTCGAACGCCGTGAAGTATTCCCCGGAGGACAGCCGCGTCGAGGTATTCGGAAAGATCGTGAACGGCGCGTTGGCTGTCGGCGTCGAAGATCAGGGCATCGGAATTCCGCCCGATGAACTTGAGCGGGTTCGCGAGCGTTTCCGCCGTGGGAGCAACGTCGGGTCGATCCCCGGCGCCGGCATCGGGCTCAGTCTCGTTCAGCAGATTGTGGACCAGCACGGAGGCGGAATGTCCATCGAAAGCGAGCCGGGCAAGGGGACGCGGATCGCTGTTTTTCTGCCATTGAACGGAAAGGCGGTTTCTGTTGCCAGCCCGCTCGAACAAACTCTTGTGCATTGAAGACGACGAGCAAACCGCCAGCCTTCTCGCCGAGGCGCTGACGGAATTCGGCTATATGGTGGAACTCGCGCCCGATGGCGAGCGCGGCCTCGACGCGATTTTTTCCAAGGTCCCCGATCTCATCATCTGCGATGTCCGCATGCCGTCGGCAACCGGCTTCGAGGTGCGGGAGCGTCTTGCCGCCGCTGGTCCCGCTTACGCCGGCATACCCTTTGTCTTTCTGACCGCTCTCGCAGACCGGGACAGCGAATTGACGGGACGCCGCCTCGGCGCGGATGACTACCTGACAAAGCCCATCGATTACGAAATGCTCGACGCCGTCATTCAGAACAGGCTCCGGCATCATGAAAACGCCCCCCCGGCGCCGGCATTCCATTTGACCGGCAGGGAATGCGAGGTCCTAACCTGGGTCGGAAGAGGGAAAACTTCATCGGAAATCGCCACTATTCTTGGACTTAGCGAACGCACGGTTAACTTTCACTGCGAGCGCGCCATAAAGCGCCTCGGCGTCGCCAATCGCGCCCAAGCCGTCGCCAAAGCTGTGGCCGAGGGATTAATCAGCGCCTGACAGCGGCTTTTCTGGGCATTCTCATATTCGATTGGCGAGCCTCGCGGGCGCTCGGCGCCGGCACGGCGGGCCGGTTCGCGTCTCATATGCGCTGTCCTGATCGATGAGTGCGCCTCATCCTCTTCCCCGCTGCGCAAGTGAGCGCTCGAGAGCCTGGATTCGTTCAATTTGCGGCCAGCGAAGAAGCGCTGGCGTTCCGGTCAGCCGGTAGCCATCTACTTTCCTGAAGACGTCCATGAATCCAGGGAGAAAAAACGATGTCGCAAGAACAGGCGCTCAGCGGGCCGGATCTGACTCAAGGGGTTGCGCTCTGGGATCTTGCCGATAACGGCAGCCTGCTCGGCCATGCTGGCGGCGAACAGGTTCTGTTGGTGCGGCGCGGCGTCGAGGTTTTCGCGGTCGGCGCCTCTTGCACCCATTATCACGGGCCGCTTGCGGACGGCCTCGTTGCGGGCGAGACCGTTCGTTGTCCCTGGCATCACGCCGCATTCGATTTGCGCACTGGCGAGGCGGTGCGCGCGCCCGCGCTCGATCCCATCGGGTGCTGGCGAGTGGAGCAGCGCGACGGAAAAATCTTCGTGAAGGAGAAGAGGGCGCCGCAGAAGCCGCAGCCTCGCATCAAGCTCACGGGCAAGGCGCCGGACCGGATTGCAATCATCGGCGGAGGCGCGGCGGGGCTCGCGGCGGCGGAGATGCTGCGGCGAGAGGGCTACCAGGGCCGCCTCGTCATGCTGAGCAGCGACAGCGCGCCGCCCGTGGACCGTCCGAACCTGTCCAAGGACTACCTCGCCGGAAATGCGCCCGAAGAGTGGCTGCCGCTGCGCCCCGAGAGCTTTTATGCGGATAACGGCGTCGATCTGCGCCTCAACGCCGAGGCGACCGGCGTGGATCTTCGTGCGCGTGAAATTTCGCTCAGCGACGGCGGAACGGTTCCTTATGACGCTCTTCTGCTCGCGACGGGCGCCGAGCCCGTCCGCCTGCCTCTCCCCGGCTTCAACGAGCCTCATGTTTACACGCTCCGCTCGCTCGCCGACTGCCGGGCCATCATCGAACGCGCCAAGGCCGCGCGCCGCGCGCTCGTGCTGGGCGCGAGCTTCATTGGCCTTGAGGTCGCCGCCTCGCTGCGCGCCCGCGGCCTTGAGGTTCATGTCGCCGCGCCTGAGAAGCGGCCCATGGAGCGCATTCTCGGCCCCGAGCTCGGCGACTTCGTGCGCTCGCTTCACGAGGAACACGGCGTGATCTTTCATCTGGAGGAGACGGCCGCCGCCGTCGAAGGCCAGCGGGTGACGTTCAAGAGCGGCCTCGCGCTGGAGGCCGACCTCATCGTGGCCGGCGTCGGCGTGCGCCCCCGGATCGGCCTTGCGGAGAAGATGGGGCTCGCAATCGACCGCGGCGTCGCCGTGAACGCCTATCTTGAGACGAGCGCGCCCGGCGTGTTCGCGGCGGGCGACATCGCGCGCTGGCCCGATCCGCATAGCGGCAAGCCCATCCGCGTCGAGCATTGGGTGGTGGCGGAGCGCCAGGGCCAGGCCGCCGCCTTCAACATGCTCGGAGCACGCGAGGCGTTCACAGCCGTTCCCTTCTTCTGGAGCCAGCATTACGACGTTCCCATCGCCTATGTCGGCCACGCCGAGACATGGGACGAGATCGCCGTCGAGGGCGACATCGCGGCCAAGGATTGCCTCGTCCGCTACAACAAAGGCGGCCGGGCAGTGGCCTTCGCATCAATTTTCCGCGACGTTGAAAGCCTGAAGGCCGAGCTTGCGATGGAGGCGGAAACGGCGGCTTGAAGCGGAAGCGCGACGATTTCAGGCTGGCAAAGGCAAGGGAATTCGACAGCTGAAGAGCTTAAAGTCAGAGTGATCAGGCGCGCCGTAGCTGGATAAAGTTCAACCCCCGTCCATGATCACTTGCGAGGGCTCCGAGATTTTCTCCGCCGCCGGTCGCAATTCTGCCTTCTGATAATTTTCGTTACAGTCGCAGCTGAGGCAGGACCTTTTTTTCGTCGCTTTGCGGATCTTAAATAATCGGAGCCGAGGAAAGGATAGCGGAATATGGGAGATTTCGCATGAAAAGAACGATCGCTGTTGCCCTTGCCGCGAGCTTGGGCATCTATGCTTTTGCCGGCGCGCCGCAAGCGAGCGCTGCGCCCGCCAGCCCGCTGATAGCCGCTGCGCCTGTGGCCGCGAGCCAAGACGCCGCTGTCGTCAAGGTTGGATATTGGGGGCCCCGTTATGGCTGGCGTGGTGGCTGGCGTGGCGGCCGTCCGGGATATTGGTGGCGTCCTGGCTATGGTTGGGTGCCGTTTGCGGTGGTCGGGGCTGCTGCCGCGGCCGCGGCGGGCGCCTACTACTATGCTCCGCCGCCGCCGGCGCCATACTATTATCCCCCGCGGCCCTATCCGTACTATGGCGATCCGTATCCTCCGCGCTGATTAAGCGCGAAGCTGCCATGACAGGCCGCCTTCGCCACACGCAACGCAGCGTCTGGCGGAGGCGCTTAAGCTTGGCTCCATCAATTCTGTATCTACCTAACAATGCCGGCTGAGCGCCAGCCGGGACGCCGAGCCTATCGCGCCCGTTGCGCAGGCATACGGCGCATGGGGATTAGAAGTTTCCCTCGGCGGCCCCATCGGTGGTCTCGGAAATCGCAGGCGTGATGCAAGATCCCGGATAACGCCTCCGGCGTTTCCGGGATGACGCGACTGCGGGCGTCAGCGGCTGCGGAACGGCCAGAGGAAAAACCCGCCCTTCGGCTTCCCGTTGCCCGGCGGCGCGCGCCGTCTCCCTTATCCAGTCGTTTCCGCTTACGGCGCCCTTGAGCTGCGAGCTTGGGTTGGCGGGATCAAAGGTAGGGGCCGGGCGCGGGCTTGAACGGGGGAGCGGGGCTTCGTCCCTCGATGCCCGCTTCGCCGCCTCAATCTCGGGAAGCAATACATTGAGATTGGCTCGCGCCTTCTGCACCCAGCGGCCCTTTGCGCGGATGCAACCTCGCGGGCCGAAACAGCGCATGCGACATTTGTTCCACACGCACGGGTGGAGTCTCGTATGGCGCCGGTTTAGAATGAACGTTCCGCGTGCAAAGAAGAAACGCTTGCGATTCCTTAGCAATCCTGGCTAGACTTTTTGTCGCAAATGTCGTTTCTTCCTCGAAGTGCCGTAAAACTGTCGTATAATCACTAAAATGTGATTAGCTAAGCAAAAATGATGGCAGGCGTTGGGGGAGGAGTAGGCTGATGGGGAGTTTGGGGCGCGCTGCCGGTTCTTCGTGCTATGCCGGGGCTGAACCGTTCGCGAAAACTCCGTTCGCCATCGAGCAGAGGCCCGCGCTCTCCGATGCGGCCGACAGGCAGCGCCGCCTGGCTTCGATCATCTCGCAGGAAATCATCCCGCGCCTGATGCTGATCCACCATGAAGTTCTGAAATCCGGCGAGCGCCAGCCAGATGCTCCCTCGCCGCGCGAGATCGAAGAACTGGCTCACTTGGTTCTCGGCCCGGATGTCCAAGCCGCCGCAAGTTACGTTCAGCGCCTGAAGCAGCGCGGCCTGCCGCTTGACATGCTGTATATCGAGCTGCTGGAGCCTGCCGCGCGCTTCCTCGGCAAGATGTGGGATGACGACCGCTGCGATTTCCTCGATGTGACTTTGGGCGTCGCCCGGCTGCAGGAATTACTCGCTATATTCAATGATACGCACGGAATCACCGCGTTCGGAGATATGCGCCGCATCATCACCGCAACCACATGCGGCGAGCAGCATCGCTTCGGCCTCGCCATGGTCGAAAAATTCCTGCGCGCCGCTGGCTGGCATGTCCGCTCGGAAGCCGGCTCGGACCTGGAGACCGTCGCCGCCGCCGTTCAAACCGAGTGGTTTGCCGTCGCCGGATTTACGCTGAGCCGTGAATGCCGGCTGGATGCTCTGGCCTTGGCGATCAAGACCATCCGCGAGCGCTCATGCAACAAATCCATCGGCGTGATGGTGGGCGGCCCCGTCTTCAATAATTGCCCCGAACTTGCGATGCGCGTCGGCGCCGACGCCGCCGCCGTGAACGCGCCCAACGCCGTTGTGCTCGCTCAGAAGCTGTTCGACCTTGCCACGGCGAGCCGGGTGCGGGCTTCCACCGTCGCCTGACGCGCCATCCCCATCGCGCCCGCTCGTGCGGCGCGCCGCTCTACCGCTCGGCGAGAACGCGAAACGCGAGCGCCTCCGCTTTCGCCATCGCTTCCTGCCGTGTCGCGCCATAGGCGAGCACGCCGGGAAGCTCCGGCACTTCCGCGATCCAGCGCCCGTCATCTTCGCGGTCCGTTTCGATGGTGAGTTTCATATCAGCATTCCGCCATTCTTCCGTTAGAAGCTCACGGCTACCGGCGTTCGACGATAAACCAGAATATCACGAACCCAACGAGTGAGCCGAGAATGCCGATCTGCCACAGTGCAAATTGCGTAAGTTAAGAAAAAGTGCGCTGCCACAGCCGGGCCAGGGACTTGCCAGTGTGGCTTGCGGAGGTGCTTACTCCGCAGCGACAAGCTGGAGCGCATAGACCTTGGCTTCCCTGGCTGCCGCACGAATATCCCCGTTTCTGAGCGCCAGCCTAACCGCGTCAAGCTTTTGCAAGTCCGCAGGCGAGAGATAAGGCGACCACTCATGATCGTCATAAAGCAGTTCAACCGGAACTTCCGCAACGAAGTCCCCTTCTTTAACGAGCTCAGCGCTTTTCTTGGTTCTCATCTCTTGCGCCTCCGAAGCGATTTATCCCACAGGTTTGGATCGGGGCGATAGCAGGTAATCAACACGGCTGGATCGTCCGATCCTTTTCGCAGTCCCCATAGCGCATGGAGCGGCTTGCCGCGCGGATCAAGCTGGAACACAAGACAACATGGCCCAGCATAATATTCGGGATAATCCTCGATCGCTTCACCCGATGATACACCGTCAACCAAGTCTTGCGCCAGCAGGCCTTCCTCAGTCGCCTCTTTGAGCGCGTGACGCGAGAAGACATAGTTGCCGATCAAACCAGGGCGGCAATGCGGTGAAATGTCTGGCTTGTCATAGCTACTCCGCGGCCTTTGCCGAGGGCGCGCGCTTCGCCGGGCGGCGCTGCAACAGCCCGGCCAGGAACTTGCCGGTGTAGCTGCCCTCGGCCTTGGCGATGTCCTCCGGGCGCCCCTCGGCCACCACGCGACCGCCGCCGTCGCCGCCCTCCGGCCCGAGGTCGATCACCCAATCCGCCGTCTTGATCACTTCGAGATTGTGCTCGATCACGGCCACGGTGTTGCCCGCGTCCACAAGCTGGTGCAGCACCTCCAGCAGCTTCGCCACATCGTGGAAATGCAGGCCCGTCGTCGGCTCGTCGAGGATATACAGCGTCCTGCCGGTCGCGCGCTTCGACAGCTCCTTCGACAGCTTCACGCGCTGCGCCTCGCCGCCGGACAGCGTCGTCGCCTGCTGGCCGACCTTGACGTAGCCGAGGCCGACGCGCTGCAGCGTCTCCATCTTGTCGCGCACGGCGGGCACGGCCTTGAAGAACTCGGCCGCCTCGTCCACCGTCATCTCCAGCACGTCGGCGATGGACTTGCCCTTGAACTTGATGTCCAGCGTCTCGCGATTGTAGCGGTGGCCCTTGCAGACGTCGCAGGTGACGTAAACGTCGGGCAGGAAGTGCATCTCGATCTTGATGACGCCGTCGCCCTGGCAGGCCTCGCAGCGCCCGCCCTTCACGTTGAAGGAGAAGCGGCCGGGGAGATAGCCGCGCGCCTTGGATTCCGGCAGGCCCGCGTACCAGTCGCGGATCGGGCCAAAGGCGCCGGTGTAAGTGGCGGGGTTCGAGCGCGGCGTGCGGCCGATGGGCGACTGGTCGATGTCGATGACCTTGTCGAGGAATTCGATGCCGTCGAGCGCGTCGAAAGGCTCGGGCGCGTCGCCGCCGCCATTGAGCCGGCGCGACGCCGCTTTCTGGATGGTCTCGATCAGGAGCGTGGATTTGCCGCCGCCCGACACGCCCGTCACGCAGGTGAAGCAGCCGAGCGGAATGGAGGCGGCAACGCCTTTCAGGTTGTTGCCGCGCGCGCCGCGAACCGTCAGCAGGCGCCGCTTGTCGATCTTGCGCCGCGCCGTGGGCAGAGGAATGGCGCGCTTGCCGGTGAGATATTGCCCCGTCAGGCTTTCGGGGTGCGCCATGATCTCTTTCGGCGTTCCTTCCGCGATGATCTCGCCGCCATGCACGCCCGCACCTGGGCCGATGTCGATGACATGGTCGGCGGTGAGGATCGCGTCCTCGTCATGCTCCACCACCAGCACCGAATTGCCAAGGTCTCGCAGATGCTTCAGCGTGTCGAGGAGCCGCGCGTTGTCGCGCTGATGCAGGCCGATGGACGGCTCGTCCAGCACGTACAGCACGCCCGTGAGCCCCGAGCCGATCTGCGACGCGAGCCGGATGCGCTGGCTCTCGCCGCCGGAAAGCGTGCCGGAATTCCGGCTGAGCGCGAGATAGTCGAGCCCGACGTCGTTCAGGAAGCGCAGCCGCTCGCGGATCTCCTTCAGGATGCGCGTGGCGATTTCGTTCTGCTTTGCGGTCAGCTTGCCGGGCAGCGCCGCAAACCACTCGTTCGCGGCGCGGATCGAAAGCCGCGACGCCTCGCCGATATGCTTGCCGTCGATCTTCACCGCCAGCGATTGCGGCTTCAGGCGGAAGCCTTTGCATTCCTCGCACGGCGCGTCGGACTGGTATCGCGACAGCTCTTCGCGCACCCACTGGCTGTCCGTCTCCTTCCAGCGGCGTTCGATGTTGGTGATGACGCCTTCGAAGGCTTTGCGGGTGGTGTAGGTGCGCATGCCGTCGTCATAGGTGAACGCGATGGGCTCGCCGCCCGAGCCGAACAGGATCGTGTCCTGAACCTTTTTCGGCAGCTTGCTCCAGGGCGTTTCCATCGTGACGTTGAAGTGGTTCGCGATGGCGTCGAGCGTCTGCGTGTAATAGGGCGAGGTGTTGCCGGTGCGCGCCCAGGGCACGATCGCGCCCTTGCGCAGGGAGAGCGACTGGTCCGGCACGACAAGCGCCGACTCGAATTTCAGCTCCGTGCCGAGGCCGTCGCATTTCGGGCAGGCGCCGAACGGGTTGTTGAACGAGAACAGCCGCGGCTCGATCTCATCGATGGTGAAGCCGGAGACGGGGCAGGCGAAGCGCTGCGAGAAGGTGATGCGCTCGGGTTCCGGAGGTTTGCCGGGCTTGACCCGTTCATCGCCTTTCTTGCCGGCCTCACCCTTCGACACGGGGCTGCGCCCCTCCTCAGGGTGAGGGCCGGCCGCAGCCTCATCCTGAGGAGCGCCGCCGGCGCGTCTCGAGGGATGAGGGGCCGCGGCCTTCGGCGCCTCCGCAAACTCAACGATGGCGATGCCGTCGGCGAGTTCCAGCGCCGTCTCGAAGCTGTCCGCAAGCCGCGTCGCAATATCGCCGCGCACCACGATGCGGTCCACCACCACATCGATATCGTGCTTGATCTTCTTGTCGAGCGGAGGGACATCGGCAATCTCGTAGAAGACGCCGTCTGCCTTCACGCGCTGGAAGCCGCGCTTTTGCAGGTCGGCCAGCTCCTTTTTGTATTCGCCCTTGCGGCCGCGGATCATCGGCGCGAGCAGGTAGATCCGCGCGCCCTCCGGCAGGGCCAGCACGCGGTCCACCATCTGGCTCACGGTCTGGCTCTCGATGGGCAGCCCCGTTGCGGGCGAATACGGCACGCCGACGCGCGCCCAGAGCAGGCGCATATAATCGTAAATCTCGGTGACGGTGCCGACGGTGGAGCGCGGGTTGCGGCTGGTCGTCTTTTGCTCGATGGAAATGGCCGGCGACAGCCCGTCGATCAGGTCCACATCGGGCTTCTGCATCATCTCCAGGAACTGCCGCGCATAGGCCGACAGGCTCTCGACATAGCGGCGCTGGCCCTCGGCGTAGATGGTGTCGAAGGCGAGGCTCGATTTGCCCGAGCCCGACAGGCCCGTGATGACCACGAGCTTCTCGCGCGGAATGTCGAGCGAAATGTTCTTGAGATTGTGCTCGCGCGCGCCGCGCACCGCGATATGTGTTTGTGTCAAAACCTTACCCGCCCCACTTTGCGCCGCAGGGTACTACGCTTCTTTACCTTAGGGCGATCATGGCGAAATTAAAGCCCGGTATGCGCGTTACGCACGGGGAATCGTCGCTGACCCTCTTGCGTTCCTAGAAGGCAACGACTTTGTCCTTGTCGATCTGCTCTTGAAGCCTTCGCTTATTGGCAGGCTCCGGAATCACATCGACCTCCTTTTCGAGCAGAGCTTCGAGGCGCTCCTGGATGGCGTCGACATAGCCGATGTAGTCCAACCCGCGCGGCGTTCGCGCCGGATCGAGCTTGACCGCGATGTCGATGTCGGACGCATCGGCATTATCGCCCCGAGCCGTGGACCCAAACAGCGACGCGGACACGACGCCGAGCGCCTGAAGCTCGACGCGGTGCTCGTTCAGCGAGGCGATGATGCGGTCCCTTTCCATAGCTCAAATATAGCCTGCAAAAGCTGAGTTTCATAGCGCTGGGGAGATAAGAGCCGGGGTGGCCAGTTTTGACGGGCGGCGGCGCCCGAGTTCCGTCTCATCGTCGACGATGATGGTTTGCCCGGCTTGAAAGTCTTCAAGCCGGGCTCCGATCCTTGATTTGGCCGATTCGACGGGATAATTGACCCTGCCCCCAACTTTTATCCAGCGTTGAGGAGAGCTTGGCGGTTCATATTGCCCAGTTGGGCGGTGAACGCAAAGGGGTTTTGCGTGGAGCTTTCCGACTGGCTCGGCGCAAAACCCCTTTGCGATGCTGCGTAAGCTTGTGGCGTCAACCAGTTCAGCCGCGAGTGCGGCCGCTGGTTGTTGTAATCGGCCCGCCAGCTTTCCAAAGCCGTCCGGGCTTGCGGCAAAGACCGGAATAAGGTCTCGTTCAAGAACTCGTCCCGGAGCCGGCCGTTGAAACTCTCGATAAAGGCGTTCTGCGTTGGCTTTCCGGGTTCGATGTAATGCCAGGCCACGCTTGTGTCCTGCGCCCAGGCGAGGATCGCGTTCGAGGTCAACTCCGTGCCGTTGTCGCTGACCAAGGTCCTGGGTTTGCCCCGCATCGCGACGATGCGGTTCAGCTCCCGGGCCACGCGGGCGCCGGAGATCGAGGTGTCCGCGACAAGCGCCAGGCATTCCCGCGTGGCGTCGTCAACTACCGTCAAAATCCGGAACCGGCGACCGTCGGTGAGCTGATCGTGAACAAAATCAAGGCTCCAGCGGTCGTTGATCCCTTGCGCTGCAGGGATAGGGGCGCGAACGCCAAGCGCGCGTTTGCGGCCTTTGCGCTTCCTCACGCCCAGCTTCTCTTCCCGGTAGAGCCGGAAAAGGCGCTTGTGGTTCACGCGAAAACCCTCCCGCCGCAAAAGAACATGCAGCCGCCGGTAGCCAAACCGCCGGCGTTCATGAGCCAGACGCCGCAAACGCTCCCGCAGAAGCAAATCGGCGCCGCGCCGCGAGCGGTAGCGCACCGTCATCCGCGACCATCCCATCACCAGACACGCCCGCCGCTGACTCATCCCGAACCGCGTCTGAAGATGAGCGCTGGCTTCCCGTTTGGCGGCGGGCGTCACCACTTTTTTGCGAGCAGATCCTTCAAAGCTGCGTTGTCGAGCATCGTGTCCGCCAAAAGCTTCTTCAGCTTCGCGTTCTCGTCTTCGAGCGTCCGCAGCTTCTTGGCCTCCGCAACCTCCATGCCCCCGAACTTCGCCTTGTACTTATAGAACGTGGCGTCCGAAATCCCGTACTTCCGGCAGACGTCCGCCGTCTTCGCGCCCGCCTCCTGCTCCTTCAAAATCCCGATGATCTGCTCATCCGTAAATCGCGATCGCTTCATCGTCTGGTCCTTCCCTCAAGAACCAAACTCTCGCTCAAGCTGGATTAAAAAACCGGGGCAGGGTCATAATCAGTCGACATGGATAAAAAGAGCATTCTTAACGAGATTAGACGCACACATCGAGGCGTATTGGCACAATCTGGAGGTTTCTGTGAGGTCGAAAGCGATGAGGGCGGGACTGACGCGGCCGTCGACCTCATAGAAACCGGATTGAGCTGAACCGCGGGGCACGGCCGTGGCAGCTATGGGGATCGATGGCCCGCGCCGCGTTCTCGGGTCCCGGCGGTCAGTACGATGGTATCCATCCTGGCCGGAATGGGCGCTTGGCGAGACGCTTGAGGTGCCGTGACATTGCCAGCCGCACCGGTACTGGCGCTGCCGGCAGAGTTATGGGCATGGCTCTTCGGCCGTGGCGCAAGCCCCCTCGCAACAGGTTCAAGGGTGCACCTGGCGCTCATGAGCTATCGAGCCTCCTGTAGCGCCGGCGCGGACCGGGCAGGATCTCGATAATGACCATCGCACCGCCGCAACACGGGCATACGGGCGCCTTCGCCCGCGCGCTCTTGGGCGCCGGTTCGGCATTGACGGCCGCCATGGCTACGGCCTTAGGAGCGGCATGAAGCAATCGCCGGATCAATGCCACCTTGGCCTTCCGGTGGCCGTTAGCCAGAAAGCCGTAATGCCGGATGCGCTGAAAGCCGCCGGGCAGGACGTGCAGCAGGAAGCGCCGGATGAACTCGTGAACATCGAGCTTCATGCACTTGGGCGCTGCGGCGTGAGCGTAGTCCCTCCAGGTAAAACTGACGCGGCCATTGTCGAGAGCGAGAAGGCGGCGGTTGGAGATGGCGACCCGATGGGTGTAGCGGCTCAGATAGGCGAGCACCTTTTCGGGACCGGCGAACGGGCGCTTGGCGTAGACGACCCATTCGACACGGCGCAGGGGCGCCAGGAGGGCCGCGAAAGCATCGGCCCCGGCCAACTCAGCAAGATCGCCTGAGAAGTGGAGCTTGCCTGCCCGGTGTGCGGCCGCGAGCTTGGACAAGAACAAGCGGCGGAACAGACGCGAGAGCACGCGTTCGGGCAAAAAGTAGCCCGGCTTGCACGAGATCCAACTTGCACCGCCTGGCGATAGCCCGCCGCCCGGCACAATACAGTGGACGTGCGGATGATGCGTTAGGGTCTGGCCCCAGGTATGCAGCACCATCGTCATGCCGATCTGGGCTCCGAGACGCTTTTTATCGGCGGCGATGGTGCGCAACGTCTCAGCCGCGGCTTCGAATAAGATCGCGTAGACGGCCGCCTTGTTCTGATACGCGATCGATCCGGCCGGAGCCGGCAGCGTGAACACAATATGAAAGTACTCGACCGGCAACAGATCGGCCTGCCTTGCGTCGAGCCATTCATGGGCGGCGCCGGCTTGGCACTTCGGGCAATGCCGGTTGCGGCAGCTGTTATAGGCGATCTTGCTGTGTCCGCAGCCGGCGCAGCGTTCGACGTGGCCCCCCAGGGCCGCCGTCCTGCAGCTGCGAACCGCCCTCATGACCTTAAGCTGGTCAAGGCTCAAATGCCCTGCATTGTCTTCGCGATAGGCGTCGCCGTGATGGCGGAAGATGTCCGCCACCTCCAGTTCTGGACGCGACATGGGATGCGGCTTACGAAGGCGGCACCACCATCAAACTCAAGCGGTCGAGCGGGCTCTCGGTCGTCCCAATCGTATGGACCGCGACCCGCGTATAGCGCGCCGTCGTCGACAGATTGTTGTGGCCGAGCAAGGCCTGGATGATCCGGATATCGGTGCCCTGTTCCAAAAGATGCGTTGCAAAACTATGCCGCAGCGTATGAACGCTGACCTTCTTGGCGATGCCCGCCGCCGCATAGGCCGAGCGGCATGCCGCGTGGAGCACCGTGACGTTGACGGCCGTGTCCGGATCGCGGCCAGGGAAGAGAAACCGTTGCGGCCGTGTGAGCTTCCAATAGCCACGCAATATGCCAAGCAGCTGCGCCGATAGCATCACGTAGCGATCTTTGCCGCCCTTGCCGTTCTCGACCCGGATCACCATCCGGCCGCTGTCAATGTTGCGCACCTCGACGCCTACGACCTCCGACACCCGCAGTCCGGTCGCGTAAGCGGTGGTCAGCGCGACGCGGCACTTTAGGCTCGACACCGCTTCAAGGAAGCGCACGACCTCGTCTCTGCTCAAAATCTCCGGCAAGGCTTGCCGGTGGCGGGCATAGGGAATGCGCTCGGGGACTTCGTCTTGCCCAAGCGTTACACCGTAGAAGAAGCGCAAGGCGCACACGATCTGGTTCAACGACGGCCAGGCGATGCCCTTGGCGGCTAAATGCACCTGATAGGTCCGGACATCTTCCAAGCCCAGCAGATCCGGCGAACGGCCGAAATAAAGGCTATAGCGCTTCACGGCGTGGATGTAAGATCGCTGGGTCGCTGGCGACAGATTGCGGATCGTCATGTCCTCAATCATGCGCTGGCGCAATGGGCTGATACGCTCACTCATCGAAAGCTCCTGTCTCGGGGTTCGTGTCTTCGACACACACGATCCTGACAGACAGGAGACTTCTCTCAAGGGCAGGCGGTACCGCGGTAGCGGTTCAGTTCAAT
>CAVVJJ010000014.1:0-79641 GCA_963748525.1 uncultured Alphaproteobacteria bacterium
GGCGCCAAAGCTTCGACTCGTGCAGCATGAAAATGCGCGGCGCCTCGCGATGCAATGAGCGGAGCGCAGGGTCGGTGCATGCCATGCCGCCGGCATAGGCGCCGAATGCGGGCATCACCAGAAGATCGGCGGATACGCAGAAGCACCGGCCGGCTATTCGCGCGCCGCCTGCGGATACGCTCGCCTTCGGATGGAAATGGCCGACGATCTGCGGCGCGGCGCAAGCTCGCGGTTCATGGCGCAAGGCGACGCCGTCGATCTCCAGGTCTCGCAGCCTTTCGCCGTCGCAGAATGCGGGCGTTTCGGGATCGTGATTGCCGCCGATCCATATCCATTCCTGGGTGAGATCGCAAAGCGCCAGAAGCGCTGCGCGGTCGGCGGCGGCCATGCGGTCGCCTGCGGCGCAATCGTGAAAGCTGTCGCCCAGGCAAACGACGCGCGCCGGCCGGTAGTCTTCGACGATCGCCCTCAGGCGCTGAAGCGTGTCGTGGCTGTCAAGCGCGGGCACGAGCCTGCCTCTGGCCGCCGCGCTCGACCCCTTTTCGAGATGCAGATCGGAGACGATAAGAACGCCATGCTCGGGCAAATACGCGGCCCCGCGGCCGTCGAGCGTTAGCGCGAGCCCCGCAAATGTGATTGAGACGGTGCTGGCGCCGGTTCCTGCCGCTCGCTCCGGCGCCGCGGCCATCATTGTCGATTTCGCGCCTGCTTCCGGTTCCTTGAGGGGCATTTCTGCTTTCTTAACCGCGGCGGCGGCCGCGCGCTGGCGGCCCCGCCTCGATGCCGTTTTGCATTAGCGCAGAACCGTTGCTTTCACCCACCAATTGGGGTGGGCCTCGCCAATCTCCTGCGCGGCTATCGTCGCCGCTTCTTGCGATGGGAACAGCCCGAAGCAGGTCGGCCCGCTTCCCGATAGTCGCGCGAGAAGGCACCCATCGAGCCGGCGAACGGCGTTCAAGACCTTTTCAACCGCGGGTTCAAGCGCGATCGCAGGCGCTTCGAGATCGTTGCTCCCCTCGCGCGCGTAGGCCGCGGCCGCTTTTGCATCACGGAGGGGCGGAAGGTCCGGAGGCGCCGCTGTCGAGGCGGCGCGCAGGGGCGGCGCCTTCAAGGTTCTGAACACGTCTGCGGTCGAGAGCTTGATGCGGGGGTTGATGAGGATGGCGGGCAGCTCGGGCATGCCGGATAGGGGCGTGATGCGTTCGCCAAGGCCGCACATCCAGGCTGCGCCGTTGTGAAGACAGACGGGGACGTCCGCGCCGATGGCTGCGGATCGCTGCAGAAAGAGCGAGGGGTCGTCGGGGCCGTAGGCCCTCAGAAGCGCCCTGATCGCGGCCGCCGCGTCCGAGGAGCCTCCGCCCAGCCCCGCCGCTACGGGTATGTTTTTTTGTAAATGGAATGCGCCGGCTATCTCGACGCCAAGCCAGGACTCGACCGCGCGCTTGGCCTTCATAACAAGGTTTTCGCCGTCGACTAGCCCTGCGAAGGGGCCTTCCAGGTCGAGGCTGTCCTTGGACGAAGGGGTGAAAGTAAGCTTGTCCGCCACCCCCGCGAAAACGACGAGGCTTTCAAGCTCGTGATAGCCGTCCGGCCGTTTCCCTTTCACATGAAGGGTCAGGTTGACCTTGGCGCGTGCGCTCTCGACGAAGGAACCGGCCGCGCCGCGCGGGCAGCTTGCGGAAGCTGACATAATCTCAAACCTGGGCTGCGCTTGACACAGCCCAAGTCTTTAAGCCGCTTGAGCGTGATTGTCGACCCCGGCGAGTTGAGCGGCGCGCTGTGAAGGCCGCAGCCGCCTGGCCGGGCGATTACGGGTTGCCGGTCGCGGCTGGCGACTCTGGCTGCGCTGGCGTCTCCGCCGGGACAGGATGAGCCTGAAGCTCGGCGCGCTGCCCGTCGTCTACGACCAGGCCCGTTTCGAGCTTTTTCTTGATCTTCTCCGCGTCTTCCGGCTCGGGACTGAGCGTCAGCGCCTGGGTCCATTGAAATTGCGCCTCAAGCTTGCGCCCCAGCCGCCAATAAACGTCTCCCAGGTGATCGTTCAACGTCGGATCCTCGGGGCGCAGCTCGACGGCCTTTTCGAGATGCTTGATCGCCTGCTCGTAATCCTTCTGGATGTAATATCCCCAGCCGAGGCTATCGATAATATAGCCGTCGTTCGGCTTGAGCTTGACCGCCTTCTTGATGAGGTCGAACGCCTCGGGAATGTTCATGTTCTGGTCGAGCCAGGAATAGCCAAGGTAATTCAGAACGGCGCCCTGCTCGGGATCGAGTTCCAGCGCCTTCTTGAAATCCGGCTCAGCCTTCGCCCATTGCTTGGTGCGCTCATAGGCGATGCCGCGCGCATAGAACAAGCTCCAGTGCTTCTTCTCCGGCGGCCCGGCGAGTTCAATGGCGCGGTCGTAATAGGGAATGGCCGCATCGAATTTCTTGCGCGCGCTTTCGATGGAGGCCAGCGTCTGAACGATCTGCTCCTCTTTTGAATTACGCTCCAGGAGGGTTTTCAGCAGGGCTACCGCCTCATCCGGCTTCTGCAGCGCGTTCAGATAGATCGCCTTGCGCACTCTCGAATTGACGAAGAACGGCGAACCGTCGTGGATCGCGTCGACGACTGCGACCGCCTTGTCGTACTGCTCCAGATTGCCGTAGAGCTCCGCCAGTTCAAGCTTTGCAATATCGGAAGCCGGGTTCAGGAACAGCGCGAGCCGCAGATAGATTTGCGCCGCATCGACGCCGTTGTTAGCGGCGAGCACTTGCCCTATGCCAAGAAACGATTCGGCCAGCCCCTCCTCCACCGTGGAGACCATGAGCTTCGGCGTCTTTCCCGCCTTCAATTCCGCCAGCAGCGCCTTGCCGAGAGGCGTCGTATCCGCGCCGCTTTCAGAAAGCGTTGTGAGCGCTTTTTGCTTGTCGCCCCAATAGGCAAGGTGCCGCGCGTACGCCTCGCCGATGCGGGCGTTCGGGGGCTTCTTGTCGTAGACGTCGTGATAGGCTTCGAGCGCGGCGGCCTTTTTCTTTGCCACGTCCGCGATGAAGGCGCGTTGAACCGTCTCGAAATGCGTCGCCCAGGCGGCCTTGCTCGGCGCTTCGAGCGACGCAATCGCCTTGTCGCCGGCGCCTCGGGCGACGTTGACCCAAGCCTTGGCGAGCTTGACGGTCGGCTCTTCCGCCGACGTTCCCTTTTCTGCATCGCGGAAGTGTTCGTCGGCCGTGCGGTAATCCCCGCGCTTGAACGCGTCGAGGCCGAGGAAGAGGTGGGCGATGGTATTGTCGCTCTGGCGCTTCAGCAGGCGTTGCGCAAGCCCGCGCGCCGAATCAAACTCGCCCGCCGCAAGGTCGAGTTGAAACGCGTCGTCGAGAATGTCCTCGTTGGAGGGGTCTTTCGAAAGAGCCCGCCGGTAATAGAGGGCGGCGCTATCGCTGTCCCTCGCCGTTCGCGCCACATGCCCGGCAAGATAGCTGCCCAGGAGCGAGTTCTGATCCGGCTGTTCGGCCCGTGACGAAAACCTGCTTCTATTTGCGCCGAGGGCTTCTGGCCCCGGGCCGAAGCTCGCGCCGAGGAGGCAGGCTGCCAGCAGAATAATCGCCCGCTTTGGGAAGCGCGAGGCCGCAGGAGCGGTTTTCGAAGAAAGCATATCGAGACCTGTCATTTCGATCCGGGATTGGCGGTTTGCGCGGCGACGGTATGAAATTAGGCGAATTTCCAACAATAAGCGCGCCGCAAAGGAAGAGACTACTTTTCCCACGCACCAGCGCGGCCTTCAGGTAAATTCGGCTGATAATGAGACGGAAATTCGACGGCTTTGCAAGCTCGACGAAGAAAGCCGCAATGAAATTAAGATCGCCGTTCCTTCGAGGATTTCGGACCGGGCGCGGTCTTTGTATCCCGCCTTAGCTTCACAAGCTCATAGATGGCGAAGGCGAGCACCGGCCCCGCCACAAGCGCCAATTCGGACAAACCGCCCACGAGAACCTCCCTTTAACGCTATTCCGCCGCTTCTTGCGTGTTCTCCGCAGGCAGGACGCTGTAACGCGCAGCCTCGGAGAAGATGAATTCCGCGACCTCGGCCGGTTTTTCTTCGTGGGCCAGGTGGCCGAGATTGCGCAAGAGAATGACCTTGGAGCCCGGAACCATGTCCTGGACCTTGAACGCGACGTCCGAAGGGACAGCCTTGTCCTTGCTTGCGGCAATAAGAGTGAGATGCGCCTTCAGCTTCGGCAGATCCCTGGACAAGCTTTCGAGATCCCAGCTCGCCATCATGCCAAGCGCGGCCGCCACATGCACCGGATTGCGGAACAGGCGCCCGTAAAGCGCAAGGCCCTCCGAATCGATCTCAGAACCCGTTCCCGTAATGAGGCGGCGCACCGTGGCGTTGTCGTAGGCGTGCCAGGAGAAGAAGCGCGGCGTGAAAGGGTTCATGAACAGAAGCCGGGCGATGCTTCCGAAGAACTGGCTCGCGGGGCCTCCAAAGGGCAGAAAAGCGCCGTTCAGGCTTATGATCGCCTGCGGGTCGAGCCTGTGGTCGAGCGCCATGCGGCAGAGGATGGCGGCGCCGGCCGAATGCCCAATGGCGAGATCGGGCCTGGCGTTAAGAACCGTCAGAAGCGCTGTTACGGACTGCGCCATCCGCGCGAGCGAAAGGTGCGATGCGCGCGGGCTTTCCGTGAAGCCGTGTCCCGGCAAATCGATCGCCAGCACGCGGAAGCGATGGGCGAGAATGGGAGCGAAGCGCCGCCAGGAGTGAGTCGAGGCTCCCGTTCCATGCAGGAGCAGCGCCACGGGGCCTGCGCCCATCTCTTGAATATGCCAGCGCAACCCGCCGGCGGATACAAATCTGCTGGCTCCGCGGTTAGGCCAATCGAGCCCGTCCCGGTCCCAGTTTAATGCGCTCATCCTTTAGCAGCCATCCTTGCAGCCTTCGAAATCGCCGCCGCATTCGCATAAGGCAGCGGCACATATCGCGCCGCCATGTGCTGCGCGAGCCGCTCCGCCTGAATTTGTGGGCGCGGAGACGTGTCTACCAACATCGCAGCGATGCCGTCCGCCCGCAAGCGTTTGGCCGCGGCGCTCGCGTCATTTTGAGCGCGGTCACGCCCAGGCTTGCCGTCGGCCCCCAAATTAGCGCGGCCGTCCGTCAGGAGCACGATAAGGGGCGAAATGCCCCTGCGGCGGACGTTCAGCGCAAGCGCCGCCGCCGCATTGATGCCGGACGCAAGCGGCGTCCCGCCGCCGCCGGCCAGCGCCGCGAGGCTGCGTTTGGCGCGCGTCAAGGACCGCGTGGGCGGCAGGAGGATCTCCGCGCCCTTGCCCCTAAACGCGACCAGCGCCACCTGGTCCCGGCGGATGTAGCACTCCGCAAGCAGAAGTTCGATCGCGCCCTTGGTTTCCGCGAGCCGCTGCATGGCCGTGGAGCCGGAGGCGTCCACCGCGAAGATGGTCGCCGTTTGCGAGCGCGCCTTCAGCCGCTTGACGCGGAAGTCGTCGCTGCGAACCTCGATCTTGTCGATGGCGCCAGTGCCGCTGCCCGGCGCGTGCTTATGGGCTTCGGCGTGGGCGAGCGCCCGGCGGATTTTCTGCCAGGGGGCGGCTGCTCGCAACGTCTCGATCAGGCTCATGGGGGAGCCGGGTCGCGGCTCGCCGCGGCGCACGCCCGCAGGCCGCCCGCGCGCCGCGTTCGAACGCTCGCTTCCACTTTTCCCCGCCGGCGCGCTCGGCGGAACCCTGACCGGTTTGCCCGACTGGTTGCTGAGGATGTGTTTTGGAATTGCGGCCTCTGCGGCGGCGATGATCATGTCGGTCAGCGGCAGGTCGTCGTCCGGGGCGGTTTTGTCCTCGTTATCCTGATCCTTGTCGTCCGGGGGCGGTTCGTCCTTTTCTTGCTCCGGAGGGGGAGGCGGCTCCTGGGAAGGCGTCATGGTTGCGCGCGGAGCGAGCACGAACAGGGCGGCAAGAGCCGCGTCTTCCTCCGCCGCTTCGGTTCTCCCGGCGAGAGCCGCGGCCGCGCGAGCGGCGCGAACCGCGAAGATCGGCGCGCGGAGCGAGTAGACGCCGAACGCCGAGGCCGCCGCGCAAAGGCCCGCGATAATTTTGTCGGGAACTTCGACGCGAGGCATCAGCGCCCGCGCGGCGGCGATGTCGTCCTCGCTCGTTGTGGCGAGCGTGACGTCGCGATAGCCAAGCTCGGTGAGGTCGATGCGCAAGCCAAGGCGCTCCAGGAACGCTGCCGGCGGCGCTTCGTCGGCGCCTTCGCTCTCGTCAAGCGCGATGACGCCAAAGCGCGCCGGATGAGTCAGCGAAGCCGCCTCCCGTTCGACGTGAACGGCGCCGGCGTCCATCACAAGACCAAGTCTGGAGGCAAGTCCGGGCTCCATGCGCTCGCAGGAGGGAACCACAAGGAAGCCGCCGTCCATGTCGGCGAGCAGCCCACGCTCTGCTATAGGCTTGCCATGGGCGAGCGTGGCCGCGAGATCGAGGCCGCCGAACAAGCGCTCGTCGGCGGCGTAAAGCGGCAGCTTACGAAAGGGGGCGTGGGCGGGCAGGAGGCTTCGGACGAGGTCGAGCCACTGATCGCGCACAGGCCCATATTTCGAGCGCACCGCAATCCCGCCGAGCCCGACCGGGTCGACGGCGAAGAGTGTGGCCGCCATGACCGCTTCTTCCCAAAGCGAGCGCTCCGGCTGAGCTTCCTCGCGGCCGTTTTCCATCAGCCGAATGTCTTCTGCAAAGCGAGTTCGACGCGCACCGTGGAGCCCGCCTCGTCGAGAGGATCGCGGCGCAGGCGATGCCGGAGCGAGGAGGGCGCAACGGCCTTGAGGTGTGAGGCGTTGACGGCCTCGACGCCTTCATAGGCCGCGAGCGCGCGCGCCGCCCGCATCAGGGTCAGTTCGCCGCGAAGGCCGTCGGTGCCGAGCGTCAGGCAAATCTTCGCCGCCATCTCCAGAATGTTCTCCGGCACGGCGATGAGGTTGACGCGGTTGCGCGCGACGCTGACCTTGCGCCTGAGCTTGCGGTTTTCCGAGCGCCATGCGGCGGCGAATTTGACAGGGTCGCGCTCGAAGGCGTCGCGGCGCTTAACAACCTCGATCCGCGACGCCAGATCCTGCGGCGTGCGCACTTCGACCGAAAGGCCGAAGCGATCCAAGAGCTGAGGCCGAAGCTCGCCTTCTTCCGGGTTGCCCGAGCCGATGAGCACGAAAGCGGGCCGGATGGCGCAGGCTCATGCCCTCGCGCTCGACGACATTTTCGCCGGACGCCGCGACGTCGAGCAGGAGATCGACGAGGAAGTCTTCGAGCAGGTTCACTTCGTCGATGTAGAGAAATCCGCGGTTGGCGCGGGCGAGAAGGCCGGTCTCGAAAGCCTTTTCGCCGCGCGTGAGCGCCCTCTCCAGATCGAGAGCGCCGACCACGCGGTCTTCGGTCGCGCCGAGCGGGAGGTCCACGACCGGCACGCGAATGAAGCGCGAATGAAGCTTGCCGTTGCGCATGCGCGCGCGGCACTCCTCGCAAAGGGAACTGCCATCCGGCTCGCAATTGAAGCGGCAGCCTCGGACGGCGCGGACGGGCGGAAGCAGCGCGGCCAGCGCGCGCACCGTGGTGGATTTGCCGGTCCCGCGGTCGCCGAAGGCCAGCACGCCGCCGATCGTTGGATCGATTGCAGATATGATCAAGGCAAGCTTCAGCTCGTCTTGTCCAACGATGGCGGAAAAAGGATATATTGGGCGGGTCATTTGCGTTCTTCTAGCGCAGTCTGGATTTGCATGTCTAGTTCTGCTCCGAGCAGTGCGGCAAAAGCGGTCAGCCAAAACCAATAGAGCAGAATAACGACGGCTCCGAACGAGCCGTAAACTTTATCGTACGAGTTGAATTCGGACACATACCACGAAAAGCCTGTCGTTCCGGCGAGCCAGAGGGCGGTCCCGGCGAGCGATCCGACAGAGGCCCATCGCCAGTGAGCGCCTTTGCGATCCGGCCCGTAGCGATAGATCAAGGCGAGGCTCAGGGCCATGATCGCGGCGAGAACGGGCCACCTCAGCATGTGCGGCACGCTGTTTGAGACTTCCTTAAGCCCGATGCCGTTCAGGACGCGCGGCACGGCTATAACAGCGTACATGTTGAAAACCAAGACGCAAACCGCCGCGATCGTAAACATGATCGCGATTAGGTTTATGCGCGTGAAACTCCGCGTTTCCTTGCGGTGGTAGACAACGTTCAAGGCGCCCATCAGCGAGTAGGCCCCAAGCCGTGCGTTTATGAAGGCGAGCAAGAGGCTTACGATCGAGGCGAGCGAGAGCGACGCGCTGTTCTGCCGCATGAGCACGAGGAACTGCGCATCGAGCGCGGTCCAGGCTTCGGAGGGCAGGACGCCTTTCAGCACGAGGAGATATTGCCTGATCTGATCCGGATCCGTGAGAAGGCCGAACATCGCGACGATGAAGACGAGCGCCGGGAAGATCGCCAGCAAGGCGTAGAAGGCGACGCCCGCGGCGAGCAGGCTGATGTTGTCGTCAACGCTCGCCTTCCAGGCGCGAACGAGCGCGCGAACCGGCACGGAGCGCCGCCGCCGCCTTAAAGAAAGCCTCAAGCTGTTTTTCGCAATAACTTTCAGATCGAGCACGCGGCTCACTGCAAACCTCGCTTAAGGGACTTCTGAGAAACGCTAAAGTGCGCCGGCTGTTCGATTAGCACAAGACGAAGCTTGCGGCGAGGACTCCATCGGCCATCGGCCTTGACCTCGCTCCCGGTCTCGCGTTAGTCCGGTGAACCTCGCGCTTGGCGACGGCCCCCGCTCGAAGGATGAACAAACGAAGTGAAACGCACAATCCTGGCTGCGGCGACAGCCGTGCTGGCGGCGGCCGGCTTTTCGCTGAGCGCCTGGCCTTCGGCCGCGGAAGAGGCGCCGTGCAAGCCGTATAGCTTCGAAAACAATGCTTACACGCTTTGCGAAGCGCCGCTGAACCGCTACGCCATCAGGCTGTTCTGGCGGCGTCCGGACGGGTCGCCCTACTCCTATTTGAGCGCCTTGCCCAAGATCGACAGGCTTGGCGGGCGCCTCGCCTTCGCGCTGAATGGAGGCATGTTCCGCCCGGATTATGCGCCTGTCGGCCTCTATATCGAGGACGGGAAGGAGCTTTCTCGCGCAAACACGAATGCCGGCCCCGGCAATTTTCATCTGAAGCCCAACGGCGTGTTCTATGCGAGCGATGACGAAGCGGGCGTGATGGAGACTGGCGCCTTTCTGAAGAAGAAGCCGAATGCGCTGTTCGCGACCCAATCGGGCCCGATGCTGGTCATCGAGGGGAAGCTGCACCCGCGGATCGCAAAGGCCCATGCGTCGGCGAAAACTCGCGACGGGGTCTGCGTGAAGGGCGAAGGCGTCGCGCTGTTCGTCATTTCCGAGGGCGAGGTTCCCTTCGACACCTTCGAGCGCCTGTTCCGCGACGGCCTCAAATGCAGGAACGCGCTGTTTCTCGATGGAGGCAGCGCGCCCGCGCTCTACGTTCCGGCGTCGCGCGCGGGCAACAACCTTCTGAGCCTCGGGCCGCTGATCGCTGTCTATGAAAAAGTGGGACCTTGACCCTCAACTTTGGCATGTTGCGGCGTAGAGGGGGCGCGCATGGCAAAGATGGCGGCTATTGTCTTGCTGGCGGTGCTTTTTACCTATCCGATTGGCGCGGCTGCTAGGGGCGCGGATATCCGGTCCGTTTGGCCTTATTGCCGCCGTTATGCTGCCGCGCCGCAAGAGGAGCCCTGTAACGTGAAGCCTGGACGCTCAAGCGTACTTTGCGCTACTCGTTCAGGAAGTGCTTGAGGTTCTCGATCCGAACCTTCGCGGTCTGCGCTGCGCCTGCATCCATGGCCTTGCGGTACCAGTCGAAGGCCTTCGCCGCGTCGGGCTCGGCATTTTTCTTGTCGATGCGCGCGAAGTATATCGGATCGTAGGAGCGGCCCATCGCAAGCGCGGCTTCCGGGTCGCCTGTCACGACGGCCTTCTGGTAAAGTTGGCGCGCTTCAAGAATGTCGCCTTCCCGCATGCGCTTGTTGCCTTCGCGGATCAGGTCCTCGATCTCGCCCCGCGGCGCGCCTTTCGGCTGAAATCCGGGCGCCGCCAGCGCCGCCAGCCGGGGCGCTTCAGCCGGGGAGGCCTGCGCCGGAATGGTCTGCGTCCTGAATGTCGCGTCGGAGACCTGTGCTTGAGGCTCAGGGCGAGGCGCCGGCTTTTCGGGGACCGGTATCGTCTGCGTGCTGAAGGAGGATGGTGCGCTTTCCTGCGCCGGCTTTGGCGCTTCGTGCGAGGCCTCGGCCAGGACGGCCGAAGGAAACGCGGCGATGGAGGCGGCTTCTGGCTTTGCCGCCGCCAGGCGCACGGCGAATTGCTTCTTTTCCGTCAGAGGCGTCCGCACGCTGCTGTCGAGCAATTGAACGCCAAGCAGGAACGGCTCGGACGCGCTCGGAGGCAGGTTGATCGCAAGTCCTTTCAGGCGGTGCGGCGGGAGAAGCCAATTTCCGCCGCCTGCATCCACGCCGGCGTTGAGCCGGGCGCCATCGGGAACGCCTGTGATGCTGACAAGGGCTTGGTCGGCCGAGCCTTCGGGCTTGACCGCGATCGAAAGAGCTGAGGGCTGGCCAGGAGTTGCGGAGCTATCGGCGACGGCGATCGTAACCGGCTGTTCCACAGGCGCGGCCACGTCGCCGCTCGTCGACGCCTCATCGCCTTGGAGACGCAGCCTACGCCCGTAACCTTGCTCGGAGGCGTCAAGCGCGCGGGCGCCGGCGCCCATCCCCGGTCGCATGCCGGGGCCGTAGGAATTGATGACGAACACCGCCAGCGAAGCCGCTATGGCGATGCCGCCGATCAGCCCGGCCGCGGCGGCGCCGAGAAGGCGGCTGCTTTCGCGTTCGGACGGTGCGGCATTGGAGTTGGCGGCGAGGTTGGCGGGCACTGGGAATGACGCCGGGCCTTCATAGGCGCCTTGCCGGGCGAGCGAAGGCGTCCATTGCGGTTGAGCGGGCGCAGGGGGATACGGCTCGCGATCGAGATCGTCTTCGCCGGCGCCGCGGTCGTAGAGAGGCGCGCCATTGAAGGCGCCGCCTGAGTCTCCCTTTTGGGCATCCGATTCGTAGCTGAAGTAGTTCAGGATCACGTCCTGCGGAGAGAGATTGTCGTCCGGCGACGCAATCACTCCAGGAGCGTCCCAGCCGGTTCCTCGCATGCGCAACTCAGCGGCGGAGGCGGGTTTTGCGACGCCGGGCGCCGGTTCGCCGTATATGCTGGCAAGGGCCGATTGAACGGCGTCGGCGAGTTCGTCGTGCTTGCTCGTTTGCTCCTCGCCTGCATCGCCTTCCTGGTCCGACGCGTCGAGCGCGGCGGCGGCCAGCCCTATCTCGGAAAGCGACCGCTCACCGCCGATGAGCGCTTCGAAGGGCGGGGCTGGAGCTTGCTCCTCTTGTATTTCGAGTTCCAGACCATCGCCGGCGGTCGGTTCGTCGATGAGTTCATCCCACCCGGCGAAGACTCCCGCCTCGTCTTCCGGCAAGCGGGGATCGGGGAAATCCTGCGCGCCCTCGTTCGTTTCGGTCTCGATGCCAGCCTCCTTCAGGCTGGACATCACGCTTTCGGCCAGTTCCCTGATGTTGGCTTCTTCCAAAATCTCGGGGTGTGCGGAAGTCTCAAGCCCGAGCTCCGGTTCAAGCCCAAGCTTTGGTTCGAGCTCATGCTCTGGCTCAACTGCCCCAAGCTTCGGTTCGATCTCACGCTCCGGTTCAAGTGCAAGCTCATGCTCATGGAGAGGTTCAAGCCGAAGCTCAGGCGCGGGCTCATTCTCATGGAGAGGTTCAAGCCGAAGCTCAGGCGCGTGCTCATGCTCAAGCTCGACCGCTTTGGCGGCGGTCTGCGCGGCGGGCTCGGTCGTCTCTTCCGCTTCCGCTGGCGGCGTCCGCGCTAAAAGCTCGGTTTCTTTCCTAACGCCAATGTTTGCGTCCAGCGTCCCGGCTGAACTCTCTTCGCCCCCATCGAGTTTGGTAGTCTCCGGCATGTTTTGCTCCTGTCGGGCATCGCGCTTGGGGAACCCGCGCCCTTACTGCTGGCGTTGCAGCTGCGGCGGTTGTGCATTCTGCTGCTGATACCAGCGAACGAATTGGTTAAAGAGTTCTTCCTGGTCGGCGGGCGTCGCGTGCTGGCTCTCGACAAATTTTTGCAGCATGGTTTTCAATTGCTGAGCCGCTGGAGCGGCCGCGGACTGAACCTTGGCCTGCGGGTTGGAGGCGAGCCATCGCTCCGCCGGGGGGAAACGCTGCCAGCCTTTGAGCGGCGCGGCGATGTCGACCTCACGCCATTTTGGGCTGAAGGCGCCAGATCTCAGTTTGTCGATGTTTGCAAAAAATCGCTCGGTGAAGCGCGATACGACGCGGAAGCGTTCCGATTGCGCGGGCCAATTATGGACGGCCATGACGGTTGAAACGCCAATCGTCGCCACGCTCTCGTTCGGCGCCACCAGGGTCGGATAGTCCTCGGACGTAATAATCGCCGGGAGGTAGTTCGCCTGCAGGCCCGGCAGGTACTCCACGTCCAGAAAATGCACCTTGTCTTTGTGCGTGACTTTGTCGAAGCCCCGGGAAGGCTTGCCGCCGACATAGACGAGAGCGTCAATCTCCCCGCGCTTCAGCCTCTCGATGGCCTCTTCATGATCGAGATAGAGAGGATCGACGGCAATGTTGTTTGCTTCGAATACCGCCTCAGCGGTGATCGCCATGCCGCTATCCTTTGGGCCGAAGCTTACGCGCCGGCCCGTCAAATCCTGAAGGCAGACGAACTGCATCCGCGACAGGACGTGAAACTCTTCCGAATAGAGCTTCGCAAGGTATTGCATCCGCGATTGGATCGCGGACTGGCGGCTGATCTTCGCAAAGCGCTCCAAAGCGTCCGACTGGACGATCGCGATGTCGACCGCCCGGATCGTCAAGAGATCGTTGATGTTCTGGATGGAGCCCTTGCCGGCGATTGGGATAATTCGCAATTCAGCGCCGCTGTCCAGGACGCGCGCCAGATCGCTCGCAATCCTTAACCCTGTGCTATCCACGTCCCCGGTGACGATGCCGACCGTGCCGATGCCCGGCGCCTGCTTCACAGCGGGAGCGGCTGGAGTTCCCGGAAGCCTAACGGGCGCCTGGGCAAGGGCGCCTTCCATGCCAAGTAATAGGATGAACAGGCTTGCCGCGAAAAGCCTAAGCACCATTCCAAACCCTCTTAAACCGGTGACAGGCCCCCAGACCAAATGGCTGCATGGGGATGAGAGCGCCATTCAATCGAAACCCGTCACGCCGTCGGCGCTTCAGATGGCCTCTTCTTTAGGAACGATGACTGAGTGAAAAAAGCGGCGAAACTGTGCCATAATGCTGGCGTTTGAGCCGCGAGGCCGTGCGGAGGCTAGGCCGCGCGCGCAGGGAGAGTGAATTTCTTGAAATTCAAGCGCGACAAGACAAGCGCGAGCGCGCCGGAAGGGCTCCGCCTTTACGCCATTGGAGACATTCATGGGCGCCTCGATCTTCTCGAGTCGATGCTGGACTTGATTCGGAGCGACCAGGAAGGGCGCTCCCCTTCTCCCGCCGCTCTCATTTTCCTAGGCGATTATATCGATCGCGGGCCCGACTCGAAAGGCGTCGTCGAGCGCCTGCTTCAAGAGTTCCCGGCGCCCTACGCGCCTGTATTCCTCAAAGGAAACCACGAAGACCTGCTTTTATCGTTCATTCGCGATCCGAACCCCAGCCTCAACTGGCTTCGGAACGGCGGAGACGCCGCGCTTGTGTCTTATGGCGTGGAAGACGGCATTATCCAGCGGGCGTTTTGGGGTGGCCGTGATGGACTGGCCGTGGCGGCGCAGGAATTCAGGGCCGCGCTGCCCGCCAGCCATCTCGCATTCTATGAGAGCCTGAAGCTGTCCTGCCGCTTCGGCGATTATTTCTTCGCTCACGCCGGAGTGAGGCCGGGGACGCCGCTCGACGAGCAGAGCGAGGAAGACTTGCTTTGGATCAGAAATGAATTTCTAGGCTCGACCCAGGATTTCGGGGCGGTCGTGGTGCATGGGCACACGCCGGCGCGCTTTCCGCAGGAGCGCAGCAACAGGATCGGGCTTGACACCTACGCTGTCAGGACGGGCAAGCTGACGGCTGCCGGATTCGAGGGCCGGCGCCGGTGGTTTCTCTCCACATAGCGAGCAATGCGCCGCTATTTCTTCGCTTCTGCAGGCTCATCCGCTGCGCCCCGCAGCCTTTCCAGAAGGGAGGGCTGGGCCGTCATATTCTCAAGCTCGGTTCGAGCCTGGGCGCCGTCGATTTCCAGAGCTTCAGTTAAATCGCCATCTGCGTCCGAACCATTTTTCCCGGTGTGGTCGGCGCCATTGGCGGCTGGGGGCGTCGATATCGTTTCACTTTTCTCGGCCTCCGCGCCGGGGCGGTCTGCGAGCAAAGGAGTCCGATCCCCTTGCGCCGCAGGAGCAGGCGTTCCGTCCGCGAGCGGCGTAGCCTCCGCGCCTGTCTCCGGCGCAGGCGTTGAAGCCGCGCCGCTTGGATAGGCGCCGTTTTTCGCTGGAAGAGGGGAGGGCTCCGAATCCAACGCTTCGGACGCCTGGCCGGAGGCTGGCGCCGCCGCCTCCTGAGTGGCCACAACCTCTTGCAGCATCTTGGATCGGACTCCCGCTTCTACATGCCCGGTCTTGGGCGCGGAGGTCAGAACTGTTTCCTCCGGCAGGATGGAGAGCACTGTCGATAGCGGGATATCCTCGGCCTCGGGGGGGCGCTCTCTGCCGCCGGACCGATCCGGTTGAATGAGCGGCTGCGGTTCTTGCTGCTCGGCGGTGAGTTTCAATCTCGCGGCGAGCGGCATAGGAGAGGGGGCGCCTTTCAGCCAAGGCGCGGGGCGCTCCTTCCTTCCCTCGTACCCGCCCGCTCTCCTCCCGAATGGGTCGGGGCGAGGCTCGGCGGGACGCGTTGCCTTAGGCGCCGCGGAGGCGAGGATCAACTCGGCAAGCTTCTGCAATTCGCCCTTGATGACGCCCACCTGCTGAGCGTCGCGGTCTTGAAAGTGGGCCAGCTGCTGACGCAGCTTCGACATTTCCAGATTGAGACGGTCGTATTCGGCGCGATAGTCGTCCAAATCCCACTGGGAGGCCTTGCGAACGCGCCTTCCGCTGCGATCGGCGCCGCCCTTCTCCATGGCCAGCCGGAGCCGGTTGATTTCTTCCTGGTAGCCTGACGCCGTTCGCTGGGCCGCGGCAAGCTCCTCATCGCGGCGGGCGAGCTTGTGGGTCAGATCCTGCAATTCGAAGGACCGCTCCTGAAGTTGGGCTTTCACAGCTGTGATTTCACGGTCGAGCTCGGGGAAACGCTTCGTGATCGTCTGCTCCAGCACAGTCGCCGCGTTGCGCCTTTCAGAAAGCTTCATATCGAGGTCGCCGATCTGGTCCTTCAGTGCTGCGATCTGCATTTGCAGGCGGCTGTTGTCCACAAGCTGGTTGGCGGCCTTCCGCTTTGCGCTGCCAAGCGCGGTTTCGAGCCGGCGCAGCCTGACGGCATAGGATGCGCGCAATTGATCTTGCGCGGCTTCGATCTCGGAAAGCGTGAGCGGAAGCGTGCTTTCAAGCCTTTTCTTCGAAAGACGCGCGGCGCGATTCCAAAGGGAGGGCGCAAGCAGCACGCCGATCAGGCTTGCGGCCAGAAATCCCAGTGCGATCAGCATAATCGCTTGGATCATTAAACTGGGCTCCCTTACTTGCTGCCTGTCGCGCTGATACTCGCTGCGTTAAACCGGGGTGAGCCTTTTCCGCCATTGAAAGCTCGTCGCTGCTTTGTACCCGCCGAAAGGCGTCCAGACGGCGTCCCTGGACCGCCGGACAAGCGTCCAATCAACCGATCGCGAGACAAGGTCCTAAAAAGGGTTCCAAGTAGGCGAAGGCGTATATTTGAGATAACCGACATTGGCTCCCAAACGCAACCCTAACCCGGCACGAATGGGCGCAAGAATTACATCGTCGTGTTGCTGAAACGTTATCCCTACCCCGCCGATAAAGTACGCCGAGCCATCAACTCCCGCAAAGCGCTCATAGATTTGCGATGGGTATTGGAGGTTGTAGACGAGCGTGAGAGATTTCGACCCAGCCGCGCCGAAGTCATAGCCAAGCGAGGGGCCCTGCCAGAATACCCTTTGGGGCGGAAACCCCTTCGTGTAGAGCGTGCCCTCGCCATAGCGCAGGCCGGCGACGACCGCCGCGCCCGCATCCTCGCCGAGAATGTAGCCGGTTGGACGCCCATTTCGCTGGAATGCATACTCGACGACCTGTGCGAGCCCACCCGACACGCCGCCGAAAAAATGATGCCCGGCGTCCAGGATCTCGTTGGACGAATAAGTGTACGGTTGCGGAGGCGGCCCGGATGCGTAGGGCGGCGGCGCGTAGCCGCCAGGCGCATTGGGCGGCGGCGGAGCGCTGTAGGGCTGGCCGTATCCAGGGTTGTCGGCGCCGCCAGGAGGGTAGTTGGGGTCGCGGGGTGGAGGCGGATTGAGCGACCGCGGCGGTTCCGTTGGATAGCTTTGCGGCGGCGGCGGGAGATAGTCTTGCGATTGCGCTTCGGCGGCGGGCGGCCGGCCCGACACCATCAAGGCTACTGTCAGGAGGGCCAGGGTGAGCAACGCCATGCGATCGCGGGTCATGTAAACTCCGGTTCCAGGCCGCATCCAGCCAACCCGTAAGGAAAACATGTGCGAGTCGCCGCTCCGCAGCGCTCGCAGTGTGCGCCGAATGAGGGCCAAATTTTGGCTTCGCCAGGATCGCTCCTCAGGGGCGAACCCCGCCCTTGGCTTTCGCCGCATCGCTCGCCCTTCGCCAGGCGACGAAGGACGGGTTGAGAAAACGGCGGTCCTTCTTGCCATATGCCAGAGGCACGCCGCTGACGGACAAGACGCATCCGCCGATGGCGTCGAGCAGAGCCTCGCCGGCGGCGGTGTCCCATTCGGAGGTGGGAGCAAAGCGCGGGTAGAGATCGGCGAGGCCCCTTGCGAGCACGCCGAACTTGAGGGAGGAGCCCAGAAGCATCCTTGGCGGTTCCCCCATCCCATCGAGGAATTCTTCGGTCTCGGGGGTCAGATGGGAACGGCTGACGAGCGCGGTGAAGGGCCTTGCGGCGGGCGGTTCGCCCGTCAACGGCTCGAAATCGAACTTCTGCCTCGGCGGCGGGTTCCGGTCCGGGAGAAGCTTGCACCGCGCAGCCCTGCCGGCGCCCAGCGTCACATAGCAATCGGCTTTATCGGGCGCATAGATGAGTCCGAATACGGGCCGGCCGCCGCTGATAAGGGCGATGTTGACGGTGAATTCGCCGTTCCTGCGGAGGAATTCCTTGGTGCCATCGAGCGGGTCGACAAGAAAGAAGCAGTCCTGGACATCCGGACTGCGCCCCGCGGCAAGCTGCTCCTCCGCGATGACGGGGACATCCGGCGCAAGTTTCGACAGAGATTTCGAGGATGATATCTTCCGAAGCGTGGTCTGCGTCGGTTACCGGGGAGCGATCGGCCTTGTAGCGAACATTGGGATCCGAACCGTAGATATCCATGATCGCGGCCCCGGCTCTCTGCGCGACGGGAATGAGCGGCAACGCCAGATCCTCTGCGGGGGGGGGGTCTCCGGTCACGGGGCTTAAATCCTTCCTCGAAGCGCGGCGCCAAGCGCGAACTCAGCAATTATATGTTACCTTCGTGCTTGCCTGACTACTTTTTTTACAAGAGCGGGTTGATGCTAAGGGGCAAATCATGGTGCCTGAGGGTTGTAATCCGCGAGCGAATCCGCCCGTTATCAAGTTCGGGCGGCAACCGCAGGCCCGAGCAGGAGGACTATCGTGACAGCAAATGTTATTCTCGAAGACACCGCCCTTGCGGCGTTGATATCGAGCAAAATTTGCCATGACCTTGCCGGGCAAATTGGCGCCATCAACAATGGCCTCGAGCTTCTCGAAGAGGAGAACGACGAGGATACGCGATATTACGCGCTCGAACTGATCCAGAACAGCGCGAAGGCCGCCTGGGCGCAACTCGATTTCAATCGGCTCGCCTTTGGCGTGGCGTCGAGCCTCGGCGCCGTGGTGCCGCTCGCGCATGTCGAGCAGGTTGCCCGCCGCTACATCGAGAACGGCAAGCGCCGGCTTCACTGGCAGGCAAACGTTCAGGAACTCGAAAAGGAGCAGGCAAAGCTGCTGCTGGCATTGCTTGCGGTCGCGATCACGGCGCTTCCCGCGGGTGGCGACTTTTACGTCGGCTTATCCGCTACGAAGGGCAAAGACCGAGCCAAGTGGCGCTTCAAGCTGATCATTCTGTGCCGCGGGCGTTCGGCGCGGGTCCCGGAGGGCGTTGCCGAGGTGTTTGCGGGCGAAGAATTGAGAGCCATCGATGGCCGGCTTGTGATCGCCTATTACGCCGCCCGCCTGGCGGAGGGCGCCGCGTTGAAGCTGACTGCGGTAAAAGAGGGCGAGGATGTGCTTTTTGCCTTGGAGCCGCGTTAGGCGCCGCGCTTTTTAAAGCAAGGGGCGCCCTCCGGAAGATCGTGCGCGGCTGGACGTCGGGCGCTCAATCCGCCTCCGCCGCGCCGTCGTCAGGCAGCGGCTTGTTCGTCCTTGGGATCGCGTAGTACGTAGCCGCGTCCCCAGACGGTCTCGATGTAGTGGTTTCCCGTATTCGCCAGGGCGAGCTTCTTGCGCAGCTTGCAAATGAAGACGTCGATGATTTTCAATTCAGGCTCGTCAATGCCGCCGTAAAGGTGGTTGAGGAACATTTCCTTCGTGAGCGTCGTCCCTTTGCGGAGCGAGAGCAGCTCAAGCATTTGATATTCTTTGCTCGTCAGGTGGACCCGGGCGCCGTCCACCTCTACGGTCTTGGTGTCGAGGTTGACGATAAGGCTGCCGGTTTGAATGACCGATTGAGCGTGGCCCTTCGAACGGCGAACGATCGCATGGATGCGTGCGACGAGTTCGTCCTTGTGGAAGGGCTTCGTCAGATAATCGTCCGCGCCGAAGCCAAGTCCGCGCACCTTGTCGTCCACGCCGCCAGAGCCGGATAGGATAAGGATGGGCGTCTTGATCTTGCTCACGCGAAGCGAGCGAAGCACCTCATACCCGCTAATATCGGGGAGGCCTAGGTCGAGGAGGATAATATCATAATCGTAGATCTTGCCGAGATCGACGCCTTCCTCCCCAAGATCGGTTTGAAAGACGTTAAATCCTTCTGACAGGAGCATGAGTTCGATGCTCTGAGCCGTCGCGCTGTCGTCTTCAATAAGGAGCACCCGCATAGGAATCCCTCGCTATAAACACGTCTGTTCTGCCAAGACGCTCGGCTTGAAGCCGGACCGCGCCGTGAAGCTTAACTTCAGTAAAGGACATTAACGCAGAAAAGGTTAAGAAAACTTAAGCTTACCACGCACATTTAGCGCTTCGCGAACTATTTATTGCGCGAGCTTAACTATATCGCTAGTTCGTGGATGAGCCCGAGACTTCGAGGCAGGAACGCATCTTGCCAACAAAGGAGCCGCTCATCCGTCAAAACTCCGCCCCCCGACGAATCAGCGACATCGGTACTCTGACGTAATTCGGGAGTGGGGCCAATACCCTTTTCCCTCATAACGCATTAACGCTCATCCTGTTGCAAACCAGCGACGCTTTACGCGGCGTTAATTGTTCTTTGCGAAACTGCTTCGGTGCTGCTGATAAGCGACCGTCGAAGCGAAGTAACCGGAGTATGGGGCTGGGACCAACATGATCGAAACAGTTAACGCTCAGCAAAATCAGCGGTTTGAGTATGACGAGAAGAGACAGCAGGTCAACGACCTCGAGATGATGATCGCCGACTTTCGCCGCATGGCGAACGATCTCGATCAGCAAATAAAAATCGAGCAGCAGGCCTCTGGGATCAGCGACGTGAACCACTTCGCCTATCCCACCTTCGCGCGCGCAGCGATCACGCGCCGGGACAATCTGCGGTCCTCGATTTCGGAGCTGGAAAAGCGGCTGGACCGCGCACGGCAGGAGGCGCTCGAAGCCTTCGAGCAGCTGAAACTGTCCGAGTCAGCGGGCGATCTCGAAGCCCAGCGGCAGGTGAGGCCCAGCTCGCGGCGCAAGATGCCAAGACACCTTGGAAGCTATCCAAGCAACCAATAGCGCCGGCCGGTTTGCGTAAAAACCTTGTGCGCCCAAGGCGCCCAGGCTCCGGCAGCCTCAGTTTTGCCACGAACGAACCCAATGCGATGAGATAACGCTGTTCAGGGGGCGCGCTTGTGGTTTCGCATTACGGCTGTGTTGCTTTTAGCTTGTTGTCAGCAGGCCTGCGCGCGGAAAGATCCCGCAGTCGAAAGTTTGATCGGCTCCGAGCCTCAGCGCCTGTCCTTCGGTCCGCCGCCCGAGGTTCTCCATTCATTTGTCCAAAAGATGAAACTTTGCTGGTTCGCCGGCCCAGCGTCGCCGCTGTCGGGCTTTCGTTACGAAACCGGCGAGCACGACGATGACGGCGGCGAGAGCTATCAGGATGTGCGAATTTTCGACGCAGGCGGCGAGGCGACAGCATTCGAGATCCAGTTTCACAAATACAACGACAATACGCTGATTGTGACGCGGAATTTCTCTCTTCCCCAGAATGTCCTGACCAAGGTGAAGCGCGACATTCAGCTGTGGGCGCTGGCCAGTCCCGAGTGCTCGAGCTGAAAAGCAGCGCCCCGGAGGGCGCGAGTTCAGCCCATGGCTGAACGACCGGATCGAGGCCGACATGGTGGCGCGAAGGCTTCGCTGGCTGTTGGCGGCTCAGGCGCTCGGCGTGGCGCTCGTCGCCTGTCTGCTCGCGCGATACGCCGCGCTGAGCGCGCCCGCGGCCGTCGCTTTGGGCATGTCCGCCCTGCTCGGCGCTTATCTCTTCTTCATCCTGGCCACATTCGCGCTGACATGGCCCGGCGCTCCCGGCGCCAAGCCCAGGCCGAAACTCGGGCTTGCAGACGCCGGCCTGATGATCGTTCGCGAGTGGCTGTCCTTTTTCTTGCTTTTTGGCGTGATTCAGCCTTTCGCGGATGGGATTTTCTCGGCGAAGCGCGCGCGGCTGCGCGGGCGGCCCCTCGTGATCCTTGTGCATGGCTATCGATGCAATTCCGGGCTCTGGCGGCCAATGATCGGCCGCTTGCGGGCGGCCGGGTTCTCAGCCGAAGCGATCGACCTCGAACCGGCGCTCGCCAGCATCGACAGCTTCGCGGACCAGCTTCATCGTCACATCGAGGCTACGTTGCGGGAAACCGTCTCCGGGAAGGTTCGTCTTGTCACGCACAGCATGGGCGGTCTCGTCGCACGCGCCTACCTAAAAAAATACGGCGCCCGCAGGGTTGGCCTGCTCATTACGCTCGCCTGCGGGCATCACGGCACGCGGCTCGCCCGCCTGGGGCTCGGTCTGAACGCTCGACAGATGGAGCCGGGCTCGGCCTGGATCGCGGCGCTGCCGGAGCCTGCGCCCGTTCGCGCCGTCAGCATCTGGACCGCGCAGGACAACTTCATCGCGCCGCAAGCAAGCAGCCGGCTTGCCGGCGCGGACGACGCGATGCTTTCGGGGATAGGGCACCTGACATTCATGTTTTCGCAGCGCGTCGCCGATCTCGTCGTGAAAGAATTGCGCAAAGCCTAGCAGGCGGCGCCGCTTGGCCTCGTCCGCAGACACGAACAGGCCGTCGGACCGCGCCGGCATCCGGAGTAAATCGGCCATCTTAGCAGAACTTGTATTCCGGCGATAACGAGCTGAATCGGCGCCGCTTTGCGATGGCGCTCAGTGGGTTGCCGGCGACGGCCTAGCCGCTCGTCCCAAAATCGCGAGCCTTTTGAGCGCGGCTATGCCCGGGCCTCGGATCGCGCCGGCAGCAGCTTCCGCACGATACGGCTGATCTTGCGCCGTATGGATGCCGGGCGCGTCTTCATGTCGATGACTTTCGGGTGATGCGCCCAATACGCAACGCCAGCGCTCATGCAGGCGCCGCATTCCTTGCTGCTGGTTTTGCTTCTGAGGATTTGTTCCTTGGAAAGATCGAAAAGAGACCCCAGCGAGTAGGCGGGATGGCCGTCGGGCAGGACACCGCACAAGAGCACTTCCGACCGGTGATTCAGGGTCAGTTTGCTGTATTGCGGACATTCCCAGCCCTTGGGCTCGGAATTAATCGTCTCTTCGACGTAATCCAGGATCAGGTTTTCCGTTGCGTAGGCGAGCCTTTCCGGGGGCAGCGTTCCTTGCCGGTATTGGTGCATAGCTTCGTAGTCGTTCAGATAGGCCGTATAGGCCATGAACTCCACCCCATGCTTCAGGCACCACTCCTTCGCAAGCGGCAGTTCCTCGTCGATGTTGAACTTGTAGGTATGGAAAGCAAGCCGGACCATGCCGCTACACCCGGTTTCCCGGAGGTTCTTTATGGTCGCCTCTATGTTGGAGACGACGCGATCGAATTTCAGATCGTGAATTTTGTCGTAGCTCGCCTGGCTCCAGCCCGGCACCGAGAAAACGAATTGATCGATGTGGCTGGTCGGACCGGTAAACGCTGTTCTTTTCGAAGCGTTCGTGCTGATGCCAACGCGGAGCCCGCGATCGTAGATCTCTTGAACGATGGCGTTGAGTTTCGGATGGAGCAGGGGTTCGCCCCAACTGAACAGCCCGATGTTTGTCTTCTTCGGCTCGACGAGACCAAGTTCGAGAAGACGGTCGAGCGATCTCGCAAAGTCGGCCACCGAGATGTGCTGAATGCGCTGGCCAAACGACGTGCGGGCGGTGACGCAAAACGGACACTTAGCATTGCATCCGCCCACGATGTCGAAGTTCACGTATCGGAACATGCTTATTTTTCCATAGCTAACGAGTGCGAACGGTAGCTATGCGACTTGAGCAAGGCAAGTAACGTTCCCCGGCGCGGAGCCGTTTATCGACAAAAGTGTGGATAATCGGCCACCTTCACAGCATATGCAACCAAAAGGGATCGACGCGAAACGCGCGGCTCACACGTGAATGAAAATGCGATCTGGTCCAGCGTATGATCCTGGTCTTAAATCGCGGCGCCATTGCGATCAAAAAGCATCAGCACATGGGGCTTTCGCGCTTGCCCGCGAAACCTGTCAAGAAATTAGCGAAAATTTTAACATAATTGCGGAAATCTGTTGAGGATCGGCTGCGGCCACTCAGCCGGCGAAGTCATTGAAACAGCGTGGCAATGAGTGATTGAAAATGGATAACATGCAAAAGCGCCAGGCGCTCAGTCTCCTCATTGCGGCGGGGGGATGCGTTGCTGGCGCGTATAGCGCCTATGCCGCATTTTCGAATGGCAACTTGCTGACCGGGGACGCCCCGGGATCATGTTCGGCCTGGCGTTCGCCGCTGTTGTTGTCGTCAGTTGGATCATGCTTCCCTGGGCCGACAAGCGCGACGAGGAGGGCGCCCACCGGGACGCCTGGCTCTGGCGCTTGAGCTGGCTCGTGGCGGTTGGGTTCGTGCTTGCGAACTCGGTCGTCTATTGCGTGCATTACCGCCAGGAGATGACGGAGACCAAAGGGCTTCAGATCGAGGCCTACGAGCGCGCGCGGCAAGCGCAAAGCTTGGCGGTCGCCGAGCTTGACAAGCTCAAAACCAACGTGCGGTGGGAGGCGACGAGCGGGTGCTCCAACGTGACCGCTCCGAAATCGAAAGTCTATTGCGAGCAAGTGAGCGGCTTGAAAGCCCGTGTCGAAAGCGCGGAAGGGGTGCTGAACCAGGGCAGGCCCGCTTCGAAAGACGCTGGCGCCGAGAGCCTCGCCTGGATCCTCGGAGCCGATGAATCGACGGTTCGGCGCAGCCTGCCCATCTTCTGGGCGGTGATCCTCGAGTTGATCGCCTCGCTGTGCATGAGGGAAGCTTTCGCGACGTTGCGTTCGCCCGCAGCGCCCTTGACTTTGACCGCGGCGGCCCTGACGCCGCAGCAGTCGAGCTTGCCCGTCCGCGCTGCCGGCGCGACCGTTCCGGCCCTGACGAATGTCGCGACGTTCGACAGGGGTTCGCTGCCGAGAAAGGCTGCGATGAACGACAATATGCCGATCGCCGCCTATGCTTGAGGCTTGGCCCGCTTCGGCGGGCCATACCCATTCCCCACCGAAAGCAGCGTGATCATTGCGGCTTTCAACCTCGGACGCCGAGAAAACAGGCTTCGACGAGGGGCCGAAATCGAAGAACTGGAGCAAGGAACTGCAGCTTCGCTGCATCGAAACCATCGGCGATGCCGGGCGTAAGGATGCGTTTAAGGTCTTCCAACTCTACGCAAAATCCGGCGGACGGATTTGTAATTCGCGCGAACCCGCCTCATAATCGAATTCCTGGGCGCGATCGCCTCACGGGAACTCGCGATTCTTAACGAAGGGTTTTTAAAATACGGCCGCTGGGAATGTCTCAGGTTGAACCTTTGCACGTCCCCGTGTAAAAATGGTGCGGTGCACCCTGCCCATGCCAGGGTACTGTGTGAGGGCGCCAGCCTGGGAATGACAGAGTTATCACCGCACCGATCGCCGGAAACCGGTTCAGAATGCGTCGCGGACCCTTGCGACGCCTGCTCGGATGAAAGCCAGCGGCGGTTTCGGACCATCTTTGAAAACGCGGCCGTCGGCATCGCGCTCATCGCCCTCGATGCTCGCTTTCTCATGGCGAACAAGCGGTTTTCCGAGATTGTCGGATATTCCACGCAAGAACTCGCCACACGAAGCTTTCACGACATTACCCATCCCGACGATCTTGCCGCGGACCTTGCCCAGCGCAAGCGCATGCTTTCAGGCATCGTCTCGAATTACAGCATGGAAAAGCGCTACATCCGCAAGGATGGCCGCGCGATCTGGGTCAACCTGACAGTCGGCAAGGTCAACAAGGCCGACAACTTTCTCGATTACTTCATCACCATGGTGGAGGACGTCACGAAGCGAAAAGAGGCGGAAACCTGCCTCAAGGAAAGCGAGGCGGCGCTTCGCGAGAGGGAGGCCGACCTGCGGCTTGCCCAGGACGCCGCAAATCTCGGGCGCTGGAGCTGGGATTTGCGGACGCAGGACCTTGAGTGGTCGGACAGGTGCAAGGGCTTGTTCGGCCTGCCGGCGAGCGCCGCGGTCACATTCGCGGCGTTTCTTTCGGCGATTCATCCGGAAGACCGCGAAAGAGTGGATGTGGCCGTCAAGGCGGCCATTCAGCGGCAAACCCACTACGACGTCGAGATGCGCGCGGTCTGGCCGGACGGCTCCGTGCATTGGATCGCCTCAAAGGGGCGCGTTTACTTCGACGGAGGCGCGGCTTCCCGCATGGTGGGCGTGGCCTTCGACGTCACGGCCCGAAAGCTGGCCGAGGAGCAGATGTCCTACGCGCTGCGCGAAGTCGATCACCGCGCGAAAAATCTTCTTTCCGTCGTTCAGGCCATCGTGCGCCAGACCGCGCGCGCCGGCACGCCGGGCGAGTTTGTCGAGCGTTTTTCGGAGCGCATTCGCGGTCTCGCCGCCAGTCACGATCTGCTTGTCGGAAACCGTTGGAAGGGGGTTGCGCTCCTGGACCTCGCGCGCTCGCAACTTGCCCATTTCAAGGATGCGCTGGGATCGCGCGTCAAACTCAACGGACCGGGCGTCGAGTTGAATACGTCAGCCGCTCAAACCTTCGGCATGGTCATCCATGAGCTTGCGACGAACGCCGGCAAATACGGCGCGCTCAAAAACGAGACAGGCTCCGTCCTCATCGACTGGGCGATCGAGGACGGCCGTTTTATCATGAGCTGGGTCGAGCGCGGGGGGCCTGTTGTCGCGAAACCCGACCGCGAGGGGTTCGGCCAGATGGTCCTTGTCCGCATGGCCGAGGACGCGCTCGGCGCCGAGGTGAGCCTGGATTACAAGGCTGCGGGTTTCGAGTGGCGCCTGACGTGCCCAGCGGAGAACGCATTGAAAGCGTGAGGCGACCGCCCGCGCCGGCGCGAGTTCAAAGCACGGACACGCCCGCCAGGATGCTCTCGGCCTCCTTAAACAGGGAAGGTTCGACCTCGCGACCCGATGCCCTGGCGTTCTCCTCGATTTGTTCCGGCCTTGACGCGCCAATAATTGCGGCGGCCACGTTATTGAGCCGCAAGACCCAAGCAAGCGCAAATTGTGGAATAGAGAGCCCGGCTGCCCTTGCAACGGGCCTGAGCCTCTGCACGGCTTCGAGGACGCGCGGCTCCAGCCAGGACCGCTGGAGAAACCCTCCCATCGAGCGGCTAGCGGCGCGAGTGCCTTGAGCCACATCCTCGCCCGGCCTGTATTTGCCCGTCAAGACGCCCTGGGCGAGCGGCGACCAGACCACCTGCGATATGCCGTTCTTCTCGCAGAGCGGGATGATTTCCGCCTCAGGCCTCCGCCAGAGCAGGGAATATTGCGGCTGGCTCGAAACGAAATGCTTCACGCCCGGCATCGCAAGCGCCTTCCGGATGGCGTCTGCGGGCCATTCCGAGAAGCCGATGGCGCGCGCTTTACCGGCGTTCGCTACCTCGGTCAAGGCTTGCATCGTTTCTTCGAGCGGGGTCTCGGGGTCGAAGCGGTGGCACTGGTAGAGGTCAACGTAATCAGTGTTGAGGCGAGCGAGCGAGGCGTCGATTTGCTTGTGAATCTGCGCGCGCGAAAGGCCGCGATCGTTCTGCGACATCGGAAAGTAAAGCTTCGTCGCAAGCACATAGCTCTCGCGCGGCACGCCGGCCAGCGCCTCGCCCAAAAGCCTCTCCGCGGCGCCGCGCCCGTAAATGTTTGCCGTGTCGATGAAGTTTATGCCGAGATCGAGCGCCTTGCGCACGCAAGCCTTGGCGGTGGCCGCATCGACGCCGCCCGAATAGGTCAGCCAAGAGCCGAGCGCAATCTCCGAGACGATGAGATCGCTTTCGCCGAGCTTGCGGTATTTCATGATCGCCTTTCCTGGACTGTGAGACCGGATGGCCCACAAAAATGTTTCAGTCCTGCTGCAATGAGGCCAGATTTCATCCTAAAGCTCCGCTCTGAAAACGGGGACCCGCCCACAATCATTCATCATGTCAAAAAAAATCGTCCTGTTCCATATGCTGGCCGCGCTCGCGGCGCTCCTGGTGGCGGCCGCGCCAAACCATGCCCAGCGTCCCAGCGATCCGGCGGCCGACGCTGTCATCGGGTTTGACGCCCGCTTCCAGCCCGTCGTGGCGGAGAACGGCATGGTGGCGGCTCAGGAAAAGATCGCAGCGCAGGTCGGCGCCGATATTCTGAAGGACGGCGGCAACGCGGTCGATGCGGCCGTCGCCGTAGGCTTTGCGTTGGCCGTGACCCATCCCCAAGCCGGGAACCTGGGAGGCGGCGGCTTCATGCTGATCTCGCTCGCGGATGGGCGCAAGGTCGCCATCGACTATCGGGAGACCGCGCCGGCAGCGGCCTCGCGCGACATGTTTCTCGATGCGAGGGGCGGCGTCGACCGGGACAAGGCGCGCTACAGCCTCGCTTCGGCGGGCGTGCCGGGGACGGTGGCCGGTCTGCTCCATGCGCTTGAGAAATACGGTTCGATGCCGCGCGAGCGCGTCATGGCGCCGGCGATCAAGCTTGCCGAAGACGGCTTCCCGGTTGCTTACGGGCTGGCCTATGCGTTTGCGAAGGCAAAAGATCGCTTCTTGAACGACCGCTCGACGGCGGCGCTCTTCCTGCACCCCGATGGCGAACCCTACAGGTTCGGGGAGATCTTCCGGCAGCCGGTGCTGGCGAAGACGCTGATCGCCATTCGCGACCGCGGCGCGAGCGGGTTCTATGAAGGCCCCATCGCCGGCATGATCGCGGCGGAGATGAAGAAGGGCGGCCTCATCACGCTGGACGACCTGAAAGCCTATCGCGCGGTCGAACGCGAGCCGGTGCGAGGAACGTATCAGGGCTATGAAATCTTCTCCATGCCGCCGCCGTCGTCGGGGGGCGTGCATGTCATTCAAATGCTGAACATCCTGGAAGGCTACGATTTGAAGAAGCTCGGCCAGGATAGCGCGGATAGCATTCACCGGCTCGTGGAGGCCATGCGCCGGGCCTATGCCGACCGCGCCAAATATCTCGGCGATCCCGACTTTGTCCAGGTTCCCGTGGCGGCCCTGACCAGCAAGGCCTACGCCGCGGAGTTGCGCAAGGGCATCAATCTTGAGCGCGCCACGAAATCTGAGGATGTTTCCGCCGGCAAGCTGCCTTCGCCGGAAGGCGAGCAGACGACGCATTTCTCAATCATGGACAAGGCAGGGAACGCCGTCGCGAACACCTATACGCTCAACCTGGCCTTCGGCAGCGGCTACACGGTTGGCGGGGCGGGCTTCTTTCTCAACAACGAGATGGACGATTTCTCGGCCAAGCCCGGCGCGCCGAATGCGTTCGGGCTTATCGGCGATGAGGCCAATGCGATAGCGCCCGGCAAGCGGCCGCTGTCGTCGATGGCGCCCACCATCGTCATGAGGGACGGCGCGCCCTACCTCGTTACGGGCAGCCCCGGCGGCAGCACCATCATCACGGTGGTGCTGCAGGAAATCCTGAACGTGCTGACTTTCGACATGAATGTCGCGGAAGCCACCGCCGCGCCGCGAGTCCATCACCAGTGGCAGCCCGATAACGTCATCACCGAGCGCGGGGTTTCGGACGACACGTTGCGCATTCTGGAGGCGCGCGGCTTCATCTTGCCCAAAAACCCCGATGGGACGTTCCAGCATCGCGTGCTGGGGCGCGCGAACTCCATCATGAAGAAGGGCGGGCTGTTCCTCGGCGCGGCCGATATGCGCGACGGCGACTCGGCGGCGATCGGGTATTGAACTTGCGGGTTTCGAGGGTTTGAGGCCGGGATTTGCCGGTTCATACCGATCGCCGGAGCCATCGGCTCGATATCGGACGCAGGCGTGCGAGTGGACACCGGCGATTAACCCTATTGGGTTCGTTTCGCAAAAAGAAGATTTTTTGCGGTATTGTGATACCGCACTGGACCGCCTTGAGAATGAGGGCGGGACCTATGACGATTCGCATAAGGGTGTTGAGAGGGGTGGCGAGCGCGGCAGTGTGCCCCACCCTCGAAGTTGCTCGCGCTCGCCTGCCTGGGCCGACCAGACGAGACCTAAGCTATAGCTTCGCGCTTAGGTTGAAAATCGAATCCACGAATCAACGTTAAGAGGTGGTCGCTGAGGCAACTTTAAGGCCGACCCCCGCAGAAGAGGAACCCTCGGTCCAGGCTGAGCTTAAGCTAAGTTAAACTCACGTTTCAGTATCGCAAGAAGCGCCAACGCTCCCTCGCAATCTAACTGGATGGTCTGGCTTTTTTTGCCATCTCTCTATCTTCGCGTCCGTAAGTATCTATTTGGATGAACACCCGGCCGTCATTCTCAAAGACGGTATACGACGCCGATATCTCGTCGTGAATTGAATTCCGCTCCATGTGCTTGCGCGCAAAGTTCGTATTAGCGCCATGTAATAGCACCTAGTTGTCGAGGAAGCTGCGGAGCTTGCGCGACCGGCTCGGGTGCTTCAGCTTGCGCAGCGCCTTCGCCTCGATCTGGCGGATGCGTTCGCGCGTCACCGAGAATTGCTGGCCGACTTCCTCCAGCGTATGATCGGTGTTCATGCCGATGCCGAAGCGCATGCGCAGCACGCGCTCCTCGCGCGGCGTGAGCGAGGCGAGCACGCGCGTCGTCGTCTCGCGCAGGTTCGACTGGATGGCCGCGTCGATGGGCAGGATCGCGTTCTTGTCCTCGATGAAGTCGCCGAGGTGGCTGTCTTCCTCGTCGCCGATGGGCGTTTCGAGGCTGATCGGCTCCTTTGCGATCTTCAAGACCTTGCGCACCTTTTCGAGCGGCATCGAGAGCTTCTCGGCCAGTTCCTCGGGCGTCGGCTCGCGGCCGATTTCATGCATCATCTGCCGGCTCGTGCGCACGATCTTGTTGATGGTCTCGATCATGTGCACGGGGATGCGGATAGTGCGCGCCTGGTCCGCGATGGAGCGCGTGATTGCCTGCCTGATCCACCAGGTGGCGTAGGTGGAGAACTTATAGCCGCGGCGGTATTCGAACTTATCGACGGCCTTCATCAGGCCGATATTGCCCTCCTGGATCAGATCCAGGAATTGCAGGCCGCGGTTCGTGTATTTCTTGGCGATGGAGATCACAAGCCGCAGGTTCGCCTCAACCATCTCCTTCTTGGCCTGCCGCGCTTCCCGCTCGCCCTTCTGCACAATCCTCACAATGCGGCGGAACTCGGCGATGTCGAGGCCGGTCTCGGTCGCGAGCGAATGGATCTCCCTGCGGATTTCGTCGATGCGGGCGCGCTCTTTCTCCACGAACTTGTGCCAGGCCTTGGCCTTCAAAACCGCAACGCGGTCCACCCAATTCGGGTCGAGTTCGCTGCCCTGATAATGGCTCAGGAATTCGTCGCGGCGCACGCCGTAGCCGTCGGCAAGCCTTAGCAAGCGGCCCTCATAGCCGATAAGGCGCTTGTTGATGTCGTAAAGCTGCTCGACCAGCGACTCGATACGAGCCGGGTTGAGCGACAGGCTCTTCACGTCCTGGATGACGGCGTCGCGCAGCTTCTTGGAGCGCTTTTCCTGCTGCGGCGTGAGCGAGTCGTCCTGCAGCTTGCGCTCGACATGCTGATCCTGGAGCTTGCGCAGCTTCTTATATTCGGTCGCAATCCGGTCGAAGGTTTCGAGCACCTTCGGCTTCAGCTCGGCTTCCATCGCGGCAAGCGAAAGGCTGTTTTCGAGGTCGTCGTCCTCGTCAAAATTCTCCTCGCCGCGAAACTCCGCGCCCTCTCCGTCCGCGCGTTCGGGGCCTTCGCCATCGACTGGCCGCGCGTGACCGTTGGCGCCGCTTGCCGCCGCGTGCGGGGGTGTCGGAGCCGGGGCCGGGCGCGGTCCGCCATTCAACGGAACTGGAGGCGCGTCGGGGACGAACTCCTCCTCGGCGCCCTCTTCCTCGCCGGTCCGCGCGAATGGCCCGGAATACGTCGCCTCCAGGTCAATGATGTCGCGAAGCAGAATCTTTCCTTCGTTCAGCTCGTCGCGCCAGATGATGATGGCCTGGAAGGTCAGAGGGCTCTCGCACAGGCCGCCGATCATGGCCTCGCGGCCGGCCTCGATGCGCTTGGCGATCGCGATCTCGCCCTCGCGGGAGAGCAACTCGACCGATCCCATCTCGCGCAGATACATTCGCACCGGGTCGTCGGTGCGCTCGGTGACCTCGGTGGAGCGCTCCTGCTTGACGGGCAGATGGGCCTGCGGGCCCTGCCTGTCTTCCTCCTCCTCGTCGAGCGGCTCGGCCGCTGCCGACTCCTCGACCTCCTCGGCGTCGACGACATTGACGCCAAGGTCCGAGAACATCGTCATGATGTCCTCGATCTGGTCCGGGGAAACTTCCTCCGGAGGCATGACCTCGTTGATTTCGTCGTAAGTGACATAACCGCGCGCCTTCGCGGATTTGATCAGGCGCTTTACGGCGGCATCCAGAAGATCAAGAACCGGGCTGTCCGTCGTTTCGGGCGCCGGCGCTTCTTGGTCTTCAGTCTTTGTCGTCGCTGTTGCCATTATGCACTCCAGAAAATGCGAATAAGCGGCGCTCGCGGGCCGTCGGGCAGCCGTGGCGCCGCGTGACGCTCAATCTCATATGGGGCCAAGACGGTTTGGCGTTGCCGGCTGCCGCCGAGTCCGCGATTCGAATCGCGAAACCGCTTTATCTGATAAGCGGTTATGCTTAATGCGGCGTTACTCATGAAGCTAAAGTCACGCTCTGCCACGCGCCCCATATGTTATCTGGTGAATGTTTCTTCAGCCCGCAATATATGCAGTGCGATTCACGATGCCGCAATTTCACTCTGTTGCACCACGGCGCGCAGCTTCGAGAAATTCTCGTTCGTCGGTTCGTTCACGTAATCGCTCTCTGCTTCCGCTAAGGAACGGGGAACGCCCACCTTGGCATGCATCTCCATCACATGCCGCCAACCTTCCAAGACCTGCTCTTTAGACGCCCCAGAGGCGAAGTGCGGGTCAGCTTTGTGGGCGCAAACACGCCCGAGGCGCTCAAGCTCCGCTCCATAACCTTCACGGGAGAGGTGCGATAACAATTTTTCATTGTCAAGCACTTCCTCGGTCTGATGGATGGTTAACATGGCGTTTCGAACCCGGCAACAGTCGGAGTCGTCGAGATGCAGGCCTGCGATTTCCTCTAAAAGCTCATCGAGAAGCCAGGGATGGTGCGCAATCGCCATGATAAGCAGCGCCTCACGGGGCGCGCTAATCGGCGCCGAGGCTTGCGCGATGCCGCTGGCGAGAAGGCTGCTGGTGCGCGCCGCTGCATTCGGTTTGCCATAGGCGCTCCGGTTTGCTGGGCGCCTGCCGGCGCTGCCGGCCGAGCCCGCGGCGCGGTCCCGCCAGTCCGGGACGGCGGCCGCGCGCCGGGGCGCCGCCGCCGCGTAACCGAGCGCGCGCAAGCGCTCGCGGAAGGCGGAACTATAATGAAACCTGAGGCTCTTGTGATCGATCAGCTGCGCCATCCCCGCCAGTCGCGCTTCCAGGGCTGCCCGCTGTTCCGGCGTGTCGAGGGGGTGCTTGTCGCGTTCGCGCGCCCAAACCACGTCGATCAAGGGCGACGGCTCTGCAAGCAGCTTGGCGAGAGCGTCCCTCGCGCCGCCGCTCACCATGTCGTCGGGGTCGCGGCCTTCGGGAAGGAAGGCAAATTGCAGCGAGCGGCCCGGTTCGAGAAAGGGCAGGGCCGTGTCGATGGCCCGGTGCGCGGCTTTCTGTCCCGCCGCATCGCCATCGAAGCACAGCGTCGGCAGTGGCGTTATTGCCCACAGCAGGCGGAGCTGATCGGCGGTCAGGGCCGTGCCGAGCGGCGCGACGGCGTTTTCGAAGCCGGCTCTGGCGAGCGCAATCACATCCATATAGCCTTCCGCGACGATGACGGCATTCTTCGCCTTGGCCGCCTCGCGCGCGCCGGCGAGATTGAAGAGGACATGCCCTTTGTGAAAAAGCTCCGTCTCTGGCGAGTTCAGATATTTGGGCTGCTGGTCCGGTGAAAGCGCGCGAGCGCCGAACGCGATGACGCGGCGCTTGGCGTCCGTGATCGGGAAGATCAAGCGTCCGCGGAAGCGGTCGTAAGGGATGGCGATATCGTCGCCATGGATGAGGAGTCCGGCATCTTGCATCTCGGAAAGCAAGAATCCCTTCGCGCCAAGATGCTGCTTCAGGCTCGTCTTGCTGTCGGGAGCGTAGCCGAGCCGGAAAGCCTTCGCCTCCGCAACCTGCACGCCCCGCTTCTCCAGATAGGCTCGCGCGGCGCTCCCCTCCCGGCCGGACAGGCTCGCCTCGAAAAACAGGCACGCCGCCTCCAGCGCATCGCGGAGCCGGGCGTCATGGCTGGCCTTGACTTCATCGACAGGTTTCGGCGCCGGCAGAGCGACGCCAGCCTCTGAGGCAAGCCGCTCTACGGCTTCGGGAAAGCTCAGCCCTTCAATCTTCATCAGGAAGGTGAAGACGTCGCCGTGTTCGCCGCTCGCGAAGCAGTGATAAAAGCCCTTGTGATCGTTTACCGTGAACGAAGGCGTCCGTTCCGTTTTGAACGGCGATAGCCCAATATATTCGCGGCCGGCGCGCTTCAGCTTGACGTGACGTTCGACGACGCGGCTGACGGGCACGCGGCTGCGGATCTCGTCGAGCAGATCGGCTGGGTATCGCATGACGCTGGTCCCACGTATTCTGATTTTAACGATTGCGGCGAATGGGGATAATCTTGCAACGATTATGGAGCGATTTGCAGGCGCCTTCGCAGGCTTGAGCCAAAAGGGCTGTCTTTTTGCCCGCTATTCGCCCATATAGCGCCCGCGGTCGAAGAATGGATGATCCATGGTTTTTCTCGCAATTGGGCTTCTGGCCGTCAGTATTATTCTGTATGCGCTGACAGGGGAAGGCGACCCCATTGCCGGCCTTCCGCGCGACGAATTTCCCCGCGTCGCCGGGCTCTTATCCATTCTCATCTTCCTGATGGCGGGCGTTACGAGACTTACGGCAGGGAAGGCGGCCGAGGCGTTGCGGGCGCTGGGCGCCTGGATGGCGATCGGCCTCGTGGTCATTGTGCTCTATGCTTATCGCAGCGAGTTGGGGGAAGTGCGCGATCGCGTTGTGCAGGAGCTTCAGCCGGGGTCGGTCCAGACCGTGTCGCCGGGCGAAGGAGGGCACGGCGCCATTGTGTCGATCCGAAAGACCGGCGACGGGCACTTCATCGCAAGGACGCAGGTGAACGGCAAGAGCATCCGCATGATCGTCGACACCGGCGCCTCGACGGTGGTGCTGAGGCCGGAGGACGCGCGCAAGGCCGGGATTCAAGTCGCGACTCTGGATTATACAGTCCCCGTCGAAACGGCGAATGGGCGCGCCTTCGCGGCCCGCGTGAAGCTTGAGCGCGTGTCGCTGGGCGAGCTGACGCTTGAAAAGGTGGAAGCGCTGGTTACGCGGCCGGGAGCGCTGCAGCAAAGCCTGCTCGGTATGAGTTTTTTAAGCCGTTTGCGTTCATATGAGTTTTCAGGGAACAAGCTCCTTATGAAAAGCTGAGCCAGGGGCGGCGAAGGCTTTTGCGGGGGCTCATTCGGCGGAGGCGGTCCCCTCATGAAATCCCCGACACTTCAACGTAGGGTGATGAAAGAGCTTCTGGTCTGGCTCATCGCCGTGGGCGGCGCGTATTTCACCTTTTCTTCCTTCGAGCCCCTCTACGATCGCGCCAAGCAAGCCGCGTCCCGCGCCGGACTCTGCGCGCCTTTTCGAATTCGAATCAAGCGCCCCAACTTTCTCGCGGTTCGATACGCGCATAATGGCGGCGGCGACGCTGCCTCCCCTCCGCGGCACCATCTCGGCAAGCCAGGAGCAACCGAGTTCCCGGAAAGTCCTCCTCACCGCGAACGATTACGGCCATTTCCTCGCGCGGGCCCAGATCAACGGCCAGCAGGTCGAGTTCATGACGGATACGGGGGCCACCTATGTGGCGCTCAGCTATGAGACCGCGCAGAAGCTTGGGCTCGCGCAGAACCTGCACTTCACTGGCCGCTCCACGACGGCGAACGGCGTGGCGCGCGTGGCCTCGGTCGTCCTCGACACGATCCGGATTGGCGACATCACGGTTAAGGATGTCCAGGCCGTGATCGCGGAACCGGGGCGCATGACGCAGAACCTGCTCGGCATGAGCTTCATCAAGCATCTCGCCGGCTTCGAGTTGAACGGCGGCAAGCTCACCTTGATCCAGTAGCCTCCAAAGCCTCCGGTTTATGACGCTTGCTCAGCGGCGGCGGGCGTTTGTGTGTAGGTCAGGATCGGATCGCGGGCCGCGCGAGTCTCGTCGAGGCGCTTCCTGGGAGCGAAGCGCGGCGCTTTCGTAAAGCGCCCAACGTCGCCCGCTTTCGCGGCTCCGGCGAGGCTCCTCAGCGCGCCGATGAACCGGTCCAGGCTTTGCTTCGATTCCAACTCGGTCGGCTCAACAAGCATCGCGCCGGATACGACAAGGGGGAAATAGACCGTCATCGGGTGGAAGCCTTCGTCGATCAACGCCTTTGCGAAGTCGAGCGTGGAGACGCCCGTGCCTTTCAGGAAGCGGTCGTCGAACAGCGCCTCATGCATGCACGCCTTGTCGCCGAAGGAGTAGGAGAGCGCGTCCGCGAGGCAGGCCCGCACATAATTGGCGTTCAGCACCGCATCCTCCGACGCCTGCCGGATGCCGTCGGCGCCGTGGCTCATCATGTAGGCGAGCGCGCGCACGAACATGCCCATTTGTCCGTGGAAAGCGGTCAGCCTTCCGAATGGCGCGGCGCCGTCTGGCGCTTCGTGCGCATGCTCGACCAGCCGATAGGCGTCGCCGTCCTTCGCGATGAAGGGCAGCGGCGCGAATGGCGCAAGAGCCTTCGACAAGACAACTGGCCCCGCGCCCGGCCCGCCGCCGCCATGCGGGGTCGAAAACGTCTTGTGCAGGTTGATGTGCATGGCGTCGACGCCGAGGTCGCCCGGCCTGACTTTGCCGGCGATGGCGTTGAAGTTCGCGCCGTCGCAATAGAGATAGGCGTCCGCCTCGTGGAGCGCGGCGGCGATTTCGGCGATTTCCGGCTCGAACAGCCCGCAGGTGTTCGGGTTCGTCAGCATCATCGCGGCGACGCCCGGGCCGAGCTTCTCGCGCACGGCCTCCACGCTCACGGTTCCGTCGGCGCGCGCCTCGATGGCTCTCACGGTAAATCCGAGCTGAGCGGCCGTGGCCGGGTTTGTGCCGTGCGCCGATTCCGGAACGAGCACCTTGCGCCGCCCCGCCGCCTCGCCGCGCGCCTCCAGCGCCGCGCGGATCGCAACCATGCCGCACAGCTCGCCGTGAGCGCCGGCTTTGGGCGAGAGCGCCGCCGCCTCCATGCCCGTCAGCTCAAGAAGCCAGCGGGTCAGCTCGGTCATGAGCGCCAGCGCGCCTTGCACGGTTTTCTCCGGCTGGAGGGGGTGAATGTCCGCAAAGCCGGGAAGCCGCGCCATCTTCTCGTTAAGGCGCGGATTGTGCTTCATCGTGCAAGAGCCGAGCGGGAAGATGCCGGTGTCGATGGAATAATTTTTCTGCGAGAGCCGCACATAATGCCGGATGGCGTCCGGCTCGGAAAGGCCGGGAAGGCCGATTGCGCCCGCCCGCTCGCATCCGCCAAGGCGAGATTCGGTTTCCAGTGGCTCCTCGAAATCGACGCCGCTCGTCTCGGCCGAGCCGATTTCGAAAATCAACGGCTCTTCGACCTGAAGCGCGCGGTTTCCGGTGAAGGTGGGGGCTTCGCTTGCGGGCTCCGACATGCCTAGAGAAAAGTCTTTCGGCATTTCAACCATGAAGCACCTCATTAAGCGCGGTTGTGTAGGCCGCAATGTCATTGGGAGTTGTAACTTCCGTCGCCGCGACGACGATCAAATCGGAAAGCTCAGCCGCGCCGGGCCACAGGCGGGAGCAGGGAACGCCGCCAATAACGCCGCGATCGGCCAGCGCGTCGATCACGGAGGCGCTTTCTTTCGGCGTCCTGATCGTAAACTCGTTGAAGAATGCGGGCGTGATCGCCTCGACGCCCGGAACGCTCGCCAGCGCTTTCGCCAGCGCGACCGCGTTCGCATGGTTCAGAGCCGCAAGCTTGCGCAAACCCGCTTCTCCAAGCAGCGTGAGATGCACGGTGAATGCGAGCGCGCACAGCCCCGAATTCGTGCAGATGTTGCTCGTCGCCTTTTCGCGGCGGATGTGCTGCTCGCGCGTCGACAGGGTCAGCACGAAACCGCGGCGGCCGTCCTCGTCCACCGTTTCCCCGCAGAGGCGCCCCGGCATTTGCCGCACGAACTTCCTGCGGCAGGCGAGCAGCCCAAGGTAGGGTCCGCCGAAACTGAGCCCGTTGCCGATGGACTGGCCTTCCGCCACGACGATGTCGGCGCCCATCGCGCCCGGCGATTTCAGAGCGCCGAAGGACACCGCCTCGGTGACAATGACAATGAGGAGCGCCCCCGCCGCTTGCGCCTTCGCCGCCAGCGCCGACACATCGCTTACGCGCCCAAACGCATCCGGCATTTGCACGACGATGCACGAGGTTTCGGAATCGCAGGGCGCGTCGAACGAGGCCTCTGGATGCGCGGGCTCTGCCTCGACTTCGCATCCGGAATAGCGCGAGATCGTCTCGATGACCGCGCGATAATGCGGATGCACGCCGCCTGTCAAAGCCGCCTTTTTGCGCTTCGTGAGGCGATGCGCCATCAGCACGGCCTCGGCGGCGGCGGTGGAGCCGTCATACATCGAGGCGTTCGCGACCTCCATGCCGGTCAGCGCCGCCACCTGCGTCTGGAACTCGAACAGATATTGCAGCGTGCCTTGCGCGATTTCCGGCTGATAGGGCGTGTAGGAGGTCATGAACTCCGAGCGCTGGATGATATGATCGACCGTCGCCGGAACGTGATGCTTATACGCGCCGCATCCCGCGAAGAACGGCGCGGCGCCGGCAGGGAGGTTCCGCGCGGCAAGGGCCGAAAGCGCGCGCTCGACGGCCATCTCGCTTTGTCCGCGCGGAAGCCTTGGAAGCTCGCTCAAAAGCTTCGAGGCCGGCACGTCCGCGAAAAGGGCGTCGATATCCTTCGCGCCGATTGCGTCCAGCATGGAACGGCGATCGGCCGCGGTGTGGGGCAGATAGCGCATCAGCCCTCCGCTTTGGCGTATTCGAGATAGCGTTCGAGATCCATGAGCTTGTTCAGGTCTTCCGGGTGCGTGATCTCGATCTTCAAGATCCAGCCGGCGCCTTCGGCTTCCTGGTTGATGAGTTCCGGCTTGTCGTTAAGCTCCTCGTTGACGTGGAGGATAACGCCGCCGGCGGGGGAATAGATGTCGCTCGCGGCCTTAACCGATTCGACGACGGCGATCGGGCTGCCCTGCTTGACTTTCTCGCCTTTAGCCGGAAGTTCGACGAAGGTCACGTCGCCCAGCTTTTCCTGAGCGTAATTCGTGATGCCAACGGTCCCGATCCCGTCTTCGACGCGGATATATTCGTGATCTTCAGTGTATTTCGTGTGCGCCATGGCTACGGACCTTTTGCTTTTATCCTTGACGAAAGTAACGGTACGGAACGAAGGGCATGGATGCGACGCGCGCCGGAACCAGGGCGCTGCGAATTTCGGCAGCAAGTTTCGTGCCCGGCTGGCTTAAGGCCGCCGGAACGTATCCCATCGCGATCGAAGCCGCCGCCGAGGGCGTGAAAGCGCCGCTCGTCACTTCGCCGATGTTCTTTCCGGCGGGGTCGGCGATGCGCATATGCGTCCGCGCGGCGGCCCGGCCTTCGAGCCGCAAGCCCACGCGAATGCGCGAAGGGCCTTCGGACAACTCCCGGAGAACGCGAGCCGCGCCGGGGAAGCCGCCTTCCACGCGGCGGCGCTTGGCGATCGAGAACGCAAGCGCGGCCTCGACTGGCGAAGTCGCCTCGTCCATGTCCTGGCCGTAAAGGCAAAGCCCGGCTTCAAGGCGCAGCGTATCGCGCGCGCCGAGCCCAATTGGCAGGACTTCAGGCTCGGCCAGGATCTGGCGCGCAAACTCTTCCGCGCGCCCGGCTTCGAGCGAGATTTCGAATCCGTCCTCGCCGGTGTAGCCCGAACGCGAGACAACGGCCCTGTGCGAGCCGATGTTGAACGCGCCGCTCGTCATGAAGCCGAGCGTCTCGACGCCGGGGATAAGCTTTGAAAGAACGCGCGCGGCTTTCGGACCTTGCAGCGCGAGCAGCGCGAGACCGGGCTGCCACTCAAGGCCGATCCCGGCCGGCAGGCGCTGGGCGATATGCGCGAAGTCGGTCTCCTTGCGAGAGGCGTTGACGACGAGAAAAAGGCCATCGCCGCCGGGGTCTCGCGCCGCCATGAAATCGTCGATGATGCCGCCGCCCTCGTTGAGAAGCTGGGCGTATCGGATCTGGCCGGGCTTAAGGCCGAGGATGTCGGCCGGCGCCAGCGCTTCGAGCGCCGAGGCCGCGGCTTCGAACGACGGCGCGGACAAGCGCGCCTGACCCATGTGCGAGACGTCGAATAATCCGGCGGCGGCGCGGACGTGGAGGTGTTCCTTGACGATGCCGGCAGAATATTGAAGCGGCATCTCGTAGCCCGCGAAGGGCACCAGCTTTGCGCCAAGCTCGCGATGAAGGGCGTTCAAAGGCGTTGAGCGCAGCGGCGACTCGGCCGCGTGAGGCGGGACAGGCTTCTGAAGGGCTTCTGCGTCGCTCATGGTCCGCTTCCGAGACGGTTAGGGGCTCCGCTTTCGCGGACTTCGCCCCCTCTGTCACGGGACCTGAGAGATTTCACCCGGCAACGGGCCTACCCCTTCGGTGAGACGCCGGACTGCGGCGGCTGCTTTCCAGAGTGCTGTCTGCGTGCGGTCCTTTTGCCTGAGAGATTCCGGGGCGGTTGCTCCTTCGGCGCCAGCTTCGCTGGTCTCTCCCGCTTGCATCGGTCAGCCCTTACTAAGTCGCTTGCCCGTGGCGTACTGTCAACCTCCGCAGACGTAATAATCTTTTGAATTCACACTTTATGCAGCGCTCATTCACGGCGCGCTTCGTATCGTCCTGCCGCTGTCACCAGGCGCTGTAGCCAAAGCCGAGGGGTTGCGTCTTGTCGCCCACAGCCTTGCTCAAGACGAAGGAGTAGTCGGCGCGCAAGGGTCCGATGGGCGAGTCCCAAACGATGCTTCCGCCGACCGAGGATCTGAGCGCGGACAAATCCATGATTACGAGGGTGTTGGTTCCCCCGTTCTTCGCGACATAGGCGGCTGCGAATTTCTGGGCATCCGTGCCGAATACGCTCCCCGCGGCGGTGTAGATCGCGCCGCTGAGCCCCAAATCCTGCGGCAGGAAGGGCAGGGGGAAGCGCAGCTCGGTGGTTGCGGAGTAGAAAGTCGTGCCGCCCAGCGCGTCGCCGGTGGTGGCGTCGCGAGGGCCCAGCCCCGCAGCGGCGAAGCCTGGGATCGTCTCGTTGCCCTTGAAGAACGCGTCCACCACACGGACGCTCTGCCCGTTCCATCCCATGATCGTGCCGCCCTGCGCGCGTCCGGCCAGGACGATGTCGTCGGAGACCGGATAGTAGGCGCGCATATCGGCGGTGGAGCGGATATAGTCCACGTCGCCCCCCGCGCCCGCGAAATCCTGCGTTGACTTGAAGTAGAACCCTCTTGTCGGCTTCTTCTTGTTGTCCCGCGTATCGTAAATCAGGTTGTAGCCGACCGAGGAAATGATGGCCGTCCCCTGGATCTGCTTCACCGCCAGCGAAGCGTTCGGATCGAGATTATAGACGTCTTCCAGCATCAGGGTGTAGTTGAGGCCAACTGAAAATTCGTCCGTAATGGGAGCGCCGAGGCGAAGCGACCCGCCGACCCGGAAATCCTCGAAACCGGCGACCGTATAGCCGGAGCTTTGCGTATAATCGTTGTTCTTGATGAAGGCGTCGACGCCAAACGACAGATTGCGGTCGAGAAAGCGCGGCTCCGTCCAGCCGACGGTCAGCCCCTCCGTACCCGACACGCTGCCTGTGAGTTGGATTTGCAGGTACTGGCCGGTCCCCATCAGATTTCGTTCGGTGTAGGTCAAGTCGCCGATGATCCCGTTCGCCGTCGAATACCCGGCGGCGACAGCCAGCTCTCCCGTCTGCTTTTCCACGATCGCCACCGTCAGAACCGTGCGATCAGGCGCCGAGCCTCTCTCCTTCGTGATTTTCACCGACTGGAAGTAGCCGAGCTTCAAGAGCCTCAGCCTTCCCCGCTCGACCATGACTTTGTTGTAGGCGTCGCCCTCGGCGATGCGGAATTCGCGGCGGATCACATCGCCGTTTGTGATTGTGTTTCCGGATATGTCGATGCGCTCGATATAGTCGCGCGGGCCGCGTTCGACGACGTAAGCCACCGAGATCGTGCGCGTCAGCGGATCGCGCTCGACCCTCGGGCGCACTTGCGCGAAGGCTTCGCCCTGGTCCGCGGCGGCTGCCGTGAGCGCGTCCACGCTCTTTTCGACCTGTTCGACGTTGTAGATGTCGCCCGCGGCGCCCAGCACACGCTTCCGGAGGGCCTCCGCATTTAGCGAGGCGATCGTCACATCCAGATCCACGGCGCCGAACGTATAGCGTGGACCCTCGTCGATGACGAAGGTGAGGAAAAAGCCCTTCTTCTCCTGGTCGGCGTCGGCGCTGGCCGAGATCACGCGCATGTCGGCGAAGCCGTTTTTCAGATAGAAGCGGCGCAGAAGATCGCGGTCGAAATTGACGCGATCGGGATCGTAAATCGCGGTCGGCTTCAGGAAATCGAGAAGCCACAATTCGCTCGTGCTGACGACGCCGCGCAACTGGGCGTCGCTGAACGACGAATTGCCGATGAAATTGATGCCGGCGACCTTGGTCTCGGGGCCTTCGCGGATCTCGAATACGAGATCGATGCGGTTGTGGTCGAGTTCAACAATCTTGGCTTCGACCTGCGCGGCGTAATAGCCGTGGCTGCGGTAGGCGCCCAAGATGCGCTGCACGTCCCCTTGCGCGCGGGCGCTCGTGAAGAGACCGCCCGCCTTGAGCTGCGTTTCCTTCGAAAGCGCATCGGAGGAAACATCCTTCGCGCCCTCGAATACCACGCGGTTGATGAGCTGAGCCTCGGCGACAGTTACAATAACGATGCCGCCTTCAAGCCCGATGCGCGCATCGCGGAACAGCCCGGTCGCAAACAGCGCCTTGACGCTTTCATCGGCCCTGGCGGCGTCGTAGCGCTGCCCCTCCTTGAATGTCAGGTGATGTTTGACCGTTTCGGCGTCGAGGCGCTGATTGCCGACGACGCGGATCTGCTTGATGACCGCGGCGCTTTCGGCCTGCGCCGGGCGCCCGGCCGCGACGCTAGCGAAGATGGCGCCCGCCGCGATGAACCCTGCGAGCGCAAGGCGCGCCCATAGACCCGTGCTGTTACGCGAGCCATGCGCGGTCGCACTCTCCGCGCCAGCCTTACTCATCATCATGCTGGAAAGCAGCTAAGCGCTGCTTTATGACGCCAGCGTGGCTTTTGATTATCTTATGCTTTTAGAGGCATTTCCTGATCGACGGCGAAAACGCCCGATCAGGCCGCGCCAGCGCCTTTCTTCTCGAAGGCGATGGAGATGCTATAGTCCTGCGGCACCGTGCCCTCCTTCACGGGGATGGTCACATCGCGGACTATCGAGAAATAGGCCAGCGGATTTTCCTTGGTGATCGTCACGGTGACGGTGAACGGCTCCGACTTCAGCTTGTTCTTCGTCTTGTCGAGCACCTGCATCGTGATTGGCAGGGTGATGGCGCCGGGTTTGCCCTTCGGGCCGAGGAGCACGCGTCCGGCGATGCCATACTTCACCTGAACCACGCCCATCGCGAGCTGGCATTCGCGCGCCGTCTTGGTTATCTCGCCGCGATTGATGACAGAGTTGGTGTCGCCAACCCGGTTGCCCTCGAAGAACGTCACATAGCGCTGGCCGCCCTCGACCTGCAGAGGCGGGCACCCGTTCGCCGCCGCCATTTCGATCGGACCGTCGGAACTGGTCCGCGCGGCGGCCATCATGCTGTCCTCCGTTATGATCGGCGTCCAGGTGGCGCCTTCCGCTTTCTTGCTCGAAGAGAAGATTCCCCCATCGCCGATTGACGGCATGGACATGCCGCACCCGCTCAATGCCGCGGCAAGGCAGCCCATGCCCACCAGCCTCGAAACCGCTTTCAAACAAACCCGCATATGCCCTGCCATTTTTCAAGTCACCAAGATATCGATGCTTTCCGAGTCCCGCCGCGACTTTGAGTAGCGTTGCTTTTTTATGGTCTGGCGCGCTCATTATTGTTAGAAGATGGCACCGGATTTCTAACGCGCTCGGGGACCCTAGCGAGCCGGAGAGAGGGCCGCAAGCTTAGTCGCTCCCCATCCCTGCCAAATTTGACCTTTTTGCGGAGTTCCGCACGCCTTTTGCGATTGCCAAGTCTCGGAGATGGGCCTCATGACGACAAAACCACACCTCAATGTGCTGCTCGCCGCGCCAAGGGGCTTTTGTGCGGGGGTCGACCGGGCGATTCAGATTGTGGAAATGGCGATCGAGAAGTTCGGGGCGCCTGTCTTCGTCCGCCACGAAATCGTTCATAACCGCACCGTTGTGGAAGACCTGGAAGCCAAGGGCGCAATCTTCGTCGAGGAATTGAGCGAAATTCCGAACACCGACGCGCCGGTCATCTTTTCCGCTCACGGCGTGCCGAAATCCGTTCCGGCGGAAGCGGCCAAGCGAAATTTCTTCTATCTCGACGCCACATGCCCCCTCGTCTCGAAGGTTCACGTGGAGGCGGAGCGTCATTTCGAAGCCGGGCTTGAGATCATCCTGATCGGCCATTCCGGGCATCCCGAGGTGATCGGCACTCTTGGTCAGTTGCCCGAGGGCGCCGTCACGTTGATCGAGACCGTGAAGGACGTCGAGGCTTTCGCGCCCCGCGATCCGTGCAAGCTCGCCTACATCACGCAGACCACGCTGTCCATCGACGACACCGTCGAAATGGTAAGCGCGCTGAAGCGGCGCTTCCCGCTCATCCAAGGCCCCCACAAGGAAGACATCTGCTACGCTACGACGAACCGGCAGCGCGCGGTAAAGGCCATCGCGGACAAATGCGACGCCATTCTTGTGGTCGGCGCCCCCAACAGCTCGAACTCGAAAAGGCTGGTGGAGGTGGCGTTCCGGTCCGGTTGCCCGAAGGCGATGCTCGTACAGAAAGCGTCGGAGATCCCCTGGGATAACCTGCAGCACATCAAGGTTCTTGGCCTGACGGCGGGCGCGTCGGCGCCGGAGGTCCTGGTTGACGAAATCATCGAGCAGTTCAAGGCGCGCTACGAGGTTCGCGTCGAGGTGGTGAGAACCGCGACCGAGGACGTGATCTTCAAAATCCCGCGCGCGCTGCAACAGGCGGCCGCACAGTAGCGCCTCGCATGGCGGTCTATACCGAAGTTACGGCCGAAGAGCTTTACGCGCTGCTCGAACGCTACGGCATCGGGCGGCTGATCGCGTTCAAAGGCATCGCGGAGGGCGTGGAGAACACCAACTATTTCCTCGAAACCGATGCCGGGCTGTTCATTCTGACTCTTTACGAGAGGCGCGTTTCGCCTGAAGATCTCCCGTTTTTCCTCGGCCTCATGGAGCGTGTCGCCGAACGCGGCGTCAAATGCCCCACGCCTGTTCACGACCGCGATGGCAGGGTTCTGCAGACGCTCGCGGGAAAGCCTGCGGCCATCGTCACATTCCTCCCCGGCTATTCGCTGCAGAAGCCGCAGCCTTCGCATTGCCGCGCTGTTGGCGAAGCGCTTGCGGCGCTCCACGAAGCGGGGCTCGGATTTTCCCTGAAGCGTGAGAACGCGCTTTCGCTTGCGGGCTGGCTCAAGCTCAGCGCCTCAATCGGAGGCGTGGCCGATAAGATTGCGCCCGGCATGTCGGCCGCTCTCGCGAACGCGCTCGATGCGCTTTCAGCCAACTGGCCGCGCGACCTGCCGAGCGGCGTCATCCACGCCGATCTGTTCCCCGATAACGTGCTGTTCCTGAACGGCGGCGTTTCCGGCGTCATCGATTTCTACTTCGCCTGCGACGACATTCTCGCCTACGACCTCGCGATCACGATGAACGCCTGGTGTTTCGAAACCGATGGCTCGTTCAACGTCACGAAGGCGCGCGCGCTTTTCAGCGGCTATAATTCGGTCCGGGCGCTCACGCCGGAAGAAGTCGCGGCTCTCCCGCTCCTTGCGCGCGGCGCCGCGATCCGTTTTTTCCTGACCCGGCTTTACGATTGGTACAACACGCCCGACACCGCTTACGTAAAGCGGAAAGACCCCATGGAGTATTGGCGCAAGCTCACATTCCATCAGGGCGTGCAGTCTCCGGGCGCCTATGGCCTCTAGCCCTGCGACCGATTCGGAAAACGTTGTGACCATCTTCACCGATGGCGGCTGCAAGGGCAATCCCGGCCCCGGCGGCTGGGGCGCACTCCTTATCTATAAAGAGCGGGAGCGCGAGATCCATGGCGGCGAACCGCACACGACCAACAACCGCATGGAACTCATGGCGGCCATCGTCGCGCTGGAGACGCTGAAGCGGGGCTGCCGCGTGGAGCTGCACACAAACTCTCAATATTTGCGCAACGGCATCACAGAATGGATCGGCGGCTGGAAGGCCAACGGCTGGAAAACAGCGGCGAAAAAGCCGGTCAAGAACGCCGATCTTTGGCAGCGGCTGGATGAAGCGCGCAAGCGGCACGAGGTGAGCTGGCATTGGGTCCGCGGCCACGAGGGCCACGCCGAAAACGAGCGGGCGCACAACCTCGCCCAACTCGGCATCGCGGAGCAGGAGGAGATCGCAAAGGGCGTCGGCGGATAGTGCGAGCCGCTGGATTTGCGGGGCGATTAACTCTGTTGGGTTCGTTTCGCAAAAACACTTGTTTTTCGGTATTCTAGTACCGCAGAACGGCCCGCATTGGTTAAGAAACGGGGACTTTTGACGCTTCGTGCGATCGTCGTGGTTAACCTGCTGAACCGTGTGCGCCTCGGCTGCTTAGCGGCCTTCGTCGCCGGATGCCCCCTTTTCGGGAAACGCCTCGCGCAGTACGCTTAGATACTCGTCCAAGGTTGCGTCCATGCGCTCGTGCATAAAGGTTTGAAACGAGTGCAAATCGCCGGTGATTGACGCGCGCTCCAAAGCTTCAAGATAAGCCTTGCGGTCCTCGGGGCGAACCGCAACGGGCGGGTAACCTTCGCGGATCAAAAGGAGATTCATCAGGAGGCGGGCGGTCCGGCCGTTCCCGTCGCCGAAGGGATGAATGGCCGTCAAGCGAAAATGCGCCTCGAAGGCTGTGGCCGGGCCGTTGGGCGCATTCTGCAGCCAAACGGCGAACGCCTGCATAAGCGCCGGAATTTTGGCCGGGTTCGGAAAAATCGCCGCCGAACCGGCGATCCGGCGTGGCAGGCGGCTATAGGCGCCCGCAAGTTCCGGCTGGCTTCGCGCGACGATGCGCCGGTGCAACTCGCACGCCACATCTTCGCCGATAGGGTTTGCCGTCGCCGCGATGCCGCGCATCCAAAGCACTGCGTCATAATGATCGACCGCTTCGAGGTGATCGCGCAGCGACTTGCCGCCAACCGTAATCCCATGCTCGATGACCTCGGCCGTTTCGCGAAGCGTGAGCGTGTTGCCCTCGATGGCGTTCGACGTATAGGTCAGTTCGACATCATAGTGCTTCTGAAGCTGCGCCAGGGCCGCTGCCGAGAGGGGGCGCAAAAGGTCAAGCTGCGCCTTCTTCTGTTCGATGCTGCGGACAAGGGCCTCGATCATGGCGCGATGATAGCACCCTCTCGAATATCCGTCGCCATCGCCGGAAATGGCCTGAGCGCTTCTTGCGAGGGTCTTGCTGGCTGGCGCGGGGAAGCCAACGAGGGGCCGCTTTCCGCGATTGGCCCCCCGCGGCTACAGATCGGCCAGGAGCTTCTCCGCGCTGCTCTCGATGGCGACGCCTGGCTGATCTTCGACATGGAGCGCCGTTACGACGCCATTATCGAGCAGCATCGCGTAGCGCTTCGAGCGGATGCCGAAGCCAATCGGCGCGCCGTTGAGGTCGAGGCCGATCGCCTTTGCGAAATCGCCGTTGCCGTCCGCGAGAAACGTGACCGTCCCCTTGGCGCCCGTCGACTTCGCCCATGCGTCCAGCACGAACACGTCGTTGACAGCCGTGCAGGCGACCACGTCGACGCCCTTCGCCTTGAACTCGGCGGCGTGGTGCAGGAAGCCGGGCAGGTGCTGGTTGCTGCAGGTCGGCGTGAACGCGCCGGGCACGGCGAACAAAACGGCCTTCTTGCCCTTGAAAAGGTCATCGGTCGAAATGTCGGCGGGGCCGGTCTCCGTCATGATCTTGAATTTGGCGTGCGGGAGGGGGCTTCCTGGGGCAATGGTCATGACTCTCTCCTCAAGGGGCGTGCGGCTTCTCCCGGCTATTTAACCCGTCGCGCCGTCAAAATCCACACCGAACGGCCTCTACGAAATCGTGAGAAGGCTCGTGCAAGGAGTTTCGGCGAAAGTTTACGAATTGTGGGATACAAGCCACGGATTCGTCAAAAAGATGGGGCCGCATCGAAGCCAAGTTTTTACGGTCGTTCCCTGGTACGGCGCTTGCTTCCTCCAAACGCGAGGAGGAGACGGGTTTTTTGGGTTTGAGCAAGGTCATGGGCGCGTTCAGCGTGTTGGAAGCATGAAAACTAGACACTCGTTTGCATGGCTGACCAGCGTTTTCGTTGTTTTTCTTCTTGCGCTCGCGCCCCCTTTGTCCCGCGCGGAGGAAAGCTTCATCGGCGCCATCTTCAGCCCAAGCCCGGCGAAGCCGGCGCCCCAGGCCATTGCGCCCAACGCCGTTCGCGTCAGCGAGGACGCGCAAGCGGCCGCCAAGCGCCGCAATCAGAACCGTGTCCCGCCAAAGCGCCGGATCGGCAAGGCGGGCTCGGAGGAAGCGAAGCTCGACGCCGAGCAAGCCAAGGAGCTTTACCGCCGCCGCAAGTTGAAGCTTCAGCAAATCCAGGCCGAGCAGCGTGAATTGGTCAAGGACAAGCGCACGCTCGCCGCGAACCGCGCGCGAATGAAGGCGAGGCTTATCGAAACCGCGCGGGCGCTGAGGCTGTCGGAGAAGCGGCTGGGCGAGATCGAGGAGAAGCTCGCCGTCACTCGCGCCCAGGCAAAGGAGCAGCGCGAGAAGCTCGGCGGCAAGAGCGAGCAGATGTCGGCGCTTTTCGCGCTCATGCAAGGCATGGGCCGGGAGCCGCCGCCGCTTCTGATCACCCACACGAGCGACGCGCTAAAAATGATCCGCTCCGGAATGGTTCTGGCAACCTTTTATTCCGATATTGAGAAGCTGGCGACGCAGCTTTCAATTGAAGTGAAGCAGCTGGAAGCATCCCAGAAGCAAGCCGAGCTTCAAGAGCAGCGCCGCAAGTCTGAACAGGTCCAGAACGGCCGCCTCAAAGCCCAGATCGATATGCTTCTGATGGAGAACCGCGAACAGATGGAGGCCAACGCCACGTCCGAGGCAATTCTGAAGAGCGCGGCGAAGGTGAACGCCGCCGGCAAGAAGAACCTGGAGGAGATGCTTACGGCTCTCGACGCCGCGCCCGGCGCCAAACCGAGCCGCACGGCCGATGAAGCCGATCTCAAGAAGGACGTCGAACTGTCGCCCGATCCTCAAAAGCTCGCGATGGCGCAACCGGGACTTATGAACCCGGCGATCCCGTTTGCGAAGGCGCAAGGTCTCATTTCCTTGCCGGTCCAGGGCAAGATTGTCTTGAAATTCGGGCAGCCGGATCAAGATGGAACGCCAGCAAAAGGCATTCATCTTGAAACGCGGCCCGGCGCCCAAGTCATTTCTCCGTGCGATGGCTGGATTTTATACGCGGGTCCCTTCCGGTCCTACGGTCAACTCTTGATTATTAATCCCGGTGGAGGCTATCATGTTGTTATAGCGGGAATGGACCGAATCCAGGCTCAGCAAGGGCAATTCGTGCTTGCCGGGGAGCCCATAGCAGCAATGGGGGTTGAAACCCGCACTGGCGACAAGACGCCGAAACGGCCTACACTCTACGTTGAGTTTCGTAAAGATCAGCAGTCGATCGACCCCGAGCCATGGTGGTCGGGAGGAAAAGGTTAGAGATACATGCGCAAATCGGAACTGGCGCTCGGCGCCTTCCTTATCGTGTTGGTTTGCACGGCAAGCTTCTTCATTTTGCAATCCACGCGCCGGGATCAAGCCGTTGCGGCGAACGCAGAAATCTACAAGCAGCTCGACCTTTTCGGAGAAGTCCTGGAGCGCGTCCGGGCCGAATATGTCGAGAAGCCCGACGACACGAAGCTGATCGAGAACGCGATCAACGGCATGCTGCAAGGGCTCGACCCGCATTCGAGCTACCTCACGCCTAAGGAATTCCAGGACATGCAGGTCCAGACCCGCGGCGAGTTCGGCGGGCTCGGGATCGAAGTCACCATGGAAGACGGCGTGGTCAAGGTCATTTCCCCGATCGACAATACGCCGGCCGATCGGGCGGGCGTGATGTCGGGAGATTACATCACCCATTTGGACGGCGAATCCATTCAGGGTTTGACGCTGAACGAAGCCGTCGAGAAAATGCGCGGGCCGGTCAATTCTCCGATCACGCTGACGATCCTCCGCAAGGGCGTGACGCAGCCGATACAGACGAAGGTCGTTCGCGACATCGTGCGCATCAATCCGATCAAGTACAGCGCAGAGGACGATATCGGCTGGATCAAGATCAAGACGTTCCAGAGCGAGCACACCTACGAGTACATGAAGCAGGCCGTCGACGACCTGAAGAAAACGATCGGTCCGAAGCTCAAGGGCTACGTCATCGACCTCAGGAACAATCCGGGCGGTCTTCTCGACCAGGCCATCGCCGTTTCGGACGCGTTCCTCGACAAGGGCGCCATCGTTTTGACCAAAGGGCGCAACGCAAGCGAAAGCAGCCGCGCGAATGCGAAGCCGGGCGACATCACCGACGGCAAGCCGCTCGTGGTGCTGATCAATGGCGGGTCCGCATCGGCCTCCGAAATCGTTGCGGGCGCCCTTCAGGATCACCAGCGCGCGAATGTCGTCGGCACCCGTTCCTTCGGAAAGGGCTCCGTGCAAACCATGATCCCGCTTGGCGCGAATGGCGGCTTGCGGCTGACCACGGCCCGCTATTACACGCCGTCGGGCCGCTCCATACAGGCCACCGGCATCGTGCCGACCTATGTCGTCGAACCGGAGCTTCCTGACGAGATGAAGCAGCAGATGGCGGCGTTTACGCCTAAGGGCGAGGCGAGCTTGCGGGGCCACCTCAAGAACGACAGCGCGCCGGAAGCCAAAGGCAGCATCTCCTACGTGCCGAAGGAGAAGGAAAAGGACGTGCAGCTCAAGGCGGCCATCGACCTTCTCCACGGAAAAACGATAGAGACCGCCAAGAAGCTGGAGAACGCCTCGGCGCCGGTCCCCGCGACCGAGGAAGTGCCGAATTAATCGCCGGCCGCATCGTCTCCGGCCTTCGACACAAAAAGGTTCATGTTGCAAGACATGAACCTTTTTGCTTTTTGTGATTCTCAGGGAGTGAACCGATGAAAGCGCTTCTGATTGTTGCAGGGCTGTTTTTCTCGATCTTCGGCGCGGCCGTAGCCTACTACGCGACGTCCGATCCCGGTCACGAGTACGACTTCAAGCTCGTTTTGCCCATCGACGCGCGCAAGATGCCCAAGCCCTTCACGCCTCCCACGATACAATCCTGGGCTGCCGGCGAAACCCAGCAAACTCAGCCGGAGGGCCGCGCCGAGGCTGGCGCAACGCCGCCCATCCCGGAGCGCCCGCCCGTTCAATTCAATGGCCCCGGCGCGGCGTCCGAGAGCGGGCAGCGCTAGCGAAGCCGCCCTCCCTCTTGCCGCGATTTTAGTCCGACCCATTTTGCGTCTGCAGCGCCTGAGCCGATAGTTGAGAATGGATGTGCGATGCCCCTCATTGACCCGAACACGCTTCCTTATCGCCCCTGCGTCGGCGTCGTTCTCCTGAACGGCGAAGGAAAAATCTGGATCGGCCGCCGCTGCGAGGACCTCATCTCCCAGGAATGGGATAAGCGCTGGCAGATGCCGCAGGGCGGAATCGACCATGGCGAAGACCCAAAAGCGGCCGCCTCGCGGGAACTTTTCGAGGAGACTGGCGTCTCAAGCGCCGCCGTCATCGCCGAATCGAAGGATTGGATCAAGTACGATCTCCCGCCCGAAGCCGTGGGCAAGGCAATGAAAGGGAGATTTAGGGGCCAGCGCCAGAAATGGTTCGCGATGCGGTTTATTGGGGACGAGCGGGAAATCAATCTCGCGCTCGAAGGCCACAAACCCGAATTCGACGCCTGGCGCTGGGCCGAGGCATCCGAAGTGCTCAATGAAATCGTCGAGTTCAAGCGTGGCGTTTACGCCGCGGTTCTCAAGGAATTCGCTCCGCTTTTGGCGCCATGAGGGGCGGCGACCGGCTCTGGAGAATGGGCTTGCGAATCGCCGCAGCGGGTTGCATTGCAACAGAAGACTATGCTAGAAGCGCTCCAGGCATAAGCCGGGCTTAAATCCGGACATTTGAGGCTTGATGCGAAGCACGCTATTACGCACCCGCGTTTCAGCGGCTTTTTGACTGTTGGGGAGAACGTTTTGGCGCGCGGCGGCTCGGAAGCGACGGTGGCGGAACGGTATGCGGGGGCTCTTTTCAATCTGGCCCGCGAAAGCAATTCCGTCGATAGCATCGAGCGCTCGCTCGATAAGTTTCTCGGCTTGCTGCGTGAGAGCGCCGATTTGCGCCGTCTCGTCTTGAACCCGACATTTTCCAACGCCGAGCAGCAGCAAGGCCTCTCCGCGATCCTCAAACTGACCGGCATTGACGGCCTTGCGCGGGATTTCCTTCTCGTGCTCGCCAGGAACAGGCGGCTGTTCGCGGTCGAGGCCGTGATCAAGGGCTACAAATCCCTGAGCGCGAAGGAGCGCGGCGAGGTCGAGGCCGAGGTTATCTCGGCTGTGCCGCTGACGAAGGCGCAAACGCAAGATTTAACGGACACGCTTAGGCAGAAGCTTGGCAAGACGCCGAAGCTGACGCAAACAGTCGATACGAAGCTTCTTGGCGGGCTGATCGTCCGCGTGGGCAGCCAGATGATCGACACCTCTCTACGAACAAAACTCAAGAACCTCGAAAAGGTTATGAAAGAGGCCAGCTGATGGAGCTTACGGAAATCCGCCCGTCCGAAATTTCCTCGATCCTGAGGGATCAGATCAAGAATTTCGGGCAGGAAGCAGAAGTCTCCGAGATTGGACAAGTGCTGTCAGTTGGCGACGGCATCGCGCGCGTCTACGGTCTCGACAATGTGCAAGCCGGCGAAATGGTCGAGTTTCCGGGCGGCATCCGCGGGATGGCGCTGAACCTCGAAGCCGACAATGTCGGCGTGGTTATCTTCGGCGACGACAGGAGCATCAAAGAAGGCGACACCGTCAAGCGGACGGGCGCCATCGTGGAGGTTCCGGTCGGCAAGGGCCTGCTCGGCCGCGTCGTGGACGGCCTCGGCAACCCTATTGACGGCAAGGGGCCGATCCAGTCGACGGAGAAGCGGCGCGTGGACGTGAAGGCGCCCGGCATCCTCCCGCGCGAAAGCGTGAAGGAGCCGATGCAGACGGGCATCAAGGCCATCGACGCGCTGATCCCGATCGGCCGCGGCCAGCGCGAACTCATCATCGGCGACCGCCAGACCGGCAAGACGGCCGTTGCGCTCGACACGATTCTGAACCAGAAGTCCGTGAACGCATTGGGCGACGAGAGCGCGAAACTTTACTGTATTTACGTGGCCGTGGGGCAAAAGCGCTCGACGGTGGCGCAGTTCGTGAAGGTTCTGGAGGAGAACGGCGCGCTCGAATACTCGATCGTCGTCGCCGCCACCGCCTCCGACCCGGCGCCCCTGCAGTTCATCGCGCCTTATGCAGGCTGCGCCATGGGCGAGTATTTCCGCGACAACGGCATGCACGCGCTGATCATCTACGACGATCTTTCGAAGCAGGCCGTGGCCTACCGGCAGATGTCGTTGCTGCTCCGCCGCCCGCCGGGACGCGAAGCCTATCCGGGCGACGTCTTCTATCTGCACTCCCGTCTGCTGGAGCGCGCCGCGAAACTGAACAAGGATCACGGCTCGGGCTCGCTCACGGCGCTGCCCGTCGTGGAAACGCAAGCAAACGACGTGTCGGCCTATATCCCGACGAACGTGATCTCGATCACGGACGGCCAGATCTTCCTTGAGACTGACCTCTTCTACCAGGGCATCCGCCCCGCGGTGAACGTCGGCATCTCGGTGTCCCGCGTCGGCTCCGCCGCGCAGGTGAAGGCGATGAAGCAGGTCGCCGGCGCCATCAAGGGCGAACTCGCGCAATATCGCGAGATGGCCGCCTTCGCTCAGTTCGGCTCCGACCTCGACGCGGCGACGCAACGGCTTCTCGCCCGCGGCTCGCGCTTGACGGAGCTTCTGAAGCAGCCGCAATTCTCGCCTCTCAAGGTTGAGGAGCAGGTGGTTGTGATCTACGCCGGAACGCGCGGCTTCCTCGATCCGATCCCCGTCTCCTCCGTCGGCGAGTTCGAGCGTGAATTCCTGACGCTGATGCGCACCGATCATAAGGATGTGCTGGACGCCATTCGCACCTCGAAGCAGCTTTCGCCGGAAACGGAGCAAAAGCTCAAGGAAATCCTTGCGACTTTCTCGAAGCGCTTTTCAGCTTAACCTTAGGCTTCGGAGAGCGCCATGGCGAGCTTGAAGGATCTGAGAGGCCGCATTGCGTCGGTCAAGGCGACGCGGAAAATCACGAAGGCCATGCAGATGGTGGCCGCCGCGAAGCTCCGCCGCGCCCAGGATCAAGCCCAATCCGCGCGGCCTTACGCCGAGCGGCTCGATAAGATCTTGCAGCGCTTCGGCGGGCGGACCGTGCCGGCCAGCGCGGTGGCCAAGCTGTTGACCGGGTCCGGCAGCGACGCGACGCATCTTATCGTTGTCGCCACCGGGGAACGCGGGCTTGCCGGCGCGTTCAACTCGAACATCGTGCGCCTCGCCCGCGAGCACATTCGCCGGCTTCAGGCCGAGGGCAAGACCGTCAAGATCATGACCGTCGGCCGCAAGGGCGCGGACCAGCTTCGCCGCGACTTCGGCAAGATCATCGTCGACCATGTCGATCTCAGGAACGTGCGGCAGCTCGGCTATGTCAACGCTCTCGACATCGCGCAGCGCATCATGAAGCTGTTCGAGCAAGGCGAGTTCGACGTCGCCACGCTGTTCTTCTCGAAATTTGAGAACATCATCTCGCAAAAGCCGAAGGCGACACAGCTCATTCCGGTCGAGCTGCCGCCGTCCGATGCGATGTATGAGTTCGAGCCCGACGAGGCCGAGATCTTGATCGAGCTTCTTCCGCGCAACCTGGCGACGAAGATCTACAGCGCGCTGCTGGAGAACAACGCCGGCTTCTATGCGTCCCAGATGACGGCGATGGACAACGCGACACGAAACGCGGGCGACATGGTGGGCCGCTACACGCTGGAATACAACCGCGCGCGGCAAGCGATGATCACGAAAGAACTGATCGAAATCATCTCGGGAGCGGAGGCTGTATAAAGCAAATCGCCGATTTCCGGGCGGGCGAGCCGAAAGCGAAACCATGACGAAGCATGGGACGATTTGGCTTTCCGTCCGCGGCTTTCTGGAACGGATAGCCGGCGGATCGAGCGGCTTGATGCCGGGGTGGATCCTTCGGAGCGAGCGAGGAAGTCGAGGACGAAGTTTGAGTGCGGCGGTTCTGGACGTTGCCGTTCAGCAGGAAACGCCCGACCTTTGGATGGATTATGGACCGGATTTGGGGAAGGAAGAGATGAGCGACAGACGAGTTGGCCGAGTAAGGCAGGTGACAGGCGCCGTTGTAGACGTGCAATTCGATGGGCCGCTGCCTGCAATTTTGAACGCGCTTGAAACGCAAAACCACGGCAACCGGCTTGTTCTGGAAGTTGCGCAGCATCTCGGCGAAAACACCGTTCGCACCATCGCCATGGATTCGACCGAGGGGCTGGTGCGCGGCCAGGAAGTCACCGACACGGGAGACTCGATTGCTGTCCCCGTTGGCGAAGAGACGCTTGGACGCATCATGAACGTGATCGGCGAGCCGATCGACGAGGCTGGGCCGATCAAGTCGAACCAGCGCCGCCCGATCCACGCGCAGGCGCCCGCCTTTGTCGATCAATCGACCGAGGTCGAGGTTCTGGTTACGGGCATCAAAGTGGTGGATTTGCTCGCGCCTTATTCAAAGGGCGGCAAGGTCGGCCTGTTCGGCGGCGCGGGCGTCGGCAAGACGGTGCTCATCCAGGAACTCATCAATAATATCGCGAAAGGTCACGGCGGCTACTCGGTGTTCGCCGGCGTCGGCGAGCGCACGCGCGAAGGAAACGACCTTTATTGGGAAATGATCGAGTCGCACGTGAACGTCGATCCGCACGAGCATGGCGGCTCGGCGAAGGGCTCGAAGTGCGCGCTGATCTACGGCCAGATGAACGAGCCGCCCGGCGCCCGCGCCCGTGTGGGCCTCGCCGGCCTGACGGTCGCCGAGTACTTCCGCGATCAGGGCCAGGACGTGCTGTTCTTCGTGGACAATATCTTCCGCTTCACCCAGGCGGGGTCCGAAGTGTCCGCGCTTCTCGGCCGCATTCCCTCGGCCGTGGGTTATCAGCCGACGCTCGCCACCGACATGGGCGCGCTCCAGGAGCGCATCACCTCCACGTCGAAGGGCTCGATCACGTCCGTGCAGGCCATCTACGTGCCCGCCGACGACCTGACCGACCCGGCGCCGGCGACGTCCTTCGCGCACTTGGATGCGACGACGGTGCTCTCGCGCTCCATCGCCGAAAAGGGCATCTACCCGGCGGTGGACCCGCTCAATTCGACCAGCCGTGCGCTTGAGCCGCGCATCGTCGGCGAGGAGCACTACAAGGTGGCCCGTCAGGTGCAGTCGATCCTGCAGCGCTACAAGGCTCTCCAGGATATCATCGCCATCCTCGGCATGGACGAGCTATCCGAGGAAGACAAGCGCATCGTGGCCCGCGCCCGCAAGATCGAACGCTTCCTGTCGCAGCCCTTCCATGTCGCGGAAGTGTTCACCGGCAAGCCAGGCGTGCTTGTGGACGTGAAGGACACCGTGAAGGGGTTCAAAGGTCTTTGCGACGGCGACTACGATCACCTGCCGGAGCAGGCCTTCTATATGGTCGGCACCATCGACGAAGCCATCAAGAAGGCTGAAGAGCTCGCCGCGGCGGCCTAGCCGCGGCAGCGATGCGGGCTTCGCGCGCCTTGACGCTGGGCCGCGAAGCCAGGCGCCGGTTCCCACCTACCCAAGCCCGGAGAGCGGACTTCCATGGCCGATACTTTTCACTTCGAACTCATCTCGCCGGAGCAGGAGCTTGTCTCCGCCGAACTCTCCGAGGCGGTGCTTCCCGGCCAGGAAGGCGACCTCGCCGCGATGACTGAGCACGCGCTCATGATCGTGAAGCTTCGCCCAGGCATCCTGACCACGCGGTCCAAGGATGGCGAGAACCAATATTTCCTGCGCGGCGGAGTGGCGGACGTCGGCCCGAAAGAGACCGTGGTGCTGGCGGAATACGCCATCCCGCTCCAGGACCTCACCAATGAGATCCTGACCGACGAGATCGCCCAGGCGCAGCAGGCCTTTGACGAGGCGCCCGACGACGTGCGCCGCATCTCGGCCTGGGACCGGCTTGAGCGCCTGCAAACGCTGAAAGCGCGACTGGCTCTCAAATAGGGCGCGACGCACGCAGGCGATCACCTAACGTTTGCAGTCTGCGATGGATCGCCGATCAAGCCCGGTCATGACGGAATGCATCAGGCGCTCTTGACCGGCGGCGCCGTCTTTTCCAGCTTCGCGAGCCAGCGCTCGATGCGCGCGTGGTTCACGCCGAAATCGCCCTCGCCAAGCTGCGAGCGGCTGTAGAGCGCGATGGTCGAACGCCCCTCACCCAGATCGATGAAGCGCACGTTGATGGTGTCGGGAAAGCGAAAGACCTTGCTGCGCTGCACGTAACGCGCGCTAAAGCCGCTTTCGTCGGAGGCGACCTGCTCGACACGCGGCTCGGTAGCGATCGCCTTGGCGAACGCCTTCTGCAGCTCCGGCGCGCTGACGGCAAAAACCGGCGAGGTCACGTCGCTCCTCGCCGCGCAAAGCCCAGGCGGGCAGGCGAGCGCGTCGTTCGGCGTCGTGCGGCGTTTCAGCGTCTCGAAGTCGACCGGGCCGAGATCGGGCGGCCCGAACAGCGCCCAGACGCGTTCCGGACCAGCGATGAAAAACGCGGCCAGGGTGGCGATGACGATGGCTGCGACGGCGGCAAGTACGCTGGACCAGAAACTCATTCGGAGGCCTCCCACCAGAGCGCGCTTTTCATGGAATCACAAGCGCGCTCTAGCCCTTTGTTTTGTCGTGAACCGCTTCGCACTTTTCCGGACGCACTCTAGCGGCTCGATCATTGAAGGCTCGTAGCATTTTTGCGCACAGAAAACATCCGCGCCCAAGGAGAATTCACGAAACAAAAAAGGAGCCCGGAAGGCTCCTGAACATGCCCGCCGGGACGCTCGCGGCGGGCAATGAGACCTGTGGACATCAGTAGCCGAAGATCGACCACCAGGACCGGCGCGGGCTGCCAAGCGATGCTTCGGCCGCCATCTGGCCAGCGTCCGCGCGGGCGTTCGGGTCTTTCGCCTCGACGGCCGGGTCGCCCTTGTCGGCCGGCGCCTTCGCCGCAGCCTCTGCATCGGGATTGACCGTTTCCGCCGGCGCCAAACCGGCCTCGATCAGCTTCGCGTTCAAGGCGCGCAGCTTATCCTGAGCGCTGATGAGGGCGGCTTCAGCCGTTTGCTTGGCGCTCTCTGCTGCCTGGCGGGACTTGGTCTCGTGGGCGAGTTCGCTGCGCACCGCACGCTCGGAGGTCTCCGCTATGGTTTGCGACGCCTCGGCGAACTGGCGGGCCTTGAGTTCACCGTTGTACTTTTCGCGCAGAGCGATCGCTTCCATCTCGATGGCAGTCTTCGCTTGGACGAGATCGGCGTTCTCGTCGGTGACGCGAAAGAACGCGACGCCGAGTCCAAAGCTCAAGGCCGCGAGTGCGTAAGTAAAATAGGGGCTAGGCATGGGATTTCCTTAGGAAGTGTTAACAGAAGGATGCGGGGTTTATCCTCTGTTATTCATAACCTGCAAAAGTTAACGGCGGATTTTTTATGAAACAATATCGTTAAGCGATGCAAAAATGACTTCAGCTTTGCAAGAGCCGGCGCCTGCGAATTGGGCGCAAGGGAGCGAGCCCAGCGTCGCGCGGCCCCGCCAGGGCTTCGTTTTGTTGAATGGAACGCAAACATAAATTTAGCCTGCGCCGGAGGCTTTGCCTCTTGCGTTTCGCGGCATATGCGGTCAAGAGTTAACCGCGTAAGCAATGCAAAAAGCACGAACCTCGTTTCCAGCGGAATACACACACGATGACGGTTAGGGTAGCAATCAACGGCTTTGGCCGTATTGGGCGCAATGTGCTTCGGGCCATTGCCGAGTACAATCGCACAGACCTCGCGGTGGTCGCCATCAACGACATCGGCGACGTGGAAACGAACGTGCACCTTCTGAAATACGATTCGGTTCACGGCCCGTTTCGCGGCGAGGTGAAGGTCAGCGGCGACACGTTCGACATCGCCTACGGTCCGATCAAGGTGCTGGCCGAGCGCGATCCCTCGAAGCTTCCCTGGCGCGACCTCGACATCGACGTCGTGATGGAGTGCACCGGCATTTTCTCGGACAAGGAAAAAGCGGTTGTCCATTTGAGGTCCGGCGCGAAGAAGGTGCTGGTGTCCGCGCCGTCGAAAGGCGCCGACCTGACCGTGGTCTATGGCGTCAATCACGAGAAGCTGAGACCCGAGCATGAGGTCGTGTCGAACGCGTCGTGCACGACGAACTGTCTCGCGCCGGTCGCAAAGGTCATCCAAGACCTGTGCGGGCTCTCGCAAGGCTACATGACAACGATCCACTCCTACACCAACGACCAGCGCATTCTCGATCTTCCGCACAAGGATTTGCGGCGGGCGCGCGCCGCGGCTCTCTCCATGATCCCGACCACGACGGGCGCCGCGAAAGCCGTTGGCCTCGTCCTTCCCGAACTCGCCGGAAAGCTCGACGGCACCGCGATCCGCGTCCCGACGCCGAATGTTTCGGTCGTCGACCTCTGCTTCATCCCAGGCCGCGAAACGAGCGTCGCAGACATCAACGCCGCCATGCTGCGCGCCTCGCAGCAGGAGATGAAAGGCGTTCTCTCGGTGGTGAAGGACCAGCTCGTCTCGATCGACTTCAACCACAACCCGCACTCCTCGAATTTCGACGCCACGCAAACGCAGATCGTCAACGGCCGTCTCGTGCGCGTGCTGTCGTGGTACGATAACGAGTGGGCCTTCTCCTGCCGCATGTGCGATACCGCGGTGGCGATTGCGAAGCTCATCTAAACCATGAATGAGAAGCCTTGCGGGCTGATCGCCGCCGTTCCGCCCGCTCTCGAAATGGAGTGGGCGGCGAGGCTGACCGAGTTCGTAAGTCGTTTCAAGCCGGCCGCGCTGATCCTGCAAACGCCGCCAAGCGAAGCCGCCGCCAGCCTCATTGCGAAGGCCAAAGCGCTTGAGCTGGCTATTCTTATCGCCGATGACGTGGACGCAGCCCGCGCGGCTGGCGCCAATGGCGTTTATCTGAGCGAGCCCGAGGCCAGCGCGTCCTTCGCCCGCAAGGCGCTCGGCGGCGACGCGCTTGTCGGCGCGGCTTGCGGCCTGAGCCGGCACGCCGCGATGGAATGCGCCGAAGCCGGCGCCGACTTCGTCGCCTTCGACGCCGCCTCGCCCGCTAGTCTTGAGCAGGCCGTGGACCTGTCGCGGTGGTGGGATGAAATAACCGGCGTTCCCTCCGCGCTTTCTTTCGCGAAAACCCGCCCTTCCCGGTCCGCCGTCGCGGATGCGCGCCCTGACTTTCTCATCCTCGAGGAAGGCGGACAGCCCGGAGAAAGCCTTACTTTCGCAACAGAGTTCGGCTTGCAAAGCCAAGTGTCTTGATTTTGCGAGAGGGGACTATGATCGGGCTAAGGCTTGCGCTGGCCATTGCGTTTCTTGCATGCCTTATGAGCGCCGACCCCGGCCGTCTCGTTGCGGCGCCGAAACAGGCGCCTTCCGCCAAGAGCGGATGGACGACAACAGAAACCCCATCGGACGATCCGGCTTATGCGGCCTATGACGCCGGCAATTTCGAGCTTGCGCTCAAGCTGGCGATGGAGGCCGCCTCGCGCGGCGAGCGCGAATCCTATGCGCTGATCGGCGATATCTACGAGCAGGGCCTCAGCGTCCAGCAGGATCTCTTCAAAGCCGCGGACTGGTACGCGAAAGGGGCGGCGGCCGGAGATATGCATGCGCAATTCCGTCTCGGCCTCATGCTGGCGGAGGGACGCGGCCTGAAGAAGGATAAGAAGAAGGCCGCCGACTTTTTCGAAGCCGCTGCCAGCCAGGGGCATGGGCTTGCGGCTTACAATCTGGCGCAAAGCTATGTGGAAGGCTGGGCGCGCCCGCAAGATATGCAGAAGGCAGCCTATTGGCTCGAACAGGCCGCCAAGAAGGATCACACGCAGGCCATGTACGATCTCGCGACGCTTTATCGCAACGGCGTCGGCGTTCCGAAGGACGAAGCGAAGGCGGCGGCTCTGCTGGCGAAGGCCGCCGAAGCAGGGCATGCGGCGTCGCAGCTGGAATACGCCATCATGCTTGCGAACGGCAAGGGAGTAACGAAAAGCGAGACGGAAGCGGTGAAGGTTCTGCGATCGGCGGCCGAGTCCGGGAATCCCGTGGCCCAAAACCGCCTGGCAAGGGCATACTCCGCGGGCTTCGGCGTCGCAGCGGACCGCATCGAGGCGTGCCGGTGGCATCTCATTGCGCGCGCGGCCGGCGAAGCCGACCTGAAGCTGGATCTGCTTCTGATGTCGCTCAGGCCCGACGAGCGGAAAAAGGCGGAATCGCTCGCGAAAGCGTGGCGCGACGCACAGGCCGCGGCTGCCCGCTGAGGTCCTGAGCGCGGCGCGCGCGCTTCCCGAGGCGCGTTTCCGGCGGCTCGCGGCAAACAACGGCTAGCCAATCGTAAAAACCGCATGTATATCTGGCGCAACAGATCGCTTGCGGAAGCGCCCCTTTGGGTAAGACGCCAAAGGGGTTATTTTCGTTTTTAATTCGGAGTTTGACGCAGATGGCAGTTCCTAAACGAAAAACGTCCCCCATGAAGCGGGGCAACAGGCGTTCCGCGGACGCCCTTGTGGCGCCGGCCTATGTCGAAGACAAGGACTCGGGCGAATTGCGCCGCCCTCACCATATCGACCTCAAGTCTGGGAAGTATCGCGGCCGGCAGATCCTGAAGCCGCAAGAAGAGATTTAACAAAAGGGCTCAGGACGCCGGATTGCGCCGCCCGTCGCCATAGCCGCATCCAGGTGCGGGCTGGCAAAGGGCGATCGAGGCCCGACAAGAGCGTCATGGCCTCATTTTTTGATGTGTTGTTGAACGTTGAGGACAGAGCGGCGTAGGCGGCTCCTAATCTCTGTGCGCGAGGCGTATGCATGCAATGCGCCGGCGTGGGAGCCTGCTTAGCTGCTCGCAGAGTTATGTGATTCTTCCCGATGGTTGTCATGACATCCGAGGAGCTTCTGATACCCGCAAGGACCGCGCAAAAAACCGCGACCGCCGCGGCGCCGAAGGAAGAAGCGGCGGCGGTCGAGATCGGTCTCAACGCAGCTATCGTCTCGATGATTGGCGGCGAACCGCAGATCCTTACTGTTTCCGCAGGGGCAGGCCAAACCTCCGGCTCGCCTCCTGCGCTGCCGTTCGGCATTTTCACGCCGCTGAAACACAGAACGCTTGAGATCGGCCTTCGCGATTGGGTCAAGGATCAAACAGGCGTCGATCTCGGCTATGTCGAGCAGCTTTATACGTTCGGCGATCGCGGCCGCCACGCGAGGCTGGGCGACGAGGGGTTGCATGTCGTTTCCATTGGCTACCTCGCCTTGACGCGCAACGAAGAAGCGCCGCTTTGCAGAGGAGTCAGGTGGAGCAGCTGGTACGCCCACCTGCCGTGGGAGGATTGGCGCAATGGGAAGCCGGAGATCCTCGCCCGCGAGATTGAGCCGAGGCTTGAAGAATGGGCTGCGCGTCCACATCCTCCAGGAGCGCCCCAGCGCCCCTTGGCGCGCATGGACCGCCTTCGCATGTGCTTCGGGCAATCGGTCCCATGGGATGACGAGAAGGCGCTTGATCGCTACGAACTCATGTACGAGGCTGGCTTGATTGCGGAGGCAGCGCGAGACGGCCGCGTCGCGGCGAAGGATTGGTCGCATCTCCCCCAGCTCGGGCTTCCGATGATGTTCGACCACCGCCGCATCCTCGCGACCGCCATGAGCCGGCTGCGGGGCAAACTCAAATACCGGCCGGTGATATTCGAACTCATGCCTGAAACCTTCACGCTTTTCGACCTGCAAAGAGCGGTCGAGGCGATTCTCGGAAGCTATCTGCACAAGCAGAATTTCAGGCGGCTCGTGGAAGGGGCGGGACTTGTAGAGCCGACCGGACATACGGCGGCTCGAACGGGCGGCCGCCCCGCCCGTGTTTACCGGTTCCGTCGCAGCGTTCTGCTCGAGCGTCCCGCGCCTGGATTCAGGGTCCGAGTCCAGAACGTGGTCCGCACAACTTCATCGTGCTAACCGTTGCCCTGTTAACACTGTGCAGAAGATTTAATGAGAAATCCCCAGAATCGATGGAATTAACCTCTTTGAAAGCTTCCTAAAAACGGCGCATTTTGATAATATTTAGGTGTCGGTGGAGTCAGTTTCACGCGCAGAGGTTGCCCCGATCGAGATCGCGGCAGAGACCATATCGCAGGCGCCAGTCGAGAGGCCTGCTTAAGGATCACTATTCAGGCATGGCTTGAATCGGCCCTTGGGGCTGGGGAAGGCATTTTATTTCCGGTAATGCTTGGCGAGGCGTGGGCGACGGCGAATTAGATAAGAACCACCTAAACAGACAACAAAAAGTGAGAGCGAGTATGCCTGAGAAGAACAACTGCCAACAGCGCTTCGGCTTCGAGACCAATGAATATGTGGTTTACCCGACGCACGGAGTGGGGCGTATCGTTGCGATTGAGGAACAGGAAATCGCTGGCTGCAGGCTCGAGCTTTTCGTCATCAGCTTCGAGAAGGACAAGATGACGCTGCGCGTGCCGACGTCCAAGACGCAAAGCGCGGGAATGCGCAAGCTGTCGGACGTCGCAATCATGGAGCGCGCGCTGGAGACGCTGCGCGGCCGCGCCCGCGTGAAGCGCACCATGTGGAGCCGCCGCGCTCAGGAATACGAAGCGAAGATCAATTCTGGCGATCTCATCACAATTGCCGAGGTGGTTCGCGATCTTTACCGCTCCGACTCTCAGCCGGAGCAATCCTATTCCGAACGCCAGCTCTATGAAGCGGCTTTGGATAGGATGGCGCGGGAAATTGCCGCCGCGGAGGACGTCGATGAGTTGATCGCCATCCAGAAAGTCGCCGAAGCCTTGACGAAGGGCGGCCGGCTGCAGCGCAAGCAGGATGGCAAGGCCGACGAGCAGGATAAGAAAGCAGCGGCTTAACCGTCCAATCTGCGGTTTCTCTACTGCGGTATTCGAGGAGGTCCGGCCGGAGCCGGGCTTTCGGTGAGTTCGACTTGCTCGATCTGCGCGATCGTTATGGCGGGGCCTTTTTTTCGCTCGATCCAACCGCGGATGCGAAGTGTGCGGCCCTGCCACTGGTCGGGGCTCTGGCCCGCAAGCTGCTTTTGGGCGGCCGGCTCAAGCATGGCAGTGAAACCAAATCGGTTTTCCTCGCCGAAATGGATGATCGCGCGTTCGCCCGCATGCGTGACGTGGTCGACCTTGCCTTCGACGATCTGATAAGTTTGAACAAGGCTCGTCGTCAAACGCGTGTCGCGCGCCGCCAGCACCTTGAATAGCGCGTTTCCCCAATGGCCGCGCTTTTCCTCCCGCGCCTTGACCTCAATGGAGATCAGCTTGCGCGAACAGGCGTGATTGTCGCCCTGGGGGAATGCTTGCGCCAGCCCCGCGCCGACGAGACCTTCCTGCAGCCAAAAAGGAGGGTCTCCGGCCACGAAAACATGAGCGGTATAGACGCCATAACGGTCCCTGGACGCTCCTCCAAATCTCACCTCAACTCTTCGCCCAAGCGCGGCCGAGCGAAGAAAAGCTGTTGCGGCCAGTGACGGATCGTAGCCGGCGCCCGAGGCCGGGGAGGGCGTCAGCACCTCCGCAAGGCGAATGAAACGGCCGTCGGCCAGACGAAGCGTCTGAGGACCGGCTATCGCAAGCACCGTACTTTCACCGCCAGGCGCAAGGCGGCAAGCCTCGCCATCGGCAAGCGCGCGGCGTTGGCCGTGCGTCTCGGCGCCCAAAAGCAAAAGCAGAAGCAGAAAAACCGAAAGAGAACCCGCGAGGCGCAAGCTCCGCAGCGATGGCGAAAGACGGCGTACCGGCATCCCGTTTCTGTACGGATTAACGGTCCAGCGCTCAAGCCCGAAGAATGGCGCAGGCAAGCGGGTCTCGGCTCATGAGGCAGCGATCGCTTCGCCGGATTCGTGCCGCGCGCAGATTTTTGCGACTCGCGTGGAGTGCGTTGAAATTTCTGTGGATCCTGGGATTGAACTGAACCGCTACCGCGGTACCGCCTGCCCTTGAGAGAAGTCTCCTGTCTGTCAGGATCGTGTGTGTCGAAGACACGAACCCCGAGACAGGAGCTTTCGATGAGTGAGCGTATCAGCCCATTGCGCCAGCGCATGATTGAGGACATGACGATCCGCAATCTGTCGCCAGCGACCCAGCGATCTTACATCCACGCCGTGAAGCGCTATAGCCTTTATTTCGGCCGTTCGCCGGATCTGCTGGGCTTGGAAGATGTCCGGACCTATCAGGTGCATTTAGCCGCCAAGGGCATCGCCTGGCCGTCGTTGAACCAGATCGTGTGCGCCTTGCGCTTCTTCTACGGTGTAACGCTTGGGCAAGACGAAGTCCCCGAGCGCATTCCCTATGCCCGCCACCGGCAAGCCTTGCCGGAGATTTTGAGCAGAGACGAGGTCGTGCGCTTCCTTGAAGCGGTGTCGAGCCTAAAGTGCCGCGTCGCGCTGACCACCGCTTACGCGACCGGACTGCGGGTGTCGGAGGTCGTAGGCGTCGAGGTGCGCAACATTGACAGCGGCCGGATGGTGATCCGGGTCGAGAACGGCAAGGGCGGCAAAGATCGCTACGTGATGCTATCGGCGCAGCTGCTTGGCATATTGCGTGGCTATTGGAAGCTCACACGGCCGCAACGGTTTCTCTTCCCTGGCCGCGATCCGGACACGGCCGTCAACGTCACGGTGCTCCACGCGGCATGCCGCTCGGCCTATGCGGCGGCGGGCATCGCCAAGAAGGTCAGCGTTCATACGCTGCGGCATAGTTTTGCAACGCATCTTTTGGAACAGGGCACCGATATCCGGATCATCCAGGCCTTGCTCGGCCACAACAATCTGTCGACGACGGCGCGCTATACGCGGGTCGCGGTCCATACGATTGGGACGACCGAGAGCCCGCTCGACCGCTTGAGTTTGATGGTGGTGCCGCCTTCGTAAGCCGCATCCCATGTCGCGTCCAGAACTGGAGGTGGCGGACATCTTCCGCCATCACGGCGACGCCTATCGCGAAGACAATGCAGGGCATTTGAGCCTTGACCAGCTTAAGGTCATGAGGGCGGTTCGCAGCTGCAGGACGGCGGCCCTGGGGGGCCACGTCGAACGCTGCGCCGGCTGCGGACACAGCAAGATCGCCTATAACAGCTGCCGCAACCGGCATTGCCCGAAGTGCCAAGCCGGCGCCGCCCATGAATGGCTCGACGCAAGGCAGGCCGATCTGTTGCCGGTCGAGTACTTTCATATTGTGTTCACGCTGCCGGCTCCGGCCGGATCGATCGCGTATCAGAACAAGGCGGCCGTCTACGCGATCTTATTCGAAGCCGCGGCTGAGACGTTGCGCACCATCGCCGCCGATAAAAAGCGTCTCGGAGCCCAGATCGGCATGACGATGGTGCTGCATACCTGGGGCCAGACCCTAACGCATCATCCGCACGTCCACTGTATTGTGCCGGGCGGCGGGCTATCGCCAGGCGGTGCAAGTTGGATCTCGTGCAAGCCGGGCTACTTTTTGCCCGAACGCGTGCTCTCGCGTCTGTTCCGCCGCTTGTTCTTGTCCAAGCTCGCGGCCGCACACCGGGCAGGCAAGCTCCACTTCTCAGGCGATCTTGCTGAGTTGGCCGGGGCCGATGCTTTCGCGGCCCTCCTGGCGCCCCTGCGCCGTGTCGAATGGGTCGTCTACGCCAAGCGCCCGTTCGCCGGTCCCGAAAAGGTGCTCGCCTATCTGAGCCGCTACACCCATCGGGTCGCCATCTCCAACCGCCGCCTTCTCGCTCTCGACAATGGCCGCGTCAGTTTTACCTGGAGGGACTACGCTCACGCCGCAGCGCCCAAGTGCATGAAGCTCGATGTTCACGAGTTCATCCGGCGCTTCCTGCTGCACGTCCTGCCCGGCGGCTTTCAGCGCATCCGGCATTACGGCTTTCTGGCTAACGGCCACCGGAAGGCCAAGGTGGCATTGATCCGGCGATTGCTTCATGCCGCTCCTAAGGCCGTAGCCATGGCGGCCGTCAATGCCGAACCGGCGCCCAAGAGCGCGCGGGCGAAGGCGCCCGTATGCCCGTGTTGCGGCGGTGCGATGGTCATTATCGAGATCCTGCCCGGTCCGCGCCGGCGCTACAGGAGGCTCGATAGCTCATGAGCGCCAGGTGCACCCTTGAACCTGTTGCGAGGGGGCTTGCGCCACGGCCGAAGAGCCATGCCCATAACTCTGCCGGCAGCGCCAGTACCGGTGCGGCTGGCAATGTCACGGCACCTCAAGCGTCTCGCCAAGCGCCCATTCCGGCCAGGATGGATACCATCGTACTGACCGCCGGGACCCGAGAACGCGGCGCGGGCCATCGATCCCCATAGCTGCCACGGCCGTGCCCCGCGGTTCAGCTCAATCCGGTTTCTATGAGGTCGACGGCCGCGTCAGTCCCGCCCTCATCGCTTTCGACCTCACAGAAACCTCCAGATTCCCATAATCGGCGGTTCTGATTCAAAATTCCTTCCGGGACAGGGGTACGGCAGGGATGACGAAACCCGATCCGATGGACCTTCGTGAACGTGTTTTGAGGGCGGTTGGGAGAAGGGATGACGCGCCACGAGGCCGCGGCTCGGTTTGGGATCGCGGTGAGTTCCGCGATCAAATGGCTGGCGCGTTATACCGTATCGAACATATCGGCGGCTTCGCGTCCATCGTGAGCCTGCCCCTGGCTCAGTTTCAGAGCAACGGGAAGAAAATGAAGCGCGCCATACAAGGTCCATCGAGATACTTAAATCAGCATTCCCCTGATTTGGGAACCCCCTTCATGAGTCCGTGACCTAGAGCTTCGGCTTCGTTGTATCGGCCGCGCCGTCATAGACGATTGTGGTTTGCGCGGGTAGCGACGCGAGCAGATTGCGGCCCTCATAGGCGATGACCTCGATGTGGTTCTCGCCGGGGTCGAGCGCGAGGGTTTGCGAGATCTCATAGTCCGGCCCCGGCGCGGCGGGCGCGGTCATGACGCCGGCTGCAACGCCGTTCAGGCGCCATTCGATGCGACCGATGCCCTTGCCGCGATCCATGATGCGCGCCGTGACGGCGACGTGGTCCTTGCCCGACCGGCTTCCGGGCTCATGCGAGGCGATGGCGACCGCGGGCGGCGGCCCGGCATCGAGCACCTTATCGAGGTTGATAACCTTCGCGGCGGCCTCGACTTCGTGACGGGGATCGCCCGACAGCGCTTCGCGCACAAGATCGGGGCGGTATAAGGACTGGTAAACCTGGCCGATGGACACGGCTTCGAAGCCGCGCACAATCGCGAGCATGCCGGTGTCACGCTGCGAGGCGGCAAAAAACCCTTTTGGCGTGAGGGCGAGCCATTCGCCGTCCGGCGTTCCACCTAAGCCGGGCGCCGCCGCGAACAGAGCGGCTAATTCTTCTCCCGTCTCCAGATTCAAGATGCGGACCGCGCCATCCGCAGTGCCGGACAGCGCGGTCCTGCCATCGGACGAGATCGCAACCGAGGTTACCCGATAGGAATGGCCCTCGAACGCCCGGAGCTCGCGGCCGGTGGCCAGGTCCCAAAGCTTCAGGGATTTGTCGCCGCCGCCGGACAACGCGTTCTTGCCATCGGGAGAAATTGCTGCCGAGGCGACCCCCTGCGGATGCTCCTCGAATACCGGGTCGGGGGCCAGATCCCAGAGCCTCAGCGGGCGGTCATTACCGCCGGAGAGCGCAGTCTTGCCATCGGGCGAAATCGCAACCGAGGCGACCCTATCCGCATGGCCCTTGAACTCCCGGATCTCAAGGCCCGAGGCCAGATCCCAGAGCTTGAGCGTCTTGTCGTCGCTGCCGGACAGCGCAGTCTTGCCATCGGGCGAAATCGCAACCGAGGCGACGCTATCCGAATGGCCCTTGAACTCCCGGATCTCAAGGCCCGAGGCCAGATCCCAGAGCTTGAGCGTCTTGTCGTCGCTGCCGGACAGCGCGGTCTTGCCATCGGGCGAGATCGCAACCGAGACGACCTTATCCGAATGGCCCTTGAACTCCCGGATCTCAACGCCCGAAGCCAGATCCCAGAGCTTGAGCGTGTTGTCCTCGCTGCCGGAAAGCGCGGTCGCGCCATCGGGCGAAATTGCGACCGAGAGGACCGGACCCGAATGGCCCTCGAAGCTACGGATTATGTTGCCCGTGGTCAGATCCCAAAGCTTCAGCAGCGCGTTGTCGAAGCTGCCGGAAAGCGCGGTCTTGCCGTCGGGCGAGATCGCAACCGAGCTGACCCAATCGGAATGGCCCTTGAACGTCCGGATCTCACGGCCCGTGGCGAGATCCCAGAGCCTCAGCGTGTGGTCATCGCTGCCGGACAGCGCGGTCTTGCCGCCAGGCAAGATCGCAACCAAACCGACCGCAGCCAAATGTTTCTTGAACTCCCCGATCTCGCGCCCGGTGGCCAGTTCCCAAAGCTTCAGCTTCTGGTCAAGGCTGCCGGACAATGCGGTCTTGCCGTCGGGCGAGATCGCAACCGAGGTGACCAAATCAGAATGGCCCTTGAATGCGCGAATCTCCTGGCCCGTGGCCAGATCCCAGAGTTTCAGCGTTCTGTCGTGACTGGAGGACATCGCGGTCTTGCCGTCACTCAAGATCGCAACCGACGAGACCACATACGAATGGCCTTTGAAGCTGCGGATCTCGCGGCCCGTGGCCATGTCCCAAAGCTTCAGCGTGTTGTCCTCGCATCCGGATAGCGCGGTCAGGCCATCGGGCGAGATCGCAACCGAGGTGATCGAATCCGAATGTCCCTTGAACGTGCGGATCACGCGGCCCGAGGCCAGATCCCAGAGTTTCAGCGTGTTGTCGTCGCTGCCGGACAGCGCGGTCAGGCCATCGGGCGAGATCGCAACCGCGTTGACCGAACTCGAATGGCCACTGAACGCCCGGATCTCGCGGCCTGTGGCCAGATCCCAGAGTTTCAGAGTGCGGTCCTCACTGCCGGAAATCGCGGTCTTGCCATCGGGCGAGATCGCAACAGAGGTGACCGAATCAGAATGTCCCTTGAACGCGCGAATCTGGCGGCCTGTGGCCAGATCCCAGAGTTTCGGCGTTTTGTCGTGGCTGCCGGACAGCGCGGTCTTGCCGTCGGGCGAGATCGCAAGCGAGGTGACCAGCGACTGTTCGTTGAACTCTCTGATCTCGCGGCGCGTCGCCAGATCCCAAAGCTTCAGCGCGTGGTCCCTGCCGCCGGACAGCGCGATTTTGCCGTCGGGCGAGATCGCAACCGCCGAGACATACCGGGAATGTCCCACCTGCGGAACGATTTCGACTGGAGGCGCCTCTCCGGCTGAAGCTCCCCAGGCTCCCGCGCAAACAAAAGCAACAATCCAAATCAGGCTCGCGCGAAACCGCCCAGCATTCCCATCAAGCCCGTCCCGAGGCTCGCGCTTCGTGGCCGTTGCCTCAGTCTCTCTTCTGGTAGGCTGCATGGCACGCATTGCATTCACCTCTCAGTTCGGTGGCGAACTTCCGGAAGTCTTCTTCGTTTGGGGCGCGGCCTGCGAACTGCGCGGTTTTTGAAGCCGCCGCTGCTTTCGCATAAAAGTCGGCAAAACGGGTCCAAAGGTCCGGCGAGGCAAAGGTGTCTGTCGCCGGATCGCGCTTGGCGTCCGGCCGCCATTGGTTTGTGCTGACGGGAAACAATTGAGGAAACGCCAGAAGCATAATGGAAATGTTTTCCGCGTGCTCGCGCAGGTCGCCAAGGTGGACTTTGGACCCTCCAGCCAGGGCGGTCTCGATCTCGTCCATGTTCATGTCGATGGATCCCATCAGGATTTTCCGGGCGAAAATCGTGTCCTTCGCCGGCGCCGGATTGGGCTCCTGCGCATGGGCTCCGCAGACAGCGCCGAGCAGGAGCAGCACTGTCAGAACCGGAAGGAGGCGGACTGTAAGGACTCTATTCACTGCGGGGGCCTCCTGATTGCGAATAACGGAAGACAGCGCCTCATTTACTGTCGGGCGCATCCTCAACGCGGATAACGGAAGACAGAACCTGTCCGGTTGAATCGATTGTGAGCTTGTGCATCGCGCCGAGCCGCTGGCTCTTATCGCGATGCGGGGCGAATTCGATCGTCACCTGGTCTCCGGGTTTCAACGCTTCCTGCGACCACCCGCCAATGCGGACGAGATTTCCGGGGCTTGTCAATTCGAGCACCCAATCCGTGGGCTGATCGCCGCCATACTCTGCCGGGCCGTTCACAAGAGCGCCGCTCACGAGGATGTGGACATGGGGGTTGGTCCATTGAAATTCGGTCACGGCGCCTTTGAGCGTCAAGTTGATGGAGTGGTCGAACATGGCCCCTGAATGGTGCGCCGACCCGGGTGGGGGCGCCATGACCATAACCATGAAGAACACTGCGAGCACGAACGAGCGATACAGCTTAATGGAACTTCCTTGAACCAAGGTCTTGAATCGCTTCTGCGGTGCGATATTGCTGCGCCAATATTGCATAAGTTTTTGCTTCCTTTGACGTCCCAAGTGCGAAAGCTGCGAGGCTGACGACGCAATCAAGGCACGGCATCCTCGTGGATTGTAAATCCGGCGATGCGGCCAAACGCGACAACGGCAACCCATAATAATACAGAGAGACCAGCGCCTATTCCTGCCAAAGGAGGGGCGGCGACGCCGGGACCGCATTGCCTAAGTTTCTTTCCCGCCAGCATCTGGACTATCGCCATGTTGATCCCAGCCAAGATCAAGAATGCGAACTTGCCCTGAAAATAAAAGTTGTTCGAATAGGTCACGGCCCTGGAGGCGAAAAGGAAGGCTCCTGTTAAAGCAGCCACGCCGAAAGCTCCCCAGGTGAGGGGGAGGACATCCGCCATGAGCCGCGAGGGCGGGCGGTCCATCGAGGCCCACCCAAGAAGCCGTAAATCGACAATGATAATAGACCCAACCACAAATGTGTTGGCGAGCACATGCACGCATTCGATCCAAGGAAAGAGCGCGTCGCTCCGACGAATCTCCGTCGCGAAGGCGGTGGCCTGGAGAGCGTGAAAAAAAGCATCGAGGGTCATGGATTCCGATCCGGTTGCAATGGGCGCATTCCGGGAACCTCATTCACTGGCCGTTCCCGCCTGTTTCCTGGCAGCTAAAAATAAGCGATCCACCGGCCGGCAAAGACAGTGCCGATCCAGAGGAGCATGGAAAGAGCGGCCAGCGGCGGCGCTCCGCGCGCGGGCGAAAGATCGCCGGCTTTCCTAAGCTTTCCCACGAGAACGCCGGTCACCGAGATCGCCGCCAGAAGAAGCGCCATTTTCAACAGAAACACCGGGCTCTTGAGAACGCGCGCCGGTTCTCCGATGATGATGATCGCCCCCGTCAGAAGCAGGATCGGCAAAGCCCACAAGATGACCGGAAGAAAGCGATCCAAAACACGCTGAGGGGATTGGTCGCGCCCAGATATTCCAATAAACCGGAGATCAATCATGACAACAGACGCCATAAGCGTACCGATTGCTAGGATGTGGGTTATTTGAACAAACGGCACGATCCATTCCGTGGTCTGGATGGCGAAGCTCAATGGGGTCTGTTGCAGCCAACGGCAAAAAAGATCAAGCAAGTACAAGCACCGTTCATGCGATAAGAGACTATGCTACTAAGTTCTATATAACGAACATAAAATCATTTGCAAGCGCATTTATAAGAAAATTGCGGGCAGCAAGACCGCCGGGTAGTAAAGTTATGCTTTGCGACGTCTCGTTGCGCCGCGCCGGTTCGCCGCCGTCAAGGGCGGCGCGCATTTGGGCGCCCGAATAGGTAAGCGCTTTGTTTGGCACGGTCTGCTGAGGCAACAGACTTTCAGGCAACACTGCTTTCGGCCGAGTTCGTGTAGAAAGTCCGTCAGTTTCGGGCCAGCATCTATGCTCTGCCTTGTCGCGATCTGCCGCGAACACGACGTTTGGCGAAAGCGTCCAGAACCGCTGGCCTGCGTGGAATGGCGCCACATAACAGGCATCTCCTGAAAGCTGTCCTGTGGTCCGCTACTGACGCTGTGGACGGCCTTCCAACCCGAGCGCCAAGCCAGAAACCCTTGAAATCATCAATAACCCCGCTTCCGAACTTCTGATCAATGTCGCAACCAACTATACCGATGCGTTCGCAAGCGAACATCGCGTCCGAACGCAGTTCAGACCTCCGCGCAGCCGCGACAGTAAATAGATATGCGAAGTAGGCCAGGAAGGCATGAAGGAGGATCGCCAGCGCTTTGCCTAACCGGGTCATAGCGTGTCCTTCCTGCTGGCGTAGCAGAAGAGGAACGAGCCCTTTTTGGCGATTGCGCCATAATACCGCTGGTATTCCGTCCAGCGGCATGCCGATTGTCTAGAGGGGGGGTCCGTCTCGGTCGTGCAGCAAGAGACGGGCAAACAGTTGGCAGGGGCAAGTAGAACAGTCGTGTATGTTCCGGTAAGTTCTGCGTAACCCTTTGAAAGGGTTGGTGCCGCTTGGGTGACTCGAACACCCGACCCCATCATTACGAATTTAGTTATTTCTCCGTTCCATATGGGTTTTTTGTGGTTTTGTTGTCTTTTTGTTCGCGTCATTCGTCATCAACAGACCTATTCGTTCGTCCATCGAACAAACAAGCATCTCATAAACCGAGCACATAATGAAGTTGATCTGAGCGGCGTTTCTGGGCGCCAGTTTCGGCGAGCTAGAGATGTCATCTGAGCCTTGGCCGCTCCCGGATACGGCTCTGACTTCTGGCATGGACATTGCAATTCTGGGCAAGAAAGGGCGCGGCAAGAGCTACGCCGCCAAGGGGCTCATCGAGCGCATGCTCGATCTCGGGGAGCGCGTGTTGGTTCTCGATCCTCTTGGGCATTGGTGGGGGCTGAAGGCCTCCGCCAACGGCGAGCAGGCGGGGTATCCCGTGCCTGTGTTCGGAGGCCAGCACGCCGATGTGGAAATTGGCGAGGCCAGCGGGCGAGCTCTGGCGCGCGTGCTTGTCGCGGAGCGCATCTCGGCGATTGTTGACCTGGGCTCAATGCGGAAGGCCGAGCAGCAACGTCTCGTCGGCGACCTCCTTGACGAACTGTTCGCCTGCAATCGCGCGCCTCTCACCATCGTTCTTGAGGAGGCAGACGCATTTGCGCCCCAGTCTCCTATGGGAGACGCCATCCGGGTTCTCGGCGAGGTGGATCGCATCGCCCGCCGCGGCCGGGCGTTTGGCTTCCGGCTCCTGACGATCACCCAGCGCCCAGCCAAGCTCAACAAAGACGTGCTGACGCAACTCTCGGTTCTCATAGCGCTGGGCGTGACGAGTCCGCAGGATCGCGACGCGATCAAGGCTTGGGTGGAGGGAAACGGCGATCGTGACAAGGCGCGCGCCGTGTACGAAAGCTTGGCGTCCCTTCCCCGCGGCGAAGGCTGGGTCTGGGCGCCCGACTTCGACATCTTGAAGCGGGTGCGCATTCCGAAAATCAAGACGCTCGACACGTCCTCGACGCCGGCGAGCGGAGAACAGCGCATCGAACCGAAGAAACTCGCCCAAGCAGACATCGGGCGGCTGCGCGAGATGCTCGCGAGCGAGGCGCCGTCCGGCGCGCGCGCCAGCGCCCCCGCGATTGAGGCGCAGCCCTTCGATCTGGAAGCCGAGGTCAATCGTCGAGTAGGGAAGAAGGTCGAGGCGGAGAAGGCGGCCTGGATCGAGGATGGAAAGCGGCTCGGTTTTAACGCCGCGAAGGCGCAAATGCGGGCTGCCCTCGATGGCTTGGCGTGGCGCGAGAAACGGCCAGAGGTCAGCCTCGTTCCCGAAAAGGCGAGCTCGGCCGCCGGCGCCCGCCGAGCGCCATTGGAGGATGAGAAACTGTCGGTGTCGGCCGCCGCCTTTGTGCGTGCGGCGATGAGCGTCTATCCGGTGCTTCTCACCTGGGGCCAGCTTGGCGTGCTGTGCGGCCGGAAAACCCGAGGCGGGTCGTTCAACACCGCGCGCAAGCAGGTCCTCGAGGGGTTCTCTGTCGAGCAGGGAAGCCTGCTCAGGCTTAATCAAGCCGCCTTCGATTATTTCGGCGAAGAGATGCCGGCGACGCCGCGAAGCGAGGCGGAGCTCCTCGAGCGGATAATCCAGGCGCTGCCGACGCCTGCGAATGAAATGCTGGCGGCGATCGTCAAGGACGGGCCGATCGACACCGCGTCGCTGGCGCTGCGGCTCGGCCGCGCGCCGCGAGGCGGGTCTTGGAACACCGGCATAGCGATCCTGCGCGCGAACGATCTCATTCGCGAGACGCCCCAGGGATGGGTGCCCGTGGCGTACACGGTGCGGGCCGCGTAGTTTGTTCAAGGGGGCGATCGTGAGGGAAATCGTCATCGACACTGAGACCACGGGGCTCGATGTTCGCGATGGTCACAGAATTGTTGAGGTCGGGTGTGTGGAGCTTCTGGACGGAAAGGCGACCGTCGCGACCTGGCACTCGTACTTCAACCCTGGCCGGCCGGTGCCGGCAGAGGCTGTCGCCGTTCATGGCCTGACCGATGAGAAGCTTCGCTCGGCGCCAACGTTTGCGAATCGCGCCGACGAGTTCGTTGCGGTTGTCGGCGGCTCAGTGCTTGTGGCCCATAACGCCGTGTTCGATCTCGGCTTCCTGAACGCCGAATTGGCTTTGTGCGGCTTCGATCCCTTTTCTTGTTTTGTCGACACCTTAGAGCTGGTGCGCCGCAAGCTTCCCCGCGTGCGGCAGACGCTGGACGGTCTTTGCGATCACTTCGGAGTGTCCCGGCGCGCTCGCGACAAGCACAGCGCGCTGCTCGACGCTCAGCTTCTTGCCGAGGTCTACGCCCATCTCACGGACACCAAGGCGTCCCAGCTCGTGTTCGATCTCACGTCGGCCGCCTCGGCCGCCGTCGTGACTGCCCTGCGCCGGCCGGCGCCGCTTCTGCCGCGCGTTTCCGAGGCTGAACTCGCCGCGCATGCCGCGTTTGTCGCAGAACTGGGGCCAGCCGCCTTGTGGGATCGCATCGAGGGCGAGAGATTGTTATTCGCGGCGGAGCAGCTGGAAGGCGGCGGCACGCCGCCAAGCAAGCCGAACGCCTCGCTTGGAGAAGCGAGGCGCCCGGCGGGTCCGGTTAGTGGCGCTTAACGGGGCGCTGCCAGACCAGGCTGTACGTGTCGCCTTCGTCATCGGCGAAGAGCGAAGCGTAGATCGGAGCCGGCAGGGCCGGATCGTCGAACTTCAGCGAGAGGTAGTCTCTCCCTGCATCCGAGGTCTTTTCCCAGACCGCGCCGAGCTCGCTTCCGCCAGAAAAGATGCGGTATTGAGGGGCGCCGTCTCCGCCGGCTTCGGACAGCACGAGCTCCACTTCGGTGTTGAGGGTCAAAGTGCGCACGCGCCCTTTGTAGCCGTGTTCCGTCTTGGAGAAGGTCCCGATCTTAGCCATGTGAAGTCTCCTGTTTCTAATCGGGCTTTGATGATCGCAGCCTCGATGGCGATTTTTCTGGACGGGATGATCGCCCTGCAGGCCGCCGGCACGGCGAGGCCCGCAGCGAAGCGGAGGATGACAAGGGACCTGTTTTTTGCTTCGCGATGCAAAGGGCTCCGCAGGGGCCCGGCGGAAAAAACTGGGACACGTCATTGCGGAAAGCGATCAAGGCGCAGCCGGTCTTGGCCCAGATTCGCTCGATCGAGGTCGCGCGTCATCGCCCCGATGCAGGAGACAATGGCTATTCGGACGCCTCTCCGAAGCACGAAACAGCACAAAGCTTCGCGTGCTTGACCAGCAATACTGAAGTGGGGATCGTGGATATGAGGCGGGGATAGCGCCCCACCGGCAGCTAAGGAAGCGAGCTCGTTTTAGGCGCGGGCTTCGGATGCAGGGAGAGACTACCTCCTGCCCCTCGCTCGACGATCCCTTCTAGCCGCCGGTCTCGCCGATTGCGCCGTTGAAGGCGACTTGCCGCCTGGCAGCCCCTGCGGAGCCGCTCGCGATCCGCAGCCTCGCTTCTCCAAGCGAGGCGTTCGGCTTGCTCGCCGCCTTCAGGCGGCGTTGGTCTCAGATGGGTCGAAAGCTGTAAGTCTCAAACTGAGCATATGTAGGCGGCTACACCTCCATAAGCGGATCAAAGCATGAACCCGTGCGACGCTGGGAGCTCCTTGCGCGATACGCGGGGCGCGCACAGGGCAGACCGTCGCGGCTTTTCTACGCGCCCGCAGCCCCTCTGTTCTCCTCGATGCCCGACTTTGCGATTTCCGCGGATGGCCGGGTGCTGCCAGCGAGGCGAACGAAATCCGGGCTGGCTTTTTCCGCTTCCTGGCGCTCGGCGGAGAGGCGGGCAAAGCCGTACCGCAGCCGGGTATTTACCGAATACAGAGCACCTGGACCGTTATAGTCTGAGCTAGTGCAGTTATGTCGGGCGTGGAAAGCGTGCGTGCAAGCGGATCGTGCTCCCGCGTTAGGTGCTGAGTTCGAGAAATGCCAGCGCTACGGAAGCCTTGATTGCGAAATTCACGTTTTGCGGAACGTCGCCAGTAGCCGAGGCCACGCTCAGCGCGTTGAGCTTTGAGACCACAACGCCAACCACATTGCCGCTCCGGTCAAGAAGCGGCCCCCCGCCGTTACCAGGCTGGACGGGAGCGGAGATTTGCAGGAAGCGGCTATCGTCGCCAAGCCCCGTTAGGGCTGTCACATTTCCGGTAGAAACATTGCCGCCGGACGAAAGGACGCCGGGCAGAGGGAACCCATAGACAACAATGTCTTCGCCTTGTCGCACTGAAGTGCGCAAAGTAGCCCAATGTGCTGGATGCAAATCGACTGCTAGCAGCGCAAGATCGTTCTTACTATCTCGCGCTAGTAGGCGTGCTTGGGCACCGCTTATGCGAATCTGTTGGCAGCCCTGCGCAAAATCATCGAAAGTGCACGGGCGTTTTCATCCAAGATGCACAGTCGTTTTCATCGAAGGTGCACACCCATTTTCATGAAGGTGCACACTCAGGGAGCGGTTCTACGGGCGCACGCGAGGGTTGATTGCGGCATCTGACCATTTCTTAAGCGGTTAACGTTTTCCTCGGCTTTTGCCGGGGGGCGTTAATGCCGCAGGAACGGTCGGATATGAGACGCGTGAAGGAAGTTTTGCGGCTGGTCCACGAACTGGGCTACTCGCTGCGGCAGGCATCGAGGTCGGTGCGGCTGTGCTCAACGTCGGTGCGCAATTATCTGGCGCGCGCCGAAGCTGCCGGTGTGCGCTACGAGGACATCGCCAGCAAAAACGAGGCGGAGATCGAGGCGCTGCTGTTCAAGCCGCCCGAGCCGCCGCCGTCGCGGCCTCAGCCGGACTGGACGGCGGCGGCCACGGAGTTGCGCAAGCCCGCGGTGACGCTGCTGCTGGTGTGGCAGGAGTACCGGGATTCGCATCCCGACGGCTACAGCTACAGCCAGTTCCGGCGGCGCTATCGGGAGCATCTGCATCTTGGGGCGCCGGAACCGCGGATGCGGCGGACGCTTTTGCCCGCGGAGATGTGCGAGGTCGACTACGCCGGCATGACCATGCCGGTGGCGACGGCCGATGGCGTACGGCAAGTCAGCATCTTCGTCGGTACGCTGCCGTTCTCGACCCTCATCTACGCGGAAGCGACGTGGACACAGACCACCGAAGACTGGCTCGGCAGTCATGTGCGGATGTTCAACGCCTGGGGCGGCTCGGTCCCCAAACTCGTGCCGGACAATCTGAAGACGGGCGTCACCCACGCCAGCTTTTACGATCCGGTCTTGAACCAGTCTTATCTGGCGCTGGCGCGGCATTATGGATCGGCGTCGTCCCAGCCCGCGTGCGCCATCCCCGGGATAAACCGCTCGCGGAAAATGGAGTGCAGCAGGTCGAGCGATGGGTGCTGGCGCCGTTGCGGAACCGCACCTTCTTCGGCCTGGATGAGCTGAATGCCGCCATGGCGGAAATGCTCGCGGACCTGAACAATCGGCCGTTGAGCGCCGGCGGCGCGCAGACCCGCGCTAGTCTGTTCGCCGAACACGAGAAACCGAAGCTGAAGACGCTTCCCGGCGAACCCTTCGAGATCGGCCGCTGGCGGCGTTTCAAACTCGGGAGCGACTATCACGTTTGTATCGATGGCGTCGCCTATTCGGCGCCATTCGGGCTGATCGGCAAGGCGGTCGATGTGCATTGCACAGCCAGCCTGATCGGCATCTTCCACCAGGGCGAACGCATCGCCTCGCATCCGAGGATCAGGCCGCAGCCCGGGGTGCTGCGGCCGGCCGTCACCCTCTATGGCCATCGCCCGCCCCAGCACCGCGCGGCGGCGCGGCTCACGCCCGAGGCGGTGCGCGAGAAGGCGGCGGCCATCGGCGGAGCGCTGACGGCGCTTTCGGACAGGCTCTTTCTCGCCGCCGATCATCCGGAACAGGCCGCGCGCCAGGTGGCCGGGCTGATCGCGCTCGGCGAGAAGTTCGGCGCCGAAGCGCTGCAGACGGCGGCGAGCGCGGCTCTGTGCGCGAACGTGCATCCGCCTACGCCCACGCCCTTCAACGGGCGGCGAGCGGCCGGATGGCTCTTGGCGGCGAGCCCGCCAGTTCCGGCGCCGGCGCTCACGAGAATGTTCGTGGCTCCGCCTACTACCACTAATCCGCAAGCCAACCTGAAAGAGGAACCCAATGCATTACCAGAACCTGCAGGAAAAGCTCAAGCGCCTGAAACTGTTCGGCATGGCGCGCGCGCTC
>CAVVJJ010000015.1:0-812033 GCA_963748525.1 uncultured Alphaproteobacteria bacterium
CGTCGTAGGCGTAAATCTGCCCGGTGTTCTGCATCCGCGCCGCCATGGCGAGCGTCTTGCCGCCCGCGCCCGCGCAAATGTCGGCGATTTGCATGCGTGGCCCGGCGCCCGCCAGCAGCGCGGCGATCTGGCTTCCCTCGTCCTGAATCTCGAACCAGCCCCGGCCATGCGCTGGGTCGGCTTCCACATTCGGCGCGCGCGCTCCTCCCTCGCGCGGAGGCAAGCGGACGCCGACAGGCGAATACGGCGTTGCAGCCGCGTCCTGCCGGGCGAATGCTTTAAGAACCTTTTCCCGCGTCGCTTTCAGCGTGTTGACCCTGAGATCGATAGGCGCGCGCGCCGCAAGCGCCTGTCCTTCCTCTATGGCGCGCTCGCCGAAAGTCTCGGAAAAGGCGTCGTGAAGCCACTCCGGATAATCGCCCTGAACCCATGCCGGCGCGCGGGCTAGATCGCTGTTGGCAAGGCCAGCTTCCTCATCCGGCGTGAGCGGCGCAGGCGAGAAGCCCTCGCCGCTGCAAAGGCCGCCGATCTCTTGCGAAGACATGGTCCAGGAATGGCGCAGCGCCGACAGGGCGACGGCGCGAGGCGCGTCGGCGCCCATCAAATAGGATAACGATTGCTTCCGGCGCAGGCTGTCGAAGACGAGATTGCCGATCCAGGCGCGATCGGCGGCGCCCGCGAAACGGTGCGCACGCCCCCAGTCGGCCAGCGCCACGGAAGCGGCTCGGCCGCGCTCCGCGATCTCGGTCAGGATTTCAATCGCCGCCTGAAGCCTGGCGCCCGGCTGCATGGGAAGCCGCGATCCTATGCGTTGCCGATGGGATAGTTGGGCGACTCCCGCGTGATTGTTACGTCATGCGTATGACTCTCGCGCAGGCCAGCGTTCGTAATCCGCACGAATTCAGCCTTTGCGTGAAGTTCGGCGATGGAGCGGGCGCCGGTGTAGCCCATTGCGGCGCGCAAACCGCCGACAAGCTGGTGCAGCACGCTCGACGCCGGCCCCTTGTAGGGCACCTGCCCTTCGATGCCTTCGGGCACGAGCTTCAGGGGCTCCGTAACCTCGCTTTGGAAATAGCGGTCGGCGGAGCCGCGCGCCATGGCGCCGAGCGATCCCATGCCGCGATAAGATTTGTAAGAGCGGCCCTGGTAAAGATAGACCTCGCCGGGGCTTTCGTCCGTTCCCGCCAGCAGCGAGCCGACCATGACGCAGGCGGCGCCGCCGGCAAGAGCCTTCGCGATGTCGCCCGAATATTTCAGGCCGCCATCCGCGATGACGGGCACGCCATGGCGCGCGGCCGCCTCCGCTGCCTCCATCACAGCCGTCAGTTGAGGCACGCCCACGCCAGCGACGACGCGGGTGGTGCAAATGGAGCCGGGGCCAATGCCGATCTTGACGGCGTCCGCGCCCGCATCGATGAGCGCGAGAGTGCCTTCGGCGGTCGCCACATTGCCGGCGATCACCTGAATCCTGTTGGACGCGCGCTTGATACGGCGCACCGCGTCGAGGACGCGCTGGGAGTGGCCGTGCGCGGTGTCCACCACGACCAGGTCCGCGCCGGCGTCCATGATAAGCTCGCTGCGTTTGTAGCCGTCCTCGCCAACGGACGTCGCCGCGGCGACCCGGAGGCGGCCCTGCTCGTCCTTGCAGGCCAGGGGATGCTGCTCGGCCTTCTCCATGTCCTTCACGGTGATAAGCCCGATGCAATGGTAATTGTCGTCCACTACGAGCAGTTTTTCGATGCGATGCTTGTGCAAGAGGCGCCGCGCCTCGTCTCGCTCGATGGTCTCCTTGACCGTGATGAGGTTGTTCTTCGTCATCAGCTCATGGACTGGCTGACTGGGATCGGTGGCGAAGCGCACATCGCGGTTTGTGAGCACGCCGACGAGTTTGCCCTGCTTGCCGCCGTTCGAGCTTTCCACAACCGGGATGCCGGAGATTTTGTGGGCCTTCATCAAGGTGAACGCGTCTTTCAGCGTCGCGTTCGGCGAAATCGTGACCGGATTGACCACCATGCCGGATTCGAACTTCTTCACCTGCCGGATTTGTTGAGCCTGCTCTTCAGGCGTCAGATTGCGGTGGATGACGCCGATGCCGCCGGCCTGCGCCATTGCGATGGCGAGCCGCCCTTCGGTGACGGTGTCCATGGCCGCGGCGGCAATCGGAATATTGAGCTTGATGCTTTTCGTGAGGTTGGTCGTGACGTCGACTTCGGACGGCAGCACATCGGACAGGCTCGGCTGCAAGAGCACATCGTCGAACGTAAGCCCCATCTTCTGCCGGATAATGGCCATTTGAAAACCCTTTAGCGCCAAGCGCGCCGATCTTGTTTGGAGTCTTTGCGGATTTAGCACCCTCATGCCGATCTGTAAAATGGGGTAGCGCTCCGGCCAGTCCAATCACGGACACGTAAGGCAATTTATGGCTTTTATGCTAGCGGCATTGTCGCTACGTTCAACATTTGCGTGCGCCAAACACGGGCGCACAGTGGTGTTCAAGCTCGCCCGGCCGCGCCTTTGCGCTCAGCCCGCCCGAGCGAAAGGATCGCGACATGGAATTGCGCACACTGACCGATGAGCTGGCGGTGGCCGGGGAACTCACCGTGGACGATATACCGGCCATCGCGGCCCAGGGCGTCAAGGGCATGGTCTGCAACCGGCCCGACGGCGAGGCGCCCGGCCAGACGCCATACGGCGCAATTGAGAAGGCCGCCGCCGAGCATGGCATAATGATCGTCTACCAGCCTGTATCGCCGGCCGCGATCAGCGACAGCGACGCCGCGACCTTCGGACAGATTGTGAGCGACCTGCCGAAGCCCGCGCTCGCCTATTGCCGCTCCGGCACGCGTTGCGCCGTGCTTTGGGGGATGAGCCAGGCAGGCAAGCTCCCGGCCCGGGAGATCTTGGAAACCGCGGCCAGGGCGGGCTACGACCTCTCGCCCTTTCTTCGGCGGCTTACGAAGTGATCTTTCGATGACCGCTCAGGAATTCGACGCGGCGTTTCGGGAGAAGCTTGAGGGCCTCATTCGCTGGAGGAGGGACGTGCGCAAGTTTCGTCCCGATCCGGTTGGCCCCGACATCGTGGAGCGTCTCTTGCGGCTCGCCTGCCTCGCGCCTTCCGTGGGCCTGAGCGAGCCGTGGCGCTTCGTGCTGGTCGAGGACCCGGCGAGGCGCCAGCGCATTCGCGACAATTTCGCGGCGTCCAACGCGGAGGCCCTTGCATCCTACAGCGCGGAAACCGCTTCGCGCTACGCCGCTCTCAAATTGGAAGGGCTAAACGAGGCGCCCGTCCAGATCGCGGCGTTTGCCGATTCCGATCCGGTTCAGGGGCGCGCGCTTGGCCGCCGGACCATGCCCGAGACGCTCGCCTATTCTGTAGTTGCGGCGATCAATATCCTCTGGCTCGCCGCGCGTGCCGAAGGCGTCGGCTTGGGCTGGGTCTCGATCCTCGATCCGGCGCCTATCGCACGCGACCTCGATGTGCCTGAGCATTGGCGCTTTATCGGCTATTTCTGCCTGGGCTATCCAAGGGAGATCACCGATACGCCGGAGCTGGAACGGGCTCGCTGGGAAAAGCGCGCCGATCCCGCTTCGTTCATTTTCCGGCGCTGATCAAGGTTCGAGACGGAGAATGTCGGCGCCCTGCGCGCTTAAGATCGTCCTCCGTGCCGGTCAGCGCGATGGAGCGCCCCTCAAGCCAAAGCGGGGCGAGGTCTGCATAGTGGCGCGAAAAGATGTGGCCGGATTCCCCTGTCGCGATGATGAAACGCGAGGCGTCCGGATCGCCGAGATCGTAGATGCCGCGATAGCCGGGGCCGTGCGTGCGCGCAAACGGAGCGCTGGCATCCTTGCCATTCCCGCCGCCGCAGTCGAGCGTGTAATAGTCGCCGCTGGTTTCCATCCGGATTTCCGACAGCCGGTCGAGCAGCGGAATGTGGCTATAGAAGGCGTGGCGGAAGGTGGCGACGTTCTCCCGCCCCCAGCGCCACGCTTTCATATCCCCGCCTTGACGCGCGTTCAGCATCGCCAGAGCTTGATTGAGGGCGTCCGCCTTCACGCGGGCGCAGTCGGGGTCGTCCGCTCCGCACCATTCGGCGGCGTGGCTCTTAAGGATGGCTGAGATGGTCGCGGCGGCGAACGGCCCCTTTTCCTTGATAGAATCGCCTATCTTTTCGACCAGAAGCAGGCGGCGCATACGAGACAGCCACGCCTCGAAAATCAGCGGTTCGGCCCGATCCTTGTCCATGACGGCGTCCCACTTCTGAAGCAGGGCCAGCGCCTCCTTCGCCTGTTGCGTCGCCGGTGCCGTGGCCAGGAGCGCGGGCAGCAAATCCTTCGCGGCAAGCGAGAGGTGGTCGACCTGCATGCGCGCGGAAGCGTCGAGCGTGTGCGAGGCGCCGTCATCCATGAACTCTTGAATACGAAGGGCGCGGAACGGCTCCGCCCAATCGGAGCCGAGGTTTGGCGAATAATCGCGCGGAACGACGGCGTTGTTGGCGTTGAAGATAAAGCCGGCCGGTGGATCGCGCAGTTGCGGCAGGCGATCGTAAGGGGCCATGCCGATCCAGTCGAAGGCGCCCGACGCGCCGTCGGCGGGCATGCGCCCGTCGCCGGACTTGCGGATGGGCACAAGGCCCGGATTGACGAATCCGATATGCCCGGCCCGATCCGCGTAGACGATGTTTTGCGGCGGCCCCTGGTAGGCTTTCAGCGCATCGACAACGTCGTCCTGCCCGCGGGCCCGGCTCAGCCGCAGCAAGGCTTCCGTCGTCGTGTCCGCCGCGCCAAGCCCCGTGAACGCCAGCGCCAGGACCTTTCCCGGCCCCGCGAGCTTCCGCATCTCGGGATCGATGTCGGAAAGAACCGGGCCATGCCGCGTGGCGCGTATGGGGAGGACGACATCCGGCTGCCCCTTGACATGGATGATCTCGCGGCGCGTCTCGAACTCGGCAGAACCTTCCGGCGTGAGGTAGCGATTGGCGTCGTTGGGATCGAGCGTCTCGATGAACAGGTCCTGCACGTCGCTGTCGGTCGTGGTGAAGCCCCAGGCGATAGCATCGCTCTGGCCTAGCAGCACGCCGGGCAGGCCCGGAACGCTGGCGCCCTTGATGCTCCAGCCCGGCGTCACGATGCGGGCGAGATACCATAGGATCGGGGCCTCGAAATCGAGATGCGGATCGTTGGCGAGGATAGGCTTGCCGCTTGCGGTATGCTGGCCGCCAACGACCCATTCGTTCGACGCGCCGCCCTCATCGAGGAAGGGGAACAGGGAAGCGGCCGGGCTGGCGGCGCCGGGCGCGCGGGCGCTGGCAGGGGCCGGGGGCGTCCCCGCCTCCGAAAGCGAAGCCCGCCTCCCAGCATTTTCCGCATTGCTCGCGGCCTTTCTGCCGGGCTCGATGGCAATGGGGCCGGGCATCTCCTGGAAAAGCGTCTCCATGCGCTCTGCGCTCAGGCGGCCGGCCAGCCGCGCGCGCAGCATCTCCTGCCTGTAATTGGCGCTGAGCTTGAGCGCCATCAGCTTGCCCCACACGATGGAATCGGCTGGCGTCCACGGCTCGGGCGCAACGCCCATCGCAATGAGTTCCGGAGGCAGCCGGGTCTTATGCGAGGCGAGCCACGCATTGACGCCGCCGGCATAGGCTTCCATGTAGCTTCGGGCCTCGGGCGACAAGGCGGCGAAACTCGACTGGGCGAGCCGGTAAAGCCCCAGCGTGCGGATGAGCTTGTCGACGCCAAGCATCTCCTGGCCCGCCATTTCTGAAAGCCGCCCCTGCCCTGCGCGGCGCTGCATCTCCATCTGGAACAGCCGTTCGCTCGCGTGAATGTAGCCTAGCGCGCGCGCCGCGTCGTTGCCGCTGGCGGCGAATATATGCGGGACGGCCCAGCGGTCGCGGTAGACGCGAACCTCGGCGGCGAGTCCGGGCAGGGCGGCCGAGCCGCTATAGTCCGGCATGGCGCGCTCGAAGAGAAGCGCGGCGCCCGCCGCCGCGAGCGCCACAAGGGCGGCCGCGGCGACGAGGACAAATCTGCCGATGCGATAAGGTTTGTGTCGGAGCATGAAAAGGAGCGCAAATGCAAAGGCGAGGCTGGGCCATGTTATCCAACAAAGCCCGGTGGGTCATCCTCGCACAGCGGTCGCGGCGGCAAAACCACGAGTTGTGTTCTGAAAGCGGGAATGCGTGGCTCCATCCTTCGAGACGCCGCTGCGCGGCTCCTCAGGATGAGGCTTCGGCGAGCGCTTCCCGGGATAAGGTTGAGCCGCTAAGCCTCATCCAGAGGAGCGCCAAAGGCGCGTCTCGAAGCCTCATCCCGAGAAAGCGCTGGAGGCGCCGTCTCGAAGCCTCGCCTGAGGAGGCGCTGGAGGCGCCGTCTCGAAGCCTCATCCTGAGGAGGCGCTGCAAGCGCCGTCTCGAAGCCTCATCCTGAGGAGGCGCTGCAGGCGCCGTCTCGGAGCCTCATCCTGAGGAGCGCCAAAAGGCGCTTCTCGGAGCCTCTCCTGAGGAGCGCCAAAGGCGCGTCTCGAAGGATGAGCGATCGATAAGGGCGAGCCTGTCGTGGTTCGGCAAGCTCGCCATGAGGCCATGGGCAACGCCGCCTTTTCAGCAGCCCGCTAGCGGGGCTTGCGATAGGTCAGCACGCAATAGCGCATGGCGCCCGTGGCGTAAGCGCCAAAGATCAGGAACAGCGTCAGCGCGAAGGCCTTGTTTTGCGGGCCGGGCGCCAAAAGGAAAGCGCGGTAGCGGCGGTCGCTCGCGAGCTTTGCCACCGAACGGCGGATGCAGATCGACCAGGTGCGGCGGACCTTGGCGCTGATGTCGTCGGAGGCGACGGCCTCGAAGCCGGCGGCTTCGGCCAGCGCCTGGTAATCCTCCTCCGTCCCCATGCCTGGCAGGCGGCCGTAACGGCAAATCGGCTCCAGCAAGGCGTGTTTCTCCCACCGGCTTGCGTTTTTATTGGCGAGCCACGCGCAAACCACGAGGCGTCCGCCCGGGCGAAGCACGCGATGGGCTTCGGAAAAGAAGCGCTGCTTGTCGCCGATGTGCTCCGAACTTTCGATGGCGTAGGCGCGGTCGAAGCTGCGGTCGGGGAAGGGGTTTTGCAGCCAATCGCACAGCGAAATCGAGACGCCCGGCGCCTTCTTCTCCGCCGCGACGCGGAACTGGCTTTCCGAGATCGTGACCCCTTCCAGCGATACAGAGTACCGCGACGAGAACAGCCGCGCCGTCTCGCCATAGCCGCAGCCGATATCGCAGGCGCGCATGCCCGCGGTCAGTTCGAGCCGCTCCGCCACCAGCCCGGCCAAGGCTTCCGCGGCTTCGTCGCTCGATTCCCTGCCCGTTTTCCAATAGCCGTGGTGAACGTGGTTTCCCCAAATCTCGCGATAGAAGGCGTCAAGCTCGTTGTAATGCAGAGCGACCGCGTCGCTCGTTTGATGGATCTTCGGCGTGATCATGCTCGCTCCAGCGCGCCAGCTCGGATTTAACAAGCTAATAGCTTGGCGCGAGAAGCGCGCTGGGCAAGGCTGGAGCCGCCCGGCTAGCGGCATTGTGATAAGCGCGCGAGACTATGGCGCGGCTTCCTCATAGAGGCGGCGGGCGTCGCGGGCGAGTTCCGCGCGCGAGGCGGGCCGCAAATACATCATGTGGCCGCCGCGATAGACGCGCACCTCGACCGGCGCGGCGCCTTCGATCGGCCGGAGCTGGCCAACCAGATATTTCGACACGTCGTACGGCGTCACGAGATCGGTGTAGCCGTGGGCAATGAGGATCTTCAGCGCCCGGTTGCGCATGCGCGCCTTTTCAAGACCGTCAAGCGAGCCGGCATAGCCCTGGCGGCTGGGCTTGGTCCCGAAATCCCAATGCCCGCTCGCATTGCGATTGAGCAGGCGATAGTCGATATCGGTTCGGAAGCCCAGGCCCTGCCTCAGATAGTTGATCGCGGCGGGGCGCAGCGCCGTCACAGCGCCGTCGAGGATGGGATCGAAGTGCTCATGGTCTTCGGGCTGCGGCGCGGGAACGCTCACGGTGGCGTCGTAGCGGCTCAGCGCGCGGTCGTTGCGCCGTTCGTATTCGCGGAAGAACAGGTCCACCGGGACGCGCCCGTGATGTTTCGCGACCGTGCCGGCGTCGAGGCCCGTGAACTCGCTAAGCTTCGCCACAACGGCGTCGTCGCGCTGGAGGCCCTCCACGATATGCAACAGGTACGTCGTGCGTGCGTAGGTTTCGGCTTCGCGGACGGCGTCGAGCGGCGCTTTCGGGCCATCGCGCATCTCGATGTGAGCGGCGGTCAGCGACGGGAGCGCGAAGGCGAGCGGCAGGATCTGAAAGTCGTCGCCGCGCAGCATCGAGAATTCCAGCGCGGGCGAGATGAGCGTCGCGCCCTTGACGTTAAGCCCCTTGGCGAGAAGGCGATCCGCAAGCAGCGCCGCGCGAAATCCGCCATAGCTCTCCCCGGCAAGATAGACCGGCGCAAGTTCCCGTCCGTTTCGCGCGAGATAAAGGCTCACGAATTGGGCGACGGAATCGGCGTCCTTGTCGACGCCCCAAAAGGAATGCTCGCCCTCCTCGCCGGACGCGGCCCGGCTGTAGCCAGTGCCGACAGGATCGATGAAAACGAGGTCGGTGAAGGCGAGCCAGCTATCGGCGTTATCGGCAAGCTGAACCGGGCGAACGGGCTCGGCGCCGTTTTCGCTGAAGGCGACGATGCGCGGGCCGATCGCGCCCAGATGGAGGAAGGCGGCCGAGGCGCCGGGGCCGCCGTTGAAGGCGAAGGTTACCGGGCGGTTGTCGCGGTTCTCGGCCACATAGGCGACATAAAAGATCTTCGCCGCGATCTCGCCCTTGGCGCCGAAGACCGGCAAAGTCCCTGCCGTCGCTTTGTAGCTGAGCGGTTGGCCGCCGAGAATGATGGTGTGCTCCGTGACGCTATCCGCCGGAAGGTGGAAGTCTGCGTCGCCGCCGCCTCCGGTTCTCGCATGAGCGATGTGCGGATTCGGCGTGGATTCCTCCGCGCGCGCCGCGCCGGCAAAAGCCGTGAACAGGGCAAGGAAAGCGATAACGATGCGACTCAGCTTCGGGCCATGCATGGCGGCGGCCTTTCCGATTCAGTGCCGCAATGAGATAGGTTCGAGCCAAGTCGCTGAAAATACGCCAGGGCCGCACAAAAACGAGAGGCCGCTGAACGTAAGGCGATCAAAACCACGCGCACTTTCCGTGGCTCCAGGAGGTCGCGCAAAGCGCCACATTGGCGAGGAACTCCGCGACGGGCGCATGCGTGAGATAGATGAGCGCGCTCACCCCTGCGATGAGTCCGGCGGTCACGGCGGCGGCCACCAGATACCACATGCGCGACAGGATCAGCGTGATCTTCACGGGCGCCTGCTCCTTGAGGGAAAGGGGCGCCTCGGGATGATCGGAAATGCTGTGCGCGGCGGTCCGCGCGCCGGGCGTCAGCCGCGCCAGCACGCCGGTCAGGCCGACGGTGAAGTGCGCGGCGGCCGGCACGATCGCCGTCATCAGCATGCCCGTGACGAAGAGACCGTCGGTCCATGGCGCGGCCTCCGCTTTATGCAGAAGGGCCTCCCAGTTGAAACGGGGCAGATTCGCCGATGCGAAGGCAAGGTTCATGACCTCAAGCGCGTTCGGCAGCAGCGCCGTGAGCGCCACCATGAGAAGCGCTCCTGAGGCGAACGAGCCAAGCGCGGCGCCCGCAACCTTCAACTCGCCCACAAAATCGGGCTGCGCGTTTCCAGCCTGCTTCAGCAAAAAGCGCGTCGCGCCCCAGGACAGCCAGTCGATGGAGGCGTTGATGAGCGGCAACAGGATGAAGAAGAGGAACAAGAGGAAGGTGAATTCGCTGGCGAAGGCGAGCGCCGCCCCCGCGAGAACGGCGATGACGATCGAGAACAGCGTAGCGCCCGCGAGCGCGAATGCGACCGCCAGCGCGAAAGCGAGCGCGAAGCCGCCCGCCATGGCGCCCAGCACCGAGCCCGCATTCGAAACCTGGCCTGAGAACGCCGACGCTATGGCAAACGCGATGGTGAACGCCACCATGAAGGCGAAGCCGCCGAGCAGCACGCGCGCGATGGTCTGCGCGAGGTCCTGGTCGCCGCCGAACACGATCCAGCCGTGCTCGATCAGCCGCAACAGATTACGGAACGCCGCCACGATCACATAGGCGATGATCGCGAACGCAGCCCCGAACACAGCCACTTGCCAGGGCGCGATCCGGCTCGCGGTCATCCCGTTGGTTACGAGCGTGAGGAGAAGCAGACCCACCGGAAAGATGAAGGCGATGGCGAGGCAGCGCTCGAACGCCTTGCCGCTGAACGACGGCCCGAACCATTCCAGGAGCCATTCGTTGAAGCGGCGCACCGTGAGCAGATACGCGCGAAAGGGCGGCGCCGCGCCGAGGCGATCCTTCAGCGCCATGCGGTCTTCGTAGTGCGCAAGCTGGTTGCTCAGCGAGCGGTCGGGAAAGGGCAGCAGCCAGGCAAGGATCGTCGCCAGCAGTGCGGTCAACGCCGCCATGACCGAAAGGACGCCCCACCCCTGCCATGTCACCAAAGCCAGGCCCGCATCAGCCGGTTGCATGCACTCTCCACTATCTGCCCCATGCGCTTGGTAGCAACCTGCGGCTTTGCATGCAAGCAGCGCATGCGCTCGGCAGGAAATGCGAGACCGGATTGCGATTTGGCGTGGGTGTGGGCGCTGAGCGTGTCGGCGGTCGCGACCGGCATCATCAAGCGCGATTAACGCTGATGGATCGCGCTATTCTACTAAAGTCGCAATGTGAGGTATCATGATACCGCAAAAGCGGCATTTTTTGCGAAACGAACCCAATAGGGTTAATCGGACGCGGCCGCCTCATGCGCGCGGCGGATGGGGCTGAGGCCGGGCAGCGCCGGAATCGGCGCAAAAACCGGCGCCATCGCGGGGACGCGCACATCGGCATAGACCTGCTTGATCGCCTCGACGATGATCACGCCCGCAAAGGCGGGCCACAGCCGCGCGCCCACCCGCTCCCACGGCAGCGCCGCCGCGCGCAGCGCCTTCGCCTGGAACGGCGGCGCGAACAGACAGGGCGTCACGCCAACCGGCTCCAGCATCGCGTCGCGCAGCAGCTTTTCGATCTGCCGCACGCTATAGGGCCGCCCGTGGCCGAACGGCGTGGACTCGAACTTCGACCAGGCGCCGCGCCGGTTCGGCGCCACGATGATGACGCGGCCTTGCGGCATCAGCACGCGCCAGATTTCGCGCAGATAGGCGCGGCGCGCCTCCACATGCTCCAGCCCGTGCGCCACGAGCACGCAATCCACCGATGTGTCCCGGATCGGAAGCTGCGTCGGCGGCACGAGCGCCGACCGGTACGGCCCTTCGCGCGGCCACTGCACAACGCCCTGCTGCGCGGGCATCAGCGCCGCCGTCATGCGCGCCTCGCCGTTGAAGATTCGCAAGAACGGGGAAGCGTAGCCAAGCCCGATCACGTCCATGCCGGAGACATTGTCCCAGCGGGCGCGAATGCGGCGCGCGATGATGCGGCGCGCGAGCTGGCCGAGCGGCGAGGCGTAGAAATCCCGAAGCTGGGAAACGTCGTCATACATTGCCGGTCAATATCGCCTTCAATTCCTATTTTATGCTTGCGGCCTTTCGCCTAAATCTGTTTCGACAAACGGCCGCCAGGGGATGCCATGACTCCGCTCGAAATCCGCCAGTTCCGCTGCCGAAGCGATAATTTCGGCGTTCTGATCCACGACAGCTCTACCGGGGTGACGGCGTCCATCGACGCGCCCGACGAGCGCGTCATCCGCGAGGAGCTTGCCGAAGCGGGCTGGGCGCTGACGCATATCTTCACGACGCATCATCATTACGATCATGTGGCGGGTCACGAGGCTCTGAAGCGGGAGACCAATTGCACGATATATGGGCCCGGAAAGGAAGAGCGCGATATCCCCGGCATCGATATTCCCATCGAGGAGGGCGAGCGCCTCACTTTCGGGTCCGTCGAGGTGCAAGTCTTGCAGACGCCCGGCCATACGCCGGGGGGCGTGACCTATTACATTCCGAACGCGGTCGCGGCCCCCGGCGGGCTCCGAGGCGTAGCTTTCACGGGCGACGCGCTGTTCTCGGTCGGCTGCGGGCGCGTGATGGAAGGGCGGCACGCCGAGATGTGGCGCTCGCTTGAGAAGATCATGGCGCTGCCCGCGGATACGCTTCTTTATTGCGGGCATGAGTACACGCAGGCGAACATCAAGTTCGCGCTGACGGTCGATCCGGACAACGCGGCGCTTCTCGACCGCAAGAGCGAGGTCGACGCCTTGATAAGCCGGGGCGAACCGTCGCTTCCCGTTACATTGGCGAGGGAGCTTGAGACAAACCCGTTTCTGCGGGTGAAAAGCCCAAATATCCGGCGGAGCCTCGGGCTTGGGCCGGATGTTGCCGACGCGAAGGTTTTCGAGGAGCTAAGGCGACGCAAGGATCGATTTTGATCAGTCGAACATGACCTTGCGGCAGGCTGGGCTCAGCCTCTTCTTATTCTGTTTCAGGCAGACGACGATCTTGTCCTCGTTCGGGATGTAGAAACCGCAGAGGCGGAAAACGTCGGGCGTGCAGGCGTCCTGGTCTTCCTTGGTGCCGCGGTGCGTCTTGCCGTCCTGCGCAATGGCGCCGAAGCTTGCCGCACAAAAAGCTGCCGCCGCCGCTATCCGGGCCGCATTCTGCAACATGTCGGTCTTTCCCTCCTGGAATGTCCTGCGTCTTGGAATTCGCGCAAGCTTGCGCAAGCCTAGCTGATTCGGCGGATTATTTTTCTCCGTTTGGAGGAAAAATCGTCATTTCAGATTATGCGAAGCGCTTCAGATTCGCCGCGCGAGCGCCTTTGCGATCAGCGGGACATGATCCTGCGGCAAGCGGGGCTCAACTGCCTTTTCTTCTTGTTCAGGCAGGCCACAATCCTTTCCTGGCTTGGTATGGCGTCGCGGCAGAGCCGGAAGACATCGTGTCTGCAAGCACTCTTGCCATCTTCCTGGTCGCGAGCGCCGGCGCCAGCGCTCGCCAGGCACAGCGCAGCCGCCATGCTGAACCGAGCCGCATTTTTCATCATATCAATCTCCCTTTGGAATCGCGAGCCCAGCCGCGCTTTAGATTCCGGCCAAGTCTCCTGGTAGCTAACTGTTTGAAGAGCGGCGCCGCTACTTGCGGTCGTGGAAATAGTCGTAAATCTGCTGCGCCATCGCCGCGCTGACGCCGGTCACAGCCTGCAGATCCGAAAGCCCCGCACGGCTCACCGATTTTGCGGAGCCGAAGTGCTTCAAGAGCGCGCGCTTTCGCGCCGGCCCGATCCCTGGGATGCCGTCGAGCGAATTCTCGCTCATCGCCTTCTTGCGCTTGGCGCGGTGCGAGCCGATGGCGAAGCGGTGCGCCTCGTCGCGCAGCCGCTGCACAAAGTAAAGGACAGGATCGTTCGGCGGCAGACTGAAGGGAGGCTTTCCCGGCATGAAGAAGCGTTCACGGCCGGCGTTGCGGTCGGGACCTTTGGCAATGCCCGCCAGGCGCAAGCCATGCAGGCCGAGTTCCGCGAGCACGGACTGCGCGGCGGAAAGCTGGCCCGCGCCGCCGTCGATCAGAACGAGGTCCGGCCATGCGCCGACGTCGCCGCCTAGGGCTTCCGCCTCGTCCTCGTCTTCTTCGATTTCGTCGGCAGGCAGCTTCTCCGGTTGGCTGGATGGCTGGGTCAAGCCCGGCCATGACCATAGAGGCTGCATCCTGTCATCCTGTCCCTCTCCCACCAAACCCGCCTTGGCGAGTTCGCTGCTCATCGCGACCGGATCCGCGAGCGGACGCTCCAGAGTAGCAAGCTCGCCAAGGCCAGCTTGCGCGGGAGTGGGCTGGAGTGAGGGCGTACTCTCTATTTCGAACGGCGCGGACTCGCCCGCGGGCAAACCGTGCTCTTTGAGGAGCCGCTTGAACCGCCGCATCAGCACCTCCCGCATCATCGCGAAGTCGTCGCCCGGCGTGAGGTCGGCGGACCTTATGTTGAACTTGCGGTACTGGTTTTTCACGAAGCCTTCCGGTCCGGCGACGATCATCGCGCCGACGGCGTTCGCGCCCATGATGTGCGAATTGTCGTAGACCTCGATGCGGCGCGGCGGGCGCTCAAGCCCGAAGACGGTCGCGAGGCCCGCGAGCAGCTTGCCCTGGCTCGTGCTTTCCGCAAGCTTGCGGCCGAGAGCTTCGCGCGCATTCTGGATCGCGTGCTCGACGAGTTCGCGCTTCTCGCCGCGTTTGGGCGTCACAACCTCGACCTTGCGCCCGAGCTTCGTTGACAGGGCTTCGGCGATCAGCGCCTGCTCCGGCACTTCGTCCGAAAGCAGCACGCAACGCGGCACAATCTTGTCGTCGTAGAACTGAGAAATGAACGAGCCAAGCACTTCGGCCGCACTCAAGCTGCGGTCGGCGCGCGGAAAATAGGCGCGATTTCCCCAGTTCTGGTTGTTGCGGAAGAAGAAGACCTGGATGCAGGTCTGCCCTCCTTCCTGCGCTATGGCGAACACGTCGGCTTCCTCGACGCCGCTGGGGTTGATGCCCTGATGCGCCTGCACATGGGCGAGCGCCCAAAGGCGATTGCGGTATTTCGCGGCGCGCTCGAATTCGAGCTTCTCCGCCGCCTCCTCCATCATCGCGTTCAGCTTGCGCTGCACGGCGTCGCTTTTGCCGGAGAGAAACGCGATCGCCTCGTCCACGAGCTTGCCGTAATCCTCAAGCTCGATCTCGCGCGTGCAGGGCGCGGCGCAGCGCTTGATCTGGAACAGGAGGCAGGGGCGCGTGCGGCTTTCATACACGCTGTCCGAGCAGGTGCGCAGCAGAAACGCGCGCTGCAGCGTGTTGATGGTCCGGTTTACGGCGCCGGCGCTGGCGAACGGGCCGAAATAATCGCCCGTGAGCGTGCGCGCGCCGCGATGCTTGGCGATCTGCGGCGCCTCCTGGTCGCGTCGGATAACGATGTACGGGAAAGATTTGTCGTCGCGGAACGACACATTGTAGCGCGGCTTGAAGCGCTTGATGAGGTTCGCTTCGAGGAGCAGCGCCTCGGCTTCCGTGCCCGTATTCACGAACTCCATGGACGCGGTCGAGCGGATCATCGCCCCGATGCGGTTGGTGTGCCCCCCGAGCCGCGTGTAGTTCTGAACGCGGTTCTTCAGGCTGCGCGCCTTGCCGACATAGATGACCTCGCCGGCCTTATCCATCATGCGATAGACGCCGGGCCCGCTTTTCAAATGCTTCACATAGCGGGCGATGACTTGCGGCCCGGTTTCCGGCGCGGCTTCTGCGCCGTCCGGTTGCAGGCCGCCGGAGCTGACCTCGATGATTTCCTCATTTCCGGGCATGAAGCGCTATTTAGCGCGGATATCCGGGGTTTGCCACAGGAGATGCTGGCCGCCGTCGAGCGCGATCATCTGTCCTGTCATGGCGGGCGCTGAGAGGATGAAGGCAACGGCTTCGGCAATCTCGTCCGGCGTCGTGCCATGGCCAAGGAGCACGGACTGGCGCTCGTGCTCGAAGTCCTCCTCGCTCTGATGGACGCTCTTGAGCGTGGGGCCGGGGCCGATGGCGTTGACGCGAATGCGCGGCGCGAAAGCCTGCGCCATGGTTTTTGTCGCGGCAAAGAGCGCGGACTTGCTGACAGTGTAGGAGAAGAAAAGGGGGTTGGGCCGAAGCACGCGCTGGTCGATGATGTTGACGATGTTTCCCGTTCGGCTGGCGGGCAGTTGCGCGGTGAAGGCCTGAGCCAGGAATACAGGCGCCGTCAGATTGATGGCGAGGTGCGCGCGCCAGCTCGCCTCGTTGAGCGTTTGCGCGCGGTCGTCGCAGAAATAGGACGCGTTATTGATGAGGCAGGTGATGCACCCCATGGCGGCGTTCGCCTCAGGGATGAGGCGCTCAACTTCTGCGTGTTCCGCGAGGTCGGCCTTAAAGCACGCCGCCTTCACGCCCATGACCGCGACCGCGGCGGCGGCGGCCTCAGCTTCTTCCCTTGAATTTCTGTATTGAATTGCGATGGAGAAGCCCGACTTCGCCAGCCGAAGCGCGATCGCCTTGCCTATCCGGACGGCGCCTCCGGTGATAAGCGCAAGCTGCGTCATGGGGCCCGTGTGACCTTTTCGCAACCTTACGGCGAATTTCCCGAAAAAAGGCCGAAAATAGTTGCCTTTGAGGAGCTCTCGCTGTAGTTGTGTTCATAACGAGGCACAAGCGTAACGCGAACTTGTAGCTCAGCCGGTTAACAAGCTCGATAGCTCACCTCATTGGAGAGCATGCGTAAGTGTCTAGTTAGTGATCCCATGCAATCCATGCCCAAGGATTGCTTCGATCATTTCCCTCTCAAGTGCCCAGAAAGGCCGGACCCCTGCCCCACCCGGGTCCGGCCAATTCTATTTTACCTCCCCGGCAACATCAAGCTCGTTGCGGCTACGCCCCCACGAGGTGGCGATTCAGCCGCTTGTCGAGCGCGTTCCACAACCGCCGGATAATTTCCACCGTGAGAACGTAGACGAGCGCCGCGGCGATGTAAGCCTGAAAATCGTAAGTTCGCTGGAAGGCGAGCTTCGCGGTGGCGAGCAGATCGTAGACCGTGACGACGCTGGCGAGCGCGCTGCCCTTCACCATCAGGATCAGTTCATTGCCGAAGGGCCGAAGCGCGAGGCGAGCGGCTTGCGGCAGGATAATGCGGCGCGCGGCAAGCGCGGGCGTCATGGCGGCGGCGCGGGCGGCTTCGATCTGGCCGCGCGGCACGGCGCGGACCGCGCCCGCGAATATTTCGGCCTGATAGGCGCCCGTGTTCAGCGTGAAGGTGAGGAGCGAGCAGAAGAACGGGTCGCGAAAAAGCCACCACAGCCCGGCCGCGGACAGAGCCGCCTGAAACTGCGCCGATCCGTAATAAATGAGAAAGAGCTGCGCCAGCATGGGCGTGCCGCGAAACAAATAGGTGTACGCGAACAGCGCCGCACTCAAGGGACGCGAGCCGAACACGCGGCCAAGCGCAACGGGCATCGCCACCAAGAGGCCGAGAAACACCGAGCCGATGGCAAGCTCCAGCGTGACGAGAAAGCCATCCGCCATACGCGGGCCGAAGCGCTCGAAAAGATCCCAGTGAATCATGCGGCCGGCCTCCATCCCTTGGCGGCGGCGCGTTCGGCCCGGGCGATGAGAAGCGTGGAGACCGCCGTCATCGCCAGGTAAAGCGCGCAGGCGATGGCGTAGAATTCGAAGGGCTTCCGCGTGCTTTGCACCGCGAGGGACGTCATGCGCAAGAGGTCGTCGAGCGCGATCACCGAAACGAGCGAGGTGTCCTTCAGCAGCACGAGCCAGTTGTTGCCGAGGCCGGGCAGCGCAAGCCGCAGCATTTGCGGCGCCTTCACCCGCCGGAACAGCAGCGCGGGCGTCATGCCGAAGCTGCGCGCCGCCTCGATCTGACCGCGCTCCACGCCGCGCAGCGCCGCAAGCAATACTTCGCTGGAATAGGCGCCGAAAACGAGCGACAGCGCGATCAGACCGGCGGCGAAGGGCGAGATGTTGATGGCGAAGCCGGCGTTCTGGATGAGGATTTGCGCGCCGTAGTAGATGAGGAGCAGCGTCAGAAGCTCGGGCAGGCCGCGGAAAATAGTGGTGTACGCTTCGGCGGCGCCCCTCACCCACGCCGATTTCGAATCCTTCGCCAGCGCCGCCGCAAGCCCGAACGCCAGCCCGAACGGCAGCGTGGCCAGCGCGAGCCCCACCGTCATCGCCGCGCCGAGCGCAAGCTCATGTCCCCACTGGATTATTGCGCCGTCCATGGGCCTTCCGTCAATTGGTCAGCACGCGTTCGATACGCCTGTCGGGGATAAGCCACATGATGGCGACGGACACATAAATGGCGCCCGCTATAAGCGGATTAACGAACGACAACCCGATCGCCGTCACGTACAGAACCGGCGAGATTTTACCCTTGATATCCCGGCCGAGAGCCCTTGCGAGCTTGGAGTTGCTGCCTTGCCGGCGGAGGATCGCCTTTTGAAGCAGATAGTAAGCGATGGCGGGCATGAGCAGCGCGACGCCATAAACCGCCGTTGGCAGCTCGGCGAAATGGTTCTCGCCCATCCAGGCTGTCGCAAAAGGCGTGAGCGAAAGCCAGAACAGGAGATGCATATTGGCCCACAACATGAGGCCGTCAACCGAATCTACAGTGTAAAGCAGGTGGTGATGATTGTTCCAGTAGATGGCGACGTAGACAAAGCTTAAAACGTAACTGAGAAACACCGGCAAAACGCCCGCCAAATCTGCCCAACCCGCGCCGTGCGGGACTTTCAGCTCCAGGACCATGATCGTGATGATGATTGCGATGACGCCGTCGCTGAAAGCGGCAAGCCGGTCCTTTTCCATGCTGTCCTTTATCAAAAGTGCTGGACGGGGTGTAACTGCAAGCGGCTAGAAAATCGGGAACGGAAAATACTTCGCGTTGATCTTCGCGTATGCGCCGTCCGTGACGATGCCGTCGATTGCGGCGTTGAATTTCTGCGCGAGCGCGTCGTCGCCCTTGCGCAGCGCGATGGCCACGCCGGACCCGAAATAGGCCGGATCGTCCAGCTCGGTGGGCGCCAGTTCGCAGCAACCGCCTTCCGTCGACCTCAGCCAGTCGTAAACCGCAAGCTTGTCGTAGAGCACGTAGTCCACGCGCCCCGCCGCCAGATCGCGATAGGCGTCGGCGACCGTGTTGTAGAGCCGGACGTTCGAGCGGGCGTACACGTCCTCAAGATAGGCCGAGTGGTTCGTCGCGCTCTGCACGCCGATGGATTTGCCGATCAGCGCCTTGGGCGACACGTCCTTCAAGTCCGTTCCCTTGCGCGCGACGAACACGCTCGGCGAGCGGTAATAGGGCTTGGTGAAGGAAACGACCTTCTTGCGGTCCACGGTGACATTCAGCGAGGCGACGATGGCGTCATATTTCTTGGCGAGCAGCGCGGGAATGATGCCGTCCCAATCCTGCGCGACGATCTCGCAATCCGCCTCCATCTTCGCACACAGCGCCTTCGCGATGTCGATGTCGAAGCCTTCCAGCTCACCCTTCGAGTTGATGACGCTGAACGGCGGATTCGTGCCTTCGCTCGCGATGCGCAGTTTCAACGGCTGGGCGGGCGCGGCGAGCGGCAGGAGAAGCGCCGCGAGGATAAACGCGAGTATGCGCGGAAATCGGGCCTGAAGCATGGGGGTCGCCGGGAGATCTATTGAGCGTTGCCCGGCACGGTAACGCGCTGCTTTTCCCCCGTAAAGCGTCCCGTCCGAAACGATGCGAGGAATTGCTCAAGCCGAGGGCTATTCGGCGCATTGAAAAGCTCAGTCGAGACGCCCTCTTCTTCGATGCGGCCTTCGCACAAGAACAGCGTGCGGGTCGAGACATCGCGCGCGAACGCCATCTCGTGCGTGACGATGATCATGGTCCGCCCTTCAGCCGCGAGCCCCTGGATCACGGAGAGCACCTCGCCCACAAGCTCGGGGTCGAGCGCCGACGTCGGCTCGTCGAAGAGGATCACGCTTGGATGCACGGCGAGCGCGCGAGCAATCGCCGCCCTTTGCTGCTCGCCGCCGGAAAGCTGGCTCGGATAGGCGTTCGCGCGGTGCGAGAGGCCGACCTTGGCGAGGAGCGCGTGCGCCTCTTCGATCGCCTCGCCGCGCGGCCGGCCGTGGACATGGATCGGCGCCTCGATGACGTTGCCCGCCACCGTCATGTGATGCCAGAGATTGAAGCTCTGGAAGACCATGGCGACGCGCCGCCGGATGCGCTCAACCTTCTTCGGGTCAAGCCCCTTGCCGTTCGCTTCGATCTTGAGACGCTCCTCGCCAGCGATGATCTCGCCCCGATCCGGCACTTCCAGGAGGTTCAGGCACCGAAGAAAAGTGCTCTTGCCCGACCCGGAAGCGCCAATGATCGAGATCACTTCGCCCTGCTCTGCGGCAAGGGAAATGCCTTTCAGGACCTGAGCGGCCCCGAAGCTCTTGGTAATGTCGCGCGCTTCGATCGCGATCATGGGCGGAGAGCTGGCGAGTTTGGCGTTGTCATCCCGGAATGGCGGCCTGCCGCCTTATCCGGGGTCGCAAATACAACGCTCCCAGTACGATACGGTCCCGGATAAGCGCTGAAGTGATTTCCGGGGCGACGAAGGATGCTCATCGGGCCGACCTCAGCTTGGGTTGTCGAGGCTTATCATTCCGGTCTCGCCGTCGAAGGCAAGCACCTCCGCGTAGCGCGCCCAGTTTATAACTGTATGCAGCGTCGTTTCCGCATCTTCCTCGGACATCTTGTCTTCAAGCTCGTCCTTGAAGCGGATCAGCGGCGCGCGGTGGCTCGGCCGCTCGTCCAGGATGTGCTTGATATGGGCGGCCAGCGGCACATAGGTCACGAGATGCTGCGCGAACTGCGCCTTGCGCTCGTCAACGCCCGCGCCGGCGAAGCGCCGGCCAGCGTCGGTGATCTTGAGGTCGCCTTCCGCGAGTTCCGCGAAGCGAAGGAGCTGCAGCGTTTCCGCCGCGTGGAACAGCTCGTCCACCTCCATTTGCGCGCGCTCGGCCAGCAGCGGCAGGTCTGCCTTGCCGTCGAACGGAGGCTCCGCCAGCGTTTCGACGAGTTCGGCCAGCGTGTTCGTCGAGACCGAAGGAAGGCTCATGCTGATGCCCGTTCCGGGGAATATCCCTTCCCGCGCCGGCGTAGAGGCGCTCTTCGCGGTCATGCGCGCGTAGATGTCTTCGACGAGCGCACGGAAGGCGGGATCGACGCGATTGCGGGGCTGGGGCAGATTCACCTTGATTTCCGCGATCACGCGCCCTGGATTTGAAGCGAAGACCAGGATGCGGTCGCTCATCAGCACCGCTTCTTCGATGTTGTGAGTGATGAGCAGGATGGCGCGAATGGGCATGCGGCCTTCGCACCACAGATCGAGAAGGTCAGTGCGCAGCGTTTCGGCGGTCAGCACATCGAGCGCGGAAAACGGCTCATCCATAAGCAGCACCTTGGGGTTCACGACGAGGGCGCGAGCAAGCCCGACGCGCTGGCGCATGCCGCCCGAAAGCTCCTTCGGATAAGCGGTTTCGAACCCGTCGAGCCCGATAAGGTCGATAGCGGCGAGCGCCCGTTTGCGGCGTTCCGGCGCCGGCACGCCCTGCGCCTCCAGCCCAATCTCCACATTCTCCAGGACCGTAAGCCACGGAAAGAGCGCGAAGCTTTGGAAGACCATGGCAAGGCCATTGGCGGGACCGTGGACAGGTTGGCCATCGATGTCCACGACTCCTTCTGTGGGAGGCATGAGCCCCGAAATGATCCGGAGCAAGGTGGATTTGCCGGAGCCGGACCTCCCGAGCAGCGCCACGATCTCATTATTGTAGAGGTTCAGGTCCACATTATCGAGGACGAGGAGATTGCCGCTCGCCCCGCGCCGATAGAAATGCCGGACGTGCTTCACGGATACGAGCGGCTGCCTGTCATTTTTTCGAGCGGTAGCTACGCCCATGATTTTCTCCTATCACTGGATCCGCAGGCGGCGGTCGGCCAAGACGTAAAGCCGCCGCCATAGCCCGCGGTTCATGGCGACGACAAAAACTGACATCACGCCGACACCGAGCACGACGCGATGGAAATCCCCCGCCGCAGTTGCATTGGCGATATAGGCGCCGAGGCCTCTCGCTTCGAGCTTGGTGTCGCCCCAACTCACTACCTCGGCGACGATGCTGGCGTTCCAGGAGCCGCCGGAAGCCGTCAGCGCGCCGGTGACATAATACGGGAATATGCCGGGCAGGATTACTTTCCGCCACCACTGCCAGCGCTTCAGGCGATAGATGGTGGAGGCTTCGCTCAAGTCGCTCGGAAAGACGCTTGCGCCCGCGATCACGTTGAACAGGATGTACCATTGCGTGCCGAGCACGATGAGGGGCGAGAGCCAGATATCGGGGTTGAGATGGTAGGCCGCGATCCCGACAACCACGAAGGGAAACAGAACATTGGCGGGGAAGGCGGCGAGAAACTGCGCGAGCGGCTGCACGCGCTCCGCGAGCGCCGGGCGGAGCCCGACATAGACCCCAATGGGCACCCAGATCACGCTCGCAATGGCTATGAGCACAACGACGCGCAAGAAGGTTATGAGGCCGTCAGTCAACGCCTCAATGAGGTCGGGCCAGTCGAGCGTGGCGCTCACATAGGATATCACGGACCAGCCGGCCCAGATCACCGTGCCGATCAGCGAAATATTAAAGCCAACTTCCAAAGCCTCGCTCGCCCTCACGTTCACCTTGGCCTGCGGGATCTGCTTCGAGAGGCTGCTGACATTGCCGCTGAACATATCGACGAGTCCGCCCAGCCGGTCCCCGATGAACTGGACGAGCTGCGCACGCCTCAGAAGGTTGAGCACCCAGGATTTCGGCGCTTCCTGCGCGGCCACCAGCTCCACGCGAAACTTGTCCGCCCAGGCGACCACGGGGCGGAAAATGAGCTGGTCGTAAAGCACGATGACGACCGCCATGGCGCCGACCGCCCAGGCCACGGCCTCGATGTTTTTCTGGTCGATTGCAAGAGAGAGGTAGGAGCCGATGCCTGGAAGGGCGATCTTCGTGTCGCCCACCGAGATCGCCTCGGACGCCACAACGAAGAACCAGCCGCCCGACATGGACATCATCATGTTCCAGACGAGACCGGGGGTTGCGAACGGCGCTTCGAGCTTCCAGAAGCGCTGCCACGGCGTGAGCTGGAAGCTCTCCGTCACCTCTTCCAAATCGCGGGGGACGGTCTTCAACGACTGGTAGAACGAGAACGTCATATTCCAGGCTTGGCTCGTGAAAATCGCGAAGACGGCCGCGAGTTCGGCGCCAAGCTCGCTTCCTGGAAAAAGGCCCAAGAAAAAGACCACGGTGAAGGTGAGAAAGCCAAGCACCGGCACCGATTGCAAAATGTCGAGCGCCGGAATGATGACGCGTTCGGCTTTCTTGCTCTTGGCCGCGAGCGGCGCGACGATGAAAGTGAATAGAAGCGAGAAGCCGAGCGCCGCGAACATGCGAAGCGTCGTCAGCAGCGCATATTGGGGCAGGTTGCGAATGTCGAGCGAAACGGGATTGACTTCCAGCCCTTCCAGCGGGCGGTGCATGGATTTTGCGCTGTGAGCCACGGCGACGAAAAGCGCGCCGAGTGCGAAAAACACGACGACATCGTAGCGGTTAGGCCAGGCGCGTGCGACCGTTGCGGAAATGGTGGCGATGCGGCGGCTGCCGGCGGAAATTATTGGCATGGTCATCGCTCGCCTCGCTCCTTAGGTATTCAGGGGCGCTCTAGCCCGGCATCATGGTTCGCGCTCTGTGGGTTCGCGTCGGCGGAAGGGGATGTCTGCAAGGTGGTTTGGGTATATGAAGCGGACGGCGCCTCATGGTTAGGCGATGAACGGCTTGCGCATCGCTGTCAACACGAAAACGTCCGGTTGCGCCTTTACAATATTAGGCGACGGCGGCGATGACGTACGCCGTTCCAGGCAAAGGGGGATGCGACGTGCATCGCAAAGAGACAGGAGATGGCCGCTGGCGGCTTCTTGCGTGCGCCTTGCTCGGCTTGCTCCTTTGCGGGCGCATCGGGCAGGCGGTCGCGCAAGAGACCCATTCTCCGGCCGGGTTCGAGGACGGCGTCGAGAAACTGGATAAAGGCGGCATTTTCGTCCGCCGGTTTCGGATGCGCGTGCTGAAAGACAGGCGGCGCGGCGAGGCGGCGATAGAGACGGAGGCCAGCGACGCGAAACACTTCGCGGCGCGTCTGAAGCGTCAGCAGCGCCGGCATTTTTCGATAAAGCGGCGCGAATTCAAAAAGCTTCAGTTGCGGCTTGAAACGCAGCGGCGCGTCAGAAAGGCGAGGATCAAGGCCCGCCAATTCGCGGCGGCTCGCAGGCATGCGGCGCAGCATTCTCCAGATCGCAGGCGCAGGAAGGCGAGCAGCCGCGCAAAAAATTTCAAGCGGGACGACCGCAAGCTCGATCCGAGCGCCCCTCACCCGATGGTGATTAGCGAAAGCCCCGGCAGCAAAGCTAGTGGAATATCCTTGGACCGGAACGAGGAGAACAGGGATGCAAGATGAACTCGTCTTCTACACCAATCCGATGTCGCGCGGCCGCATTGCCCGCTGGATGCTCGAAGAGGTTGGCCAGCCCTATCGCACGACGCTTGTTGAATACGGACCGCCGATGAAGTCGCCCGAATACCTCGCCATCAACCCGATGGGCAAGGTTCCGGCCCTTCGCCATGGCGACGCCATCATTACGGAAACCGGCGCGATCTGCGCCTATCTGGCGGACGCCTTTCCTGAGGCGGGGCTGGCGCCCGAGCCCGGCAGCCGCGCCAGGGGGGACTATTACCGCTGGCTGTTCTTCGGGGCGGGCCCCGTGGATAGCGCCGTCGTCAACAAGAGCCTCGGCTTCGAGCCGCCTGCCGAAAGGCGCGTCATGGTCGGTTACGGCTCGCTTCAATATGTGCTGGACGCGCTGGAAAAGGCGGTATCGGGAGCCGAATATCTCGCCGGAGACAAGTTCTCCGCTGCCGATCTCTATCTTGGCGCGCAAATCGGCTGGGGGATGATGTTTGGCGCACTGGAAAAGCGCCCGGCGTTCGAGGCCTACTGGAACAGGATCAAGGATCGGCCGGCCGCCATCCGCGCGCGGGAGATCGACGACGCGCTGCTTCCGAAAAAGGAGTGACGCTATCGCTTCGAAGCATCGCGCGCCGGTGGGGGCGCGACGCATGCCGCGGCTGCGATTTTGTGCGATCCCGGAACGGCGCACGCGCCGTTCGGGGATGAGAACTTCTTTAAGACGCTTGCGCCTTTTCGGGCGCCGCTTCTTCGGTGGGCTCGGCGAGGTCAGCCCGCGACGAGCGAGGCGGCCGCACGACCGTGACGGTGCATTTCGCCTCCGCGGCGATCTTGGCGGACACGCTGCCGAGCAGCGCGCGCCTCAACGATCGCTGCCGCGCGCCGATGATGATCTGATCCACCCTGTTCTGCTCCGCATAGGTCAGGATCGCGGAGGCGGGGTCGATCGCCTCGAACACGTGGTAGGTGATGCGGCCCTCGCCGAGCCTCAGCGGCGCGGCCCAATTCTTCAGGGCGACCAGACGGTTCACGTGCTTGTTGTGCCCCTCGGCGTCGAGCGCCGTGTCGCGCGTTGCGATGTAGCTCTGCTTCAGCACATTCACGCAGGCGAGCCGCGCCGACGGCAAATAGGCGAGCGCGCGCGCGGCGGCCTCGCGGACGGCGTCGTTGGTTTCGCTCGCGCCTTCCGATGTATCGACCGCGACCGCGATGATCGGCGCCGAGGCGCTGGGCAGCGTGGCTTCGCGGGGCCTGTACTCCTCCTTAAGGTCGGTATTGAAGCGCCGCTTCACGCGTGCCCAGAAGGAGTTTGCTTTAAGCCGCTCCGACCGCGCGGTGAGCTTGATCTGATCGTGGTGGCTAAGATCGAAGGCGAGCTGCGCCGCCGACGGATAGCGCCAGGCCGGCTCCACCTCCAGGCAACGGAGCACGATCTCCTGCAGCCAGATCGGGTAGTCCTTCCGATGCTGGCGCGGCGGTTTTGGATCGCGCCACAGCCGCTTTTTCATTACGCCCAAGCGCTCGCTTTCGCCGAAGGGCCGGATGCCGGTCGAGAAAAAGTAGAGGAGCACTCCCAGGGCAAACTGGTCCGTGCGCGGGTCGTTGCGTGCCCCCATGAGCTGCTCGGGCGCCATGTAGGGCGCCGTCCCATAGGGCAGGCGGAATTCCTCCTGCATGAGGTCGGGGAGCTGCAGGTGATGCGACAGGCCAAAATCGATCAGAACCGCCTCGCCAGTGGGCCGGAACAGGATGTTGCTCGGCTTGATGTCGAGGTGGATCACATGCTGGCGGTGGATGTCGTCGAGCGCGGCAGCGATCCTCCAGCCGAGTTCCGCGACCTCGTCATAGGGCAGCGGCAGATCCGCGAGGCGCGGCAGCAGCGATTTCCCCGGCAGCCGCTCCATGACGATGTAGGGGTGGACTGCGAAATCACCCGCCGCGACGAAGCGCGGAACATGCGGCCCGGAAAGCCTCGGCATGATCATCTGCTCCATCTCGAAGCTGACGATGGCCGCCGGGTCCTGTCCTTCGCCGAGCAAGGGCGCCTTCATGAGAAGCGGCATTTCGATGCCGGTCTTCGTCACGCTCCAAAGCCTGGCCATGCCGCCGCGATGGATCAGCGCCTCCATGACGAAGCCGTCCAGAACGTCGCCAGGCTCTATCGAGGGCTTCGCCATTGCGCCGTCATCTCCCCATGAACAGGCGCTCGGCGAAGAACAGCGGCAGGCGCGCCTTGCGGATCGCGCCGGCGGCGGCTTCGATGTCGTAGGGCGCGCGGATGAAGGTGATCTCCTTCTTGACGTCGTCGAATATGGCGTAGGACGCCGCGGGGTTGCCGTCGCGCGGCTGGCCGACCGAGCCCAGCACCACCAGCCAGCGGCGCAGGCCATGCAGCGGCACCGGCACGTCCGTCACGGGGCTGAACGCCGTCATCTTCGCCGCCGTCGTCACGCTGAAAATCGCGGGCTTGTGCGTGTGGCCGCAAAAGGTGACCTGCGCCTTCGTGGAGCGCAGGCTGCGGGAGGCTTCCTCGACGGTGAGCACGTAGATCCATTTGCTGGGTGCGCTGGCGTCGCCATGCACAAGGAGCCGGTCGCGGTCGGGGACGGTCAGCGGCAACTCCGCGAGAAAGCGGCGCTCGTCGATGCCGAGCTGGCTGCGCGTCCAATCGATCACGAATTGCGCCTCGTTGTTGACGCGCAGGCTGGGATCGTTCACGCCTGCGTCGTGGTTGCCTAGCACCGCGATGGCGCCGCGGCTGACCAGCTCCATGACCTTGTCGACGGCGTAAACCGGATCGGCGCCGTAGCCCACATAATCGCCGAGCAGGACATAGCGCTCTGCGCCGCGCGCCTCCGCATCTCGCAGGCACGCTTCGAAGGCTTGCCGGTTCGCGTGGATGTCCGCTAGGAGGGCAATGCGCATGTGGGTTCCCCGGGGTTGGCTTCGCGCCAGCTTACCGAAAACGGCGCGCGCGGTCTTGGAGTTTTATGCGGGGTGAGGGGGGCGGTTTGTTTTGGCCACGCCGAGGGTCAGTCTACAGTTCAGCGAACCCGGCTGCTTCACCAACCCAATGGCTCTTCGGGGTCGAAATCCGTCCTCGCCGTTCCGAGAACATATGGGCAGCTTGACCTTCAGCCCCAATCTTTGCGGTGCGAAGCCGTCAATGCGGTAAGCCACCTTACATCGGCGAGGCAGGCGGCGGGCGCGAACCCGCCGCCGCACTATTACCCGCGGTTGCTTGCGGTCTGCTGCTGGCCCGACTGGATGCTGAGCGCGGCCTTCTGCTCGTCGGTGAGCGAGGCGTAGAAGTCGCGCACGGCGGGCTTCACCGTATCCACCGCCTGGATCAGCGCCGTCACGCGTTGCTGCGCCGCATCGAGCCGCCCGTCGACCGTCTCGGGCACGCTTGCCGGGCATGACGCCTTCAGCGTCTCCGAGGCCTGCGCCGAGGCGTCCTTCAGCTTCTCAAGCTCCGCCTTCTGCGCGTCGTTGAGTTCGATCGAGCTTGCAATCTGCTCGGCCGGCACTTTCGTGAAGCCCGCCTGGGTCGTGCAAAGTTCGACGATATTTATGCTCTTCTTCGGCGCGGGCTGCTTGTCTTTGCCCTTGGCCGCGAACGCGGCGAGGCGCTGCTTCTGCTCCTCGGTGAGCAGGCTGTAGAGATGCGTGAGCGGACCCTTCACGGCTTCGTTCGCGTCCGCCATCGCCTGCAGGCGGCGCTGCATGGCGTCGAGGCGCGAGACCGGCGTCAGCGGCGTATCCGGCGAGCAGGATTGCTTCAGGATTTCTGAAGCGCGGATGGTGGCGGCCTTGAGTTCATCCAAGGCGGCGCGCTGCTCCTCCGTTGCAATGATGGTCTTTTCAAGCTGCTGGATCGGCAGGTCGCTTACGCCGGGAGCGAAGCCCGCGCAGGTTTGAGCGACGGTTTCGGCTTTCGGCTTTGTGGGGGGCGCCTGCTCCGTGGACGCGGGCGCGGGGCGCCGGTAGGGCTGGTAGATGTCGCCCTCATTGACGCTCGACTGCGCATAGGCGCCGTCATAGGCATATTCGCCAGGGGGATAGAACGCGCCCCACACGATCACGTCCGGGCCGTAGCCCCAGTATACGTCGTAATAATCGTAGGGCCAGAATGCGAAGGAAAAGTAGTCGCCCCAGAAATAGGGCCAGAACACCGGGCCGTACCAGCGATAGAAACCGTAGGGGCGGTAGTATCCGCTGTGGCCCCAGTTTCTCCCGAAGAAAGCGTTAGGATGAGTGAAGGCCGCCCGGCGCACCGCGGGATTGTTTCTGAAATTCGGACCGAACTTATTGCCGAAGTTCTGCTTGTTCTTGAAATCGGGCTTGAAGCCGGGCTTGCCAGAGTACTTCAGCTGCGGATGGTGGAGAACGCCGTTAGCGGGGCCGAATCTGTGTACGCCGTTATTGAAATTGGGGCGCACGGATGGCCTGAAGGACGGGCCAGAATGATTCCCGCCATAAGGACTCGCCGCGGCATGCTCCGGCGAAAAAGCCAAGGCCGCCAGAATGACGCTCGCCGCCGCAGAAACGCGCTTCAGTATCATATTCCACCTCCCGCTCCGCCATGAAGAATCGCGATTGCGCCCACGCTTGACCATTGTTGCGGCTGTATAAAGGCGCCTGCCGCGCCATCGGGCCTGAAAATTGTAACTAACTTTCTTAACGATAAGAAGCGGGAAGCGCCACGGGGCGAGCGTTCGCTGTGGAAAAGGCTGCCGCCCGCCAGCCGCATTTCATCCCCTTTCCCCGGCGGGGAAGTTCTTCCGCTCCGAGGAGCGCGCCCGAAGAATCCGTCAACAGCCTATCTGCGTATCGCGCACACCGGGGAGACCCAGTCGGCCGCCCGGGGCTAAGCGGCTGTGTGCGGCGATCCGCACAAGGTAAAGACGGGTTTAGCAACGCTCCCGACCTATCGCTCCAGTTCCCTCCCGGCCTCGGTCGTGCTATGCACCGGGATGGACTTTCACATCGGACAGCACGTCATCTGCATTTGCGACCAGTGGTCGAATGAGCCCACATGGCGCGCGGCCGTGCACACCTACCCGAAACTCGGCGGCATTTATACCATCAGGGACATCTGCGACCGCGATGGAGCGGTCGGCCTGATGTTCCAAGAAATCTGGCACGAACCCGCCTGGTTCTGCGTCGGCCTCGTCGAGCCCGCCTTCAATATCAAGCGGTTCCGGCCAGTCAGAAAAAGCAACATCGACATTTTCAGGAAAATGCTTGTGCCCGCAGCGCCCGAGGTGTTGGACGCCTAATCGTCGCTAGCTTGACGAGCGCCGGATCATTACGCGGCCTTCTTCAGCCGCGGCCGGACGCGAAAGGTGCGCTGCTCAATATGGTCGAGGACCTGACCGGCAAGGTCGGCGCCGGTGGTCTTTTCGATGCCTTCGAGCCCCGGGGATGAGTTCACTTCCAGGAGCAGCGGGCCTTTCGACGATCGCAAGATATCGACGCCCGCAAATTTCAATCCCAGCCGGTTGGCTGCCTTGACGGCGATCTTGCGCTCCTCCGCCGAAAGCTTGGCTTCGAGCGCGAACCCTCCCTTGTGCAGGTTGGCGCGAAACTCGTCGCCGCCCGCGCGCCGCACCATGGCCGCCACCACCTTCCCGTCGAGCACAAGGCAGCGCAGGTCTTGGCCCGCCGCCTCGGACACAAATTGCTGAACGAGGAAGCTCGCCTCGGCATTGCGCAGAGCGTCGATCACCGATGCCGCCGATTTCCGGTTTTCGGCCAGCACCACGCCCTTGCCCTGGCTGCTTTGCAGAAGTTTGATAATGAGCGGCGTGCCGCCCACCATCTTGATAAGATCGTCTGTGTCGTGGTGCGAACTGGCGAAAGCCGTGTCCGGCATGGGCAGCTTGTGCATGGCCATGAGCTGATGCGCGAAAAGCTTATCGCGGCTTTGCACGATGGCCTGCGAGTTATTGAGCACTTGCGCGCCGGTCATCTCAAACTGGCGTACGACGGCGGCGCCGTAAGCCGTGATGGACGCGCCAATCCTCGGGATCACGAAGTCGAAATCTTGCAGGGCTTTGCCTTCGTAATGCACAGCGCTCGCGATCGAACGGATGTTCATATAGCAACGCAGCGTGTTGATTGGCTCGATGACGTGATCGCGCCGTTCCGCCTCCTCGATGAACCGCCTGTTCGAGAAATTGCCCGGCTCCATGGTGAGAAGGGCGATGCGGAGCGAGCGCTTGACAGGCGCGCCGAGGCGCTGGCTCGCATAGACGTCGTAGCTCAGCTTCTCCTGCCGGTATTCCGACCAGGGCAGAATCGTGGCCGATTGAGGTTCGAGCGCTGTGCGGCCAAGCAGCATGCGATGAGCCATCGTATAGCGGTTCGAGAGCGAGATTTCGACCGGCCACTCGCGGCCGCCGATGCGGATCGGGGTGTGAATGATGTAGCGGTGCTCAGCCTGGCCATTGGAGCTGCGCACATGGCGCCGGTCGACGATCTTGGCCGTGCACCAGACCTCGATCTCATCGTGGTAATCGACGGGATGAACGCCGAAACGGACGCGCGGCGCGTCGATCGGCCCGAATGTTTCGATCGAGAATGCATGCAAAGCGGACGTCTTTGCGCCGGTGTCGATCTTAGCCTTCAGCGCCGGCAAGCCAAGCTGCGGAAGAGCCACCCACTCGCGCCAGCCAAGAACAAACGGCTCCATCGAAACCCTTCCCGGTCTTTTCAAATCTGTTGCTGACGATTGCCTAGCTTACTCTACAACGATTACCCGCACGCGGCTCTCGGTTCGGCGTTTAATGCGCTCGAACTAACCCAGCGTTCACAATTCTTGTTCCGCAATACAATCGTGAGCCGGACGCTAATGTATAAATACTTCGGTTTTATGACACCATTCGCAAACAAAAACGTCCGACGCCCCGAGACTCTGCCACGATTCGATGTGGCGCATCCCTTCCAGGCATTTTTTCGCACATTTTCCTTTACGCGCGACTTATGCGTTTACCGGTTTTATATGCACCGCCATCGTTGAGGCTCAGGAGACCTATCTCGGCAAAGGCCTGTCGAAGCACATCATTCTCGCCCTTGCTCTGCCGATAATCGATGGCATGGCTTTGGAACATGCCGTAAATTAAATCGCGAGCGCCGCTGCGCCGAAGGGGACTATCCCAACTCAATCTTGGCCGCAAGTCCTGAGCTGCCGGCGAACCTCGCAGCCTTTGGACAAAAGAGCGTCGCATTTTGCGTTGAAAGCGCCACGCGCCACATGAGATTACATAATTCATGCTGCGCTGTGGCAAGGGCGCTCTAAAACATAGGCCGTAGGAGAGGCGATGGACACCACGCTTCATATTCTTGTCGTCGACGATCACAAGGACATTCGCGATCTGCTCGCCAAGTTCCTTGTCAAGCATGGGATGCGCGTGACCACGGCGGCAGATGCGGCCGAAGCGCGGCGGCAATTGAAGGCCGGGGCCTTCGATCTCATCGTGCTCGACATCATGATGCCGGGCGAGGACGGCATCTCCCTGTGCCGCACTCTCAGGGAAGGCGCCGCGCCGCCCATCATCTTCCTTACGGCGGTCGCCGAGGACACCGATCGCATCATCGGCCTCGAATTGGGCGCCGACGACTACGTTACGAAGCCGTTCAACCCGAGGGAGCTGCTCGCCCGCATCCGCGCCGTCATCCGCCGGGCGCAAAGCATGCCGCAAAGCCGCGAAGCCCCTCCCGGAGAGAGACTTAAATTCGGGCAATTCGTGTTCGACGCGGATCGCCGCGAGCTGATCGACGAAATGGAGGTCGCAACGCCCCTTTCCTACGGAGAATATCTCCTTTTGTTAGCCTTCCTGCACCGGCCAAACATTGTGCTGACCCGCGATCAGCTCCTCGACATCACCAGGGGACGGGCGGCGAACCTCTTCGACCGGAGCATCGACAATCAGGTCAGCCGTCTGCGCCGCAAGATCGAGGAGGATCCCAAAGACCCGAAGATCATCCAGACGATTTGGGGCGGCGGCTATAAGTTTGTGGGGTCGGTCGAGCGGCTATGATGCAGCGAAGCCTGAAAGGTCAGCTCATTCTGCTCATGCTTGTGGGGCTCACGCTCTCGCAAGCCGCGAGCTTCATGTTCATCCTGAGCGATCAGAAATCGAGGATGAGGAGCGAGTGGCTGCACAATGTCTTGACGCGCATCTCCACCGTCGGCGACGTCATCGAACAAACGCCCGCAGACTTACACCCGGATATTCTCAAGTCGGCCAGTTCCTCCGCGCTCAAATTCTCCGTCGACCCCGCGCCATTGTCGCACAGCAAAAATGAGGATCTGAGCGAAGGAATGCGGCAGGAGGCCGACAAGGTTTTTGGAGCGCGCGCAACCTCGATCAACGTCACGCTGCTGGCCCCGCAAGGCGACGAGTCTTACTTCGGGCTCATGTTCCTGGGTCTATGGCAGGAGATCAAGCAGGCATTCATTCCGCCGCACCCGGACAGCGAGAAGCCGGCAAAGCCGCCTTACGCCTACGTTTCGGTGCCCCTGAAAAGCGGGCAGTGGCTGAATGTGGGCGTTACGCTGCGTTTAATGGGGCCGCACGCATTGCCGCTGCTCGTTCAGTTCGCCACCATGGCGGCGATCTCCGCGGTCGGCATCGTTTTCGTGTTGAGCCGGCTGACGCAGCCCCTGAAAGAGCTGGCCCAGGCCGCCGCCGCGCTCGGCCGAGGCGAATCTAGCGGAAGACTTGCCGAGAAGGGCCCGCGGGAGGTGCTGGAAACGATCCGGGCCTTCAACGACATGCAGGAGAGGCTCTCCAGATTCGTGCTCGATCGCACCAAGATGCTTGCGGCCATTGGCCATGACCTGAGAACTCCGATCACCAGCTTGAGGCTTCGCGCGGAATTCATCGAGGACGACGAGGTCCGGCAGAAGATCCTGGAGACTCTCGAAGAAATGTTCGAGATGGCCGAGGCGACGCTCTCCTTCGCGCGCGAGGAGGCCGCTCATGAAAAGACCCGGCTGGTGGACGCCGGCGCCTTGATCTCCACCGTTTGCGCCGACCTCGCCGATACCGGCTCCCCTATCGAATGCGCGGAGCCGGGCAGCTTCACCATTCGATGCCGTCCCCTGGGGCTGAAGCGCGCTTTCCGAAACATCCTGGAGAATGCGGTCGCCTATGGGCGCCGGGCCCGCGTCTTCGTCGAGTACCGGCGCGGCGACGTTGCGGTCATCGTCGAGGACGACGGCCCAGGCATTCCTGTCGAGGAGATGGAGCGCGTCTTCAGCCCATTTGTGCGCCTCGAAAATTCGCGCAACATGGATACGGGCGGCGTCGGCCTCGGTCTTGCTATCGCGCGTTCTATTGTGCGCAGCCACGGCGGCGACATCGCATTGCACAACCGGGCGGCCGGGGGGCTGCGGGTGACGATTACCCTGCCCGGCGCCGCTATCGTCGACGCACCGGCCGAGCCTGCGGCAAAAAGCGCCGCCGCCTGAATCGGGCCGCGCGAATTCCCGTTCGCAAAATCTTTACGTGCAACCCAGAGGCTCACGCTTGGCATAAGCGTCGCGTGCGATAAGCGCGGCGCTTACGGTTCAAACTGGAGACTAGGTCATGTATCAGTTCGCTTACTCAGAGATCTGCGAGGAGCTTCCGTCACAGAGTACCCCCAAACCGAGCAGGCTCTGCGATGCGCTCGAACTGATCGAAGCGGCGCAAGATGTACCCTCCGCCTCACATGAGTTGCTGGGCGTACTTTCGGACTTTCGTAAGCTTTGGCTTTCAATTGTCGAGGATTTTTCGGCGTTCGCACATGAAGATCCCGATTATGCGCCGACCGCGCCGGGCCTGATTGAAGGCGTTTTGCTGGAGATCGAGCGTTGCCGCTTCCACAAAACCAAGTCGATCTCCGCCATCCGGATGGGAAAGTGGCTGCAATGACATCACGGCGCGCACTTCTTGCTGAGAGAGCCGCCGACGACCCGCTCGAGGACATCGCCGAGGTGGAGAAAACACTTGGCGCGGGCTTGAAGGATTTGGCTTCCGAACTTCGTCTCATAGACGCTGCCGACTTCGCCGCCTTCATACGCATCGGGCAAATGGCGAACTTGAGAAGCCTCGTTCATTCGTCCGCCGAGCTCCATTTCAAGCCCGGAGCGCTGGAACTTGCCGAAGTCGGAGAGATAGAGCTGGGCTGGTTCCAGCCGCCGCTCATCACGCTGCCGATGAAATTCCGCCATGGCGGAGTGCGGGTCTATTTCCGCCTGCGATTGGCTGCGCTTTCGGCAGCCGTGGAAGTCGAGTCGATCACCGCCGAAAACGGCGCCGCCGGCGCGGACTTGAATCGAATGCTTCGCGACGCCCTGCATTCCGCAAGGGCGGTGCGGCAGGTTCCGCTAAATCGGTAGCGGCCCGTCGGACTGTGCGTAAGATGACGTGTCGAGCGGCGTCGAGTCGCCAATATTGACCTTGAGTGGGGGCGCCGCGGCCTTGATCGCGGCGTCCCAACGGAATCTTTTCCGGCGCCTGCGACCCGCGCTTCCGGCAGAACCGCCCAGCGCTCGAAACAACAAGCCGCGTCGCCGGGCGGTCAGGCGCTGGCGACACATGACTACCTCCTCCCGTCAGACTATTTCAGCGCCGGCTGGGCATAATTGAAGATGTAGTTGAAGCCCACTTTCACGGTGCTGATGGTGAGGTCGCCGTTGATCAAGCGGAAATTGTGAACGCCATCGAAGCAGCAGCCGCCGTCATTGCCGTTCGAAAAGTCGAAATACTGGTATTCGATTTTCCAGCTCCAGTTTGGATTAATCATCGTTTCAAATCCGGCGCCGGCGGTCCAGCCTGTCAAGAAGCCGTTCCCGGCGCCGTTCCCATATTGGGATGTGCCCGACGCGGTAACCACCGTTTCGCTCGCCGACAAGCCGAGATCGAACCAGGCGAAGCCGCCTTTCGCATAAAAGATGGTGTGGCCCCAACTGTAACCGGCCCGCGCGGCTATATCGCCATAGAGGCCCGCGTCGGCGTTCGTCTTGAAGCTGGCGTAGTCCCCGCCAGTTCCCGCTACGGTTATGGTGCGGGTATTCAGCCCGGCGTCCATGTCGCCGATGTCCGCTTCAATGCCAACGACATAGCAGCAGCCCGTTTGCCAGTTATAGCCCAGTTGCAAGCCGCCAAAGGCGCCGGCGCCGGTCAGACCTCCCGGTTGGAAGGAGGAAGCAATGCCGGGAAAGTACAGGTCGTGATACCCGGCGCCGTCAATGCTGCTCCAAACTCCGCCAAGATTCCCGCCGACGTAAAATCCCTGCCAAAAAAAGGGCGGCGCGCCGGGGATAATCGTTGGCCCGTAATAGTCCGGACCTGCCATGGGGCTGCCAATTCCAGCGACTGTGAGGCCTATGGCTGCGGCGCCGGCGAGAAGCGAATGTCTGTGCTGCATAGGTCCTCCTGTTTCCCGCCGAGTCTTCGTGAACCGGATCGACGCGGGACTGGAAATTTTGATGCGGCGTCTAGGTTCAGCCGCCAGTCGAAGAAAGCGTAAGCGTAGGCTTTCCCGCGCTTCAGGCGCCGGTTCCGAGCTGCGGATTGCCAGCCTTGGTTGCGCCGTAATAATCGTGCCGCCGCTGCGCCCGCTCACTGTGCAAGCTGCCTCACGCCGCCCGAGATAGCGCTACCTCAAGTTGAGAAGAGATTTCGATTCTTGACGGAGAGTCAATAAATTCGGCGGGTGTGAGCAGAAATTCCAGTTATCAATTCACAAGACACACAACCTTTGATGATGTGGTCAGCCTATGTTTGGAGTAATACAACTATGAATTCTAATTGGTTGTCAGTCTTGCTCAAAAGAGGCAACGGGCATTGAAGTCGCAACCCGGCCGTAGCTTCGATGTATTCGATTTTTATTGCGCAAGTCCTGAGTTCGAGGCTCTGAAGCGTCGCGTGTCGTCGGTGCGGGGGCATTCATCCTCAGGAACGCTAAAACCAGCTCCACCGCCTCCCGCGTCGAAGGCGGTAGGGCGCGACCCAAAATTGTGCTTGGCGATAAGGTCGATTGCGGCGAACTTCGACCGACAGTCTTGGCAGGAGGCCGCCTTGCAGCACTTCACCCGGCATTCCACCCCCATCCCGGATCTTTTTGTGATCGAACGGAAGCGACTGCAAGACGAACGGGGCTTCTTCTCACGGCTGTTCTGCGCCGAAGAGCTTTCCGGCTTGTTCTTCGGCGGAGCCTTCCAAGCCAGCCATTCGATGACGCGTCAAACCGGCGTCATTCGCGGAATGCACTTCCAGCGCGCTCCCCACGCGGAGACGAAGGTCGTTTCCTGCATCTCAGGCGCGGTGTTCGACGTGGCGGTGGATATGCGTCCCGACTCGCCGGCCTACCTGCGATGGCATGGCCAGCTCTTGAGCGCGGAGAATGGCCTCACGATGGTGACGCCTCGCGGATTCGCGCACGGATTTCAGACGCTTTGCGAGAATTGTCAGCTCATCTATTTCACCGATGCGCCCTACGCCCCCGCGTCGGAAGGGGGACTGCACGCGCTCGATCCCAAGCTTGCGATAGCGTGGCCCTTGCCTGTCACGCTCATGTCGGAGCGCGACCGCTCCTTCCCAACGATCTCGGCTCCAGAGTAATTCAAGCGCAGGCGGATTGCGCCGGCGGGATAAGCGCGATGCTTGGCGCAAGCGAAACGGCCGATCCTCTTATCGGGAGATGCGGCTGATTTTCGAGCCTTCGAGCGTCAAATTGTACATCAGGCCTTTCTGATCGAAAATGAAGCCGAGGATCGGGCTGTTCAACGTGTTCGTGTCGACGGCGCCGCCCGCGCCGACGGCGATCACGGTCACCGATCCATCGATCCCAATTTTCCAGCCGTCCTTCCGGTAGAATCCGTCTAGCGCGTCCGGCGTCATGAACATGATGATGACCGACCTCGCCTGAGCGCCGAATTGGAAGCCAAAGGAGGCGGAAACCGTATTGTAGTAAGCAGCAGGCTGCCCGCGCACAAGCAAGCTGCCTTCGCCATACTCCCCGCCGAACCCGAACCCCGCCTTGACGATGGTTGGAAAGACGAGAATGCCGGCGGCTTTCTTCGCCATATCCCTCGACCAATAGGCACGACGGTGGAACCGGTCGAGCGCGGCGGCGACGCCTGTGTCGATGTCGTAGGCCGACGCCGCGCCCGCCTCGCGCGCCGGTCCCAGCGTGGCCAGCGCCGCGGCGGCGCTGAATCCTAAGGCCTCTCGTCTGGAGAACCGCATGAAAACCTCCTTTGCACCGCCGGCCCGCCTTCGCGGACGCCTGCGAAATCCCTAACGGATGGGCGCGCCCCTCTATTTCCGCTGTGAGCTTGTAAAGCGCTGCGCCGCGCGGAGGCTTCGCCGTGGCTATGACAGCCAATACGCTGAGAACAAAACCGATTTTAGGCGAAAGTTCGGTGAATTAGAGCTGCTCTATCGCCGCGGCGCGCTCGCGCTGCAGCTTATGATATTTCCTGATGAGCAGGTTTCGCCGCAGCCTGGAGAGGTGATCGATGAATAGGATGCCTTCCAGATGATCGATCTCATGCTGGACCACGGTCGCCTGCAGGTCCGCGAAATCCCGCTCCTGCAGCTTGCCTTCGAGGTCGACGTAACGGACGCGCACAAGCGCCGGGCGCTCCACCTCCGCGTACATTTGCGGGATGGAGAGGCAGCCTTCCTCGTGCACGCGCGGCGTATCGCCCGACGACAGGATTTCCGGGTTGATCAGCACGAAGGGGTTCTTCGGCGCGTCATCGCCCTTGACTGTGTCGAGCACGATGATGCGGCGCAGAACGCCAAGCTGCACCGCGGCGAGGCCAATGCCCGGCGCCGCGTACATTGTCTCAAGCATATCGCTCGCGAAGCTTTGCACCTCGCCGTCCACAGTTTCGACGGGCGTCGATTTCTTGCGCAGGATCGGGTCTGGCAGTGTGATAATAGGCAGTTTGGGCATGAATTGCAGATAAGCGAGCGGCGCGGTCTGGTCAACGCTTTCGTTTCAAGATTAGCTGACTGCGATCCTTGGCGCACGCGCCGTCTTTCTCCTCCTGTAGCCGCGCTAGTCGCCGGCGATCTCGGGCGGGGGGCGCCGATAGCCCGCCAAAAAAATGAGGGCGCCAAACGCGCCAAAGAGAAGCGAGACCGGAAGCACGAGCATCGGCTCGACGATTCCCTCCCAGAGGTAGGCCGGGGCATGGCTCAGGAAGAAACTTTCCAACGTCTCGCGGCCCTGAGGGACGCTTTTCAGGTGAGTTGACAGGGAAGTCAGCAGCAAGCCTTGCCCAGGGCTCGCCAAGATGCGAACGCCGTCGAAGGCCAAAGCCACGAAGGCCCCAAGAAGCAGGGCTATTCCCACGAGCCGAAGAATACGCATCTCTCACTCCCGCGCATCCCCTTCCTAATGGCCCCGCGCCGGACGCGCAAGGGGGCGACATGGCGCCGAAGCGGCTTTCGCGGGGCCGGCGCTTTCTTCACTGAATGGAAACGCACTCTACCTTAGATAGGTCCAGTTTAAGCTTGCCGCCAACCGGCCCGGAGCGAGGGCCCAATGAAGCAGGAAAAACGCGCAGTTTTGCGCGCTCTACAGCCTCGTAACCGGCGTTTCATCCGGGGGTCCGGCCGGAAGCTCAAGCACGCCATCGCAGTATTCGCCTCGATCACCGTGCTCGGTACGATTCTCCTGCTGGCGTCGGTGGCCAACGAGCAAAGAGAGGGGGCCGAGGATCGCGCATGGAACGACATCGCAAATTTGAGCGGCGCCTTCGAAGAGCAAATTCGCCGCGTCATGGACAGCGTGCGCGGAGCGATCGCCCTACTGAAACCGAGGCTCGCTGCGGAGGGAGCGGCGTTCGATTTCGTTGAATGGACGAAACACGTGCCGGAATTTGCGACATCGACGGCTCAAATCGCTTTCGTAGGTCCGGAAGGCAAGCTTGTCGCCTCCTCGCTCAGGCACGACCCGGAGCCGATCGACCTTTCCGGCCGCGAGCATATCCGAGTTCAAATGGAAGGGGTCCATAGGGGCCTCTTCATTGGTAAACCCGTTATCGGGCGCATCTCAGGACAACCCACGATCCAGGTTGCCGATAGAATTGAGAACGCGGAAGGGCGCCTTATCGGGATAATCGTGTTCTCCCTCTCGCCGGAATTCCTGACGACGCTTCATCGCGCGGTCAATCTCGGGCAAACCGGAACGATGATCCTTGCAGGTACGGACGGCTTGATCCGCGCCTCCTTCGGGGCGTGGCAAAAAACGGACATCGAACATATCGGCAAATCGATTTCCGGAATGAAGGCCATCGTCGACGCGCAGGCAGGAAGCGATGGCGCCTATCGCGGCGTCAATCCCCTCAATGGTCAGAAAGCGTTCTTCCATTGGCGCAAGCTGAAGGGCGATCCGCTGGTCGTCATCGTTGGCGTCGAGGAATCGGAGGTCTTTGCGGTGGCGAACCGCAGCGCGGCAATGCTCGCCGGTCTGGGCGCGGGCATCCTCCTCTTAGGCCTGACCACGACTCTGATCTTGAACCGCGAGATTTCCCGCAGGGTGCGGCGTGAGATCGCCCTTTTCGACGGAAGCCGCATGCTTGTGCTCGCTAATGAGAATTTGCAGAGGCGCCACCAGCAATTACGGGCCACAAGCGCGGAACTGAACGTCGAGCGCATGCGGCTGCAGCGCATCAATGTCGAGCTGAAATCGGCCAAGGAGCAAGCCGATCAGGCAAACCAGGCGAAGACATCGCTTCTCATGAATATGAGTCATGAATTCAGGACGCCAATGCACGCGATCCTGAACTACACGAACTTGAGCCTCAAGAAGGCGCTCACATCGGAACCGGACAAGCTCAAGAAATATCTCACAAACATCCAGCTTTCCGGGTTGAGGCTCCTGGAATTGTTGAATGCGCTTCTCGATCTCGCAAAGCTGGAATCTGGGAAGCTGGAGTTGAGGCTGGCGCGGGGCGACCTGATTCAAGTGATCCGCCAATCTCAGGCGGAACTCGGCTGTCTTCTGGAAGCCAAGCAGCTCGAATTCCACGTCCAGTGCCGAAGCGAGGAGCCGCGGGGCGTCTTCGACAAGGAAAGGCTGACGCAAGTTTTCATCAACCTCTTGTCCAACGCGATCAAGTTCTCGCCGAAGGGAGGCGTCATCGACGTCACCGTAACCGATAGCGTCCTGCCCGAATGCGGTCCGGCGTTTCATTGCATCTTTTCGGACGAAGGCGTGGGGATTCCCGAAGCGGAATTGGAAATCGTTTTCGAAAAATTCGAACAAAGCAGCAAGACAAGCGGCGCCGGCGGGTCTGGCCTCGGGCTGGCGATATGCCGGGAGATCATCCACTTGCACAACGGCGCGATCTGGGCCGCGGCGGCGGCGTCGGGCGGAGCGGCTATCCATGTCCTTATTCCAAAGGAGCCTGTGGGCTGGGCATCCGATTCCCTTTTGGTCGCCGCAGGCTGAAGCTCAACCAGTTCCAACTTTCCGCAAATCCTACGGCGGCTGGTTGCGAAGCCTTTCCAATATCTGATTATCTTGCAGGTAAAAGAGCTTGGATGCGCCGCATTCAAACGACGAAGCCAGCCACGCCGTCCATCCATCATTCGAGAAAACGGAATGCGGAAGAAAATCCTCGCTGTCGATGACGACGCGCTCAACAGGGATATCCTCACCGAATATCTGACCGGGGGCGGGTACGATGTTGTCGAAGCGGATGATGGCGACACGGCTCTAACGCTCTTGAACGATGTGGAAGACATCGACGCCATCGTACTCGATCGGATGATGCCCCGATTGAACGGCATGGAGGTTTTGAAAGGGGTCAAGCGCGACCGGCGCTTCGCCGACATCCCGGTGATCATGCAATCGGCGGCGACCGCGCGCGATCAGATCCTTCAGGGGATCAAGGCCGGGGTCTATTACTATCTCACGAAGCCGTATGAAGATCAGATGCTTCTCGCTATCGTCGGGGCGGCGCTTCAGGACGCGGCGCTGAAACGGAAGCTACGCGAGGAGGTCAGCCAGCACCGTCGCGTGATGGGCCTTATGGAGCAATCGCGATTTCGCTTTCGCACATTGGAGGAAGCCCGGAATCTCGCTTTTCTCATCGCGAATTGCTTTCCGGAGCCTGAGGCCGCCGTCTACGGTCTCAACGAGTTGCTGATCAACGCGGTCGAGCACGGCAATCTCGGCATCACTTACGCCGAGAAGACGCAGCTCATTCTCGATGGCCGGTTGTGGGAGGAAATCGGCAGGCGGCTCGCGCTTTCGGAAAACAAGGAAAAATGGGCGTATCTGAGCTTCGACTCCGATGAGCGCTCCATTCGCGTCCGCATAAAGGACCAGGGCGCTGGCTTCGACTGGCGCCAGTATCTCGACATAAGCCCGGAGCGGGCCACGCATCCACACGGCCGCGGCATCGCCACATCGAGGCTGATGTCGTTCACCTCCGTCGAATACCTAGGCTGCGGAAACGATGTAATTTGCACCCTGGAGGGCGTCCGCCACCGCGCCTGACCTGACGGAAACTCTAATTAGGCTGCCCGCGGAACCCCGGCGTCGGGGACCAGCCGAAAGGCACGCCGCCATCGTTTGAATTCGACCGCAAGCCGAAGGGGCTGTATGTCTGTGCGCCGACGCTGCCGCCGAAGTAGAACCCGCTTTGCGAGCCGGCGTTCAGGCCGCCTTTGGAGTCCACCTTGTCTTGCAGAGTTTTCAGCGGATCATCCGATTCGGCAAGATTGGCGCCGTCGGCGCTTTGGGGAGCGACCGGCTCGCTGGACCAAGCCCAGACCGCTGCCGGCGCCATCATTGAAATTGCCAAGGCTGCGAAGCCGGACAAAGCAAGTGTGCGCATTCTTTCCCCTCGCTCAACAATTGCTTCTTTGAGAGCTAACATGCTCCGGCGCGTTTTGTACAGTCCTGCTGTTGAGAACAGCGAATTGCGCCCCGCGGCGATCCGCGCCGGATACAGAAGATTTATGTTTAATAACAGTGGGTTATGACTGTTGCCTTACGGCCACATGCGTGGCTTTCCTTTCCGGACTTTATCATTTCTTGACATGGATCAAATTCTTGCGCCGCCGAAATTGCGAGGCTGACCGCTCGATCCAATGGAGGGTCACTTGGCTTCTAAGCATTATCGTCCAGATAACCTCATGCGCCGTGCTAAGGAAGCGCGCTCACACGCGAAAGCCTTGGATGAGATCTGGCTCAAAAACGCGCTGGAGGATGTCGCCCAGGCTTATGAGTGGCTTGCGCTGAGATTGGCCGCGTCGCCGACCAAGGCTGTGAATTAAGGGCGGCATCGCCGGTACATAAAATTTCCGCCGCGAAGCAGCTCTCCGCTCCCGCATCTAGCACGCCGCGAGAAAAAGCAGTCGCCCATGGTTCGACAGGCTCGCCATGAGGCGTAACGCTTTGATAAAACTCGAGCCTCATCCTGAGCTTGTCGAAGGATGGAGTCTAAAATTCGGGTTGTTCAGCACCCTGCTAGGACGACCGCGTTTTCAAGGCGCGCGGGCTAGCGCGGTTCCGCGGAGAAGTACGAGGAAAGCTCTCCGAACAACTTCGCCGTTCGATCCGGGGACAGCGGCGATCCGATCAACGGGTTGCCGGGCTCGTCCTCATGGAGCGGGCCGGCCATTCTCTCCTCGATCAACTCAATCAAAGTCATGACGCAGGCCTCGATCTCCTCCAGGCCGGCCATAAGGCTTTCCGCCCTGGCGGCGCCGTCGAAACAGGTCGCGGCCTTGTCGCGGCGATGAGCGACGATCTTCAGAACGCCAGTCAGGTCGCGGCATACCTCCGAGGTGACGCCCGGCGCGCCAAGCGCCGCGCGATGCATCCGCGAGATCGAACGAAGCAGCCGAAGAGTCTCGAGTCCGCGGTTCCGGTCAACATACATGCGGAGGAAACGCCTGCCTTTTTCCGTCGAAAGGAGCGCGTCTTCAAGAGCGTAATAGTCAGCTTCGGACAGGGGGGCCGTGGAGAAGGTGGTCATACTCGCCGCCGGTCGTGCAAAAGTTATCGAAGGAAAGAGTAGCGGGTAAACCTTTCCAAACGCTTGCTAAGTCTCCGGCATCGCCGTCGCCAAGATCTGGGCGCTATTGAATGGCAAGAACGGTCGGAAACTTCTGAAGCCATCGCGGAGGTTTTCGCAGACTTTTTCGCGAAACCCAGCTATGGCTTTTCTTTGTGGTTAACAAAAACTTCGATGTTTGATCGCACCGCCTCGACTTTGAACCGTAATATTCAACCCGCCTGCCGGGCCATCATGGAAGATGGCGGGGTGCGGATCCTTGTGTCTGGCGACTGGACGCTCGCGGTCCTCCGGGACGTTCAGGACGTACTAGCCGCATTTGCGGTCGATCGGCTAGAGGGCCGCTCTTCCAAGATCGATCTGCGCGATCTCCAATTGCTCGACACGGCCGGCGCGCTCTCGCTCATCGCTTTGCGCAACAGCGCTGGCGGCAGGGCGACCGATTTCATCAATGAAAGTCCAGCTCATCGCATTCTGCTGGACGAGGTGGCGCGGGCGGCGAGCACGGCCGCCGAGGCGCCGCCAGCGCGCAAGCCGTTCGCGGAAGCGGCGGCCGCTTTCGTCTCCGCGCTGACCGCGATCGGACGCGACGCAATCAGGCTCACCAGTTTTCTCGGCGCGACCGCCGCTGCTCTTGGCCGCGTCTGCGTCCGGCCGGCGCGTTTTCGCGGCACGTCGTTCGTTCATCAAATCCAGCAGACCGGCCTGAACGCCGTTCCCATCATCTCGCTCGTCTGCTTCCTCATCGGCGCCGTTTTGCTCCAGCAATCCGCACGCCAGCTCAGCTCTTTCGGGGCGGAGAACCTGTCCATCGATATGCTCGGCATCCTGTCGCTGCGCGAGGTCGGCATCATTCTTACGGCGGTCATGGTAGCGGGGCGATCCGCTTCCGCCTTTACGGCGCAAATCGGCACCATGAAAATGCGCGAGGAGATCGACGCCATGCGCACGCTCGGCATCGATCCCATGGAAACGCTTGTTCTCCCGCGCATTCTTGCGCTGATCGTGGCGCTGCCGCTTCTGGTTTTCGTCGCCGACATGATGTGCCTCGCGGGAGGCGCCATGATGGCGAAGTTCTATCTCTCGCTCGACCTGCCAATCTATTTGCAGCGTCTGAACAGCGCCTTGGCGATGAAGTATTTGTATGTCGGGCTCATCAAGGCGCCGTTCGCGGCTCTTGTCATCGGCTTGGTGGGGTGCCTCGAAGGCATGAGCGTGGAAGGGAGCGCGGAATTGGTTGGAACGCAGGTCACTACCGCCGTGGTAAAAGCTATCTTTCTTGTGCTCGTGCTCGATGCGGTTTTCGCAATTTTCTTATCGGCAAGCGGCTTTTGATGACCGGCGCGCCCCTATCCCCGCAGCGGCCCGGACCCGGTCAACCTGATCGCTGCGCCATTCGCGTGCGCGGCCTCACCAAGCGCTTTGGACAGCAAGTCGTTTTCGAGAACCTGGATCTCGATGTGACGACAGGCGAGATCCTTGGGGTTGCGGGCGGATCCGGCACGGGGAAATCCGTTCTCCTGCGGACGATCCTTGGTTTGTTGCCCTTCGAGGCGGGTACCGTCGAGGTTTTCGGCAAGCCCTTCAAGGAACTGTCGAGCGAGGATCGAATCGGCGTCGAACGGCGCTGGGGCGTGCTTTTCCAGGACGGCGCGCTGTTCTCGTCGCTCAATGTGCTTCAGAACGTGCAGACGCCGATGCGGGAGCATCTCAAGCTGCCGCAGAAGATCATGGACGAACTCGCGCTGCTGAAAATCGCGATGGTCGGCCTGCCCTCGAGCGCGGCCTATAAAGCACCATCGGAACTTTCGGGAGGGATGCGCAAACGCGCCGGGCTGGCGCGCGCGCTCGCGCTCGATCCCGACATCGTCTTCCTCGATGAGCCCACCTCCGGCCTCGACCCGATCGCCGCAGCAGCGTTCGACCGCCTCATCCGCAATCTCCAGAAGACGCTGGGCCTCACCGTTTACATGATCACTCACGACCTCGATAGCATCTTCACCGTCTGCGACCGCGTCGCCGTGCTTGCGGACAAGCATGTCGTGCGCGAGGGAGCGCCGTCGGATCTTGTCCGCGACCCCGGCCATCCCTGGGTCGAGGAGTATTTCCGCGGCGCACGCGGCCGGCTTATTGCGAGGGCTTCATAAAACATGGAAACACGAGCCAACCATCTCATTATTGGCGTCTTCGTCCTCGGCCTTCTCGGCCTGCTGCTGGGCTTCATCTATTGGATAAAGAACGACGCCTCGGGGTCTTCGGGGAAGAACTATTACGTCGTCTTTGACGGCTCCGTTCAAGGGCTTACGGTGTCCTCGCCCGTTCTGTTCAATGGCATCCGATTCGGCGCCGTGCGCTCCATCGCGCTTATTCCTGAAGATACGCGAAAGGTGCGAGCGCTCATCGCCGTCCGCGACGATGCGCCGGTAAGGGTCAACTCGCACGTCCGCATATCGCAGCAGGGGTTGGCGGGATCCATCGCGATGGAGATTACGCCCGGCACGCCGGATGCAGCGCTTCTTGAGCCGAAGCCGGGCGAAACATACCCCGTGCTTTACGCCGATCCGGGGTCGTCGGGGTCGATGTTCTCGGGCATGGCCGATGTGGCTGGTCAGGCGAATGCGCTGGCCATTCGTTTGAACAACCTTGTCGCGAATAACGAGGATTCGCTGCGGCGCACGATCGCCAATCTGGAAACGTTCACGACGATGCTGACGGAGCGCAAGGATGACGTCGCCAGCATCATTCAGGATGTACGCGCGCTTTCGGGGCGGCTGAACGAGATCAGCGTGAAGGTGGACGCCGCCGTCGATCGCCTGGCCGGGGCAGCCTCGGAACACCCTGATTCCGTTGTGTCTCAAGTGCAACAGGCTGCGACTTCTTTTCGTCAGCTGACGGAGAAGCTCGACAAGTCGCTGGGCGATAAATCGGGCGAGTTGACGCAGCAGGCGGAACGCTCGCTTCGGGAATTCGAGCTTTTTATGAAGGATAGCAGGCGCTTAGCAGACAGCCTCGACCGGGTTGTCCAGAAGGTCGAGCGAAACCCGACCGGATTTTTGCTTGGCGGGCAACAGTCTCCAAAGTACTAGCCAGGAAAAAATCGCTCCCAAGAATTTGTCGCGCCTGACTTTTTTTGATACGCGTAGTTCGGGCGGCCTTTCTGGGGTGAACGATGCAGCTAAGGGGTGAGTTATCCGCGATCGCGGTAGCTTTGATGCTCGGCGGCTGCGCTTTCGGCCTCGCCGGCGGGCCGCCGCCTGCCACGTATGATTTGGAAGCGCCCGCTGTGGGAAAGGTACAAGGCGGCCGGCCTCTGCAGCTTACGATCTATCCGCCTGTAGCCATCAAGACAATCGATACCGAAGAGATTCTCGTCAAGGGCGAGAACGGGCGCGTCGCCTACTTTTCCGGCGTAGCCTGGGGCGACCGGTTGCCGCGCCTGTTTCAGGCCAGACTGGTCGAGGCTTTCGCAAATTCCGGAGCATTCAAGGCAATCCTGACGAACCAGGATCGCGTGTCGGGCGATGTTTCGCTCGCCATCGAGATCCGCGACTTCCAGGTAGAGACGACAGCGGGCGGCGCCGAAGCTGTCGTCGACCTCTATGTGAAGCTCGTCGACGAGAGGAACAACGCGGTCATCACCAGCAAGCGCTTTCAGGCTCGCTCGCCCGCCGCCAGCAACGACCCCTCAGCCGGCGTCCATGCCTTGAACGGCGCATTCCAGCAGGTCGCGCTCGCGATCGTGTCTTGGGTTACGCGGCGCGTCGCTAGTTAATCACTCAACTTGAGGCCTCGACGAGCCGCTTCTCAGGCGCGGAAAGGATCGGCGCCGTCGCCGGACGACGCGACGTCTGCAACGAAGACGTGAGATAATGCCCGTTGCTGCCAGCCGAACGAGAAAACCACTCGCCAAGCGGGCGTCATCTTGTAATTTTGTTAAGAATTGCAGCATATTGCCTCAGCCCCCGCTTGTGGCAGATTGACACAAAGCCGATTTGCTTTGTCTATTAGCATTGACACATTCGCCGGCTCGAATATGGTCGAGCTATAGAGCCGCTACGTCGGCCCTTAAAAAAACCTCAGAATAAACCGGATCCTTGAAGGAGTTACATCCATGGCTGACCCAAATAAGGTCTATCCGACGGGCTTGACGCTGGCGGAAGCCGAAGAGCTGCACTCGCACGTCATCAACGGCACCCGCATTTTCGGCGCCGCGGCGGTGTTTGCGCACTTCCTCGCCTATGCTTTGACCCCCTGGCTGCACTAATAACCTCGTGGAGAGCTGAAAATGGCTGATACAGATGGTGAACACGGCGTGTGGCTGGTTGTCTCGCCGGCCGTCGGTCTTCCTTTGTTACTTGGCACAGTTACCCTGATCGCCGTCCTCGTGCATGCTGCTCTGATCAGCAACACGAAGTGGTTCCCGAAGTATTGGGAAGGCGGCGCTAAGGTCGCTTCAGTTGCCCCGGCAGTGAAGTAAAGCATTCGCCGCCGCAATTGCGGCGGCAAATTGCTTCTTGGACAAAAGACCCTTCCGAGCCACGGCGGAAGCAACGCTGTGAACGGGTATAAAAGGCCTCTAGGACGCTATTAGATCGATTTGTCGGTCAAAGCCTGCGCGCAGAGTACCCTCCCACCTGCTCGCAGGCAAAGCCGCAATGTGTCGTTCTGCCTGTCCTGGAGGTGCGCCTCTCCTCATGTTCTTGCCGGGCGCCGCACCCAGCAAAGTGGGACCAGCGCTCAAGCTTTCCTCAACACTCCAAGGAAGCTGGATTGCGCACCGGGTTTCGCGCGGTCAGCGAGAGTGCTAAGCGCCAGCGCCGCGGTGATCGGCGTCGACAAACGGGCGACATTCTTCTATATTGGTTTTCCACAGGCCCCTTTCGCTTGTTGCTTGTCTTGAAACAAGCAACAAGGCAGCTTCTGTTTTTTCCCAGCCGTTGGCGCGAGCCGGCACATGGCGGCGCGATACAATTGTTTCCATCTGCGATTGAAACCGGCATTTTTTTACCAAACGGAACCTTGCGTCATATTGACCCAAAATGCAAAGATGTGTCAAATGGAGTTGACGCATTGAAATGTCAGCATATGCTTACACTCAAGCTGCGACTAAGAAGACGTCCGCTCGATCTAGCAGCTTGAGAGCACCTACGTGCGGGTTCAGCACGAAAACCTAGCAGGTCCTTTAAGGAGGTACATTATGGCTGATCCAAATAAGGTCTATCCGACGGGTTTGACCTTGGCCGAAGCTGAGGAATTGCATGGCCATGTGATCAACGGCACGCGCGTTTTCGGCGCGATCGCGGTCGTCGCTCACATCCTTGCTTACGTCTATTCCCCTTGGCTCCACTAATCGCTCACTCTAACTAGGAGAATTGAACATGGCTGATGTTGACGGACAAGCTGGCATTTGGTTGGTCGTTCCCCCGAAGATTGGTCTTCCTCTCTTCCTCGGCACGGTCACGCTGATCGCGATCCTGGTGCATGCTGCTCTGATTAACCACACGACGTGGTTCAGCAAGTACTGGGAAGGTGGCAAGAAAGCCGCTCAGATCGAAAGCGTCGTAAAGAGCGCTTAGTTTCGTTTCGATAGCCCGCCAGTGGGCCTGGATCTTAAAGGGTCTTGGCCTTTATTCTGTGCGGGCTAAAAAACGAAAACCGGTCAACTTCCGGCATCTGCGCCTTAGGGTGCGTGATGCATGATCGGGCAGCTTGACACTGGAGAGCATGCCGTCACGTGCCGGAAGTCGAGCCTGCGCGGAGTCAGTAGCTGCCGCTGGCGCGCAGGCGATCGTGTGAGCTCTCTTGTTCATGCGATTGGGTGTAGAAAACGCAGGGCGCCCAAGAAGGGCAGCCAAGGCGAGAGCATGCTGAGTGGTCGATGGTTTGCGACCCGACACAAGGTTGGCAAGCGGTGCTAGGGGGAGAGGCTCCAAGCGGCGCTCTTCGCGCATTTTAGGAAGCCGCGCAAAATTCCGGTCATGAATTCGGCGAAGGTTCCCGTGGCCCGGAAGGGCTACTTTCTGTTGGAGTTGCTCAATCGATGTCTAGTCTTGGCCACCGGGTAACAGATTTCTGGTTTCAGCATGGCGCACGTTTTCTGCCGTTCGCGGACGCCGCGACGCCCGAGCTGCCGCTCTCAAGATTGCTTCGCCTCTCACTCTTTCAGGTCTCGGTCGGAATGGCGCTCGTGCTCATGATCGGCACGCTCAACCGAGTCATGATCGTCGAATACAAAGTGCCCGCTTCCGTGTTCGCGATCATGGCGTCTTTGCCGCTCTTCTTTGCGCCCTTCCGCGCCTTGATCGGCTTCCGCTCAGACACGCACCGGTCAGCGCTCGGATGGAAGCGAGTTCCCTTCATCTGGTACGGCACGCTTACTCAGTTTGCCGGTCTTGCGATCATGCCATTCGCCGTGGCGATCCTGGGAGGGAAAGGCGAATTGCAGGTTCCCGCATTGTTCGGGCAGATGGCGGCAGGCATTTCCTTTTTTATCGTCGGCGCAGGTTTGCATACAGTGCAAACCGTGGGCCTTGCGCTCGCCACCGACTTGGCGCCGAAGGAATCTCAGCCAAAGGTGGTTGGATTGATGTATGTCATGCTGCTATTCGGCATGATCGTCAGCACCCTTTTATTTAGCTGGCTGCTCCGCCACCCGGACTATCCCGAGCTTCCCGTAGGGCAATTGATCGGCGTGATCTCGGGAGCTGCAATCGCGACCCTCATCCTGAACACAATTGCGTTGTGGAAGCAGGAGGTGCGCCGGCCTGCACGGCTCATGACGCCCGAAGAATTGGCGGAAGAGGCCAAGCCGAGGCCGCTGTTCAAGGATTCCTGGGCGGTCTACGCGCAAGGCGGAAATGCCATGCGGCGCCTGCTGGCCGTCGGATTTGGAACGATGGCGTTCAGCATGGAGGATTCGCTGCTTGAACCCTATGGCGGCCAGATCCTGAAGTTGGACGTTAGCGACACAACGATGCTGACGGCTACCTGGGCGATTGGCGGGCTTTTCGGCTTTGCGCTCGCATCCCGCATTCTAAGCAGAGGCTTCGATCCCTTCCGGATGGCGCTGTATGGGACGCTTGTGGGCATCCCGGCGTTCATCTGCGTCATAATGGCCGCCAATTTCGTCTCGACGGCCCCCACCATCGCGTCGATCGCTCTTTTTGGCGTGGGAACTTGGTTGATCGGCTTCGGAATCGGCCTTTTTGGGCACGGCACGCTGACGGCCACGATGAACCTCGCGCCTAAAGATCAGACGGGGTTGGCGCTCGGCGCGTGGGGAGCAGTGCAAGCCACGGCCGCGGGCGCCTCAATTGCGCTGGGCGGCATCATCCGGGACGTCGTCGCCGCCTTCGGCCAGACCGGCGCCCTCGGCGACGCCACCGGCTACATAACCGTTTATTCCATCGAGTTGGCGCTCCTTTTCGCGACTCTGGTGGCGATGTTCCCGCTGCTGCGGAGCAGCACGGCCCAGGCCGTCCGCCGGACGGAGGTAGCGCCGCCCGAGCCCGCTGCCCAGAGCGCGGCGGAGTAGCGAGTCGTCAAATATCGCGCTGTTGCGAAGAGCTTCGCAGGCGGCCGTCGCCTTGTACCCGCGCCTTAAGCGCCCGCGATTACGGGCGCAGACGGAACGCAGCTCCATTCCGCCCAGGAGCCATCGTAAACGGATGCATATTCGTTGCCGAGGACAGCGAGGCCGAGTGCGAGGATGCAGGCAGTGACGCCAGAGCCGCAGGTCGCGATCACAGGCTTCTCGGGGTTGACGCCGGCCCCTTGGAAGATCGCCCGCAACTCCGCTGCAGGCTTCATCGCGCCGTCGCCAGCAAGCAGGGAGCCATAATGGATGTTGCGGGCGCCCGGCATGTGCCCGAGACGCGGGACCGGACGAAGCTCTACCTCATTCCCTTCGAAGCGTGCTTTCGACCTCGCATCCACAATCTGGGAGCGGCCCGATTCCACCGCGCGCATCACGTCGGCGACATCGCGAACGAGCTCGGAATTCTTGCGCGCGGTGAAGTGGCGCTCGGAGCGCAGCCCCGCGGGTCCTTCCTCCACCGGCCGGTTTTCGGCGCGCCACTTCTTAAGACCGCCGTTCAGAACCGCCACATCCTCATGGCCCATGACGCGAAACATCCACCAGGCGCGCGGCGCGCTGAAAATGCCCTTGCAGTCATAGACAACGATCTTCATGCCGTCGCCAACCCCGATCTTGCGCATGCGCGACGCGAACTTCTCCGGCGGCGGCAGCATATGCGGATAGGGCGACGAGGCATCCGATAGTTCCTCGATGTCGAAGAACTGCGCGCCTGGAACGTGCGCCTCGCGATAATGGTCGTAACCCTGCTTTGCCTCTCCGGGCATTGTCCAGGAAGCGTCCAGCACGACGAGGCCGGGCGTCCCCAGATGCTGTTGCAGCCAGTCCGTTTCAACAAGCCACTTCGACGACAAATCGGTCATGACATCCCCTAGAATCGCGAGCGCTTAAACTTGCTCGAAGACGTTCGGCAGCAGAGGACTAGCCTCAAGCCACGCAGGAACCGGCAGGTTTCTCTCCCGCAGAAACTGCGGATTGAACATCTTGGATTGATAGCGCGTCCCATAGTCGCAAAGGACGGTTACGATGGTGTGACCCCGGCCGAGATCGCGCGCAAGGCGCACCGCGCCGGCCACATTGACGCCGCTCGAACCGCCAAGGCACAGGCCCTCCTCCGACGCCAGGCGATAGACCTCGCCGAGCGCCTCGTCATCGGGAATACGATAGGCCCTATCGACCGCGACGCCTTCGAGGTTCGCGGTGATGCGGCCCTGGCCGATGCCTTCCGTGATGGACGACCCCTCGGCCTTCAGTTCGCCCTCCGCGTAATAGCTGTAGATCGCGGAACCCCTCGGGTCGGCGACGCCAATCGCGATCGACGCCCGCTTCGCCTTCAGCCCAATGGAAACGCCGCCAAGCGTGCCGCCCGTCCCAACCGAGCAAATGAACCCATCCACCTTGCCGCTGGTCTGCGCCCAGATCTCTTCGGCCGTCGTTTCGATGTGGCCCTGGCGGTTGGCTAAGTTGTCGAACTGGTTGGCCCAGATGGCGCCCTGCGGCTCCGAGGCGTTCAACGCCGCCGCCAGCCGCGCGGAATATTTAACGTAATTGTTGGGGTTCTTGTAAGGGACGGCTGGAACCTCGACCAGCGCGGCGCCCATGAGGCGCAGCGCGTCCTTCTTTTCCTTGCTTTGCGTTTCCGGGATAACGATCACCGTCTTGTAGCCCATCGCGTTTGCGACCAGCGCCAGCCCGATGCCGGTGTTGCCGGCGGTCCCTTCGACGATGGCGCCGCCCGGGCGCAACGCGCCCCGCCGGATCGCATCCTCCACGATGAACAGCGCGGCGCGATCCTTCACGGACTGGCCGGGGTTCAAGAACTCCGCCTTGCCCAAAATCTCGCAGCCCGTCTCGTCGGAGGCGCGCCGCAAGCGGATCAGCGGCGTATTGCCGATAGCGGACAAAACGGACGGCTTAACGCCGGAAAAGCCGGACGGGAGGGGCATGGGCGCTCTTGCGTTGTTTCGTTTGTTCTAAGATGGACGCATTTGCCGGGCGGGGCAACCGTTGATGCTGGCGCCGCTCAAGACGAAACCGCGCGCTTACAGCGCTGGATGCTCGCGCAAACTGTGATATAGATGCCGCGAGCCGCGAGCGGGCGTGGCGGAATTGGTAGACGCGCTGGATTTAGGTTCCAGTGACGCAAGTCGTGGGGGTTCAAGTCCCTCCGCCCGCACCATCTATAAAATTCGCGCGCAGATCGGCGACCGGCGCCTGCGCCGCGTTCACCGCCGCTAGCTGGATGGCGCGCGCGACAATGCGATCCGTTTGAACTTTATGGGTTTGCAGAAGAAATATGGGTTTGCAGAAGAAATTCTTCGATCAACTGCCGCCGTTTGTAGATCTCGAGGTCAACGCAAACCGGTTCGGGCCGCTGGGGATGCTGGGAGATAACGATTTCCGCGCCGCGTTTGCTGAGATTTTCGACAATCCAGATTGAATCGAAGGCCTTGTCAGCGATCAGCCCGCCAAAATCTCCTGGTTTGACCCCCCCTTTTTTCGCCCTGACCGCGCCGGTGGACTTTAACGATTGTCGGTCACGTCCCCGGTCGTGGTGCAGTTCAGCTGTAGCACGCCGCTCGCTAAGCGCGCCGTAGCGTGCGAGCGCTTGCGGCGGTGATCGGCGACCACCGGTAGGATCAGGTTGCGATGCCACCCCTGCGCGAACGCCCTAGAGGCATGTGTAACGCCGAAGGGCTCAATCGATTGCGCAATCGTGAGTCCCAGACCAAGTAAGCTCGCGGCGAGAGAGTCCTTTCGCAGTTAGCGACCGCATTTCAACCGCCAACAATTTTAACGAGTATGGTCCTGATGCCAATAAACTATTAGTATATATAGAAATCGGCGTGGCATCGTTGCAAATTCGAGTTTTGTATTAATTGAGACCGGGACATCGCGTTACAAGCTCTGGTTGAGTGCTTGAGCTTGCTTCTTTAAATCAGTGGCTTGGTCTACGCTGGCCCTCCCGTTCAGGTCCTTCCGTGTGGCTGCTGGGCAACAAAAACTGAAAAGAACTTGTGGGTGGAGATAAATATATTTATCCCGCAGAGCCCGGGTGCTAACCAATTAACTGGAAGAAGGTGTTTCCGCATTCTTGGACAACTGAATATTGTGGGGAGTTGTAGACATGGGCATTGTCTATCGAAGCATAGCGCCTTTGGCGCCGTAGTTGGTCTTAAGTATCTGATCGCGATCACGATCAGTGCTAGTTGGTTGTTAAGCTGCTAGTATTCGCCCTGTTGGTGGGCCTGCTTAAAAAACGAGTGCGTGCTTCATAGCTAGAGCTGCCGCTCCTGCTCGCTGACTAGCGCGGCAAAGCGATCCATGCGTAACTGGCTAGCTATGCTTGATCAGTGGATTTGCTGCCGCTCTCACCGCCCTGCTGGTCGATTGGAGCGGCGTATGTGCTGAGAGTTTTTATTTTACTTTTGTGGAGACTTCTATGGCAGATCACGCAATGCAGTCACGCCTTGCTGACGCAGCTGTAATGCCACGCAAGGAAATGATCGATTTATCCTGGGGCCTGTGTTTGTTTGATTTCTTCGTCATCGTGCTTGGTTTTGTTGCGGGTATTGCGATTTATCAAGGTTCTTCCTCCGTAAACGAAGAAGAGCTGTTCCGCTATGGGTCCGTCGGTACGTTATTTGCTATAATATTTTTCATCTGCAATGATTATCGGGAGCTTTATCAGAGAGAAGCTGTGCTTGATATTACCCGTCAAATGAGGGGGGTCGCGCTCAGTTGGGCGCTGACTTGGGGATTTCTGGCCTTTACGGGGTTCGCGCTGAAAGCAAGCGCGGATTTGTCGAGGGTCGTCACTTTTGCTCTTGCAATTATAGAATTGCCAGTCCTGATAGCAGGTCGCGTTGCCGTTCGCGCCATCGCTTCCTCACTGTCTGAATCCCGTGAAATTGTGCAAAGCCGCATAGCGCTCCTCTGTATCGGCGATATCGGTAAAACGACTTCAACGCTCTCCCAGGGCTATGAGATAGCGTACAGACGCTTTGTCCCCGCTGATTCAGATGAGCAGCAGCTGGGAAATTCCATCCGGGCATTTCTTGCTGATTTGCGCGGGTCAGACGTAGGGGCGATCTTTGTTGCGTCGTCCTTCCGGACGCTGAGCGTCTTTCATGGGCTTGAAGCACTCTTTCGGGTCTCGCCGCTTCCCGTAGTTTTGCTGACGGACGATTGGATTTCCCGCGCCTTTTCAAGGCCTATTCCTCTGGGGGAATCCCATGTCGGGTTCACATTCCAGACGCCGCCTCTTTCGCTTGTTGAGAAGACGGTCAAGCACTGGATCGATATCATTCTTGCGGGTTGCGCAATCGTTCTGGCTTCCCCGATCATGCTTCTTGTTGCGCTCGCAATAAAGGTTGACTCTCGAGGTCCAGTTATTTTCCGGCAGCGGCGTCAGGGATTTAATGGTGAAGAGTTCAACATCTTCAAGTTTCGTTCGATGACGGTTCTTGAAGACGGCGCGCAGGTCCGGCAAGCCGAAAAATCAGATCGGCGCGTTACCCGCGTCGGGCGCTTTCTTCGGGCGACCAGTCTGGATGAGATCCCGCAACTCTTCAACGTGCTCAGGGGCGAGATGTCTCTCGTTGGCCCGCGCCCGCATGCGATTTCGCATGATGACTATTACGAACGGCTCATCCGGGATTATGCGCTGCGGCGGCACATGCGGCCAGGATTGACGGGCTGGGCTCAGGTGAACGGCCACCGGGGCGAAACGCCTCGCGTCAGCGACATGGAAGCCCGCGTCGAACACGATATCTGGTACATCAACAACTGGTCTTTAACGCTCGACGTCTGGATATTACTGCGAACGGCGGCGGCTCTGCTTGCCAACAAGAACGTCTACTAGAGAGATTGAAGTCATGAGATCTGCTGTAATAGGCGTGCACTTAAGGGTCTTGAACCGCTCGGTCGTTGCCGCGGTTCTGGGGGGCGGCCTTGCTCTTGGGGGATGTGCAATTCTTCCGGCGAGCGGTCCTCAGGGGACGGACGTGAGGGACGGAGCCATAACGGGAGAGACGCTGAAGACTCTCGCGGTTAACTATGCGCTCGTCGATGTCTCTCCGGCGGTGCTGTCTGTCTTAACGGATATCGGTCCTGGTTCTTTATACCGTAGCTTCGGAACGGGCAGCGGCGCTCCTGCTCAAATTCTAGTTGGCGTCGGCGACACAGTTCAGGTTACTGTATTTGAGTCCGCGGCAGGCGGCCTGTTCATACCATCACAGGCAGGAGCCCGCGCGGGTAATTTTGTGCAAATGCCGCCACAGGTTGTCGATCAGACCGGTCTTATCTCAGTCCCCTACGCGGGAATGACCAAGGTAAAAGGGCGATCGATCCCAGCGATACAAAAAGACATTGAGGACAAACTTGCAAACCGCGCCATCGAACCGCGAGTTATCCTCTCCCTCGTCAATCAAATGTCCTCTCAGGTGACAGTGATCGGTCAGGTCGGGGCCACGTCGGGTGGCAATAAGATCAATATCAATCCGGCCGGCGATCGTGTCCTCGACGTTTTGTCGCGAGCTGGCGGCATCACCAGCGCGGGTTACGAAACATTCGTGACCCTGCAGCGGAAAGGACGGGAGGCCACCATATTTTTCATGAACCTGGTCACCAATTCCAAAGAGAATATATATGTCGAGCCTGGCGACATCTTATATGTTTATCAACAGAGGCGCTCGTTCACGTCCCTAGGCGCTTCCGGGCAGCTTAGCCAATTTGTCTTTGGGCAAGAACATCTCATGCTCACCGACGCGATCGGTAGGGCTGGAGGCCTTGTGGATGGGCAAGCCAATCCGGCGCTGGTGTTCATCTATCGCTTTGAGCACCGGATGCTGCTGGAGCAGATCGGAATCGATGTCTCCATGTTCCCGCCGGATCAGCAGACTATTCCTACGATCTACCGCGCCAACCTTCGCGATCCGTCGGGCTTCTTCGTGGCGCGAGGTTTCTACATGCAAGATGGCGATATCCTCTACGCGGCAAATGCCGACGCGGTCGAAATCTCCAAGTTCCTTACTCTTGTCAATGGAGCTGTAAGCACGACGGCGAACGGGGCTTACACCTATTCCACGATAAAGACGATCCCGCATTGACGACTTGCCCTCGGGGGGTGCAGAGACAAAAAAGCAAAGGGATCAGTCGGCAGGCTTGAGAGATTCTCCATCGCATCTGCTCCAACGCCTGCCTTTCGGCGCGGATCGAGAAAAAAATCGGGCACGGGGCGCCCATAAAAGCCGTTGCAAAGCGCTGCACGAACTTGGCATCCAGCGGATGCTCTGTTCTCAAGATCGTGAGCGCCTTGCGGGCGGATGCAAGGTGGGATCCGGTTTCAAGATCGACAGCTGAACTAGAGGAGGCCATGGGAGCGAATCTGCGTTCTGTTGATCAGGCTATGGTTGGCAGGATTGGCGCGTGCTTAATCTTTGCATTGGGTTTCGGATGCTATATCTCGTTTGAGTTGCAAATCGCGCCGCTGCGGGGACTCTGGCACGACGAATACTTCAGCCTCTATGCAGCTGATCTCCACACACCCTCCGGCGTCCTATTCGCAGACACCAACACGCCTTTGTACTACCTGCTGGTGCGCGCAGCGTTGCTCGCCGGCCTCCAGGGCGCTGCGGCGCTCGCTGTTGTTAATCAGTTCGCCATTATTGTTTTTTCGGCCATCGTGCTTTGGCTGTTTGGCCGGGCGGGGCGGTTCTGGTTCGGGCTGGCGGCTATTGGGATTACACTCGCAATCCCCACTGTCCTTACCTTCAGCCTCGAGGGCCGTGTGTATGCGTTCGCGCAGTTTTCCTGCCTCGCGCTGAGCGCCGCTGTGCTAACCCGGCTTGAACTCGGGACCGCGCAAATATGATCTGGTGCTCGTCAGCGTCCTTGGCGCACTGGCATCGGCAGCGCATCTTTTCGGCGCATTATTCGCCGGCAGCACTGGAGCCGCGCTCACGCTGATCTCGTTTCGAACGTCGCGCAAGGATGCTGTGCTCGGCTTGGTCATTGGTGCCGTGGCAACCACGATCACCGCCACTTGGATTCTTGTCGCACATGATGTGATCTTCGGTGCGGGGAACTCCCTTAATTGGATTCCGCACAGTGCCGCATGGATCTTCGGGCAGTTCTGGTTCATGAACCGGCTGCTAGCCGGACTCACGCCTAACGTTGGGTTGCTGATGTCCGCTGTTGCGCTGTGCATGTTTATGCCTAGAACGCGGCCTTATGCTCTTCTGTTTGCACTCACCGCAATCCTGTTCTTCGGTCTGCCGGCCTTCGTTTCGGCGTGGCGACCTGTCGTAGTGGGGCGGTACCTCACGATTGCATCGCCAGCGCTTACGCTAACGGCTATGTTCATGGCGTGGCGCGCGTTCGAATCCCAGACCGTCCGTGCGCGTGTGAGCGCGGGTCTTGCGGCGGCGTTCCTCTTGGTCGCCCTGTTTGTCTCGCCAACCGTGGCGCGTCGCATGACATGGGTGGGAAGATGGCCCTATGATGCCGCAGGCGCCCGTGCCGGCGTTGAGGGGTGCGCGAATCCGCGGGTGCGTGTCTATGTGCCCGCCGAAGGTGCAACTGGCGCCGCAGAATCTTTTCGTACGTTCTCTTATCGACTAGCGTTGAATTCGCCAGAAGTGGCGCTTGTAACGTCAGGCATGCCAACTGAAGATGTGGCCGCGTATCCATGCAGGCTGATCGGCTGGGGAGAGCAGGTGTATTTCCCGCTGGCCGACGCGAACGATGCTCGGGTGTTGCGCGAACTTGGTCTCACCAATAGGCAGGGCGCGCGGCTCCGCATCGAACGGCGCAGCATGGGGTTCCTCGTGCTGCGTGACTGATGAGCGCCCGCAGTTCGCCCACTGTCCAACTTAGCGTCACTGCTAAGCCGGGCTCGCCAAGCGGCGAAACCTGCTCCTGGCATTAGTGACCTGGACTGTAAAATTACCCCCTGGAGGAGTGAGTTCATGAAAACAAATTCTACTGTCGTAAGTATATTTCACGAGAAAGATATAGATTTTATTAATTTGCAAGCAAGATCTTTTGACCTGTTCGTTCCAGACAGATTTTTCGATAAAATAATAATAATAGATAATTGTCTAAAACCAATTGGAAAGGATAACTTTCAAAAACTCAAGCGTGCATACGGAAGGCATTCGTCCATTGTTGACTATTTTTTAGCAAAAGACATTTGCTCCCTTAAAAATATGGAAGGGTGGTTCTCACAGCAAGCATTAAAACTTGCTATATCTTTGGAAGTTCTAACAAGTCAGTATATTGTTTTGGATGCCAAAGATCATTTTGTTTTCCCAATATCGAAATCGTTTATCTATGCTGATAACGGTATGCCATACTTGAGTTGCCATAGCTATATAGGTCATCCCTTGCAGGACTTCCTTACGAGGTCTCTTTCGTTATTTGATCTTAATGAAGACAAATATGTACAATGTTTTTATCAAACGATTACCCCCTATGTAATGTACACAAACGTTGTTCGTCATTTGATATGCACGCTGGAACAAAAAAGAAACAAGCCTTTTTTTGAGGTCCTCAGGGGTGAACTTATAACAGAGTTCTTTGCTTATGCCGCGTTTATAGTCAGTACATACGATTCAATACAGAAATACTATTGTATAGTAGAAGATAAACCGGACAATATATCAAAAAATATTTGGCCCGAATTCAATGACGCAAAGAATATCAGTATCGTATTAAAGGGGATCGAAGATTCAAAGTATCCGCTTTTCTCTCTGCATCGCCGCGCCGTAAGTGGCCTATCCTCCAGTGCTAGAGACGTTGTATCGTCTTTCTGGACCCGCCGTGGGCTGTTTCATAGCAACCGTCAAGCCAACTTGTTTTTACGTAGGCAGAGACTCAAGCTAATGATCGAGTCCATGCAAATGTTATATACGAGGCTCTGTCGAAGGATAAAGCGGAACTTAATTTAGATTGTATTTTCGACGTAGGCTCATAATGCGGTCACAGGTCCGCTATCGTATGGACATCCGGCGCAAGGAGCGGATTACCAACTGCTCTCGAAGCCTTGCCGACACAAATAAGGCCGCCTGTCTCGACCGGAAGGCCGCTCCAAGAAAGCGGGGGATGCTTCTGCCTTTAACGGCGTCGATGACATTGAGCCATTGGATCCTGGCATCGATAGAATGATAGTGTTTCAGGATGGCCCCGCGCTCGTGCCGGCTGACCCCCTCATGCCCCAAAAGCTCCAGGTCGCTGTCGCGAAGCTTTTCGAGATCCTGTTTCGAGTGGCGGGCGCTTAGGGAGTCGTTCCGGTTGACAGAGACGTAGCCGCAAGCAGGCGCAACAAGGAAACGCGCCCCATGCGCCAAAGCGCGCGCATAAAAAGCGTAGTCTTCTCCAAGTCGCAGGTTTTCGTCGTATCTCAACCCATGCTGTTCGAGAAATGCGCGCCGGATCAGCGGCTTGAAAAAACCTAGCTCCTTCCGGTGGCGTCCAGGAACGCTGATATTTCCACGCACGAAGGTTTCGAGGCTGCACGCCCATGGTTCGAATGGATCGCGGGAAAGCATCGGCTCGGGGTCATCAATCCCAATACGGCCGGCATCAATTTGCAAAAGGTCATCCGCTACGAAGTCCCAGCCATCGGCCAATGCAAGCAAGTGCGAAATGCGGTCCGGCGCCAAATAATCGTCGGCATCCACGATGGCGACCCACTTCGCATCGCAAATTGCCAGCCCGGCATTCCGAGCCGCGGCCGGCCCCCGATTTCTATCAAGTCCAAGTAATATGAGACGCCCGCTGCCGTCGCAGGCCCGTCTTGCTTCTTCAAGCGTGCCATCCGTGGATGCATCGTCCACGACGATTACGGAGCGCACAGCTCGATCCGCAAGTATTGACCGCACCGCTCTTCCGATAGTTTCTTCACGATTCCAGGCAGCTACGATAACGCCAACACACGCCGTATCTGGCGTTTGCGTCTCGGCTTCGTTGCGCGCGGAACAGTTAGTGCACATCATCGCACCTCCAGAGCGCGTCGTTAATGAAGTCGCCCGGATGGAACCAAGCTTCCGTTTAGCCTTGTTCTCAATAGGCGGTTTTTCAAAAGATGCCAAATCATAAAGATACCCTTGATATCCAGCGAGCCGACCGGTCATCTATGCTATCGAGATCGTAGCGGGCTGTACGATACAGCGTCCAGCCCGTTATGCCAGGCTTGCGCTAAGGACTGGGGCGAACTGCGCGCAAGAGCAACGTATACTGCTGCGTAGTAGTGCTGGCCGATACTGAGCCCGGGATATTCTTTTGGATGAAACGCTCGCGAGCGAGACTCGATCGCTTTTGCTCTTGCCGTGTGTCATAGGCGCCTGCTAAACCTCAGCTCAGATTTTGTGTTGAGGTCTATTCTTCAATGTCACATTCCAGGTTCTACACGCTCGACGCCTTGCGAGGTGTCGCCGCTATTTGCGCTTTAGCTGTTCACGCGAGATACGCATCTCAGCCATTACATGGCGGATTGGCCGTCGATTTCTTCCTTCAGCTCAGCGGCTTTGTGATTGCGTTCGCCTATCAGGACAAGCTCGCTAGCGGGGCTATGCGCTTCAAAGATTTCGCCATGGCGCGCCTGGCTCCAGGCCGAGCCAATTCCATGGCCCCTCACAGGCAATGTGGCACAACTCTCGGCACGGTAAGCGTTCAAGGAGAACTGCTCCGAGGGCGCGTGCTCCACTTGAGGTCGGTTGTAAGCTGATGCCGAGCCGTGGGTGGCGCACGCAGCGATTATAGTCATTTTATTGAGAGGGAAATTGATGCTCGGCTGGAAATGGAGTGGCTTTCCCAGGGTAATTGTTTTTGGCGGGGCGGGCTTTATCGGGTCTCACCTTCTGCAGTGGCTTGCCAGCGGGCATCCGGGAGTCGAACTCTATTCGGTGGACATTGCAGAGCCTCGCTTCAGGGTGATCGGCGCCACATATCTGAAGCACGATTTGCGCAGCCCCCTACCGCTCGATCTGTGCGGAGATGGTCCGGCTCTGATAGTCAATCTGGCGGCTGTCCATGTAACCCCCGGTCATGAGGACTGGGAGTACTATTGGACCAATGTGCTGGCGGCGACAAACGTTTGCCGATTTGCGAGCGGCATTGGCGCAGACCACATAATCTTCACGAGTTCCATTTCCGTTTACGGGCCTTCGGAGGAGCCGAAAGATGAGGACTCGGCTCCTCTTCCTGCGTCTGCCTACGGACGGTCAAAACTGTTGGCCGAGAAAATTCATGAGCAATGGCAGCTCGAAGACCCCACGGTTCGCTCGCTGACAATTGCGCGGCCCGCTGTTATCTACGGCCTCTACGAGTACGGGAACTTCACGCGCCTCGCGCGACTGCTCGCGCGAGGCCGCTTCGTCTACCCCGCGCGGAAGAACACCATCAAGTCTTGCGGCTACGTGAAAGACCTCGTTGCTTCGCTTATTCATATGAAGGACCGGACTTCAGGCGTTCTGACTTATAATTTCTGCTATCCGCAACGGACGACGACCGAAGATGTCTGCAACGCGTTCTGCAAAGTATCCGGCTACGGAAGTCCGAGATTGGTCGCTCCCCGGCAAATTATGCTGGCCGCGGCTTGGGGCTTCGAGGGGCTGTCCGCGACGGGCATTAAGACGAGCATCAATCGAGACCGGATACGCAAACTTGTAATGTCGACAAATATCGTACCGAAGCGGTTGCAGGAGGCTCAATTCTCCTTTGCTTTCGATCTTCTCACATCCTTGGCCGATTGGCGGGCAGCATCGCCAAGCGGCGGATTCGATTGACGCTTTTAGCGGGACGCCCAGATGGTGAAGATTGCCTATTTTGCCCACGATCTTGCGGACGCCGCCATCCAGCGAAGAGCCGAAATGCTAAGGCTGGGCGGCGCCGAGGTGCGCCTCGCCGGCTTTCGGCGGCGCGGGCTGGCAGAATGGCAACGGGACGGGGCCATCGAACTCGGGCAAACCCAGGATGGCAGATTGGCATCCCGCGCACGCAGCGTCGCTGCCGGCGCCGCAAGCATTGAGTCTGTGGCGCCTGCGGTTGAGGGGGCCGATGTGATCCTCGCAAGAAATCTTGAGATGCTTTTGCTGGCGTCGCGCGCACAAAAGCGCTTTGCGCCGCGCGCGAGGGTTATTTACGAATGCCTCGATATCCATCGTTTGCTGTGCTCAAGGGGCATATCCGGGTCAGCGCTTCGATCGCTCGAAACCTGGCTTTGGCGGCATACGGACGCGATTTTGACAAGTTCGCCCGGCTTTATCCGCGAATACTTTCATCGCCGCGGTTATAGTAAGACCATCTTGCTCGTGGAAAACAAAGTTTTGGACGCCGCTGGAGCATCGCGAGCGCAGACGCAGAAAAAGAAGCCAGGCCCTCCTTGGCGCATTGGCTATTTCGGGATGCTGCGGTGCCGAAGATCGCTCGATATTCTGGCAAAAGTTGCCGAAGCGCTGCAGGGGAAGCTGCAGATCGCAATCCGCGGCGTGCTGTCTCCTGCAATTTTTCCGGATTTCGATCGGGAAATAAACCGGATGCCGCATGTCGCCTTTTACGGCCCTTACTCGGGAACAGCGGCGCTCGCGGAAGCTTATGCAGACGTTCATTTCGCCTGGGCCATTGACTATTATGAGGCCGGTCAAAACTCCAGCTGGCTTCTGCCGAACAGGCTGTATGAGAGCCTTTATTTTGGCGCCATCCCAATCGCGTTAGAATCGGTTGAGGTGGGGCGCTGGCTTCGCGCGCAGCGTGCGGGCCTACTGCTCGCCAGCGAGGCAGATGAGGAATTGCTTGCGTTCCTGTCCGCACTGTCGCCGGAGGGGTACAGCATTCTTAGCGATGAAGTGGATCACGTTAGTACAGAGAAGATCGCCTGCCGGCAATCCGATTGCAAGCAGTTGGTGGAAAGCCTTGTGTCTGCGTGAGCTTGCTCTTGCCTTGCTGGACGCAGACCAGGCCGGACCGGTTATGTTGTGGAAAATAGGGGGCTGTTTTGGAGCTCGAATGCGAGGATGAAGTCCGCAGCAGTTTGCTGGCTACCAAAGAGAGGGTTTTGGCAGTTATCCCCTGCCTTAACGAAGCCGCTCATCTTGAAGCTATTGTTCGCGACCTCCTGTTAGAAGCCGATGATATTGATTTGTTGATCGTGATTGCGGATGGCGGCAGCACTGACGGATCAATAGCAATTGCCAAACGCCTCGCAGGAAACCATTCAAACGTAAAATACTTGCATAATAGCAGGAAAATTCAAAGCGCAGCTCTCAACAGCGCGGCCTGCCAATTTGGTCAGGAGCGGGATTTTCTCATCCGGATTGACGCACATTGCCGGTACCCAGATCGTTACTGCCAGCGACTTATAACCGCGCAAAAAAGCGCTGGCGCCGCATCGGTTGTCGTCAGCATGGTGGCCGAAGGCCGCACCTGCTTCCAGAGGGCCGCCGCAGCGGCGCAGAATTCGCTCCTTGGCAATGGCGGCTCGGCTCACCGCAAAGAGTCCGGCGGCCGATACACAGATCACGGTCATCACGCTTTAATGAAACTTCCGGCATTTCTGGCGGTGGGAGGATACGATGAGCAATTCACCCACAACGAGGATGCTGAACTCGATACGCGGCTGACGCAAGCGGGATACAATATTTGGCTCACGGCTCAGTCGCCTATAGTGTACTACCCTCGGAAAACCGCCAAGGCGCTTCTCAGACAATATCTGAACTATGGCGCCGGCAGGGCAAGCACAGTCCTCAAACATAGGCGCCGCTTGAAACTGAGGCAATCCTTGCCCCTTGCTGTCGCCCCGGCGGTTTTGCTGTCGCCATTTGGTCTAATTCTACCAGTGGCGGCTGTTCCCTGCGCTGTTTGGGCGGCTTTGTGCGTGACCTATGGCGCCATGCTTGGGCTGCGGTCGCGGGATTTATGCAAGGGATTGAGCGGCTTTGCCGCCATGATCATGCATTTGGGATGGTCATTCGGATTTCTGAGGGAGTTCTTGCTCAGCGCGATTGTAAAGCCATCGCTGAGACTTGCAACAGGATGAGGCTCGGCCTTCGACCGACCCGGCTATCATTGCGTCCCGAGCATGTTGCGACAGCGTAGGTCTTGGCGCCGAACGCATCAGCTCAACGCCGCCAACGCCCATTATAACGGCGGCAAGAAACGCAACTGTAGTATTAGATCCCGAAGGAAACACTAAAAAGCACCATCCGCCAGCTTTTTTTGTTGGGCGTTCAGAATTCCTTTCAGGCGCTCTTGTAGTGAGCGATTCACATACGGCAATAAATACGGCTTGCCGAGCATTAATTTCATAGCCGACAAAAAGTATCTATTTTTTAATGCGGAAACAAGTCTATTGAATTCCAATACACGCGTTAGTTGGGATGCTCGAAGTTTCTGCGCTTTTTGTGCTTCCGGAGGTATAGAGTATTTGGCTAGAAATTTCCGTTCGCCCTCAATCATGCGTTCGACATCGGCCACGCTGAGCCGGTGGGAAACCGATCCCGTCCGGATGGTATAAAGATACTTGTATGAAAGATTTACCGAGCACCGCGCTCCGCAGGCCAGAGCCTCCGCCAACAGCATATAGTCCTCACCGATGCGAATGCCGGGGTCATAGGCCAACCGGTGTTCCCGCAAGAACGCTGCCCTAAAAATTGGCTTAACGTAGCCAAGAGAAGTCCCGTCAAGAAACGACGAGTTGCCGCGAATAAATGTGGCTAGATCAAGCGTTTCCTTGCCGCAGAAATCCTTCGCGTGAAACATTAAATATGCTCTTCCATCCATCTCGCGTCGGACTTCGAGATTATCAACGATGATATCCGCTTCGTTCCTTTCTGCCGTTGCAAGGCATCCCTTTAGCCGGCCCGGTGCGAAAGCATCGTCACCGTCAAGAATAGCAATCCACGGCGCGGTCGCAGCCGCTAACCCATCGTTACGCGCTGCCCCAGGTCCTCCATTTTGACTGCAGCGGATGATTTTTACGCGCGCGTCGCCAATTCCCGCCACGGTGTCGAAGGTCCGGTCGGCTGAAGCGTCGTCAACCACGATCACTTCAACCTGAACTCCTTCCTGATCGAGCGCGCTGTGTATTGCGCGCTCGATATAGGACTCCACGTTGTACGCGGCAATGATGACCGACACATCCGGTATAGCTACCCGATTATCCATGCTGAAAAAACCCAGCTATTCCGAGCAAACGGGCGACGACCCCAGCATGCATAATTCCGCGCAGGCACCAGAAGCGCGCCCTCCCCCCTAGAGCAAGACTACCAGCGGCAGCCATTCCGCAATACGTGACCTTTGCAGCAGCAAGCGCCAGATTACGAAGACGCGGTACCGATCCCTTTCCAGGTCTCGCCAGCAACACCAAGCCATGGGTTTGTCCTGTGCGGAAATGGCGGCGCATGAGCCATGAAAAATTTAGGCGTGGAACGACTACGTCTTCAATTAGAACGGCTTCCGGCGCGTATTCAATACGCCCCCCAGCGCGGTGAACCTCTCCAAAAAACATCGTGTCCTCACCGCCAGTGCGCCCCAGTTTCGTGTCGAAGCGCAAACCGCGGACCGCGGGAGCTTCGCGAACAATCAACACGTTCCCGGCATAGCCGGTGTTAATCTCTCCGGAAACCCAGACCGGCTTAGTTGAATGAAAATCCTCCCGCAGCAACCACCGGGCGCAACCTGGGGGATAACGCGAGTGCACCGGTCCCAAAACTACATCGGCTGAGGTTTGTGCCTGTCTTTCGATCAATGCCTCAAGCCAGTGAGGTGTTGCTAGCTCGTCATCATCCACAAACGCTAAGAATCTTGCCTTTGCGGCATCAAGGCAGGCGTTCCTCGCAACGGAAATATTTCGTGCAGGCGCATGAACGTAAAGTATCGGGAACGGCGCCTGGCATGAGGCATGTTCCACGATCGGCTGCGCTGTTGGTAATACGTCATTGTCGGCGACGATGACTCGAACTGACCACTCCGGCCTCAATGCTAGCCCCAAAAATGAGGACAGGGTATCGGCCAGCGACGCGCGCTGAAAGGTGCATACGCAAATATCCACTGCCACATTTCGTGGCCCATCAGAAACCACATTCACTTTTGTTTCCACTTGAAAATTTGGTCGGTTCATATAAAAGTAAAGCTGAGGATCGGCATTTGGATCGCCGGTTCCTGCGTAGGCACATATTTGACAACCTGCCGCTTGGGATAATGGATTTTGGCATCATTTTCAAGTGAGCACGCCCTTTATAGGCAACCTTCTCACAAGCCGCTCTCGATTGAGCATGAATTTCACGGATGGCTTGGCTCAGGGCAAAGCAATGGTCGCGACTTCTGTGACACTCCAAGGTGTCGAGCAAGTTGCCAAGAGCGCTGTCGAGGTGGCGGACCTGCCGGAAGCATTTGCTGCCCGGGTAAGCGCTCTCCTCGGCGACGAAGCATTGCGCCGCAGCAAGGCCTCGTTAGCGCTTGGTGTTGCGCGTGAACACTTCTCGCCTGAGGCATGCTACCGTGAGTTCCTGAAGCTCGCCGTTTCCTAGTGTATTTGGTTGTTTATCTGGCTAAACTGTGTTTAGGAGTAGAATATGACCGATCGCCAGTCCATAGATGTAGCTGCCGAGCGCGAATTTCACAACGGGAGATTCCAGGACGGGGATAAAAGACAGGCTCAGCTGAAATATTACTGGGCCATCGAAAAAGGCTGTAAGAAATATTGGGATCTCGTGACGTCTGCCGCCAAAGATGCGGCGGTCCTGTCGTATGGCTGCGGGCTTGGCGAGGGGCTTCCAAGCATATTGCCAATCGTAAAATCGCTCGATGGCATCGACATCTCCGATGTAGCGATAAATCATGTACAAAATCAATGCGGCCGTTCTTCAATCCGGTTCCATGTTATGGATGCTATGGAGCTCAGTTTTCCTGACGGAAGTTTTGATCTCGTCTTCGGGAGCGGAATTCTTCACCATCTGGACCTGGCCCGCTGCACCGCGGAGATTTTCCGTGTGCTGCGGCCTGGAGGAAAAGCGATTTTTTGGGAACCGATGGGGACGAACCCAATTATTAATGCTTACCGCTATCTGACGCCAAATGCACGGAGCGCTGACGAACATCCTCTGATGCCACGCGATTTCAACACGATGGGCAGCATGGCATCCAGCATAAATGTTGAGTATTTCGGTTTAATGGTTTTATTTGCCATGCCTTTTCATAAATCGCGGCTTGGACATAATGCTTTGGCGGTTTTGGAAGGCCTGGATAGCTTGCTATTGAAAGTTAGGGGAGTACGGGAAATGGCTTGGTATTCCTTAATAACTCTCGGAAAGTGAGCTTTTGCAACGACGGTGGGATCGCCACGCCGCCGGGCAAATGTAAATCTTCTGAGCCTGACCTCATTCGATTATAGTTGGCGGGGCTGGCGGGGAGCTCGCCGTTGCTTAGTGTATTTGGTTGTTTATCTGGTAAAAAGCGGTTAGGGGTGGAATATGACCGATCACAAGTACGGCGTGGATTACTTTGTAATGGAGATACCATGGTAAATCTAGAAACCTCTTCTGTTGAATACTCTGTCGAGAGTATCGTTTCCGCGTGGCAAAGGCAACGTTTAAGCAATTGGGCGGCAGATCAATTTCGAAATAACGTTTACAGTTTGATCAAGAGGAAGCATGGTCAGACCGTCATGGAAATTGGCGGGGGACGGGCGCCGATGTTCAGTGAATATGATATGAAACAAGCTGATGCTACATATATAATTAACGACATTTGCCAGTCTGAGTTAGACTCATCTTCTAATAAATTAAGGAAGCTTTGCTTCGATATCTGTTCGAAGGAAAATGATGTCATCCTGAACAACTCAAATTCTTGTTCGGTGATGTTCTCAAAGATGGTATTTGAGCATGTGCCTGATGCCCTCCAGGCATATAAGAATATATACACACTGCTTGAATCTGGTGGTGTCTGCCTAAATTATCACCCAGTGCTTTTCTCGCCTCCTTTTGTTGTGAATGCTGTTTTCCCGGAAGCGCTTAGCGCTCAGCTGCTGAGATTCATAGACCCAAGGCGCGTAGAAACGGATATTCCGAAGTTCCCCGCGTACTATAGCCGGTGCCGGGTTTCTGCGCGATTTCGCGACCAGCTCAAGCAGATCGGCTTTAGTAAAGTATGGCAGATCCCATTTTTTTACCATAATTATTTTGCAGGAATTCCGATTTTTATAGGTATTGATAGAGCTATATCGAGATTCGCAGAATACATTAACATAACTAGTCTTGCCAGTTATTGCTACACTTGTGTTTTGAAGTGATAAACTGAGGGTGACGGCTGAGCAGCGCGGACGAAGATTACTTCGCGCTTGGCTGCGAGCAAAACAGGGAATATCAACCCTATTGTCCTCGGGGGCGTCAGTTCGGATAGAACGGATGGATGGGCAGCAATGGGACTGAGTTCGACGCGCCGCCTTAAAAGAATCGAGGGAAGCATGGTACACGCTGCTGTCTTGCTGGTTCCTAGGTTTGGAAGGAGAGCGGGCCGCCAACTCCAGGATAAAACCAATGTTATAGATTGGCTCCTTACGTTCGCATCATTTTTAGGCTTAATGTCGGTATTATCGACGCTTGGAAACCTTGGCGCTTTTCTCTTCCTTGCAACGTTTTTACTTCTCGCCCTCACGCGTTGGCAATTGCTGCTCAAAGTGGCGACGCAAAATATTTGGGTGCTTATTCTGCCGCTTTTGGCCATATCCTCGGCGTTCTGGTCCGATTATCCGGATAAGTCCCTACGCGGCGGCGTCCAATTTCTAATCACGGTTGCGGCGGGGGTCATCGCAGGATCTTGTATCCGGCCGCGAGTACTGATCTCCGCGGCTTTCTGCGCCTTCCTGTGCACGGCCGCTGTTTGCCTGGCGATTGGATTGCAGGATTATATCAGCGGCAACGTGCATACAATTCAGTCGATCCTCGGCAGCAAAAATCAGCTTGCGGAGCTTGGCGCCTACACTGTGCTGACCGGGCTGGGTATTGTTCTCGACCCCTTCCAGCCGCGCGCGCTTAGGACCTTGGCCGCTGGTGGCGCAATCGCCGGACTCTTCTGCGTGCATGCGGCGCAATCCGCGGGCACCTTGGTCTTCATCATCCCCGCTGCGTTCACGATGTTCGGATTGAGGGCGCTTGCGTTTTTACCGGGACAGACCCGTGCCGCCGCCGCTGCCGTGATCGTGGCCGCAGCACTCACTTCAGGACTCGCCGGACTCAGCCTTCTGAAGAGCGAAAGCCAGGTTCTCGAGGCTTTGGGAAAAGACTCCACGTTAACCGGGCGTGCCGAGCTTTGGGCCGACGCACAGCACTATTTTTCCGAGCGCCCGTTGCTTGGCGTAGGCTATCAGGCCTTTTGGCAGGTCGACAACCCGCGCGCCGTGCGTCTATGGCTTCTGAACGACGTGCCGGCCGGCGCGGGCTTTAACTTCCACAATCTCTATTTCAATACTGCGGTCGAACTCGGCCTAGCTGGTCTTGTCGCTATCGCACTGCTGCAACTGAGCGCTGTCTTCCGCCTACTCCGCACCCTCCTCGGCCCAATCAGCCCGCGGCAAATTTTCGCCGCTGGAATATTTATCTACCTGCTCGGGATTTCGTGTGTTGAGGTCATTCAGACTTACATGTTCATGGCGGGCGCCGTGCTCTTTTATGTATCCTGGTGCTATTTGAAGCCCCGCTGGGGGCAAAGCAAATAGGCAAAAAAGTAACACAGACTCTTCGAAGTCTCCGACGGTGATCGGTAAATCCTCGCCTTCACGCGAAAGGATGCGTAGCATCCGGAGATAGAAGGATTCCAATCTCTCGGGTGGTGGGCAGCGCAATATCTCAAGGGTGGGAGTTCGCACACGCTGCGATCAGAATGCGCGCGCCTGCGGAAGGCCTTGCCTCGCTGAATACGCGACAACCATGAGCTCTACCGCCTCCGGCGTTGCCAATAACGCAGCGGTCGGCCGCAAGACTGGCACATTTGTCGTTAAAAAGAAACGCGCCTTCTCCTCGACAGGCTCATAAACCGGGTTCGCCGGATCATTACAAGTTTGGCTATTTAGTTTAGCGTGAGTGGTGCGGTGCAAGACGCAAACAGCGATCGCGGAATGAATAAAACAGACGAACCACTGCCGACCGGTGATGTGGCGCACGAACTGATGCGGTTCCTTGCCGCCTGCCGCCGGCAGCTGTGGGTGGTGATTGTGGCGATGCTGATAGCAGGCATGGCGGGCCTCGCCATTGTCTTAAATCTCCCACGCCTCTATACAGCGAGCGCATCTGTTCTGATCGATAATAGCAAACGCGTTCGCGCGGTCGAGAGCAGCTACGACCTCAATCCTGGCGCCCTGGATGCCGCATCCGCCTACCTTGAAAGCCAGGTTGAGGTTGTCAAATCCGCGCAGGTCGCTGAAGTTGTCATTAAAAAGATGAACCTGCTTGAGAAGCCTCTAGAACTCGCCGCCCCCCCCTCAATCTTAAGTCTCATCACGAAACCGTTTTACGCGCTTGCAGGGTTGTTCGATACGGGGCGCCCCTCTGAAGTAAATGTGGAAAAAGAGCGCGAGAGATTGCTGGAAAATACAATTGGGCTCGTGCAGGGGGGACTCGAGGTGCTGCATGTGCCCCGAACCTTTGTTCTGCAACTCTCGTACACCGCTCCGAGCGCGGCAATCGCGGCAGAGATGGCGAATGCCTATGCCGACGCATATATAGCCGATCAACTAAATGCAAAATATGAGGAGACGCGGCGTGCGAGCAGCTGGCTTGAAGAAAGGCTTGCAGAGCTCAAACAGAAAGCACAAGATGACACTTTTGCAGTCCAGAAGTTTCGTATTCAGAATAATCTCATTTCTTCAAGCGGCAAGCAAGCCAGCGAGCAGCAGATTACGGATCTGAATACTCAGCTTGCGAACGCGCGCAAGGATCGCGAGCGAGTCGAGGCACGCTACGAGCGACTTAAAGCCGTAATTGACTCGCATGACATGCAGGCCGCGGTCAAAGATGCCTTCGGCAGCACTATTATCGAGCACCTTCGCACCAAATATATGGAAGCTATCAAGAAGAATTCCCACGAGGAGGCACAGGAATCTGAGCGCCAGATCTTTTCAGAGCTGTCGCGAATGGAGGAAGCCTTCCAGGTTGACCTCGATAATGCCCGTACTAAAGAAGCGGCTGTGTCCGAGACTTTAGAAAAGCTCGTCGCTATGGCGGGAGGAGAAAATAAGCGTCTTGTAACGCTGCATAATCTTGAGAACGAGGCTGAAAGCTCTCGCAAGCTGTATGAAACCTATCTACAGCGTTACCAAGAATTGCTGCAGCAGCAAAGCTTTCCGATTGTGGAGGCCCGCACTATCACTCCAGCCTACGAACCTTTACAGCCTAGCCGTCCCAAAAGAACTGTGCTGATGTTGCTTTTCTTGTCGGTGGGGGGGCTTGCCGGCGCTTGCATCGGAATCTTAAGAGAGTTCAGGGAGCGCGGTTTCCTGAACCGGGAGCAAATCAGGGATGAGCTGGGCGTGGAGAGCCTTGGCATCGCCCCGCTCATAAGAGGTTTGCCCAAAGGCGACGGCGCCCCTCCTGTCAAGGACGTTCCTCAAAATGATAAGACCGCCAATCCCGTTTCCCGGCAAAACAAGGCGCCCGAACATGAAAGGGTGACTTCGCTTTCCAATAAGGCTTGGATTTACGCCCTCATCAATCCCAATTCGGCTATGGGAGAGACGCTTCTCGCCGCAAAGCTTGCCGCCGACCTTCGTTGTAGTGAAAAGCCTTGTAAGATTATTGGCGTCATGTCGACGCTTCCGGGCGAAGGCAAGACATTTTTATCAAAGAATTTTGCCTCTTTGCTGTCGGCTCGCGGAGCTCGCGTCCTGCTTGTTGACGGCGATCTTCGCAAGAGGGAGCTATCCCATGGACTCGCGCCGCGCGCCACGAAGGGGCTGCTTGAGGCGATCACGGGGAAGCAACATATGGGCGACATTCTTTATAGCGAGCCCGGGACTGGTCTGAACTTTCTGCCCATTGTCAGCAAGCACCAGATCACGCACAGCTCGGATGTGTTGGCATCGCCCGGCATGCATAAGCTTCTCACCGAAATGAGGTCGCACTTCGATTACATTGTCATAGACCTCCCCCCCTTGGGACCGGTCGTCGATACGCGGGCGATTGCATCGCAGGTCGATGCCTTCATTCTCGTCATCGAGTGGCGGCGCACCCCGTGGAAGATTGTTTGGAATTTGTTGCGGGAGGACCCCCGCATTAGTCAGAAGTGCATAGGCGCCGTGCTCAACAAGGTCGATGTCAACAAGATTAAGCTGTTCGAGGAGTATGGTTCACAACTCTATCAATATGATACGTATATAAAGTCCCACTATGTGGATAAGTGATAACGCAGTTGCCGCGATCAGGATGAGCCTGTCACCCACGTTAAGACAAACGCTGGAAAACACATTGGAGTCCGCGCAGCATATATCGCTCCATGAAAAAAATGATCGGAAAAAATGATATGAAACTCTCCTTCATAGTATCTACCCGTAACCGAGCCCACACGATAGTCACATGTTTGAATTCGATCGCGCAATCCATAGCTGAAGCTGAATTATCAACTGCCGAAATCGTTGTAGTCGATAACGCATCGGACGACAACACCTCGTCAGTCGTTCGTGAATATGCAAACTCGTCTTCCTTTCCCGTGAACCTAAAACATGAGCCCAGGAAGGGTCTTTCTGTTTCCCGTAACTGCGGAATCCGGGCGGCGCTCGGTGATTTAATTGTCTTCACAGATGACGATTGCTGCTTGAGCAATAAATATGTGGCTGACGTCCTGCGTCATGACGCCAACGACAAAGAATTGGTTTTACGTGGAGGGAGCGTCAAGCTTGGCGATCCAAATGACTTGCCTCTTACGATAAAAACAGTAGCCGCAACGACCCGTTGGAAACGCTCGGAAAATTCGGCTAGGCGTGAAAATCTTGGTAACAGCCTACTCGGATGCAATATGACGATGCGCCGAGCACTTATCGAGTGTTTGGGGCCTTTCGACGAACGTCTCGGCGCTGGCTCGAATATTCCGGGCGGAGAAGACACTGACTACATCTTTCGCGCCTATCTAGCGGGTTTGGTGATTGAAGCCGTACCAGACATGGAAGTATTTCATTATCACGGAAGAAAACAGCTTTCTGATGGAAAAAAACTTCTTTGTAATTACTCAACAGGTGGGGGCGCTTTATACGCGAAATATATTTTGAGGCATCCAAATCTTTGTCGGCAGTTCTATTGGGACGTTAAAGGCGCGATGAAAGAAGTAGTTTTTGGAAGAAATACGTTTATGCCAGAAATAGACTTTTCGCATAAAGACAAGGTGTTATACAATATAATTGGAGCTATGAAATATTTTGCCTCGGAGCATCGAATGGCATTGTAGAATGATGAAATCTACCGCAAAGCACACTCAAACTGATCTCTCTCGGCGTTCTGCATTAAGTGACCGCCTAAGCGCGGTGTTCGGAAATCGCGGGCCTTTTGGGTTTAGCGAAATGGCCAGTTCAGATCCAGCTCAACGCGCCAAGCGCATCAAGTCCATCGACATCGCCCTGATCGTCAATCGGTCATGTAGCCATCACCATCGTGACGTTCCGCCCCGTTTGTTCCGCTTGTGTGTGTTTAGTGAAGCTCCGGCGAGGTGAAAGAGATAACGACCCGCTCCGTACAGTTCGAAAGCAGGCCGGATGAGGCTACTCGTAGTTTTTTGCTTAATCGCTTCTTTGAGGCAGCCCAAAATTGAGCGCGCCCAGGCCCGCAAATAAACCCAGCGGCTATCTTTGCGCAGGACGTATTTGGCGTAGTAGACGCCGCGCCCTAGGTCGTAACCGCGCATCGTCCTGTTGTAATCGCAAGCCTTGCGGCCGTGATGATGATAGACGAGCGGAGACGGATCGAACTTCCCCTTATAGCCCGCCCAAGCCGCCGCCGCGACGAGATCGATGTCCTCACATGGGAAGGGCGTTCCTGCGCCGAGTTCCGGGTCCACGCCGCCGATCTTTTCCAGCGTCTCCCGGCGAAAGGCGAGATTGGCTCCTTGCAAGACCCCGGCCGGAAGAAAGCAGTAGGGCGCAATTTCCTCCGCTATCTCGCGATAGTCGACCGTCAGCCGTACATCGTCTTCATCCCAAAGCAGGATGCGCCCGCCCATGTAACCGGCATCGGGGCTGCGCCGGAACGCTTCGACGTAGTCATCGACGTAGCCTGCTGACGGATAGCAGTCGTCATCCGTGAAGGCGATGATTGCGCCGCGCGCCTCGCGCCACCCCCGATCACGCGCGGCGCCAAGCCCGGGGCGCGGCTCGTGCACATAGCGCAATGCGGGGATGCGCCCTTGCGCCTCGGCGATGATTTGGGGAGTCGCGTCGGTCGAGCCATTGTCGACGAGAATGAACTCCCAGCTCGACTTCGGCGCGAGTACCGCCCAGTAGTTCAGCGCGTTCGCTAGCTGGGCGGCGCGGTTTCGCGTGCAGACGACGACGGAGAGGTCATTGTCAAACGGCGCCATCAACAAATGATACATTCGGGTAACCCCGAAGGGAGTAGAGATACACAGATCGGTTTTTGCCGTAGCTATTGTCGTACAGAAATACCCTCTTCCCCAATATCGCAGCCGCTATTGCAACATGTAATCTATCAGTATAGATTACCATGAACTTATTGATGAAATTAAGAAATAATCCGCAAACAGCCTTTACCTCACACCTACTTTTACAGTCTAATAAATAGAGAGACGATATGTCAGGCCCGGCCGCAATAGCTTGATCCGGTAATGGCACCATATTCATCCTTTCTTTGTCTCTCCTAAGTAATGAAATGCGCTCTGGGACTATGTCATAACCTAAAATCACACGTGCCGCAGATATTACGCCTCTTGCACGGCGTGGCTGTTGCATGGTTAGCTTAAAGATGTTTAAGGGCAGCCCCCTATTAAGGTTCTTGCGTGTTTTGCCCCAATAGAGAGACCAAGATCGTCAGAGATATAGCAGTTAACTTTATTATTAAGATCTTTAACATACTCAAAACTTTCCCTATCTCTGAGATAGAAAGTAAATCTTTGGTCAAGTGCTAGAATTACTGAATTGCAGTTTCTGACTGTGTGCGGAAGCAGGGTGAAGGTCTTCCCATTGCTACCGAGAAACGCTTTTATGACCTTCTCACAGCTATCATAGAGACCGACTAAGTTGCCACCGCCGCCATAAACAACGTCTGTTGAGTTGACAATCGAAGTACTTACGGTCTCTATTCGGAACGGCACCCGTCCGATCAGATTATAAATCCTTCGGCGATCATGGCGTCCCCCATGTTTCCGTGGTTCGGGACATAAATAGCGCCGTCCTTGGCCAGTATCTGGGCAACGTTCCGTATAAGTTCTGAGCTCTCAATCCTGAAGCAAGGAGCTAACATCGACTGCCTACCCATTAATCATGTGTTGCGCGCATGCCAGTCACACTCCAGAAAGAACATTCCTACTCTCGGAATTTTTCCTGTGCTTATATACATCCTGCTCTAAGACTTCGAACGAATACGCATCATCTACATAGTCAAGGTGCTGAAAAAACGGCGGGACCGATGCTGCGATAAGAACACTATATGTTCCCGGAAGAAGAGGTAGTGACGGTACGTGACACACTAGTCGTCCCGTACCCTCTTCGCATTGCAGGGGGCGACCGGTCTCGGCTGTTGATAACCGTACAAGGACTTGGCCGGTGATAGTCTGTATGTGTACAGTAACGTTGAATGCGCTAATCGGAAGATCGGCTCTGTATCCCAACTCAATCCAAAGGGGAGAGCCCATCGTAGGCGCCGCCCCTCCTTCCCCCTTCACATGAACTCGCTCGAAACGGAGACGACCGTCGCCACGGCGATCGGCGCGCTGGACCAATGGCGCCTTCGCTCCGCTATTCAGCGCTTCTCGATAATTTTCGATCGCTAAGTTTGTCGCCCCATTGAAAGAAATAGCGCCGTCACGAAGTAGAATTGCCTTCGCACAAAGATTCTGGATGGCAGCCATATTATGGCTCACGAATATCCTTGTCACCGGGGCCTGAAGCAAATATCGCATCGCCATTACTGTTACATATGTTTACCGATAATCTTAAATCCCTCACCGGTTCGCATATCTCCAATTCGAACGCGATCTTCGTCTCGTCGGTGTTGAGGATAACCCCAGGAGCACGCCCCTCAGCGCTTATATCCACACTCCGGAAAAAGGCCTTGGAATCAACCCGGCGGTTCGGAGGGAGCTGTGCTGTTTGCATGGACTGGCTTGTGTAGGCTGCGAGAATACGATCGGTTTGGCCCAGATCGCGAATGTGCCCCCCGTGGAGCCAAATCACGCTTTTGCAGAGGCGGCCAATGGCGGCGCGATTATGACTGACGAACAGCACCGTCCTTCCGTGGCCTGCCACGTCCTTCATTTTCCCGAGGCACTTCTTCTGAAACTCCGCGTCGCCGACGGCCAGCACCTCGTCCACCACAAGGATCTCCGGCTCAAGATGCGCCGCCACCGCAAAAGCGAGCCGCACATACATGCCGCTGGAATAGCGCTTCACCGGCGTATCGAGGAACTTCTCCACCTCGGCGAAGGCGACGATCTCGTCGAATTTGCGCTTGATCTCGCCGTGGCTCATGCCGAGGATGGCGCCGTTGAGAAAGATGTTCTCGCGCCCCGTCAGCTCCGGGTGAAAGCCGGTGCCGACTTCCAGAAGGCTCGCGACGCGGCCCTTGATCTCGACGCGGCCCGTGCTCGGCTCGGTGATGCGCGACAGGATCTTCAGCAGCGTCGACTTGCCGGCGCCGTTGCGGCCGATGATGCCGACGACATCGCCGCGCTTGATCTCGAAACTGACGTCCTTCAGCGCCCAGAATTCCTCGACCTCATCGCCGGCGATAAGCTGGCGGCCGCGCATCATGTCGCGCGCCGAGCGGGCAAAGCCCTTGACCGTGCGGCCGATCACATCGCGAAGGGCGGTGTAGCGCTCCTGCTGGCTCTCATGGCCGATCAGATATTTCTTGCCGAGGCCCTCGGCGCGAATGACAACATCGCTCATCGTCACACCATGTCCGCGAAGGTTTTTTCGGTGTGCCTGAAAAGCCTGCGGATAGCGCCGAGGCTATCGATAAGGCTGGCGAATTGCCAGCCGCCGCTCGCCAGCGCCTCGCCGACGACGACATTGACGCCCGGATAGTTGGGGCTGAGATCATAAAACGCGATCAAACCACCTATCTTAAAACATGGCGCTGTGAGGCGAAAGTCCGAGCGAACTCCGGCCTCGCTGTGATCCCCATGAATGAATACGAAGTGGAGCGGTCCGCCCATCTTTTCCAGCGCCTCCCTTCGAAAGCCGAGATTGGCTCCTTGCAAGGCGCGAGCCGGAACGAAGCGATAAGGCGCGATCTCCTCCGCTTGCTCGCGGTAGTCGACTGTCAGCCATAAATCGTCTTCATCCCAAAGCAAGATGCGTCCGCCCATATAGCCGGCATCGGGGCTGCGCCGGAACGCGTCGACGTAGCCTGCTGACGGATAGCAGTCGTCATCCGTGAAGGCGATGATCGCCCCGCGCGCCTCGCGGCCCCCCCTATCACGCACGGCGCCAAGCCCAATGCCCGGCTCGAGCACATAGCGCAATGCGTGGATGCGCTTCTGCGCCTCGGCGATGATTTGGGGAGTCGCATCGGTTGAGCCATTGTCGACGAGAACGAGTTCCCAGGAAGCCTTCGGAGTTAGTTGCGACCAATGGTTTAGGGCCTTTGCGAGCTGAGGAGCGCGGTTGCGCGTACAGACGACGACGGAAAGGTCCATTAGTCAAAATCCTATCCATAGCGTGGAAACGATTTAAACTGAAAGTCGGCGATTGACGCAATTCTTGAACTCTATCGCAAGCTCGTAAGCTGTTTCCTGTAAGGGAGCAATTCTCTCTGGAGAATATTCGCGCAATACGCGTTCGCGTGCTGCTATACCCATAGCTATCCGACTCTCAGTATCCTTCACTAGCCTAAGAATTGCCTCAGCGATCACCACAGGCTCTTGAGGAGGCGTTAGAATGCCGGAGCGTCCATTCTCGATCATTTCAGCTATTCCCCCGGCATTACTTCCGACTACACCTCGCGCCGCGGACATGGCTTCCAAGCAAACATAGGGGAAATTCTCCCATACACTCGGAAACACGCACACGTCCGTTTCGGCCATAAGGCTGGGAAGTCGCTCATAGGGTACCCAGTCAACAAATTCTACAGATCCCGCATACCGCCCTAACACGCGGAGAATGTACGTCTTGAGATCCTCGCGTGTCCAAGGGTGTGGAAGAGACCGCCCAACCAAACGGAATTTCGTCTCAGGAGCGGCCTTTAGCACCAAAGGGATTGCTTCCGCTAGCTCAATGACGCCTTTGCGACCCTCTAATCTGCCGAGATAAGTGACGCGCTTCGAGTGTGATTCTGCGCCACACGAAGAAGGTCTTCGCTCGGAATAAACACGTTAGGCACATGCCGGCAGCGAGACGGCGACAACTTCCAAGACCGCTGCAATCGCTCAAGGATAGCAGCGGAAGGCGCGGTCACGATATCCGCGCCACGCGCCGCAGATCTTTCCGGGTCCGAAGTTGAAGCTGCCGCCCGAGGGAAACACCTGCGCCGAACTGCCCCGAGAGAGCGCCTCACTTTAGAGCCCCATCGAGCGGACAAGGGAATATAGATCCGCTCAATTTCCTTGGCCAATTGCTCCGGTGTGTGCAACTTCACGACGTGAGCCAGATCGGGAAACGCTTCAGTCACCTTCGAAGCGTCCGCGCCGAATTCGGCGCTTTCGATGACCTCAAACGGCTTCGCTTGATGTGCTTTCGAAAAAGGGGCGAGAACAGATGCCGCGAACTCATGCCGCGCCGCGCGAACCGAGTATACGGCTGGTCGCTCTTCATCCGGCGATTGCCCGCCCTCGCCCGCGGTGAACACGGAAACGTCGTGACCACAGTCGGACAGCATTTTCGCCGCGAATCGAACGTAGGTTCCTATTCCGCCTCCCGACGCAAGGCTACTGTATTCGTACGAGATGAAAGCTATCCTCATGTGGCCGAGTTCTACCGTTAATGAACCAGGGCAATAATTTCTTCACGCATAACTGATGTAAAGTGGTCGATCGTATGTCTATCTCGAACGTATTCGACTCCCCTCCATCCTACCGACTTACGCTCGCCTTCCTGAGACATCCAGTATCGAATCGCACTTACAAAAGCGCCCAAAGAGGCCTCATCGGTCCCGTCCCCCAACGCTTCCCCCACAAACGTCCCAAATCGAGAAACGATGTCATCCCGATCAAATGCCGAAACTATGACACAACCGTATGAAAGCGCTTCGAGCCAAGAAACTGGAATACCTTCCCAAATTGACGTATTTATCAATATTTTTGCTCTCTTGAGGCGATCCTTCTTCGCCTCATTATCTAAATGGCCTACAAAATGTAGATTCTCAATCTTGGAACTCCCATCGGCATTTCGATACGCCGAGAGGGCCGCGGAATTTGCCGCCTCATCGCGCCCTCTCCCAGTTGCTCCAACGATATAAAACTGGAACTCTGGCAGCAACTTCGCAATTTCGCAAACGATCCAAACTCTTTTTTGCGCCTCCAAACGCCCTAGAAATACGATCTCGTCATTCGCTCTGCCGTCATCCATAGTATAATCCAGTTCCATCTCGACTGGGTTCGGTACATCACCTATTGAAATGCTCTGATCAAGTTCATACATACTGCGCGCGATTCTTGACAATGATTCTCCCTGAGAAATAAATCGAATCATACCGCTGGAGACTGCATTACCTATCCAAGGTGTAACCTGTCTTATGTATCCCCAATCACCATCCCTCAACCTTGATACCGTTTTTAATCGCGCCTGGTACATTGTTAGATCTCTTGGATCTTGTATCCAATACAGTAACGGTACTTTCCGTTGGTATTGCCCTACGATTTCAAATGACGGTGCCGTCATTTCGATTGATAAAAACAAGTCATAACACTGTCTATCTAACCATCTATTCCGCTCATGCCGAGATTTTGGCAGCCGATATAGCACGGTACCGTCAACCACCTTGCTCTTTACACCCCGCTGACTGTATGGGTCCAACAAGACATCAATCTGAATGTCGTCATTTGGAACAAAGCGACAGATGTATTTACGAGCTAGCGCTCCATACCCGCCCACCGCAGTGTCCCAACCACCAAAAAACTCATCTACCAGAAGACCAACGCGGACTCCTTTCCGCCGCATTCTTTTCTTGTATACAGGAAAACCAAATATATAAATGCTATAACCAAAAACGGTAGTTCGATTTGTTCTGTTAACTAAATACACGTTAGTGGATATCAAAAGTCCTAATAACTTCTGAAATGAGTTTGCGGATACGCGCTTGGCAAGCCGAACACTCCTCCAGGCAATCATGAACAAGTCGCGCATATCAATAATGTTGGCCACTTGTGGAGTTCCAGACTATTGTGCATCCGCAAGCATCCAGCGTTCCCTTGAAATGTAAGCAGCGGTCGAGGTTCGACCGTGCATAGGTTTTAAGCGTTCGCTTAACACTTCGAATACAGCTAGATTATCATCCTGATGAAAGACCGTGTTTGAATTCCACACAGCCCCCTCAATCCTATATACGCCCGGTGGTAAGAATTCAGTCGGCAAGCGTACTAAAAATCTGTGATCGCCAGCACTTAACTCGCCGAACCCTCCATATTCCGAAGCGCACAGTATAACGGGAACGTCAGATTGATTAATCACCGTAAAACCAGCCTGAATATTAGATTCGACAGAGTTCGAAAGAGCGATTTCGACAAAAGCCTCCGCGCCTGGATTGATTGCGCTGAGAGGAACTCCATCCTTATCAACAATCTCGACTTGGGTAAAACCGGTGCCCGAGTGCGCTGTGACAATGCTGATTTTTTCGGCCGTATTTCTCAAATAGGTGTCTGCCGCGTGGGAAGAGGTTCCAGCTGCAACCACCGTGCCGCGGTCCAAGAGAATCCCCGTTCGACACAACTTTCGGACCGCTGCTAGATTGTGGCTCACAAATAAGACCGTTCGCCCGTGACCCGGCGATATTTCGCATTTTGCCGAGGCATTTCTTCTGAAACTCCGCGTCGCCAACGGCCAGCACCTCGTCCACCATAAGAATCTCCGGCTCAAGATGCGCCGCAACAGCAAAAGCGAGCCGCACATACATGCCGCTGGAATAGCGCTTCACCGGCGTATCGAGGAACTTCTCCACCTCGGCGAAGGCGACGATCTCGTCGAATTTGCGCTTGATCTCGCCGTGGCTCATGCCGAGGATTGCGCCGTTGAGAAAGATGTTCTCGCGCCCCGTCAGCTCCGGGTGAAAGCCGGTGCCGACTTCCAGAAGGCTCGCGACGCGGCCCTTGATCTCGACGCGGCCCGTGCTCGGCTCGGTGATGCGCGACAGGATCTTCAGCAGCGTCGACTTGCCGGCGCCGTTGCGGCCGATGATGCCGACGACGTCGCCGCGCTTGATCTCGAAACTGACGTCCTTCAGCGCCCAGAATTCCTCGACCTCATCGCCGGCGATAAGCTGGCGGCCGCGCATCATGTCGCGCGCCGAGCGGGCAAAGCCCTTGACCGTGCGGCCGATCACATCGCGAAGGGCGGTGTAGCGCTCCTGCTGGCTCTCATGGCCGATCAGATATTTCTTGCCGAGGCCCTCGGCGCGAATGACAACATCGCTCATCGTCACACCATGTCCGCGAAGGTTTTTTCGGTGTGCCTGAAATAGCGGATGCCGAACCAAAGGAAGAAGGCGATAACGCCAAGGCTCACCAGGAAGCCCGGCACATAGAGCTGGCTTTGCCCGCCGAGGAGGCACCAGCGGAAGCCGTCGATGACGCCGGCCACCGGGTTGAGGCTGTAAAGAAGGCGCCACCGCTCAGGGATCACCGCGCTCGTGAAGCCGACAGGCGAGACATAGAGGCCGAACTGCACGATGAAGGGGATGATATAGCGAAAGTCGCGGTATTTGACGTTGAGCGCCGTGATCCAGAGCGCCGGGCCAAGGCTCGCGAGGATGGCGAGCAGCACGAAGGCTGGCAGGAAGACGATCCGCCAGCCCGGCATGAAGCCGTACCAGCCCATGATCAGCGCGAGGATGCCAAGGTTGATGAGGAAATCGACGAGGGCGACGACGGCGCATGCGGCCGGGACGACAAGGCGCGGAAAATAAACTTTGGATATGAGATTGGCGTTGCCGATAAGGCTGTTGGACGCTTCGGACAAGACGCTCGAAAACAGGAACCAGGGCAGCATGCCCGCGAACACCAGGATGGGATAAGGCGTAGAGCCGTCGCTCGGCAGCGCCGCCACCTTCCCGAAGATGACCGTGAACACCACCATGGTGAGGAACGGCCGGATGACCGCCCAGAGAACGCCTATAACCGTCTGTTTGTAGCGAACCGCCACGTCGCGCCAGGCAAGTATCGCGAACAGCTCGCGGTAGTGCCACAGGTCACGCCAATAGTTCTTCTCGGCGCGGCCCCGTTCGAGCACGATAACGCGCTCCGCGCTTTTGGGAGCGGCCGCGGAACCTCTTGCTGGCCCCGGCGGATGCAGCGGCTCGTCTATGGTCTCAGTCAAAGTTTCTGACAAGGCCAATTACTCGAATAAAAATCAGACACAACCAAAGATTGCGCCCTTTGGCTTTGAAAAACTGCTTAAGCAGCTATCACCCTCTTTTGCATTCAGCAACCATTGCAATCAATGTGGAGGCTAAATTTGAGGCGGCTGTGTTCAATTTGCCCTACACCCATGAAACTTCTCAAGGCAACGCTACCATCTGTGGCGGCGCACATCTTTCTGATGATGCTGGTATTTCGGAGGGTTATCGGCGTTGAGCCGGAATGAAACCTCATTGCATTATCAGCCGTCATCCGACGTAAGACGCAGGTCTTGGAATCCGCCATGCAAGTTTCGAGCGTCATTTTTTCGGTGGATATCTTTTGGATAAAGTCGATGTATCCAGGCGATGCCAAGCGTCAGCGTTGAGCTGGCGTTTCGTCCGGCCCAGCTTATGGTGAACACGCCTTGCGACGGCCTTCGAAAAGGCAGCCACGGTGCAGTCAGGCTCGCGGGCGCTGCGCAGCTTCCTCTTGTTCGCGTCGTCGAGCGCTTTCAGCCGCTTCACATCCGAGGCTTCCAGCAAAAGCGGCGCCGCAGGAAGACAGCGCCAGTTCAAGAGCCGGAGCGTTAGGCTGAGCGGCACGCCTTTCGCCAAGTTGAGGGACGGGCGCGGCGGATTCCGTCATGAGAGCGAGCGCTGCTTGCTCCTGGCGAACTACCCGCTCATGAGAATAGCGATTGCGCCTAAACTTCTCCTCGCCAAAGTGGCGAGGAGAACTGATGACGAGCTTTGTGAGCGGGGCGGATCGCACTCAGGGAACGATGTTTCCGGCGCAGCTGGAAGACTATGTCGCCGAGGATAATCCTGTTCGGGTGGTCGATTTCTTCGTGGATCAGCTTGATCTCGGCCAGCTGGGCTTCTGGCGCGTTCATCCGAAGCTGATGGGAAGGCCCGCTTACGATCCGGCGGTGATGCTGAAGCTCTACGTCTACGGATACCTCAACCGCGTTCAGTCCAGCCGCCGGCTTGAGCGGGAATGCCAGCGCAACGTCGAGGCGATGTGGCTGACGGGCTGCCTGGCGCCGGACTTCAAGACCATCGCCGATTTCCGCAAGGATAATGGCCCGGCCATCCGCAAAGTCTGTCGCGAGTTCATCGTGGTCTGCGGGCGGGCAGGCCTGCTCACGGCCACAACGGTCGCCATCGACGGAAGCAAGTTCAAGGCAGTCAACTCGCGCGACCGGAATTTCACGCAAGCCAAGGCGGCCAAGCGGCTGGAGCAGATCGAGGCGAGCATCGAGCGCTATTTGTCTGAGCTTGAAACCGCCGACCGCCAGCCCTCGACGCCCGAAATCAAGCGCGCGCGGCTCAAGGGCAAAATCGACAGGCTGAAGCAGGAAATCGAGCGCGTGAAAGGGATCGAGGCGCAGCTTGCGAGCGCCAAGGACACACAGATTTCGCTCACCGATCCCGACGCGCGCTCGATGCAAGGGACAGGCAAGGCGACGGGGACCGTCGGCTACAACGTGCAATGCGCCGTCGAGACGGAGCATCACCTCATCGTCGCTCACGAAGTCACCAACGCTGTCAATGACCGTCACCAACTCTCCAGCATGGCCGGGCAGGCCAAGGAGGCCCTTGGCGCCGAAGCCATCGAGGCCCTCGCCGATCGCGGTTACTACGACGGCAAGGAAATTCTTGCCTGCGGGCAAGCCGGCGCGACGGCGTATGTGCCCAGATTTTCAACCTCGGGGTCTAAGGCCGAGGGGCGTTTCGGCAAGCAGGACTTCGTCTACAAAGCGGACGAGGATGTCTATCTTTGCCCCGCCGGCCAGCGCTTGACCTATCGTTACACCAACGAAGAAGACGGCAAAGTCTTGCGGAGCTACTGGGCGACGGCCTGCTTAACCTGTCCGCTGAAAGGAAAATGCACCACAGGCAGGGAGCGCCGCATCAAGCGCTGGGAGCATGAAAGCCGTTCTGGAGGCCGCCCAAGACCGGCTGGACCGGCGGCCGGACGCGATGACCGAACGGCGCAGCACCGCGGAACATCCGTTCGGAACCCTTAAGTTCTGGATGGGTTCGGCGCACTTCCTGATGAAAAGGCTGGGCAATGTCAGGACAGAGATGTCTCTCCACGTCCTGTCCTACAACATGAAGCGCGCCATGAATATCCTCGGCGTGTCAAAGTTGCTTCAAGTGATGCGAGTATGGAGCCAGGAAAAGGCAAAATCGCTGCTCGCCGGGGCCTGTAACACCGCGCCGAAGGCTCTCATCTGCTTCTCATAGCCCATATCGGCCCAAAATGACCCGCTCAGACTGGCGTAACCACTTGTGGTCCCGTCCAGCCAGAAACTGACGACTTCTCACACGACCTCGGCCGATTCCGGACCATCGACTTCCCGGCCGGAACTTCAGTTGCTGAGGGTGGAGCGGGAGTGAGATGCTCAGGACCAAGCCAAGCGAACCTAAGGTTTTGGCGATGTCGCACTTTGCTGTGTCTACTGCCCAGTTCTTTGCCGCCAGTCTGTGCTCAGCAGGTTGGCGAGGATTCGCTTGACGAAATTACGAAAATCATAAGGGCGATTCAGTTTGTGTCTGAGGTGCTTCAGCATTTTGAGGACTGAAAATAGCCCTGGCTAAAAATGGGGAAAGCTCCAACGAAGCACTCTTGGTTAAATGCCCGGCATCGAAAAAAAGTGGAACTCGGCCATGAGAAAGGTCACACCGATCAGATTTACAGAACTGATCAGCGAGGTCAATAAATTTAACGTATTGTTTCACGGCGGCACTCGTGAAAAGCTTCAAAGCGCTACGGTTATCATATAAATATTGAGACTTCCTGATATTAAACTCTGAGCGGTCACCCCACAATGCCAATTTCGCCAGAGCATTTGGCAGGGATACGCCTGGCGTCGGAGGGCTTCCGATTATCACGATCTTCACGCCCCTACTACTCAGCGCATTAAGCGTCTTCATTAGGGGGGACGTAAATGCCGCCACTCCATCTTCATCATCTTTATCAATAGATTTTATATACTGAGGCTTATCCAGCGCGGTCCAGGCTGCATGCAGTATAACCGTCTTGACGCCAAGCTTATCAATAATGCTAGGCATTTCTTGTTGAAAATCTGCGCAACGCGCCGCCGTTTGCGTCCACCAACCACCCGCTTTTAATAATGGCGGACAGGAATGAAGACCGATTACCACTCCCGCTCGATTCGCTTGCTCTGCAGCACGGTCTATTCCATCCGCAATAGCTGCAGCATAAGAATCTCCCCAGACTATAAAATCAGGCTTAGCTCCTTTCACCCCAAGATGACAGGCCCCCATCGGCTCAACTTCGTCAATTGTAGGGCCGTTGAGACAAGCTTCCCGAAAGGCCCCAATGTCGTTCGCCGCGGATGCGCTTATCATCGCATCCGCTGGAACCCGCTGTGGGAAACCATTCGTGAAGTAGCCAGCAAGGCCGATACACACGAAGGTCACCGCAAACGCCGCGGTCACCGAGAACATTGCTCCAGTGCCCCTAACGAACGAGCTGCGCTTTGATCGGAAGGGACTTTCGACATACTTCCAGGTTATGAAGGCCAATATCAAGCTCAGGCAAGCTAGCGAGGCCATCGTAAGAGAATTGGGAGGAAAAATGGAGTGAATCCTCGCAAAGGCAAATACAGGCTGATGCCACAGATAGGCACTGTAACTAATCAGCCCCAAAGCAACTAGCACTTGTCTCGATAGAAGCCAAGCGACAGCCGTACCAGTATTTCCAAAAAGCAAGATAAGACAGGCCCCCATCACCGGTGCCAATGCATAAGATGAGGGAAATGGGGTGCTATTGTCGTACCTTAGAATGGCGAATACAATCAGGGCAAGGCCAAAGCTAGACAAGAAGTTATTCCGGAGCGGCTGTTTGTTGAAGGCAAACAACGCACAGAGGGAACCCGCTAGCAATTCCCAAGCACGCGTGGGTGCCAAAAAGAAGTTGGCGCTTGGTTTGAACCGCCAGCCTAGCTCCGTCAGCAACAGGCTTCCCAGGGCCAAGATACTAATAATCAAAAACAATCGGTTACGCCCGTAACGCCACAAAAGAAGAAGGAAGGGCGGGAATAGTAAGTAGTACTGCTCCTCGACGGCTAGACTCCAGGTGTGAAGCAAAGGCCTCAGCTCGGACGCTTCCGAAAAGTATCCGTCTTTCATCCAAAAGAATATATTTGATGCAAAGAAAACTACAGATACGACGCTAGCAGATAATTCCTTAGCTTGTACGGGAAACGTCCATAACCATGCAAAGGGAAAACAACAGGCAATTACAAAAAACAATGCAGGAAGAATTCTCCTTGCGCGTCGCTCGTAAAACCGTAGAAACGTAAAATTGTTTTGGCTAATCTCGCTCGCAATTATAGATGTGATCAGAAATCCACTGATGACAAAAAATATGTCAACTCCTACAAATCCGCCGCTGAACAACGTAAACCCTGCATGAAACATTATTACAGGGAGAACAGAGATTGCGCGAAGACCATCAATTTCTGGACGATAGCGCATGAATAGCTTCCGGTAAAAATGAGGTGGGGGCAAAATCGCTTTTTGCCGCATGCCAATCGGCACCTAGCCAATAATCTACAAGGCAACGGATAGCTACAGCCGCGTGGTAATTCCACGGCTGTGTAACTGTCAGGCAACAAAGTTTGCACGTTTTTTCCACAGCAGCGGAAGTCGATGTCGCGCAAGATCGCGGTAGTGAAGCAGCTATGGTCCTACCTTATGGGCGGCCAAGCAACATGAACCGGCGGCTTCGCAATGCAACGCCTCGAAAACTGCCACGGCGTGAGCCTCGTTGCGCTATTTTGACCCGCAATCCTAGCGAAGGGATTTCCGCATTCGAAGGTAGTGCAGGCACCGGAAATTCCTAATGCCATGTCCACACACGACCCTGGCTGTGTAGAGACCCAACTCAGACGGCCCGCGCGCCTGTCGCTGGCAAAGCCACCGCCATAACCACTTATCTACACTACCGCAGATTATCTTCACGCCGATATCACTACCTAAGATTGCAGAAAACAACGGTTTTTGCGAAACGAACCCAATAAGGCAAACAATTCCCTACCATGGCCGCCGCCGCGATGCGATCCGCAGCACATGCCTGGCGGCATGTTCGCTCAGGTCTTGCGCCAGGTGAAAACCGAGCTCGCGGCGTAATTCCATACCGCGCCGACAAGGATGCCCGCGATGCCCGAGACATACCAGGAATAGCTGTGGGAGAAGAGGAAGTTCGCGATGCCGACATTCGAGACGGCGCCGACCGAGCATACGAGGTAGAAGCTGAGAAGCCCGCGAAGCAGCGGCCAGAAGCCCTTCAGTCGTTTATCGCGATAGGTCAGCGCATTGTTCAGGAAGAAGTTGAACGACATCGCGACCATGGTCGCCGCGCCTTGCGCCACGATGAAGGTCAGCCCTTGCGCCTTCAGAAGAGCGGTCAGCACCGCCATGTGCACAAAAACGCCTAGCCCGCCGATGCCCATGAACAGGACGAAGCGGGCCGGCACCCACTGGCCGACCATTTTGTCGAGCAGGAGCAGCAGATATTCGAGCGACACCAGCGCGTCGAGCTTGCTCTCGCCATGCTGGCGAAGACGGAAAACATAGGGAAATTCCTTGATCCGAAGGGGTTCCGGCGCGGAAGCGACGATGTCGAGCAGGATCTTGTAGCCTTGCGTCGAAAGCCGGCGGACGGAGTCCTCGAACGTTTCCCGGCGGATCATGAAAAAGCCGCTCATCGGGTCGCTCAAGTCCGCCTTGACAACCAGCGCTGAAAGCCGCGTGGCCACCCGGCTGATCGTTTTGCGGCGAGCGTCCCATTCGCCGACGCCGCCGCCGCCGGAATAGCGCGTGCCGACTGCGAGATCGGCCTCGCCGGCGCGAAGCGATGCGAGCATCTCGCCCAAAAGCCGCTCGTCGTGCTGCATGTCGGCGTCGATGACCGCGACATAGGGAGTCGATGTGCTGAGGATGCCTTCCACCACAGCGGAGGATAGTCCGCGCCGGCCGATCCGCCGCAGGATGCGCACCCGGGGATCGATGCGGGCGCGCTCGGCAATGACCGCGGGCGTGCCGTCCTTCGAGTCGTCGTCCACAAACACGGCTTCCCAGATCACGCCCGGCAGCGCAGCCCCAACCTTCTCAAGGAGCGGGATGACATTGTCGCGCTCGTTGAAGGTCGGAATGACCACCGCCAGTTCTGGCGCTTGCGTAGCGAGCTTTGCACGTTCGATCGTTTCGATTTGATGCATTGATCTAACCTGGTCTCGTGAAAATGATTTCGGAAGCAGAGCGCAATGGACGAAAGCCGGTCATAGTGTTTAGCGGTAGCAGTTGCAGAAAAGAACGTCAGAATATCGGCAATCGGAAGAGGCAGGCGCAGCAATGGCCTCGATCGGGTTCGTGCAAGCAAAGGCTTTCAGACGAACCGGGAAAGGATCAACGAGACCGCAACCGCAACGAGCGCCGGAATGACGATCGCCGCGACCATGCGCTCGATCCTGACAGCGCGGCGCGGCTCTTGCCCTTCGGCGAACGCCATGGAGTTCTCGGGATCCTTCATCCACATGCGGGAACGGAAGTAGGCATACGCGATGAACGCCGAGTATCCAAGCAAGACGGACACCAGCGCGAAGCCAGGGCCGAAGCGAAGAAAAATGAAAAGTCCCGCCGCCAAGGCTGAAATCAACGCCAACATATACGGGCTCCCGGCTTATCTTGAGATCGCCTTCTGCGTTCGTGCAACGGGACTTTGCCCTAACCCGGCCCGCCGTAAAGGCGGCATAAAGCTGCAAGCACGCCGCGGTCAAGAGGAGATTGCCGCATTTCTCGCGAAGAGAAAGCCGCCCGATTGACGCCTCAATATGATGACGCATTCATGGGAGCCTTTTTGCTTTGCTAGAGGAAACAGGATTTGCTTCGTTCAGCGAAAACCGCGTGCTTCGCCGCTCTCCTGATCGTCGGCCTGACAGGTTCCCGCGGCGGATTGCGCGCCGGGACCTTTTCCCTGGAAAACAAGAACGCCGACATCACCTTCACCTTTACCGCGGGTTTCATCGAGCAGACGGGACGTCTCAGGGAAATCGACGGCGTTTTGAAGTTCGACAAGAACGCGCCTCAGGACGGCTCCCTCAGCGCGGTGATCAAGACGGCAAGCCTCTCGGCGAATGCCTTCGAGGCGGAGATCAAGGGCGCCGATTTCTTCAATGTCGCGGCATACCCTGAAATCCGCTTCGTCAGCAAGTCGGTCAGGTCCATCGGCGAAAACAGCGCCGAATTTGTAGGCGCTCTCACCCTGCACGGGGTCACTCAGCCGATGACGCTGCGCGTCGACTTCGAGCCTCGGACGGGCGCGGCGGGCCATACGAAGTTCGTTGCGAAAGGCCGGTTGAAAAGAAGCGCTTTCAACATCACCGCGCTTAGCTTTCTCGTGGACGACGAAATCGAGGTCGTCATCAAATCCGCTCTGCGGGAGAAGAAATAGGCGAACAGGCGGCAGATATCGAACGCTCCGTGGCGCACGGCTGGCAAAGAGGAACGCGACCCTTCTTAGCTCTGGCAAAACAAAATATCCGGCCAGCCTGGACCAAATGAAGCGGAATCGCCATTATGCGCTTGCGCCATAGCTGACGCGAAAATGCGGCTCGCTCGCCCGCGACGCCTATCGCCGCGCGAAGGCTGGCCTCCGAGAGCTTTGTCTGGTAGATCGGGCGCCATCGCCGGGAGAAAGACCGTGCTCACAGCCGTCGGATTATCGGGAAGCCCTTGCACGGCGTCCCGAACGCGCCTCATCGTGAAAGCGGTGCTCGACAGAGTCGCTGCTCAGGCGGGCGTGCAGGCGCGGCTCGTCGATCTCGCCGATCTGGTGCCTGATCTTGGCATCGCTTCGCGCGCAGAGGCCCCGCCGCGCGTAGAGGAGGCGCTGCGCGCCATCGAAAGCGCCGATCTTCTGGTCGTCGGCTCGCCGGTTTACAAAGGGTCCTACACTGGGCTTCTGAAACACCTCATCGACCTCGTCAATTATCCCGCGCTACTTGGCGTGCCCGTCGGCCTCCTGGCTTGCGGCGGGACGGATCGTCATGCGCTCGTGATCGACCATCAGCTTCGCCCGCTTTTCAGTTTCTTCGGCGCCAAGACGCTCCCAACCGGCGTTTTCATGACGGACAAGACGATCCAGAACGGCTGGGTGGAGGAAGCGGCTTGCGGCGCGCGGCTCGACCAGCTCATCGCAGAGGCGGTCCATGAACTAGACCTTGCGCGGACAAAAAGAGCGACCGCGAGGGGGTAGCGGACGCCGAATCGCCCGAAGCGCCTACCCCGCGGCGGAATAGCGGCTGCGGACCCGTTCGGCAGCGCTCCCAACAATCGCTTCAACCGCCGAGACGGCATCCTCCTGGATCTTTCTCTGAAGGCTTTTGGCGCCCGGCAACCGCTGCGCTTTCACCACCGCTTCAAGCTGGACGCGGTCGAGCTTGCCGAGGAAGTTGCGCGCCTCCTGCTCGCGACCGTTCAGGAGAGCGGCTTCGATCTGGCATTCGAGAGGGTCGAACGTGATGTTGTGCAGCATTGGATGCGCTTCGGCGATCTCCTTCGGCCGAGCCACGGGAACGGGCCCTCGCGCAGACCGCGCCGCGAGGAAATCGCAGGCCGCAGCGCTTTCGAGCGACGCCTCAATCTTGCGGGCGAACAAGGGATTAGCGCGGGCTTCCTCGCCAATGACGTCGAAAAGCGCGCGCAGACGCGTCGCGACCCTGCTTGCAGCGTTGGTCATGCAGCAGCCTCATTTTGGTATCGCAGGATGATGGAGTCGACCGCTTCCTTGCACAGCGCGCGCACAACGCTGGCGCCGGAGCCGTATTTCTCATCGATGGTGAGAGGCTCGCCCCGGTATTCAAAGGCCTCCGCGATGCCGTCGTCTTCAGGGATCACGGTGCGCATGATGGGATGGCCGGCGGCGACGTTGCCGAGGTTCAGCCGCTGAAATGCGCCGTCGCGCCAGAAATTGACAAGCGATATGTATCGCCGTTTCTCCTTCGGGATCGCGAGCACGTCTTGCAGCCGGGCTTTCTCCTCGATCACAGTCGAGATGCGGTCGACGGCGTAGCTTGAGACGAAATCGGGCCTGAACGGCACGATGACCTTGTGCGCAAGCCTGAGCGCCGCGCGCGTCGAGAAGGAAAGGCCCGGCGGGCAATCGAAAATCACGACGTCAAATTCATCGGCAAGGTCGTTCATCATGGCTTTGAGACGGCCCGTCACTCCTTGCTCGGCGGCGGGAAGATCCTGCCCCGCTCTCGCTCTATTGTGCAGGAACGCGTTCTCGATATCTTCGAGATCCAGCGAGCCGCTGAGAACTGACAACTTGCCGGCAGGCGCTTCGATATCGCCAACGTCATGGAGGATGAAGTCGTCGGGCCTGATCCTTGGCCTGTCGTATTTCTCGTCGAAATAGTCGGCGACCGTCTTGCGGGAGCGCCTCGCCCATTCCCATTTCTCGCCGCCCGTCAGGATGATCGACGAATTGCATTGCGTATCGAGATCGACCACAAGCACGCGCTGCTCGCCGGTGGCGGCGAAGCCGTGCGCAAGCATGGTCGTAATCGTCGATTTGCCAACGCCGCCCTTGCGGTTGGCGACTGCCAGAAGAATGCCCATTGCGCCCTCACTTCCAAACACGCACCTAGGGCAAATACCGCGATTCGCCCGTTGCAGTGGGCCATTTTAGGCCTGGGTGCGAGGGCGATTCACAGCTTAAGCCCGCGGATGAGCCTTAGAGTAAGCCTGAAACAGGCGCTCGCGGTCAACCGCGGTATAGGTTTGGGTGGTGGAAAGGCTCGCATGGCCTAACAGTTCCTGAATGACGCGAAGGTCCGCGCCGCGGCTCAGGAGATGGGTCGCAAACGAGTGCCGGAGCGCGTGCGGCGTCGCTGTTTGGGGCAGGCCAAGACCGTTTCTGAGCCGCGCGACGAGGAGCTGGACGATGCGCGGATTGAGCCGGCCGCCCTTCACGCCCAAGAACAGCGGGCCGTTGGGCGGAAGAGGATGCGGGCACTTTGCGAGATAGGCCGAGACGGCCGATTGCGCTGCGGGCAGCACCGGCGCCAGACGCTCGCGTCCGCCCTTCCCCTTGATGCGGAGCACGTCGCGCGGAGGCAGCGGCGCATCCTTGCGGTTGAGATCGAGCGCCTCCGAAACGCGAAGCCCCGATCCATACAAGAGGAGCAGAACGGCCTGATTGCGCGGCCCCGTCCAGGGATGCTCGGAAAGCTCGCCGTCGAGCGCGGCCTCGTCGACCACGTCCTTCGCCTTGATTTCGGTGAGCGGCTTCGGCAGGCGCGGCGGCAGTTTCGGCAAGGAGACGGCGAGCACGCTGCGGTTCAGGAGCGCGCCGGTGCGCTCAAGGTAGCGAAACAGCGAGCGTAGCGCCGACAGGGTGCGCGCGAGAGACCGGCTGCCGGTCCCGTCGTCGCGCCGGGAAGACAGGAAAGCGCGGAAATCCTGCGGAGATACGTCGTTGAGACGCGCGAGCGTTGCCGGGCTCTCGGCGCCGAGGAACGAGAGGAATTGGCGCGCGTCTCGCTCATAGGCTTCGAGCGTATTCGCAGCGTAGCGCCGCTCAGCCCCGAGATAGGATAGCCACCCTTGCACGGCTTCGTGCAGTTCCTTCGAGGCGTAATTCCTCTCGGCCTCTCCCTCTCCGGCGAGAGGGAACGGCGTTGAGGGGGCGTTCTCTGGCGCGACGCGCAGCATGGCTTCCTACAAGATGTTCTGCCCCGTCTTCTTCCAGTCGGCCACGAACGTCGCGAGCCCCTTGTCTGTCAGCGGGTGGTTGACGAGTTGTTTCAGAATCTGAGGCGGAATGGTCGCGACATCGGCGCCGGCGAGCGCAGCCTGCGTTACATGCAACGGATGGCGAAGCGATGCGGCAAGGATTTCTGTGCCGAAATCGGGATAGTTATCGAAGATCGTGCGGATGTCGCGAATGAGCGCCATGCCGTCCTCGCCCACATCGTCGAGGCGGCCAACGAACGGAGACACAAACGTCGCGCCCGCCTTTGCCGCAAGCAGCGCCTGGTTCGCTGAGAAGCACAGCGTGACATTCACCATAATGCCGGCTTGCGACAGCGTCCGGCACGCCTTGAGGCCGTCCCATGTGAGCGGAACTTTCACGGTGACGTTCTCCGCGATGTCCGCGAGCTTGCGTCCTTCGGCGATCATCGTCTCGGCGTCGAGCGCCGCCACTTCGGCGCTGACAGGGCCGTCGACAATGGCGCAGATTTCCTTGATCGCATCGAGGAAGTTGCGCCCCGCCTTCGCGACGAGCGACGGGTTCGTCGTCACGCCGTCGAGCAGACCCTTCTCCGCTAGATCGCGGATCTCGTTCAAGTCTGCCGTATCGACGAAGAATTTCATGGATGCCTCCTTTTGCGAGGCGCGCTTAAGGCAAGCGCGCAAATTAGCGTTGCGTCGGTTTACAATTCATAAACGGCTCTTGCAAAAGCCGAATGACTTCGGCCGTTAACCTGGACGCGTAAATGCCGAAGGCGCTGAATGCGAGGAAGTTCCCCGCCTAACCCGAAGCGGCGGGAACGGGGCCTGGAATGTTCAAAAGCGTCCACACCTCGCCGATCCTTGCGGCGGCGCGCCCTCGCACAGCGCTCGCGGTCCAGCAATCGCGCGCGGCCACGTCGCTAAGCGTTTTGTATTTTTGGGCCTGCTCGCGGATAATGGCGAGCTTGAGTTCGAAATCGCGGTTCGCTATCTCCACGTTCGCGTCGTAATCCATGACCGCGAGGTTGCCGATCGAGTGACAGGCCGCGAAGCGCTCTTCCTCGTTGGGGAAGTCTCGTAGCCATTGCGAATCGGGTTCCGGGCGGCGCGGGAGTATGTGCTCGACCGTCGCGAAGGGCAGATCGGGATGCACCGCCTCGGCGCTCAAGCCGGCCTCGATCCATCTCATCAGCGTGAGGCGGATTTCATCGTCGTAGAGCGGAGTGCCAAGCGTTTCCGCGGCTTTTGCGAGCTGGTGCGGAGAGAAAGTCAAGGCGCCGGGCCGTGGGCCCTTGGCAGATAGGGGATCGCCCTTCGCCTTCCACTGCGAAATCGCCTTGCCGAAAATCTTGGCGCGGTCGGCGGCCGAGAATTTCGCGAGCGTCAGCACCATGCAGACGCGATGCAAGGCGGCAAAGCGTTTCTGGAACGCCTTCTCCGACTTGGCGCCGCCGCCCTTCACGATCTTGATGCGCGCGTCGCGGTATTCCTTGTACCAGGCAAGCGCAAGCGGACGCCACTCGAACCATTTAAAGAAGCGCAGCCGCCAGACGCCCCGGTGCTCGATCGGGCTTGCCGACTGCTTCAGATCGCTCGCCAATTCGACCCAGGCCGAGGCGTAGTTCCGCATCTCGTCCATGACTTCCAGGATGCGGCCCGCGCCGTAGGTCTTTTCTATGAAGTCGGCGAATTTGGTAAGGTGATCGGGGCCTTGAGGGGCGCGCCGCTTGATGAAGTCGAGCGCCTGGAGGAACGGCTCGATCTCATCGCCAAGGATCTGCAACAGGCCGTCCCAGGCGCGCGCGATTTTGCCGGTGGCGCCTTCTCCTTCCGCGATATCGAGAAGCTGGCCCTTGAAAAGGTCGATGGGCGTGAGCTGAAGCCCGCGCCTGTTCGCTGTGATGAAGACCTGGCCGGCGAGGTCGGCGCAAGTGGTTTCGGCGACCACGAGGAGCGTGCGTTCGAGCAGAAACTTCGAAAACCAAGAGAGCCGGTCCTGGTCCCAGGTCTTGAGGTAGCTGTAGAAAAGCCCGCGTGAGCGCCGGATGCGTTTTCCGCGCGCGCTCACCTCTCGCCGGAAGTTCTTGAGCGTCTGCTTGCCGGTTTGGATTTCTTTCTGCAAAGTGCCGTCCGCGCCGGGAAGCGAAACACGGCAAGCTCCGCCCGTCTCGATGAGGACCTGAAGTCTTTCGCGCAGGTCCGGCGATGCCGTGAGATCGCGGATGAGGCACATCAAAATCGTGAGCGTGGTCGCGCGCTGGAGGCCGTCGAAAATCTCGAAGCAGTCCGCGCCGAGCCGGCGAAGCACGACCCCGCCGAGGTGGTAGACGGGCGAGGCGTCCTGGCGCGCCTCCGAAACAGGCGCTGGCGCTTCCGGTTCGCCGTCATCCTCCTCGAAATCGTCGTCGGCAATGGAAATGCGGATTTCGTTGCTTTCGTCGGAGGCTCGAAAAACGCCTGCGCAGGCTCTTTCGACGTCGTTCAAGAGGTCTTCGCTTTGCGTCGCGTCCCAAACGTAGTCCCTTTGCACGCGAGCGGGGGCGAATGCGCCCAGCTTGAAAAACTCCTCGATCGACAAGACGCGCGCCGACAGCATGCTTTTCCCCCCGGAAAACGCGCAAGAGCGAAAAATGGCGATCCGGCAAGGCTAGCAGATCGGCGGCGCGCCGCCATTAAGAAACTGGGCGCTGAGCGCTTGAAGATCGCCCGCGGTCCGCCATTATGAGGGCTTCGAAACGGAGGTCTCATGCCGGAAACGGCCCTGCGCACCGGGGGAAAGATTCTCGCGGACCAGCTCCGCCTGCACGGCGCGCGTATGATTTTCGGCGTGCCGGGCGAGAGCTATCTCGCGGTTCTCGACGCGCTTTACGATTACCGCGATGCGATGCCTTTCATCGTGTGCCGGCAGGAAGGCGGGGCGGCCATGATGGCGGAAGCCTATGGCAAGCTTACGGGCGAGCCGGGTATCTGCATGGTGACGCGCGCGCCCGGCGCTACCAACGCGAGTTCCGGCGTTCATGTCGCGCGCCAGGATTCGACGCCGATGATTCTTTTCATCGGGCAGGTCGGGCGCGGCGCGGCGGACCGCGAGGCGTTCCAGGAGATCGATTTCCGGCGCATGTTTGGCCAAATGGCGAAGTGGGTCGCTCAGATCGACGAGGCGGCGCGCATCCCCGAATATGTGAGCCGCGCCTTTCACGCGGCCGTTTCCGGACGGCCCGGCCCGGTGGTGCTGGCTTTGCCGGAGGACATGCTGCGCGATCCGGCGGCCGTCGCCGATCCCGAGCCTTACAAGCGCGTCGAGGCGCACCCCTCGCCCGCCGCCATGGCCGAGTTCACGGAGCGGCTCGGACGGGCGAAGCGACCGCTTGCGATTGTGGGCGGCGGAGGCTGGGACGCCGAGGCCGCGGCAAAAGTGCAGGCCTTCGTCGAGGCTTGCGGCCTGCCCGTCGCGGCGTCGTTCCGGCGGCAGGACTATGTCGACAACGACAGCGCCTGCTATGCGGGCGACGTGGGGATCGGGATCAATCCCGCGCTCGCCCGGCGCGTTCAGGAAGCCGACCTTCTGCTCGTGCTCGGCGCGAGGCTCGGCGAAATGCCGACTGGCGGCTATACGCTGCTCGACATTCCCCGGCCCCGGCAAACGCTCATCCATGTGCATGCGAGCGCAGAGGAGCTGGGCCGGGTCTATCAAGCCGATCTGCCCATCAATGCGGGGCCGCGCGCATTTGCAGACGCGCTCTCGAAGGTTCAGCCGGTCGACGGCGCGGGCTGGCGAGTATGGCGCGAAGGGATGCGGCGGGATTACGAAGCCTGGCAGATCGCGCCGCGCAATCCCGGCGCCGTTCAGATGGGGGACATCGTCGCCTTTCTGCGGGATGTGCTTCCAGCGAACGCGATTATCGCGAACGGAGCGGGCAACTTCGCGGTGTGGGTGCATCGCTTTTACCGCTACCGGCGGTTGGGAACCGAGCTTGCGCCCACATCCGGCTCGATGGGCTATGGAGCGCCCGCCGCCGTCGCCGCGAAGCTCGTGCATCCCCCGCGCACTGTCGTCGCGTTCTGCGGCGACGGCGACTTCCTCATGACCGGCCAGGAGTTCGCTACTGCCATCCAGTACAAGGCGGCGGTCATCTTCATCGTGGTCAACAACGGCATGTACGGCACGATCCGCATGCATCAGGAGCGAAGCTATCCGGGCCGCGTCAGCGGAACCGATCTGGTGAACCCCGATTTCGCAGCCTACGCGCGGGCGTTTGGCGGCTTCGGCGCGACCGTGACGCGAACGGAGGAGTTCGCGCCCGCCTTCGCAGCGGCGCAGGACTCTGGGCTGCCCTCGATCCTGGAGCTGCGCATCGATCCGGAAGCGATCACGCCGCGCCAATCGTTGAGCGACATCCGCGCGGCCGCTTTTGCCGAGGTTTAGTCTCAGTCCGGTTATCTGGCCGCTAAAGCCGCCAAAAAGAAGCGCGCTAGTAAATCGCCCAAAGGCCGGGAGTGGCGAGTTCGAGGAGATGCCCGTCGGGGTCGCGGAAGTAAACGCTTGTGCCGCCGCGCGGCCATTCGGTGCGACCTTCGATGGGCACGCCGTGCGCTGCGAGCCGTTCCTCCCACCGCGCGAGTTCATCCGCGCCGATCGCGAAGGCGAAGTGCGCTGGCCCCGCGCCGTCATGGCCGGGGATGGTCCCGCCGGGGACGATTGCGGCGTCAATCGCGCCGCCCCGGCGGAACACGAGAAGAATGCTTCTGTTTCCAATGGCATAAGCCGTCAGGCGGCTATCGGAGAACACGGGCGCGAGTTCCAGCACGTCTTCATAGAACCGGCGGGCGCGCTGCACGTCGTCGACATAGATCGCGGTTTCAAGAATGCCGTCCAGGCGGGGCATGACGCTCCCTTCGCTTCGATGATCTCACTGTATAGTGTACACAAGTCGCGCTGATAGGATCGCCCGCAAACCCTAAATTAGAGGCGAAACAAGCGAGTCCGCAGACTGGGAAACGCCCGATGACGCTCCAACACATAACCGCCGCCCAGTTCGAGCCAGGCGGCAAGGCGCTGGTCGATCCTTTCGGCCGGCACATCTCTTATTTGCGCGTCTCGGTGACCGATCGCTGCGATTTCCGCTGCATCTACTGCATGGCGGAGAGCATGACGTTCCTCCCTAAGGCGGACCTGCTCACTCTCGAAGAACTCGACAGGCTTTGCGCGGCTTTCATCGCCAAAGGCGTCCGTAAGATCAGGCTGACGGGCGGCGAGCCTCTCGTGAGAAAGAACGTCATGTGGCTCGTTGGGGCACTGTCGCGCCATGTGCAAACCGGCGCGTTGCACGAGCTGACGCTCACCACGAACGGGAGCCAGCTTGCGAAGTTCGCGGCCGGGCTTGCGGATGCAGGCGTGTGGCGCGTCAACGTCTCGCTCGATACGCTCGACCCGCAGAAATTCAGGGCGGTCACGCGCTGGGGCGATTTCGGCCAAGTCATGGAAGGAATCCGGGCCGCGAGGCGCGCCGGACTTCAGGTCAAGATCAATACGGTTGCGCTCAAGAACGTTAACACCGGCGAAATTGAACAGATGATAAGATGGGCGCATGGCGAGGGGATGGACTTAACGCTGATAGAGACCATGCCGCTAGGCGACGTCGATGGCGATCGGACCGACCAGTATCTCCCGCTTTCGGAGGTGCGCGCCCGGCTTGCCGAGCGCCTGACGCTCGAAGAGATCCCCTACCGTACAGGCGGGCCGGCGCGCTATGTGCGCGTGCAGGAAACCGGCGGCCGCCTCGGCTTCATCACGCCGCTCACGCATAATTTCTGCGAAAGTTGCAACCGCTTGCGCGTCACCTGCACCGGCACGCTTTACATGTGCCTCGGCCAGGAGGACGCCGCGGACTTGAGGGCGCCGCTGCGGGCGAGCGCTTCGGACGACCTTCTCAACGCAGCCATCGACGAAGCGATCCGCCGCAAGCCGAGAGGCCACGACTTCGTCATCGGCCGCGACCTGAAGCCCGCCGTCGGCCGTCATATGAGCATGACGGGGGGCTGATGGCGAGGAGGGGGAAGGCGCTCCTTATTTCCATCGCTTTTCTCTTCAGTACCGCAACCCCATGCCTCGCCGAGGGAGATGGTGAATCGAAACTCACCGCGACCGAGAGCGAGAAGACCTTCCTGGATCACCTCATGCGCGCCGAGTTGGGCGGCATGCGCTTCGCGAAAAATCCCGCCTCGAGCGCGCTCGGCCCGTATCAATTCGTTGAGGCGACCTTCCTGGACGTCGTGCAGAGGAACTTGCCCGCGATCGCGTCCGGGAAGTCCAACGCGGACATCCTGGCGCTGAGGGTCGATCCCGTAATCTCCCGCGAGGTGGCGCTCCTCTATACAAGGGAAAACGCGAGCGCGCTTGCGGCAAAGGGCGTGCCGGCGACAGCGGCGAATTTGCGGCTTGCCTTTTTTGCCGGCGTTTCGGGCGCGCTCAAGGTGTTGCAAGCCAAGCCCGAAGAACCGGCGTCGAACCTGCTAAGCGCCGCGGCGATACAAGCAAATCCCTTCTTGAAGGACATGACGGCAGGCCAGCTCGTTGCCAGAGCGGAGCGGGAAGTTGAAGGCGGGGACGTTGTGACCGCCTCGCCGGCCGCGTCGCCGAAGATCGCCGTGCGCTGCAATCTCAAGCTCGCCAGTTGCCGGAAATGGCTCGCGCTCGCGGGGAAGCGTATCGGCCTCGGCGGCACGCGGCTGGCGCGACGATAATCGGGCGCCCGAACCACGAGCGCCGCTTCCGGCTCGCCGCGCGAAAATCGGTTGTTCGCGGGGGCCGAGTTAGCCTATTCCTGAGCCATGACGGCTTATGGCATTCTTCCATCGCAGGCGATCGGCGCGCTCATCGAGAGCGGCGCGATCCAATGTGCGGCTCCCATCGGATCAGGGCAAATCCAGCCGGCGAGCCTCGACTTGCGGCTTGGCGCTCGCGCCTTTCGCGTGCGCGCGAGCTTCATGCCGGGGCCCGGGGTCGCCACCAAGGAGCAGATCGAGCGCTTCGTGCTCCACACCGTGGACCTCGGACCCGGCGCGGTCCTGGAGGTCGGTTGCGTCTATGTCGCCGAGATCGAGGAGATGCTTGCGCTGCCGCCGGCCATGTCGGGCGTCGCCAACCCGAAAAGCTCGACTGGCAGGCTCGACCTTTTCACCCGCGTGATCGCGGATCATGGCCCCGGCTTCGACCAAACCGGCCCCGGCTATCGCGGGCGTCTCTATCTCGAAATCTGCCCCCAGACCTTCCCGGTGCTCGTGCGGAGGGGATCGCGGCTGTCGCAGATCCGCTTTCGCTGGCCTCTCGGCGCACCGCCCGCGCCGGGCGATCATCCCCGCGAGGTCGCGCTGTCCGTCGATCTGGGCGGCGGCGGGGCCTATCCGCTGATCGGCTACCGGGCCAAGCGTCATACCGGCGTCATCGATGTGGATCGGGCGGGCGCCTACGACGTCGAGGACTTCTGGGAGCCGCTCATGGTCACGCCGCAGAGGAGGCTGATCCTCGACCCGGACGAGTTCTACATCCTCGCCTCGAAGGAGGCGGTGCGGGTGCCCGCGACGCATGCGGCCGAGATGGAGCCGTTCAACGCGCTGATGGGCGAGTTCCGCGTGCACTATGCGGGCTTCTTCGATCCGGGGTTCGGGCTTGACGAAAGCGGCGGCCAGGGCAGCCGCGCGGTGCTGGAGGTGCGCAGCCACAAGGTGCCCTTCATCCTGGAGGATGGCCAGCTCATCGGCCGGCTGATCTACGAACCGCTGAGCGAGCCGCCCGCACAGCTTTATGGCCGCGAGATCGGCTCGCATTACCAGGCGCAAGCGCTCAAGCTTTCGAAGCATTTCCGCTGAGTGGCCTTGAGCGGCGAGGGGAACCGGACCGCTTTAGCCTTCCTTCCGCAGGCGCAGAAGGGTGAAAAGCCCAAGGGGAGGCAGGTCGATCGCTTCGACGAGGCGGAAGCCAGGCGCGCCCGTCACGGTGTTGAGCGGGAATATTGGATGCCAGCCGAGCCGCCGCGAGAACCGCGCCAAGCCACGTTCGGCTGCGGCGCGCGGGCCACGCTCGCGGCTGAAGTGGTTAACCACAATCGCGGTCCCGCCCGGCCGCAAGACGCGGCGTATCTCCGCCATGACCGCGGCGGGATCGGGTACGACCGTCATCACATACATGACGGCCGCGGCGTCGAAACTGTCGTCGGCAAACGAAAGGCGGCCTGCATCCATCACGAGAAGGTGCCTGCCCTTGAGGCCCAGGCGCTCCACGCGCTCGGAGGCCTTTTCGAGCATGTCCGGCGACAGGTCGATGCCCGTCACGTCAAGACTCGACTTGTAATCCGGCAGGGAGAGCCCGGTGCCGACGCCGACCTCAAGCACGCGGCCCTCAGCTTCATTCAGCTTGCGCACGGCGAGATGACGGCCGGGGCCAGCCACAAGTCCGAAGCTATAATCGTAGATGGGGGCCCAGAACCGATACGCCCGGCGAACGGCATGATCATCGAGGGAGGGGTGATTATACTTTTGCACGTCAGCGCACCGCCGATGCAATAAACCCGCCGCCAAGAACGCGGGCAGCCCCGCTTTCGTCCTCGTAAAAGACGCAAGCCTGGCCAGCCGCGACGCCGTACTCGCCGGCTTCGAGTTCGATGCACGCTTCGCCGTTATGCTCGATGAGCGCCGCGGGGCGAGGGGCTTGCGTCGAACGAACTTTGACAAATAACCTCCGCCCCTGAGCCAAAGCGGTCGCGAAGCCGCCGCCGCCGATCCAGTTGACGTCGCGCAGACGGATCAGCGTCGTCCGCAGCATGTCTCGCGGCCCCACGACCACGCGCCTCGACTGTGTCTCTATGCGTATCACGAAAAGCGGTTCCCCCGTTGCAATGCCCAGCCCCTTCCGTTGCCCGACCGTGAAGGCGACAATGCCTCGATGCATTCCAAGAACGCGGCCATCGGCGTGAACTATCTCGCCGGGCTGATCGGCATCCGGCCTTAATTTCCGAATGACCGAAGCGTAATCTCCGGCCGGCGCGAAGCATATATCCTGACTATCGGGCTTTGAAGCCACGGGCAAGCCAAGGCGCGCGGCCAATGAGCGCGTCTCCCCCTTGGTCATGGCGCCGAGGGGGAAGCGCAGGAAATCGAGCTGTTCCCTTGTGGTTGCAAACAGGAAATAGCTTTGGTCGCGCATGGCGTCGGCCGCCTGCTGCATTTCCCAGCCTTCCGGTCCGGGCCGGCTCCGCACGTAGTGGCCGGTGACGAGGGCGGAGGCGCCAAGCTCGCGAGCGGTCCTCAAGAGATCGGAGAACTTCACGGTTTGATTACAGCGCACGCAGGGAAGCGGCGTTTCGCCAGCCAGGTAGCTTGCAGCGAAATCGTCGATGACAGACTGGCGGAAGCGGTCCTCGTAATTTAAGACGTAATGCGCGATGCCGAGGCGATCCGCGACCCGGCGGGCATCCATAATGTCCTGCCCCGCGCAGCAGGCGCCCTTGCGGGCGACAGCGGCTCCGTGATCGTAAAGCTGAAGCGTGACGCCGACGGTTTCGTAACCCGCACGCTTGACCAGGGCCGCGGCGAGCGAGGAATCCACGCCCCCGGACATGGCCACGACGATCCGATGCGCTTCCGCCTGGCCGGTCAGCCCCAAAGCTTCGGGGGTGAGGCGGGGTTCGCTCCCGTACTCGTGAGGAAAGCTTGTCGATGTCGTCATAACGAGAAGTCGTTTCGTGGTTTTCTAATTTGTCATGAGCCTAGGAAGTCTTGCAGCAGATCAAGTGTACATCTTTTGCGTGTTAGTGAAGGACGTAGCAATTAAAAGTAGAAAAATGAGGAGACGTTTCGAGAGGCGAAATTAAGCGGCCTTTAAGTGAGCCGGAATAAAGTGCACCTCATGGTCTTGATCGCGTGTGAGAGTACTATGACCGATTTGTTCCGTCCCCGACTGCGTTACGTCCTGGGCCCCGATGGCAGCCCATTGACAATAGCTGATCTTCCCCCTCCAAACACAAAGCGCTGGGTTATTCGCCGAAAGGCGGAAGTCGTAGCAGCCGTGCGCGGCGGGCTTCTCAGCCTCGACGACGCTTGCAAACGGTATAAATTGACGATCGACGAATTTTTGAGCTGGCAACGTCTCATAGACCGGCACGGGCTGCCCGGCTTAAGGGCGACCAAGGTGCAAGATTACCGCAACTAGACGTGCAAGGCCAGCCTCGGCGGCTAGCGGGCATTGGCATGATCTTCGGGATTGTCCAGAAAAAGGAGCCCTTCCTCCAATGAGACAACCTCGGGTCCGTCGAACTCATAATCTTCGCCATCCGGCAGGCGAATAACGCAGCTTTTTTCACAAAGCTGCAGTTTTTCGCCCGCCTTGATGGTTCGCTCGTTTTGCTTGTCGCCCTCGATAATAATAAGCGTTTGCTCGGCGCTATCGCGATTCGTCAGGGTAATGGCGAAAGGCGATGCAGGCCACAACGCGAGAGGCGCCACGATCAAAACCCCATAAGCAAGCCGCATATCTAACCTCATCCATATTGGAAGCGACGCCGCGTTGCCTTGCTTACAGGAGAAAAACGAAAAAGGGGAAGATGGTTTCTTCCTCCTTTTTCTTACGCGAGCCCTACTTTTTGCCGCCCTTCTTGCCCGCCTTTTCGCCGGATTTCTCCTGCGGTTTAGGGGCTTCCTTCGGCTTGGCTTCCGGTTTCTTTGCCATAGTCGTCTCACCTCTGAAGAACGCGCCAGATGAAATCGGCGCAAGTCTGAGTTTGAGGACATCACGGCCCCAGCGCAACGAAAATTTACTTCGGTTGAAGTGGAATCTGTGAACGGAGGGTCTGCGCACCGCACCTCGCGCATGCGCCGCCGCACAATGGGGCGCGGCGAGCTAAGGAAAGTGGTCTGCACGCCGCCCGATCGAGCCGGACGGCGCCCTGTTCGCCAACCTTTCCATCGGCACCCTAAGTTGTTGGTTTGGCGTGAGAAATAGGCTTGGAAAGGCGGGCGGCGCCTGCCGCGCGCACCGGCGCCTGTGTCCCGGAACAACGGCGAGCGCGCCGGCGTTATCACTTAAGTAACGGCGGAAAGCGCGACTGGTCAGCCTCTTCTACCAGAGATGAAATCTGTGCTTGTCGAGGCTGTGAGACCTAGCTTGCCGTTGAGAAGCTGGAGGCCAAGTAAAACGGCAAAACAATAGAGGAGAGTGACACGATGCGCTTTGTCGAATACGACGACCGCAGAAACTATTGGATTACTTTTGCAACGTTTCTGCTGTTGGAGTTCTCCCTTATCAGGGCGTCTTTCCCATAATGCGCCAAGCGCGGCTGTTCGTCGTCCGCAGGATGCCGCGAAAATCTCCTATACCATCAAAGCGATAGCGGCAGCGGTCGCGCCCAAAGCTTCGATAAGGCGCTTTCGGCTTTGATGAACAGAATGAGGGGATCAAAACACGCCAATCCGCGTAACATTACTCCGAGGCGACAGGGTTAACGCCGCGTCATGGAGAGGCCGAGCCTCGCAATCGGGAGTACGTTGTTTTGGCGATTGTCGCGACGAATGTGCAGGCGGCGTCAGCTTAACTGAGCGGGCGCGATTTCCACGCTGATGCCACAGCCGCACGCGCTCTTCTGGTTGGGGTTGTTGAAGACGAAGCCCGATGTCAGCTTCTCGGTTTTGAAGTCCATCTCCGTGCCGAGCAAGTAAAGGATCGCCGCCGGCTCGATCAAGATGCGCACGCCCTTGTCCTCGACCACTTCGTCGGTGGGAAGCGCCTCGGCCGCGTATTCCATAGTGTATTCGAGCCCTGCGCAGCCGCCCTTCTTCACGCCGACGCGAAGGCCCGCAACTGGCGCATCGGACCGCGCCATGATCGCCTTCACACGCTCGGCCGCGGCTTCGGTCAAAGTCAGCACTTTCGGTCTTGGCCTTGCCATGCAACCCCTCCTTTCATTGTCACGGCCGCATTTGATGCGGCCAATCCATCACTCGCCACCCGCCTCGAGAGGCCGCTTGCGGGGCTCCTGAGGATGAGGCTTCGCTCCTCGGGATGAGCCTTCCTTATGGTGAGGAGGCCGCAGGCCGTCTCGAACCATAAGGTCTCACACCCTAGAACATATTCAACGCGACGCGGGCCTCGTCCGACATGCGGCTCGGATCCCAAGGCGGATTGAACACGAGCTGCACCCGCACAAGGCTCACGCCCGGCACGGCGCCGACAGCATTCTCCACCCAAACCGGCATGTCGCCCGCGACCGGACACCCCGGCGCCGTCAGCGTCATTTCTACGTCCACCTCGCGGTCGTCGTTGATTTCGATCCTATAAATGAGCCCAAGCTCGTAAATATCAACGGGGATCTCGGGATCGAAAACCGTCTTGACCGCGGCGACGATGCCCGCGGTCATGCGGTCCAGCTCCTCCTCGGAGAGCGTATGATCGTCCTTGAACTCCTTGGCGACCTCAAGCGTGTGCGCGCAGGGCTCAGGCAAATCCTTGTGCGCGGGCGGATCCTGCGGGCCGTCCCAAGGCGCGTTCTCGATCCGGGTCTTGGCTTCTTCCATGGCGTCCGTCATCTGAAAAATCGCTCCGCTTTCTGAAGGGCTTCCGCGAGCGCCTCGACTTCGGCGCGCGTGTTGTACAGGCCGAACGAGGCCCGGCATGTGGATGTGAGGCCGAATCGCGCCAGGAGCGGCTCGGCGCAATGGCTTCCGGCCCTGACCGCGATGCCCGACCGGTCAAGGATGGTGGCGACGTCGTGCGAGTGCGCGCCCTCCATCGCAAAGGAAATGATCGCGCCCTTCTCCGGCGCCTGGCCGATGAAGCGCAGCGAGTTGATGGGCTTCAGGAGTTCCTCGGCGTAGCGGCGAAGCGAGGTCTCATGGGCGCGGATGCGATCCTTGCCGATGCTGTCCATATAGTCGAGCGCGGCCGTGAGAGCGGCGGCCTCGGCGATGGGCGGCGTGCCCGCCTCGAAGCGGTAGGGCGGATCGTTGTAGCTGATGGCGTCCACGGTCACGGTTTCGATCATCTCGCCGCCGCCGAGGAAAGGAGGCATCGCGTCCAAATGTTCGCGCTTGCCGTAAAGCGCGCCGATGCCGCTCGGGCCGTAGAGCTTGTGGCCGGTCAGCACATAGAAGTCGCAATCGATGTCCTGCACATCGACGTTCAGGTGCACGGCGCCTTGGCTGCCATCCACCAGCACGTAAGCGCCGTGCGCGTGCGCGATCTCGCAGATTTTTTTCACGGGCGTCGCCGTGCCGAGCACATTCGACATATGCGTGATCGCCACGATCTTGGTGCGCGGCGTGATCGCGGCCTCGAAATCCTCCAGCCGGAACTCACCCTCGTCCGTCACGGGAACCCATTTAATCACTGCGCCGCGCCGCTCGCGGTGGAAGTGCCAGGGCACGATGTTCGAGTGGTGCTCCATGATGGTGAGCAGGATCTCGTCGCCCGCGCCGATATGGAGACCGCCGAAAGACGCCGCGACGAGGTTGATCGCCTCCGTCGCGTTCTTCGTGAAAATGATCTGCTCGTGGCTCGGCGCGTTGATGAACTTCGCCACGCGTTCGCGCCCGCCCTCATACGCGGCCGTCGCGGCATTGGCGAGATAGTGCAGCCCGCGATGCACGTTGGCATATTCTTCCGTGTAAGCCTTCATCATCGCGTCGAGCATCGCTTTCGGCTTTTGTGCGCTCGCCGCGTTGTCGAGATAGACGAGCGGCTTGCCGTGGACTTGCAGCGACAGCGCCGGGAAGTCGCGGCGGATAGCCTCCACGTCGTATGCGCCCGCCGCAATATCTTTGTCGATCACGTTCATCGGCCTATCCCTCCGGGCGAAACGGCCGCGTCAAGCGTGCTTGTGTCGACGGCAAGCCATGCGGCGACCTTCTCGTCAAGCGCCGCGCGAAGCTCCTCATTGTCGATCTTGTCGAGCGCCTCGCCCACGAAAGCCGCGATCAAAAGCGCACGCGCCTCCGCTTCGGGCAAGCCGCGCGCGCGCAGGTAGAACATCATGTCCTCGTCGAGTTGGCCCGCCGTCGAACCATGACCGCAGACCACGTCGTCGGCGAAGATCTCAAGCTCGGGTTTTGAGTCAAACTCGGCGTCGTCGGAGAGAAGCAAAGCGTTCGCCATTTGCTTGCCGTTTGTCTTCTGCGCTCCGCGTTCGACGACGACCTTGCCCTGGAAGACGCCGCGCGCCCGCCCATCGAGTACGGCTTTCACCACTTCGCGGCTTTCGCAATGCGGGGCGGCGTGCTCGACCACAAGGGTGAAGTCCGCATGCGCATGCCCGCGCAACAGCATGGCGCCGGCATAGTGGCAGCGCGCGCGGGGGCCTTCGAAGCGGATGCCGGCCTCGGAGCGAACGACGGCGCCTTCGATCGCGATATGCGCCGGCTCATAGACCGCCCCTTCCGCAAGGACGATGTCGGCCGAGGCAAGATCCTTCGCTCCCACGCCGGACGTCAGGCGGACATGCTTTAGCGAGGCCCGGGCGCCGACCTCAAGGCGCATTAGCGAGACCGCCTGAGCCTGCGCAGCCCCGATATGAGTTTCAACAAGCGAAACTTCCGCCCCTTCGCCGATGGCGACGGCGTGCTGAAGGGCGAAGAGTTGCGGCTTCTCGCCGGACGCGATGACAATCAAATGAATGGGTTTTTCGGGCTTCGTCTTCGCCGCCACCGAAACGATGGCGCCATCGGTTGCAAAGGCTGTGCTGAGCGCAGCGATCACATCCCGCGGCCGGGGCGGCTGCTTCGAGGCGAGCGGATCGCCACCGTTTTCGAAAACCTGGCGCACGGTCTCGAAGCCTATGTCCGGGGCATTCTGGATGGTGGACAGATCCGCGCGAAAGCGGCCATCCACGAACACTGCGCGATAAGCGTCCAGATGTGCGAGCGCTGCGCCGGCGGCCGCCTCCAAGCTGATATCGGGCGCGTGACTGTCGAGCCCGCTCAGCGGATGAACTTCCGGCATAAGCGCGCGCAGGTCGGTGTACTTCCATTCTTCGACGCGGCGGTGCGGCACGCCGAGCCGGGCGAACTGCTCCAGCGCCGCGTCGCGCGAGGCCCGCACGGAAACCGAGCCCGCGCCGGGCAGCTTGCTGGAAACGCTTGCGTAAAGATCGAGGAAGCGCTGTTCGGCTGCCGTGACGGCCGGCCGGATCGTGGTTTGATGGATCGTCATTGCCGCCTCTTAAGCCGCTTCCGTACCGTAAGCCGCATATCCCGACTCTTCCAGCTCCAAAGCGAGTTCCTTGCCGCCAGAATGAAGAATTTGCCCGCGCGCCATCACATGCACCTCGTCGGGCACGATGTAGTTCAGAAGCCGCTGATAGTGGGTGATGACGAGAATCGAGCGCTCCGGGGAACGCAGCCGGTTCACGCCGTCGGCGGCGATGCGGATGGCGTCGATGTCGAGACCGGAGTCCATCTCGTCGAGAATGACGAGCGTGGGCTGAAGAAGCGCCATCTGCAGCACTTCGGCGCGCTTTTTCTCGCCACCCGAGAAGCCTGTGTTGACGGGCCGCTTCAGCATATCCATCGAGATGGCGAGCTTCTCGGCCTCCGCGCGCACCTTGCGCATGAAGTCGGGGATCGAGATTTCGCTCTGGCCATGCGCCTTGAGCTGCGCGTTCATCGCCGCGCGCAGGAAGGTCAGCGAAGCGACGCCGGGGATTTCCATGGGATACTGGAAGGCTAGGAAGACGCCCGCGTGCGAGCGCTCGTCCGGCGACATGGCGAGGAGATCCTTGCCCTCCCACGTGGCGGTGCCTTCGGTCACTTCGTAGTTTTCCTTGCCGGCCAGCACGTAAGAGAGCGTGGACTTGCCCGAGCCGTTCGGCCCCATGATGGCGTGGACCTCGCCTTTCGGCACGGTCAGATTGAAGCCGCGAAGGATTTCCTTGCCGTCGATTTCCGCATGCAGGTTTTTGATTTCAAGCATCTTTTTCTCTACTCTCCGTCATCGGAACCCCAGCGCCACCGCCAGGCCCCGTCCGTCTTTTTCCATGCAATCCAGATAAACAGCAGCTCGGCTGCGACAAACGCCGCCGCCCCTGCTGCGAAGAGTTCGACACTCAAATGATCCCGCGCCGCGACAAGCGCTGTAAGGAATGCGACAATCAAGACCATAAACCCGATTGTGACGAGCCATCCCTTCCGAGTTGCAGGACTGGCGCCAAACCCATATCGACGCGGCTTGAACCAATACGTCATTTGCGCACCAGGATCAGGCCAAGGACGATCAGGAACGGCGCCGCGATCAGATGCTTCGCCGCCGCCGCGTAACCCATGGCCTTGCCCGCAATGGCGAAATCGCCGAGGGGGACGATGGCCGTGACGAGAAGCGCGGCGCCCGTCGACGCGGGTTTGCGAGCCGCGGCGAAGGCGAGGATAAGGAGACCGAGCGCGATGTCGCGCACGCCAAGGCCTGGCGCCAGCGCGATGTCGGCCAGATGCGACGGGTCTATCCCGAACGCCTGCACCGCCTTGAACGGCGACAAGATCAGCGCCGCGCCGATCAGGCACAGGAACAATCCCAGCACTCCTGCTAATATCAGCGCCATTTTGATTCCGTGTGCTCACGCATACTGCGCGAGGCCGTTGCCGAACGACCAGTTTTCTTTCGAAACCTCGACAAGATTGATAAACACGTCTTCTTTGCGAATGCCGGGTTTGCGAGCCAATTCTTCAGAAATACGAGCGAACAGCGCCTTCTTTTGCTCGACCGTGCGCGTATTGCTCACTGTGAGCTGAATGATGACAAGGTCATTCGACCGCGAAATGCCGAGGTAGTTCTCACCAAACAGGAAATTCTCGGCGTCGTATTCGTCGACCAGCATGAACCGATCATCTTCCGGCACGTTGAATGTCTCGCGCATGGCGAGGTAAACGCCATCGAGAATGGCGCGCTTGTAGTCTGGGGATTTTCCGTGTCTCAGCGCTACACGCGTCAGAGGCATGTGCTTTATCCCTTTTTCGCTAGCCAACGCTTCCTTCTAGGCTGATCGAGATCAGTTTCTGCGTCTCGGCCAGGAACTCCATCGGCAGCTGCTGCAGCACGTCGCGAACGAATCCATTCACGATCAGCGCCACCGCCTCCTCTTCCGAAAGCCCGCGCTGCAGGCAATAGAAAAGCTGGTCGTCCGAGATTTTTGAGGTCGTCGCCTCGTGCTCGAATTGCGCGCTCGCGTTCTTCGCCTCGATGTAGGGCACGGTATGCGCGCCGCACTGATCGCCGATCAGGAGGCTGTCGCATTGCGTGAAGTTGCGCGCGTTCGCGGCGCGGCGATGGGCCGAGACGAGACCGCGATAAGTGTTGTCGGAGCTGCCCGCGGCGATGCCCTTCGAGATGATGCGGCTCGACGTGTTCTTCCCGAGGTGGATCATCTTCGTGCCGCTATCGACTTGCTGGCGGCCGTTCGAGATGGCGATGGAGTAGAACTCGCCGCGGCTGCCGTCTCCGCGGAGGATGCAGCTCGGATATTTCCAGGTGATGGCTGAGCCTGTCTCCACCTGCGTCCAGGAAATCTTCGAGTTGCGGCCCCGGCAATCGCCGCGCTTCGTCACGAAATTATAGATGCCGCCTTTGCCGTCCTTGTCGCCCGGATACCAGTTCTGCACGGTCGAATACTTGATCTCGGCGTCGTCGAGCGCTATCAGCTCCACCACGGCGGCGTGAAGCTGGTTCTCGTCGCGCTGAGGCGCCGTGCAGCCTTCGAGATAGCTGACGTAAGCGCCTTTGTCGGCGATGATGAGCGTGCGCTCGAACTGGCCGGTGTTCTTTTCGTTGATGCGGAAATAGGTCGAAAGCTCCATCGGGCAGCGGACGCCTTCCGGCACGTAGACGAATGAGCCATCGGAATAGACCGCCGAATTTAGCGTCGCAAAATAATTGTCGGAGGTCGGCACCACGGTGCCGAGATACTTGCGCACGAGGTCGGGATGTTCGCGCACGGCCTCCGAGATCGAGCAGAAGATCACGCCGGCCCTGCCCAGCTCTTCCTTGAAGGTGGTGACGACCGACACGCTGTCGAACACGGCGTCCACGGCGACGCGCGGGCCCGTCACTTTCGCGCCCTCCACGCCCGCGAGGACCGCCTGCTCCTTCAGCGGGATGCCGAGTTTTTCATAGGTGCGCAAAAGCTCCGGATCGACATCGGCGAGGCTTTTCGGCCCTTCGGTCGATTTCGGGGCCGAGTAATAATAAAGATCTTCGTAATCGATCTTCTGATAGTGCACCCGCGCCCAGGTGGGCTCTTCCAGCGTCCGCCAGCGCTTATAAGCTTCGAGCCGCCATTCGAGCAGCCATTCCGGCTCGGCCTTTTTCGCCGAGATGAAGCGGACGATGTCCTCGCTCAAGCCTTTCGGCGCGCGGACGCTTTCGATGTCGGTCGTGAAACCGTATTTATACTTATCGACATCGATGTCCCGGACCCGTTCAATGGTGTCCTGCACTGGCGTCGCCATGTATCACTCCTCTTAAAGATCCTTCGACAAGCTCAGGATGAGGCCTGCGCAAACCTCATGGTGAGCCTGTCGAACCATGCTACGCGGCGTTCCGCATATCGCGTGCGCCGCAAATCTTCGACAAAGCGGCCAGAAACCGCCCGATATCCGCTTCCTGCGTATTCCAGCCGGTCGAAACCCTAATCGCGCCATCGCTTAAGCCAGCCGGAACGCCCATGGCCGCAAGCACATGCGACCGCTCTACCTTGCCGGAGGAGCACGCCGAGCCCGAACTGACGGCAACGCCTTCGAGATCGAAGGCCATCAGCAGCATTTCAGCGCTTTTGCCTGGAATAGCAAAGCATGTTGTGTTGCGCAGCCGCTCCACGCCCTCCCCGAAGATCGACACATCTGGAGCGATGGCCCGCAACCCTTGTTCGAGCGTCAACTGTAAAGCTTGCGCCCGCGCTTTCCAAATCACCTGCTCTTTATCGGCGGCGTCGAGCGCCGCGCCGAGCCCCGCTATGCCCGCTATGTTTTCCGTGCCCGAGCGAAGGCGACGCTCCTGCCCTCCGCCGCGAATCAGCGGCGCGGGCGGCGGCTCCGAGCTGCGCCAGACGATGGCGCCGGCGCCCTTGGGGCCGCCGAACTTATGGGCGGAGAAGAACAGCGCGTCGGCTTCGTCAAGATCGCGAAGACAAACGCGGCCAATGGCCTGCACGGCGTCGCAGACGAAAAGCGCGCCCTTGGCGCGCGCCAGCGCCGCGATCTCGCCGACGGGCTGGACGGCGCCCGTTTCATTGTTCGAGGCTTGCACGGCGACGACCGAGGGGGCCGACAAAGCCGTTTCGAGGGCGTTCAAATCCAGGACGCCCTGCGGCGTAACCGGTAGAACGTGAACGTCCGCATCCGGGAAGCGACGCCCTTTCAGGACGCAAGGGTGCTCAACCGCCGAAACGAAGAGCTTCCGCCCCTCCGAACGCTGCATCAGCCAGTTTGCGGCTTCGGTTCCGCTCGACGTGAACGTTACGGCCGACGGCGCAGCGCGAAATGCCCGGGCGACGGTTTCGCGCGCGCCTTCCACGATGGCGCGGGCGGCGCGTCCTTCCGCATGGATGGACGACGGGTTTCCGAGGCAATCGAGCGCCGCGACCACGGCTTCGCGCGCTTCGGGCCGAAGCGGGGCCGTCGCGTTATGATCGAGATAGGTCCGGTCGCTCATGAGCCGCCCTCCGCCGCCGCAAGCTTGCTTAACGAGATGCTCGCGTCCGGCGCTGAGTATCGGCCATGCAAAACGTCTGCCAGCGTGGCCGTCGCCAGGAAATGCTCTATATGCGCCCCGAGCGCGTCCCACAGGTAATGGGTTGTGCAGCGCCGTGAAGCGATGCATCCATCCTCCACGGATACGCAACGCGTCATCCTGACCGGCTCGTCCACGGCGGCCATGATTTCGCCAATGCTGATTGCTTCGGCGGCGCGGCCCAAAACATAACCGCCGCCGGGCCCTCTGACCGAGCGCACCAACTCCTTGCGCCGAAGCTTCATGAAAAGCTGCTCGAGATAGGCCAAGGACAAGTCCAGGCGAGCAGCAATGTCGGCAAGCGACAATGGCCGGCGCTCCCCCTGGCGAGCAACCTCGACAATAGCCATGACCGCGTAGCGCCCTTTTGTACTTAGCAACATTTTCTTCTCTTTCGCGCTGAATTCGCGCGAAGGCCGTGGAATTTTGCGCCTTCGTTATGATATGCCACGTTGTACGTTTCCGTGGACGCACGACGGGGACCGGATGGGCCGAGGTTCTTCACCCTAATGTATAGGTTTTCCGACTTCAGCAGTCAACAATTGGCCGAAGGTTTCAGGCCGAATATGGCGTAAGGGCTGCTGAGGCGCTAAGGATCTCTCTCCTCAACGTAGCGATCAGAGACAGACGAGTTGACTCATCGATAACGGCCACGACACGCATGCGGGCGGCCAATCGAAGAAAAGAGGTTAACAAGAATGCCGGAAGTAATCATCAATGGGCCCGCCGGCCGTATTGAAGGACGCTATCATCATGAATCGGCCCCCGGCGCGCCGATTGCCATCATATTGCACCCCCACCCGCAATTCGGCGGGACAATGAACAACCAGATCGTTTACAGCCTGTACTACACCTATGTGGAGAGGGGCTTCTCGGTTCTGCGGTTCAATTTTAGAGGCGTGGGGCGAAGCCAGGGCATTTTCGACCAGGGGCCGGGGGAGCTTTCGGATGCGGCGACGGCTCTCGATTGGTTGCAGCTCGCAAATCCCGATGCAAAATCGTGTTGGATCGCCGGAGCTTCTTTCGGCGCCTGGATCGCCATGCAGTTGCTGATGCGGCGGCCTGAAATCGACGGGTTCATCGCTGTCGCTCCGCCCGCAAATCTTTATGACTTCAGCTTTCTTGCGCCCTGCCCGTCATCCGGCCTCATGATCAATGGAGACCGCGATCGCGTGGTGCCCCCGAGCGCAGTGAAGACCTTGGTGGATAAGCTCAAGACGCAGAAGGGTATCGTGGTGAGCCACGAGGTCATCGCTGGCGCGAACCATTTTTTCGAAGACAAGATCGACGATCTGGTGGTGTCCGTTGCGAAATACTTGGACAAGCGCTCGGTTGCTACGCCAAAACCATCGCGCAAGGAAAAAGCGCCACAAGATAGCGAACTGAAGTCTTAAACCTACTGCACGCCGCCGCTTGAGAACGAGCGGCGGTTTCACAGCAAATACAAACGGCTCGCATCAAATATACGCAAATTTCTAATATCCGGATAACCAAACAACGTGTATTACGCTAATAGATATGAGTGCGGTCAGACTTTATTAACCGTTACACGAGAATATGCCGGCGCAAATGCTTTTTTAGACAACAGGTCATGCGCCTCAACTCTTATCCGAAACGCAGTACGAGACCGCAAAAGCAGGCGGGGCAATCCCCGTCGCAAGGCTCGCGGCCGAAACCGAGCAAGAGCGCCATGGCTAGCACCATTCTGATCGTCGAGGACAACGAGCTCAATATGAAGCTCTTCCACGATTTGCTCGAGGCTCACGGATATAAGACGCTGCAGACACGCAACGGGATAGACGCCATCGCGCTCGCCCGCAAACATCGCCCCGATTTGATCGTGATGGATATCCAGCTGCCCGAAGTGTCCGGCCTCGACGTAACAAAATGGCTGAAGGAAGACGATAGCTTACGGCATATTCCTATTGTGGCTGTCACCGCCTTCGCCATGAAGGGAGACGAGGAGCGAATTCGCGAGGGTGGTTGCGAAGCCTATGTGTCGAAGCCCATTTCTGTTTCGCGGTTCCTTGAAACCATTCGCCAGTTCATTCCCTCGAACATTTCATGAATTTGCCTGGGGATAACGGGGAAAACTCAGGCTTCATCCTCTCGTATGAAAAAACTCTGTGCTTTCCTGGCATTGTTTACTATAAAACTTAAAAGCGTTGATAAACAACCCCTTGAAAGTATAGCTTGGAGAAAAGTGCTGAGAATTTTGGCGTGACGGCGTTGATGGGGCGTTAAGGAGGACCGGCGCAAAATCTCAGAACTAAGGCAGGAAGATGTCACTCAGGTCTTGCCAACAGGCCATCTTTCCTCATACTTATAGCAAAAGAATACCCTGCGGAGTGCTCAGGTCCGCCGCATCTCCTGGGTCCGTAGGGAAAAACCGAAGCCTCTATGTCGTCGCAAACTGGTGGTTTCGGAAGAGGCTGTTGGGTCACGCCCTCTTGATCCAATAGCGACAAGATCAGCTCCGCTTCTGAACTCGGACAAACCCCGCTGCCGATAAGGACTGCGGAGCTGATCATTTTCAGTGAGCGGAGGGAAGCGGCGGCTCCGGCGGTAAGGCGGCCGTCCTACTTAATCTTGGCTTCTTTGAACTCAACGTGCTTTCTGACCACGGGGTCATACTTCGTAAGCGCGAGCTTCTCGGTGAGGTTCCGCGGGTTCTTTTTCGTCACGTAATAGTACCCCGTCCCGGCGGAGCTGACCAACTTGATTTTCTGAGTTACGGGCTTAGCCATGATGGGTTCCGGATATTTCGCGACGCTCGGCTGCAAAGTGGCCAACTTGAGCGGGCATGTCAAGCGAGACGCCGATAATTTTCGCTAACCGATGAAAACTTGGGCATACGGCGCCGCACGAGCCGAATTGCGCTTGATCCCTTCTTATGAGCGCTTCCTCGGCGCCTTCGCGGCGGGCCGGCCCGTTTTCGCGCCACGTTTCTTTCCCGCTCGCGCCAGGGCGGGCGAATACCGGCCATCGCTCTGCATTTCGAAACGAAGCGCGCCCGCCGCCGGGTTCGCTTCAACAAGACGCACGTCCACCTTGTCGCCGAGCCGGAAGCTTTCGCCGGTGCGTTCGCCAACCAGCGCATGGTGGGCCTCGACATGCTTGTAATAGTCGCGGCCAAGGGTTGCGATCGGCACATATCCATCCGCGCCGGTATCGAGAAGCTTCACGAAAAGGCCGAAGCGGGTCACGCCCGATATGCGCGCCTTGAATTGCTCGCCGACCCTTTCTGCGAGATGCATCGCGATAAGCCTGTCGACCGTCTCACGCTCCGCAGACATCGCCTTGCGCTCGCTTTGCGAAATCGCCTCCGCGATCGCGTCAAGCTTCGACTTCTCGGCGTCCGACAGGCCGCCTTCGCCGAGCCCAAACGCGCTGACCAGCGCGCGGTGCACGATAAGGTCGGCATAGCGACGGATCGGCGAGGTGAAATGCGCATAGCGGCGCAGGTTCAGGCCGAAATGCCCGAGATTGCCGGGGCGATACTCGGCCTGCGCCTGGGCTCTCAGCACCACCTCGTTCAGAATCTCCTGATGTTCGGTGCCGACCGCCTTCGCCAGGATCTTGTTAAACTGTCCGGGCCGGTTGAAGCTCGTCTTCGGCGCGTTGATGTCGATGCTCGCCAAAAATTCGCTCAGCGCGACGAGCTTCTCGGAAGAAGGCGCGTCGTGGACGCGGTAGATAAGCGGCGATTTCTTGGCTTCGAGCGCCTCCGCGGCGGCGACATTGGCCTGGATCATAAATTCTTCGATGAGTTTGTGAGCATCGAGCCGTTCAGGGATCACCACGCGCGACACAAGCCCGCGCTCATCGAGGATGATTTTCCGCTCCGGCAAATCGAGGTCCAGCGGCCCGCGACGGTCGCGCGCTTCCTTGAGCAGCCCGTAGACCTGCCAGAGCGGCCTAAGGATTGGCTCCAGCAGCGGCGCCGTTTTCTTGCTGCGCTTGCCATCGATGGCCGCTTGCGCCTCCTGATAGGAAAGCTTTGCGGCGGAACGCATCATGCCGCGCGTGAAATGGTGCGATAGCTTCTTGCCCGTGCGGTCGAAGACCATGCGCACCGCAAGACAGGGCCTGAGCTCGCCTTCGCGCAGCGAACAAAGATTGTTGGATAGCTTTTCGGGCAGCATCGGCACGACGCGATCCGGGAAATACACCGAATTGCCGCGCAGGCTCGCTTCATGGTCGAGTGCGCGCCCCGGCCGCACATAGAAAGAAACGTCGGCGATGGCGATGACGACAATCGCTCCGCCTTCATTGGCGGGGTCGTCGTCGGGTCGCGCCCAAACGGCGTCGTCGTGGTCTTTCGCGTCTTCAGGGTCGATGGTGATGAGCGGGGTGCGGGTCAAATCCTCGCGATGGGCCATTCGCGCTTCGGGCAGATTCTCCAGCTCGGCGAGAACCTCGTCGTCGAAATGGTCGCGCAGGCCGTGATTATGGATCGCGATGAGGCTGACGGCTTTTTCGGCCTTTGGGTGACCGATACGCTCGGTCACGCGCGCTGAAGGGCGATGGCTCAGATCGCGGGCAATCTCGAAGCGCACCAACTCGCCATCTTCCGCGCCATCCATTTCGCCGTCGACAACCGGCCACTCTTTCAGTTCTTTCTTGTCGATGGACTCGATCACAAAGCCGCGCCCTGTCTTCCGAAGAAGGCCGAGCTGGCGGGGCTTGTCGCGCGGCAGCCTTTTGATGGGCGAAGCGATGAAAGCGGCGGCGTCTGCTTCGCTATCCGTTTGCCGCAAGCGCGCCAGCACGTGATCGCCGACGCCGATGGCTGGCCCTTCATAGCGGCGTGTGATCTCGATGAGGATACGCGGCGGGGCGCCGTCTTGATCTTCGTTCCAAGTCAGCGGCGCCCCGAAGAGATCGCCGTTCCGATCCTGGCCCCGGACGACAATAACCGCAACTTTCGCGAGCGCCTCTCTTTTCACAGCGCGCCTGTGGTCCGCGATCAGCCCATCGGCGGCAAGCTCCTTGAGCATGCGTTTCAGATCGATGCGGTCCGACCCCTTGATGTCGAACGCCCGGGCGATTTCCCGGCGGCCTATGGTCCCCGGCGAGGACTTTATGAATTGAAGAATGTCTTCTTTGGTTGGTATCTTTGAGCGCTGAGTTTTTTCGCGCTTCGCGTTGACGTCCATGCTGTCTTTCTTGCGCGGCACCGGCTATGTCGCCTCGTTTGCCGCTTTTGCCGCAGCCTTCTTGGCTCGAGCCTTCGGCTTCCCGGCTCCGCTATCGGAACCGGCGGCTTTGGCCTTTCCGTTTTCAGCGGCGGCTTTCGGCTTCGCCTTTTTGGCTGCGCCGCTCTTCTTGACGCCGCCGCTTTCCATGCGCGCCGCGATGAGCTTGACAGCCTCTTCCATCGTGACGGAGTCTGGCTCCTTGCCTTTGGGAATCGTCGCGTTGACTTTCCCATGTTTGATGTAGGGACCATACCGGCCGGAAAGCACCTCAACCTTGCCGCCAAACTCCGGATGCTCTCCCAGCGCCTTGATCGGCGCCGAGGTTCGCGCCGCCCGTCCCTTGCCGCCCGCGCCGCCCTCGGCGATGACCGTGACCGCGCGATTGAGACCGACGGTGAAAACCTCATCGGCGTCGATCTTCACATATTTGCCGTCATGCTCGACATAGGGGCCATAGCGGCCAAAGCCCGCCATGATCGCCTTTCCGGTCTCGGGATGCAGCCCGACCTGCCGGGGCAGCGCCAGGAGCCGCAAGGCATAGTCGAGATTGATCGAAGCGGGCTCCACATTCGAAGGGATGGACGCCCGCTTCGGCTTCTCGCCGTTGGCGCCCTCGCCAAGCTGAACATAAGGACCGAAGCGCCCGTTCTTGAGCAAGACCGGCAGGCCAGTTTCTGGATCGTTCCCGAGCGGCGTATCGCCCGGAGTTGCGACCGCCTCCCCGTTTTCGCCGTCGCCGGTCTTGAGCTGTCGCGTATAGCGGCAATCCGGATAGTTCGAGCAGCCGATGAAGGCTCCGAACTTGCCGACCTTCAGCGAGAGCTGGCCCTGATTGCACAGGGGGCATAGCCTCGGATCGCCGCCGTCCGCCTTGGCCGGGAAAATGTGCGGGCCGAGAAGCTCGTTCAGCGCGTCGAGCACCTGCGTGACGCGCAAATCCTTGATCTCGTTCACCGACGCGATGAAGTCGCGCCAGAACTCGCGCAGAAGGGCCTTCCAGTCGAGCTTGCCGTCCGAGATCAGGTCGAGGCGATCTTCAAGGTAGGCGGTGAAATCGTATTCGACATAGCGCTTGAAGAAAGCCTCAAGGAAGGTCGTCACCAGCCGGCCCTTGTCCTCGGGCTCGAGACGCTTCTTTTCGAGCTTCACATACTGGCGCTCGCGCAGAAGGCTCATGGTGCTGGCGTAGGTCGACGGGCGGCCGATCCCGAGGCGCTCCATTTCGCGGATCAGCGTCGCTTCCGTATAGCGCGGCGGCGGCTCGGTGAAATGCTGCGTCGCTTTCACGCCCGCGTCGCGCAAAGTTTCGCCCTGGCTCAGCTTCGGCAAGCGGCCGCCTTCTTCGCTGTCCTCGTCGTCGTGGCCTTCCTCGTAAAGCTTGAGGAAGCCGTCGAACATGACGACGGAGCCGGTTGCGCGAACGCCATAGGGCTGGCCGTCGCGGCCGGGCGCCGTTATCTCGACCGTGGTGCGCTCGATATCCGCGCTGGCCATCTGGCTCGCCACCGCGCGCTGCCAGATCAGCTTGTAAAGCCGCGCCTCTTCCGCGCTCAGGCCGCGGAGCTTATCGGGATGCCGGCGGAAGTCGGTTGGCCGGATCGCCTCGTGGGCTTCCTGCGCGTTTTTCGCCTTCGTCTTGTAGATGCGCGGCGCTTGCGGAACATACCTCGAGCCGAACTGCGCCTCGATCTGGCCGCGGGCCTGGGCGATAGCCTCGGGCACGATCTGCACGCCATCGGTTCGCATATAGGTAATAAGGCCAACGGTCTCGCCGCCGATGTCGATGCCCTCGTAAAGGCGCTGGGCGATCTGCATGGTCTGGCGCGGCGACAGACCGAGCTTTCGCGACGCCTCCTGCTGCACTGACGACGTGGTGAACGGCGGGGCCGGGTTGCGTTTGTGCTCCTTGGCCTCGATGCTTTCAACGCGGAAAGGCTGGCCGCGGAGCGCGTCTCGATAAGCGTGCGCCGTCGCCTCGTCTGGAATGTCGAATTTATCGAGCTTCTTGCCGCCGCGCGAGACGAGACGCGCATCGAATTCGTCGCCGCCCGGCGTGCGAAGCCTCGCCTCCACCGTCCAGTATTCGCGCGTCTTGAACGCTTCGATCTCGGCCTCGCGATCGACCACGAGACGCAGCGCCACGGATTGCACGCGGCCCGCGGAGCGCGCGCCAGGCAGTTTGCGCCATAGCACCGGCGACAGCGTAAAGCCGACGAGATAATCGAGCGCGCGGCGCGCCAGATAGGCATCGACCAGGGGCTCGTCGATGGCGCGGGGATGGGCGAGCGCCGTCAGGATCGCGTCCTTGGTGACGGCGTTGAAGGCGACGCGCTCCACCGCGACGCCGTTCAGCGCGCGCTTCTGCTGCAAAATCTTCAGGAGGTGCCAGGAAATGGCTTCGCCTTCGCGATCCGGGTCGGTGGCGAGGATGAGCCGGCTGGCGCCCTTCACCGCTTTCGCGATCTCGTTCACGACCTTTTGCAGAGTCGGACTCGACCTCCCACGTCATCTCGAAATCGTTGTCCGGCAGCACGGAGCCGTCCTTGGCCGGCAAATCGCGCACATGGCCGTAGGACGCGATGACTTTGTAGTCCGCGCCAAGATACTTGTTGATAGTTTTCGCCTTTGCGGCGCTTTCGACGATGACGATGTTCATTGATTAGCGTTTCGATCGGTGCGGCCGGAGCCGGAAGGGCTACAAGTCGGCTTGAAAATATGATCCTTCAAGTGCGGCGTTTGCGGTATGAAAGTTCCTTAACCGCTTCAGCGATGCCAGCCTCTTCAACCGCGCGAGCCTCGGCTCCCATTTTCAAGTCACTGCAAAAGCAAGCTTTTTCGGTCAGATGCTGCCCGATAAGTTTCCGCCCCGCTTGGAAACCCATTTCGAGGCAACTTGCCGCCATCCCCCACTCAGGGAGTCGGGATGCAAGTCTGTATTGCTCGCCCCAACTGGATAAATCAAGCGCGAAGCGCATTCTTCGCCTGCCATGCGCTCAACTCGGCAGGCTCTGAGCGGGCTGCAACGGCACGGTGGTGGACGCGGCTTGAGGCGTCCAGCGGGCCATCGCAGGACGAGTTGCGGCGCAAGGCAAATGCTATAAACTAAGGCCATGGACACGAGACCCCTGCCAGACGCCCCGCGCGACCGGACGACGCAAGCGGCCGAGGGAATGCTGCGGCGGCGCTTTACCGTGGCCGAACTGGAGGCGATGGTTGCGGCCGGAATTCTGGACGAAGACGAGCGGATCGAGCTGATCGGCGGGGAGGTCGTGCCGATGTCGCCCAAGGGCAATCACCATGAGATTTTGAAACACGCGCTCATTCATTATTGGGCGCGGCGCGTGCCGGATCGCCTTACCTTCACGACCGAAACCACGTTCCGGCTTACGCCCGATACCTATGTGGAGCCCGACTTCATCTTTTTCGACAGCCAGACAAAGCTTGAAGACCTTCGGGCCGACAACGCGCTGTTCGTTGCCGAGATCGCCGACACGAGCTTCGCCTACGACATTGGGCGGAAGGCTGCGCTTTACGCGAGCTTCGGCATCCCCGAGCTTTGGGTCATCCAGGCGGTGCGCCTTGAGACGCGCGTGCATCGCAAACCTTCGCTGACGGGCTACCAATCCATGCTCGATTTGCCCTCTCACTCGCGGCTTGCGCCTGCCTTCTGCGAGGAACTCGCCGTAGCGCTCGCCGACCTCAAGCTGAATTAGCCATGGATGCGGCTGCGGCGATGGCGTCGTAAACAGCGTCGAGTTCCTGCGTCGTCGTGCAATAGGGCGGCATGACGTAAACCGTGTTGCCGAGGGGGCGTAAGAGCAGGCCGCGCGCGAGGAAGAAATCGTAAAGCTTCGGACCGATCGCCGCGAGATACCCGTTTTGTTCCACGTGGAAATCGACGGCCGCGACGGTGCCGAACCGGCGGACATCCGAAAAGCGGCGGTCGCCCGCCAATCGTTGAACGCGCTCCGATTGCGCCGCCGAAAGCGCCGCGATCCGGTTGCGAACGGGTTCGCTCGCCCAGACATCGAGATTGGCGACGGCCGCCGCGCACGCGATGGGGTTCGCGGTGTAAGAGCTTGAGTGATAGAACATGCGCGCTCGGTCGGGCGCGTGGTGCGCATCGAAGATTTCCGGCTTGCAAAGCGTGACGGCGAGCGGCATCGCGCCGCCGGTCAGCCCCTTCGCGAGACACATTATATCAGGCGCGACTTGCGCCTGCTCACAGGCGAAAAGCGTGCCGGTCCGCCCGAAGCCCGTCATCACCTCGTCGGCGATGAAAAGCACGCGATGCGCCTCGCAAATCCGCTTCAGCTCGCTCAAAACGGTTGCGGAATAGAACAGCATGCCGCCCGCGCCGAGGATCAAGGGCTCCAGGATCAGCGCGGCTGGCGGCTCGCGGCGGCAGATGGCCTCGAAAGCGTCGAGCGTGCGCTGCCCGGCCCCGGCGCTCGGGAAAGGAATGCGCTCCGCCTCGAACAACAGCGGCTCATACGGCGCATTGAAAACGCCGCGCGCGCCGACCGACATGCAGCCGATGGTGTCGCCATGATAGCCATGTTCGAGCGCGACGATGCGGAAGCGCGGCTCGCCGCGATTGCGGAAATAGCCGAGCGCCATCTTCAGCGCGACTTCCACCGAAGTGGAGCCGCTGTCGGAGAAGAACGCGTGCGCAAGCCCGGCCGGCGCCAGCGCGATGAGGCGGCGCGCCAATTCCTCCGCGGGCTGGTGCGTGAACCCCGCGAAGATGACCTGATTGAGCCGCGCGGCCTGGTCCTGGATGGCCTCGACGATGCGCGGGTGGTTATGGCCGTGCGTCACGACCCACCAGGACGAAATGCCGTCGAAGATGCGCGCGCCGTCCGCCGCTTCGAGCCAGGCGCCTTTCGCGGCCGCGATCTTCCGCATCTCGGGCTGCAGCGCATGCTGCGTGAAGGGGTGCCAGACCGGCGAGTGTGGGGGCATGGAAGAACTCCGGACGCTTAGCCTTGCGCCGCTTCTTTAGGCGCAAATCGGGCCGTTCGCGAGCCTTTCACATCCGCGAGGATCGTCCGGCGATGCCTGGGCGCCATGGTAAGGAGTTGTTTGCTTTATTGGGTTCGTTTCGCAAAAACTGTGGTTTTTCTCAACCTTTGATTGAGGCTGCAACAATCTTAGGTGGATAGAATACCGGCGTTCGGGCGGATTAACCGCACATGGGGCGCGTCTCGGTTTGGCGCGCATCGGCGGAATCCGAGGCAAATCCCCAGCGGCTCAAAATACCGGGGATATCGTCTCCTTAATTCTAGACAGAATCCTGAAAATGCGTTTGGTTTAGTTAGTTATTTGTTTTTTTGGTGCCCGTTTTTTGGAGAGCGAGATGAGCTAAGTCTATTAAGGGCGGCGATTGGGCAAGTTCGTTTCGGAATTTTTGAGTTTTGCATGCTTTTGGTTTCGTCCCGCTTTAGACTCGAAAGTGATGCAACGCACGGGCTAGGTTATTTTAATCGATTCAAATTGAGAAGGTAGATGTTACAGGACGCTTACCTCGACAAAACATTTTTGAAATCTAAATCGATTCATCCTATTCGATTACATATTCTTGATTCTATCCGCGGCTGGGCGTCCGTGCAGGTGCTGGTGTTTCACGTCTGCTCGGAGATGTTTTCCGCCAAGCTTCCCGAGCTCAGGTTTGCTGGAATACTTGAAGGCGGGTTTGCGGTAGCTATATTCTTCGTACTTTCTGGAGAAGCTCTTTCTTATTCATACTTCATAAATGAAGATATAAACATAGTGCGTAAGCAGGCTATAAAGCGATACCTGCGCCTAACTATACCTATCTTTGTATCATGCCTTATGGTATTTCTCTTGATGAAAGGGAATCTTATATTTTCGCACGAGGCCGCTCCATTCCTCGAAAGGACGGATTGGTTAGGGAAATTCATCAACTTTGATGCCAGTTTTAAAAGTCTCGTATCTTACGCTTTTTTTGGCGTCTTTTTTAATCACACAAGGGATACATCATATAATCCGTTTCTATGGACGATGTCCGTTGAACTATTTGGATCGGTATTATTATTTCTAGTTTTGTTTTTGACAAAAAATTCGAGGCAAAGATGTATAATTTATATAATTATCGCCCCATTTCTCATTAAATTCAGCCCATATCTTGGTTGCTTCATTTTTGGAATGTTGTTTGGTGAGTTGCGTGCTTATGGATTTTTCCGGTTACTATGTGACCAGAAATCAATAAACTGGATTGCAGTTTTTATTATTATAGCCGTAATAATGAGTTCGTTCGTCTATCCGAGTTTCCTCTCTCATGATCGGTACTTTACTTTCGCGGCTGCGTTCTTTCTTTTTGCAATATATAGCTCAAGATGGTTGCAGCTTGTTTTCGATAACCGCCTCTCCCATTTTTTGGGTGAAATGTCTTTCCCCATCTACCTAGTCCATTTTCCCGTTATCATATCCTTGCAGTCCTATATGGTGCTGCTTCTGTTTCCGCACGGTATTGTTACACGGGAAGTAGCTTATATGATCATTGCAGCGACGGTTTGCACGAGTCTTTTCGTGGCCTACTGCTTCAGGCCCGTTGAGCGCTTTGCAATTAAAGCATCAAACGCGTTTTTCGTCTTTATCGATCGTGCTTAAACTTCGCATTTCGTGTCTCTTCAATCCGCTGAACGCCGCGGCGTTCAGCGGATTGAAGAAAGACTGGCGGCCCGGGCGCCGCGCCCCGGCGAGTTCGGTGATGGGGCGCGTCCAACTCTTCGGCCGGGTCGCCGATGAAGGCGATACGATGCGTCCGGCAGCGCTATCCGGACTTCGCAAGCGAAAACTATGCCTGCGCCGGATCAGCAGCTTTTCATTTAAGTCAATGCCGCAAAGTCGAAGTTCGCCCGGAACGCCGCGGCGAGCGTGGCGGCGTTCAGCGGATCGATGTGCGGCAGGCGGCCCAGGCGGGGCGCGCCGCCGAGTTCGATGATTGTGCGCTCGGCCTCCTCGGACGGGTCGCCGATGAAGGCGACGCCGTGCACCGGCATCCCACGCCGCGCCATGGCCTCCAGCGAAAGCAGCGTGTGGTTGATCGTGCCGAGCGCCGTGCGCGCGCAGAGGATCACGGGAAAGCCCCAGGCGGCGAACAGGTCGATCTGAAGGAGGTCGGGCGAGAGGGGGACGAGCAGGCCGCCCGCGCCTTCGATCACGAGAGGACCGGCGCATGCGGGCGGCGAAAGGCGCGCGCGTTCGATGGCTATGCCTTCCCGCGCCGCAGCGATGTGCGGGGAAGCGGGCAGCTTCAGCCGGTATGCCTCGGGCAGCACGCGCCCGCGCGGCAGGCCGGAAAGGCGGCGCACGGCCTCGCTGTCTGTCTCGCCCTCAAGGCCCGCCTGCACCGGCTTCCAATAATATCCGCCGAGCGCGCCTGCCAGCGCGGCGCTGAACACGGTCTTGCCGACGCCGGTGTCCGTTCCCGCGACAATGAAGACGCCGCTCATGGCCCGAGCCGCTCAAGCTCGAAGCGCAGCGCCTCGATCATGTCGCCGGCCAGTTCCCTGCTCGTGTTGAGGGTCAGCGCGATGCGAAGGCGCGCCGTCCCCTCCGGCACGGTGGGCGGGCGAATCGCGCGGATGTCGTAGCCGTAGCCGCGCATCGCGGCGGCGAGCGCCGTGGCGCGCTTGTCCGATCCGACGATGACGGGGACGATCTGCGAGCCGCTTGGCGCAACGCCGCAGCGGGCTTCGATGGCGGCGTTGGCGCATTCCGCGAGGCTCAGGAGTTGCTGGCGCCGCTCGGGCTGCTCCTTGCAAAGCGCGAGCGCCGCCCGCACCGCCGCCGCCATCAGCGGCGAGGGCGCGGTCGAGAAGATAAACGGGCGCGAATAATTCACCAGGAAATCGCGCATGACTTTCGGCAGGCAGATGAGCGCGCCCGCCGAGCCGAGCGCCTTGCCGCAGGTGTGAAGCGAGACGACGTTGGGCCGGCCCTCCAGCGCCGCGCCGAGCCCGCGTCCGTCCGCGCCGAAAACGCCCGTGGCGTGCGCTTCGTCGATGACGAGAACGCCGTCATGACGTTCGGCGACCTGCGCGAGGCCGTCCAGCGGCGCGCGGTCGCCGTCCATGCTGTAGAGGCTTTCGACCGCGATCCAGGGCCGGCCCTTGCCGCCGCCCGCCCGCCAGGCGCGGATGGCGTCCTCGACGGCGTTCGCGTCGTTATGCGCGGCCGCCGCAAGCTCGGCGCGCCCGGCTCGCATGCCGTCATGCGCGCTCGCATGCACGAGCGCATCGTAGACGATAAGATCGCCGCGCTGGGGAAGGGCCGCGAACAGGGCGTAGTTGGCCAAAAAGCCGCTGCTGAAATAAAGCGCCGCCTCCGCGCCAAAGAACGCCGCCGCCTCCGCTTCGAGAACCTCGTGCTCCGCGACGTTGCCGCGCAGCAGACGCGAGCCGCCCGCGCCCACCGCCACGCCGCGATCCAGCGCGGCCCGCACCGCCTCTTTCAGCTCGGGCGAATCCGCCAGCCCAAGATAATCGTTGGAGGTGAAATCGTAGCCGGCGGGCAGGGCCAGCGCGCGAAGCCGCCCACGCTTTTCGAGGCGGGCTAACGCGTCCTCATACCGCCTCGGCATACCGCGCCTGCTCCTCCGCCGGCATCGGCGACAGGCCGAGCTTCGCGAAAAGCGCCGCGTCCTTGTCCTCGGCCGGGTTTCCGGCCGTCAGCAGCGTCTCGCCCATGAAAATCGAGTTTGCGCCGGCGAAGAAGCATAGCGCCTGCAACTCGTCGCTCATCTCGGAGCGGCCCGCCGACAGGCGAACCATGGAGAGCGGCATCATGATGCGCGCGAGCGCAACCGTGCGCACAAACGCGATCGGGTCGACCGGCGCGGCGGCTTCCAGCGGGGTGCCCCCCATGGGGATCAGAAGGTTGATCGGCACGCTTTCGGGATGCTGCGGCAGGTTCGCGAGCGTCACAAGCATGTCGATGCGGTCCGACGGCTCCTCGCCCAGGCCGAGAATGCCGCCGCAGCAAACTTTGATGCCCGCCGCCCGCACAGTGTCCAGCGTCTCCAGCCGGTCGGCGAAGCTGCGCGTCGTGATGATTTCTTTGTAGTAGCGCTCGGAGGTGTCGACGTTGTGATTGTAATAGTCGAGGCCCGCGAATTTGAGGCGTTCGGCGTCGCGAGGCGTCAGCATGCCGAGCGTCATGCAGGTCTCCATGCCGAGCGCCTTCACGCCGCGGACCATGGCGCAGACGGCGTCGAGATCGCGCTCCTTCGGGCTGCGCCAGGCCGCGCCCATGCAATAGCGCGTGGCGCCGGCGGCCTTTGCCTTTCGCGCTTCGTCGATGACGCGCTCGACCTCCATCAGCTTGGACGCGGACAAGCCCGTGCTGTAATGCGCGGACTGGCTGCAATAGGCGCAGTCCTCGGGACAGCCGCCGGTCTTGATGCTCAAAAGCCGGCTCAACTGGACCTCGTTTGGATCGAAGGCGCGGCGATGGGCGGTTTGCGCCTGGAAGAGAAGATCGTTGAAAGGCTGTCCGTAGAGCGCTTGCGCCTCTGCGCGCGTCCAATCGTGCCGTACGTCGAGATTTATCGCCACCGCAAAACCGGCCTTGTTGGGAGTTCCTGACCTTTGGGTTTTAAACCGCCTTGCCGGGCAGCGCAATAACGGGAGGCGCGATGCACATGCATGGGCGAGCCGCCAATCTCGTCGCGTTTACAACATCGTCATCCCGGAAGCCGCTTGCGGCTATCCGGGATCTTGCAAAACTCGAACCGAAGTCTTGAGGAAGCCCCCGGATAAGCGCTGCGCTTTCCGGGGTGACATCGGACGGCGAGGGGTCAAGCCCGGCCCTGACAAGCATGCCTGGACATGACAGAGGCGGGGCGCTCTGCGCGCGGCTTGCGCTCGCGCCGCCTCCTGTGCAAAGTGCGGACAGGCAAGCAGTTCGGCTTCGGTGGGCGAAAGGGATGGTCCGGTTCGCGGCGCGCATTTTCATCGCCGTGGCGCTGATTTTCGGCGCCGCGCGGGCCGCTTTGGCGGAGAGGCGCGTCGCGCTTGTCATCGGCAACGACACATTCGTCAATCTGCCCGAGCACGCTCAGTTGAAGCGGGCTGTCAACGATGCGCGCGCCGTCTCCAAAGCGCTGGCGGATGTCGGTTTTCAGGTGACGAAAATCGAGGACGCGAGCCGCTCGGCGTTCAACGCCGCGTGGCAGCAATTCCTGCTCTCCGTGGCGGAAGGCGATGTCGTGGCCTTCTACTTTTCGGGCCACGGCGTCGAGATCGAGGGGCTGAACTTTCTCATTCCGAGCGACATTCCCCAAATCGAGTATGGCCGCCAGGAGCAGATCAAGCGCGAGTTGATCAGCGTTTCCGAGCTGCTTCTCGACCTGAAAAGACGCAAGCCGGGCGTAAGCCTCCTCATCCTCGACGCCTGCCGCGAGCATCCGCTGATCCCGGAAGAATATCGCTCTGCCGCCGCGCCGGGCGGCCTCGCCAAGATGGATGCGCCGACCGGAACCTTCATCATGTACTCGGCGGGCGCCGGCCAGACCGCGCTCGACCGGCTGCCGCCGCCGGTGGCCGACCCCGACCCCGTCGACTCCGTCTTCACGCGCAAGCTCCTGCCCCTGATGCGCCAGAAGGGGCTTGAGCTGACCGAGCTGGCGCGGGAGGTGCGAAAACAGGTGCATGCGCTGGCCGCAACCGTATCGCACGCGCAGACGCCCGCCTATTACGACGGCGTGCTCGGCAAGTTCTGCCTTGCGGGCTGCGACGCCCATCCGCCACCCGCGCCGCAAAAACCCGCGCCGGTCGCCGTCACAGCGCCGCCGCCCCCCGTCGTGAGCGCTGACGCCTGCGACGGCCTGCTTGTGTCGGTGCTGTCTGGGGCGCGCCCCTGCATAAAGCCCGGCTCCGGGGAAAGCTTCAAGGATTGCCCGGACTGCCCGGAAATGGTGATCGCGCCATCGGGCGGCTTCCGAATGGGATCCCAGGAGAGCGAATTGGGGATGGACAAGGAAGGCCGCAGCACAGCGTTACAATCGCCAAGCCCTTCGCCGTTGGCAAGTTCGCGGTCACCTTCACGGAATGGGATGCGTGCGTCGATGCGGGCGGATGCGGCTACAGCCGCGAAGTGACAAAGGCTGGGGCCGCGGCGACCGCCCTGTTGATCAACGTAAGCTGGAACGACGCCAAGGATCTATATGGATGGCTATCCAAGCAGACGGGCAAAAGCTACCGGCTGTTGACCGAGGCGGAGCGCGAATATGCGACAAGGGCCGGGACGGCAACGTCGATACTGGTGGGGCGGTCCAACGCCGCGCTCGCCAATTACCTCGGGTCAGGCGGAATTAAAGGTGGCGGCCGAAGGCGAGGAAAGACCTTGCCTGTGAAATCCTTCAAGCCCAATCCTTGGGGGCTCTATCAGGTTCACGGCAATGTCTGGGAGTGGGTAGAGGATTGCTGGGAGGACAACTACAAGGATGCACCAGCGATGGCTCAGCCAAAGCAATCTCAGATTGCGGACGTCGCGTCGTGCGCGGCTGCTCTTGGGGCAACAATCCCGTGGATCTCCGCGCGGCCTGCCGTTTCGGCTTCTACCCAGGCACCGGCTCGACGATCTGGGTTTGCGGGTTGCCAGGACGCTCGACTAACCACTCGCCCTTACGCCGCCGCAGCTTGCAAGCCGGGGATGTATACGTCATATCGAGAGCTGCAACTCAGCGGCGGCATTAGTGCAAGTCGCGCTCTCTCCCCAACCCCGCGATAGGCATCGATGACCAAGCGTGATAAGCTTTTCGCCGCGTTGCTGAACAATCCGAAGGACTGCCGCTTCGACGACGCTTGCAAAATGGCCGAACTGTTGGGTTTCGTGTTTAAGGGCGGGAAGGGCTCACATCGGGCCTTCGCGCGGCCGGGCGAGCGGGAAGCGCTCAATTTCCAGAACCGGAACGGACGCATACCGGAGTATCAGGCGCGCCAGTTGATTGCGATGATCGAAAAGTACGGAGACGACAATGGCTGACGCTTCGCGCTATCCCATCCAGGTTTTCTGGAGCGACGACGACGCGGGCTATATCGCTACGGCGCCCGACCTGCCGGGCTGTTCCGCTTTCGGCGCAACGCAGGTGGAGGCGGTGAGCGAAGTCAAAGACGCCATCGACGCGTGGATTGAGGCCATGTCCGCGGCGGGCAATCCAATCCCCCGGCCTTCGAAGGCTCTGCCCGCGCTGACGGCTTAGCGTAACAGCCACGCCAATCGGAAGGGGCAAGAAGTGATCGAAGATCTGGATTGCGTCGTGCTCACTCGCGACATTCCCGAAAAGAGGTTGAAGGCGGGCGACGTGGGCACGGTCGTCATGGTCTTCAACGATGGCGAGGCGTTCGACGTCGAATTCCTGACGCTCGACGGCGACACGTTTGCGCTTGAGACGCTGCCGGCGGCGGATCTGCGCCCGGCGCGCGGCGTGGAAATCGCGCATGCCCGCGAGGTGGCGTGACCCGCGCTATGGACTTGAGTTTTTCGAAACATCGCATCCTAATTTAGACCATTCTCCGGTCCAGAAGAGGACGCCATGCAGATTTCCGTGACCGACGCGAAAGCGCAACTGACGGAGCTGGTTCGCCGCGCCGAGGCGGGCGAGGAGATCGTTCTCACGCGCCACGGCCAGCCCGCCGCCCGGCTGACGCCCATCGCTGTGGCCCGAGACCGGAAGTCCCGGCGCGCGGTGCTCGAAGCCGTGCGCAAGTCCGCGCGTGCGAGGGCGGCGGAGGGCGAGAGCGCGGCGCGGTCGCAGGATTTTCTCTACGGCGCCGATGGCCTGCCGGAATGATCGCCGTCGATACTTCGGCGTTGATGGCGATCCTCTTATCCGAACGGGAAGCCGACGCCTGCGCCGCAGCGCTTGAGGCAGAGCCGCATGTCCTGATCTCGGCGGGGACGATGGCGGAGGCGCTGATCGTGGCCGCGCGGCGCAATCTTCGGGATGAAATGCAAACCCTGTTCGAGGGCCTCGCCTTCGAGGTTGTCAGCGTGACCCCGGCCGCCGCCCGGCGCATCGCCGCGGCTTACGCGACGTGGGGCAAAGGCGTGCATCCCGCTGGGTTGAATTTCGGCGATTGCTTCGCGTATGAGACCGCCAGGGAGCACGAGTGTGCGCTGCTTTATGTCGGCGGCGACTTCGCCCAAACGGACGTCTTGAGCGCTTTATAGGGCTCAGCGCCGCGCCGCCTTTTTTGACTGGCATCGTGCTCGCGCGACATCCGCCTCATAGTTAAAATCGCCAATCGTTAACAGCGGCGGACGCTGCGATTTCGGCGGCGAAAACCTTACGCGCGCCTACGATTTTCGCGAAAAAGGGCGAAAACAGCCGAAAATTGCACGTCAGAAAGGCGATATTATACTTGCCAAACCCAGCCGACTCAAACTAAGCATTTCCAGCCTTCAGGAGGTGCGCTATGAACGCGCCTGAAGCCAATTCCGCCGCCGACGAAAGCGCTTCGCATCTCGCCTTTTGGCTAGATGAGGATAACAGCAAGCTTGTTTCTTTGGTCGAGATGCTCCCTTACGCGCACAACTTCGCCAGTCTTATTGAAAGACTTATCGCATTCGAAAGATGGCTCAAAGAAATGCCGGAGAACTCCCCGCTATCTGAGGGAGATTGGAGAGGTGTCTGCGATCTATGCATGCTGTCGAGAATCTACTGCGATGGTCTTAATTTGACTGCGGTTAGAGTTATGGCTTGCCGCATAGAGGCAATGCCACTCCAGAACGTTCGTTCAACTTCTCTTGCTATCCAATTGGCAGAACTTCGTTCCAGAGTGATCGATAGCTTGGAGGGGCATGCGTTTATGTACATCCCCCCAAGTAAACTGGGATATTATGACAACCTCTGTCTGTTCGGTAAAGATGTCGGCGAAAAATTTCATGACGCTTATAATGATATTCAGAGTGCGGGCAGGTGTTATGCGGTTCGGGAACCGACCGCTACCGTTTTTCACCTTATGCGGGCCATGGAGCAGGCCGTCAAATCGCTGGCGATTGGCCTTGGTATGACAAATGTCGACAAAGAGTGGGGCAAGCTTCTGAGTGATATTGACGCAAAGATTCAAGCTATGCCGAAAGGAAAGGCGCGAGACGAGTGGTCAGAATGCCGAGCAAATCTTTATCACGTCAAACAGTCTTGGAGAAATTCTACAATGCACCCGAAAGAGTTTTACACAACAGAGCAGGCAAAAGAGGTATTTGATGCTGTTGGGGCATTCTTGCGCCAGCTTGCTACCTTAATCTGATGATTACTGTTTTCCGTTCGCTTTGGTTTTGTCAGAGTTGCGTTTCTGGCGGATATTAGACAACTTGCCGAACGCTTGCTCAATCTCAGGAAGCCGCTTCTCTATCTCATGCTCTTTGGCGGCTTCCTCGAAGCGTTTGAATTGCTCTTCCGGTGTGAGGTCCGGTTTCTTCTTTTTAGGCATGACTGAGTTGGCTCACTTCTCTCTGTTTTTTCCGCCAAGCCACCAACTTATGCCCCTCGCGATGTAGATAGCGGAAGGCGTGACGATACCAATAGCCGCCAACCCAAGTCCACCTATCAAACCTATGTAATTATCAAGGGATTTAATTAAGTATACAGCCGCGATGAGACAGCAAACGCCTATCAGAGGGCCAAGAAGCTGCCCTCTATTCATGCGGCCTTCGTTTCCTAAGACCTGTACTCTTTCCAGCTCTTGTCGATGTTTCGTTTGCCGTTCTGTCCAACGAATTAAACGCTCTCCAGACCCAGGCAAGGCCGATTCCAGCTCTTTTATAATCTCGGCTGGAGGGTAACTTCCTCGGTAAGCTATTACCTTCTGAAAGGTTTCAACAACAGCTTGAGGCGGAGGTTTATCAAGATCATTCAGTTGTTTCTTTAGGTCTTCCGTAAGAACCTTCAACAACTCCTGCGTTGGATCGTTGGCTTGTGGCTCGCTCGATTGCGGCAAGCGCGCGCTTGGTAATCTCGATTTTTCGTCTTCTGATTTCATCCGGCCCCAAGCCCGTATCGGCGAATTCTTGATCTGAGGCATTCAGGACTTTTTGAAACGCCTCAGTTACGTCCGCGCCTACCGCATAAAAATCTCTCAGGAGTGCGTAAGCGTCGTTGCGCACAAAAAGGTGGCGCTCACAGACTGGGTACATATCAAACGCCATCATGTACCCATCTAAATAAGCTGTTAGTTTATCTTCCAAAGGAAGATCAATGCGCGCCCACAGCTTCCGAATGTCATCTTCTTTGCTCATTAGCGCACACACCGCCAAAAAGGCACTCGAACTCGGAACAAAGACATTAACCGAATGCCTTTCGGCATGCGAGAAGGCAATTGCGTCCATTGCTGTCTTTCTCCTGCGGCCCTTTCGAATCTCCTTATTATCGCTATTTGTTTAATACCGCCATAAGCAATGCCTCCAACCCACAACATATTGGATTCCAATAGCTTATGTTCATTTCCTCCTACGGTTTCGAGGAAGCAGGGGGCCATGCCAAGCCCCAATCTCCTTAGTGAGCTGTCGTTCGATAAGTGAGGCGCTTCCCGACAACGCCTTCCACCATTTTGCCCGCGCGGGCTTCGTCGCTCACGCCGCGCGCGATACGATTATTGTAACGGAAGTCGAATTCCGCAAGGTAGCGATGGAGGTGCTTCTCATCGCAGTGCTGGTACACACCTTTCATGCCGCGCTTGAAGATTGAGAAGTAGCCTTCAAGAGTATTGACATGAATTGGGCCGCGACCGTATTCGCCCTTGTGGTGGTCAACGGTGAAATGCCCTTTGAACTCGCGCCCGATGGTGTTGTAGAGCTTGGCTTCATCGGTCATGAGAACGCTTTCCCAGCTCAGGTTCTTGTCGATGATCGGGTAGATGTTCGCCGCGCTGGCGTTGTCGATCTTGAAGGTGCGCACGTCGCCGCCGCGCTCAACCAGCGCCAGCGCCGCCATCTTGTGGCCGTGGCCGGTCTTCTTCTCGCGGCCCTTCTTGCGGCCGATGAAGGTTTCGTCTGCCTCCACGATCTTGCCCTCGCCGCCCAAGGGAGCCGCAAGGCTGCCGGTTCTCATCGCTTCGCGGATGCGATGGCCCATGAACCAGGCGGTCTTGAGAGTGACGCCTAAGGTGCGGTGGAGTTGGTTCGAGGAAACGCCCTTCTTCGATCCGGCGATCAGATAGAACGCCTGAAGCCAAATGTGCATCTTTACATGGCTGGCCTCGAAGATGGTCCCGACCTTCACGTTGAACTGCTTCCGGCAGGCGTAGCACTTGTAAAGGCCGATGCGAGTTGCCTTGCCGCCCATCTTGCCGACGCGCTCTTTCTCGCCGCAGTGAGCGCAAACCGGACCTTCCGGCCAAATGCGGGCTTCAACCCACGCATAGGCCGCTTCTTCGTTCTGAAGGTGTGGAAGGTTTAAGAGTGACATGACCGAAATCCCCGTTTCTGCTATTATATCTAGCATGGTGATTTGGGTTTGGCAAGTATAATATCGCCGTCAGAAATCCTAGTTTACGGTTTTATTCTTGCGCGCGTTAACCGCAAAGCGTGGCCTGAGGTTTCGGGGCGGCTTTTCGCAACCGCGCCGGAGCGCGCGCTGCAGGCGAAAATTGCCCAGCAAATACGAAAGGATAGAGGCGGCGCGCGGCGGTTGCACCATCCGCAAGGCGCTCGCTTATCATGAACATAATAAGGGAAAAGGCGCGAAAAACCGTGAGCTGGCGTAACCTTATTCCGGGTCAAGAGGGTTAACGGCGGGTTAGCGGATCAGGAAGCGATCTTGAGCGGCATGCTCTCCGGCTGACGCCTCGCAACACTCGATTTGTCCCAGATAATACGCTCGGCCGGCAGCCGGACCGTGACCGTCGTCCCTTTCCCCGGCGCGCTTGCGATGTCGAGCGTGCCGCCGTGCATTTCCGTCAGCCTGACCGCGAGAGGCAAGCCGAGCCCTGCGCCTTCGAACCGCCGCGAAAGGCCGTTGTCGACCTGGCGGAACAGTTCGAGCGCTTGCCGGATCTCGTCCGCCGTCATTCCGATGCCGGTGTCGCGAATGGAAAGGCTCAAACCGCCGTCCGGCTCCGCCGCCGCGCCGATTTCGATATGGCCTCCGGGTGGAGTGAACTTGATCGCATTCGACAGGAGATTGTTGATGATCTGCGTCAGCTGGTGCTTGTCGCCGTAAATGGAGACGCCAAGATCGTTCGCCGGACCTTCAAGCCGGACGTCGCCGGAGGACGCCTGGTGTGCGACCGCGACCATGCATCTTTGCAGGAGTGGGCTGAGGCGTGTGCGCTCCTCCCGCAACTCCAGTTTCCCCTCTTCGATGCGCGTCACATCGAGGATATCGTTGACGATGTTGAGAAGATGCGCGCCGGAACGGTGGATGTCGGCCGCGTAGGCCGCATAGCGATCGACGTCCTTGCCGAGAAGCTTGTCCCGGATGATCTCGGAGAAGCCGAGAATGGCGTTCAAAGGCGTGCGCAACTCATGGCTCATGTTTGCGAGGAAGGCGGATTTGGCGTCGTTGGCGTCCTCGGCGCGCCGCTTAGCCCGTATCAGCTCGACATTGGCCTTCCTGAGCTTGATGCGCTCCTCGGCCAATTCCTCGCTAATCGAAAGCAAGGATGCGTGTTCATTGCGGACTTTCTCGCTTTCCGCATCCCGCGCAATTGCATTCTCTACCGGCCTGGAGATCTCGCGGTTCAGAATGAACATCATGATCAAGGGGAGGCTTAACGCCGCGATCCCAAGGCCGATGATGATCTGCGCTTGCAAGTTGGCGTGCGCCAGCACCTCGGCTTGTCCAAGTCCAACGGCGACGATCAGCGGATAGCCTGTAACCCTTCGCCAGTGATAAAGCCGATTCACTCCGTCGATGGGGCTTTTACCGCTCATCTCGCCGGAGTTCCCGTTAGCTCCCTTCACGGCCTCGAACTTCCTGCCGAGCGCGACGGAGCCAGAAGCATCGAAGCCTTTGGCCTTCGTATAGCGGGCGAGCACGGCGCCGTCGGTGCGAATAAGCGTAATCGAGGTTTCCTTGCCAAGCTGGACCTTTTCATGAAGCTCCGTCAGAAGATCGGGGGCCAGCGTTAAGGCTACGACGCCCGCGAAACGGCCGTCTTTCGTTTCAAGGCGGCGCGCCACTGGAATGATGAAGCGCTGCGTAAGCTTGCCGAACACTGCCTGGCCGATATAGAGGCCCGATTCCGGATTGTCTCGGAGCGCGGTGAAGTAGTCTCGATCCGACAGGTAGATCGGCGCCGCGTCATGATCGATCGTCGACGCTCTGACTTTCCCCTCGCTATCCGTAATGACGATGCTCATGGCGGGGGAAATCATGTCCGGCGCGCCCTTTCTCCAATCCTCAAGATTGAACGCCGGGCCTTCCGCCTCGATCCGCCGCTTCAAGGAGTTCGTAGCGCTTGAAACGACGTTGAGCGTGCCGTGAATTTGCTCCGCGAAACTCGCCGACAAATTGGCGGCCTCGATTTGCGCGCGATCCAGCGCGGCTTCACGCTCGTTCAGAGCGGCTTCGGCGACCAGCGCACAGATTGCAAGCATGATCGCCGCGCCGAACGCCGCGATCCGGCGCTTGAACATCTCGGCCGCCTTCCGCCGGCTTCGATTGTCTGGTTGGAATCCCGTTGTCTGGTGCACAGAGAACCTTGGAGTTCAACAAGCGAGATCGTCAGTTCACGAACAAGTCATCACGATTAGACTTGTCTCGAATGGCGTAGTGTTATGATAATCCTTCGACGCCTTCAATGTATAGAACATAAATTTCTTAGTTTCAGCCGCAAACCAAACTTTGATGTTATCATTAAGTAAAGGAATATGGCTCGAATTTACTAAATTCTTTCTTTTGTTTCTTCAGCTTAACCTTTCGGGGGTAAACAAGCATTCTATTGGGACGCGACCAAGGCGGCGCCCCAATAGAACGAAAGCAACTACGCCGCTATCCTCAGCGCGCCGGAGATTTCCGACAGCGTGGCTTTCTCGGCTTCCGTGACTTTCACGCCGCCGAAACCCAGGAACCCGCCTTCGGCGTCGGCGTCGGCCACTTTCTGGCTGATGTGGTAGAGCCATTCTTTCACGGGCGCCGCGTCTGCGGGCGCCTTGGCTTCGAGCAGCGTCGCCACCTGTTTCAGCGTCTCGATGGACTTCGCTTTCAGATCGGAGGTTTTGGCGCCCGCCAGCTTCTCCCGAAGCCCCTCTTTTGCGGACGTGCGTCCCTCTGATGTCTCCAGGTCCGCCACAAGGGATCGGATCAACTCATTGGGACCGTTGCGTTCCTCGACGAGCGCATGGCTCGCCGCGAAGCTTTCCTTCAACATGCCGAGAAGCCCGCTTGGCTCGGCGGCGCTAACCGCCAGTCCCGACATGACCACGCCTTCGAGCAGCGTCTTCCATTCCTCCGGAGTGAAGTTTGTCTTATTCGTCATCTGCGATGATCCTTTCCTATTTGTGCGGGCGCCTCGGCGCGCGCATGGAATTTTTGAAAGAGAAAAGATAATAACCGTAGCAAAAAGAACGATCTTAGAAAGATAAGGTCGGCTATGAGCTTAATAGCTCATTGATAGGATGCGCAAATTGGAGCGGCTTTTGCCCGGTCGGCTTTCATGTTGCTTCCATATATTGCTGCCGAGGCGCCCCCGTCCGCGATATGCTTTGCCTGAGCCGTTTCGTTGTGGTCCGCGAAGCTTGATCGGCGCAACGGCAGACGCCGCGGCGTCTGCGTCAGTTCACTCAATCGAAGATTGGGGGCGGGAAATATTGTCCGTCGCCGATGGATGCGTCCATCGAAGTCCGGCGGCTTGACGCGCGGCTCCGATACAAGCTAAGGTTGTGCTTGGTTGGCTGGCGCATCGCAGGGACCTTATCAAGTCGTCTCTAAACTGTCGGTTTCGCGCCAGCGAAAATTTGGAACGGACACGCGCGCGGCTTAGGAGAGGCGCAAGAGGACCGGCTGCATTCGCCCCTGCCGCCTTGTTCGCGAGCGCATGTAACCATTCAATAATAACGGGACGACCGCCCAGGACAACAGCAACGTAAAATGAAGGACGACCCATGGACGACAACAGCGGGAAGACCAATGGCGCTTCGCGGCGCAGCGTTCTTAAGCTCGGCGCCTCTGCGCTCGGCGTCATCGGGCTTGCGGGCGGCGCCGAGGCGCAAATAGCCAAGAAGACCCAGCAGAAATCGGTCAGTTACCAGCAGGCCCCAAAAGACGGAAAGCAATGCAGCGGCTGCCTGCACTTCCAGGCGCCGAATTCATGCCGCGTCGTGGAGGGCGAGATCAATCCGGGCGGGTACTGTGTTCTCTTCACGAAGAGGCCGTAAACAAAACGAGCGGCGGTGTTGCGCTTGGATCGGCTGGCGCGTAAACGCTGCCATATTCTTGACGTTGCGCCCCAGCAATTTTTGTGATCCATAGCAAGGCCAACGATTGAGCGGGGCGGCTTTGAGATCCTGCGGGGCTCCGCCAGCGTAGGCTTTAGGAACCGGACGGTCGGGCTTTGCCCGATTAACAAAAAGCAACCATGGGCAGCCTTGACTTCACAGGCTGGCAGAGTACTTTCACACGCGATGATTTGGGCAATATTTGGAGTGCTGACGGCCGGCGTGATCCTTGCGATTACACGTTCGTTTCGGCGCGCGCCGTCGACGCAAGACGCGCCTCTCTCGGAAATCGAGGTTTACAAAGCCCAGCTCGCCGAACTGGACCGCGACGAAGAACGCGGCGCCGTGGGCGAGGAAGAGGCGGAGCTGACGCGCGCTGAAATATCCCGGCGCCTCCTCAGAGCCGGCCGGCAAATCGCCGTATCCGAGTCGAAAGCGGCGAAATTTCAGGGCGCGATCATTCCAACCATTGCGGTTGCCGCGGTCATCGCGATCGGATCGGGCGGCGTCTATAGCTATTTCGGCAAGCCCGGCATTTCGGACCAGCCGCTCGAATCGAGGCTCAGCGCTCCGCTCGGCCAGCAGTCGCTCGATGTGCAGGTGGCCAATATGGAGCGGCGGCTAAGGCAAAATCCCGCCGACGTCGCAGGCTGGACAGCCATAGCCTCGGTCTATTTTAAGAGCGGCGTCTTCGACAAAGCGGCGGACGCGTTTCAGAAGGCGATCGAGGCGGGCGGCGAGACTGAAGACCGGCTGTTGGGCCTTACGGAATCTCTCGCCTTCGCCAATGACGGCGTGATCTCGGAAGAGGCGGCCAGCGCGCTCCGCGCGGCGCTGAGGCATAATCCGAAATCGTTGCGCGGGCGTTTCTGGAGCGGGCTCCTCGCCGAGCAGGACGGCAGGAAGCAGGAAGCGGAGAAGATTTATCGCGACATGCTTGCGGGCGAAATCCATCCCACCTTGCGGAACATTGTCACCGAGCGGCTTCAGGGGCTGACCGCGGTCGCCTCCGACAGTCCCGAGCCTCGTGAGGCGCCCCCGTCAAAGGAGGCGCAAGCCTCGGCGCCTGCGCTCGAAGGCGAACAGGGAAAAATTATCCGCGGAATGGTGGAGCGGCTTGCGGCGCGGCTCAAGGACGACAAGTCGGATTTGGAAGGATGGCTAAGGCTCATCCGCTCCTATGTCGTCTTGAAGGAAACGGACAAGGCGCAGGACGCCGCCGCCACCGCCCGGCAGCAATTCGCCTCGGACGCCAAGGCGCTCGAGCAAATTGATACGCTTGCGCAGGGTTTGGGCTTGGCTGGACTCGCCGCGCCCGCCTCCAACATTTCGGAGCCTGGCCAGGTCGCGCCGAAGGAGGCGCAAGCCTCGGCCCCTGCGCTGGAAGGCGAGCAAGGAAAAATGATCCGCGGCATGGTGGAACGGCTTGCGGAGCGGCTCAAGGATAATGGCTCGGATCTGGGAGGATGGCTGAGGCTGATCCGCTCCTATGCCGTGTTGAAGGAAACGGACAAGGCGCAGGACGCCGCCGCCACCGCCCGGCAGCAATTCGCCTCCGACGCCAAGGCGCTCGAGCAAATCGATTCGCTTGCGCAGGGTTTGGGCTTGGCTACGCCCAGCGCCGGCGGGGGACAGCCGAAATCATGACCAGAAAACAACGCCGTGCGGTCGTCATCGTCGTAGGGCTCGCGCTGATCGGGCTGGCGTCGACGCTTGTCTTGAGCGCGCTAAAAACCCAAGTCACGTTCTTCATGAGTCCGTCCGACGTTGAAAAGAACAGGCCGTCGCCGGGAACGCGTTTCCGGCTCGGCGGCCTTGTAAAGGCGGGAACTTTCCAAAAACAGGCGGACGCCGTGTCCGCGTTCAGCGTGACCGATAACGCCGCCACCCTTCCAGTGACATACAGGGGCATCCTTCCCGATCTGTTCCGTGAAGGTCAGGGCGTCGTCGCGGAAGGCAAGATCGGCCCGGATGGCGTGTTTGTCGCCGACACCGTGCTCGCAAAACATGACGAGAAATACATGCCGCCGGAGGTCGCGGCCGCTTTGAAGAAAAGCGGACGCTGGAAAGAGCAAGGCGGGCAGGAAAAGGCGCCGGGAAGCTGACGGCGCTGGGAGTTTGGATCTGTGATTGTTGAGCTGGGGCATTTCGCCCTCATTCTGGCGCTGTTCGTATCGCTCGTTCAGTTTGGAGCGCCGATGATCGGGCTCTGGCGGCGGGACTCGCGGCTGATGGCGGTTGCGGACGCGTCTGCGCCGATTGTGTTCCTTCTCATCGCCGGCTCGTTTCTTGCGCTGGTCTGGGCGCACGTGTCCTCCGATTTTTCGGTTACGAATGTGTGGGAGAACTCGCATTCGGCCAAGCCGCTTCTCTATAAAATATCGGGCGTCTGGGGGAACCACGAAGGCTCGATGCTTTTGTGGGTTCTGATCCTTGCGCTGTTCGGCGCGGCGGTCTGGCTGTTCGGCCGGAACCTTCCGCTCGACCTTCGTTCGACGGCGCTCGCCATTCAAGGCGCGATCCTTTCGACCTTTGTGCTGTTCATCGTAGCGACCTCGAACCCGTTTCAGCGCATTCCGCTGCCGCCGGCCGAGGGGCAAGGCCTGAACCCGATTTTGCAGGACCCGGCGCTCGCCATTCATCCGCCGCTGCTCTACACGGGCTATGTCGGCTTCTCGATGGCGTTCTCGTTTGCGATCGCGGCGCTGCTTCTGGGCCGCATCAATTCCGCCTGGGCGCGCTGGGTCAGGCCGTGGACGCTGGCGGCCTGGATTTTCCTCACCATCGGCATCGCGGTCGGTTCGTGGTGGGCCTATTATACGCTGGGCTGGGGCGGCTGGTGGTTCTGGGACCCGGTTGAGAACGCGTCGCTGATGCCGTGGCTCACGGGCACGGCGCTGCTTCATTCGTCGATCGTGATGGAGAAGCGCGACAGCCTGAAGGCGTGGACCATCCTTCTGGCGATCCTGACCTTCAGCTTCAGCCTTCTCGGCACGTTCCTCGTTCGCTCGGGCGTTCTGACCTCGGTGCATTCCTTTGCCAGCGATCCGGCGCGCGGCGTGTTCATCCTCGTCATTGTCAGCGCGTTCACGGCGGGGGGGCTTCTGCTCTTTGCGTGGCGGGCGAGCGCGCTTTCGGCGAGCAGCGCCTTTTCGCTGGTGTCGCGCGAAAGCAGCCTCGTGCTGAACAATCTTCTGCTGACGGTTTCCTGCGGGATCGTGCTTGTGGGCACGCTGTATCCGATGGCGCTCGAGGCGGCGACGGGCGACAAGATTTCGGTGGGCGCGCCGTTCTTCAATTCGACGGTGGCGTGGATCGCCCTGCCGCTCCTGCTCGCGGTTCCGTTCGGCGTGTTCCTGGCCTGGAAGCGCGGGGGCCTTGCAGAGGCGGGGCGGCGGCTGATCCCGGCGGCCATCGCAGGCGCGCTCGCGGGCGTGGCGGCGGCATTCGCGGGCGGCGGCGTCAAGCCGGTGCTCGGCATTGCGCTTGGGGTTTTCGTGCTGCTGGGCTCGATTCTTGAGGTTCTGTGGCGGGCGCGGCTGGGCAATGCGCCCCTGTCCGAGACGGGACGGCGGCTTCTCAACATGCGCCGCGGCGCATTCGGGGCGACGCTCGGCCATATCGGCATTGCGGTGACCGTGATCGGGATTGCGGGCGCGAGCGCCTGGAACGTCGAGCGGCTTGCCGTGATGAAGATCGGCGACGCGATCGATCTTTCCGGCTACCGGCTCGTGTTCAAGCGCGTCTACGAGCGGCCCGGGCCGAACTACGCCGAGTTCGCGGGCGATTTCGACCTTATGAGCGGCGACAGGCTCATCGGCTCGATCACCACGGCGAAGCGCAAATACGAGGCGCCGCCGCAGGCGACGACGGCGGCCGGCATTTCGCCGAGGCCGCTCGGCGACGTCTATGTGGTGCTCGGCGACGAGGCCAAAGGCGGCGGGTTCTCGGTGCGGGCCTATTACCATCCCTTCGTGCGCTGGATCTGGGGCGGCGCGCTGATCATGTTCGCGGGCGGGCTCGTCTCGCTGCTCGACCGGCGCTTGCGCATCGGCCTGCCGCAGCGGGCCGCAGCCGCGCGCTTCCCGTCCGCGCCGGCGCCGGCGGAGTAAAGCCATGCGAGCAGCCGCCCTTTTCCTCATCCTTGGACTGCTTGCGGCGCCGGCGGGCCCCGTTCTCGCGGTCGATCCGCAGGAGCAGCTGAAGGACGCAGGCCTGGAGGCGCGGGCGCGCGACATCTCCGCGGGTCTGCGCTGCCTCGTCTGCCAGAACCAGTCGATCGACAACTCCGACGCGCCGCTGGCGCGCGACCTGCGCCACATCGTTCGCGACCGGCTGCAGAAGGGCGAAACCAACCAGCAGGTCGTCGACTATTTGGTGGCGCGCTACGGCAAGTTCGTGCTCTTGAAGCCGCCGCTGACCCTCGACACCGCGCTCCTGTGGCTCGCGCCCCTGCTCCTTATCGCCGGCGGAGGCGCGCTTGCGCTGCGCGTCTTGCGACGGCCCCGCCAGACGCCCGCCCCGCAACCCCTCACCGGCGACGAAGAGGCCGAACTTGAGGATTTGCTTTCCCGGGAGAAGCCCGAAGCGCGATAGCGCCCAGCGCCGCCCTTAGCGAACGCGACCTTGTCGTGATCGCTGCTTCGATCCCGGAACAGCGCGCTGCCATGCTTGTTGCGGATCCGGCGCCGCGTGCGCCATTCGGGAGCGGGCATGGACAGGCTTCAGCCTTCAACTTTCCTGGTCGCGGCTTTATTGGGCGGGGCGCTGTTGGGCTGTCTCGCTTCCGCCAGGGACGCCGGAACCGCGCGCGGCGAAGCGCAGCCGGAAGCCGCCGCCACGGTTTTTGGCGATTGGCGGCAAGATCGCCCTGGGCTTCATCACCGGATTCGCCTCGAAGACCTGCCGCCGCCCTACGAAACGCGCTCGGCCAGCAATGCGCCGCGCGAAGTGGAGCGGCCGGCGGGCGCCATGCCAAGCGCGCCGGACGGGTTCGAGGTCAGTCTCTTCGCCAAGGGGCTGGACAGGCCGCGCACGCTGCGGGCCGCGCCCAATGGCGACATCTTCGTCGCGGAGACGGCGGCGGGAAACGTGCGCGTGTTGAGGCCAAGCGGCGACGGCGCTTCGGCGCAAAAGAATGTCCTCTATGCGTCCGGCCTCGCCGCGCCCTTCGGCATCGCATTCTACCCCGCTGGCCCGAACCCCCAATGGCTCTATGTCGCCGAGACCAATCGCGTCATTCGCTTCGCCTACGCTAATGGCGACCTGAAGCCGGCATCCGCCCCGCAGGTCCTCGTCAAGAGGCTCGCGCCGTCCCGAGGCGGACACGTGACCCGCGACGTGGCGTTCTCCAAGGACGGCGCGCGCATGTTCATCTCCGTGGGCTCGCAAACGAACGACGCGCAGGACATGCCGAGGAAAAGCGCGCAGGAGATCGCGGCGTGGGAGGCGGAGCGCGGCCTCGGCGCAGCCTGGGGCGACGAGGAGAATCGCGCCGCCGTCCATGTTTTCACTCCGGAGGGAAAAGACGGCCGGATTTTCGCGACAGGCTTGCGCAACTGCGTGGGCCTCGCCGTGCATCCGCGAACGGGCGACGTCTACTGCTCGACCAACGAGCGCGACGGCCTTGGCGACAATCTCGTTCCCGATTACGTGACGCGCCTGAGCGAGGGCGCCTTCTACGGCTGGCCCTGGCGCTACATGGGCGACCGCGAAGACCCGCGCTGGAAGGGCGCGCGGCCTGACCTCGCCGGCAAGGTCACGGCCCCCGACGCGCCGATCCAGCCGCATTCGGCGCCGCTCGGCATGACGTTCTACACCGGGACAGCGTTTCCCGCCGACTATCGGGAGCAGGCCTTCGTCGCGCTGCACGGCTCGTGGAATCGCGCGAGCCGCACGGGCTACAAGCTTGTGAGAATTATCATGCGCGATGGCCGGCCGACGGGGGAATACGAGGATTTTCTTACGGGCTTCGTTATCGACGCCGCTCGCGTCTGGGGACGGCCGGTCGGCGTGGAGACGGCGCGGGACGGCTCCCTGCTTGTGAGCGAGGACGCGAACGGCGCGATCTGGCGAATAACGGCGAAGAATTCGTCCAGTAATTGAGGAGGACGTATTCTGCAACTTTAAGTTGTTTTGTAGTAAATCCGCCACATGGATCCACATTCTTGACAGCAAGCGCTATTCACCCGGTTCAATAATCACGAATCAGGTTAGCTGTCCTCAAGTGGATCAAACGAATCCTCTCTATCAAGTCTCTCTCTACAACACAGTAGGCGTTGCGTTTGAGTTCTCTGGGCAATTTAGGGGAATAAAACCAATGCAAAAGACACTCGTTGCCGCGACGGTTGCGGCTCTCGTTGGCGTAGCCGGTGCGGCGAACGCGGCTGACGTCTACTCTGGCGGCGCCGTGAACAATTCGTATGTTGCTCCGGTGTACGGCGGCTGGACCGGCTTCCATGTCGGCCTCGGTATCGGCGCGGAAGCGGTCGATCATGAACTGGGCATTTTCGGCGTGACCTTTGACGGCATCGCAGCAACCGGCGTGGTCGGCACGGCCGAAGTCGGTTACGATCGTCAATTCGGCAGCATCGTCGCCGGCGTGTTCGCCAACTACGACTTCGGCGACAACGTCGCCACGACGCTCACCGCCCCTTTCCTTAACGCAAGCATCAATCAGACCGATTCCTGGACGCTTGGCGGCCGCATCGGCTACCTTCTGAATCAGTCCACGCTCGCTTACTCTTTGGCTGGCGTCACGCAGAGCAGGTTCCAGCTCGAAGGCGTCCCGGGCGTTGCCTGGAACGACACCTTCTCCGGATGGACGGTGGGCGGCGGTCTCGAAACCAAGCTCTTCGGGAACTGGACGGTGAAAGGCGAATATCGCTACACAGACTACGACCAGAAGACGTTTTTTGGCTTCCTGAATGTCAACAGCAGCGCGCAAACTGCTCGTTTGGTTCTCTCCTACAAGCTTGACGCGTTCGGCGGCGGCTACGACCCGCTGAAGTAGACCGGGCATCAACCAGCGAAACGGCCCGCGAAAGCGGGCCGTTTTGTATTGCGGATGACAAGGTCTGCGTTCAGGAGATGACGAGAATTGTCTGGACGTTGAAATCTGTAGTGCCGCGGCAACATTCCCAATAAATTGCTCTTCAAAATCAGTAAAACTTATTTCCAGCCGAAACCCACGATAGCTATAAGGATGTAGTGGGGGTAGCGCGTCCGCTTTCCGGCGGTGGCAGGGCACATACGGCCCTAGGGGAACAGAGCATGCTAAAAACACTCACCGCAGCGGCGGCAGCGGCCTTAGTTGGAGCGGCAGGCGCGGCGTTCGCCGCGGATATCTATACCGGCGGCGGCTTCAAGGACGAACCTTACGCCGCCTACCCGATTTGGGCGGGATTCTATTTCGGAGCCAATGTGGGCGGAGCCTGGAGCAACGCCGATTACAGCGATCCGAACACGGCGCCGCCTGTTATAAGGTTCAGCAATTCGGACACCGGCGTGATTGGCGGCGCGCAATTCGGCTTCGTCTATCAACGGGGTCCCCTGGTCATTGGACCGGAGATCGACCTTGGGGGTATCGGGATCAGCGGTACGGCGAGGGAAAACGGCGGCATCGCGCCGCTGGTGGCCAGCAACAGCTCCGGCTTCTTCGGCGACTTCACCGGCCGCCTGGGATATGCCTTCGGTCCCGCGCTCCTTTACATCAAAGGCGGGTATGCCTATTTCGGCGGCGACGTCAACCTCAACGACGGCACAGCCACGCATACTGTCGCGGGAACCAATGGGTTCACGTTCGGAGGCGGGCTGGAATACAGCATCAATCCGGCCTGGAGCATCAAGGGCGAATACCAATACATCGACCTCGGAAGCCACAACGTGACGCTCGCAGATGGCAACATCTACAATTACGACTACAACGTGCAGGCGGTGAAGTTCGGCGTGAACTATCACATCCCGCCTGCTTCCTTCGGCCCGCTCAAGTAGCGTCCGGCCCGATATCGTAAAAAAATGAAGCGGAGCGGCTCGCGAATGCGGGCCGTTTTGCTGTTAGTGTTTTGACTTAAGCCGAAATTCAATTTGCAGCGCACGCTTGGCAGCACTACCTCATGGTTCTTAGAGGATAAGGGGAGGCTGAAATGCTCAACCGCAAATTCGTTCGCATTGCGCCATTCGCCGCGCTCATCGCGGCCACGCTGTTTCTGTCCGGCTGCGGGGTCAACACGATCCCCACCTACGAGCAGGAAGCGAAAGCGAAGTGGTCGGAGATCCAGAACCAGTACAAGCGGCGCGCGGATCTCATTCCGAATCTCGTCGAGGCGGTTCGCGGCTTCGCCGACCAGGAGAAATCCGTATTGACGGGCGTGACCGAGGCGCGCGCCAAGGCGACGCAAGCGCAGATCAACCTGCCGCCGGATATCCTCACCAACCCCGAGGCGATGAAGAAATTCTCCGAAGCGCAGGCCCAGCTCACAAGCGCGCTCGGACGCCTGCTCGCCGTTTCGGAGAAGTATCCCGACATCAAGTCCGGCCAGAACTTCCTCGCCCTGCAAAGCCAGATCGAGGGAACGGAAAACCGCATCGCCATCGCGCGGCGGGACTATATCGAGGCGGTCAAGAAATATAACACAGAGCTGAACACCTTCCCCGGGCGCCTCTGGAAGTCGGTCCTGTATTCGGGCGCCAAGGACATGGCGACGTTCGATATCTCGCCAGCCGAAACGCAAACGCCGAAGGTCGATTTCACGCCGCGCAAGTCGTAGCGGCGATCAGAAATGGAGCGCAACGCCCCTCACCCCTGCCCTCTCCATGGAGAGGGGTTGCAGCCGCATCCCCTCTCCAATCCGTATTCGCTTGCGAATGCGGACGCTTCAGAGCGGCAAGCGCGGCGAGGCGAGCTTGCGGGCGCGAGGGTCACGGTTAGTGGGTGCATTGCCTTTGTTCTTTTCCTCTTCGCCTCCCTCCTTTTCATCTCGCCGCCAGCAAGCGCTGAGCTGAAAATTCCGCCGCTGACAGGCCGCATCGTCGACGACGCTCATCTTCTCACGCCAGCCGACAAGGCGTCGATCGAAGCCGACCTCAAGGCGCTGGAGGAGAAATCCAGCGATCAAATCGTGGTCTACACGACGAATTCGCTTCAGGGCTACCCCATCGAGGATTTCGGCTATCAGCTTGGCCGCGCCTGGGGCATCGGCCAGAAGGGAACGAACAACGGCGTCCTTCTCATCGTCGCGCCGACGGAGCGCAAGGTGAGGATCGAGGTCGGGCGCGGGCTGGAGCCGCAGCTCACCGACGCGCTCTCCAAGCTCATCATCCAGAATGCGATCTTGCCCCGTTTCAAGCGCGGCGAGTTCTCTGCCGGCGTCAAGGCTGGCGTCCGCGACATCCGGGACGTCATGCTCGGCGACGCGGAGGCGGTGAAGCAGCGCGCGGCGGCGCGGCCCGCGGCAAAACGAGACGCGAACGACGGCGAGGCGCTTTTCACGCTCATCATCGTCCTTGCGATCTTCATGTTTGTGATCTGGGCGCAATCCCAGCAAGCTGGCCCCGCGAGCCGCTATGGGCGCCGGGCCGGCTATGGCGGCCCGGTCTTCTTTCCGGGCGGCTGGAGCGGCGGCGGAGGCGGCTCCCGCGATAACGGCGGCGGCTGGTCCGGCGGCGGCGGCGGCGACTTTGGGGGCGGCGGCGCTTCGGGCGATTGGTAGCAGGGAACGCGATCATGATTTCAGACGCGGAAAAACTCGACGTCGAGAACGCCATCACCAAGGCGGAAAACCAGACCTCCGCCGAGATCGTGGCCGTGATCGCGCGGGCGAGCGGCGGCTATTATTATGTGCCCTATATGTGGGGCGCGCTCATCGCGCTGGCCGTGCCTTGGCCGCTCATCCAGTGGACAGAGCTGCCTGTGCAGACCATCTACCTTATCCAGCTCGCAGTGTTCGGAGCGCTTGCGCTCGTGCTCCACTCTCAACCGCTGCGCTTCGCGCTCGTGCCCAAGAGCATCATGCGCAAGCGCGCGCATCAGCGGGCCATGCAGCAATTCGTGGCGCAGGACATCTACACCACGACCGGGCATACCGGCGTGCTCTTGTTCGTCTCGGTGGCGGAGCGATTTGCGGAAATCGTCGTGGATTCGGAAGTGCACGAGCACGTCCCGGATGAGGAATGGAAAGACATCGTCGACGCGCTTACTCGCGATATCGGCCAGGGCCAGCCAGCGAAGGCGCTCGTGGAGGCAATCGGGCGGATCGGCGAGCATCTCGCCAGGCACTTTCCGCCGTCTGCTGCGAAAGAGAACCTTTTACCGAACCACCTCGTTATGCTAGACGCAGAATAAATTCCCTGTTAACCGGCTCTCGGAAACGGCCCAGCGCTCCCTGCTCGCGCCGCATCGCCAAAAGCGCTTCCCACCCTGGACGCCGAGAAACGGTTTGCCTTGTCGTTCCTGATCCGGCTGGGGATCGACCAGGCTAAAACCCGAGGATCGTTACATGGATGCTGCATCCCTTGGCTTCGGCGCGACTTTTTCTTCGCTCTCCACGCGCGAGGGGCTGATCGCGCTCGACACACGTTTCCTCGCCAGGGTCGCAGAGCAGGCGCCCGACCTGCATGAGGCGCTGCTTGCCGCCCGCGCTGCGCCCGATGCGTTGGCAGCCAAGGCCGAAAGCGATCTGATCACATCGCTCGGGCCGATACTCGACGCTTTCGTCTCAGACCTGTTCGGCATCGAGGCCGAACTCGACGCCATCGTGGCTGAAACGAAACGCCTCGACCCGGTGCATGCCTGCAAGCGGCTGTTCGTGCAGCGCCAGGCCGTGAAGAAATACGCCGATCCGTCCGCTTTCGACGGCGCTGCGCTGCGCGCCGAGCTTGAAGGGCTTATGGGCGAGACTCTGACCGAGGCGTCGTTCCCTGCGCATGTCGATGCCTGGGAGAAGGGCGAGAGGAAGGAGGCGCTCGATCTCGCCTTGCGCTACGCCGCCTGGGCGACGCTCACGCCCGAGGGCCGCAGCCATCACGCGGGCGGCACGCTGTTCCGCGTTCCGCACAAGGTCGATCCGCAGCGCCTCGTGCCGGTGACGGCTATCGAGCGCAACGGCGCCGCCATGCAATGCCTGCCCGAGCATGAATGGCGGGCGCGCGACGGCTTCGCGCTGACCGATGCCGGCATGACAGGCCAGCAGGCGCTCGACCAGATCAATTACTGCATCTGGTGCCACAACCAGGGCAAGGATTCTTGCAGCAAGGGCCTCAAGGACCGCAAGACCGGCGCGTGGCAGAAATCGCCGTTCGGCGTGAAGCTGACAGGATGCCCGCTCGAAGAGAAAATCAGCGAGATGCACACGCTTCGGGCGCAAGGCCACGTGCTCGGCGCGTTCGCGACCATCGCGGTGGACAACCCGATGGTGGCGGCGACAGGGCACCGCATCTGCAATGACTGCATGAAGGCCTGCATCTATCAGAAGCAGGAGCCGGTGGACATTCCGCAAGCCGAAACCGCGATCCTGAAGGACGTGCTCGGCCTGCCCTGGGGCTTCGAAATCTATTCGCTGCTCACGCGCTGGAACCCTCTCAACATTCGCCGCCCGCTGCCGCTTCCCGATTCCGGGCGCAAGGTGCTCATCGTTGGGCTGGGGCCCGCCGGCTTCACGCTCGCTCATCACCTCATGAATGACGGCCACACCGTGGTCGCCATCGACGGCCTGAAGATCGAGCCGCTCGGCATCGACCCGGCCGCGCCGGTGCGCGACGTGAACACGCTCTATGAGAACCTCGACGACCGCGTCATGGCGGGCTTCGGCGGCGTGGCCGAATACGGCATCACGGTGCGCTGGAACAAGAACTATCTGAAGCTGATCCGCATCCTGTTGGAGCGGCGCCCCGAATTCGCGGCCTTTGGCGGCGTGCGGTTCGGCGGCGGCGCCACGCTATCCATGGACGACGCCTGGGCCATGGGCTTCGACCACATCGCGCTGTGCATGGGCGCCGGGCGCCCGACCGTCATCGATATGCCGAACAATCTCGCCCGCGGCGTCAGGCAGGCGAGCGATTTCCTGATGGGCTTGCAGCTCACGGGCGCGGCGAAAACGTCGTCCATCGCGAATTTGCAGCTTCGCCTGCCCATCGTGGTCATCGGCGGCGGCCTGACCGCCATCGACACCGGCACCGAGAGCCTCGCCTACTACGTCCGCCAGGTTGAGAAGTTCGCGGCCCGCTATGCCGTGCTTGCGGCAGAGCGCGGCGAGGAGGCGGTCCGCGCGCCGTGGTCCGAAGAAGAAGCGGGAATCGCCGAGGAATTTCTGGCTCACGCCAAGGCGCTGAAGGCGGAACGCGAAACCGCCGCCGCCGAGGGCCGCGCGCCGCGCTTCGCGCCGCTTCTCGATTCCTGGGGCGGGGCGACCGTCGCCTATCGCCGGAAGATGATCGAAAGCCCGTCCTACACCCTGAACCACGAGGAAATCGCCAAGGCGATGGAGGAAGGCATTCGCTTCGCGGAGGGATTGGTTCCTGCCGCCGTCGAGGTCGACCGCTACGGCCACGCCGCGGGCCTGCGCTGCAAAAAGGCCGATGGCGCCGAGGTGCTTTTGCCCGCGAAGGCGGTGCTGGTGGCCGCCGGGACGCATCCGAACACTGTGATCGCGCGCGAAGACCGCCGCATAAAACTCGACGGCAAGTATTTCCAGGCCGTGGACGAAGCCGGCGAGCCGGTCACGCCGGAGCGCGCGCTCGCCAAGCCTGACGGCAACCACGTTCTCATGCATCGCACGGCGGAGGGGCATTTCCTCAGCTTCTTCGGCGATTTGCATCCGAGCTTTTTCGGCAATGTCGTCAAGGCGATGGGCAGCGCCAAGCGAGGCTATCCCGTCGTCAGCCGCATTCTCGCGCGGAAAGAAGCTGCGTCCGCGCAATCCGGCGCCGATTTGATCGCCCATTGCCACGACCAGTTGCAGGCGCGCGTCCACGCCGTCGCGCGGTTGACGCCGACCATCGTCGAGGTGGTGCTGAAGGCGCCGGCGGCGTCCCGCGCCTTCCGGCCCGGCCAGTTCTACCGGCTGCAAAACTACGAGATGTCGTCGCGGCTTTTGGAGGAGGCAGGCGCGCCGCCCACGCTGCTGACGATGGAAGGCCTCGCGATGACAGGCGCCTGGACCGACAAGGAGCGCGGGCTGATTTCGGTGATCGCGCTTGAGATGGGCGGCAGCTCGAACCTTTGCGCCGCGTTGCGCCCCGGCGAGAACGTCGTCTTGATGGGGCCGACCGGCGCGCCGACTGAAATTCACGAAAACAGCACCGTTGCGCTTGTCGGCGGCGGGCTTGGCAACGCGGTGCTGTTCTCGATTGGCGCCGCGCTTCGGGCCGCCGGCAGCCGCGTGATCTATTTCGCGGGCTACAAGGCCATGCAGGACCGCTACAAGGTCGAGGAAATCGAGCGCGCCGCCGACGTGATCGTGTGGTGCTGCGACGAAGGGCCGGGCTTTAAGCCCGCTCGCCCGCAGGACCGCAGCATCGTCGGCAACATCGTGCAGGCCATGGCGGAATACGGCTCGGGCCGGCTCGGCGAACAGGCCGTGCCGCTGAACGAGGCGGAGCATCTGATCGCGATCGGTTCGGATCGCATGATGCAGGCGGTCGGCATGGCGCGGCACGCGCTTCTGAAGCCCTTCCTGAAGCCGGGCCATACCGCCATCGGCAGCATCAACTCGCCGATGCAGTGCATGATGAAGGAAGTGTGTGCGCAGTGCCTGCAGCCGCATGTCGATCCGGAGACGGGCGAGCGCACGGTGATCTTCTCGTGCTTCAACCAGGATCAGCCGCTCGACCGGGTCGATTTCCCGGCGCTGAACGAGCGCCTGCGCCAGAATAGCCTGCCGGAAAAGCTGACGAGGCTCTGGATCGATCGGGCGTTGAAGAAACTTGAGGAGACAGCGGCGATCGCGGCGGAATAGCGCCGGCTGCTCCGCTCCTCTCGTCTTGCGGAAAACGGCGCATTCTTCGCTGCAACCGTTTCAACATAATTCTTGCTTTCCTGCCGCCGCAAATGACGGTAAATCTGCGCAATCACAAATTGTGCTTGCGTCCTAAAATGCACGCGCCTAGATATGATTTAAACATCCTTTAATGCGTTGTGTAATTGCCATGTCCCAGTCGCTACGCCGTAGGCTTCCGGATCCATCGATTTCCACACATGAAGAGTGCGACGAGGAGCGAGTCGCAGAGGTGATGCGCAAGATCGCCTATGTCGCCGCCTGCATCGATCTCTATCGCTGGCGGAATGTCATCGATCAGGTTCTTCGCGAGATGGAAGCGGAAAGGCAAGCCGCCCAAGCTGTTCAATATCCGCCGAGGGACGATCGGCAGGGCTATCCCGAAAAGCGCTTCAGCGCTTATACGGGGCCGCGCCGCCTGAGCAATCAAGCGGCCTGACGGCTCGTGAACGCCAACACTCAAAGAAACCGCGGCGTTCTATCTTTGTAGGCGAGATAGACATCGCCATAAGCCCGCTGCAGCCAAGGCTCTTCTGTGTAGGGCATGATCACATAAACAAGGATTGCAAGCCCGCACAGGATCGCGGCATTGACGCCGCCATTCACGAGCGCGGCTCCAAAATACCCCAAGATCGACGCCACATATTGCGGGTTGCGGCTGTATCGATAGAGGCCCTTCGTTACGAGGCCATGATCGGCGCCGTAGGTGTTCTCCAGGCCGAGATCGAAATAGCCGTAGATGGTGACGCCGAAACCGACGACCAGGCAGAGAACCCCGGCGATGAACTGGAGCATTTCGCCTTGCTCGGGCCAGTGCGCGGTCAGGGCCGCGTAAAGGAGCGTGAGGCTGAGGCCGCCGCGGAACAGCGGCCAGAACGTGTAATGCTGCCAGCTCCGCTGCTGCGGCGTCGGCCAAAGCCTGAAAGAGCTTGAAAACACGGTCGCGATGAGGAGCGTGTTCAGCGTGACGAGAGCGGCGGCGGCCACATAGAAAACGGCGGCAAGGAAAGGCGACATGAGAGAAGCCGGGGGCAAGATGGCGGAGGGGCAGGCCTTTACGGCGAATGCCTTCCAGCTTTCATGGGCGGCGCGCGCGGGTCAAGCTTCCCTGAGCGTATGGGATAAAAAGTCGCTACTTATGAGCCCTGGCATATCTATTTGTGGCCGACACAATCTCATGGATGATGCCGGGCTCGGTCATGGCGTGCCCTGAATCCGGCACGACCCGAAGCTCCGCTCCAGGCCAAGCCTTCGCCAGATCCCAGGCGTTCTTCAGAGGCGTCACGACGTCGTAGCGGCCGTGAATGATCGTGCCGGGAATATGGGCGATGCGGCCGGCATCCTCGATCAGCTGGTTGTCGCTCCGGAAAAAGCCCTTGTTGATGAAGTAGTGGCATTCGATGCGGGCGAAAGCGAGCGCGTAGCTGTCGCTGCCGAAGCGCTGCACGCGCTCCTGATCGTGAAAAAGCGACAGCGTCGAGCCCTCCCATACGCTCCAGGCGCGCGCGGCCGCCAGCTCGACTTCGCGATTGCCCGAGGTCAGGCGGCGGTGAAACGCCTCGATCATGGCGCCGCGCTCGGCGGGGGGGATCGCCGCGGCGTAGCTTTCATAAGCGTCGGGAAAGATCCAGCTGCAGCCGTCCTGGTAGAACCAATCGAGCTCGGCCTTCCGCAGCAGGAAAATGCCGCGCAAGAGCAATTCGGTCACGCGGGTTGGATGCGTCTCCGCATAGACGAGCGACAGCGTAGAGCCCCAGGACCCGCCGCAGAGCTGCCACGCGTCGACGCCGAGATGAAGGCGAAGGCGCTCCATGTCGGCGACGAGGTCCCAGGTTGTGTTCTCATGCAGGCAGGCGTGAGGCGTCGAGCGCCCGCAGCCGCGCTGGTCGAAAAGGATGATGCGGTAGCGAGCGGGGTCGTGGTAGCGGCGCATGGCCGGATTGCAGCCGCCGCCCGGGCCGCCGTGAACGATCAGCACCGGCTTTCCAGACGGAGAGCCGCATTCTTCGTAATAAATGTCGTGCGTCTTGGAAACTTTTAGCCAGCCGGTTCGATAAGGCTCGATACCGGGAAAGAGTTGCAGGCGGCCAGCCGCGAACTCGGATAGAGCTGGATGAAGGATGTCGGCATGACGCATCGAAAAGGCCTCACGGCGTGGCGCCCGAATGTCGCCTTCGGGATCTAGATATGTAAGGTGGCCCGCCTCGCCGCGCGATTGCAAGCCCGCTTATGCTTGGCGGAACGGCTTGGCGCGCGCGGCTAAACGCAGCATGCGCGATTGTAGCGTTTCTCCGGCCGGGATTCGCAACTCATCGACCGCTTCAAGCGCATATTGATCCGGTCCTCGCGACAAAAGGCTGACGACGATGGCGGCGATGAAGCTTACCGGAACGCCGATGGCCGCCGCGGTGAGCGCGTCGATCCCAAACAGCGGCGTTCCTCCCACCTTCAAGTAGAGAGCCGTCACGAGGAAGCCAGCGAGCAGCCCGGCGAAAGCGCCTCCCGCAGTCAGTCTCCGCCACCACACGCTCAAGACAAGGACGGCAAAAAACGCGCCGGCGCTTAAGGAGAAGGCGGCGATCGCCCAGCGAAGCGGATCGGGCGCGCTGCTCTGTGCGATGACAAAGACGAGCGCGCATAGAAGGAGCATCGATAAGCGGGCGACCAAAAGCCGGCGCGCGGGCGAAGCGGACCTGTTCGCCAAGCCGTGATAGAAATCGTCGCTGACGGTATTGCCAAGCGTCACGAGATGCCCGGCTGCGCACGCCGAGATGGCGGCCAGGGCCGCCGCCGCCGCGAGACCGAAAAACACTCGCGGCAAGCTTCCGGCGACGGGCAGGATCATGGCGAGCGTGTCGCGCTGGAATGTAACCCGTTGCGCGGCGCCCATGGAATCGAAGGCGTTTCCCGGCAGCGATATCAGCCCAAACTGCTGAAGCGCTCTCGCCCAAGCCGGAAGGTCGGACGCCGGCACGCCGACAAGCGCCTGGATCGCCATGGCCTTCGTGAAGAACGCATAGGCGGGTATTGTGAGCACCAGGAAAGCCGCGACGATGCTGGCATAGCCCATGGTTCGCCTGCTCGCCAGAATGGTCGGCGTCATGCTCAGCCTCGGCAGGAACGCCGGATGCGCCGCCACTCCCGTCGCGAGGCAAAAGATAAGAAGTACGAAGTCGATCGACCTGATCGAGCTGAACGCTCGCTCGACGGGACGCGAAACAGGCTGGCTGGCCGGTTTCGGCAAGGCCTCGCTCAGCGGCTGCGCCTGCGAAACCGTAACGAAGCCCTTCGCCGCCTCTTGCGCCTTTATATCTTCAAGCTGGCTTCCATAGGTCAGTTGAGGAAGCGGCAAATTCGTGCGCATGACGGAAACGGCAAGGAGAGGCGCGAGAATGCCGAGAAGGACGACGAATTGCGCGCATTGAGCCCATGTCGCCGAGCGCATCCCGCCAAGAACCACGGTAAGAAGCACGCTCGCAAGGACAAGGGTGAGGAAAAATGCCTGAGGCGGCATGGCCAGCCCCAAGGTCTGGGGCAGGGGCAGAAAATATCCGAGAAGCTTCCCGCCAAGGGCGGTTTCCGCGACGACGATGATAAGGCAGGGCGCGAGCGTCAGAATGGCGGCGGCGGCTCGCAAGCCTCTGTGGCCGAACCGCAAGTGCAGGAACCCCGGCAGCGTATCGGCGCCCGCTTTCCTGAAGTAGGGGACGAACAAGACGCCCATGAGAATGATGCCCGCGAAACAGCCAAGCGGTATCGCAATCGCATCGATCCCGAGGAAAAAAAGGCTTCCGACGGCGCCCAGGAGAATGCTGCCGCCAAACACCATCGAGCAGAGCGCGAGGGCGTTGTAAAACGCGGGCACCCGTTGGCCCGCCAGCAGGAAATCCTCGGCGTTGACGGTGCGCGTCATGAAACCAATGGCGATATAAAAGAACGCAGGCGTCACGATGATCAGCTGGTCGATCGTCAGCGCGGAGAGGCCAAGCTGCTCCAGCACGACGAGCACCAGCGCAAGGCAGGTGTAAGCGCTCGCGAAAACCGCGAAACTGGAGCCGAGCCTGGGGTTGACGGCTGGCGTGCTGTAGTTGAGCGTCATTTCAGAATTGGATGGTCATGTTATAGGCGCGATCGCTCTGTTGCTGCCCGCTGAAAAAGCCATAAATAAGGACTGCAAGCGCGATCACCGATGCATTGCCAACAAGAAAGTAGCCAAGCGGGAAGCGCAGGAACCTGTAGGCGTTCAGCGCGGGCGCGAAAAGCGGGAGAATAAGCATCAGCCCCGCGACAACAACCAGCATTGCGAGCGTCAGCCGCCGAATGCGCCGCCAATAAGCTTGCTTAATGTCGTCTTCAGACATACGCTTGCGATCTCAAGTAAAAGCTCTGCGTTAAAACTTCGGAGCAGCCGTCACTCATCCTACTCCGATCGCGGATCGATACAAGCGCGCCGGCTGGCAGGCGCGCGCCGCACGCAATGAGACGAGGAGAACGCGCATGAAGAGGCTCCCGAAGCAGTGAGAAACCGATGAGCGCCCATCATGTCATCATTGCGGACGATCATCCGCTTTTTCGCGACGCCTTGAAGCAAACCCTGGCTACGTCTGTTCCCGGGATCGGGATCACGGAAGTCGGCTCGGTCGAGAAGCTTCTCGATGCGCTCGCCGACACGTCGAACGCCGACCTCGTCTTACTCGATCTGAAAATGCCCGGCGAGAAAGGGGCGGCCTCCCTCTCCGGCCTGACCGGCTTGATGTATCTTCGCAGCCAGCATCCGGAGATCCCCGTCGTCATCGTGTCGGCGACCGATAATCCGAGCATGATCCGCCGGTGCGCCAACCTTGGCGCCGCGGGCTTCCTTTCGAAATCTCTGCCCGTGGACAAGATTCGGCTTGCCGTGAACACCATTCTCGATGGCGGCGTCTGGTTCTCCGACGACATCGAGGCTCAAGGCGACGAACTCGGCGACCTCGCGACGAGGCTCGCGACGCTGACCCCGCAGCAAGTGCGCGTCTTGTCGATGCTTGGAAAGGGATTGCTGAACAAGCAGATCGCCTTCGAGCTGAGCGTATCCGAAGCCACCGTCAAGGCGCATGTCTCCGCGATCCTTCAGAAGCTCGGCGTGGATAGCCGCACACAGGCGGTGATCGCGGTCAATCGCATCGCATCCGTGGATGAGCACGCCGACGAGCCGGGTTAAAGCCGAGGCTTGCGCCTATTCCGCGGCGCGGCGTTGCATGATCATCGAAGAAATAAGCGCGCGCAGCGCCGCCGGCTTGACTGGCTTCTGCAAGAAGGCATGGCCGGCTTTGCTCGCGCATGAGCGCACCTCAAAAGAGCCGTCGGCGGTTACGATGACTCCCGGGATGTTGGCGCCGCAGGCGGCCGAGACGTCGCGAATGGCTTTGCAGCCGTCCTCCGAATCCAGATGATAGTCGGAGATCGCGACATCCGGCGTGATCCGGGAGGCCTTGAGCTGCTCGATCGCATCCTTGCTGTCGGCCGCGGCGATGACAGTGCATTGCCAGCCGGACAACAGCGCCTTCATGCCGTCCATGATGCTGCGGTCGTTGTCGATGCAGAGCACAAGGGCGCCCCTTAAATCGCCATACGGCGCAGGACGCGCCGCATAAGGGCGCGGCTGCTCCATCTCCGACCATCGCGCCATCGGCGCGCTTATGGAGAAGGACGATCCAAACGCAATCCTGGACTTGAGAGCAAGGCCGTGGTCCAGAACGCGGCAAATGCGCTCGACAATCGAGAGGCCGAGGCCGAGGCCGGGCGCGTGGCTGTGCTGATCGAGACGCTGGAACTCCTTGAAGATCAAGTCGCGCTGGTCATCCGGAATGCCGGGTCCGCTGTCGTGGACCTCGATAATCAGATTGCGCCCGCGTCTCCTGCAGCCGAGAAGCGCGCGCCCCTTTTCCTTGTTGTATTTCAGCGCATTCGAGACGAGGTTTTGGAGTATCCGGCGAAGGAGCTTCCGATCCGAGCGGATAAGGGCGGACGACGGGAGAATTGTGAAAGAGATGCCGCGCGCCTTGGCGATGGGCTCGAAGTCGATCCTGATCTGCTCCAGCACGTCATTCACGGGAAAGACGGTGAATTCGGGCCGCATGGCGCCGCTATCGAGCCGCGATATGTCGAGAAGGGCGTTGAGGATTTCTTCAACGCCGTCTAGGGACGCGTCGATATTGCGGGCGAGGCGTCCAAGCTCGGCGGGAGGCGACCGCTCCAGGATGCTCGACGCGTAGAGCCGGGCGGCGTTCAGCGGCTGAAGGACGTCGTGGCTTGCGGCCGCGAGAAAGCGCGTCTTGCTGATATTGGCCTCGTCGGCTTTGGCCTTGGCGATGGCGAGCTCCAGCGTCCGGGCCTCGACGCGCTTTTCAAGGTTTTCATTGGCCCGCGCCAGCGCTTCGGCGGCGGTCTCGCGCTCCGTGATGTCGGTGTAGGTCACCACGATGCCGCCATGAGGCATGGCGTTGATGCGGACCTCCACGACGCGGCCTTCGATGGAGCGCTCGTGGAAGCTTTCCATCGTGACCTGGTATTTCAGCACGCGCTCGGTCACCAGCTCTTCGACGGCGGCCGCGTCCGGTTGAACGCGCCGCGCCATGAACCGCACGATTTCGTCGAGCGGCACGCCGACGCGGCCGAATTGCTGCGGCAGCGCCAGGATTTCCCGGAATTGTCGGTTCCAGAAGATAAGCTGCATTTTCTTGTCGAACACGGCGAGGCCCTGCCGGACGTGATCGAGAGCGGTCTGCAGGAGGTCGCGATTGTACTGCACGGCCTCGGACGCTTCGTCGAGCAGCCTCAGGGCCGCCTCCCGTCCCAAATTAAGCCGCCTCAACATCAGCGACATGACGAGGCGCGAGGACGGCGCGCCGATGGCGCTCGCCAAAAGGTTCTCGGTGAACTTCACCGCATGCGCGTCGGCCTGGGCATGGGACGCGCGATCGATGCCGCGGCTCGCCAGGTAGTCCGAAAACGAACGCTTCGTTCGCTCCTCGCCGAGATAGCGCGCGACCACAGACATCAGCTCATCCAGGGGAACGCTGGTGCGCCACGGCTTGAACGCCGGCGCCGATGGGTGCGGATTGGCGGTCTCGATGAAGATGTTCGTTTGCAGCCGCTCGATAGGCTCAAGCGGTCGGAGCAGCGAGACAAAGACGAAGGCGAGCAGGTTGAAAAACAGGGTCCATACGACGCCATGGGTGAGGTGGTCGAAGTTCGTATAGAACAGCATCTCAGGGCGCAGGACGGCGATTCCGAAAGGCCCGTCTTTCAGAAAGGCTGCGCCGGCTCCGGCGTCGTCGACCAGCTTGGGGAGGAGCAGTGTGTAGGCCCAGACGGCGAACCCGGCGATGATGCCAGCCGCCGCACCGCGCGCAGTCGCCCTGCGCCAGAAGAGTCCGATGAAAAAAGCCGGGGCGAACTGAGCGATGGCTGTAAACGACAAAAGCCCGATCTCGGCAAGCGAGGCATTCCCGATCTTGTCGTAAAACGCGTAGGCGAGCAGGATGATGGAAAACATCGCCGCGCGACGGATGTTCAGAAGCAGGCCCGACATATCCTGCTGGTTCGACGTGGCGACTGCGCGCCACTTCAGGATAAGCGGCATGAGGAGATCGTTGCAGACCATGATCGAAAGCGCGACCGTCTCAACAACCACCATTGCGGCGGCGGCGGAGAGGCCGCCGAGAAAGGCGATGAAGGTGAAAATCTGGCTTCCGGCATGAAGAGGAAGCGCGAGGAGATACATGTCGGGCGGAACGTCCGTGCCTCGAAAGATCAGGGTGCCCGCCATCGCGACCGGAACGACGAAAATATTGATGACAATGAGGTAAAGCGGGAAAAGCCAGGACGCATTCCGCAACTCGTCATCGGAGACGTTCTCGACGAAGGTGACGTGGAATTGCCTCGGCAGCAGGAATATGCATACAAAGCTCAGCCATGTCACGGCCAAGAGCGCGCCGCCGTGAATTCCGCTGTCGAAAATCCGCGCGATGTCCGGCTGGGCCATGGCTTTGCTGAGCAGCGGCCCCATCCCGCCGAACATGCCGTACACGACGAAGGCGCCCACCGCCAGGAACGCCGTGATCTTGACAACCAATTCCACGGCGATGGCCAGCATGAGCCCGCGCTGGTGTTCCGTCGCGTCGCTATGGCGCGCGCCGAAAAGGATCGTGAATATCGCAAGAATGAGCGCGATGACGAAATCCGGCGCATGCGCCAGGGTGGCGGAAGGTCCGATAAGGACCAGGATCGCCTGGGATACGGCCTTGAGCTGCAAAGCGATGTAGGGCAACACGCCAGCCACGGCGACAAGCGTCACAATGGCCGCAACCGCGGGGTTCTTGCCGTATCGGGCCGCGATGAAATCCGCAATCGAGGTGATGTTTTGCGCTTTGGTTAGCGCAATGATGCGGCGCAGCAGTGGGACGGCGAGCGTAAATGCGATGATCGGCCCGAAATAGACCGCCATGAAATCGAAACCCTTTTCGGAAGCGGAGCCAACGCTGCCAAAAAACGTCCACGATGTGCAGTAGACGCCGAGAGTAAGGGCATACACATACGGCCTGCCGGTGTGATTCGTGGCGCTGCCGGTGCGGTCGCCAAGGTACGCAATGGCGAAAAGCGCGCCAATGTACAAGAAGGAGCAGATGATGATGACCCAGCCGTCGATCATGCCTTACTCATGCCTGCGCCCTGACCGTAAATCGTTGCGCGGTGACGGCCAGTTCCTCCACGCGATCATTCTCTAATTTAGAATGTTACACGTTCTTTAAACAACCCGCATCTTAGGAAGCAAGCGCGATCGCGAAAGGGCGAGACAGAAAATTCTCCACGGCGTTTTCGGAAATATAGTTACGAACTTGCGGGTGAAGCGAAGCGGCGCGTCCGTTTCTACTGCGTGCAAGGGGTTGAACCGAAGGCCGGCGAGGTTGCACTCTTAGCCTGAGTAGAAAAAGCGACGCTGCGGGGAAGCGCCATGACTTACGATTACATCATTGCCGGCGCGGGGTCGGCCGGTTGCGTCCTCGCCAACAGGCTTTCGGCAGACCCAAGCGTCAAGGTGGCGCTTTTGGAAGCCGGCGCCCGCGACAAGCTGTTTCTTATTCATATGCCGGGGGGCTACGCGGCGCTCATGAAGACCGGGTGGGTGGATTGGGGCTATAGCACGGAGCCGCAGCGGGGGCTCAACAACAGGCGGTTGTTCTGGCCGCGCGGCAAGGTCCTCGGCGGTTCGAGCTCCGTCAACGCCATGATCTATATTCGCGGCGTCCCAAGCGATTACGATCTGTGGGCGCAGCTCGGAAATCGCGGCTGGGCCTGGGCCGATGTGCTTCCCTACTTCAAGAAAGCCGAAGACTATTGGGACGGACCGGGCGAGCATCACGGCGCCGGCGGCCCGCTTAAGGTGTCGCGGCCGGGCGTCGCCGCGCCGCTGAACCTGGCGTGGATGGAGGCCGGCCGCCAGGCGGGTCATCCCCAAACGGCGGACTTCAACGGCGTCGAGCAGGAAGGCTTCGGTCCGATGGACGCCACGATTTCGGGGGGCGCCGCGCCAGCTCCGCCGTTTGCTATTTGCGGCCCGCGCTGGAGCGCCCGAACCTCACGGTGATCACGAAGGCGCAGGCGACGCGCGTGATCATGGAGCGTAGCCGCGCCGTCGGCGTCGAATATGCGAAGAACAAGCAAAAGCACGAAATTCGCGCGGCCCGCGAAGTGATCCTGTGCGGCGGTTCGATCAATTCGCCGCAGCTTCTCCTCCTGTCGGGGATCGGCCCCGCGGCCGAGCTGAGCCGCACCGTCAAGCCGGTCCACGATCTGCCCGGCGTCGGCAAGAACCTCCAGGACCACCTGCACGGCGCCGTCAAGCACCTCTGCACGCAGCCCGTTTCGCTCTATTCCGTCTTGAAGCCGAGCGCGATCTGGCGGCACATCGCCTGGTATCTCATGACCCACAGGGGTCCGGCGGCGGAGATGGGGCTCGAAGCGCTGGCCTTCCTGAAGACGCGCCCCGATGCGATCGCGCCCGACCTGCAATATCACTTCGCGCCAGCGCTCTATGCGGATCATGGCCGCAAGATCATCTACCGCCATGGCTTCATGGGCTATTACAACATGCAGCGGCCAGAGGCGCGCGGCGAGATCACGCTGAAATCGGCCGATCCGCTTGCGCACCCCGCGATCCAGCCGAACTATTTTCAGAACCAAACAGATGTGCGCATCTTGCGCGAGGGTTTTAAAATCGCGCGCGAAATCTTCAGCCAGAAAGCGTTCGATGCCTATCGCGGCGAGGAGTATGCGCCGGGGTGCGAGGTGAAGACCGACGCCGAGATCGACGCCTATCACCGCGCGACCGGGGAGTCGCTCTACCATCCCGTCGGGACCTGCGCGATGGGCGGCGACCTGGCGGTGGTGGATGAGACGCTGCGCGTGCGCGGCATCGAGAGCCTGCGGGTTGTGGACGCTTCGATCATGCCGCGGCTCGTCAGCGGCAACACGAACGCGCCGACCATCATGATCGCGGAGAAGGCGGCTGACATGATCCTAAGCGGCGCCGTCGCTTCGTCGAAGGACGCGATCGCGGCCTAGGGCAGGAAGAAGCCCCGGAAGCGGAGCGCGTCCGGGGCTCAATCTCAGGCGACGCAGAAGCTAGAAGCCGAAGCCAATGCCGGGCGAGCAACCATAGCCGCCCCAGCCGTAGCCGCCGCCCCAGCCGCCGTAGCCCCAGCCGCCATCCCAAAGGCCGACGCTCAGGAAGGGCCAACCGCCCCAGCCCCAGCCGCCGCCCCAGCCGCCCCAGCCGCCATATCCGGCATATCCGCCATACCAGCCGCGACGGCGCCAACCTGCGCCGCGCCATCCACGGCGCCAGCCGGCGCCCCCGTATAAGCCCGCGCGGTAGAAGCCGCGGTTATAGAGGCCGCCGCCAAAGCCGCGGTAGCCCAGGCCGCCATACCCTATGCGGCCAACCGAGGCGAAGCGCGCCCCGCCAAATCCGCCTCTGGCAAATCCGCCGTGGCCGAACCCGCCGCCGAACCCGCCACGACCACCACCGAACCCGCCGCGACCGACGAGAATGACATCGCCTTTTCCTTGCGCGGCGAGATCTTGACCGGCAGCGGCCGCTGACACCGGCGCGGCGCTAGCCGGACCGGAGAAGCTCAAAGCAGTCAATCCCAGCGCTGCCACCGCCGAGATCGCAAATTGTTTCATACGCATCGTGAGACCTACTTGCTGTTGACCTGTTGCCGCGGCAAGCGCTGGCGCATGCAGCGGTGCGGGCGATGCCGGTCCCACGCGATGGAACCGCATCCGTTCGCTGATCGATTGCAGCACCGATCCTGTTAATGAAGGATGAGAGTTGTTGTTGTCCGGACGATGTTCGGCAAGAACGATGGGATAAAGGTCAAATACTTACTACTATTCAGCAAGCAATTTTTTCATCAGGGCGACATCTACTTCAGTCGAGCTGAAGGCGTTTCCCGCTAGAATGCGAAAAGGTTGCTGCGGTTCGCCAAGATTATCTACCACAAGCGCGGCGCCAGTGAAATCCTGTCCTACGGTAAAGCTGTTCACGGTTACTATTGTCTTGATGCCCGCCGCGAGCGAGGAGCGCAAGCCCAGCTCTGAATCCTCGAAGGCGAGGCACTGATCCGGGCGAAGCCGCAGCTCGCCGAGCACGTGAGCGTAGATGTCGGGCGCGGGTTTTTTCGCCGGCACCACGTCGCCCGCGCCGATGACCTCGAACCAGTCGAGCTTGCCCGGCAGCACGCTTTCGAGCAGCGCCGTGACATTGGCGGGCGTCGTCGTGGTGGCGATGGCGAGCCGAAGCCCGTCCTTGTGCGCCTCGTTCAAGAGACGCTCGACGCCGGGGCGGAGCGGAATGCCGCGCTCGGCGAGGATTTCGAGATAATGCTTCGTCTTCAGCGCGTGCAGCTTCGCCACAAATTTCGCGCGCGGCTCCGCGGGATGATAATCGGGCCGGTAGCGCTCAAGGTAATAGCCGAGCCTCTCCTTGCCGCCTGTCACCGACAGCAGATCGCCGTAAAGCTCCACGCCCCAATGCCAGTCGAGGCCCGCATCCTTGAACGCGCGGTTGAACGCGACGCGATGGCCGTCGCGCTCGGTGTCGGCCAGCGTCCCGTCTACGTCGAAAATCAGCGCCTCTAACTTGCTCATCGCCCCTCCCGGAATACGCCCGCTTTATACCAATCGCCACAGCCCCGCGGCTGCCCGTTAAACCTAAGCTAACCCTGGCGCCTTGGATTTGGTTTCCGCCGCTTCATGCTTCTTCGTCTCTTTCCTCTAATTCTGTTGATGACTGGAAGCGCCTCGCGGACGCTTCCGGCCATAAATAGAAGCGGTTGCAAGCCGCGCGCACACAAGCCAAGCTTGCGGCTCGTGGTTAACGCGCGCAACTTTATAACCGTTAACCAGGATTTTTGCAGCGGCTTTTTCGTTCGAATCCAGATGTTGCGGCGCCTTTTGTGGACCGTCATGGAAACAGCCCGCGAAAAGCCACAGCTCCGCAGGCCGTTAACAATTGGCGATTTAACCGTGGCGCGGAGCTGCAAAATTCGGCCGCTGCTTGCGGCGCGCATGTGGTATCACGGAAGCGATCGGAGCGGCATAGAGGCTGAAGGGGACGCAAAATGATCAAAGCCTTCGCTCTGCTCGCTTTTATTGTATTCGCAATGCATTTCTACATGCTTGCTGCAACAGGACATATCGATCCTTGCAACGCGGCCTTCGCAAAGCTCGAATATGAGCATCTCGGCACTTTTAAGAATGCAAAACGAGATCTGCGGATGGATGATGGAGAGGAAGCCTTATACCAACACATCAGTCAAAGACACATACTGCAATGCTACAAAATAGTATTCTTCAAAACAGATGACTAGATATCCTTTTTGGCGCCAGCGGCGATCTGTCCATAGCCATGCTTCGGGCCGGCGGGTCTGGCCCGAAGCGCTGCCTTCACATCCTGTTACTTGACGGAGTCGAAGACTCCATCCTTGCACGCTTTCGTAAATTCATCGCGGTCCAGCTTTCCGTCGCCATTGGCGTCGTATTGTTTCCCGCTTTTCTTGATTGCTTCCAGGAATTTCGTTGCTTCGTCGCCGGCAAGCACCCCGTCATTGTTGGCGTCCGCTTTGGTCCACGCGGCTTTGCATTCGTCATCCGTTGGCGCCGCGACAGCGACAGAAGCGAAACCGGCTAAAACTGCGATGCAAATTGAAAGGCTCTTAAGCATGACTTTCCTCCGGAAATCGATTTTTGGTGATTCGAACAGTCGCTGAATTGCGGCGCATTCATGACTCGCAGGGTCGAAGCGGGCAGGGTTACGCGCCCGCGATCAAGTCGAGCCACTCGTCTTCCGTCATCACCTTCACGCCAAGCTCCTCGGCCTTTTTCAGCTTCGAGCCGGCGCCCGGTCCCTGCCCGTTCGAGGCGCTGGCCTGCACGCCACTTTCAAGGCCCATCACGGTCGCAAAGTTTGCAATTTTCTTAATTTATGGTTAACTTATAAACTAGAGGCCAAGAGGGGGGGGTCATGCGCTTGAGCTTTGCCCTACTGCTTACGCTGTCCGCAGGCAACGCACTTCTGGTGTATCCAGTATTTGCCGAGACGGTTGGCGGCGCAGTCGTTGGCACCTTTGTCGGCGGCGCAATCACTTTGGGCGACAAAGTTCTGGGGGAGGGCCGGGAGATAGACCGCCGCACCGAAGATCTCGATAAGCGAGCCGATGGCATCGAAAAGAGCTTAGATGATGTCGAGAAGTCACAGAACCGCACGATCGACCGGCTGAAGAAGCACGAACAGGAAAAAGAGTACAAGGGTTACTAGGACCTTCAGAATTTACTGCGAACCTTTTTTCCAATCTGTACTTCGAACATGAGGAGGCGGCATGCATTTTGTGCTGATAGCTATGGCGCTGAACGTTGTCCAATCTGTTCTCGCCGCCGACTGTCCTCCGCCTTCTGGAGGATGGGCCTCAGGTACGGTCAACGGCTGGCTTGGAAACGACCAGCGCGATGCAAGGCTCTGCAATCTGGAGAAGCGCGTCGATAAACTAGAAGATAAAGCGCGCAAGCTTGAAGATAACGAAAAGAAAATCGAGGAAGGCGTAAACCGCCTTCTTGAAGAGAAGAGAACATCTAACTATTAGGTTAAAGAACGTACTTTCCACGCAGCCTCGATATTGATGTACAACAATGTAAAGGAGTTGGGTCGGTGGGGTCCATCAAGTTTGTCGTCCTAACTGTCGTTTCGGTTGCTCTGGTAACCTCTGCATATGGCGGAAGCTACCGGGTCAATCCGAATGCTCTGGCCGTTGAAGACGGATATTTAAACATGAGAAGCGGGCCGGGGCAGGGTCATGACATCATAACCTCCATTCCGGCCGGCGCCAGCGTCCAATTAGGGTCGTGTGTTAATCCGGATGACGGCATCAGTGCTTTCAAATGGTGCAAAGTGGGATGGAACGGCAGCGTCGGCTGGGTTTCATCCGGCGGGCTGGAAGCGGGCGAAGCGCAACTCAGCGACCGCGTCGACCGCTTGAGCGATCGAATGAACAATATCGAAGCCGGCCAAGAGCAGATCATCGGGAAACTTGGCGGCAGATAAAGTCCCGGCGCCCGCCGCAACAAGGCGAGTTGGCGGGCTGAATAAGCGCAAGGCGAAACGCTGAAAAAGGCGACGTTGACATCACGGGCGCCGCGCGAAAGGCGCTTAGCCGCCCGCAATCAAGTCGAGCCACTCGTCTTCCGTCATCACCTTCACGCCAAGCTCCTCGGCCTTTTTCAGCTTCGTGCCGGCGCCCGGCCCCGCCACCAGATAGAGCGTGTTCTTCGACACCGACCCCGCCACCTTCGCGCCCAGCCGCTCGGCCTGCGCCTTGGCCTCGTCGCGCGTGAAGCGTTCGAGCTTGCCGGTGAACACCACGGTGGCGCCCGCGAGCTTAGACGACACGATGTCCGGCTTGTAGTCCTCGACGGTGAGCTGCGCCTCAAGCGCCGCTATGACGTCCCGGTTATGCGGCTCCTCGAAGAAATCGAGGATGGATTGCGCCACCACGTCGCCGATGCCGTCGATCTCGTTCAGGTTGGCGAGCGCGTGAGGGTCCGCCATGGCCACGCGCAGCGCCTCAAGCGAGCCGAAGCTTTTCGCGAGCAGCTTCGCGGTGGTCTCGCCGACATGGCGGATGCCGAGTGCGAAGATGAAGCGTTCCAGCGAAATCGTGCGCCGCGCCTCGATGGCCGCGAACAGATTGGCGGCGGATTGCGCGCCCCAGCCTTCCTTCTCCGCGAGCGGCGGCGCGGAAACTCCGTCGCGCGCCTTCAGCGTGAAGATGTCGGCGGGCGCGCGGATGCGGCCTTCCTCGAAAAACGCCTGGATGTGCTTCTCGCCCAGCCCCTCGATGTCGAAGGCGAGCCGCGACACGAAATGGCGCAGCCGCTCGACCATTTGCGCCGGGCAGATCAGGCCGCCGGTGCAGCGCCGCACCGCATCGAGCTTGCCTGTCTTGGGATTGGCCTCGCGCACGGCGTGGCTTTGGCAAACCGGGCAGACCTCCGGGAACGCGAAGGGGACGGCGGTGGCGGGCCGCTTTTCGGGCACGAAGCCCAGGATTTGCGGGATCACGTCGCCCGCGCGCTGCACGATGACGGTGTCGCCGATGCGCACGTCCTTGCGCGCGATCTCGTCTTCGTTATGAAGCGTCGCGTTCTGCACCACCACGCCGCCGACCGTGACGGACGCGAGCTTCGCAACCGGCGTCAGCGCGCCCGTGCGGCCCACCTGCACATCGATGCCTTGCAGCACGGTCATCGCCTTCTCGGCCGAGAATTTATGCGCGGTCGCCCAGCGCGGCGTACGCGAGACGAAGCCGAGCCTCTCCTGCAGGTCGAGCCGGTCCACCTTGTAAACCACGCCGTCAATGTCGTAGCCGAGCGAGGCGCGGTTCAGCTCGATGGCGCGGTAAGCTGCGAGCATGTCGCCTACGCTGCTGCAAACGCGAACCGGCGGAACGGGGAAGCCCCAGCCTGCGATGGCCTCCAGAACGCCGTGATTGGTTTCCGCGGGCAGCTCGCTCGCCTCGCCCCAGCCCCAGGAGAAAAAGCGCAGGGGCCGCGCCGCCGTGATGGACGGATCGAGCTGGCGCAGCGAGCCGGCCGCCGCGTTGCGCGGGTTGGCGAAAATCTTGCCGCCCGCGCGAAGCTGGCGCTGGTTCAGTTCGGCGAAATCCGCATGCGCCATGTAGACCTCGCCGCGCACTTCGAACACGTCCGGCAAGTTCCGCCCCTTGAGCCGGTTCGGAATGTCAGCGATGGCGCGAACGTTCGCGGTCACATCTTCACCCTCGGAGCCGTCGCCGCGCGTGGCCGCGACGGCCAGCTCGCCGCGCTCATAACGAAGCGAAACGGACAAGCCGTCGATCTTCATTTCGGCGGTGAAGTCGAGCGGCGCATCGGCGCCAAGCTTCAGGAAGCGCCGCACGCGCCCGGCGAAATCCGCGACATCCTCGTCGGTGAAGACATTGCCGAGCGAGAGCATGCGCACCGAATGCCGGACTTTGGCGAATTTCTCGGACGGCGCCGCGCCCACCTTCTGCGTCGGGCTTTCGGCTGTGATGAGCGACGGGAAGCGCGCCTCCAGCGCCTCCATGCGAAGCCGCAGCGCGTCGTATTCCGCGTCCGAAATCTCGGGCTGGTCTTCCTGATAATAGAGGCGGTCGTGCCTCTTGATTTGGGCGACGAGGGCGTCGTGCTCGTCTTTCGCCTCTTCCAGCGTGAGGCTTTCGATTTTCGATGCGAGCGCCTCAGCTCTCATGCTTCGCTCCAATGAGGCGTTCCGCTGCCGCCCTCGCTTCCTCGGTGACCTGTTTTCCGGCGAGCATGCGGGCGATCTCTTCGCGGCGTCCGCTGCCGTCGAGCGCTTCGGCGCAGGTTTCGACGGAGATGTTTTCGCCTGCGCCGCGCGAGGTCTTGTAGAGCCTGAAATGCGCGTCCGCGTGGGCCGCCACTTGGGGCGAATGCGTCACGGCCAGCACTTGCGCCTGCCGCCCAAGCCGCGCGAGGCGCTCGCCGATGGCCGAAGCCGTTGCGCCGCCGACGCCGGTGTCGATTTCGTCGAAGACAAGCACGGGCGCTGTCGTCTTTTCAGCCAGCACAACCTTGAGCGCGAGGAGGAAGCGCGCCAGCTCGCCGCCCGAGGCGACTTTCATGAGCGGGCCTGGGTGCGACCCTGGATTGGTCTGAACATGAAACATGATCGATTCACGCCCGAAAGGCCCGCCGGACAGCCCGTTTTTCTCGTCCGGGAGCTTCTCAGATTGGGTCAGGAACTTCGCCTTTTCAAGCCGGAGCGGCGTCAGTTCCTTTTGCACCGCCTTGTCGAGAAGCGCGGCGGCCGCCAGCCGTTGCTCGCTCAGCGCGCCGGCGGCCTTGGCGTATTCGGCGGCCGCGGCGTTCGCCGCCTTCCGCGACGCCTGGAGGTTTTCGGCGCCCGTCTCAAGCCGTGAAAGCTCATCGAGGAAACGCCGATGGACAGCCGGAAGCTCGCTCACCGGGACGCGGTGCTTTCGCGCGATCGCCCGGAGCTTGAAAAGCCGCTCCTCGATCGCTTCCACATTGTCTTCGCCTTCCGCGCGAAGCTGCGCCTCCACCGCGGAGCGCGCCTCCTCCGCCTCGATCAGCACCCGCTCAAGGACGGCCTTGATGGGCTGAAGCCGGCCCGGCAAATCAGGCTGGCGCTCAAGCCGCCGCAAAACCGCGTTCAGTTTTGTGGCCGGGAAAACTGGAGCGGACAACGCGTCCGAGGCTTCCTCAAGATCGGAACGAAGCTTTGCGGCCGACATGATCGCCTGCCGCTTCGCCGCCAGCGCATCCTCTTCGCCGGGCTGCGGAGCGAGATCGTTCAGCTCCCGGCACGCGGCGTTGAGATAGTCTCTTTCGCGCTCGGCCAGATCGATCGCTTTCTCAAGCTCGCTTACTGCATTCGCCCGCTCGCGCCATTCCTCCCAAAGCCGCGAAACCTCGGCCGCGTGCGCCACAAGTCCGCCGAACAGGTCGAGAAGATGACGGTGCGTGCCGGGATCGAGAAGCGCGCGGTCGTCATGCTGGCCGTGGATCTCCACGAGCGAGCGGCCCAATCGGCGAAGCAGCGCCGTGGAAACGGGGCGGTCGTTGATGAAAGCCTTGGTGCGCCCATCCTCGTACTGGATGCGCCGCAAGATGAGGCAATCTTCGCCGTCGAGGCCCTGTTCGCGAAGCATGCCAATGGCTTGGTGCAAGGCGGGAAGCTCGAATGTGGCTGTGACGGTTGCGGATTGGGCGCCCTTGCGAACGAGCTTGCCATCGCCGCGCGCGCCAAGCGCCAGGCTGAGACTGTCGAGGACGATGGATTTGCCTGCGCCTGTTTCGCCGGTGAAGGCCGTCAAGCCCGCAGCAAGCGCGAGGTCGAGCTTGTCGATTAATACGATATCGCGGATGGAGAGCGCCGTCAGCATGGCGCTCTCATAACGCGATTCGCGTCGCCAAGGCCGCGGGCGCGGCGCCGGGCATCAGCCCGTCACGCTTCCGACGGTTCTTTTCCAAGCCTGACTCATCCACGACCCGGAATCCTCGTGCGGCGCCGCCCCGCCCGCCTGCAGGAGGGCATAGGCGTCCTTATACCATTCGCTGTCCGGGAAGTTGTGCCCGAGAATGGCCGCCGCGGTCTGCGCCTCGTTCACGATGCCGAGCGCCATATAGCTCTCCGTGAGGCGAAAAAGCGCCTCCTCCACGTGGGTGGTCTGCTGATACTCCGTAACCACGGTCTTGAACCGGTTCACGGCGGCGAGCAAGTTGCCCTTCTTCTGCCAGTAACGGCCGACGGTCATTTCCGCAGCCGCAAGCGTGTCGCGGGCGAGCTTGATGCGCCGTTTGGCGTCTTCGACGTAACGGCTGTCCGGGTAGCGCCGGATCAGCGTCTCAAGCTCGGTGATCGCCTTCTTCGTTTCGGACTGATCGCGCGACGGCGTCGAAATGCGATCGAAATAGGCGCCCGCGATGATTTCCTGCGCGAGAGCCGCTTCCTTGGTGCCGGGATGCAACGAGAGATAACGGCGGGCAGCGGCCACAGCCTCCTGGCCTTTGCCGGCCTTTTGATAGGCGAAGGCCGCCATAAGGACGGCTTTCTTGGCCTCTTCCGAATAGGGATAGAGCTGATCGATCTTTTCGAACGCCTCGGCGGCTTTGACGTTGCTGCCTTTGGTCATGTTCTCTTCAGCTTCTTTGTAGATCACTTCCGGCGGCCGCGTATCGAGCTTGTTCGTATCTTCGTTGCTGAACAGGGACCCCATGGAGCCACAGCCGGCAAGGCACGCGGCCAAGATCGCCGCTCCGGCAGCTTGCCCGAAAAATCGCAATCTCATTTTACCTTGCTCCAAAAGCCCATATTCGCGCGACCGCGACTCGGTTTCCGCACACATGACTTGCGTTTGCGGCGGAAAACGGAAAATGAGGGAGAAATGCGGAGTTTTTCAGTCCTGATTGCACCGAGGGCGACGATTGAGCCGGTTGCAGATTGCAGGCAACCGGCCTCTTATCAATCGACGGGCGGAGCGTAGTTCGGCGTGGCGAAGGCGATGCCGAATTCAGCGCGCGGCGCCACGTGACGAGAACGGGGCTTTTCGGCCATCTCCACGATGGTCCATGCGTCCTTGTTGTCGTAAAGCGCATGCAGTATCGCGGAATTCAGCCGGTGGCCGCCTCGGGTGGAGCGATAAAGCCCAAGGATGGAAGCGCCCGCCAGGGCGAGGTCGCCGACCGCATCCATCGTCTTGTGACGAACGAATTCGTCGCCGTAGCGCAGGCCTTCCGGGTTCAGAATGCGGCCGTCCGCGATCGCCACCGTGTTTTCGAGCGACGACCCGAGAGCCCTTCCGGCGGCCCAAAGCTGCTTCACGTCTTTCATGAAGCCGAAGGTCCGCGCGCGGCAAATCCTGCGGAACGACGAGGGGGTGACTTCGATGTCGAGGCGCTGCTTGCCGATGAGCGGAGTGTCGAAGTCGATTTCAATATCGAGGCGGAAGCCGTTGTAGGGAAAAATCTCGCCGACAGAGGCGCCGTCTCTCACCTGAACGGGGCGCAGAACCTTGATGTAGCGGCGCGGCTCGTCCAACTCGCGCACGCCGGCTTCGAGGATCGCGTCTACGAATGGCTCGGCGCTGCCGTCCATGATCGGAATTTCGTTTCCGTCGACCTCGATGTCGACGTTGTCGACGCCAAGACCGCGAAGAGCGGCGAGCAGGTGCTCGACGGTCGCCACCGACACGCCATGAGCGCTGCTCAATACAGTGCAGAGCGTCAAGTTGCTGACGGCCCGGAAATCGCCGGGCACGCGCCCGATTTTACTGCCGCCTTGGACGTAGAAATTATAACCGGTGTTCGCTTCGGCGGGACGCAGGATCAGCGAAACTTCAGCGCCGCTATGGACGCCGACGCCCTTCATGACGATATCGCGATCAACAGTGGTCTGCCTGCTGGAAAAGCTGCGAAAGCTCATTTCTTGCGCCGTATATCTTTGTGCCATGGCGCCTTTCCTGCCGGGAAAGACGCCCCCCAAACGTGAGCAAATGCCAGAAGCTTTTCACCAAAGCATCGGTAGCCTCACGCTACTCTTGGTCCCGGCTATTCCTGCCGGTTACGCACGCTAATGCTCAGCAACGCCCGTTGAGCAAACCTAGCCGGGGCGTCGGCGGCGCTTCAAATCACGCTTTTTAACAGTCTGTTACGGGGGGGTCTGACGGCTTCGCGGATTGGGCCGGCCCGGCGCGCGCCGAGCCCTCCAAGCCCCGGCGCGCGAAGCGGCAGGGCGCGCGGCATCCCTAGACGGGCTTCTTAAAAAACTGTGGAATTTCAATGGTTTCATCACCGCTGACGCGGCCGTGCGAGGCGTCGCCGCCTCGGTCTTCGACCTCTTCCCTGGCGAAGGACGGCGCGTGTGAGCCGTTTCGACGCTCTTGTTCCGGAAGCGTTTTTTCCTGGGACGATCGTTGCTGAAATGCAACGGATTTCGTGGCCGGCGTAGGCTTCGAAGCGCGGTCCCGGCCGGCCATCCAATCGAAAAAGCCGCGAGGCCGCCCCGAGTTTCGATTCGCCGATCCGCCGTTTGCAGGCGCGCCCGCCTGGCTAAGTTCTGGAAAATCCTGGTAAGTCAGAGGCCGCTTCGGCGGACGCGCCGTTTTCGAAGGATGAAGGGGCTCGAATCGCTGCCCATTCTCCGGGGATGGCGCAGGCGCAGGGGGCTCCTGCTCGGGGCCTTTCCTGACCTTTGGCTCAAGCTGGACGCCGCGGCGATCCTGAGCCTGCTTCGGAGCGCTCGCCGATTCCCTTGGGGCGGCATGTCCCCGCCGGATTTCGCCGGCAGCCGCCGACGAGATTCGATCCGCAAGGCTCGTCTCTTTCTCCGGCGCATGAGCGGGCATCACGGGCATGTAATCCGCCGGCTTGATTCCCGTGGCGACGACCGACACCCGGAGGCGGTTCTGGAGCGCCGGTTCGAATGTCGCGCCGACAATAATGTTGATGTCGGGATTTTCGTCGGGATCGACCTCGCGCCGGATGCGGGAGGCCGCCTCCTCGACTTCATAAAGCGTCATGTCGAAGCTGCCGGTGATGCTGACGAGCAGCCCCTTCGCCCCGCGCATGGAGACTTCGCCCAAAAGCGGATTCGATATCGCAGCCTCGGCGGCGTGAAGCGCGCGCTTGTCGCCTTCCGCTTCGCCGGTGCCCATCAGCGCCGTGCCCATGTTCTGCATGACGGTGCGAACGTCGGCGAAATCGAGATTGATCAGCCCTTCCTTGACCATGAGATCGGTGATGCAGCACACGCCCGATTTCAGCACGTCGTCCGCGCGCGAAAAGGCGTCGGCGAACGTCGTTTTCTCGCTGGCGACGAGGAAGAGATTCTGGTTCGGAATGACGATGAGCGTATCCACGTGCTTGGCGAGCGCGGCGATGCCGACCTCGGCCGTGCGCATGCGCCGCTGGCCCTCGAACTCGAACGGCTTTGTCACAACCGCCACCGTCAAGACGCCAAGCTCTTTCGCCGTCCGGGCGATGATCGGCGCGGCGCCCGTGCCGGTTCCGCCGCCCATTCCGGCCGTGATGAAGAGAAGGTGCACGCCGTCGAGCTGGGAGCGGATTTCCTCCAGCGCCTCCTCGGCCGCCGCCGCGCCGATTTCGGGTCGCGACCCCGCGCCCAAGCCTTCCGTAATGCCAACGCCCATCTGGATGACGGCGCCGGCGCTGGATGAGGCGAGAGCCTGCGCATCCGTGTTCGCGGCGATGAACTCCACGCCTTCGAGACCGCTCTCGATCATATTGTTCACGGCGTTGCCGCCCGCGCCGCCCACGCCGACGACCGTAATACGCGGCCGCAACTCCGTGAGCCCTGGAAGTTGCAGGTTTATTCCCATGACAGGCCTCGTGCGCTTCCTATCCGGGCCTTAAGCCCGCTTTTGCCTGCAGCCGATCGTGCGGAGCCGTCTCTATAAAAAGCTAGCCCGCAGCCATTGGCTGATTCGAGACGCATAGCTACTATCTTGGGACGCAAGTCCCGGCGCATAAGGCATTTCGCCTGCAGACTGATGCCGGCTTGCATACAGACACCCCCCAACAAGCGCGCTTAAAACGGTCCCGCCAGTGAGACCGTTCAAGTTCATGGGTAGCGCCGTCCGTACCTCCGAGCCGAAGAGATGCGATGCAAGCTCGCGCACTCCGGGAAGCAAGCTGCCCCCGCCGGTCAGCACGGCGCCCCCCAATGGAATAGAATATCCAGCACACTTTAACCGTTCATTAACGGCCTGAAGCACCAACGATGCCTTCGATCGAATAATGTGATTAAGAGAAAATTTCGATATGGGCTCGCCCGTTTCGCCATTTGTAAACGGGAGATCGATATCGGCCTGCAAACTGTCGTAGACGCTGCCGTAGCGGATTTTCAAGCGCTCGGCCTCGAACTTGCGCAAGCCGAACGCCCTCGCGATTTCCTCCGTTATCTGCTGGCCGCCCGCGCCGATGCACTCGGCGAAGACCGGCGCGCCGCGATCAAACAAGACGCAGCCCGTGGATTGGGCGCCCATGTCGATCACGAGGACGCCGGCGGACCGCTCGATCGCATTCGTGACCGAAAGCGCGGCCGCGATGGGGCCGGCGACGTACCCCCGCATGGTCAGGAGGCTCTTGGCGACGCACGCCGCAATCTGGCGCGCGCCCCTCAGCGGCATCGAAATCGCGACGACATCGGTCTTGGCCGGGAAGTCGGGCGCCGGCGCTTCGTCGTCCCCCGCCTCGCCGGAGGTCAAAAAGAGGTGCAGAAGCTTACGCCGTGCGGCGGTGCAATGTTCGTTCGCCGCAAAGGAAATCGCTTCGACGTCCTCTCTCGCCAGATCGCCCTCCGCGCCGATCTTCGCCTCGAAAACCTCCGTGGAAAGGCCATGAAACTGGCCCGTGACAAGCACCTCCTCGACGGTAATTCCCGCCTGGGCCTCGGCCTGGGCCACCGCGCGCCTGATGCTCGATTCCATGGCAGAGAGATTGACGATGCGTCCGCCGGAAAGACCGGACGATCGGACGACGGAGCTGCCAAGGACGCGGATGTTTCTCGCGCCGGTGTCGAAGCCGAAACGCGGCGAGGAAAGCGCAATGATGGCGCAAGCCAGTTTCTGCGCGCCCATGTCAACGACGGTTACGATGTCGTCTCGGGCTTGGAACGGCCATAACCGCGACGGACCGCGCGAGGCCTGCCGCCGGTCCGCGTTCATGAGGCCCTGCCCCTCCTTGCCGGAGACACGGACTGCGCCGGGGCCGCGGTCAGGGCGGCAATCGCCCTATCGCGATTTGCCAAGGTTGGCTCCTTCAATTGCAAGATCGTCCGGTTGGTTAGACGCAAATCGATAGAGTCCAATGCCATTCCGGCAATCTTAGAGTTGGCCAGAAGCGATTCGAGCCTTACAAGAGCTAGCTCGTTCACCTTGCGCGGAAGTTTTATGGCGACGCCGCTGTCGAGCTGGACCTGCCAGAAGCGCTCGGCGACGAGATCGGCGCGCTGAATGCGCCGCTTTATGGCGTCGTGATCGGAAAAGGCCTCCAGGAACGCGGCGGCTTCAGAGGGAGCGCCTTCGCCGGAGAAGAGAAGAAGCGTCTCGAAGCGCCCTTCGGCGGGTCCGAGCACAACGCCCTCGCGGTCTATGGCCTGCACGTCGTTTTCGGCGTCGGCCCAACGCGCGAAAGGTTCGCGCTCGCTGATGGCGACCTCCAGCCGGGAGGGCAGGATTCGGCGCACGTCAGCGGAGGCGATCCAGCCGAGCTGCAGGAGCCGGTCATGCGCTTCCGCCGCGTCGTAGGACAAGGAGGAGTTGGCCGAGGGCAGTTCGAGCGCCTTCAAGAGCGTCGGTTTCGGCGTGTTCTTCGCCCCCGAAATGGCAAGGTCTTCCAGGCGGAAGCCGGCGTCGTAGGACGCGCGGTCCCCGATCCAGGCGATTTCGTCGAAAACCGCTTCTGTCGCGCCGGCAAGGTAAAGAGCGTAGATCGCCGTCGCGGCGAGGAACATCATGCTGATTACGAAGCCGGTTTGCGACGCGCGATCCGCATGCGCCTCGGCGAATGAAAACCAGGATTGCGAGGCGGCGCCCTTCCGAGCCGGATGCGTCTTGCGATGTCCCTGATTTCCTGAGCCGCCCGTTTCCTGGCTTAACGGTTGCAAGAAGCGTCCTCCACAATCCACCGAACAAGCTCACCGAACGTTAATCCAGCATGGGCCGCAAGCTCTGGAACAAGCGAAGTCGCGGTCATGCCTGGCTGAGTGTTGACCTCAAGGCAGACCAGTTCGCCCGTTCCTTCGGGCCGATCGTCCAATCGGAAATCGGCCCGGCTTACGCCCCGGCATCCCAATGCATCGTGCGCATCGAGAGCTAATTTTTGGATAAACTTGTAAATGTCCGGTGAAAGTTGTGCCGGTAGAATGTGGCGGGAGCCTCCTTTTGCGTATTTTGCTTCGTAGTCGTAGAAACTTAAGCCTTCGGCCGGCTTGATTTCGATGATGTCGAGGGCGCGGCCGCCCATCACCGCGCAGGTCAGTTCGCGACCGCCGATATAGCGCTCGACAAGGACTGGCCCGTAAGGCCAATCGGGACGGGTCAATTCCTGCGGAGGATGCTCATGATCCTCCCGCACGATGTACACGCCGACGCTCGATCCTTCGCACACGGGCTTTATGACATAGGGCGGCGGCAAGAGATGACTGCGCGCGGCCTCGGCGGCGCTCGCTACAACGCCGTCCGCCACGGGCACGCCCGCAGCCCTGAACGCGGTCTTCGCGCGGGCCTTGTCCATGGCGAGCGCGGACGCCAGCACCCCCGAATGCGTGTATGGAATTTCCAGCGTTTCAAGCACGCCCTGGATGCAGCCGTCCTCGCCCCATTTTCCATGCAGCGCGTTGAAGCAGGCGTCGGGCTTGAGAAGGGTCAGGCGGTCGGCGATGTCCCGGTTCACGTCGATTTGCGTGACGCGGTATCCGAGGCGTTCGAGCGCGCTCGCGCAGGCCGCGCCGGAGTTGAGCGACACATCCCGCTCGGCCGACCAGCCGCCCATCAGCACCGCGATATGGCGAAACCCGTCTGTCATTTATTTGCCGCTCGATTCCTTTCGGGCAGGCTCGTCGCGCGCGGGGTCGTCTTAGAGGCCGTGGCGATCCCGGCTCCGGCCCTGGGAGCCGTTCCGGGATGACGAAGAAGCTGGGGAGGAGGCAGCATCATTCCGCGGCGGCCCGGCGATCCTCGGCGAGCGGGACGCCGATGCGCTTGATTTCCCACTCCAGCATCACGCCGCTGTGCGCGAACACCCGCTCGCGGACGAGTTCGCCCAGCCGCTCGATATCGGCAGCGGTCGCGCCCTCATCGTTGATCAGGAAATTGCAATGCATCTCGGACATATGAGCGCCGCCCACGCGAAGGCCCCGGCAGCCTGCCGCATCGATCAGTTTCCAGGCGCTATGGCCCGGCGGGTTCTTGAAAGTTGACCCCCCCGTGCGGCTTTTTATGGGCTGGTTCGCCTCGCGGTAGTCGGCGACGGCCCGCATGTCGCGCTCGATTTCGGCGGGGTCGCCCTCGCGGCCTTGGAAAACGGCCTGGGTGAAGATCTGATCGGCAGGCGCGGAGCAGTGGCGGTATGTGAACCCCATGCCGGCGTTGTCGTAGACATGGAGCTTGCCGCTTCGGTCCACCGCCCGCGCTTCGACGACGACATCCTTCGTCTCGGCGCCATGCGCCCCGGCATTCATGCGCAGCGCGCCGCCGACGGCGCCGGGAATGCCCCGGTAGAAGGCGAGTCCCGCGATCCCGGCCTTGGCCGCGACCTGCGCGAGCCGCACATCCGGAACCCCCGCGCCGGCGCCGATGCGCGTCGCGCTCAAGGGCGTAACCTCATTGAAGCCGCGGCCGAGCCGGATGACCACGCCCGGCACGCCGCCATCGCGAACCAGCAAATTCGAGCCGACGCCGATGACCATGACCGGAATATCCAGCGGGCAGCGCGACAGGAAATAGGCCAGATCGTCCTCGCCGGCAGGCGTGAAGAGAACCTGCGCCGGGCCGCCGACGCGCAGCCAGGTCATCTCGCTCAAGGCCACATTCGGCAAAAGCCTGCCCCGAAGCTCAGGCGCGACCGCAGATAGACTCGGGACGAGGTCGGGAAACATCGATCATTCCGCCGCGCCGGCGAAGGAGGAATAGACGCTGAGCCGGGCGGGAAGCGCGCGCGCCCATTCGCTGATGGTGCCGGCGCCGAGCCCGATAACGAGATCGCCCGGCAGGGCCAGCGTGGCGACCGTGCGCGCAAGCGTATCCTCGCCTTCTATTGCGTAGACGCGCGCGTGGCCCGTATGGCGGATGCCTTCCACCAGCGTGTCGCGATCGAAGCCGTTCGGCGCCTCGCCTGCCGCATAAACGGGAGCGACGAGCACGGTGTCCGCCTCGCCGAAGCAGCCGCAAAACTCGTCGAACAGCGATTTGAGCCTCGAAAAGCGGTGCGGCTGCATCACGGCGATCACGCGCCCTTTTGAGGCGCCGCGAGCCGCGCTCAGAACCGCCGAGATTTCCGCCGGATGGTGGGCATAGTCGTCGTAGATCGAAACGCCGTTCCATTCCCCTGTCTGGGTGAACCTGCGGTCGACGCCTTCGAATGTGGCGAGCGCTTCGAATATCTGCTCGGCGCCGAGCCCGGCGCGCAGCCCGACCGCCATCGCCGCCGCGGCGTTCAGCGCGTTGTGAGCGCCCGGCACGCGAAGCTTGAAGCCGTTCTTCCGAATTGGATGATCGCCCGCCGCATCGGCCAGGCACGCGTCGAAGGTTACAGAGCCGCCATTCGTCACAACGTTTTCGATCCTCGCCTGCGCATCGAGCGCGCGCCCGAAGGCCGAAAGCGGCGGCGAATGGCCCTCCTTTTTGAGCCTGTTCAGCAGGCTGCGCACGACGGGATGATCGACGCCCGCGACGGCGAGGCCGCCGCTGGGAATCTGGCGGAAGAAGGTCAGGAACGATTCGTGCAGGGTGGCTTCTGTTCCGTAATAGTCGAGATGCTCCGCGTCGATGTTCGTCACCACGCCGATCTCGGTCGGAAGCCGGATGAAGGTGCCGTCCGACTCATCTGCTTCGACGACCATCCAGGGGCTGGCCCCGATGCGCGCGTTCGATCCCCAGGCGCGGATCACGCCGCCCACCAGCACCGTTGGATCGAGGCCGGCCTGTTCCATCATCCAGCCGATCATGGCCGTGGTGGTGGTCTTGCCATGCGAGCCGGTGATGGAAACGGTGCGATAGCCCTTCATCAGCGCGGCGAGCGTGTCGGCGCGGCTGAAAACGGGCAGCCCCGACGCGCGCGCGGCTTTAAGTTCGGGATTGCTCTCCTTGACGGCGGTCGAGATGACGACTGTGGCGGCGCCATCGAGATTTGCGGCCTCGTGGCCCACGAAAACCTTGATGCCCTTGCTCAAGAGCCGCCGAAGATTCGCTCCGTCCTTCTGGTCGCTGCCTTGAACGTCAAGCCCTCTCGCCGCCATGATTTCGGCTATGGCGCTCATTCCGATGCCGCCAACGCCAATGATATGAATGCGGCCGCCGGAAAGCGGATCTTTCATCGCCACGTCCTCTCTTCCCCCAGCCGCTTTTTCCCCCGCGGCAGTCAGCCCAGAATAGTAAAAGCAGAATGTTAAGCAGTTACTGCAGCGCTCGCGCTGGCCGCATGTTTCTCAGCTAGCTCCTCAAGTAGATTCGCAAGATTATCAACCGCTTTGTAGTTTGCGAGCGCATGCGCATTCGACGCAGCTCTTACAAGCGCCGAGGGGTCTTCGAAGAACCGGCGCGCCGCGCTTGCCAGCGCCTCGGGCGTGAGCGTCGCTTGCGGGATGCAGAAGCCGGCGCCCGCATTTGCCATTCGGGTTGCGTTTTCGAGCTGATCGTTATCCTTCGAGTGAGGAAGAGGAACGAGGATGGCGGGGCGTCCAAGAGCGCAAAGCTCGGCGACGGTGGTGGCGCCGCTGCGCGCCACGATGAGATGCGAGTTAGACATCCGATAAGGAAGATCCTCAAAGAATGTCGCAAGTTCGGCGGCGACGCCGGCGGCCTCGTAGGCGTCGAACACGCGGTCGATATCCTCCTCGCGGCATTGCTGCATCACAAAGAGCCGGTCGCGCATCTGCTGCGGCAGCAATTGCAGCGCTTGAGGCATGATGTCCGAGAAGTAGCGCGCGCCCTGGCTGCCGCCGACGACCAGGAGATTAAGCTGCGCCTGGCTCGATGGCGGGCGATAGGGGACGTTATGGAGGGCCAGCACCGCCTTGCGCAGCGGCGTTCCGGTGAGGCGCGCCTTGAGCAGGAGCTTGCCCTCCAGATATTTTGTGTGCTCGAACGAGCAGGCTATGGTTTTCACCATCGGCGCGAGGAAGCGATTGGCCTGGCCCATCACGGAGTTCTGCTCGTGGATGGCGGCGGGGATGCCTTTTCCCATCGCGGCGAGAATTGGCGCGAGCGTCGGATAGCCGCCGAAGCCGATGATCGCCCTTGGCGCAGCTTCTCCCATGATCCGATAAGAAGCCTGGAAGCCGTTGCCCAGCATGCCCAGAGTTTTCGTCGCCTCGATGGGCGAGCGCCCCCGGAACGTGGCAGCCGCCACCTTGTATATTTTGCGGGCCGGAAAGTCGGCGCCGAAAACGTTGCCGCGCGTGTCGGTTATGAGGTCCACCTCATAGCCGCGGCGGATGAGTTCCTCTCCGAGCGCCTGAGCGGGGAAAAGATGGCCGCCGGTGCCGCCGGCCGCTAGCATTACCGAACCGCGGCTCATGGACGGGTCTCCCTGCCGGATGTCGCTGACAGGCCGCCCAAAGCCGGAAAGGCCTGATAAGCGAATTTGTACGCCGAGCGCTTTGTGAGCGCGAGAATCATGCCAAGCGTGATGGCGGTCGCGAGAAGAGATGAGCGGCCGTAGGATACGAAAGGAAGCGTGACGCCCTTCGCTGGAAGCAGGTTCAAGTTTACCGCCATATTGATCAAGGCCTGTAATCCGAAAATCATGACGAGCCCCGCGGCGGCAAGCCGGACAAAAGCCTCCTGTTCGCGGAACGCGCCTCTTAATGCTCTCCAGACAATCAAGGCATAAATCAGAATTAAGAAAAGGCAAGCGGCAATGCCCATTTCCTCGGCGACTGCCGCGAAGACGAAATCGTTATGAGCGTCGGGCAAGCGGGCCCGCGTGAAGCCCTCGCCCAGGCCATGGCCGAACCAGCCTGCGTCGCGAAAGGCGTTGACCGCTACCGAGGTTTGCATGGATTCGGCCGTGCCTCCGGTGAAGCGATTGATGCGGCTCATCACATGAGGCATCGTGAAATACGCGGCCAAAAGGCCCGCCGCGAGGATGGCCACGAAAAGCGGCGCAATGCGCAAGGAATAACCGGACAGGAAGAACAGCGCGCACCACACGCAGGCCACGATGACGGTCTGGCCCAGGTCGGGCTGCAAGACCAGAAGGGCCGCGAAGATCGCCAGAAGGAGAAGCGCAAGCTCAAGCGCCGGCATGTCATGCCTTTTCGCGCTCTCGGAGAGGAGCCATGCGGACAGCACGACGAAGCCGGGCTTTACAAATTCCGAGGGCTGGAGGAATACGCCGCCCACGATAAGCCAACGCGCCGCGCCGTTCCGCTCGACGCCTTGCAGAAGCGTAGCGATCATCAAGAGGATGCCAGCAACGAAAAGAAAAAGGGCGAAACGTTTGACCTGAGAGGGGTTCAGGAGCGAGACGCCGGCGACGATCGCGAGCGCCGCCGCTACGCCGATCGCATGGCGCTTCACGAAATAAAAAGGCTCAAGCTTGAAATGAAGCGCCGTCTGCGGGCTTGCCGCCACCGAGACCGCGAGCCCGGCGATGGCAAGAATGGCGATGAGCGCAAGCAGCGTGCGGTCGACCGTAAGCCACCAATCGGTAACAACGGCGCGCTCCGCCCGCGAGAATGTCATGCCGCGCGATCCTTCTGAGGCGAAGCCGGCAACGCTTCGACGAGCGAGCGAAAGGCGTCGCCGCGTACTTCGAAGTTCGGGAACTGGTCGTATGAGGCGCATGCGGGGGAAAGCAGCACCACGGCTTCGCCCGAAGGCGACGCAAGCGCATCCGCCGCCGCTTCCGCAACGGCCCGGTCGAGCGTCGAGGAGATTGTGTAGGCGGCGGCGCCATCGAGCGTCTTTGCGAAGGCTTCCGCGGCCTCGCCGACGAGGTAGGCCTTTTTGATGCGGTGGAAGAGAGGGGCGAGAGGCTCGATCCCGCCCGCCTTCGGCTTGCCGCCCGCGATCCAATATATATTGGAGAAGCTCAACAGCGCGCGTTCCGCCGCATCCGCGTTCGTGGCTTTCGAGTCGTTCACGAACAGCACATGCCGGATGCGCCGGACTTCCTCCATGCGATGCGCCAAGCCCGGAAATGTTTGAAGCGCCTGCGCGAGCGTGTCCCAGGGCAGGCCGAGGCTGCGGGCAGCGGCGAGCGCCGCGCTGGCGTTTTGCGCGTTATGGGCGCCTCTGAGCGAGCCGATGCCGTCGAGCCGGGTCTGGTTGACAATCGCGCCATTCGCCGTCTCGAACAATGCGGCGCCTTCCGCGTAAACGCCGTCGCTCACGGGCCGTTGCGCGGAAATGCGAAGCGTGTGAACGCCGCGCCCCTCCGCCCGCGCCGCAATGGCGTCGCAAAGACCGTCGTCCGCGCCGATCACGGCCGCGCCGCGCTTGCTCATATGCGCAAAAGTTTTTTCTTTCACCGCAGCGTAATGTTCCAGCGAACCGTGGCGGTCGAGATGATCCGGCGTGATGTTGAGGAGCACGCCCGCGTCCGGATCGAGGCTCGGCGTGAGGTCGAGCTGAAAGCTTGAGAATTCCAGCACATAATGGCGGCCGTGCGCGAAGGGCGGCAGGTCGAGAACGGCCGCGCCGATATTGCCGCCGCGCACCGCATCGAGGCCCGCGCATTGAAGAAGGTGATGGGTCAGCGCGGTGGTGGTGGACTTGCCGTTCGTGCCGGTGATCGCGATGACGGGGCAGGGCGCGCCGGCGCGGCGCCTCTCGCGCATGAAAATCTCGGTGTCGCCGATGATTTCGACGCCGTGCGCCTGCGCGAGCTTGACCGTCCAATGCGGCTCGGGATGCGTCAGAGGAACGCCCGGCGCGAGCACGAGCGCGTCGATGGCGCCCCAATCCACCTCACGTAAATCGGCGAGCGGCAGCCCGGCGTCCTTCGCCGCGGCGCGTCCCTTCTCGCCGTCGTCCCAGGCGAAAACCGTGGCCCCGCCCGCCAGCAAAGATCGCCCCGCCGCAAGCCCGGACATCCCCAAGCCGAAGACGGCGGCCTTCTTGCCGGCGAAGGTATGCGCTGCGATCATGCTACCTCAGTTTCAGCGTTGTAAGCCCGATAAGCGCAAGGATGACCGCCACAATCCAGAAGCGGATGACCACCGTCGGCTCCGCCCAGCCCTTCTGCTCGAAATGATGATGCAGCGGCGCCATTCGGAACACGCGCTTTCCGGTCATTTTGAAGGACAGCACCTGCACGATGACGGAGACGGTCTCAAGCACGAACAAGCCGCCGACGATGCCGAGAACGATCTCATGCTTCACGGCGACGGCGATGGAGCCAAGCGCCCCGCCCAGCGCCAGCGAGCCGGTATCGCCCATGAAAATCATCGCTGGCGGAGCGTTGAACCATAGGAATCCCAGACCCGCGCCGAGAAGCGCCCCGCAAACGACGGTAAGCTCGCCGGCGCCCGGCACAAAGTGGATTTGCAGGTATTCCGCGAAAATCTTGTTTCCGACAAGGTAGGCGATCACGCCGAAGGCCGAAGCCGCGATCATTACCGGCACGATGGCGAGGCCATCGAGCCCATCGGTGAGGTTCACGGCGTTTCCGGCGCCCGCGATTACGAAAATGCCGAGGCAGATGAAGAGGACCAGTCCGAGATTGATCACGACTTCCTTCAAGAACGGCACCGTCAACGACGTTGCAAACGGCTTGAAGCCTCCGGCGGCGATGATGGCGTAGGTGGCGAGGCCGGCGACGAAAAGCTCAAGCAGCAGCCGCACGCGCCCGGAGAAGCCGGAGGAGGTGCGTTTTGTGACCTTCAGATAATCGTCGTAGAAGCCGATCAGCCCGTAGGAGAGCGTGACCGCGAGCACGATCCACACATAGGGGCTGTAGGGGTTCGCCCAAAGCACCGTCGCGACGCAAAGCCCGAGCAAGATCATCAGCCCGCCCATCGTGGGCGTGCCCTTTTTCGTGAGAAGATGCGTTTTCGGCCCGTCTTCCCGGATCGGCTGGCCCTTTCCCTGGCGGAGGCGAAGCGAGTTGATGAGCCAGGGGCCGAGGATGAACACGACGAGCATCGCGGTCACGACCGCCCCGCCCGTCCGAAACGTGATGTAGCGAAACAGGTTGAAGATTGTCGATTGATTGCTTAGTTCGCCCAACAAATAAAGCATGCGATGGTCCAACCCTTAGGCCGCGCCGCGGCCATGTTCCTTTTCCGCCAGCCGTGCGAAGCGCGAACGAAGCGCCTCGGCCAAATGCCCCATCCGGCTGCCAAGCGATCCTTTGATCATGACGGCGTCGCCGCCTGTCACTTCGTCCAGAACACGGGCGCGCAACTCTTCCGACGCTTGAGCCCAGCCGCCGCGCTTGTGCGCCGGCAGGTCCTCGTAAAGGCGAGCCATCAGCGGCCCGGCGCAGAAAACGAGATCGACGCCGTTCGAGTTCAACGGCGCTTGCGAGACCGGCATGAAATTGTGGCGCCTCGTGGCCAAGCTCCAACATATCGCCGAGGATCGCGATGCGCCGCGCAAACCTCGGCCGTGAAGCGGCGCCCAGCACCGCAAGCGCGGCGCGCATCGAGGCCGGGTTGGCGTTGTAGGTCTCGTCGATGATCAAAACCTCTCCCTTTGGCGTGGCGAACGAAGAACTCCGGCCGCGGCCTTCCGGCGCCTCGAAACGGGCAAGCGAGTCCGCCGCCGCCTCGACGTTTGCGCCCGCAAGTTTCGCCGCGGCGAGCGCAGCCAGCGCATTCGAGGCCAGATGCCTGCCGCGGGCGCCCATCAGGAACGTCAAGCGAGAGCCCAGCACGTCCGCGGTTACGACCGAGCCTTCCTCAACGGCTTCGAAACCCAGAAGCCGGGAATGCGCCCCAGCGCTTTCGCCGAACGTCACGACGCGCGCGCCTCTTGCGGCCGCCTTCGCCTTGAGCCTTTCGACGTGCTCGTTGTCGGCGGGCAGAATAGCTGCGCCGCCTTGCGTAAGACCGTCGAAGATTTCGGCCTTGGCGTCGGCGATGTCCGCGACGGAGTTGAAGAACTCGATATGGACGGGCGCCACCCACGTCACGATTGCGATGTCCGGACGAACGAGACGCGTGAGCGGCGTAATCTCGCCCGCGTGGTTCATGCCGATTTCGAACACGCCGAAATCGGCGCCTTCCGGCATGAGCGACAGCGAAAGCGGCACGCCCCAGAGATTGTTGTAGGATTTCTGCGAAGCGTGCGCGCGCCCCGATGCCGAAAGCATCAGGCGCAGCATTTCCTTCGTGCCGGTCTTGCCGACGCTGCCGGTGACGGCGACGATGCGCGCGCCTGTTCTTTGGCGGGCCGCGCGGCCGAGCGCGTTCAGCGCTTCGAGCGTATCGGCTACGCGAAACAGGCGATGGGCCGATGCGGGCGCTTCGAACGCCTGCTCGACGATGGCGGCGGCGGCGCCCTTTTCGAAGGCCGCCGCAACGAACTTGTGTCCATCCGCGCGCTCGCCCTTGATGGCGACAAAAAGATCGCCGCGCTGCAATGTCCGGCTATCGATGGAGACGCCGCTGACGCGCAGGCCGTCGATCCCGGCTGCCGGTTCCCGGTCGGATTCGCTCAGCGCCGCCGCGATGTCCGCGCCCGTCCAAAGCGCCTCAGCCATGGCCTGACCTCCGCGCGGAGGCGGCGGCCAGCGCCGCGGCGACCGCTTCGTGATCGGAAAAAGGAATGACGGTCTTGCCGACGATCTGACCCGTTTCGTGGCCCTTGCCGGCCACGAGCAGCGCTTCGCCTTTCTTGAGGTCGGCGATGGCGGCGGCAATGGCGTCCGCGCGGCCGGCGATCTCCACGGCGCCGGGTGCGGCCGCCATGATCGCGGCGCGGATGGCGGCGGGCTCCTCGCTGCGGGGATTGTCGTCCGTCACATAAACGGCGTCGGCGTAAGCCGTGGCGGCGCGTCCCATTTCGGGCCGCTTCCCCTTGTCCCGGTCGCCGCCGCAGCCGAAGACGACGCGCAGCCGCCCGCTGACATACGGGCGCAGGGCTTGCAGCGCTTTCACGAGCGCGTCCGGGGTGTGCGCATAATCGACGAAAACGGGCGCGCCGAGAGGGGTTTCGCCGATATATTCGAGCCGCCCCTTCGCGCCCCTGAGGTCGGAAACGGCCGCGAACGCTGCTTTAGCGTTTGCGCCAAGGCCGAGAGCGAGCCCAACGGCGACGAGCGCGTTCGAAACCTGGAAAGCTCCGGCCAGCGGCAGCGCAACTTCATGGGCGCGGCCTTGATAAAGCACCGTGAGGCGCTGGCGGAAGCCGTCGCGCTCCACGCCCTTCAAGGCCAAGGCTGCCCCGCGCTCGCCGACGGTCAGCACATTAAGCTTTCGCGCGGCGGCGACTTCCGCGACGCGCTCCGCGCCCGGGCTGTCGGCGTCGATGACGGCCGGAGCGCCGTCGGGCAGAAGCTCTTGAAACAGGCGCAGCTTGGCCTGGAAGTAGGCCTCCACCGTGGGATGATAGTCGAGGTGATCGCGCGTGAGGTTCGTAAAGGCCCCGGCGCAAAGCCGGACGCCGTCGAGCCGGCGCTGATCAAGTCCGTGGCTTGACGCTTCAATCGCGAGGTGCGTCACGCCTTCGGCCGAAAGCGCCGCCAGGCGGCGGTGAAGCGTAACCGGATCGGGCGTCGTGTGCGCTAAAGCCGTCTCCCCCCTCTTCGTCACGATGCCGATCGTGCCGAGGCTCGCCGAATCGTAGCCGAGCGCGGCCCAGATCTGGCGCAGGAAAGAGGCGACCGAGGTCTTGCCGTTGGTGCCGGTGACGGCTGCGACGGTTTCCGGCTGGCGCTCGTAAAAGCGCGCCGCGATGACGGCGAGCGCGTGTCTCGGGTCTGCTGAGCGCAGCACCGGCGCAGCGATGGCTTCAGCGTTTGCGCTTTCTCCTGCGAGGATTGCGACGGCGCCGCGCGCGATCGCATCGGCGGCGAAGACCATGCCATCGGCCTTCGCGCCGGCAAGAGCCACAAACAGCAGTCCCGGCGCAGCCTCGCGGCTATCGGCTGTAACGCCCGCTATATCGATCTCCGGAAGCGGGCTGGGGCTGACTGAAAGCGGAATATCCTTTATCAAATCCGCCAGTTTCATGGGGAGTCTTTCGGAAAACGGCGCGCTGGGGCTGTCTGAGACCCGTCTGTTCATAGGGGGTTGGAGGCGCTACGTCAAACCGGGGTGTGGGCAAGACGTCGAGCATGGGGGCGATGCGCTTGATGATCGAGCCGGCCGTCGGGGCAGCGTTATGCGCTGCCTCGAAGTTCTGCGTTCCCGGCTCCGGCTGCGGTTCGTCAATCGTGACCATGACGAGATATTTGGGCGATCCGATCGGGAAGGCCGCCACGAAGCTGTTCATCACATCGTGCGTATACTGTCCGTCTTTCACCTTCATCGCGGTTCCCGTCTTGCCGCCGATGCTGACGCCGGGCGAGGCCGCGCGACGCCCCGTGCCGCGCTCGACCACAAGCCGCATGAGGTCGCGCATCGTCGCGCTTGTCTCGCTCCGGATTATCCTCTCGCCGCTCTCGTCGGCGCCTTTCTCCGATAAGAGGAAGGTGGGCTGGATGCGTTCTCCGCCATTGACGAGCGTCGCCATCGCCGCCGCGAACGCGAGCGGCGGGACGGCGATGCCATGGCCATAGGCGATGGTGGCCGCGTTCGCCGGCCTCCAAAACTTTTTCGGGAAGCGCGGCGTGGGTGAACCCCCCGCTTCGGTCTCCAGCTTGTCGAATAGCCCGAGCGCCTGGAGGAAAGCTTGCTGGCGCGCCATGCCGGCCGCGAGCGCGATGCGGGCCGCGCCGGTGTTCGAGGAATGGATGAAGATGTCCTCGACCGACATGGCCTTCTGCGTAGCGTGCGCATCGTGGATGGTGAAGCCCTGGACCTGCAACGGGGCGACATCGAACAGGTCCGAGCGCGTCACAACGCCCCCGTCGAGCGCCATGGCGATGGTGAGCGCCTTGAACACTGAGCCCAACTCGTACAAGTCGGTTACGACGCGATTCTGCCGGTTCTGTTCGGCTGCCTGCTCGCGCCGGTTCGGGTCGAAATCGGGGAGCGACGCGGAGGCCAGAACCTCGCCGTTTCTCACGTCGAGCACCAGTCCGAGCACTGCCTTCGCCCGGTAACGCTCCATGGCCTGCGAAAGCTCCTCCGTCAGAGCGTGCTGCACGCCCAAATCCAGCGAGAGCTTGACGATGGGCCGTTCCGAGAGCGAGGCGGGCATGACCTGCGAGGCGAGCTTCTGGTCGATATGCCATTCGACGCCGCTTCGGCCTTCATTGTCGACATTTGTGATGCCGAGGATATGCGCGGCCTCGTTCCCGGCGGGATAAACTCTCTGGTTGGTGGGCAATATCGTGAGGGCGGGAATGCCCAGCGCATGAGCCGCTTCGGCCTGCCTTGGGGTCAGGCCCCGCTTTACCCACTCGAACTTGCTCGCCTTGTTATGAAACTTGCGCGCAAGGGCCGCCTGATCGAGGTCCGGGAACAGCGCCGAGAGCTTCTCCACGGCCTCGTCGTCGTTCTCGATCTTCGAGGGGTTGGCGGCGAGCCAGTAAATGCGGATGTCGGTCGCGAGGAGGCGGCCATTCCTATCGACGATGTCCGGGCGGCTCCTGGCGAGCTGGGCGGGACCGGCAGGGGGCGCGGCCGCCGCCATGTCGCCGGATGCGGCGCCGTAGCGGATAACCTGCACGCAAAGAATCGCAAAGCCGCCCGCGAAGAAGAACGCAAGCAGCGTCTGCGCGCGTCTTGCATTTTTCGCCGTGTTCACGGCGCTCCGGGATCCGCCGAAGCGGTGACAGAGAGCGGCGAGGGTCATCATGGCCCTTACCGCGTTCCCGCTAACGCGGCTTGCGCGGACGACTTTTCGATCAACGCGGCTATGGCGTCCTTGCGCGCAATCTGGACCATCGGAGACGCCGACGGCGCGCCGGCGATGGCGCTCCAAGGCACGAGCTGGGCGGGAACGATGGGCTCCAGCTTCAGCGCGCTCTTCGCCATGTCCTCGATCCGATCCGGACGCGACAAATGGCTGACCTCGGCGCGCATGAGCGCCAGGAAATCGCTCTCGTCCTGAAGCTTGGTGACGAGCTGCTGCGCATCGGCTTCGAGCGCGCGGGTCTTGAGCTTCAGATTGTAGGTGTAGGCGAACAGGCCCACGAGGCAGCCGAAGGCCAAAAGGCAGAGTGAACGCATAACGGCTTATCCCATGCGAAGGCGTCGTGAGGATTACTGCACGGGGGCTGTAAATTTTCGGTGTTGGTTATGGTTAAAAGGGGCAATGGCGTTGAGGCTTGGCGGGGGTGTGGCCACGTCGCAACCCACCCGTCGCCGAAGTCGCTGGGCGCCGCGCCGCAGGCTTCGCCAGGGAGGCGACCCGGAAAATTGCGCCAAGCCGCTAGAAAGCCTTGCCATTATGGCGACGGGGTCCCGGGGGTGTCCCACCGACCTTGATGCCTGCGAAGCGTCGGGCGTTTATGCGCGCCGGCAGCGTAAAAACTCAAACATTCGCCGCAAGATATGCGCGCGGAATGACTTCCATATTTCTTCCAACAAGCGGGCGGAGCTCAAGAAACCCCGCTCTGCAATACCGCTCTGAATGCGTCGCTTGGGCTTGATGGGCGTGTCGTATGATTTCGTTAACTATAACTCCTGCTTCCATTTAGGAAAATTCTATTCAAATGATATTATAAACGCTTCAATGCCTAACTATCGGGAAGCCTTCTTTAATCTGCTTGATGAAGGGATAGGACATGAGTTGCAAGGGACGCTTACTCGCAGCGGCAACCGCGTTTTGCGCATTCGCTGCGTTGACGGAAGCTCACGCGCAACCCGCCCCTCTCGGCCTTGCGCTGCAGCGCGACGACGCCGCGATCACACGGGTAGACTACTATTATGACGGCGATTACCGCAATCATAACGGTTATTACAGTCGTCATCATGGCAATTATCGCGACTATCCTGGCTATTACAGATACCGCGAGCGAGATGACGGCCCTCTCGGCCTGCCGGGCGCCTTGCTCGGCGGCATAGCCGGCCTGTTGGGCGGCATCTTCGGCGGCGGATTTGACGAGGGGCCGCGTTACGCGCGGTCCTATTATGTCAGCCCTTATTACGGCAGCCCCTACCGCGGCCGGTTGAACTACGGCACCTACTATAGTCCCTACAACGGCGGCGGATATTACGTCGGCCCCTACTATAGCGTGCGGGACTACAACAACGAGCGCATCTATTTCCGCCGGAATTATAGCGCAGAGCGGTATTATAGCGATCGCGGTTATTATGACGACCGCAGATACGACGACGGATGGGAGCCGCGCCGCAGTTCCTATAGCTATCGCAGATACGATTACGACCGGCCGTCCGACGATTCATACTACGCAAGGAAATACTATAGCTCGCGCCCATATGAAGGCGACCGCGGTTATGAGGACGATCGATACGACGCCAGGAAATACTACGGCGAGGCCTATTACGGCGATCGATACGTTGGACGCGTCGCCCACTATGACGCCTACGACGACGACGATTAGAGGCGGCTCAGTCTAACCGCCAGGGCTACGGCAAGGCCGCGGGGGCGCTCTCAGGCAACCTCGCGGTCAGCTTTCATGCCGCGAGAGAAACCCCTCGATCGCTCGCGCGGTGTCCTGCGGCTTCTCCTCCTGAGGCATGTGCCCGCAATCGGAAAAAACGACCAGCTCCGAGAAGGGCAGATCCGCCTTGAGCCGGCGGGCGAATATGGACGGCACCACCTTGTCGTCCTTGCACCAAATCACGAGCGCCGGCAGCCTGATGGTATTATAGCGGTCGGCGATCTCTTCCAAATTCGGCGGAATCAGCTGTTCCACCGTCTTGGCGAGCGCATGCTTCGCCGCCGGGGAATAAAGCGCGCTCGCATATTCTGCGATGGCGCGGTTCGTAATCTTGTCGTGGTCGAAATAGGCAAGCCGCAGCCCTTGGGCGGCCGCAACCTCCGGCGGCACGAGCGCCATGCTCACTTCCCCCAGCATCGGAACCTGCAGCAGCCTGAAAAAAATGGGGATAGGCTGTTTATAAGCGACGCTGTCGATAAGCACGATATTCCGGATTTGCGGGTTGCCTTGCTGCGCCGATTTCAACGCAAGCGCGAGCGTGACGCCGCCGCCAAAGGAATGCCCGACTATGGTGAGATCCTTCAGGTTCTCTTGTTCGATGAGGGCCTCGATCGCGTCCGCCTGATCGAAGATCGAATAATGGTCGTCGATGGGCTTGTCGGAGGCGCCGAATCCGCGCAAATCGACCGCAATGACGCGATGATGTTTCGCCAGCTCCGGCTCTACCCCTTGCCAGGTGAAGCTTGACGTTGCAAACCCATGCAGCAGAAGGATCGGGCGGCCCTTGCCCGTATCCATCACCGCAAGCCGAAGCGGTCCCGACGGCGTTTTGACGGTTATGAAATTGACCTCGGACTCATGCATCGCGATCATGGGGGCGCATGCAGCCGCAGCCACGCACATAGCCGCCGCTATCGCAAAAGTATAAAAGCGCCGCATTCGATCTCCGCGCCTTGCCGCAGTCGCAGCCTGCTTGTGCCCCGAGCGTGATTGGCGAGTTAAGCCTTAAGGGCCGGCCCGCTTGCCGCCTATTATTGGAAAAACATTTAGTCAAATTCGTTAAAAAATATTGGCGCGGCCGTTCGCTCAGCTCTAGCTTTCAGAGGCGTTAACTAAGAGTGCGTTGCGTTTAGGGTATTTGAGTTGTGATGCGTTTAGAGACCATCCGGGTTTTGGGCGCCCTCGCCTCTCTCCTCGCAGGAGCATGCCTTTGCCGCGCGGATGACGAGCAGCACTTTGAAAGTTACGTTACGGTGGACTATGGCGGACGGTCGGCCGGCGTGGCGAGCAGCACGGTTTGGAGTGCGTTCGATCCGGTCGATCAGCCCGGCTTCAGACTGAAGCTCGACGGGTTTACAAGCGTCTACGGCGAGAGCAACGCCGGCATCTTCTCCGGCGCATTCATGGCCGCCGACCTGAAGTCGATTGCCGACGCGATGGCCGGATACCAGGCCCATTGGGGCCAGTATTGGATTAAGCTTTACGGCGGCGCGGCCTTTCAGAACCAGACGCAGATTTTTTGGCAGGTGGGCCAGATGGTCCCGCTTCAAAATTTCGGGGCGACCGCCGGCATTGAGACCTACTGGCATGGGAATGGCCCTTTCTGGGCCTCCGCCAACGCTTCATGGCTCCAATTCGATGAAACTATCTCGTTTTACGAGCGGGTCGCCTATGAAATGAATGGATGGATAGAGGGGCTGAGCGTCTCCTGCGGGACCGAGATTGGCGCCATCGCCCAAAATGCAAACGTCTACCGGACGGGGACTAGGCTCGACGCCGATGACACATACGTCAAAGCGGGGGCGCTGCTCAATGTGCGGTTCTGGTCGCACGACCTCACTCTTTCGGGAGGCATGCAGAAGGCGAGCGACGACGGCGCCTGGAGTCCCTACGCCACCCTCAGCTATGGCAGGAAATTCTAGCAGGATGCTGAAAAACCCGAATTTGGGCTTCATCCTTCGACAGGCTCAGGATGAAGTCGAGTGTTATAAACGCGTTACACCTTATGGTGAGCTTGTCGAACCATGGGCGACAGCCTGTTGCAGCGGCCTGCTAAAGAGGCCCGGACTTCGGCGCCGCCGCGTCATTCCTTATCGCGCGGCGTATCGACCGGTTGCAGGCGAACAGGCTTGCCGCTGCCTTCAACCCTCTGCGAAGCGGTGACGATATCTCCCGCCTTGATGATAAGGTCGCGCACCGCGGCGACGCTTTCGGCCACCTGAACCCAGCCCTCAAGCTCGTTCATGAAGATGTCGGATCCCCCGTGAGCGCCTTTTCGCACGCGCTGAATGTCCTCAACGCAGACCAGGGTGATGTTGCCAGCGGTGTCGTGAAGTTCGATGAACATGAAACGTGATCCTTCCGAACAGGCATAACAGCTCGCTCGCCAAGCCGGCTCCGCCGACGGCCTCGACTTATATCACCCAAGGCAGATGAAGGCGCAATTATTTTGAGGGCGCCGCCGCGCGGGCGGGCGAACGCGCAATCGCGTTTTGAGCGCGCATAGTGTTCATAGGATGAAACGCCAATATTGCCGCAGGTTCCGTGCAGGTTTCAGAAGCGCAGGGGCATGCCAGCCTTTTTTAGAATTGATCTAATTTAAAAAGAAAAAGATTGCGCTCTCTATTTGCCCTCACTAAGAATATAGACGTAACGCGATATTATTCTATTGTCCTGTCGCGCTTATTTAGAATAGCTCAAAAGAAGACATTCTCGCCGTGTGGAGCGCACGAGCTAGAGAACAAATACAGGGAAGCGCCCATGAACCGGTTTTCGATGTTTCTGCTTGCCGCGGCCGTGGCCGCTTTCTCATCGAGCGCCCGCGCCGACGAACCGTATCGGCTTGACCTAACCCTCAAGGATCACGTTTTCAATCACCCCGAACTGAAGGCCCCCGCCGGCCGAGACATCTTCATTACGCTCAAGAACGAGGACGCCAGCTTCGAGGAGTTCGATAGCGACTCGCTTCATACGGAAAAGATTGTCACCGCCAAAGGAACGGTTACGATTAAGTTGAAGCCGCTCGCGCCCGGCCGCTATCCCTTCCGAGGTGAATATCATGACGCAACCGCGAAGGGCGTGCTGATTATCGAATAGGAGCATAGATGCTTGCCGCCGCTATTATTGTTTTTCGTGAGGTCATCGAGGCCGGATTGATCGTCGGAATCGTTCTGGCGGCGACGCGGGGCGTTCGCTCCCGGACCTGGTATGTGCTCGGCGGCATCGGGGCAGGCCTTTTGGGCGCCGGTCTTGTCGCTGCGTTCGCCGGCGCGCTCTCGAATGCGTTCGAAGGCGTGGGCCAGGAGGTGTTCAGCGCCACGATCCTTGGCGTAGCCGTGGTCATGCTCGGATGGCACAACGTCTGGATGGCCCAGCATGGACGGCAGCTCGCCGCCGAGCTTACGGCGGCGGGTCAAGCCGTGGCCGCCGGCGCGAAAACCTTGACGGCTCTCGCCATCGTGGTGGGCGTCGCGGTTTTGCGCGAGGGCGTGGAGGTGGTTCTGTTCCTCTATGGCGTCGTCATCGCAAACGGCGACAGCGGGTTAAGCATTTTCCTGGGAGGGATGCTCGGTCTCGCAGGCGGCGCCGCGGTCTCCGGCCTCACTTATGCGGGGCTTGTGAAGATCCCCTCGCGCTATCTCTTCAGCGTGACGAGCTACCTCATCGCGTTCCTGGCGGCTGGCATGGCGTCGCAGTGCGTGCATTTCCTCGATCAGGCCGACATCGTTAACGTGTTGAGCACAACGGCGTGGGACACGTCCTGGCTTCTGGGCTCTAGCAGCCTCGTCGGGCGAGTGTTTCACACGCTCTTGGGCTATGACGACCGGCCGTCAATCATGCAGGTCGTGGTTTATCTTGCGACGCTCTTCACCATCCTCGCGGCCATGCGCATCTTTGCGCCCGCAAAGCCGCAGCCGAAACCGAAGCTGTCGGAGGCGCCTGCGCCGGCAAAGCCGCGCGTCGCAGCCTGACGGCCCGACGCGTATTCATGCGTCAATGAGATCCTGCACTCAATGAAGGCGACCTTCTTCTGCAACGGAAGCGTCGCCTTGAAATGCCCTGCGGCGCATCCAACGGCGTGAGAGCGGCGCAGCGAACGGTTCGAACGCGCCTAAAGAGAGATATTGGCTTGCCAAGCGGCGCTTTTGCGACAAGCTTCAGCGCATGCCCGAGCTACCCGAAGTCGAGATTGTGAGGCGCGGCCTCGCGCCCGCCATGGAAGGCGCCGCGTTTGCGGCCGTTACGCTCAACCGGGCGGATTTGCGCTTTCCCTTTTGCGCCGATTTCGCAAAGCGGCTTGCCGGCGAGCGCGTGTCTCGCCTCTCGCGCCGGGCCAAATACATCGTCGCCGAGATGGAAAGCGGGCTTGGGCTTGCGATGCATCTCGGCATGACGGGGCGGTTCACGATCGAGCGCCAGCGAGCGGGCGGCGCCGAAACGCCCGGCGCATTCTATTACAATTACGACGCCGATCCGCGCCACGATCACGTGGTTTTCGCGATGAGCAGCGGCGACGTCATCCGCTACAACGACGTGCGGCGGTTCGGCTCCATGACGCTGTTTCCGGCGCGGGAGATGAACGGGCATCCCCTGTTCGCGAAGCTCGGCGCCGAACCCCTGTCGGAGACTCTCACGCCCGCCTACCTTTCGAACGCCTCCACCGGCAAGGCGCAAGCGCTGAAAAGCTTCCTGCTCGACCAGCACGTGATCGCCGGGCTCGGCAACATTTATGTCTGCGAGGCGCTGTTCAGGGCGGGCCTGCCGCCGGATGCGCCCGCCAGGCTGCTCGCCGAAGGAAGGCGCGGCGCTGCCGCCGCCAAGCGCCTCTGCGCCGCCATCAAGGGCGTGCTCCAAGACGCGCTCGCGGCGGGCGGCTCGTCGATCCGCGATTACCGCCACGCCGACGGCGCGGGCGGCGCCTTCCAGGAAAAATTCGACGTATACGGACGCGCCGGCGAGCCTTGTCATAGCGGGTGCGGCGCCCTTATAGGACGCAAGGCGCAACAAGGCCGCTCCACATTTTACTGCCCCCGCTGCCAATCCAAGCTGTGAAGAGGATCGCTATGGCTTTCGAGACTGTGCTTTTCGAGAAAAGAGGCAAGGTCGGCCTCATCACGCTCAACCGGCCGCAGGCGCTGAATGCAATTAACGTTCAGCTCATCTCCGAGCTGAACCAGGTTCTGGACGCTTGCGAAGCCGATCCCGGCATCGGCGCCATGGTCTTGACCGGCTCCGAGAAAGCTTTCGCGGCCGGCGCCGACATCAAGGAGATAAAGGACAAGACTTTCGCCGATGTGGTCACGAAAGATTTCATCGCGCCATGGGAGCGCCTGAGCCGCTGCCGGAAGCCGGTCGTCGCGGCGGTGTCCGGCTATGCGCTTGGCGGCGGATGCGAGCTGGCCATGATGTGCGATTTCATCATCGCGAGCGAAACGGCGCGCTTCGGCCAGCCGGAAATCATGCTCGGCGTCATTCCGGGCGCCGGCGGAACGCAACGCTTGGCTCATTACGCCGGCAAGTCGAAGGCCATGGACCTGATTCTAACCGGGCGGCACATGGACGCAGCCGAGGCCGAACGGTGCGGGCTTGTCTCGCGCGTTGTGCCTGTAGGCGATCTTGTGAACGAGGCCCTCAAGGCGGCTGAGAAGATAGCCAGTTACTCGCTTCCAGCCGTCACAATGGCGAAAGAGGCGGTAAATCGGGCTTTTGAGGGCTCCTTGGCCGAGGGAGTGCGCTTCGAGCGGCGACTGTTCCAATCGCTCTTCGCCACCGAGGACCAGAAGGAGGGCATGGCCGCTTTCGCGGAGAAACGTCCCGCGCAGTTCAAAAACCGGTGATTTGATCTAGCTCAAAGCTATTGGACAGCCGCACGTTCAACCTTTACGTTTACGTGGAAACGAAACGAAAGACGCTCTCGGGGATGCTTTGAAAACGATGCCAAGCCATCCAGCCGAACGCGCCCACTTCAATCCTGGGCGCTGCGAAGGCTGCTTTGTCCGGCATCGCGGGATTTGCGCTGCCTTGTCCCCGGAGCAACTTGAAAAATTGAGCGCCATAGCCCGGCGGCGCACGGTTCCGGTCAATCACTATATTTTCAGGGACGGCGACGAGGCGATCTCGTTTGCGGCAGTTGTCTCCGGCGTCGTCAAGCTGATCAAGACAACTGCTCAGGGCGAGCGCCACATCATCGGTCTTGTCTACGCGCCCGAGTTTCTGGGGCATACCTTCGCCGAGCAGCACCGATTCTCCGCCGCCGCCGCGACGGAAGTCGAGATGTGTACATTCCCGCGAGCATCCTTCAATCGCCTGCTGGACGAATTTCCCGAACTTGGGCGTTGGCTGTTCGAATTCACGGTCCGCGAACTCGACATCAGCCGCGACTGGACGCTTATGCTCGGCCGGAAATTATCCTATGAGCGCGTGGCGAGCCTCTTGCTCATCATCGCAAGGCGGGCCAGGAACGCCGGATTCTCACCGGCAGACCATAACTCCGCGGTATTCGAGTTGCCGCTGACGCGCTCCGAGCTTGCCGACTATCTCGGGCTGACGCTCGAAACCGTGAGCCGCAAAATCAGCTGGCTCAAGAAGAAGGGTTTGATCGAGCTTCGCTCCACGCGCGAGATCGTCGTGCCCGATATCGAGCTTCTGGCCGAGGTGGCGAATATGGAATACCACGTCCCCGCGCCGGCTGAGCCCCGCGCGCTTGCGGCCCATAACGGCTGAAGCAGGCCTTGGTCTCGATCCGCAGCGGCAGGCAATTGCAACTTTTAATGCGTGTTTTGATTTTTCGCACGGCAAACTGCGAAGCTCAAGCTTATAGTTGACTGGTCAGCGAGGAAGAGCGTGTCTGATTTAGTTAGCTCGACCGCGAGGCATTGATATCGCTATCCTATTTTTGTGCGGCCTCGCTGACGCCGGCGCTGCTTTGCTGAATCGTCCTGAGGTGTCTTTCAAGTTCGAGAACAGCTTGCTTGGCATAGGCGTCGCCGCATTCATGCGCGAAGATTTCGGCCCACACAGGCATTGCCTTGTCGCCATCGCTTTTTTGTCCGCCGCCATTCCGCAGCATGTAAAGGACGTGTTCGGAAGGAAACCGGCCTTCCATCCGCGCGGCGAGAGTCGTGAGGTCGGGCGGCGCAAGGCGCAGGGCTTTCGCCAGGGGTCCGCCGCCCTTGCCGTCGCCGCCATGACAGAATGTGCAATTGTCGGCGAAAAGGGCAGGCCCGGAGGCGTCCTTCAGGGGCTTGCAGCCGGCGGAAACAGGCTCCTGCGCCGACAGGGCGAGCGGCAGCGCGATCGCCGCGCACGCTACGGCAATCAAGATACGCATGTGCTTTGGCATTGCGTCCCGCTCCTTGAAAGAGATGTTGCAGAACCAGAAGGCGCCAATTCGTTATCCAAAGCCAAAGGCGCCGGAGCTTTTCCTCGCGCTTTTATGCGTTTGTGGCCGCGCCAGGGACGCGCTATGTCAGGCGGAAGAAGAAAGGAATCCACCGATGATCCGTGAGAAAATCTCCCAGACCTTGAAGGATGCGATGCGGGCGAAGGACGAGGCGGCGACCACCACGCTTCGGGGGGTCAACGCCGCCATCAAGCAGAAGGACATCGATGTCGCCCGCGCGCGCGGCGATCAGCAGATCGGCGAGGAAGAGGTGCTCAACCTTCTGCAAGGCTTGATAAAGTCGCGGCGAGAGTCGATCGATCTCTATAAGCAGGGCGGAAGGCAGGACCTTGTCGACAAGGAAAACGCGGAGATCGCGATCATCGAACAATTCCTGCCCAGGCAGATGAGCGAGGACGAGACCAAGGCCGCCGTGCGCGACCTTATCGCTTCCCTCGGCGCGGCCAGCGTCAAGGACATGGGCAAGGTCATGGCCGCCTTGAAGTCGAACTATGCCGGACAGCTCGATATGACGAAGGCGAGCGCGATCGTCAAGCAAACGCTTTCAGGCGCCTGAGAGAAGCCGGCTTCGTCGCGATGCTAGCAGCGCCTGCTAATGGACCTGGGCAAGCCCTCCGCGTTTGCGATAAATCACCTCAGGCATTTTGGCGACGATCTCCATGAGCACCACCAGCTCTTGCCGCAAACGAGGGTCCGCTATCCGATTGAACGCCGCAACGAGTTGCCGCGATTGATCGATTGCGTCTTGCTTTTTGTCCAAGGGCGCCGCCCCGGCGAGCAGCCTGCGGAAGAACTCATCCACCTCTTCATGCTTGACCTTCACAAACGCCTCCCAACTCAACATAACGCAACCAATATGGTTGTATAACGAAATCATTGCAATTTGAAGTCATGATTTTTCTTGTCGTAAAGGAAATTGGCGGCGCTTCGGTTGCAAAGGCTTGGGGCGCATGGCCGCCGTTCACCCTGTTGCGCCCGGCTAGAATTGCCTTTGGCAAAGCTAGAAAATAGGGTACACTTCCTTCAGTGGGAGAACGTTTTGCGGTCATAGGCTCCGTTTGCTGAGGAAAAGCATGAGGTTCATTCCTCTTGCCCTGTTATTCTCGTTAACATTACTGGTAAACCCCGCGTATCCGCAAGGCGAAGACCTGTTCCATGAGAAGATCGACGCCGTCGCTTCGAAGTTTGCCTCGCTGAACGTCCCACATCTGGAAAAGATTCAACTTCCTCAAATCCAGGCCGACGGCTCGCTGATTTTTATTTACGTCTGGATTCCAAAGACGCACAGGCCAACCGTGGCTTCATTCGAAGCCAACGTTGGAGATTACTTCGATATTGTCGGAGCGCAGAATAAGGCCTTTACCGCCTGGTGCTATCTCAAGAAGCCCGAAACACACATCCTGAAGGGCGCAGCCGGCGACGTCGCCGTCATGCGCATTTGGGCTTTGAGTTTCCATGGCCGCGCGCCCATGGCCAAGTGCAAAGGCGGCTTGCCGGGCGCGGCGGGGCGGCTTGGGCAGACGCAAGTCTTCAAGGACCCGAATTCGGGCCTGTTATCCATGGTGCGTTCCGGCCATCCAACGCAATTTCCGCCTGCGGAGCGGAGCGTTCAATAGCTACAGCAAATCCCCCCGCAGCGTCGTCCCGTGCGCAGCGCAGCGCCTGCGCAGCGTCATTTCATGTCGCGGCGCGCATGGGCCGGCGGTTCGACCGTAATGGCGTTACTCGCCTTGCTTTTTCCGCGCGATCAAGTCCGGCCGCCTGCTTTCTGTGAGCGCTTCCGCCTGCTCGCGCCGCCATTTTGCGATGCGGACGTGATCGCCCGATAACAGGGCTTCCGGTATCTCCAGCCCTTCCCAGACGCGTGGCCTGGTGTAATGCGGGTATTCGAGAAGCCCCTCCTCGAAACTTTCTTCGCTGAGCGACGCCTCGGCGCCGACGACGCCCGGCAGAAGGCGCACGCAGGCGTCGATGAGGACCATGGCGGCGAGCTCTCCGCCGGAAAGCACATAGTCGCCGATGGAGACTTCTTCGAGCCCGCGCGCCTCGATGACGCGCTGGTCGAGGCCCTCGAAACGCCCGCAGAAAAGGATTGTGCCCGGGCCGCCTGCCAGCGCGCGGACGCGCTCTTGCGTCAAGGGCGTCCCGCGCGGGGAAAGGTAGAGGCGCGGGCAACCCGGCTGATCCGCCGTCGCGCTATCGATCGCGGCGGCGGCCACGTCCGCGCGCATGACCATGCCGGCGCCGCCGCCCGCCGGCGTGTCGTCGACCGAGCGATGCTTGTCGCGCGCAAAGTCGCGGATGTTGAGGAGGGATAGGCGCCAGAGACCCTGCTGAAGCGCTCGGCCCGAGAGGCTCAGGCCGAGCGGCCCCGGAAACATTTCCGGAAATAATGTAAGGACGCTCGCCTGCCACGCTGTCATAAGCCTACCGCGCGACGTCGAGGGTCTGGACCCACGCCTCGACCGGCGCATTGCCGGACACGCGCAGGAATCCGATGGAGACCGGCAGCGAAAAGCGACGGGGGCCGGCGCTGCCCGGATTGACGTAAAGCACGTCGTCGCGCGCTTCGATGAGCGGTGCGTGGGTGTGGCCCGAGACGACGGCCGCTATCCCTGCCGCCTTCGGGTCGATCTCCATGTCGCGAAGAATATGAAGCATGTATATGCTGGCGCCTTCGATGGAAACGACCGTATCGAGCGGAAGGGCGGCCGCCCACTCCTGCGTATCGACATTGCCGCGCACGGCGGCAACCGGTGCGATCGCGCGAAGCCCGTCGAGAACGGCCGGGCTGCCCACGTCCCCCGCGTGAAGGATGTGCGAGACGCCAGCGAGAGCGGCCGCCGCTTCCGGCCTCAAAAGGCCGTGCGTATCTGAAATCACTCCGACGATCATGGCTTTTCGCCGCCCTGCCCCTGGCCGTAGACCGGCCTGACGACAGTGACGCGCCCGGCCTCAAGATCGACATGCGGAACATGGGCGCCGTCGAAGGGAATGAGAACGGGCTGACGCTCGCTTGCGAAGCGCACTTCGAGCAAGTCGCCCGCGCCGAAATTATGCACGGCGACGATCTCTCCGACGGCCTCGCCTTCCGGTGAGACAGCTTGAAGCCCGATGAGATCGGAATAGTAAAATTCGTCCTCGTCCGGCGGAGGCAGCGCGGCGCGCTGGGCGTAGAGGTCGATGCCGCGAAGCTTCTCGGCTTCGTCGCGATCCGAGACGCCGCGAAGGCGCGCGACGATCGAGCCGCCATTTGCGACGCGCATCGACGCGATGTGGAACTCGCGCGCGCCGTCTGCGTCCGTCAGCGCGCCATAGGACGCGATGTCCTCGGGAGCGCCCGTGAAAGCCGCGATTTTAACCTCGCCCTTCAGCCCATGCGCGCCCGTGATGCGGCCGAGCAGCACCTTCTCTTCCGTCATACCGGCGCCTTCGCATTCTCGCCAAGCCGCCGCCGGCGCCATCGCACGCCCGCCACGCCCGCCCATACAGCCTCAACCGCGCCGAAAGGCCATGCGCCCTGCAGGAAGCCGTAAGCGCTCGCCAAAAGGCAGGCGCCGGCGAAAGCGAGGATGTACCACGCGCTGCGGTCTTCCAGCGCGTAGGTGATCAACATCAGAGAAACTGCCACGAGGCCGAACCACGTGAGCGCGTCCATGCTGGCTCCGTTAAATGCGGCGGGAAGACCGGACTTACGCGGCCTCGCCTTCAGCCTTCTTGCGCTTCTCCTCCTCGCGCTCCTTGGCCTTCGTACCCGGCTCGGCCTTTTTCGGGTTGTTGCGCTCGGGACGCTTGGCGAGGCCTTGGGCGTCGAGGAAGCGAAGCACGCGGTCGGTCGGCTGGGCGCCGACCGAAAGCCAATGCTTCACGCGATCTTCCACGAGCGTCACGCGATCGGCGTGGTCCTTCGGGAGCAGCGGATTATAGGAGCCGACCTTCTCGATGAAGCGGCCGTCGCGCGGCGCGGTGGCCTCGGCGACGACGATGCGGTAGTAGGGGCGCTTTTTTGCTCCGCCCCGGGCGAGCCTGATTTTCAGTGGCATGCTTCTGTCTCCGTTTGTGTCTTGTCTCTATGCAGTTTCCAGCTTTCGCAGCGAAAGCGGGTTGGATGGTCTCGGCATGATCTAGCTATATTTTTTGATGACGACGAAGGCGAAAGTCCCGCCCAGCACGAGCTGGATCAGGAACAGCGCGTAAAAAATGCTGCGCGACCCGGTGCGGGTGCGGCCTTGCACGCAAAGCTTGCGGTAGAAGCTCTCCCAGCCGAGGCCGTCGGCGGCGACGTTGTTCTCGATGGAGAAGAGATAGTCGTAGATGATTGCCGAGCGCCACAAGAGGAAGCGGTAGAGCGCGAAGGCGAAGATGGTGAGCAGGATCGGGATCACCGCCGCGATCTGCAGCACGGTGTGCGAGAACTCCTCCTTCGCCGTCTGTGCAATCCAGGCGATGATGAAGCCGTTTGCGATCAGCGCGTAGACCGCGATCTGAAAGGCGAGCCGGAAGTTCTCGCCGATCTCCGAATACAGGAGGCGATACTCGGCCGTATGAAAATCGGCGTCGCGCACACGCGAGAGAAGCAAGGCGTCGCCCCTGCTTTTCTCCAGCTCTCGATCTGCGTGTCGATTATCCATCGATGCTATCCCGCCTAAACAATGTTTCCGCCGCTTTCGCCGTTCGATACGCTCACTTCTTCTTGGATTTCGCCTTCTTGCCCTCCGGCGCCGGCTTCGACTTTGCCTTTTCGCCTTTCTTCTTCGCGGGCGCCTTTTCCTCCGGCGCCGCCGACATGGCGTCCATGCGCTTTTGCATTTCCTTCGGGCTTAGTTCCTCGATCACCTTGGAGACGATCCACACATGGCCCGAGGGGTCCAGGAAGCGGCCTGCGCGGAAGCCGTAGAATTGATCGGCGGCGGGGGAAAGCACCTTCGCGCCGGCCTTTTCCGCCTTGGCCACGGCGGCGTCCGGGTCTTCGACCATGACGTTGAGCGTGACTGGCGTGCCGCCCAGCGTTTCCGGGCTCTTGCTGCCCCATTGCGGATTTTCGTCCGAGATCATGATCAACGCATCGCCGATCTTGAACTCGCCATGGGCCACGCCGCCGTCCGGCGTGGTCAGGCTGTAGAGATGCTTGGCGCCGAAAACTTTCTTGTAGAAGGCGAGCGCGGCCTTGGCGTCGCGCACGACGAGGCTCACCGCCACCGTCCCGTAATTTGAGGCTTGAATGGGCTTATTCATGGTTGATCCCTACTTCTTCTTGCCCGGAAGGCCCGGCAGGCCGCCGCCGCCGAAGCGCGGCTGGCCCGGCATACCCGGCAGGCCGGGGAACCCGCCGCCGCCGAGAGCGCCCGGCAATTTCATCCCCGCGGGGAGCTGCCCCTTCTTCGCGGCCTCGATCATCTCGGGCGTCGGCTCCGGCATCTTCTGCAAGCCGAACAGCTTGGCGAGCCCGCCCTTGCCCTTGCCGACAACCTTCATCATGTCGGACATCTGACGGTGCATCTTCAGGAGCTGGTTCACCTCCTGCACGCTCGCGCCCGAACCGGCCGCCACGCGGCGCTTGCGCGTCGCCTGCATGATCTTCGGATTGCGGCGCTCTTTCGGCGTCATCGAGGAAATCATGGCGATCTGCCGCTTCAACAGCTTGTCGTCGAGGTTCGCGGCGTCGACCTGCTTCTTGATCTTGCCAATGCCGGGAAGCATGCCCAGCATGCTCGACATGCCGCCGATCCTCTGCATCTGCCGCAACTGATCGGCAAGGTCCTCCAGGTCGAACTGGCCCTTGGCGAGCTTCTTCGCCATGGCCTCGGCCTTTTGCTGGTCGATGGTCTCGGCGGCCTTCTCCACGAGGCTCACGACGTCGCCCATGCCGAGGATGCGGCCCGCGATGCGCTCGGGGTGGAAATCTTCAAGGCCGTCGAGCTTTTCGCCGGTGCCGAGCAGCTTGATGGGCTTGCCCGTGACCGCGCGCATCGAGAGCGCCGCGCCGCCGCGTCCGTCGCCGTCGATACGGGTCAGCACGATGCCGGTGATGCCGATGCGCTCGTTGAACGTGCGCGCGAGGTTCACCGCGTCCTGGCCGGTGAGGCTGTCGGCCACGAGCAGCAATTCATGCGGGTGGGCGATGTCGCGAACCTCTTCGGTCTCGCGCATCAGCTCGTCGTCTATATGGAGGCGGCCGGCGGTGTCGAGCAGGACCACGTCGTAGCCGCCGAGCTTCGCGGCCTGAATGGAGCGGCCCGCGATCTGCTGCGGCGTCTGGCCCTTGATGATGGGCAGCGTATCGATGGCGGCCTGTTCGCCCAGAATTTTGAGCTGCTCCTGCGCGGCGGGGCGGCGGGTGTCGAGCGACGCCATCAGCACTTTCAGCTTTTCGCGCTCTTTGAGGCGTTTCGCGATCTTGGCCGTGGTAGTGGTTTTGCCGGAGCCTTGCAGGCCCACCATCATGATGGCGACAGGCGCCGGCGCGTGCAGGTCGATGGGCTCCGCCTCGGAGCCGAGCGTGCGCACCAGTTCGTCGTGCACGATTTTGACGACCATCTGCCCCGGCGTGATGGAGCGGACGACTTCCTGGCCCACGGCCTTCTCGCGAACGCGGTCCGTGAACGACTTCACCACGTCGAGCGCGACGTCCGCCTCGATGAGGGCGCGGCGAACCTCGCGCATGGCTTCGGCCACGTCGCTGTCGGTCAGCGCGCCGCGGCGCGTCAGCTTGTCGAAAATGCCGGAGAGGCGGTCGGAGAGGGATTCGAACATGGGGCAGCTTTCGGGTTCGTTGGCGAGCGGCGCGATTACAAATCGCGCGCGCGGGGAGCGGGGGGCCGCGTTTGTCCAAGCATGTGGTTCTTCATCGCAGCCGCGCCAACTTTGTATGTGGCATCGCCCATCCAACGCAAAACGCGCTCGCGGGCGAACCTTCGCTGGCGAGCGTTGCTATCTTCCGGCGCTTATAGCGGATCGGACGCGAATTTACAATTTAGAAATTCGCTGAACGAAAAGAACAGCGAAATCAACGTTCGAAATCAGCCGCTTCTTGCAGCGTTTTGCAAGAACATGCTGGTTTGTGCGGAACAAAGCGGCTCAAAATTGGCACAGAACGTGTTTTCAACCAGGTGCAGTTCGAGACTTCGACGGCGCGGCTCATCGCGCTGAGCCCCATCAGAACAATGATGGCTACCGGCAGCATGGAGCGCGGCATCAGATCATTCCTTGAAGACCTCGGCAAAGACATAGCCCGCTATCACGGCTCTTACGGCGCGCGTAAACTCGAGTTGTTCTGCCGAAAGTATTTCATGGTCGCTGGGCTTGGAAAGCGCGCTTCCAGTTCGCGAACGATGACTTGGTTATCGCAATAGATGCCGGTCCCAATCCGCATGACGGGTCCGCGCCTGTACTGCCTCGGGACGGGGCATACTTGCGCGAACGGATTTCCCCGCCGGCTTTTTGAAGCGGCTCAATTTAGAGCAGGCAAACCCTCGCGTGATATTCGCAGTTGGTGTTCATTATGGGGGCTTACTCGGCGAGCCGATTGCCCACCGTACTCGGCTGCATAGCGACGGCGGTCATGGGCGCCGCGTGCAGCGGTTACGCAAGGCCCTGGCTATACGAATGCCACGACCTCTCTGGTATCGGCGCGCATCCACCGTTCGCCCGTATTGCTGCTTGCAGGCCACGCTTCCCTTCGAGATCCCTATAATCCTCAGGGAGAGGTGGATCAGCATGCGCTAGCAAAGCTTACCACCCAGGCGACGGTCAAACTGGAGCACGCGGCCACCGTGGATTATTGCTTGGGGGAGGCGTTCCGCCAGCTCAAGGCGAAGAAAGGGCCTTTCGTGCTCAATCTGCCGCAGGATATCCAACAGTCGGCTTTGCCGGAAGGCGACTGGTCCTATCGTCCCATGTATAAGGAATATATTTTACAGCCACCCAAACGAGAAGATATTGACGAAGCTGTGCGCTTATTGGCGTCCGCCCGCCAGCCGGCGATCCTTTGTGGGCTGGGGGCGGCTCTTGGAAAAGCCGAGACCGAGGTTCGTGAACTCGCCGAATATTTGGGAGCGCCACTTGCGACTTCGCTGCTTGCGGCGGGTTTTTGCTCGCAATATCCGCTTTACATGGGCATCAGCGGAGGACTCGGCCACAAATTGACGGTTGACACGCTTGCCGCCAGCGACGTCTTGGTCGTCATTGGAGCCAGCTTAAACGAGTGGACGACGGCTTTCCGCAAGATCATCGAGAACGGCAAGAAGATCATTCAGATTGATATTCGGCCGGAAGCCTTCGGCTGGTTCGCCCGAGCCGATGTCGGCATCGAAGGTGACGCCAAGGTAGCGGCCGCGGCGCTGCTAGAACGGCTTCGCGAGGTCGACAAGCGCAGCCGCGAGCCTGACGCCGGACTTGCACAGCGAATTGTCGAAACCCGATCCCCTACCGAGAGTTACGACGACGGAGGCAAGGTCGATCCGCGCCGCGCCGCTCGTTATCTCGAAGACAAGTTGCCCAAACAAGATCGGATTCTTGTATTCGACGGTGGGCATGCTGCTATAGTGGCCTTGAACGCGCTGACTAGTCCGCGAGCCGAAAACTGGGCGCTGGGTTTGGATTTCGGCGCGATCGGACAGGGCCTGAGCATCGCCCTGGGAGCATGCTTTGCGCGACCCGGTAAGCGGGTAACGCACGTGACCGCGGATGCGGCATTCATGATGAATGTAGCCGACTTCCACACCGCCGTGCGTCACAATCTGCCGCTCACGGTAATTGTCTTCAACGACAACGCCGTTGGGCAGGAACGGCACGACTTGATCCATAAAAAGCTACCCGCTTGCTACGCGGAACTTACCCAACCAGATTTTGAAAAGCTTGCGGCCGGTTTCGGGGCAAAGGGTTTCAGGGTGCAGCGGCCAGAGGATTTTGGTGAGCTGGACAAGGCGCTGGCGGTCCAAGAGGGGCCGGTCGTCGTCAATGTCTGCATCAACAGAGACATCGAGATGCCGATTAGCTGGGAGATCGCCCAGCATCTTGAGATGGCCGCGTGATCACGGCGATCGCCCAGTCTGCTCCTTGTTCGGCTGCTGTTTGATGGGCGAGTTTGACGAAGGGGCGAGGAAGGTTCCCCGTATCAACCGAAGAATGTCACGACGCCGGTCTGAAGATCATAGATCGCCGGCACGATCTTGAGCTTACCCTCGCCCGCCAGGCCGGAAATAAGCGTGCTCGCCGTAGCCAGCCGATCGGCTGTCCGCGCCGCGCTCCGCTTTGCGGTATTGTTGATATAGTCGCCCTCGTCGCTACGCGCGGCCAGAGCCGCGGGCAGGATCGGTTCGATCATCGGACCGATCGCGCCGGGATAGGTCGCATTCTTGGTGACGACTCCGCAGGCGGCCTTGACGGCGCCGCAGGATGTGTGGGCGAGCACAACGATGAGGGGTGAGCCCAGCACCGCGGCGCCGTATTCGACCGTCCCCAAAGTCGCCGTATCGACGAGATTGCCAGCGTTGCGGGCGACGAAGAGTTCGCCGACCCCATGGCCGCCGAAGATGAGTTCGGGCGGAGTGCGGCTGTCGGCGCAACCGATCACCGTCGCCCAGGGAGCTTGGTGGCCCGCGACCGAAGCGCGTTGCTCGGCGAGATCGAGCGAGCAGATCTCCGGATGGCTTACATAGCGCGCATTGCCCTCTTTGAGTTTGGCGAGCGCCGCCTCCGGGGAAAGCGAGGTCGGCGCGCCCTCGGCCGCGCGCACGGGCCTCATAGCGGTCGCGAAAGTCGCTGCAGCCAGGCCCGCCGCCCCCAATTTGAGAAAATCTCTCCGGTCCGTCGCTTTGCTGTCGCAGGTCCCGCACATCGCCTGTCTCCTCCTGGCGTCTTCACGCAATCGCCAAACCGTAAGCGCGCAAAACTAAAAGTTTTGCTACGACCAATGTTCAAAGCGGATTGAGGCCGACCGCTATCAGATCCCGACGCGGAAACAATGGGTTATGTTCCAAAAATACCCGGGTATGACCCGAAGGAGGCGTTGCCGGCCCGCACGGAACCCGTCCGTTCTTGCATGACCAAAACGTAAGTGAGATTAAATCCCGCCTTCCCCGACGACGACAAACGGCGCCCACACGGCTGGATGGGCGTTGTCGGGCTGTGAGGCGTCATCCATGAGCGCGATCATGGAGCGCTGAAAGGCCTCGGCGCGCCCGGCCTTGGGATCGCGGTCGAGTTCGGCAAAGGCCCGCGTGGCCGGCGTTCCGGTTGCGCCAGATGCGCCGCATGTGTCAGGCACTTTGGCCGTGCGGCATGACACACCGTCCGCCCTAAGAACCGGATCGCCATAGCCGGCATAGGCTTCAGTTGCCCTTTGCGCCTTGGCTTCGTGCAAGCGTATTGGGATGGTCCGCGCCGAGCGCCCGCTCTGCGAGCGTTAGCGCCCGCTGGGCAACTACGGTTGCTTCAGCGTCACTTGCCCTGGCCATAGAGTCCGGCAGCCGTTTAAGGCGAATTGCGCTGCCTGTCATGGCTCCGGATCCTCGTAATCTCATGCGCGCTAAGTCGGCTTCGGGATCCGAATGCGGACTTTTTCAAAAAGGCGAGTAGGGCATTTTGCGCCATCCTTCACTACGACATGATTGATGTCACTTAGGATAATCCGCCTTGGGCGGATGGCTGAAGGAGTTAGGCCTCTCATTAAGGGGGATTGTCACGATCACCGCTCCCGGATCATTCGCCTCCGCCGGCGCGATGCTAAGATTATCTCCGCACCCGATGTGGCCAGCTGTAACGACGTCAGCCACCGATGCCGATCCTCCAGCCCAGGTTATGGTGTCATCCACGCGATTTGTTGTGAAGGACACGTACGGAAGCCCCGCGTCTTTGGCATCTGACAGAAATTGCGCTCCCTGGCCCGTATCGGTAGCCGTATTGCGCGCCGCCTCCAGAAAATCGCCACGCAAAGTGTCTCTTGAATTTCCCATGGAAAAGTCTTCCGGACGGCAAGAACCAGGCGCTCCGTCGCCCATGGCGCAAGCGCGTAGAGTCGCATCGCGCCGAGCGCGTCTTTGGCAATGCTCATCTGCGCAATCTCGCCTGTGAAAGTTCCAAAGGAATCTGAACACGGCCGGAACAATCACAGTTGTGGACGCAGGGCGCTTATCCGCGTATGGCGATGGCGCGGTCATGCAGCGACCTTATCCGCGGCGACGGGCGCCCCAGAGTTGGCCGGATGCCATGCGCCGCGCCTGTAGTGTTTGATCGTTTGCCCGTCGTCCGCAAAGGCGAAGAGATGGAGCCAGCCATTGCTCACAAGGCGCCTTACATGCTCATGCTTGGCCAAGACGGCGTCTATCGCCTGTTCCGGCGCCTCTATGAAAACGTTGAGACGCACGGGTTCATGAACGAAGCGCTTGCCGTCATGGACCGACTGCCAGGGCAGCCCAACCCTGAGATCGCCTGCATTGCCCTCCAGCACGCCTATCGTCCCCGTCACATTGTGCAGGACCTTGTTGCCGCTGCCGAAAACCCTGTTGTTCACGGTCGAGCCGTAATATTGGAGGTTTATCCAGCTTGCCACCACCAAGGGCGCGGTCATGATCAGTTCGAGCGTGCCGAAGTTGGCGTCCTGCCGCCAATCGTATTCGTGAAGGAAAGCGCGGCCGCCAAGGTCGATGCCGCGGGTCAGCTCACGCCGCGCCGCGACAAAGGCCGCATTGCCCGCCAAGCCCCATTCTGGCCGCACCTGCGACCAGTCGCGGCTGCGCCACACGACGCGCTCATCAACGCCGTCGGCGTTCGCAACGCCAAGAGCGGCCGCGCGTTCCGCCCTTGCGAGCGATGACGCTTGCGAAAGCCAGCGACGCAGCCTCCGAAGATCGCCGCGATGCGAATCCGGAACCTTGTCTTTGTCGTAAATCACGATTTCGTCGGTTGTTGTGTTGTGGAGGCATCCGATGAACCAGGTGTCCTCCGGGATCGCAATGTGCCGAGCCTTGAGGCCCGCCCGCACGCTGGCGTCATTGAGGATGGCGGCGGCGACGCGCGCATTGGCCTCGCCTGTGTGGCCGCCGCAGGCGCCGCAATCAAGACCGGAAGCGTGAGGGTTGTTCACCGTCGCGCTGCCGTGGCCCGTGAGCATCACGAGGCGCGCAAAACCTTCCGACAAAGACATACCCCGCAGAACCGCCTCCGCCCATGCTAAGGCCTCGTCGTCACTAAAGCCGGTGTGGCGGCCGTCAAATCGGCGTGGAGCGATGCGCGGACCAAGGCGCTCGATGATGCTTGGATTTAGCCCGTCGGCGTTGGGGTCATTCACCGTGCGCGTGAGGCCAAGGCTGTCACTGAAAATTTTGCCTGCAAATAAGAGGCCCGCCGTTTCGACATAAATGAACGACGACACGGCCGACAGCTTGAAAGACTTCAAGACCTTGGCGGCCCGCCGCCGCAGAAGCCGCAGATTGAGAATGTCGGCTTCCTGGTCATCCGAAGCACGGTCGACAGCCTCGCAAACAACGAATGCGGGCTTTAAGAGCACGGGACATTGAGCGCCGCCCTTAACATGGCCGATTGGAACGTATTCGATGGGGAAGCCGAAGAAGCCGGCGAAGCCGATTGTCTCAGCCTCAGGGCAGACCGTTTCCAGCGCACGCCTGTAAACCTCCGAGCGCACGTCGATGCAGAAGGCAGCCTGCACTTTGGGCCGTTCGCAGGCCGCTTGTGAATGAGGTTGCGTGAGCCGGTAGAGCAGTCGGCGCTGATAAGCGCCCTCATAGGCTTCCTGCATCACCATATCGATGCAGAAGTCGGGGTCGTCCCCAAGCAACTCATCTTTGGGAAGGGTGGCGGCGTCTTCCATCGCGCGCCGCCAAGCCTCCTTGAAGGCCGCGTCCTTGCGCTCGCGGAACAGCGCATAGCCCCACACCAGGCGCACCGCGAGAAGTTTGACGAGCATATCGTTCTTCTCCCCGTACAGCTCGCTGTTCCAGACAAGGTATCGGGCATAGGCGGCCCATCCGCCGATGTCGAACAAAGACCGGTGCAGGTAATCCTCAACAGCGCGCTCCGGGATGCCGAGCGCGTCCACGACCGCGATGATCGCCTCGACAGGGTCGGCGGGCATTTCGGCAACCGATTTTCTGAAGCCGGTCACGCCCATTATTTCGGGGTTGAGGTCGTAGCGCATTGAGGCGCGCCAAGCCGCATAGAGGCTCATCCCGCGCGACGGAAGCCGCCAGACCGATTGCCCTTCATCGAAATAGGCGGCGCACCACTTGGAGATCTCATCGACCATGAAGGCGGTGCGCGAGGTCTTATGCTCGCCTTCAGAGAGCATATCGAGCACGTCGGCCACTGTGGCGACGACGGCGCTGGGTTTCTGCCTTGGCGCCGGCTCGCGGGCGACGGCCGCTTTCAGTTCTGCGACAGTTCTCGGCACGCGCCAATCCTCAGGCGCTGACGCCAGCGCCGCTTCGATGTCGTGATCCGCGATGAAACCGGCAGCAATCGACCGCCGGTAGAACTCTCTCGGCATCAGCATGTCGGCGCGCGCCACCCGACGCAGGGTTGCGCAGGTTGCGTGAAAGCTTTGGCCGCTGAAGCCGAGGAAAGGGTTCACCGCAACGAAATGCTTGAGCGGCCATAGCGGCGCGATCTTGTTGCATGCCCTCTTGATCGCGGCCTCAATCTCGGAGCGATGGCGGGACGCAGCGGCAGTCGTCTTGGCAGCTTCTGCCGCAAGGTCTGGCGTGGTTGTGGCAACGTCGTTCATCCGTGCGCTCCTGTCTCGACGTACGTCGGAGAGTTGATGGGCCCACGCGGCGGCGGACTCGGCCAGAAACGCAGGGCCATGCGGTTCGCCAGGGTATTGACGTAAAGGCCGTTGGAGACATGAGCGTAAAGCGCTTGCCATCTCGGCGTTCCAGCGAGGCTCGGCAGCATGCTCTGGAAGAAAGTCAGAGCGGAGAATGAGAAGACGACCACAACCAGGATGACCAGGTCCAGCGGCCCGCGGAGCGCCTTAACCGGCGGGAACGATCCGGCAAGAAGTTTCTGCACGCCAAGCTGGAGGCCGAAATAAGCGACGGCCACAAGTCCGGCGAGCGCCAGCGTACGGCCGATGACGTAGAAGCTTGGGCGTTCGTCGATACTGTTCGAAACGAGGTGAACCAGGCTAAGGAGGAGGATCGATCCGAGCACGAACACGCCGGGCTCTTCGGCGGGCGTCGCTCCGAACACTGTGCTGGAGGCCAGCGTCACCGCAAGGACCGCCGCGATCGCGATGATCACCCGCGCTGGATGCGGCTTGCCGCCCGGGCTCGGCGTCCATGAAGCTCGCGCGATGTCAACGACGCTGCCCGACGAGAGGAACGCATGAGCCTTGTAACAGGAGTGTGCGACGATATGGAGAAGGGCCGCGGAGAATGCGCCCAGCCCGCATTCCAGCATCATGAAGCCCATCTGGCCGATTGTCGAATAAGCCAGCGAGACCTTGATAGAGGTTTGCGGAAGCATCACCACCGATCCGAAAAGAGCCGTGAACCCGCCGATCAGGGCCAGCGCATCGAGCGACGGCACGGACAGCGCGATCACATTCGCAAAACGCAGCACCAGAAAGCCGCCGGCATTGATGATGCCCGCGTGGAGCAATGCGGAAACCGGCGTCGGCGTTTCCATCACCTCGAGGAGCCAGCCGTGCAGGGGGAACTGCGCGGATTTCAGAAGTGCGGCAATGACGAGGAGAAACGCAGCGGCCTGGATCGCGTCAGGCGTGGGACCGCTCACGCGCATCGCTTCCGCCCCCGCAAAGGTGGCAGCATAGTCCAGGGTCCCGAATGTGTTGTGAAGCAACGCCATAGCGCCGATCAGGCAGAGGTCGCCCAAGCGACTCGCCACGAACTTCTTTCTTGCGGCGAGAACAGCGTTGGGCCTTTCGCCATAGAAAACCAGAAGCCGGTGGAGGCTGAGGCTTGTGGCAATCCACGCCAGGGCGAACTGAAAAAGATTGCCAGAAATGATGAGCATCAGCACGGAGGCTAACGTCAGGCACAGCCAGCGCATGAACCGGACCTGACCCGGATCGCCATCGAGATAATTGCGGCTGTAGTTGAGGACGATCAGCCCAACGAAGGAAACCAGCACAAACATGATCGCGCTTAAGGCATCGAGGTATAGGCCTAGCCCAATCCCGTCCCTTCCGATCAATGGCGTGCGCATCGGGCCGTAGACGAAAACAGCGGCCAGGCCGCCCAATGCGACGATCAGCGCCGCGAAAGCCGCCGCGAGCGTAACGCTCAGACGTTCCGCCGCAGACCGGCTGCTGGCCGGCAGTATCGCCGTGCAAACCAGCACAATCGGTCCAAGCGCCGCACTCCATACAGCGTTAGCGAGCATGTTCGCCTCCGGGAGAGAACGCTTCGACGAACCTTGTGGCGATGCCCGCCGCGCCGAAGCGCAATGCCTGCTCCAGATGCGCGGGCGTCATTCCGCCCTGCGCGAAAACGGGGATCGGGGCGGCCTGCGCCACCTGTTGCAGTCCCTCCCAACCGAGCGCGGGCCGGTCCGAGTGAGTCGGCGTTGGCAGCACCGGCGAAACGACGGCGAGGTCGGCGCCGAGAGCAACAGCGCGCGCAAGGTCTGCGGCGTCGCAACATGAGGCGGCCCACAATTGCACTGGAGGCCGCTCCGATAGACGGCGCAGTGCATGTGTAGTGGAATGCACGCCGATAAGACCCGCGCGACGCGCTTCCAAGGCAGACCCAGTCACAAGAATGCGGGCGGCAAATGGACGGGCTATGGCATTGATGCGCCGGGCAAAGGCGATGCGCTGATCGGGAGACGTATGTGGATCGCGGATCTGAATCAGCCGGATGCCGCGAGCCAGCAAAGCCGGCAGCTGAGCGAGAAATGAATGCCGCCCGACGTCGTTTCGAGGCTGAACCACGAAATAGATAGGGGAAAGGCTGAACGCGCGCAGAACGCGGACGTTCGACGGCAAAAGAGGCGCAACAGAGGGAGCCGCCGGATCGACCCAGCTCAGGCGCTGGCCTTCAAGTCCGCGAGGCTCGCCCTCCCACGCATCCACGCGGAAAAACTGAATCCGGACTCGTTTTGTTGGGAAAGCATGCTCATAGGCGATCCAAGGCCGCATCGAGAGCGGCTTGATGCCGACTTCTTCCTGCAGTTCCCGCTCGGCTGCCTCCCGCGCCGTTTCCCCGGCGTCAACTTTTCCCCCCGGCAGTTCCCAGAAGCCCGCCGAGACCTGGCGCGCGGTCCGCTGAGCGAGCAAGACGCGGCCGTCCGGCGCTTGGACGATGCTGGCGGCGACATCGATAATGCCTTTGTCTGGTTTTGCGATGCGCGGCGGAGCACGCCACCGAAGCGCGGCCGGGACCATCGCCGCTGGCAATTCGGCGCTCATGGCGCGGCCTCCCCGGCAAGTTCAGCGGCGCGGCTTGCGAATTCGGCTTCCCCAGCGCCGAGCGGACCGCCGCCCGTCCCATGGATCGTGACGTTGACGTGCTTCGGTCCAAAGCCAAGATCGGGATAAAGATCCGTCTCCTCCGACAACTCGGCGAGGCGATCCAGGAACGCGCGCGTCTCGCTGTACGATTTGAACTCGAAACGCCTGAAAAGCGAGGGCGGCCGCTCAACGCGTCTCCACCCTTCCGGCTGTGGCAAAGGCAACGTGTCGTGCATTTGAACTCCCTAGAGACAGCAGAGGGCTGTGGGCCTCTGGCATTGCTGGCATGGCCCTTCAAGCTTCTTGATTTTTCGATTACTAAGGGACGCGGGCTATCCCACTTCAGGCGCCGCAAGCGCCGGCGAAGCGGGCCGCTTTCGCCGCGGCGGAATTCCAGTCAGATCTCGCCCCGGGCCTCTGCCTTCAGGCTGCGCCGGGAGAATGGGCTCAACCTCCATATGCGGGCGCGCGATAATATGCGCTGCCGCCAAACCGTCGCCGACGCGTTCACAGGCATCGGCCCCGGCGCGCACCGCCGCGTTTACGGCGCCGGTCTCGCCGCGGACCATGACGGTCACATATCCGCCGCCGACGAACTGCCGGCCGATCAGCCTCACTTCGGAGGCCTTCGTCATCGCATCCGCCGCCTCGATCGCGGGGACAAGCCCCCGCGTCTCGATGAGGCCGAGCGCAATGCCCATCTTTTCACTTGCCATTTCTTTGTCTCCTTCACCCTGACGGACTTAACCGCTTTTTTTCTTTCTCAAGCTGCGCCAGGCGCGGGAAGAACTTGCTCCACTTCCAAGTGCGGGCGGGCGATGATATGAGCCGCGGCCAAACCGTCTCCGACGCGCTCGCAGGCATCGGCCCCGGCGCGCACCGCCGCATTCACCGCTCCGGTCTCGCCGCGCACCATGACGGTCACGTAACCGCCGCCGACGAATTCCCGGCCGATCAACCTCACCTCGGAGGCCTTCGTCATTGCGTCCGCCGCCTCGATGGCCGGGACGAGGCCGCGCGTCTCGATCATTCCCAATGCAATGCCCATCTTCTCGCTTGCCATTTCCTTTTTCCTTTCCGGTGTTAAAGCAGTTGAAGTCGCGGACGGCCGAACGCCGCCGTCCAAAGGAGCTAGTTCCGCCAGCGTTCCTCGCTCCAGTGGTCGATGATGCCGCCGATGGTGAGATCGGTGGTGATGTTCGGGTTTCCGGCGGCGATGCGGGCCGCCGAAATCCCAATTGTGATGACGAAGTCTCCGGGCTTCGCGCCAACGGGATCGAGCGCGACTTCGAGGTTGCCGCGGTCGTCCTCGACAACGCGCAGAGACTTTGCGGCGAGCCAGAAGTTGCGCTTGGTCGTGACAAGGTCACGCACAACTCTATGTATTTGCATCTGCAACTCTCCTTGGCTGCGCCGCGGTTTCGTCCCAGTAGTCGATAATGCCAACGATGGTGAGGTCGCTCGGATAATCCTTGCTTCCGGCGGCATCGCGCGCCGCCGAGCTTCCGACCACGATCACCCAGTCGCCGTTCTTGCAACCGACAGGATCGACGGCGACTTGCTTTCCACCGCTTCCTCGCTCTTTCACCACCAGCAGGCGGCGGTTTTGCAGGCCTGGGATACGGGCCGTCGCCACGAGCGTTCCTTCCACTTGGCAAATCTTCATGCTGCGAGCTCCATATTCGATGAGGCGCCGCCAATCCCGCCGATTCCCCCGGCCAAAGATGTCAGGGGGCGAACCAGCCAGCGGACGTGCAGGAAGCCGCTGGCGCCAAGGTCCGCGTAACGGGACAATATCGCGCCGCTCAGACGCCCGGCGCGGCGTTGCGCGCGCTCGAAGCCGCCGGGAATGCGCGGGTCGTAGAGGACATGCGCGAGCAAAGGCACGGCCAGACCGCGCCGCCCGTGAAGTTCATGAAGGATGCCAATGCCGACATCGAGGTCGCGTGCGCCCTCTTCCACTGTCTCCATCTGCGCCTGGAAAGCGAGGTTCCGCAGTTGCACGTCGTCAACCGCATCGCCGGCAATGATCAGACGCTCGGCGTGGCCGCGGTCCGCATATTGGCCCCCATGGCGCGAGAGCACGGCGTCGACCTGGGCGATGTTGTTTTTCAGGAGGTAGCCGCAGAACCAGCGCATGCCTTCGGTCGCGGCGTCGTCTGCGGGAACGCCGGCGCAAACCGCAACGGCGTCGCGGATCGCAGCCTTTGCCTCATTGCGGGCCATGCCTTGCGTCAGGCTGTAAAGGCGTCTGCTATCGGCAAAGCGATCCGGCGACATTTGTCCTGCGGCGTTCGGAATGTGCACGCGGATCGCATCCGTGTCGGTGTCGACGCCCACCAGCAAAATCGCCACGCTAGCGCCACAGGAATGGATCGCCTCTAACGCTTGCTCGAATTGCTCCAGGCGCTCCAGAACCGATGACGCCGCGCGAGCTTCGTCGCTGCCATGCGCCGCGCAGCCCTCATGCGAGGGGTCTGCGCTGCTGAAATGGTAAACGCCAATCTTCAAGTAGCGCGTCGGTTCGCTCGCCCGGTTCGGCAATCCATCCCGCCAGCGTTTCAGCTCCACGGTTTCCCAATTTCGCAAGCTCTCGGCTACGTCGAACATGGCCCCGGCGTAAGACTTCCGGCAGGCTACGACCGCAGGCGGAATGCGAAGAATGTAATCCAAAACCCCGCTCAAACGGCCGTCGGCGCAAGGGGTTATGTCGATGGCGTGGAAGCCCCAACGGCGAATCAAAGCTTCGGCGTTTTCTCCTTCGCTGAGATTGGCGAGATCGCGGTCGAAACCCCGCTCGATCAGGTTGCAGAACGTCTCTAATACGCAGCGCGCGTAGACCTGCCGCATGTCAAGCGGCGCGGCCCAGCTCGCCTGGAGCTCCTCTGGCTGAAGTGAGACGCCGAGCCGGTCTAGCAGCTCCTGGCTGGCGCGCTCCGGGAATGCGTCGTCGAACTGGGCTGGAGCGAGCGAGCGCAAGGCCGGTTCGATGGCCGCGAAAGCTGCCTCTATTTCAGCGGCGCGCCGCCAAAGCAAAGTGCTGACCCGGTCATCCGCGAGAGGATGTCCTGTGCCCGAGAGCGATGGCTGCGGCGCGGCGGCGGCCATCGCGACTGGGTTCGCTTCGACGGTCTGCGGCTCAGCATTCGCCAGGTATGAAGCTTCGAAGGAGGCTCTGTGGTCCCAAGGCGCCAAAGCACTGAGCCGGGCTTGGTTGAAGTTTCGCGCTACGGTTCTCATCCTTGCGCCCCCCCGGACAGCGTGACCTTCGCCCCGCTCTTGGAGAAGTAGAACATGCCGGTGACGAGTTGCTTCGGGTCCTCCCGCGTCGCTAGCGCTTTGAATTTGCCCGATCCTGAGAAGCTTTGCCGTTCGCCGGCCCGTTCGCTTGGATTTCGCCCGGCGGCGGCGGCGCCCTCGGTGCCGGTGACGTTCGCGTTGTCGGACCAAGCATCGCCGGTGACGCGGCGGCCTTCCGTCCGGCCTTCGCCCGACAGAGATGCGTGTCCGGCGCGGCCGTCTCCGTTAGCTATGTCGCGCCGGCGGAAAAGAAACTCCGTGTTCCCGGTGATCTTGTCGTGCCCTATTGCGAAAGACCCTGTGATGGTTTTTTGAGGCGCAGCAGCCTTCGCCGCTTTAAGATGCGCGCGGCGCTGAGGCGAAGCCACGGAGAACCTCTGGCTAATGTCCGCCACGGGTTCCTCGGAAATAAGCGGCGCATCTGGTTCTTCGCGATAATAGGGCGTGCCGCTTATGTCGCGCCCGGCCCCGCGCGCAGTTCCCGTAATGCCAGTATCGTGGACGGGGGTATCGCCAGTAACCGGGGCGATGGCTGAGCGGCGGCCAAGCCGGCCGACCGCTCCCGCGGCAACCGAATCCTCGCACCAGCCTTCAATTGTTGCAGGGCCTTGGTACTGGCTGCCCGTTATGACAGAGCAGGAGCCGCGCGCGTCTCCCGTCACGAGCGGGTTGTGCTCAACATCGGCGCCCGTGACCGTCTGCAATCCCCAGGTCTGGGCGATGCTCACCTTTGCGCCGGTGACCGGGTCAAGCCGGTCGGCGCCATGGGGAGCGGGTGCGCCAGACCCGGCTTGACGCTCCGCCGGAGTCACGTACTGGTCTCCGGTCACGAGGCGGAAAGCGCCATCTTCATCGCCGGTAACTTGGGGGCTTCGGCCGACCGGCGAGCCCGAGACCGGCAAGCCGCCTTCAGTGGCTTCAATCGCCGCTGGCCGCTGCCGGGAGCGCCGTCCTGCGCGTCCCAGGTTCGTGCCGAACACGGTTTGCCCATGTGGATCGGCCTGACGCTGAAACTGCGCGCTTGCGAAGCCATTGCTGCGGCTCGTCAAGTCGTCCTCGGGCCTCTGATCCGCTTCGCCGGTAATCGCGATCGCGCTGCCGGATTCGTCGCCGGTAATGCTGACATTGCTGCGCACCAGCGTGCCGGAAACGACTAACCCAGCTTGCGTGCGGACATGTCCGACCTTCGGGCTGACGGATCGCCAAGCCCCGCCGCTATCTGCGCCGATATATTGCGTGCCGGACACCGGCATAGCGACGCCGCGCTCAGAACCGGTAACCGAAGCCGCGTGATGGGTGTGAATGCCCGTGAGACGCTGCCCTTTTTGCGTCAGAGATTCGACCACCTTCGGGGCGTACTCCAGAACGCCCTTGCGGCCTGGCCGGCTCGGAGGGGCGGGCGGCGCGTCTCCACGGCCGCGCTTGCTTAGATCTGCGCGCCGGGCGCGAGCCTGATCGCGGCATGAGCCATGGCCGCAGCTTGCGGGCTCGGCATGAACAGGCTCGGCAGTCACCGTAATCTCGGGCAGCTTTTCTGGGGCCGCGCCCTGAGCCGGTCCGGTAAGAATACGCTCAAGTTTAACGGGCGCTCGCTTCCCGTTGGCGCGTCGCTCCTGTGCTGGCGGCAGTGCGCTTTTGCCAGCGGCCAACGCCTGCCTTCTTGCGATTGAGGCGGCGCGGCCAGTTTGCGCAGAAGAGGGTTCCGAGGACATTGAGATCTCTGGAGTTAGGGCCAAAAGTTGATGGATCTACGGGCTAGCGCGCGCCGGCGCGGTAAACGATGAACGCAGTGCCTTGCGACTGCGAGTAGTTGTCGTAGCCGACGAGGCGCACGTGGTTGCGCGGGTTCGCCCGATGGCAGGCTTCCAGTTCCGCGACGATCCTTTCGACCGACCGTTCGCCGAAAAAGGGTAGCTTCCAGAGATACCAGAAGCTGGAGAACGCTTTCTCCGGTTCCGTGTGCTCGATCGCCGGGTTCCACCCTTGGGAAATCAAAAACGCGATCTGCTTTCGCATGCGCTCCGGCGTCATCGGCGGCAGATAGGAGAAGGTTTCGCCGCGGCGTTCGGTAGCTTTGTATGCATTCACTTCGGGCATTTGTTTCACTCCACGTCTGGAATTTCTTATTGGGCTTAAACTACGCGCCGCAGCGGCTGGGGAGCTGCGTCGAGCTTGTCCACCACGTCGAACTCGAACTTGATCTCCTTCCAGGTCTCCATCGCGATCTTCAGTTCAGGCGAGTGCTGCGCCGCCTCGGTGAGAATGTCCCGCCCCTCGCGCTCAACCTGCCGCCCCTGATTGCGGGCCTCGACGCAAGCCTCCATCGCGACGCGGTTGGCATGCGCGCCTGCCGCGTTGCCCCAAGGATGACCCAGCGTGCCGCCGCCAAACTGCAAGCAGGAGTCGTCCCCGAAAATCGTCACCAGCGCCGGCATGTGCCACACGTGGATGCCGCCTGAGGCGACAGGCATCACTCCGGGCATCGCGCCCCAGTCCTGGTCGAAGAAGATGCCGCGTCCCCGGTTTTCAGGCACGAAGGGCTCGCGCATGAGATCGATCCAGCCTAGCGTTGCCTCGCGGTCGCCTTCGAGCTTGCCGACGACGGTGCCGGAATGGAGGTGATCGCCGCCAGACAGGCGCAGGCACTTTGTGAGCACGCGGAAATGGATCCCATGAAGCGGGTTCCGGTCGAGCACGGCGTGCATCGCGCGGTGAATGTGGAGCAGCATCCCCTTTTCGCGGCACCAGTTCGCAAGGCCCGTGTTCGCGGTGAAGCCGGCGGTGAGGAAGTCATGCATGATGATCGGGGCGCCGAGTTGCTTGGCGAATTCGGCGCGCTTGTACATTTCCTCAGGGGTGGGCGCGGTCACATTGAGATAGTGTCCCTTGCGCTCGCCCGTTTCGGCTTCCGCCTTGAGAACCGCCTCCATCACGAATTCGAAGCGATGCTGCCAGCGCATGAAGGGCTGGCTGTTGATGTTCTCGTCGTCCTTCGTGAAGTCGAGGCCGCCGCGGAGGCATTCGTACACGGCGCGGCCATAATTCTTCGCCGAAAGGCCGAGCTTCGGCTTGATCGTGCAGCCGAGAAGGGGGCGCCCATACTTGTTCAGCCTGTCGCGCTCCATCTGGATGCCGTTCGGCGGCCCGCCACAGGTTTTCACATAGGCGAGGGGGAAACGGATGTCTTCGAGGCGAAGGCTGCGGATCGCCTTGAAACCGAAGACGTTGCCGACGAGTGAGGTCAAAACGTTGACCACGGACCCTTCCTCGAAAAGGTCCAACGGGTAAGCGATGAAGGCGTAGAAGGCGTTCGCATCGCCTGGCACGGACTCGATCCGGTAGGCGCGGCCTTTGTAGTAATCGAGGTCGGTCAGAAGATCGGTCCAGACCGTGGTCCACGTCCCGGTGGACAATTCCGCGGCGACCGCAGCCGCCGCTTCTTCCCTGGGCACGCCCGGCTGCGCAACCACCTTGAAGACCGCAAGCAAGTCGCTATCCAGGGGAACGTAGTTTGGCGTCCAGTATGATTTGGCGTAATCTTTTACGCCGGCCTGATAAGTCTTCGCTGACACGGCTTTCTCCTCGCCTTCCAGAAACCCTGTTAGGGTTTTACTTCCTAGCTGCCTTGAAAGGAGAGTAAGCGGGCCGGAGACAGAAAGAAATTCAGTAATCTTTATGCTAGCATCAGCGGGAGCGTGGAGCGCTCATGCAGACACGCAATTTTTTTGCTATAGTTTCGGCTGCATCCTAGTCCGGGACATGCCCATGCACATTACGCTTCGTCACCTGCGCATCTTCGAAGCCGTTGCGCGTCACAGCTCCATCTCCCGCGCGGCCGGCGAACTTCACCTTACGCAGCCGGCGGTGTCGATGCAGATCAAGCAGCTTGAGGAGCAGATCGGGTTGCCGCTCATCGATCAGATCGGCAAGCGGCTGTTCCTGACGGAAGCCGGCCACGAGCTGCGTGGTCACGCCCAGGCCATTGCGGCTAAGATGGGGGAGCTCAATGCGGCTATGGACCAGTTCCGTAGCCTGGATCGAGGCATTTTGAGGCTCGCTGTTGTATCGACGCCGAACTATTTCCTGCCGCCGATTATCGCGGCCTTCACCGGAAAGCATCCAGGCGTCCGCATAAGCCTGACGGTGGAGAATAGGGAAGCGGTGCTTTCGGCGCTCGCCGACAACCGCACGGAACTCGCAATCACGGGGCGACCCCCAGGCGGCGTGGACGTCGTAGCGGAGCGGTTCATGCACAATCCGCTTGTGGTGATCGCGGCCCAGAACCACAAGCTCGCTGGGCGAAACAAGGTTACGGCGGCGGAACTCAGCGAGGAGACCCTTGTGATCCGCGAGCCGGGCTCCGGCACCCGCGCCGCGATGGAGCGGTATTTCGCGGAGCTGGGCGTTGAGTATCGGCCCGGCTGCGAGTTCAACACCAACGAAGCGATCAAGCAGGCGGTGCAGGCGGGGCTGGGCCTGGGCATCGTGCCAGCCCAGACGATCGAGCTCGAGCTGGAGAGTAAGCGCGTGACCGTCCTGCGCGTCGAGGGCTTCCCGATAATCCGTCATTGGTACGTAGTACACCGGACGGACAAACGTTTATCGAGTGCGGCGCAGGAATTCCGTGCTCTGCTTCTCGCACAAAACTCCTCGCGGGGAACCGCGGCCTGAACGCGCTGTTCGAGTCGATCGAAATACAAGATTGGCTCGCAGCCAAGCGGCGGCTGCGAGAGACACCGCATCTTTCGCTGCACGCGATGAAGTTGGAGCTTGACGTTGTGCTGCAACCGCAGGGCAACCGCGTGGATGTGGTTCCGGTAGACCGCGCCCGGAAATCGGTGCACAGGAAGTTACGGGATCGCCAGCGGCACGACGCCGCACGCGCCCAATCTTCAACGGTGAAATAAGCCAGGACAGCAAGTCGATGACCAGCCTCAGCTCGCCACGCTCGAACGAACTCCTCAAGTGCGCCATCGAAAAGGCCGCAGCCGATTACCGCCGCCCGGTTTGCGTGGCGATTTGTGACGCGGCAGGATTCCTCGTCGCTTTCCAGCGGGCGGAAGGCGCGCCGCTTCGCGGCATCGCCATATCTCAAGGAAAAGCCTACAGCGCCGCGCGCATGCAAGTGAACACGGACGCCCTGCTTGAGCGTCTGCGCCGCGAAAACATTGCGTTGTCGTACTTTTGCGATGAACGGCTCACGGCGTTGCCGGGCGGCAGCGTCATCAAGAACGCCGAAGGAGCGATCATCGGCGCGGTGGGCATTAGCGGCCTGGCCTCAGCCGAAGATCAGCAGGTCGCCAACCATGTCGCGGAACTCGCAGCGCAGAGCGCCGTTTGAGCTCGCAGGCTTGCGTGCTCAGGCGGACTGGTAAAAACCCGACGGCGCGTCCTCGGGCTCAGCTTTTTTGGCGGGGCTCGCCGCGCCAGCGCCGAAGAAGGCGAACAGCCGCCGCCGCTGATCTTTCTGCGCGCGCTCCTGCTTCTTCAGATATTGCACCAGCGCGAGGAACGGATTTGCAATTGCGCGGTCGTCCGTCGCTCCCTTTGTGACGCGATAGAGGATCACGCCCAGGGGCCGGCGCGTCCTCACCTCAACGGCGCCGATGACGAGCACCGCAACGTAAGGAAACAGCTTTTCGAGGGCGACAGGGTCGATGGGCAAAACCCGGGCGCGGTTCTCGACGATCTTCTGGACGCGCGCATCGCGCACGAAAAGAAATTCGAGGATGCGCTGGCCTTCCTTGGCGATTTGCGCATGGCCAAAAATTCTTGGGTCTTCCAGGAAGCGGTCGTAGCGCCGCGAGCCCAAAAATTCGAGCACTGAAATAAGGCCTTCGGGCGTTTGCGAGCGCTTCTCGATGGCTTTGGCGATGGGAGGAATGAAGTACCGCACGGCTTGCGCCATCAATTCATCGCCAAACCCGAACGCCTGCCCCATGTGCGCGAAGATGCGCGCGCCCTGTGCGCTTGCGATAATCTGAAAGAGCTTCATGCCCGCCTCGCTCCGCCGATGTGCTGGCTTCGAGGCGGCATACGCCTCCTAAGCCGGTCCCCTAGGGAAACTCACTCTACGCGACGACGCCATATTTTAGACTACCTGAAGTTGCAAGCGAATCACTGCTTCTAAAAAAGTGTAAATTCAATCGGGGCCGAGGCGAAGGCCCGGAAGCCTTCCCGCTATGGAGAAGGCCCGATTCATCACAGGAGTTGTATTCTTGCATCAGGCTTGCGGCGGGCGGCAGGCTCGCGGCCCTTGTCAAGCAGCCGGCAAGACGGCGAAGCCGGTGGGCGCCGCGCCGACCTCCTCGACGATCGCGACTTTTTCGACCGCCGCTAAGGGGGGGCCTTTCTGGCAGCGCGTCAGCATATCGTGGATAGCCTCGTCCGCGCCCGAGAAAAGCGCCTCGACGGCGCCGTCTCGCGTGTTGCGCACCCAGCCGTCGAGGCCAAGCGCCACGGCGTTGCGCTCGGCCCAGGCGCGGTAAGAGACGCCTTGCACGCGCCCCGTAATGCGAACGCGAACCGTGCGCCGCTCCGCTGTCTTGCCGCCGAGGTTGCCGGCCCCGGTTCGGTCGTTCTCTGAAAGCTCGCGAACTTCCTCGGCCACACGATCCGCAACCTCCGCGGCGGCGGCCAAAACTTCCGGAGTCATGGCCGCGCCCGCATCGAAGCGCCGCCCCTCGATCGCGTACACGACGATCGTCTCCGGCGCGAGCTGCAATGTGCGGGCGAGCGCAATCGCTTCCGGCAGGCCGAAGGCATGGCTGGATGTGAAGGAAAGGTCTTGCGGCAGGCTCTCCTTCGCGAGGTCGAACCTGTGAATGCGGCCTGGCTCGGCGTCCGGCGCGGCGGCGGCGTCGATGCAGATCAATGCGTCGCAGCCGGCCCAGTCGTCGATCAGCGCAAGCATGTCGCCGCGCCGGGCGAGCACGCGCGGTCCAGGCGGAAGGCGCCCCTCAAGCAACCGCGCCACGGCGTGTCCAACCCCATCGTCGCCGCAATCCGGGGCGCCAAGCGCGGCCACCAGCACGGTTCTTGCCGCGGCCGTCATGAGCGGCGGATGTTAAGCTTTAAGAAGTGCGTTGAGCAGGAGATGCAGGGATCGAAATTGCGGATCGTCTGCTCGCACACGTGGCGGATCGCGTCGTCCGGCTCGTCGATAACCGTCTCCGCTACCGCCGCAAGATCGGCCTCGATGCTCGGCTGGTTCTGCGAGGTTGGCGGCACGATGCGCGCGGTCTTGACCGTGCCGTCCGGCTCGAACTCGTAGCGGTGCCAGCAAATGCCGCGCGGCGCCTCGGTGCAGCCGAAGCCGACGCCCGCGCGCGGCTCAAGCGCGACCGACGCCGCTGCTGGCGGCTCGTATTCGGCGATGATGCGCAGCGCTTCCTCGAAGGCGTAGACAATTTCGACGGCGCGCACCACGATGCTGCGGAACGGGTTCCTGCAGATGGGGCCGAGTCCGGTATCGCGGGCGAGCCCCTGAACCGATGCTGGCAGGCGATCGAAGTTCAGCGCATAGCGGGCGAGCGGCCCGACCAGATAGGCGCCGCGTTTCTTCAGCACGGAGTGCAGCGCCGTCGAATGGGAGACGTGCTGCTCCTCGAACTCGCTATCATAGTCCGCGATGTCGATGTCCAACCCGCGACTGGAGACAAGCCGGCCCTCGTTGAAGGGGTATTCATCCGGATGCCGCAGCGCCACGAACTCGTAATCGCGCTCGATATCCGGGAACGGAAACGTCGCCACCCAGCGCGCCTGCCCTACGGCGAGGTCGCGCGCGCGCTTCAAAGTTTCCGCCAGCTGCGCAAGCTCGGCGCGGCTGGGCACGCGATGGAAGCCGCCCGCCTTCACGCTCACGGGATGGATTTCACGCCCGCCCAGCACGCGCATGATTTCATTGCCGGCCTTCTTGATCGCAAGGCCGTTCTTGACCATTGCCCCGTGATCGCGCGCCATTGCGATCCCGTCGGGGAAGCCCAGGAAGTCCGGCGCGTGCAGCATCACCACATGCAAGCCGTGGCTTTCAATCCACTCGCCGCAATAGATGAGCCGGCGAAGCGCGCGCAGCTGCCCCTCGACCTTCGCGCCGAACGCTTGCTCGATCGCATGCATCGCGCTCATCTGGTAGGCGATGGGGCAAATGCCGCAGATGCGCGCGACGATGTCGGCGACTTCCTGATAGCCGCGCCCGCGCAGGAATGCCTCAAAAAAGCGCGGCGGCTCGAAGAAGCGAAGCTGCGCGGAGGTTACGCGCCCGTCCGAGATTTGAAGGTCGAGTGCGCCCTCGCCTTCGACGCGGGCGAGGTAATCAACCAGGATCGACTTAGTCGCCATGAGCGTCGCTCTCTTTGCGGAACGGCTCCGCTGCCGCGTTGAAAGTGCGGAACGCGCGATGAATATCGCGGGGAGAGGCGCCAAGGGCGGCCCACTCATGCGCGAGCGCGGCCGTGTTTGGCGTCTCCATCGGGCCGAAGCAGCCATAGCATCCGCGCCGGAAAGCGGGGCAAATGGCGCCGCAGCCGGCATGCGTCACGGGGCCGAGGCAGGGGATGCCTTGCACCATCACGCATGGCGTTCCGCGCAGCTTGCAATCGATGCACACGCTGTAGGATGGGATCTGCGGTTTGCGCCCGGCGAGATAGGCGGAGATCACCTCCGCGAGCTGCTCCTTATTGATCGGGCAGCCCTGAAGCTCGTAGTCCACCTTCACATGCGCCGAGATCGGCGTTGAAGTTGCAAGCGTGTGGATATATTGGGGCGAGGCGTAGACGGCGGCAATGAAGTCGTTCACGTCGGCGAAGTTCCGAAGCGCCTGGATGCCGCCCGAGGTCGCGCAGGCGCCGATGGTGACAAGGAACTTCGACTGCTCGCGAACCATCTTGATGCGCTCGGCGTCGTGCGCCGTCGTGACCGAGCCTTCCACGAGCGACAGATCGTAGGGCCCGGCGGAGATCGCGCTCGACGCCTCGGGAAAATTCGCGATCTCGATTTCCGCCGCCAGCGTCAAGAGTTCGTCCTCCAGGTCGAGCAGCGAAAGCTGGCATCCGTCGCAGGACGCAAATTTCCAAACCGCAAGCCTGGGGCGTGTTCGCTCGCCCATGTCAAATCTCCCGGACGGCGAGGATGCGCGAGATCTTGTCGAACCGCAGCACGGGGCCGTCCTTGCAAACGAAATCGGGGCCGAACTGGCAACGGCCGCACAGCCCCATCGCGCATTTCATATTGCGCTCCATCGAGAAATAGATGCGATCCTCGGGCACGCCCGAATCGCGAAGCGAAGACGCCATGTAGCGCATCTTGATCTCGGGGCCGCACACCATGGCGAGCGTTTCCTTCGGGTCGAAATTCGCGCGCTTGATGAACGCCTGCACCTGGACCCCGCCGACATTGCCGCGCCAGCTGCGGTCCGCGTGGTTGACGGTTACGAAGAGATCCACGTCGAGCCGGCGGCGCCACTGCTCGAACTCCTGGCGAAAGAGAAGATCGTGGGGGCTGTGAAAGCCGAGCAGGATCGAAACGCGACCATAGCGTTCGCGGTTCGCGAGGACGTGGTAGATGGCGGGGCGCAGCGGCGCGAGCCCGCATCCGCTCGAAACCATGACGACGTCCAGGCCCTCCGCCTCATGAACGGGCCAGCCCGTCCCGAAAGGGCCGCGCACGCCGATCACGTCGCCTTCCTTGAGGCGGGTCATCGCGCCGCTCGCCTTGCCGACGTCGCGGATGGTGTGCACGAAGCGGCTCTCGTCGGCCGGATCGCCGCTCATGCTTATGGCGATCTCGCCGACGCCGAAGACATAGAGCATGTTGAATTGCCCCGCCGTATAGGCGGGCCGCTGCCCGGACAGGGGCGCGATGTCGAGGGTCACGACGTCCGGAATCTCCGGCGCGACGCGCGTCACGCGATAGAGCTGCGGCACAAACGAGTCGCTCGGCGTCTCGTCAATGCTTATGGCAGGCGTCGATGATCTGAAGTCTTGTTGCATGCAACCGTCCTACAAGGATGGGAAGAAAGCGCTTCATCATCTCGTAGCCGAGATCATGATCCGCCTCGCATTTCCCGCGAAGACATGCAGCATCCATGCCTATAGCGCGGGTCAAATCTACCGCCCGGGCGTCGAACACCCACCTGTAGGGGGGCACGAGCCAGGACGCGCCGACGATATCGCCGTCTTGCAACGTCTCGAAGACAATGGGCTCGCGGCCCGGCGCCACGATCTCAAGCGCAACCCTGCCATGCCGGATCAGGAAGAATTCGTTGGCGGGGCTGCCTTCGTGGAAGAGAAATTGCCCGGCGTTGAAGCGGTGGTTCTTTGCGCAGCCGGCGAGCAGCTGCTGATGCTCCTTCGGAAAGGTTGAGAAGAATGGATGCTCACTCAGAATGCGCTCAAGTCCCTCCATTGTGATCCTCCGTGCGGGCTAATGGGGCCGCCCTGATCGCTGCGGCTTCCTCGGTTATGTCGATGCCTACGGGACACCAGGTGATGCAGCGGCCGCATCCGACGCATCCCGACGTTCCGAACTGATCATACCAGCTCGCAAGCTTGTGGGTCATCCATTGCCGGTAACGCGAGCTTCCGCTCTGGCGGACGCTGCCGCCGTGGATATAGGAGAAATCGAGCGTAAAGCAGGAGTCCCACTTGCGCACGCGCTCTGCCGATGCGCCGGTCAGATCGCCGTGATCGTCCACCGTGGTGCAGAAGCAGGTCGGGCAAGCGTTGGTGCAGTTCCCGCAGGCGAGGCACCGCGCTGCGGCGTTCTCCCAGCGCGGATGGTTGGGATTGTCTTGCAAAAGCGCCTTTATGCCGTCCGTATCGAGGCTGCGTCCCATGCGGCTCGCCGTGCGCGCGACAACCGCCGCCGCGGCTTCGAGGTCGGCGTCCGTGGCGGGCCTCTTCGGCAGTTCGGCGAGCAATTCCTCTCCGGACGCGCTACCCGCTTCGATCAGGAACTCATGACGGCCTTCGCCAATCAGCTCGGTGAGCGCCAGGTCGAAGCCAGAATCGGCCTTCGGTCCGGTCTTCATGGACACACAGAAGCAGGTCCCGCCAGCTTCGGCGCAATTGACGGCGACGATGAAGGCGCCGCGCCGCCGCGCCGCATAGCCCGCGTCGGCATAGGGCCCATCGAGGAAAACTTTGTCCTGAATGGCGATCGCATGAAGTTCGCAAGAGCGAACGCCTATAAAGGCGAACTTTTGCGCCGGCCTTTCGGGCGGGACGATCTCAAGCGCGTCGCCGTTCTTCTTCGCCTTGAAGATCGTCTGCATCGGCGGATGCAGGAAGCGCTTCCATGAATGCGGCCCTACGGCGTAGCCGAAAAGCGCGTCGTCTTCGCGGCGTTCGAGGCGATACCGCCCGGCGTCCTGCCGATCGGTCCAGCCAGCCGGAAGGGCGGCAGCGGCGGCGATTTCGTCATAGACGATGGCGCCGTCCCGAACCGTTGGACCGAGAACCTTGTATTTGCGAGCGGCGAGCGCGCTGAAAAGCGCGTCCAGGCCGTCAGCCGTGATTGCTGCTATCGCCTCGCTCATAAGCAAGACTCCATCGCTGATGTCATAACCGGAAAGCTGCGGGGCGTCGATACTGGAAGATGGCGCTTCGAAGGGAGCGCGGTAAGTGGGCCTCTTATGAACGAGCCAACCGGGTCCGGCTTTGATCGCGATCAAAAGAGCGGCTTTTAGGGGCGACTATTCAACCAGGCAAAAATTTTGCTATTTTCACCGTCTTTGACGCCATGAGGGGTGAGATCGGATTTCTCCCGGGTATGGATTTTCATATTTGTGCGACGGTAGCAGAAATGCTTCGCTTCTAGAAAGGCCAAACCGATTCAAGCATCAAAATAGTCTTTGCCGCAGCGGGGGCCTTATGAGATGATTCGGCCGCTTGCAACCGGGGTAAGTCTATGCGGCGGTCCACAGCCATGACGTGTAAATCCTGCGGGATTCATTCCGCCGCTTCGCGACGTGTTTCTCTATCTAGGCAGAGCGTTCTCTCAAACATCGATCAGCTTTATGCCGCCGGCTTCTTTCCGGCGAGGGGAGACCAGCATGTCAGACGCCTACGTCATTGAATTGCAAGGCGCCGCTGTGGGCATCATCGTCCGCCAGCCAAGCCACGGGTCCGCATATCGCTTCATGTCCGCGCTTTATGGCTTCAACAGCCTCGAAGGGGTCGAATTCACCGGGCCGTTCCACGCCGAAAGGGCCGCGAGGAAGCTGTGGCGCGAGCAGCCGCATATCCTCCGCGGGGGCGGGCGCAATTGATGGAACCAGCCTGAGCGGACCGCGTGGCGGCTAGCAAGTAGCTATATACGTGGCGGGCAAGCCGGCCATCGACAATTTTAAGGGCAGGCTTCCCGCACCTTTTGGACCGCGAGTTCAAGGCCGTCGAGCGAGTATTGATCGGTGGTGGCGGCGCCTTTCGCAGGCGTCGCCTTCACGATCATGGGGCCGCCAGCCGTCATGGCGGCGAGCAATTTCCGCTCCTCCGCGGGGTCTTTCGCATAGGCTTTGTCTTCGTCGGCTGTAAGCGAGAAGCTCTGGCCCGCCACGGTTACGGTAGCCGTGGCGTTGGCCTTCATCGCATAGCCCAGCTTCACGCTGATCTCGTCGTGAACGCCTTCTTTTTGCCAGGTCGTGACATAGAAGACGACGGGCGTGCGCTTGGCGGTTTTCGGCTGCATGTCAGACGGCGCGGCTGCGGCGAAGCACACGCGGCTTTCGCCGCTCTCGAAGATGTAAACCGCCCAGTCCTTGACCCTCTCCAGAAGCTTCGCCTTGACTTCGGGAGCGGCCGGCGCGGGCTTCTTCGCCGCGGGCGGCTTCGGTTTCGGCTTCGGCGCGGCCGGCCTTGGCGCCTGCGAGGGCTGCGGCACGGGCTGTTGCGGTTCGGTTTGCTGCGCCTCGGCAAGCGGGACGAAGGCCGTCAGGAGCAAGGCCGGAAGCAGGAGGTGGCGCCGCATGCGTGAGTTCCGTTTTGTCAGATGCGCGTCACCCTTTGTTAATCTTGCCTCCAGCGTCAAGCCTAATCGGTGGCCTTGCTTACCGCGCGCCCGGTGTTTTTTCGCTTCGGGTTTTCAGCAGCGGCGCGGGCGTCTCCATGCGATCCGGAAACGAGCCGAGGCTTCGCACCCGATCGTACATGACGATGGCCCCCGCCATGGCGACGTTGATGCAAAAAGCCGTCGGAATTTTGATCACATGATCGCAGCGCGTGAGAAGCCCGTCGGACAACACGCCCAGCTCCGGGCCGAGCACATAGGCCGCATGAAGCGGGTGACGGAACGCGGGAAGCTCGGTTGCGCCTTCGATCAGCTCCACGCCGACGAGCTTGCACCGAAGCGGCAGCGTCATCTCGTCCGCGTTCGCCCAGTGATAGACTGGCAGATGATGCGCCGCCTTCGAGGTGTCCGACTTCGCCTCGAAAGCGCGAGGATGCGCTCCGATGGTGAAGAAGAATTTCGCGCCGAAGGCATGCGCCGAACGCAAGAGGTTGCCCAAATTCATGGGCTTCGATATCCGTTCGGCGCCGATGGCGAAGTATCCGCGCATGCTCGTGTTTCGCGTAAGAGTAAAAGCGTCCCGATTGAGGTAGGCGATGAAAGCAGTTCTATGCAAGTCCCTCGATGGGCCGGACGCGCTTGAGTTCTGCGATATTCCGGCCGCGGAGCCGGGCGTGGGAGAGGCCGCCATCCGGGTATCGGCGGTCGCGCTGAACTTCTTCGATACGTTGATCGTGCGCGGCAAATATCAGACGAAGCCGGCGCTGCCCTTCTCGCCGGGCGGAGAGCTTACGGGAACGGTCGCGCGGCTCGGGTCGGGTGTCGAAGGGCTGACGGCAGGCCAGCGCGTTCTTGCCTATATCGGCTGCAACGGTTGCCGCGAAGAGGCGATTGCGCCCGCCGATCGCGTCATTCCTTTGCCGGAGGGCGTCTCGGACGAGGCCGCCGCCTCGCTCCCCATCGCCTACGGCACCGCGCTGCACGGGCTGGAGGATCGCGGGCGGGCGCGCCCAGGCGAGACCGTGCTCGTGCTTGGCGCGACGGGCGGCGCGGGGCTCGCCGCCGTGGAGGTCGCGGCCTCCCTTGGCGCGCGCGTTGTCGCGGCGGGAGCGTCGGACGACAAGCTGAAGGTCTGCGCCGAGCGCGGCGCGGCCGAGCTTCTCAATCTCGCAGGCGCCGATGTTAAGAGCGCGGTGCGCGCGCTCAACGGCGGCCAAGGCCCGGATGTGATCTACGATTGCATCGGCGGCGCTTATGCCGAGCCCGCGCTTCGCGGCATCGCCTGGGAGGGCCGTTATCTCGTGGTCGGCTTTGCGGCGGGCGACATCCCGAAAATGCCGCTCAATCTTGTGCTCTTGAAGGGCTGCGACATCGCGGGCGTGTTCTTCAGCCGCCATGTGGCGCTGAACCCGGCCCGCTTCCGCGAGCAAATCGGGCGTCTCCTGCAATGGACCGCGGAGGGCAAAATCCGTCCGCATATCGACCGCGTGGTCCCTCTCGCGCAAACGGCGGATGCGTTGCGCGCCATGGAGGCGCGGAGCATCAAGGGCAAGGTGATCGTCAAGCCATGAGCGAGGATGAACCGAAGCACCTGTTCGTCTACGGCACGCTGATGCGCGCGAGCCGCAGCCCTTATGCGCGGCTCCTTGAGGCGCGGGCGAGCTTCGTGGGTGAGGCGTGGGCGCGCGGGCGGCTGTACAATCTCGGGCGCTTTCCTGGCGCGGCGTTCGACGCGGCCTGTCCCGGCAAGATCCACGGCGAAGTCTTTCTGGTGCGCAACGCCGCGCTTCTGGCCGCGCTCGACGCCTATGAAGGCTGCGGCGGCGTGGGCTCCAAGCCCGACCTCTTCTATCGCGATGTCGTTGAGGCGAAGCTCCTGCGCGGGCCGGCGCTCGCTTGCTGGGCCTACCCCTACGCGGGGCCGGTCGCGGGTCGTCCGCTCATTGTCTCGGGGCGCTTTCCCCTATGACGTCTGCGCAGCGAATGGACAGCGGCCGTTCGATTTGCGGTCGCCACCGTAAACTGCTGATTTACCCTATTGGGTTCGTTTCGCAAAAACATAGGTTTTTGCGGTATTATAATACCACAAGAAGAAATGAGGCCGCAGCTTATGACGGTTCGTATAAGAATGCTGCGATTTTCGAAGCGAGTAAGCCGAGCTTCTTGGTTTCACACTCCCAAATAACTAAGACCCGCCAGCCATCCCTTTCCAGGCTCGCTCTGTTTATCGCGTCACGCTCGACATTCCGGGCTAGTTTAGGCGCCCAATAGCCTGAGTTGGATTTCGGTTGTTTTCCGTCTAGGCAGCCGGCGACGGCGTGCTGATGCCAAAAGCATCCATGAACGAAAATTATCGCTTTATATTTGGGAAAGACGAGGTCTGGCTTGCCGGGTAAATCTCTACGATGAAGCCGAAAGCGGAATCCAAGTCCGTGCGCTAATTTCCGAACAACAAGTTCCGGCTTCATATCCTTGCTGCGGATCGCAGCCATGTTTTTGCTTCGATCTACCGCACTAAGCTTATCAACCATTGTCCTTCTTTTTTGGCCGATACTTTTCTTGGAGCCACTTGAGAACTGCAAGTTGGTCTACCTGCGCGGCGCGGCGGACCTGTGTGAGAAGTTTCACCTTCGACGGCCGCTCAAGTGTAATGTTGGCTGCGCCTTCATTACACACTGAGCACAACGCCCGAAGATTTGCAGGATCGTCGGTTCCACCGTGAGATTTGTCGAGGATATGACCTATATGGAGCCGGGTCTTACGGCCTGGATCATACGGATGATCGTCTCCAGCAACGGCCCCGCACATTTGGCAGGTGAATCCATTCCGGTCCAGGACAAACGCCCGAGTTTCCTTTGAGATAGCTCGCTCGAAGGCCGGCTGAGGCTTTGGTTCTTCAAGCAGATATTGGCCGGGCTTCAGATCTGAACGGTCGGCATGTGTTAGTATGCGATACCCTTCCTCTCCTCTGAGTTCGCGAACCCGCCTTGCCCACTCCGAAATCCCTGCAACTTGCCGAAGTTCCTCAGAATCCATTATACGGCCAATGTTCGCCAAAAAATATTCGCGCAAACGCCGCCTTGATGCCTTCCCCTTCTTGTTACCCATAGCGCGCTTCTCTCAAAGCTGTGGCTAACGCAATAGAGATTGCATTAGCCACTTCAGACGCCAGCGGTGGCGGTAGAGCGTTTCCGACTTGCCGATATGCAGCTGTTTTCCTGCCGGTAAACTTCCAATCGTCAGGAAATCCCTGAATTCTCGCGGCCATGCGGACAGTTAGCTTTGGTTGTCCTACGAAGTCCCGTGACGGAGGATGATCGGCGATACCCTTTCCGTTTACACCGAGCGCTGCCCATGCTGCGCGGGCGCGCGTCGGCCCAAGATCCGGGCCACCATGCTTCTTCGATCCGCCTACAATTGCGGGAGCTATGCCTATAGCTGTCTTCTTCCAATCCGCCGCGCCTTTCCAGCCCTCGCTTTTCATGAGGTCAATTAGGACTTCCCCTACGGAGGTTTGAGAGGTCTTCTTCTGGGGCATTTCGAAGACGGAAGCGTATTGCGGAAGGAGCCCTATGATGAAGACGCGCGGCCGGTTTTGAGCGACGCCAAAATCTGAGGCGTTCAAGAGTTCGAAACGGGTCTCGTAGCCAAGGCTCTGAAGGCGGTCCGCGATCAATTCGCGGTAATAGTCGAACTTCTTGTCGAGCAGTCCGCGCACATTTTCAATCATTACGGCCTTGGGCCGCACCTCATCGATAATCCTGAAAGCTGCGGGAAACAGATTGCGTTCATCGGCCTCACCAAGCTTTTGGCCTGCAACCGAGAAGGGCGGGCAAGGCAAGCCGGCCGCGACGAGATCGACTCCCTTGTATGGTTTTGCGTCGAACGTGGCTATGTCTCCTTCTACGACACGCCAATCCGGCCGGTTCTGGCTCAACGTTCTGCAGGCATCGCTATCAATTTCAACCAAAGCCGCATGCGCAAATCCTGCCTGTTCCAGTCCCAGGGCCTGCCCTCCAGCACCGGCGCATAACTCCAAAGCAGTAAGTTGCTTCAACTCTTGCGGTTGGTAGGCAATACGGTGTCCCTTCACAAACAACTTAGGCCTCGCATTTTTGTAGGTCGCCCAGGTGGGCTCGTAATCGCCGGTGGCCTCGGCGCCCCAGCAGTCCCAGCCGTCGCGAACGCCGCGCGCGAACAACTCGGCGAACGGCCCCGGCGAGCACGCCTCGATCAGCTCATATTGCTCGTCGGGCTTGCGGCTGTGCTCGCGCTTGCGCGTGGCGAGATAGTTCACCTGGCGGCGCCCCGGCGGCAGCGTCCGCGCGTTCTTGCCGCGCACGCCGAACAGAAGCATCTCCGTCACATTGCGGAAATAGAAGCCGACGCCGCGCCCGTCCGGCCCGCCATCCTTGCGGATCTTGTGCCAGACGATGTTCGTCTTGTAAGCGAAGCCCCAGGCTTTCATCACGGAAAGCGCCTCGGGGAGGAGGGCGTTCGGCGTCCACAGATAGAGGTGGCTCGTTTCGCTTGCGATGTCGGCCACCGGCAGCGCTGCGATCTCGTCCAGCGTCAAGGTTGCGTAGCGGCTGAGCCGGCGATGCTCCGGCGCAATTTTCCCGGTCATGTTCTGAAACCGCCACGGCGGATCGGCCAGGATCGCGCCAAAGCGCCGCCCGCCAAAAGCGTCAAGCAAATGGTCTGCCGCCCCGTCCCGCATCGCTCTCGAATCGCAAAATATCCCGGCCAACGCTAGCGTTTCACTTTTGTTCTCGCAAGCGCGCGCGAATGTTATCCGCAACAAGCTTGGCGGCGCGCGCCGCGGCGGCTATAGCTTCGCCAAGGCTAGGGAGCAAACCATGGCGCGAACGCCGCTTTTCCGGATGATCGAACGGACTTTGGCGGCGGCTCAGCCGAAGCCCGGCGATCCCCCGAGCGGCGCTATCTCGCGGCGCGGCCTCCTGCGCGGCGCGGTCGCGGCCGCCGGCGCCTCAGCCGCGGGCGCGTGGCCTGCGCGCGCGGAACCGGACGAGGAGCGGCAGAGCGACTTGCGCGTCGCCATCGTCGGCGGCGGAGCGGCCGGGCTCACCGCGGCCTATCGCCTTCAATTGCAGGGGTTGAAGCCCACCGTTTTCGAGGCCGCCAGCCGCTGGGGCGGCCGCATCCTCACCGTCCCGGATTTCTATCACGGCATGTTCGCCGAACTCGGGGGCGAGCTTGTCGATTCGCGCCACGAAGATCTCAAGGCGCTTGCGGAGGATCTGAATCTGTCGCTTGAGCCCTTTTCCGAGGACCCCGAGGAAAGCGGCCGCGACCTCTATTTTTTCGACGGCAGGCTGAGAAGCGCCAAGGACATGCTCGATGCGAGCGCGAGGACTGGCGCGTTCCTTCCGATTGCCCAACAGATCGCCATCGACAAGAAGGCGCTGCGCGACGACGCGGACGCCTTCACCGATCGCGCACGCGCGCTCGACGCCATAAGCCTCGCCGACTACCTGAAGCAGTTTCGCGGCAAGACGGAAGGGTGGGCCATCGATCTCCTCGCTGTCGCCTATACCATCGAGTGCGGCCTTGACCCGGCCGAGCAGTCGAGCCTGAACCTCGTCGATTTCATCTCGGCGGATGTGACGGAGCATTTCGAGATTTTCGGCGACAGCGACGAGGCCTACCGCATCAAGGGCGGCTCTGCGCGTCTTGCCGAAGCGCTCGCCGCGGCCTGCGAGAAGACCTGCGACTTGAGGCTTGGCGCGGAGCTGACCGCCATCGCGCGGCGCGACAACGGCATGGAGCTGACAGTCGCGACGGCCGGCGCCGCGAAGAGCGAAGTTTTCGATGTCGCCGTTCTTGCCCTGCCCTTCACGCGGCTTCGCCTGGTGAAAGGGGTGGACGCGCTGGGGCTCAGGCCCCTTAAACTCAAGGCCATTCGCGAACTCGGCTACGGCGGCAACATGAAGCTCGTCTGCGGAACGACCTCGCGCGCGTGGCGGGCTCCCGCGGCGGGCCTGCCCTATCCGTCGAATGGCGCGTTCTATTCCGGTCTGCCGTTTCAGGATGTCTGGGAGTCAAGCCGCGGCCAACCCGGCGAGCGCGGGCTGCTCTCCAACTTCATCGCCGGCAAGGCCCTGCCCGCGACGCAGGAGGCGGCTTTCGAAAATCTCAAAAAGGGACTATCCGCGATCTCGCCCGCCATCGGCGCCGCGCTGGACAAGGATGCGGCCGCCTCGTTCTTCTGGGCAGCGCATCCCTGGAGCCTCGGAAGCTATGCCTGCGCCAAGCCGGGGCAATACACAACGCTGCTGGCGGCGGCCAGGACCAAAGAGTGCGACGGCCGCCTCCACTTTGCGGGCGAGCACACCGAGCCGGAATTTCTTGGCTATATGAACGGCGCCGTTCTCAGCGGCAACCGGGCGGCCATGGAGATTCTGATGCAGGCCGTGCCTTGATGGTCGCGAGCCCGCGCTATTAATCTCGAGCGCAACGAGAGCCGTCAACGTGGCGGGAGATGTTGCCCCCATCTGCGAAAACGGTTACATCCCATTCCAGTGTTTTTGAGTTGGAGGGGCTTCTCATGGTCGAGCAGGCGGCGGGGAATCGCATGGCGGCCGCGTCTATTCCTGCTCAGCACGAGACAGAAACCGGCGTCGACGTCCCGCAGCCGATAGCGCCCATCATCCCGGAGAAATTCATCCAAGTGGACCGGAGCGACATCGTTGAGCGCGTGCTGGACAGGCTTTTCGAGCCAAGACAACGGGATCTCGCGGGGGAGGTGCTGCGCTACCTGTGCGCGCTTCGGCAGGTGGAGACGGCGAAGCTGCTCGATGCCCTGGTCGAGAGTTACGATGCCTTCAACCCCGACGACGAGACATTCAACCATGGAGCGCTGTCGCCGTTGGAGCGGCGATCGAGGCTGGAAAGCCTTAAAGCCCAGGTCGTCGATCTTGTGGTGAGCGCGAATTACAACGAGATCGACGAGGCCACCCTGCTCAAAGTGCTCGACGAGGCGTCGCCCGCCGGCTTTTCCGCCGAGGTCGATCTCGACGAGTACGACTTTCATCTCCTCTTCTACCGCGGAGCGATCAAGGACAAAGTCTCGGTTGCTTCGTGGAAAACGCTTTGGATGTTCGAGCGCCCGGTCGAGGCCGACGCCTATCGCCGGCTTTTTATCGGGCTTAAGCTCAAGCCCTTCGAGACGCGGGTTGAGGAGCTGGTGGCCGGCGGGATGGCGCGCGGGAAGGCGAAGAAACGGGTCCGGCGCGCGAGAAGCCAGCAGATGCTGGAGGGCGTGTCCGAAAACACCCTGCACCTGAAGGTTTTCCGCCGCATCCCCAAAAGCGAACTCGAAATCCTCTTCCCGAACGCGAAAATCCGGTTCTCCCTTTTCGACCGGGTGTGGCTGTGGGTCGGCTCCGGCGGAAGCACGGTCTTTGCAATCGTCACCGCGGGGCTGAAGTTCGTCGCGGCCTTCGCGATCAGTATTTTCTTCGTCGCCTTCACGATTGCGGGCGCGGTCGGCGCCATCATCCGCACCATCTCGAGCTTCTTCAACACGCGCACGCGCTACATGGCGAAGCTCGCCAAGAGCCTCTACTTCCACAACATCGCCAGCAATCAGTGCGTGCTCGACATGCTGGCGGACGACGCCGAGGAGGAAGACCTCAAGGAAGCCGTCCTCACCTACGCGCTTCTGCTGCGCTACGGGCATCGCGGCCTGGAGGAAGTGAAGCAGGAGGCCGAGAGGTTCCTGCTGGACGAATTCGGCGTCAAATGCAACTTCGACATCGAAGACGGCTGCGTCCATCTCAGAAAACTCGGCCTGCTCGTCGTGGATGAGATCGGCGCGCCCCGCATCCGCGATCTCGAAGACGCTCGCGATCACCTGGTAAGCGAGTGGCGGCAGGCGCCCAACGCGGCGTGACGGATGGTTTCCTGCAAGACCGTTTTTGAATTTCAGTCGGAAGCTGACGCCGCGCGGGCCTGGGCGCTTCTTGCCGAGATCCCGAGCCTCGAAGGCATTCCGGTCGTAACGTGCGAGGATGGCGCCCGCTGGCTCCTTGAGGTCTATGACGACGGCGCTCTCGCTTCCGAAGGCGCGGCGGCCTTGCTCGAACCTTTCGGGCTTGCGGCGGTCTCCCGCGCGGTGGAAGCCATCCCCGACGCCGACTGGGTGAGCGAGACGCAAAAGGCGCTTCCGCCCGTGCGCGCGGGCCGCTTCATCGTTCACGGCGGCCATGATCGCGCGCGGATCGCCTCGAAATGGGCTATCGAAATCGACGCGGGCCGCGCCTTCGGCACCGCGCATCACGGGACGACGAAAGGCTGCCTGCTCGCGCTTGGCCAGCTCGCGGCTCGCGAGCGCGTCGTGACCGCGCTCGATCTCGGCACGGGGTCGGGCGTTCTCGCCATTGCGGCGGCGAAAGCGTTCTCGCATGGAGCGCGGATCGCGGCCGCCGACATCGATCCCATCGCCGTTGCGATAGCGCGCGAGAACTGCCGCAAGAACGGCGCGGCGGGCGTCCGGCTGTTCGCCGGCGATGGCCTGAAGCCCGCGCTCGCCTATGAGGGTGCGCCCTTCGACCTCGTGATGGCGAATATCCTGGCGAAGCCGCTGCTGAAGCTCGCGCCGCGCCTTCGAGCCCTGACGCGGCGGGGCGGCGTCCTCGTCCTGTCGGGGCTGCTGTCGCAACAGGCGCGCGAGGTTCTCGCCCGCTACCGCTCGACCGGCTTTCGCCTCGTCCGCCGCCGCGACCTGGAAGGCTGGGCCACGCTCACGCTCCGCCGCGCGCACTGACCGCGCATGCGCGCTCCAATGCCGCCGTTGCGGATGCTTTTCAACTTCCGCCCCGCCGCGACGCTGCTAATATCGCCGGCTGAGCCGTTCGGCTCGCGCAGCGCATTCAGGGAAAGGATCGCAGGGATGCCGCCAACGCAGCGTCAGCGTCCAGTCGTCATAATCCGCGAAAATGAGGATCTGAGGGGCGACTTTCATACGGATGATCCGCTGGAGGTATACGGCCTGTGCGATGGAACCCTGTCGGCGCCGGAAATTACCATTGACTTTAAAGGTCAAGTTACCGGCACGATTGTCGCGGAGCGGGCAATTATTAACGGCCGGGTCATGGGCGCGATTAAGTCCAATCACGTGACATTGTGGGCAGCCGCCCATGTAGAAGGAGAGATATGGTACACCGACATCGCAATCGAGGAAGGAGCGTTCGTTGACGCAAAACTTATCGAAGCGGAAAAGGACTATGGCGATGAATTCAAGCGGTGACTTTTCGCTTCGGCTTTCTTGAGATGCTAAATGCGGTGGTTCAAGAGCCCCATAACGATCATCAAGAAGCCGGACATCGTGTTCGGGAGGCGGATCTATCCCGGCGATCTCCAGATCGAAGGGACGGTGGAAGGCGACGTGCTCGCGGACGCCATCCTGATCGCCGAGACGGGCCGCGTGACCGGGTCTGTCGGAGCAGCGCAGGTCAGGATCGCCGGAACGCTGAAGGGAGACGTCTTTGCGGAGCGAGTGGTCTGCGCGCCATCGGCCCGCGTCAACGCGACAATCTCTCACCGTAATATCAAGGTCGAGCGCGGCGCCAAGCTCTATGGCGCCCTTAGCTGCACGGCAATGAGCTACGCCGTTTGGAAGGCGCTTGCGGAGAGGCCGGAGTCGGGCTTTGTGCGCGTCGACCTGGAGGAGGAGCGGAAAAAGAGCGAGCGCGAAATTTTCATCAGCTATGCGAAGGAAGACCGCGCGCTGACGGAGGCGCTGGCGGCAAAGCTTGCCGCCAAGGGGCATAGGGTGTGGTTCGACGCGGACCTCAGCCCCGGCCAGAATTTCCCGGCGCTGATCATGGGCAAAATCGACAATTCGAAAGCCGCCATCGTGATCTGGACCCGCACTTCCGTTGGGAAGCAATGGGTCTATGCGGAAGCCGAGCGCGCCCACAAGCTCGGCAAGCTGATCCCGGTGAAAGTCAACTCGCTCGATTATCACAGCATCCCCTTGCCCTTTGGCACATTGCAGACGTGCAGCGTGAACGATTTGCCCGCGATTGAGATTGCGCTTGGGAGGGTCCAAAGTTGAGCACGATGCTCGAAACCGGGGCTTAACGGCATGTCATCAGGAACGCATATCATGCAGGAACGCGCCCGGCGCGCGGAGCGGCTCGCCGCGCTGCGGACTTCCATGCGCACGCAGGGGCTCAGCGGCTTCATCGTCCCCAAAAGCGACGCCTTCCAGAATGAGGCCGTGCCTCCCCATTGGGACAGGCTTGCGTGGCTGACGGGGTTCACCGGCTCGGCGGGCTGCGCCGTGATCCTGGAGGAGAAGGCCGCGCTCATCGTCGATAGCCGCTACACCTTGCAGGCGAAAGCGCAAGCCGATGCGGCGCTCTACAGCGTCGAACTCACGCCGAAGGTGAAGATCAGCTCCTGGCTCGCCGCCAACGCGCCGGAGGGCGCGGGGATCGGTTACGACCCCACGCTGCATACGCTCGCCGGGTTCAAGACCTTGGAAGAGGAGACCGCGAAGGCGGGCCTTGAGCTTCGCGCGATCGCGCCCAATCCCATCGATGCGCTCTGGGAGGGCCGTCCGGCCGCCCATCATGCGCCGATTACGCTCCATGCCGAGGAGTTCGCCGGCGAAAGCGCGGCCTCGAAGCTCGCGCGCGTTCAGCAGGCCATCGGGGAGAAGAAGGCCGACGGCCTCTTCGTCAGCGCGCCCGACGCCGTGTGCTGGCTCCTCAATATTCGCGGGCGCGACGTGGCGCACACGCCGGTCCCGCTCGTGCGCGCTTACGTGCCCAGGTCAGGCAGGCCGGCGCTGTTCACGCAAGCCGGGCACGTCACGCCGGAAAATCGCGCGCTGCTGGAGCCGCTTGCGAATTTGCACGACCTTTCCGCGCTTGGCGATGCGCTTTCCGGCCTGACCGCGAGGGGCGCGAAAATCCTCGCCGATCCGGCGCAGACCACGCTTCACAGCGCCGAGCTTTTGCGGGCGAGCGGCGCGGAGCTTGTCAAAGGCGCCGACCCTTGCGCCGCGATGAAGGCGCGGAAGAACGCGGTCGAGCTTCAGGGCGCGCGCAATGCGCATGTGCGCGACGGGGCGGCGCTTGTCCGGTTCCTCGCGTGGCTCGACTTGCAAGCGCCGTCCGGCGCGATCGATGAGATCGCGGCCTCGGACCGGCTGGAAGCGTTTCGCCGCGAAACGGGCGCGCTCGAAGATTTGAGCTTCGACACGATTTCCGGCGCGGGCTCGAACGGCGCCATCGTGCACTATCGCGCCACGCCCGAGACCAACAAGACGCTTGAGCCGGGGACGCTCTATCTGATCGACTCGGGCGGCCAGTACCGCGACGGAACGACGGACGTGACGCGCACCGTCGCCATTGGCGAGCCGTCGGCGGAGATGCGGCGCCATTATACGCTGGTGCTGAAGGGGCATATCGCCATCGCCACGGCCCGCTTTCCCAAGGATACGCGGGGGGCCGACATCGACGCCTTCGCAAGGCGCGCGCTCTGGGATGCGGGCCTCGATTACGGCCACGGCACGGGCCACGGCGTCGGCAGCTATCTTTCGGTGCATGAGGGGCCTCAGTCGATATCGCGCAACGGCGCGGCGGCGCTGGAGCCGGGCATGATCGTCTCGAACGAGCCGGGCTATTACCGCGAAGGCCATTACGGCATCCGGCTCGAAAACCTGCTGGCCGTGACAGAAGCGGCCTCCATCGAGGGCGGCGAGACCGAGATGATTGGCTTCGAGACGCTGACGCTCGCGCCGTTCGACAGGCGGCTCATCGACGTTTCGCTGCTCAGCGCCGCTGAGCGCGGCTGGCTCAACGCGTATCACGCGAGCGTGCTGCGCGCGCTTTCCCCCTCGCTTCACGGCGCGGATCTGGCTTGGCTCGAAGCCGCTGCCGCGCCGCTATGAGACCGGGCGCGTTCGCATCAACGCCAGGACGGACAGCGCGGCGAAGGCGGCGCCCGCGAGAAATGCGGCCTTAGGTCCGGCGACGTCCCACAGCGCGCCAGCGATCACGCTCGCGGCGAGAAGCGAAAGCCCCGTGACGAGATTGAACATGCCGAAGGCCGTGCCTCTGAGTTCGGCGGGGGCCACGTCCGCCACCAGCGTGCCGAGCAGGCCTTGCGTCATGCCCATATGGAGGCCCCACAGCGCCGCGCCGATCGCGACTCCGGCTACGCCTCCGGCAAAGGCAAGCGCCAGATCCGCCGCGATCAAAACGGCAAGCCCTGCGATCAGCACCGTGTATCGGTTCACTCTGTCGGAAAGGGCGCCGGCCGGATAGGCCGATAGCGCGTAAACCGCGTTCATGAGCACCATGACGGCTGGCGCGAGCGCCATGGGCAAGCCTACCGACTGCGCCCGCAAGATCAGGAACGCCTCGCTGAAGCGCGCGAGCGTGAACAGGCTCGCAATCGCGACGATGCGCCAATAGCCGGCGCCAAGCCGGGCCAGCTCCGCCCTCGACAGCGGCGACCTGACTTTGCGCAACGGAGCTTCGCGGTCCGGCTCCTTCACCGCAAAAGCGATGAGGAAGAACGAGACGAACCCCGGGATGACCGCGATCCAGAACACGGCGATGTAATTGTTCGCGGTGAGCATCATGAGCAGGATGGCGAAGAGCGGCCCCGCGAAGGCGCCGATGGTGTCGAGCGACTGGCGCAGGCCGAACGCGGCGCCGCGCAACTCAGGCGGAGCGATGTCGGCGACAAGCGCATCGCGCGGCGCGCCGCGAATGCCCTTGCCGACGCGATCCACGAAGCGCGCGGCCGTGAGCCAGGCGAGGCTCGGCGCCAGCGGAAACACCGGCTTCGTAAACGCCGCCAGACCATAGCCGAGCGCGGCCAGCTCCTTGCGCCGGCCGAGCCAGTCCGACAGCGCGCCGGAGAAGATTTTCGTGATGGCGGCCGTCGCCTCGGCGATCCCCTCGATGAAGCCGACCGCCAGCGTCGAGGCGCCCAGCACATTGACCATGTAGAGCGGCAAAAGCGCGTGGATCATCTCCGACGAGACGTCCATGAACATGGAGACGAAGCCGAGCGTCCAGATGCCCGCGGGGATATGGCGAAGCCGCGCCGCCGTCGATTCAGAAGGTGTCATGCCAGTCGCCCAAATCGTGACCGCCCGCAGCGGCGCCTTTCGCTAACCCGGCCGCCTCGCATTCAGGTTACGCCGGCGAAGCTAAGTCGTGTGTATGCTGGGGACCGGGATGGCCACCCCGGCCACGCGTCTCTCGCGCTGGACGGCGTCTATTGCAGCCGTGGTTTGGGAATAGAGCTTGAGAGCATCTTGCTCCTCGAGTGGCAGAGCGGTGAGCGCGCCGTCGGTGTATCGCCGTTCAGGGTCGTCCTTTACGATCTGGCGGCACATCCGGCCCAGCATGCGCCACCGCTTGAGAAGCGCCCAGTGTCTTGTGATGAAATGCGCTGCATATTTTATCTTGAAGCTCAACCATGGCTCGCGAGGGAGACCCGGCCGGCGTTCGGTGCGGCGCCTCATACGAATGAGGCCGGCCTGGAGCGGATGCACGTTTTCGAGCGGCACGGCGGAGGAAAACCACATCAGGATCGGCCGCAATCGCCAAATATCGATCCCGCTCGCATGCGCCCGGCGGAGTATGGTCTCAAGGTGGCTTGGCGTGTAGAATTGGCTCCAGGCGGCGCGATATGCGGACTGCCACTGGGACCGGCTCATTTTCGGGTGATCGGTTACGACATTTTCGAGCGTGTAGCGGTTGAGATCCGTATCCATAATGACGCCCTTTTGGGCGAGAATTTTATGATCCTCGGAACCCGGCAATGGCGTGAGGATGAAGAATTCGAGGGCGTCGAGCGGCAGCTCCTCCTTGATGATCTCCAGGTCACGGGCGATGGATTCGGGCGTATCGTGGGGGAAACCCAGGATATAGCCGGCGAAGGTCATGATGCCTTCAGCCTTCCACGCCTGGAGCATGCGCCTGTATTCCGTCAGCTTGTTCTGCCGCTTCTTGGCGGCGATGAGGTTGTCGGGATTGATGTTTTCAAGCCCGATGAAGACGCGTGTAACGCCAGCCCGGCGTGATTTTTCGATGAAGCCTGGGATGCGGTGGCATAGCGTATCGACCTGGATCATAAAGCGGACATCGAGCCCGTCCTCTTCGCGCAGCTTGATGATCCGGTCGTAGATCGCCTCCCAATCCTTGTTCCGGGCGAAGTTATCGTCGGTGATGAAAAATCTATCGACGCCCTGCGCCAGATTCGTGCGGATGATTTGCTCGACGCTGTCCGGCGAGCGGTAGCGCGATTTACGGCCCTGAACATTGATGATCGTGCAGAATGAACATTGGAAGGGGCAGCCGCGCCCCGCGTCGAAGCTCGTCACATTGCCAACGGTTCGGGCCACGAAATCCCGCGTAAGAAAGGGCGGCTCGCCGATACGGCTGATGTCCGGCAGATCCTTCATGTAATCATATACGGGTTGCAAACACCCGCTTGCCGCGTCGATGACGAGATTGTCGAAATGATCTTCGCATTCGCCAGCGAAGAGCGTGATGCCGAGCGCCGTTGCTTCGGCAAGCTCTGGAGGCGTTTCCGGCAGCATGGCAAGGCAGCCCGAGACGTGAAATCCCCCGATCACGACGGGAATGCCGGCCGCGCGGAAGGTTCGCGCAATGTCGAGCGCTCTCGGAAATTCATTCGACTGCACGCCAACGAGACCGACAAAACCGAAATTATCATTCCGGGCGAAGCGGCGGATGATGCCGTTGAAGTCGACGCTCGTGTTGGTCTCGTCGATCGAGGAAACCTCTATGGCCGTATCGGGACCAAGAACGCGGCGCGTCATTGCGCCCCGTGCAAGGGCGTCGACGACAGCCAGGGAGTTCGACGGCATTGTCGAGCGCAACCATCTGATGACATAACCATCCTCGTCATAGTGGGATGGTTTGATCAGAGCGATATGAAATCGGCTGCGGTCTTGGTCTGCCAAAGGAATCCCCTAAAGTAACTCACACGCATGTTGAGTTCCCTAGCATAATTTAACGCGAACTGTCTGCGAAATGCGGGAAGTTTTCCCGTGTGTTGCGCGAGCCTGCACGAAATCTGAACCCTGGATTGCATCCCGGATGAGAAGCCCGCTCTCAATTCTTGGCGCCCCGCCGCCTCCGTGACGAATGGGATCAGGAACGGCCCGCGAAAAGCCGTCGCGCGCAAGGCCGTAAACCGGCGTCGATTTTAGCCATGACGGGGCGCTACTAGCTCGTTGCACGCTGCTCGACACTACTGCTAAACAGTAGTATGATCGACGGCGATTTCGAATGGCACGCGGCGAAGGCCCGCAAGAACTACCGCGACCATGGCGTTACGTTCGATACGGCAAAACGAGCTTTTTCCGATCCGTTCGCGGTCGCCCTCATCGACGAGCGCGAGAACTATGGCGAAGAGCGGTTCAACTTGCTCGGCATGGTGGAAGGCCGACTGCTGAACGTCGCTTATGTCGAACGCGAGGGCCGCATCCGGTTGATCTCGGCGCGCCGCGCCACGAAGAAGGAAAGAGATGACTACTTTACGCAAAACGCGCAAGGCTAAGCCCGATCCGCGGCCCATGCGGCCCATGACCGAGGCCCAGATCGAAGCCGCCGCGCGGGCCGATCCCGACGCGCAGCCTTGGACGGAAGCTGAGCTTGCCAAGGCGAAGCGCGTGCCGCGCGCCAAGCTCATCCGCCGCGCGCTCGGATGCACGCAGGAAGAGTTCGCCGCGCATTATCATATCCCGCTTGGCACATTGAGAGATTGGGAGCAGGGCGCCGCCGAGCCGGACCAGGCCGCGAAGGCGTATCTGACCGTCATCGCTCGCGAGCCTGAAGTGGTGCGCAAGGCGCTGGCGCAGCGGCCTGACTCGGCCTAGCGCCCGCGCATTCCGCTCCGGTGCATGATCGATAGCGATTGTGAGTGGCGGCCGTCGGGACGATCGATTGCGGACGCAGCAATAATCGGCCTGTAACGCCATCCTTATTAATCGGGAAGTAGTTGGGTGGCGCCAATGAAGCTTAACGGATGGCAGCGCTTGGGCGTGGTTGCATTTGTCATTTGGGCGATCTTCGGCTCGCTTTGGGCTTGGGTCGATACAGTACGAACCGTCAATGCCGTCTACGGGACCCAACTGGAATTCTGCTATGCCGAAAGAGCGGATAGCGCGGAGAGAGAAGTCTGTCGTGCGCGGGCGCAAAGCATCACTGACGAAGAGATGGCTAAGGCTAACTCAACCCTCTGGTGGGGGATACCCCTCATAATCTTCATTCCGTCGCTCATCGTTTGGGGGCTCATAAGCCTAGCCATCGTGACAGTGCGCTGGGTAAGGCACGGTTTTGCCACTAGAAATCGAGCCGCCACTAAGGGCTAAAGTGCTTGCCGGGTTCACGCCAGCCTTTGCGTAAGATCAGCCCCCCTCCGCCCACGCCGGCTTGCGGCGCTCGATGAAGGCGCGCATGCCCTCCTCGCCTTCGGGGCCGCGCGCGGCCGCCGCGAACGCCGCCGCGGCGTGCTCGACGAGCCCGGCCGGGTCTTCGAAGCGGGCGCGCCGCAGAAGCTGCTTCGTGGCCGCGATGGCGCCCGGCGCGCAGGCGAGGATCTCGCGGATCGTGGAGGCAAGTGCTGCTTCGAGATCGGCGCCGTTTTCGCAGACCTTGTGCACGAGGCCGATGCGGTGCGCCTCGCCCGCGCCGAAGCGCGCGCCCGTCACCGAAAGCCGCTTCGCCTCCGAAAGCCCAAGCCGCTCCACCAGGAAAGGCGCGATCTGCGCCGGGATCACGCCGAGCGAGGTTTCCGGCAGCCGGAAATCCACAGTGTGCGACGCGATGACGACGTCGGCCGTGCAGGCAAGGCCGAACGCGCCGCCCATGACGCTGCCTTCGAGCACGGCGACGATGGCGAGCGGCGAGCGCGCATAGGCCGCGCACACATGGCCGAAGCGCGCATTCGTTTCGGCGATGGGATCGGTCTCATGCGCGATGGGCGCGGCGCGCGCGGCAGCCATGTCTTTCAGGTCGGCGCCTGCCGAGAAATGGCCGCCCGAACCTCGCAGAACCACGACGCGGACGCCGCCCGCCTCGGCTTCAGCAAGCGCATCCAGAAGCTCGCCCAGCATGGCCTGCGACATGGCGTTGCGAACTTCGGGCCGGTTCAGCCGCACAGCGAGAACGCCGCCTTTCCTCTCAACCGACAGCGTGGCGGGATTTTGCAGGCTCACGGCTTCTTCCTTCTTTTCGCGGGCCGAATTGCAAATGATGCCGGGCGCATCCTCGGATGCGGCCGCTGCCAGAAGGCGGGCGAGGTGGAAGACGTCTCCACATCGCCAATGCCGCCTCTCTTTCGGGCCGAGCGACCCCCCGCATTATCGCGTAGCCCGGGTTCGGCGGCAAGATGCGCCTGAAGGATTGACAGCCCTCGGCGCCGGCAGCTGCCGCATGGAGCTGTCAATCCTTGGCGGAAGGCGTGAGACCTAGAAGCTTACTTTCTCGCGTAAGTGCGAAGCTCGCCGCGTATGGCCGCGATGAGATCGATGTGCTCCTCGACCCGGCCGCGAATCAACTTCGCCATGTCGGCGATCATCGGGTCCTCGCCCGCCTTAATGAAGTTGTCCTGAATGCGCAAAAGTTTTTCGTGGCCGTCGCGCTGAACGTTCAGGTAAGTTTCCTCGAAACGCTCTCCGGAGAGATTGCGCAGATCGCGCACCTCGGCAAGGCGATCTTCGGTTGCGGCGGCGGGCGGACGGCCCCCAAGCGAGCCAAAGATCTTTGCGAGCCCTTCCTGCTCCGCCGTCTCGTAGTTCGCAAACCTCTTCACCCAAGGATTGCCAGCCTTTTCCTGAGCGATTTGGCTGGTTGCAAGGGAGAGAGCGCCAACTTCGAGGGTGTTTTCGATATATTTCTCGGCGGCGGCGCCGAGCTTGCTTTCGCCCCGCTCCTGCGCGTAAGCGATTGCGGGAATGATGGCGCCAAGTCCAAGTAAAGTCAGTGCGCTACGACGTTGCATCTTTGATTTCCTCTCTACGAACAGGATACCGTCGCTACAACTGCGCAACCGTTTTGTTCCTGTTTTCGAAGCGCGAGGCCCTGCCAACGCGTCAAGCAAGCGTCGTCGTTCAACTCAAGGGGCGCTGCGATTGCGCCGGCTCACGGATTGGTCTTCCGGGGCAATGTGCCTTCGAGCTTGCAGATGATGCCGAGCATGACTTCATCCGCGCCGCCGCCGATGGATACGAGACGGCCGTCGCGCAACGCCCGGCTCAGCGGGTTGTCCCAGGCGTAGCCCATGCCGCCCCAATATTGCAGACAGGAATCGGCGACCTCGCGGATCACGCGGCCGCACTTCAGCTTCGCCATGGACGCGAGCTTGGTCACGTCCCTGCCCGAGACGTAGCTCTCGACGGCGCGCCAGGTGAGCGAGCGCAGCGCCTCCACCTCGGTGCGCAGCTCCGCGAGCCGGAAATGCACGGCCTGATTGTCGAGCACGGGCTTTCCGAAGACCATGCGCTGGCGCGTATAGTCGACGGTGGCGTCGATGAGCCGGTCGAGCATGGTCAGCGAATTGGCGGCGCCCCAAAGCCGCTCCTCCTGGAATTGCAGCATTTGCAGCGTGAAGCCCATGCCTTCCTGGCCGATGACGTTCGATTGCGGCACGCGCACGCCGTCGAAGAAGAGCTGCGCGGTGTCGGACGAAAACATGCCCAGCTTGCGGATTTTCTGGCGCGTGACGCCCTTCGCGTCCATCGGGACCACGATCAGCGACTTGTTCTGATGCGGCTTGCCTTCGGAGGTGTTGGCGAGCAGGCAGCACCAGTCGGCCTTCATGCCGTTCGTGATCCACATCTTCGAGCCGGAGATGACGTAATCGCCGCCGTCCTTCCGCGCCGTGGTCTTGATCGCCGCCACGTCGGAGCCGCCGCCCGGCTCGGACACGCCGAGGCACGCCACCATGTCGCCCGCGATGGACGGCGCGAGCCAGTTGCGCTTCAGCTCCTCGCTGCCGAAGCGGTGCAGCGCCGGCGTCGCCATGTCAGACTGGACGCCGATGGCCATGGGCACGCCGCCGCAGTTGCAGACGCCGAGCGCTTCGGCGACGACCGCCGAGTAGGAGAAGTCGAGCCCGAGCCCGCCATAGGCCTCGTCATATTTGACGCCCAGCACGCCGAGCGCGCCGAGCTTCTTGAACAGCTCATGCGAAGGGAATTCCTCCGCCGCCTCCCATGCGTCCACGAAGGGGTTGATCTCGTGCTCGACGAAGCGCGTGACGGTGTCGCGGAGTTGTTCGTGCTGCTCGTTAAGCTGCATGGCGTTTCCTTTTTTTTCGCGCGCTGCAAGCAAACCCCGCCAAACGAAACACGGCGGCTCGTCCCGGCGGCGTTTCAACTGACATAGTGTCAATTTGCCGGTTTTTGAATTCATCCAATTGCGACCGGGGCGGCGCTCGGCCTTGCGCGAAAAGCCGCCAGCCATCCGATCCGCCGAAATCGAGCCTTCGATTGCCAAAGGCGGGCATGAACAGTTATATAAATTTTTAAGCTAAAGCGGGGGAGCGCGGCGATGCTCAGTTGGCAGACGATGGTCTGGGTTCTGGCGATCCTCGGCGCGGGGTTGCTCGGTTCCGCGATTTTCATTCTCGCGAGAAAGCTGTTCGGGACGAGGCGGGGCGCCGGAATTGCCGCCGAATCCGTGACCGATGACCGCGCGAGCTTGACCGCCGCGCCGGTCTTGGAGCCTGCGCCGATCCCGCCGCGCGCGGCGCCGGCTAAAAGCGTCCCGCTTCCTCCCCTGCCCGGCAAATACGAATACGACTATTTCATCAGCTACAATAAGGAATGGGATCACATCGCGGCGCTTGTCGCCGAGGTCTTGGCGCGGGAGGGCAAGACCGTATCGGCATGGGTGCAGCGCTACGATTCCAAACGGGGCGAGAACCTCGTCTCGCAGGTGAACTCCGCAATCGAGAAATCCAGGCATTTTATCGCGCTGCTGTCCGAAGCATATATTACGAGCCCGTGGACGAAAGACGAAGCGCAGTGGTTTATAGGACACCGCCGCGGCAGCGATTATTACGATCGCAAAATCATCGTTCTCAAATGCGAGGAGCTTGGGGAGAAGGAGAAAAACGTTCCTGGGTATCTTATGAACGAGTTCTACGGCGAACTGTTCAACAAGCCCGGCGACGACGCCAAGAAGATCGAAATAATGAAGACGCTCCGGGGCGACGCCGCGCGTGCCCGCCCCGCTCTCCACGATCAGTTTGACACGGAAATCCTCGATCCGGAAAATTTCATAGGCCGCAAACGCGAACTCGAAGACATGGCGCGGCATTTCTTTCCGGACGCAGCCGGGGATGCGGACAAGGCGAGGATGGCGCCGCCGCCGCTGGGACAGCGCAGGGTTCTGCTTCACGCCGGGCCGGGCTTCGGGAAGACATCTCTCGCAAGAAAATTCGCGCATGATTACAAAGCCTGGTTCTCCAGCGCCTCCTGGCTGCCCGCGGAGAACCCCGAGCCGCTTTTGAAGAAGATCGTCGGCCTCGGCTCCGCCAAGTCGGATACGACGCCGACTGTCGAAGACGCCAGAAAGGCGCTGCAGGCGCGGTTCGAAGGCGCAAGGGCGCCGCATCTCCTCATCTTCGACAACGTCGACGCCGCAACCCAGCCGATCGTGAAACAGCTGCTCGCCTGCCTGCCGCCGAGCGTGCGCGTCATCTCAACCGCATGGTTCCGCGATACGGACCCCGGGGCGCATTGCATCGAGCTGCAGGCTTTCGATACGGACGAGGCCGCCGCCCTCCTGAGACACTGCGCAGAGAGCGACGATGTGGCCGGCTCCCTAAGCCTCGCACGGAAACTCGGCGGCCATCCGCTGGCGCTCAATCACGCGGGAACGCTGTGCAAGATCTCCGAGATGCCGTTCGCGGAATATGAGGAAAGGCACCTTAAATATCTCAAGAACGCGCCGGAGGGCAACGCCTACGCGGGCGAATACGAGAAGCATCTTAAGCGCCTGAACGCGCCGAAGACCACCGCGGACGCCCACGGCGCGGTTTTCGCGACCGTCATGCTCGGCCTTGAATTCGCGGGCCGCATGAAAGGCGTCGAGCCTGGCGACGTCGGCCGCCTCGCCGACTTCTTGTCCTACTGCGCCGCCGACCGCATCCCGCGCAGCCTCTTCAGGCAGGCGATCCCGGATGCGGACAGGCTGAACGCCGCCGTGCGCGCGCTTCGCGAAGTCTCGCTTCTGCGGCGCGACCAGGAATTCGCCGGGGTTCCCGCCGCATCGATCCCCCCGGACAGGACGGTGGCGATGCACCGGCTCGTGCAGCGGATCATCCGCGACGAAGCCGATGCGAACGGCCGCAGCCCGGCAGTTGTCGGCGCGCTTGTGCCTTTCCTGCACAAGGAGCTGCACGACATCGACGACAAGAGCGCCAACGGCGACGCGGAGCTTCGCTTCAACAAGTATTTCCCCCACCTTCTGCAGGCGCTTCCGGAATTGGATGCGCCCGATTTTCGCGGCGAAGAAACGAGCAATATCCTTGACGATTTGGCGAAGCTGGTTGTCCTCGCGCTGACGCGGCACTACGCGGCTCAACCGCCGGACGCCGCCGAGGCCTATCCCGAACGGCTGCCGGGCCTGCTCGGCTGCTTCTATGAGGTCGATCCGCTCGGAAAGCCGCTGGATCTTGTGCTCGACCGGTTGCGGAATAAGGAGGACTGGCGCAAGTTCCGCGACGCCTGCCTCAAGGCCCAGAATTACGTTCTGCGTTTCGCGCTTGCGGATGCATTGGCCGAGAGGCTGAGCCGCGACTCAGCGGTCTACGATCTCGGCGAGCTGAACGAGCTTCTCAACCATCGCGAGCTTAATCATTTCGAACTCGGCGGCTACGCCCTGAAGAGCTACTACTCCGACCCAGAGTTCGATGATGACGACATCGACTCCGGCCTGTTGAGCCGGCTCGCCAAGCATCCCTGCTATCCTGGCCGGTCCATCCTTGGAGATCTGTTGCTGAACCTCGTTTATCAGGGGCGCCCCATCGAAAAGCTGCTGCCGCAAGGAGGCGACAATTCGCGCTTTTGGGAGCCGGTCTGGGATTTCGTCTCCTACGACGTGAACGCGATCCGCGCCGCGGGCTATGCCAATCGCGGCGCAACTCCCCCGGAAAGCGAAGCCGAAGACGTCAGGGCTGAGTACATTTATCGCTTGCGGCTTGAAGGGTGGCAGGAGAAGCTCGGTAAGCTATTCCGGAACGAGCCAATTGTTGCAGGCATCGTCACAGACTTTTTTTCTATCGGATCGGATACGAAGCGACTCGAGGAAGCGGCGGAGCCGCTCCGGGCATTGCCTTTGACCGATACGCTCGCGCCGCTCTTCTGCCTCCTGTTCGGGCATCCGCTCTGGTCGGTGGCGGAATGGGCGGCCAGCGTCTTCGCCGCTCGTTTGAGAGATGCGAAAAACGACCCGGAGAAGACGCGCGCCCATATCGCGATGATCGAAGCGCTGTTCGAGCGCGACCTCCCTTGGCGGGTGCGTTATGGCGCGATGGAGACGGCGTTTCAAATCCGGCTGACCGAAAAACCGCACCACAGCACGTTCTTCAAGGGCGTCAGGCTGTTCTACTCTGATCCGATCAGCAAGATTCGCGGCCTTTGCGCCGAAAACCTGCTCTCCATCATGCTGAATGGCAGCGACAAGCAGCGGGTCGCCTACGAGTTCCAGTTCCGGCGGGAAATCCGGCGATGGCTGCGCGACGAGGATTGCTGGGTGCTCGAACACGTTCACCGCTACTTCCACGCTCTCCACGAGCGGGCGCAGATCGAGAAGAAGGATGCAAGATACCGGCCTTCCTTGTCCATCAGGCGCTTCATGACGGGCAAGCGATCGCCTTTGACGAGCGGCCTCGGCGAGTGGTGGACACAGGACCGCCAGGCGTTCCTCGAAGGCATCGAGAAAGAAAAGAAGGCGCGCGCCCGCCCGCCCATCGCCGGGGCGCGGGCCGAGGCAGCTTCGGAGTGAGCTTGCGGTGCAGGGACGCCTGCGCTGGCGACTACCCGGCAATCCGGGAGATCGCCCGACAGACCTTTCCCGAAGGCGCCCTTTTGCCGCCGGAGCGGTTTCTGCCGCTGCTCGAACGCAAGCCTGCCCTTGTTCGCGTGCTGGAATGCGCCGGCCCCGACGCCGGGCGCGCCGTTTGCGGCTACTATGCGCTCTGGCCCATGTCGCGCAGCACATTCCTGTCGCTGGCCGAGGGCGAGTTGCGCGAGAAGGACCTCGCCGAGCGGCATTTGCTCGGCCTTGACGACCCGAAAGCGCAGGTTCTCTACGTCATGGATGTCTGCGCGGGCGGGCAAGCCAGGGGCCGGTCCGGTTCGCGCTTGACGCTTGATCTGCTGGATGAAGTGAGGCAGAAGCTTAGCGCCTCGCCGCAGCTTTCGTCCGTGGCTGCTTGGGCCTACACGCCCGTGGGGGCAAGGCTTTGCGAACGGGCCGCCATGCAGCCCTACGACCGCGGCGGCCTGGAGCCAAGGATTTGGCACGGACGGCGCGAGGCTGTATTGGCGGCGCTGCATCGGCGCGGGTGCCGCGCAATTGGAGCTGAACTTGCAAGCCCGCCTGTTTCGGAGGGCGATGAGAGGTCATGATGGACAGCGCTGCCGATCGAAGTCCGGTCTGGGCGACAAGCAAAACGGAGTGGGCGGAGGCTGCAAGGTTTTTCGCGCGCGTCATTTCCATGGACGGCGCGTACATTTCTCATGGGGAGATCCAGACGGGGCTCAGCCTCGATGGCAAAAGCTGGGCGCCCGATCTGGAGGCGAGGTTTCTCGCGGAACTCGGCGACCTTGACGGCGCGCGCAGTCTCGTCCTCGTGCGCAACGCCAACGGCGCGCTCATCGCGGCTGCGAATGTGACCTGGTCTTTCGAGATCGCCGATGCGCCATTCGCTACGTTGCAGGATATGGCGGTGGAGCCGGCGCTTCGGTCAAGCGGACTTGGCGCGCGCCTCTTGCAAGCGATCGAGGATGAAGCCGAAAGACGCGGCGCCAAGTGGATTTTCCTGGAAAGCGGCAAGGACAATCATCAGGGCCACGCCTTCTTCGAGCGCCGGGGATATTCGGAGATTTCCCGCGTTTACATAAAGCCTGTGCGGAAGCCTGCCACCCGCTACCAGCTCTGATCCTACCCGGTCACAAGCGGCGATTTTCAGCATTGCATTTGCGAACCTGCGCAGGGCGCCCTCGCGGCCTCCATGCGACAGAAATACCGTAAGCTCGAAGGCGCTCATCGACATCGGCCCGATCCATGCATGAGCTGGCGCAGGCGGACGCTGGCAACGCCAACGGAATTGCGGGATAATGGCGGCCGCGGGATTGGCCGTTGAAACCGGAAACGAACCAGGATGCAATCGGCGAGACTGCGAATGGCGACGAGGTTCATGTGAGAAAGCGAAATTTGAGGCATTTCTTGACGAAGCCGCAAGGCAGGCTCCAGAACACGAATACGAATATGACTTTCTCGATGACGCGGGAGACTGCCGCACGCTTAAGGGACGCCGCGCTGGCGAGAGGCACGGATATGCAGGGGGTCATTGAAATGGCCGTCAATGAATGGCTTGCGCGGCAGACGCCAATTTCTGAACCCTTATAATGTGCGGTCAACCGCCGTCCGTGGTTGACGTCCTGCACAGCCCGTTGCGTTGCGCCGGCGCGCGGACGCCGTCCACGATCAAGATGGCGTTTGCACTCTCTGACCGAAATGGCGCACCTGAACTTTCTCAACCGTTGCAATTCCGAAAGTCAGAACGGCTTCTAAGACCAGAAGGAACGCATCGACCTTCTCTTCCGCATCGAGGATTTCAACGACGAACGGAAGATCGTGCGACGTTCTCAGAAGCTTTGCCGGGTTGAGCCCGCTGGCGGCGCCGTAACCCATATAGCCTCTGAAAACGGTCGCTCCCGCGAGGCCGGCCTGTCGCGCCCGCACAATGATTTCCTCGTACATTGGGCGGCCCTTATACTTGTCGTCCTCGCCGAGGAAGATACGCAATCGCAGCGCCGTCTCTATCCGGTGCATGATGAACTCCTGTCTCTGATAAGCATATTCATTTACTTATATTTGATCAATCGGCATCCGACTGAATGGAGTAATTTACAAGTTCCCATCGTTACACAATTGCATTTGCACGCAAAAAAGCTTTCCCCAGGATATTAAGGCGCAGCCCAAGCTTAAGTTCGATTGCAAGGCTCAGGTAAGACTTACACTCTAAAGCAAAAAACTGCTGCCAACAGGCGAGGCGAATATGAATGGTAAGACTACTTCCAGGAATTGCGCGGGGGAGTACTCTTTCCTTAATCGCCCTTTGCGCCTGCATGTTCCTCGGCTCCTGCGCTGTTGGACCCGACTTCACCCCGCCTGCGCCCCCTGCTGTCGGAAGCTTCACCGCCGACCGGCTGCCGATGAAATATTCCGCGCGAGGCCAGACCCAGCATCTCGAAATAACCCGCGACCTTCCATCGGAATGGTGGGAGCTTTTTCATTCGCCGGACCTTAACAGCCTGATCGCGCGCGCCTTGCATGACAACCCGAACCTTGCGTCCGCGCAGGCGGCCTTGCGCGTCGCCCAGGCGAATGTCTACGCGGAGGTAGGGCAGCTCTTTCCCCTGGCGACCGGCAATGTCACAAGTCAGGGCGGGAAGGTGGCGACGACGCCAAACGGTCAATCAGGAGGCGTCGCCGCGCCCGTTGTGGGTCCAAACAACACCAACCCCACATATTACCAGCTGCATACGGCCCAGGTCACGGTCACGTACACGCCCGACATCTGGGGCGGCGTGAGACGGCAAATCGAAAACCTGGAAGCTGTGAAGGAGAATCAGCGCTTCATGAACGAGGCGACTTTTCTCACGCTCACATCCAACATCGCCGTCGGCGCGATTCAGGAAGCCTCTCTCAGAGAGCAAATCGCGGTAACCCGGAGGCTTATCCGTATCTCCAAGGATATCCTCGCCAAGATCGAATTGCAGCAAAAGGCCGGACAGGTTTCGGGGCTGGAGGTGGCCGCCCAGAAAGCGCTTGTCGCGCAGACCGAGGCGACCTTGCCGCCCTTGCAACTGGCGCTCGCCAACCAGCGCGATACGCTTACGGTCTTGTCCGGTCACCTGCCGGGGGAAGGCCTGCCGGAGAAGTTCCAATTCACGAAGCTGAAGCTTCCGCGCCACTTGCCCGTTCAACTGCCGTTCGATCTGGTTTCGCAAAGGCCGGATATTCGCGCGGCCGAGGCCACGTTCCACTCCGCCTGCGCGCTTGTTGGCGTGGCGATTGCAAACCGGCTTCCGCAAGTCACTTTGACGGGAGATTTAGGCCGGCAGGGAACTCAGTTTAACCAGCTTTTCAGTAATAACCCTGCATTCCTATTTTATACGGGCATAGGATCTGCAACCCAGGTTCTTTTCGATGGCTTTACCTTGCAGCAATTGCAAAGAGCGGCTGAGGCAGGCGTCGATCAAGCAGCGGCGAATTACCGCCTCGCAGTCTTGACCGCGTTTGAAAACGTTGCCGATTCTCTCCATGCTATCCGTTACGATACGGTCTCTCTTCAGAAGGCCCTCCTCGCCGAAAGCGCTACGGCGGAGACGCTCAAACTGACGCGAGTGCAGCTGACGGCAGGGCAGGTCGCCATCCAGACGGTCCTCGGCGCGCAAACGACGTATCTGCAAGCGTCGCTCGCCGTCGTTCAAGCACAGGCGAACCGGTTCGCCGACACGGTTGCGCTTTTCCAGGCTTTGGGAGGCGGCTGGTGGAACCGGGACCTCGGACCGCACGTGCCCGAGCCGCAGGCTTGGCTTGCGAGCGTCATCGGACCGCGGCCGGAGCCGGTCGCACGTGAATTTCCAGGGGCGACGGTAAATGAATCGAGATGCATCGTGAGCATAACCAGGGAAAAGTGCCCGGAGTCATAGATGTCTATGAGCTTGAGATGCGCGGCTTTGTTGTGCGTGCTCTCGCCCTCGATTGTCGCGGGCCAGGGCGCGGCGATCCCGTTAGCCGTCGCGAAGCCTTCCGGCCAGGCAAGCGTCGAACTTTCCGACACACAACTCGCGTCCATCAAGATCGAGTCCGTGGCTGAGCATCTGTTTCCGCAGGAGCGGCAGGCAGTCGGCAATATCGACTTCAATGAAGACCTTCTCACCCAGGTCTTCACCCAATATCAGGGCCGGATCATCAAAGCCTTCGTCAAGGTGGGAGATTTCGTCAAGAAAGGTCAGCCGCTGTTCACCATCGAAAGCACCGATCTGCTCCAGGCTGAATCGACGCTGATTTCAGCCGCTGGCGTGCTGGAGCTGACCGCGAAAAATCTTGAGCGCCAGCGCAGCCTTACGAAGCAAAGCGCGGCGGCGCAAAAGGATTACGAGCAGGCGACATCCGATCAGCAAACGGCGGAAGGCGCATATAAAGCCGCGCGCGACGCCATGAAAGTGTTCGACAAAACCGACGCCGAAATCGACCGCATCGTCGTGGAGCGCAAGGTCGATCCGACCCTTACCGTATCATCGCCGATTTCGGGCCTAGTGACCGCGCGCAACGCTTCGCCGGGCCTTTTCGTGCAGCCGGGCAATCCGCCGCCGGTTTACATCGTGGCGGACACGACGATCATGTGGATGGTGGCCAATGTCCCGGAAACAGATGCAGCCGATTTGAGGGTCGGGCAGGAAGTCAGGGCTGTGGTTTCGAGTTTTCCGGGCCGGACGTTTCGCGGGAAGATCGTCACCGTCGGCCCCCAAGTCGATGCGAATACGCGCAGGGTTTTCGTCCGGTCGGAAATTGCGGACCCGAATTATGAACTTCGCGCCGGCTTGTTCGCCACTTTTGTCATCACCGTCGCGCCGCCGAAGCGAGCGATTGGCGTGCCCGAAGACGCAGTGGTGAGAGAGGGCGATGGCTCCTTGACCGTTTGGAGCACGAGCGACCGTCGCCGGTTCGTACAGCGGGAGATCAAGGCCGGGCTTGTGCACAACGGCTTTACGGAGGTGGTCGAGGGCCTGAAGCTTGGCGAACTCATCGCGACCAGCGGGTCTCTCTTCATCGCAAATCAATACTCAAGCGCCAGCCAATAGGCTGGCCGCGGGGTCGCGGCGTTCGCGAGGCAAGCCATGCTCAACAATGTCGTAGCGTTCGCCCTTACTCGTCGCCCGATCGTCCTGCTTCTGCTGGCGGCTTTCATCGTCGGCGGAGCGGTGGCGTTCAGCAAATTGAACATCGAGGCCTATCCCAATCCGGCGCCCGTGATCTTGGAGATCACCGCGCAATCGGCCGGACTTTCGGCCGAGGAAATGGAGCGGCTTTATACCATACCGATGGAGGTCGGCCTCGCTCCGACGCCGGGCGTTAACAACATCCGCTCGACTTCGTTCTACGGCCTGTCCTTCGTGCGAGTAACGTTCGATTACGGCGTCGACTATTACTTCGCCCTGCAACAGACCCAGATCAGCCTTCTGCAGAACGTCACGCTTCCCAACAATGTTCAGGCGCAGATCCAGGCGTCGAGCCTCGTCGGCGAGATCTATCGCTACGAGGTGACAGGCCCAAGGCATTTCGGCCTTACGAATCTTCGCACCATTCAGGACTGGGTGCTCGCGCGCCGCTTCCTGACGGTTCCGGGGGTGGTGCAGGTCAACACATGGGGCGGCACGACCAAGGAATACGAGGTTGAAGCCGACCTCCAAAAGCTCGAGGCCTACAACGTCACCCTCGCCCAGCTTGTGGCCGCGGTCGGCAACGCCAACGTCAATGTCGGCGCGCGCACCGTCAATGTCGGGCAGCAATCCGTCATCATCCGGGGCGTCGGACTGATCGACGATGGCGCAAACTCCGACCTGACCCAGGGACGCAAGCTCGACGATATACAGAACATCACGCTCGGCGAGTTCAACGGAGTTCCCGTCCAGATCAAGGACGTGGCGCGCGTCTATGTCGGCTATGTGCCGCGTCTCGGGAAGGCCGGGCGAGACGGCGACGATGACATCGTTGCAGCCATCCTCGTCATGAACCGCACCATGCATACCGGCGACGTCATCCCGCGCATCAAGGCCGAAGTCGAAAAGATCAACACGGATGGGACTTTGCCCCCCGGCGTGAAGATCGTTCCCTATTATGACCGCTCCTCGCTGGTCAATGTCACCACGAGCACGGTCCTGAGCAACCTCGTGTTCGGCTGCGTCCTTGTCTTTCTTATTCAGTGGATATTCCTGGGCGACCTGCGCAGCGCAGTCATTGTCGGGGTCAACATCCCTTTTGCGCTGTTCTTCAGCATCATCATCCTCGTCTTAAGAGGCGAGGACGCGAACCTGCTCTCCCTGGGCGCGGTCGATTTTGGGATCATCGTCGACTCGGCTGTGATCGTCGTCGAGAACATTTTCCGCGTCTTCCAGGCCGAGGAGCGCGAGGAGCTGTTGAGAAGGCCCACCCCCATCGGCAACGGCGCCGCCGGGAATGCAAGCCTCATGAACCGCATCAGGCTGATCTACATCAGCGCGACGGAAGTCGATACTGCCGTTCTTTTCTCGACGGCCGTAACGCTTGCGGCGTTCATTCCGCTGTTCACGATGCAGGGCGTGGAAGGGCAGATTTTCAGCCCCATGGCGCGAACCTATGGCTATGCGCTCGTCGGCGCTCTTATGGCGACTTTCACGATCACGCCCGTGCTCGCCTCATTTCTCATACCGGAACACGTGCAGGAAACCGAGACTCTGGTGGTCCGGTCAATCCGCACGCTTTATACGCCGCTCTTGCGACTGGCGCTCAGGGCGCGCGGGTTGGCCGTCGCCGTGGGGCTTGTGCTGCTCGGCTTCAGCGCCTTTCTGGCGTCGAACCTTGGAACGGAGTTCCTGCCTGCGCTTGAGGAAGGCAATCTCTGGATCCGCGCCTCAATGCCGCCGACCATCTCTCTCGAAGCCGGCATGCCGGTCGTCGACCGGATGCGCGCCATCCTCAAGAGCCATCCGGAAGTCATCACCGTCGTTTCCCAGCACGGCCGCCCGGACAATGGCAGCGACGCCACCGGCTTTTTCAATGCGGAGTTCTTCGTCCCGTTGAAACCCTTCGAACAATGGGCGCCGGGGCGTCACAAGGAAGATCTGATCAAGGATTTGCAGGGGGAGTTTTCGCGAGAGTTCACCGGCATCGATCTCAACTTTTCGCAGTACATTCAGGACAATATCGAGGAAGGATTGTCGGGAGTTAAGGGGGCGAACTCCATCAAGATCATCGGCCCCGACCTGGCGACGCTCGAAAAGCTCGCAACCCAGATCAAGCAGATCATGAGCGAAGTGCGAGGCGTGACAGATCTCGGCATCTTCCGCGTCCTGGGCCAGCCGAACCTCAATGTGCGGGTGGATCGCGAGAAGGCCGCGCGTTACGGATTGAACTCGGGCGACATCGCGACATTCGTGCAAACCGCATTCGGCGGCGCGGTCGCAACCACGATTTATGAAAATGACCGGCAATTCGGCGTCAACGTGCGGTCGGCGCCGCGCTTTCGCGAAACGGTCGACGCCATCCGCAACGCCAAGATCAACGTAACGACCCCGAATGGCCCCGCCTATGTCCCGCTCAGCGAGGTCGCGGACATTTCCGTCGACATCGGAGCATCCTACATCTTTCACGAAAGGAACCAGAGGTTTATCCCGATCAAGTTCAGCGTGCGCGACCGCGACTTGGGAAGCGCGGTCGCCGAGGGCAAGGAACGGATCGCCAAGGCGGTCGCGATGCCAAACGGCTACCGGCTGGAATGGGCCGGCGAGTTTGAGGAACTGGAGCAAGCGCAGAGGCGGCTTGCGATCATCGTGCCGCTGAGCCTGCTTCTGATCCTCGGCCTGCTCTATGCGCTGTTCAATTCAATCCGGGACAGCCTCCTGGTGCTTACGGGCATCCCCTTCGCGGTAGCGGGCGGCATCATCGCGCTTGCCCTATCCGGCGAGGCGTTCGGAATCTCGGCCGCCATCGGCTTCGTCTCGCTTTTCGGCGTCTCGGTCATGAACGGCATCCTCATCATGACCTATTTCAACGAATTGCGGCGCTCGGGCCTTGGAACGCTGGACGCCATGTTCCGGGCGGCCACGCAGCGCATGCGGCCCATGCTGATGACAGCGCTGTCCGCGTGCATCGGCCTTCTTCCAGCCGCGGTTTCCACGGGAATCGGAAGCCAGGTGCAGCGCCCGCTGGCAATTGTCGTGGTTGGCGGAATGCTCATAGGGCCGGTCATGCTCCTTCTCGTCGTCCCGGCTCTGCAAGTCATCTTCATCGGCGGCGGGAATGGCCCGAGGCCGCGGGCGACCGAAGAAGAGAGAGAGACTGTTTGAGTAAGAGCGGTCAACGTCGCGCCGCCATTCGGAAGACTTGCGCTCTAAAAGTGCGGGCGGCGCCCCCGAACGCCTATTTCGAAGCCTGCGCCTGTTCTCCCCGCCCTTGCGGAGCGGGCTCGACTTTTGCGCCGCTTGCGAGCCCGGCGGGCGGGGTTATGATGAGGTCCTCGCCAGGCTTCAGTCCCAATGCAATCTGAACTACCGCTCCATCGTCTTCGCCAATGACCACCTTTTGCAGACGCGCGACGCCATTCGAATAGGTCGCCACCTGCATGCCGTTTTGGTCAAAGATCAGCGCCGATGAGGGGATCATTACGACAGGGGCCGGTCTCGGCACGATGAAATGGACCGTGCCGTAAATCCCGGGGCTCAGGACCCGGCTGGAATTGTCGATGTCGGCTTCGACGAGAAGCGTTCGCGTGTTCGGGTCGAGCGAGTTCGCCGTGCGAGCAATTTTCCCCACGAAACTCCGGCCCGGAAGCTCGGGCACATCGAGAGTCGCCTGCATGCCGGGCTTGAGCTGCAGCGCGGCATCCTGAGGGACGTAAACTGCAACGCGAAGCACGTTGTCATGAGCGATCGCGAAGAGCGGCGTCCCCGATGTGGCGTCGGCGGCGACAAGGCTGCCAATATCGATATTTCGAAGCCGTGATCACGCCGTCGAAAGGCGCCACGACGCGTTCGTAGGATTGCTGCCGCTCAAGCCTTGCGATCTGCGCCTTCTGAGACTGGATGTTTGCCTTCGCCACATCGACGGCGGCGTTCTGCGCCGCGAGATTGAAGCGGTTTTGGTCGCCGGTTTGCTTCGTTTCCCAACCCTGCTGGACCAAGGGCTTGAAGCGCTGGTCCGTAACGCTCGCAAGCGAGCGCGTGGCCTCGGCTTGCTCCAGCGCCGCAATCATCTGCTGAAGCTGCGAACGGGCCTGAGTCAATTGATCGTCGACCTCGGGCGCGGAGATGACGGCGAGAAGGTCGCCATTCTTGACCCTGCTGCCAATATCCACCAGGCGCCGATCGATGTATCCGCTCTGCCGGGCGTAAATGGTCGCGCTGTCGAAGGCTTGCGTCGTCGCCGGCAAATGGATCTCGCGGGGCGTCGTCACCGCCTTCACCTTCTCGATCCGAAGTTCCGGCGTGCGCGTCTTGCGCTTGTCGAGTTCGCTCTGGGCCGCCTGATTGCGTTCGGACCTTTTGTAGACGCCGTAGCCCACAAAGCCCGCAACGCCTAGCACAAGCAGCACGCTTGCGATTGCGAGCGTGCGCCTGCGGCGTCCGCCGAGCTTGGGGTCGCGGCCCTTGTTTCCATCTTCGCCGCCGGGCTTTTCAGGCTCACGCGCTGTCACCGTGCCGCCCGGCGCCGGCGGAGCATCGCGGTCCGCGGCATTGTGCTCCGCGGTTTCGTTATGGCTGTCTTGAGGGGTGAAGCGTCTGTTCGGTTGGTCCTGCATGGTCATGCACGATGCCCGTCTGCTGTTTGAGGCGCTCGATCCCGCGCCTCTCCGGGAGACGACTCGTGCTTGGGCTCGCCGGTTCCACTGAGCCGGGCCTGGATCGCGTGAATGACGGCGTAAAGGTAGGGCACCACAAAGAGCGTCGCAATCGTCCCGACAAGCAGTCCGCCGATAACGGCGCGAGCCAGCACCGAATTCTGCTCTTCGCCCGGACCGCCGATTGCCATCGGGAGCATGCCCACAATCATCGCTCCCGCCGTCATGAGCACGGGCCGGAGCCGCGTCATCCCGGCTTCGCAAGCCGCTCTCGCCGGGTGAACCCCCGCGAGAACGCGTTCGCGCGCAAAGGTCACGAGCAGAATGGAGTTCGCGGACGCGACGCCGATGGCCATGATCGCGCCCATCAGCGACGGCACGCTCAAGGTGGTGCCTGTGATGAACAACATGAAGATGATGCCGCAGCCCGCGCCTGGAAGGCCGAAGACAACAGCCAGCGGATCGACGAAACTCTGGAAGTTCACGACCATCAAGAGGTAGACGAACACCGCCGCGAACAAGAGCCCTATCGTGAAGCGGTTGAAGGCCGATTCCATGCTGGCGGCCTGGCCGAGGAGGGAAATCGTGTTGCCGGGTTTCAGCTGCGGGCGAACATCGCCGAGGATATTATTGATGTCCGAGGCGACCCCGCCAAGATCGCGATCCGAGACGCTGGCGTAGATATCGTAGACCGGCGCCACGTTGTTGTGATTGATCACCGACTGGATGTAGCGGCGCGACATGGTCGCCACGTTGCCGAGCGTGTTCGGAATCGGAGTTTGCGCGCCTCCCGTCGCGGTCGCGATGGACGTGTTCTTGAGATCGTTGACTGTCGAGACCTGTCTCTCCGGCGTCTGGACGACGATGTAGTAGGGGATGCCCTCCTTCGGATCGATCCAGAAATTTGGGTACACCTGCTCCGACGAGCTCAAGCTGATCGTCAGATTGTTCACGATTTGCTGGGCCTGCAAATTCAGGTTCTGGGCGCGGCTGCGATCGATCGTGAAATAAAGGTTGGGGGCGTCGAGCTCTTGCTGGATATGCGCGTCGACGACGCCCCGAATGTTGGAAATCCGCTTTTGCAGCTCCTTCGCAATTTCGACGTTCTTCGGATCGCGGCCCTGGACCTGCAGGTCGATCTGGGTCGGCACGCCAAAATTCAGGATCTGCGTCACCATGTCGGCCGGCTGGAAATAGAACAGCAGATCGGGAAAAGCCCGCGGCAGTTCCTCCCGCAACCTTTTGATGTAGTCCCCTGTCGGGCGGTGTTCGCCCTTGAGCGACACCTGAATCGTGCCGTCATTCACGCCGATGATTGTGCCGTCGGTGAATGCCAGGTTAAAGAGCCGCTGCGGAAGGCCGATGTTGTCGAGGATGAGGTCGCGCTCGCTCGCGGGGATCACGTCGCGAATATGATCCTCGACGGCCTGGAAATACTTCTCCGTGTCATCAATCCGTGTCCGGGCGGGCGCGCGGACGTGGAGCTGAATGAGGCCCGCATCCACGGTCGGGAAGAAATCGCGCCCGACATAGTTGGCGAGAATGCCCGCCACGCTGAACACGGCCACTCCGATCAACGGCACAATGAAGCGGTGATTGATGAAGCCGTCCAACACCCAGACATAAAAACTGCGGAACTTCTCGAAGCGCGCGTTGAAGCCTTCATGAAATCGCCCGAACCAGCCGGGATTGTCGTCGTGATGCCCGAGATATTCGGCGCGCAGGAGAAAGCGGTTGATGATCGGCGTGAGCGTCCTTGAAATCGTGTAGGACGCCAGCATCGCAAAGACGACGGCGAAGCCTTGCGGGGTGAACAGATAGCGGGGCGCGCCTTCGAGGAACACGACCGAGATGAAGACGCAGGAGATGGCGAGCGTGGACACGAGCGTCGGCAGCGCGATCCCGGCCGCGCCTTCCTCGATGCCCTTGTCATACTCCATGCCCTCGCCGAGGACGCGGTGAGTGTTCTCGATTGTGACCGTGGAGTCGTCCACGAGGATGCCGACGGCGAGGGCGAGACCGCCAAGCGTCATCGTGTTGATTGTTTCGCCGAGCGCGCTCAGGACCGCAATTGACGTCAGGATCGACAGCGGGATCGAGATCAGAACGATCAGCGTGGACCGCCAGCTTCCGAGGAAGACGAGGATCATGAGCGCGGTCAGACCCGCCGCGATGGCGCCCTCGCGAAGCACCCCGTTGATGGAATTGGTCACAAAGACCGACTGATCGAACAACTCCTTGATGACCATGCCCGGCGGCGCCGCGGCCCGGATCGTGGGCAGCGCCGCCTTTACGCCGTTCACGACATCGACCGTGGAGGCGTCGCCGTTCTTGATGACGGTGAGCAGCACGCTGCGCTTGCCGTCAGCCCGCACGATATTCTGCTGCACCGCCCACGCGTCGCGAACGTGGCCGATATCGCGAAGGTAGACCGTTGCGCCGTTCACCTGCTTGATGGGAATGCCGTTAAGCTGCTCGACCGTGGGTGGCTGGGAGTTCACGCTTACAATGTATTGCTTTGTGCCGATCTTCGCGTCGCCGGCCGGCACGGTGAGGTTCTGGGCGTTGACCGCGTTCGTGACGTCGCTCGGCGTCAGACCGTGAGCGAGAAGCGCGTCCTGATCGATGTCGACCATGATCTGGCGATATTTGCCGCCGTAAGGCGTCGGCAGAGTCAGGCCGGGGATCGGCGCGAGCGCCTGTCGAACGCGATAAATCGCGTAATCGTAGAGCTGCTGCTCGTTCAGCGTGTCGGACGACAGGCTGAGTTGGAGCACCGGCACGCTCGACGCATTGTATTGGATGACGATCGGCGGCTGAATTCCCGTCGGCATGAGAGCCCGGATCGAATTTGTGCCCGAGACGATCTGAGAGATGGCAAGATCGACGCTCACTCCCGGTTGGAAATACACGCGCTGGACGACAATGCCCTCCATCGTCTCCGATTCCATATTCTTAATGCCGGTCACGCTGGAGCTGATCGAGTACTCGGCATAGGTCGCGACGCGCACCTCCATCTCCTGCGGGCTCAGGCCGGTGTACTGCCAGATAACCGTAACCACAGGGATATTGATCTGGGGGAAGATGTCCTTCGACGTGGTGACGATTGCGGCGACGCCCAGAAAAACTATGAGAATAGCAAGAACATAAAAGGTATGCGGAAAGCGCAGCGCGAAACGAACAATCCCCATATCTGCCTCGCGCTAGAACTTAGGCCACATGGTTTGCAACCAGCGGCAAGCGCTTTGGTTCAGAGCCGAGCGAACATTTTCAGAAAGGTTCCGCTCGATGAGGAAAAAGCTTAGGCTTTTTTCCGGGCAATCCTTGCGGGCCTATTATTTCCGGTGCGGGCGCTGCGTCAAAACGGCCCGTCGGCGCGAGAAGGCGCTCAAATGGGCAATGCAATGGATGTCAGACGCCTCGGAACGGCGCCGGCTGCAACGTGATTTAAGACGAAGGGCTGGGGTTGTCGCTTTGCGCGTTCATCAAGCGCGCCCTTTCAGCGGCGGCATTGCTGACCGCGCCGCTCGGGCGAGCGCCGCGCAGAACTGTCCCAAGTTGCCGAAACGATCAGCTTCGCGAGCTTCTTCCTCGCATGAAACTCCGGGGGGCGTTTTCTGCGACCCGGCGCTTGTGATCCGTAATCCAAGCTTCCGCCGTTTGCTCTGTAGCGAAGCTTGTCACCAGCGCCGGGAAACTGCCGGGCACCACGATCTCAACGCCAAAGGTGGAGTTGTCTTGAGGAACGACACGATATGAAGCGCCGGTGTGCGGGTGTAATCTAGCCATGTGGCCTATATGGTGTTCGATTGCGGCAACGCAAAAAAATTCGCTTGGATAGGAGGGGAAAAAGCAGCCCGGGCGATTGGGGAAACGAAAAAAAAAGCCGCTCGTTGAGAGCGGCTCCTCTGGGTATCATGCAATCGCTTAGGCGCATTTTTACTCGGCGCGCAGATTGCTGACCGCGGTCTTGCCGGTGCGGCGATCCTGCTCGGTATCGAACGAGACCTTCTGGCCTTCGACAAGATTGCGGATGCCAGCGCGCTCAAGCGCGGTTGCATGCACAAAGACGTCCTTGCCGCCGTCGTCCGGCTGGATGAAGCCAAAGCCTTTTTGGCCGTTGTAGAACTTTACGGTGCCCGTATTCATGGACATTCCTTTTGTAACTGGGGTGAGTAGATGAACTTGGCGGCTTCACGCGCTGCCAGAGTTCGTTTCCTCGATTTTTGGAGAGATTTTCAGTGTGCTCCCGGCTACGCCAAGGTTCAAACGCCTAAGTCTGGCCAAATTCGATAACGTTATGTAGTCCCTCGCGGGGCCGACAACAAGGCTATAATTGGAAAATACCCGCGACCGTTTCGCAGGGGCGAGGCGCCGGCGGCGGGAACTCATTTCATTTCTTCGGTCCAAACTCGAAAACCAGACAGGTCGCCGGGGCCAAAAATTTGCGTCAACGGCACATCGGCGGCGTCTCTGCCCTGCGCGACGAGGATGCGCCCAAAACGGACGTTATTGTTGCGCGGGTCGAACGTGTACCAGCGCCCGCCGAGATAAACCTCCATCCAAGCCGCAAAATCCATCGGGGCGTAGGGGGGAGGAAGCCCGATATCGCTCACATAGCCCGTGCAATAGCGCGCAGGAATGTTCAGGCACCGGCAGAACGCGATGGCGAGATGGGCGAAGTCCCGGCAAACGCCCCGCCGCTCGGCGTAGGCTTGCGCCGCCGTGCGCGTGGAGCGGGCATGTTCGTATCCGAATACAAGATAGTTATGCACAAAGTCGCAAATCGCTTGAACGCGCGCCCAGCCGAGCGGCGTGTGCTTGAAAAGCCGCCAGGCTTCGTCCGCCAGCACGTCGGTCTCGCAATAGCGGCTGCCGAGCAGAAACTGCAGCGTGTCCGCGGGCAAATGCTGGACTTGATGCTGCAAGGCATTCATATCCACCGGGTCGGACGCGCCGCTATCCCTGACGATTGCATTGGTTCCCAATGTGAAGCGGCCGGCGGGAGCGACAAGCCGGCTGCACCAATTGCCGAAACTGTCGCGGTAGCCTTCGACGGGCGCGGCCGGGTTCGTTACCAGATGATCCGGTTGTTCCAGATCGGAACACCGCGAGAAATGCACGTTAAGGCACGCGATCATAGGGGTTGGTTGCGGAAAGTTGAAGGTAAGCTCACAGCCAACATTGATGCGCATGGTCGCTTCTCGGCTCATGGGTTCAGATTTCTCGGGTCCGGGAAATAGAGACGATCGCTCAGCCGGCGCCGGCGCAACGATCATCGCCTTCTCGTCGCTCTCGCTATGCGGAAAGCTCTTTTCTGCGCACCGAATCCTCCAAACGCCGGCGCACGATGCGGAAGGCGTCGCGGACGGCTAAATCCATGGCGTCATGGCGTTTTCCCGCGCCGGGGTCGTGATTGACGTTGACGTCGGACCCGCCTTCGACGGTCAGATAGACCCGAAGCCGGCACGGGTCTCCGGAAAAATGCTTGGCGCGAGGCTGGGTGACGACGACGCGCGAGAACGTCACCGGCGCGCTGATGTCGCTCAGGTCTTCCCAAGCCTGCCGGATGCATCCTTCTATCGCATCGGAGCGAGGGACGCCCTCAAAAGTAATCTCGATCGGAGCATGCATGCTAAGCGCCTTTTTTTGGTTTGCGACCGTTCATTACGGCGCGGGGCTGAAATTCAGTCGGTGATAATTTGAGCAGCCGCTCGCCGCTTGTCCGGTTGCGCTAGCACAAGCGGACGCCGCGTTTCCGTCCTTCCGCGTTGAGGCGGTACAGCCGGAAACCCGCCGTTCTTTTGGACGGGTCCTCAGAAACGAGAGCTTCTTCGATCAATTCTTCTAAGGCCCTGAGAGGCACTCTCAGGCAAAGGTTATTCCCGTTCGCGGTAAGGATGTTCACCTGCAAGCCGTCAGGTTCACGCATGGCGACGATGTCGCCACTTAGCGTGCGGGGATCCCACTCCCACTCGATGTAGCGTCCTTCGACGCCGGCCAGCTCTTTTAGGATCTCCTCGGAAAGAAGTTGCACATGGTCTCGCTTTCTCCCAGCGGTTACTGCTGTAACATGGTGTGGCGTAAACCAAATTTAAACCGAGGCTGTTGGGCATTTCTCGCTTCGGCCCCGAGATAAGTGCGCCGCGATGGGGCGCGGCGCCAATTATGCGGATGCGCCCGCCGATCATTCAAAGAGAAATCAAGATAAAATGCCTTAGGCTTGCAGAAAAGCGTTCGACTCCCGATATGATTTGTTGCTCCGGCGATACATTTGCGTGCAAGATTGATGTCCGCCGGAAGGCATGTTTTTCAATTATCGATCTTGCTCGGTCTGCCTGAGGCAGAACCTTCGTCCCAAGCGGCTGATGACTCATCGCCTGCCATTGGAAGTCCCGGCGCACCCACACGAAATGGAGCCCTAAAATGACCGTGTCCCGATCGAAGGCGGAAGAGCGATACGCCCAAATTCAAAGGCGCGAGCATGGCGTGAAGCAGGAGATCGATGTCGCCGCGCGCCAGCGGGCGGATAAAACCGCCAAGCTGCGTCAGCTTCGCCTGGCGAAAGAAGCCGAAGATGCGGCGGCGAAGCAGGCTGCGAAAGACATTAAAGCAGCCGGCCGAGGCGCTTTCAAGAAGCCGCGCGTTCCCTCAAGCGCTGCGTAAAGGATGAAGCCCGGGAGCGATCGACGTTAGCTTTCGGAAGGCCCGATGCTTCTCAACTGTCCTGCCATAATTTGAGCCTGCCAGTCGGGGTCCAGGGATATGCCGAGGATCGTGCGGCATCGGCTGCATATAAACTGAACGGCAGGGCAGGTTCTTCCCGACGTTTCGTCCCTGGCGCGGATCGATTCGATAAAGACGTTGGCGACTGTCTCACATTTGGGGCACTTTCCGGACATGAAACCCTCCGCGAGCGGCAATAGCTCCCAGTCAATTACTACCACTTCGCTGCGGTGTTGCCCTGAAGAATCTTTCTGTTTGCTTTGCCTTTTTCCTGTTTATCGTTTTTGCGTTTGAGAAAGCGGCGCTTGCGCGGCGCCTCAAACTGCGCGTAGATGCCGCGTAAGAGGCGAGAACTCTGCCTGTTTTTAATGCGTCGCGCGACGCACCTTCGTCCGCGCTAAGAATCACTACGGCTCCTCAGCCGCCGCCCGCCTGAGGAATCGCGCGGAGAAAGAGATTTGGACAGCCGGACCAAGTTCCACCTCATCCTTATCAAGCCCGCCCATTACGACGATCACGGTTATCCGATCCAGTGGTTCAGGTCGGCGATTCCGTCAAACACGCTGGCTTGCCTCAACGGCATCGCCGAAGACTGCCGCAAGCGTCAGGTGCTTGGCCCCGCCACGGACTTCGTCATATCCACGCTCGATGAGTCCAACCGGAGAGTTCTCCCCGCGAAAATCCTTAAAGCGATCAAGCCCGGCGATAAGGCGCTTGTCGCCCTCGTCGGCGTCCAATCCAATCAGTTTCCGCGCGCCGTCGATCTCGCTGCGCCTTTTCGTGAGTCCGGGATCCCGGTTTGCATCGGCGGCTTCCACGTCTCGGGGTGCATATCCATGCTTCCCGAACTGCCGGCGGACCTCGCGGCCGCGCAGGAGTTGGGCATCAGCCTGTTCGCAGGCGAGGCGGAAGACGGGCGCTTCGACATCGTTCTCAAGGACGCCTTCGACGGGGCGCTGAAGCCTCTCTACAATTTCATGGCCGACTTGCCGGATTTAGCCAATCAGCCGATGCCGATTTTGCCCCGTGCGCAAGTGCGCAGGACGGCCGGCGGCGTGTCGAGCTTCGATCTTGGCCGTGGCTGCCCCTATCAGTGCTCCTTCTGCACGATCATCAATGTGCAAGGACGCAAGAGCCGCTTCCGCTCGCCGGACGATCTCGAAGCGATCATCCGCGAAAACTATGCGCAAGGCATCAAGCGCTTTTTCATAACGGACGACAATTTCGGGAGAAATCGCAACTGGGAAGCGTTCTTCGATCGCGTCATCGAGCTGCGCGAAAAGGAGCGCATGAAGGTGAAGTTCACCATCCAAGTGGACACGTTGTGCCATCAAATCCCGAACTTCATCGAGAAGGCAAAGCGGGCGGGCGTTTCCCGCGTCTTTATCGGCCTCGAAAACATCAATCCGGATAGTCTGCTCGGCGCAAAAAAGCGGCAGAACAAGATCACCGATTACCGCGCCATGCTTCAGGCGTGGAAGCGCCAGGGCGTCATCACCTATGCCGGCTACATCATCGGTTTCCCGAACGACACCAAGGAAACAGTCAAGCGCGACATCGAGATCATCAAGCGCGAGTTGCCCGTCGATATTCTTGAATTCTTCATGCTGACGCCGCTTCCAGGGTCCGAAGATCACCAGACGCTGCACAAGAACGGCGTGTGGATGGACCCGGACATGAATCAATACGACACCAATCATCGCGTAGTCCATCACCCCACGATGGATGACGCCGAGTGGGACGAAGCCTATCAGCTCGCCTGGCGGGAATATTATACGCCGCAGCACATGGAGACCGTGATGCGGCGCGCCGTGGCTTGCGGCATGGCCGCCAGCAAGGTCATGGTCATGATGTTCTGGTTCTTCTTCTCCATTCGCTACGACAAGGTCCATCCGCTGGAGGGCGGCTATCTCCGGCTGAAATTCCGCCGGGACCGCCGCCCCGGCTTCAAGCGCGAATCGATGCTGGCTTTCTATCCGCGTTTCGCCTTCGAGACGGCGCGCGCGCATTTCTGGATGGCCTACTGGCTCCTGCGCATGTCTTTGATGCGCAGGCGCGTCAACCGCGACGCCGCGCGCGAGCCGTATTCCGACCTCGCTCTCACGGCCATTACGGCCGAACAGCAAGAAAATCTCGAGCTGTTCGAAACGACGCGCGGCGGGCGGCAGGCAATTGCGAAAAGGCGTTCCGAAGATGCCGCCCGCGAGAAAACGAGGGCGGCGCGGGAGGCTGTGCGGACCTAGCCGGCCGGAGCCGCCAACTTAAAAATTAGAGCCGCCTCCCACATGCGGCATCGAAACGGCGGCGATCAGCGCGAGCAGCAGCCATAAAGCGAGCGCAAGCAGCGTTATTGTCGCAACGGCGCGCAGCATTACTCTCGCGATGCTGCTGAGCGGTCTTGGCATGCCGTCCCCCGCTTTTACCCGGATAGGCTCTAATCTTGGGGATAACGCTTCGATTTATCTAGATTTTATAGTCTTGCTAGACAAGGCAGGCTGGGATTGCCGGCGGCGTCGCGATTCTATTCGTCGATACTTCCGAGCTTGCGCGCCTGGTCCCCATTTCGAGCCCTCCGATGACGCAATTGCCCTCCCGCGCGCGAGCCGCGCCCAAAGATGGTTCGGAATAGACGTTCATGCAGTTCTCGGTCTTAAAGGCAGGCTGTGTCCGCAAGCTCCGAGGGTAAAAAAACTGCGGATAGATCGTATAATTGGCTACCTTGTATTAACCGATTTCTGTAATACGCCGTAGATGGTATCATCGCAATTGGCGCATTCTTAGTATTTTCCATCTTTGCGCCTACAACAGAAGTCAGGGGCATATTATGAGCAGCAGCGAATTGAACCTAACCTCTCTGACAGCGGATGTCGTTGCGGCCTATGTAGGCCATAACGTGCTCAGCGCGGACAAACTTCCGGATTTCATCGGCTCCATCTACGCAGCTTTGAACAAAGCTTCAACGCAAGCCGTCGAGCCGCCGAAGGTTGAATTGATCCCCGCCGTCCCGGTCAAGAAATCGGTGACCCATGACTACATCACCTGTCTTGAGGATGGCAAAAAGTTCAAATCCCTCAAGCGGCACCTGAAGACCCATTACGACCTCTCGCCCGAGGACTACCGGGAAAAATGGGGGCTGCCGCGCGATTATCCGATGGTTGCGCCCGCCTATGCCGCCGCTCGGTCGAACCTGGCAAAGAGCATGGGGCTCGGCCAGCGCAACGGCGCAAAAAGCAACGGGCAAGCTATTCCGGCCGTTTCATCCACGCCCGCGGCGAAAGCGGCAGCAAAAGGCCGCGGCAAGCGCGTCCGCGGCGCCGCCTAATCGCCCTTCGCTCACGCGGACCTTCGCAGAAGGGCCTCAGATTGACCCGATCCAGGATGGGCTTGCGCAGCGCCGCGCCCATCATTCGATCACGATCGTCGGCCCCTTCCGCGCCGCAGCTTCTCCGCTTAGCGCCGCCCATATCGTTTCGGCGATATTCTTGTAAATCTTGGCGTGCATCGACTGCGGATCGGAGGCGACGATCGGATGCCCCGAATCCGATGTTTCCCGAATCGCCATATGGAGCGGCAGCGCGCCAAGAAACGGCACGCCAAGCCGCTCGGCCTCGTGCCGCGCGCCGCCATGGCCGAAAATCTCGGAGCGCTGACCGCATTTCGGACAGATGAAAAAGCTCATGTTCTCGACGATGCCGAGCACCGGCACGTTCACGCGCTTGAACATGTTCAGCCCCTTGCGCGCGTCGATGAGCGCCAGGTCCTGCGGCGTGGAAACGATAACGGCGCCCGAAAGAGGCACCTGCTGCGCCATGGTAAGCTGCACGTCGCCCGTGCCGGGCGGCATGTCGACAACGAGGATGTCCAATTCGCCCCAGGCGACGTCCTTCAGCATCTGCGTCAGCGCCGAAATGACCATCGGGCCGCGCCAGATCATGGGGGTCTCCTCGTCCACGAGAAAGCCCATGGACATAACCTTCAGCCCGTAATTCTCGACAGGCGCAAGTATGTTTTCGCCGATCAACTCTGGCCGGCTGGTGATCGAGAGAAGGCGCGGCATTGATGGCCCGTAGATGTCGGCATCGAGCACGCCGACGTTAAGCCCGTTCTCCTTGAAGGCGAGCGCCAGATTGACGGCGGTCGTCGACTTGCCGACGCCGCCTTTTCCCGAGGCGACCGCGATGACGTGCCTGATGCCGCCGATTCCTTTGTCCGGGGCGCCTGCGGCCGGCGCGCTTTTGGCTGGCGCGCTCTTGGCCGCCGCGTCCGCCGTCAGCGTCGCCATTGCGTTCGCTACGCCCGGAATTGCCTTCACCGCGTCTTCGGCGGCTTTTCTGACCTGCTCGTAGGCGCGGGCTTCGGCTTGCGGAACCGTAAGCGCGAAGTAGACCTTATCCTTGTTGATGACGATTTCGGAGAGAATGCCTGAATTCGCGAGGTCGCGCCCGCTTGGCGTCAAGACGCCCTTGAGAGCCTGGAGCACGCGGTCTTTTGTCAAAGGTTCGTTCATCGATTGAGCCGGTTGGAGAAAACGAAGGGAAGTGTCTATCGCTCATTATCTAATGGGTGGCGCGAAATTGCAAAAGTCACCAAATTGTGGGCGCATAGAGAGACGCCATCGTGAAGCACCCTGCCGCCACAAAGCCCGAAGAGTTTGAGATCGCGCCGGACCCCGACGACGACAGGCTGTCTGCGCCGGTGTCGGGCCGCGACCACCTCGGCCAGCCGGTTACCATCCACGTGGTGGCGGAGAAACCACTGACGCTGTTCCTGAACCGGCAGGAGATCGTCACGCTCATGACCATCGGCGACTTCCCCGAGCTTCTGGCGGCGGGCTATCTTCTCAATCAGGGCATGCTGAAATCCGGCCGCGATATCGAAGCCATCGAGCACGATCCCGAGCTTGAGGCCGTGGTTGTGCGCACGGCCCGGCCCACGAATTTCGAGGAGAAGCTGAAGAAGAAGGTTCGCACATCCGGCTGCGCGCAAGGAACGGTGTTCGGCGATCTCATGGAGGAGATCGAGGGCGCCCGGCTGGACGCGCAGGCGCGCTTGAAAACTTCGTGGCTGTATGCGCTGCAAAAGAAGATCAACACTGCGCCGAGCCTCTATCTCAAGGCCGGCGCCATTCACGGCTGCGTGCTCTGCCGGGAGGATAAGCCGCTGATCTATATGGAGGACGTCGGGCGCCACAATGCCGTCGACAAGATCGCGGGCTACATGGCGCTGAACGATGTCGCCGCCCAGGACAAAATCTTCTACACAACGGGCCGCCTCACGAGCGAGATGGTGATCAAGACCGTGAAAATGGGCATCCCGATCCTTGCCTCGCGCTCAGGCTTCACCGGCTGGGGCGTTGAGCTGGCCCGCCGCTCCGGCCTGACGCTCATCGGGCGCATGCGCGGCAAGCGCTTTGTCGCGCTCTCCGGGGAGGAACGGATCGTCTACGATCAGGACGTCGGCGCCGTCGAGGACGAGGAGTCGCGCCACCGCCGCAAAGGCGCCAGCGATGAAGGCGATTGAATGGAACAGATAGCCGGCGTCATTCTCGCGGGCGGGTTGTCTCGTCGCATGGGAGGCGGCGACAAAGCGTTGCGGGAACTCGGCGGCAAGCCTCTGATCCGGCGCGTGGTCGCGCGGCTGGAGCCGCAGGCCTCGCCGCTCGCAATCAACGCCAACGGCGAGGTCTCGCGTTTCGCGGCCTTCGGGCTGCCGGTGATCCCGGATGCGACGGGCGATTTCGCTGGCCCGCTGGCGGGCGTGCTCGCGGGACTGCGCTGGGCGGCGGGCGCCGCGCCAGGCGCGCGCTTCATCGCGACGGCGGCCTGCGATACGCCCTTCTTTCCGGAAAACCTCGTGCAAATGCTGATTGCGGCGCGCGGCGGCGTCTATCCCTCCATTGTGCTTGCGACATCGGACGGGCAGGTTCACCCGGTTTTCGGGCTTTGGCCGGTGGCGCTGGCGGACGATCTTGCGGCCGCCTTGGAGGAGGGCACGCGAAAAGTGCTGCATTGGGTGGAGCGGCATCCCCATTTCACGGCGGACTTTCCGTTCGCCAGCGCAGGCGGACGGTTTGTGGACCCTTTCTTCAACGCCAATACGCCTGAAGAATTGGCCGAGGCTGAAACTCTGCTGGCGATGGAGGGCGCGCCGTGACCGCCCCTGTTTTCGGCGTCGTCGGCTGGAAAAATTCCGGCAAGACGACGCTCGTGGTCAGGCTGATTTCGGTTTTCGCAGCGCGCGGCTTGGCCGTGGCGGCCGTCAAGCACGCGCACCACGGCTTCGACGTCGATCATGAGGGGCGCGACTCCTTCCGCTACCGGGCGGCGGGCGCCGGCGTGGTGGCGGTCTCCTCCGCCGCGCGCTTCGCCATCATGACCGAATTGCGGGACCGGCCCGAGCCCACGCTCGGCGAGCTTATCCGGCACATCGAGGGGGCTGACATCATCCTCGTCGAGGGCTTCAAGCGCGAGAGCCATCCGAAGCTCGAAGTCCGCCGGCGCGAGGCGCTCAACCAAACGCCGCTGGCGCCGGGCGATCCCTCAATTCTTGCCGTCGCCGCCGATTTCGAACCGCCGGCCTGCGAACTCCCAACCTTTGCGCTCGACGATGCCGACGCCATCGCGGATTTTATCCTCTCCAGATTCGCCAAATGAAAGCCTAGCAAGGACTTGGAGCCTCGCGTGACCGCCGCAGACGATTGTTTCGCTTTCCAGACGCGCAGGCTTCGCCATGAGGAAGCCATCGCGCAATTGCAGGCGCTTGTCGCGCCGCTTGCCGAACGGGAGACCGTCAGCGTCTTCGACGCATCCGGCCGGGTCTGCGCCGAAGCCGTGACAGCCCCGCGTCCCATCCCTGCCCACACCAATGCCGCCGTGGATGGCTACGCCTTTGCGTTTGCGGACTACGACGCCAAGGAAGGCGCGGTTCTGCCCGTCCTGGGCCGCGCCGTGGCGGGCGACGACGGGAGCCGGGCGCTCGCGCAACGCGGCGCGGTCCGCATCTTCACCGGCGCCGTGATGCCGGGGGGCTGCGATACGGTCGCCATGCAGGAGGATTGCCGGTTCGAGGAAAGCGGCGCCGTTTTCATTCCCGGCGGCTTGAAAAAGGGCGCCAATCGCCGGCTCGCCGGAGAAGATGTGGCCGAGGGCGCCCTTGTCGCCGAGCCGGGCCAGCGGCTGCGCCCGCAAGACGCCGCCGCGCTCGCCGCATGCGGACGAAGCGCCATCGCCTGCTTCAAGGCGCCCCGCATCTGCGTGTTTTCCACCGGCGACGAGGTGCTGGCGCCGGGCGCGCCATTCGCGGAGGGCAAGGTCTACGACGCCAATGGCCCGATGCTTTCCGGTCTGTTCAGACCCCTCGCGCCATTGCTGACATATGGCGGCATCCTTCCCGACACGCGCGCCGCAGTCGACGACGCGCTTCAGGGCGCGGCCCGCGACCATGACCTCATCATCGTTTCGGGAGGAGCCAGCCTCGGGGAGGAGGACCACGTCATTGCAGCCTTGCGCGCCGGGAAATCGCTGAGCCTTTGGCAGCTTGCGATCAAGCCGGGCCGGCCGATGGGCGTGGGCAAGATCGGCTCGTGCCTGTGCTTCGCGCTTCCCGGCAATCCCGTGGCGGTGATGGTTTGCGCGCTGCTCTATGTCTGGCCGGCAGCGCGGCGGCTTGCAGGCGAGCCTTGGATCGAGCCGCCCCGTCTGCCCATGCCGGCGGGGTTCGAAATCAAGTCGCGGAAGCTGGGCCGGCGCGAGTTCTTCCGCGGCTGGCTCGCCAAAGAGGGCGAAACGGCGGTCGCGATGAAATACGAGCGCGACGGCTCAGGGCTGATTTCTTCGCTCCGCGCCGCAAGCGGGCTCATCGAAATTCCGGAAGGCGCAGAGCGCATCCGCAAAGGCGACGCCGTGAGTTTCATCCCGTTCTCGGCTTTTTCAATTTTATAAATGTCCGAATTAAATTATCGTCATCTTGAGGCGGTATGGGTTGCGGGGGAACGCGCCGCTACCAGCTTATGCCGTTCGGGCCGGAGCTTCGCCTATCATGAACGGAGTTTGAGCGCGCGCTAGAGCAGTCTGTAGGATCACACATGGCGGTTCCGGCAAAACACGGCGGCTCCTATTCCACGCTCATGATCGTTCTGCTGGCGGGACTGAGCGCCCTTGCCTGGGTGTCCACCTATTCGGGCATGCTGCAGTTGATTTCCGCAAGCTCGGGCGATATCGGCATCTCCGCGAAAATCGCCATCGGCTTTGCCGTGTTCGTGCTGCAAGGCATGATCATCTATATTCTCGATGCGTTATTTTCCGGCCAGCTTCGGCTGGTGATCTATCCATTCTTTATCGTTGGCTATCTTGTGCTCGTTTTGATTTCGGTTGCCTTCGCATTCGGGTTCTATTGGCGCTTCCTCGAAGCCGGCTCGCAGACGTCGCTCGCGGTGGGCTCGTCCATACTTCAGGTTCAGCAGCGGTTGCAGGCGGGGGAAAGCCGTCTTGAACTTCTTCAAACCGCCTTTTCGACGCTGAGCAAAATTTCCACGCAGAAGGCCGAGGCAGAGAAGACGGCGGGCGGGACGTGCCCCAACAGCCGCGCCGGCGACGGTCCCCGAAGGCGGCTGCGCGAGACGGACGCTCAGCGGTTTTTGTTCGCCAACGATCTGGTCGCGGCCCGAACGGCGGCCGTCAAAGCCGACATTTCCGATTTGAACGGCGATCTTCAGCGCGTCCTGAAAAAAGACCCGGCGACCATCGACCCGGAGGCGGGAACGCGCACGGCCTTCTTCGAGAGCATCGACCGCAAGCTTGGCCTTATCGTGACCCGCTTCAACGAGCTTCGCTCCGACCCGCAAATCCGGCAGATCCGCGATGAAGTCAAGGCGCGCGCCGCGCAAACGGCGTTCTCCGACGACCGCGGCGGAACGTTCATTTGTCCGGACGGCCAATTGCAGGGGGCTTTGAACGGCGTTGTGCGCTCCATCGACGATCTTCCCGAACTGCAGAAGCCGGAAGTTCGCTCCCTTGAAGGCTCCGAAGCCGTTGTTGAAGCGTTCCGGAGGCTTTCCAACACCGCGATCGGCTTGGCCGTATACGGAAAGGCGCCGCCATCGCCAGAGCAGATCAGAACTCTGCAGAGCCAGGAACCGGCGGGTTCCTCCGCCTCGTCCCTCGTTGCCGTAAATCGAGCCGGGCTTAGCGACCGCGATTACATTCCGCTTATCATTGCGATCTTCGTCGATATCTGCGTCTTGCTGGTGTCAATCAATCGGCCGTTCGGTCCCTTCTTTAATCTGGGGCAGGATTTATCGCGCGCGCGCCAGCGAGGGCCGATGCAGGGCGTGCTTGAAACAATCTATCGCGTGTTCCGAAACGAGTTTCATCTGCCCTTGGAGCGCATTCCCACGCCAGGCGAGCTGATCGCGCCGTTGCAGGACGTCGTCTTCGATTACAAGGGCGAATATTATGCAGCGGCGCCGCTGGATTTCCGCGAAGAGAATTATGAGCAGTGGGCGAAGGCGCGGGCTAACGCCCCGAGCTTTGAATCGACCCGCGCTCTCGAACGATCGCGATATCTCGCCGCCGTTTTCGCAATTCTGGAAGGGCAAAATCTTGTCCGCCTGTTGGGGGTGGAGAGAAGAAGCCGGTTCGATAGCAGCGCGGACGGCCTGGACGAGGCGACGGTGCGCGTCAAGCTCGACAAGCAGGGCAGCATGTACGCCCAGGCCGACGCCTTCCGGATTTACCGGTTCCGCCATGGCAAATGGGCGGACCTCCTCATTGAGACGGCGGGCAGCGCCGTCGCGCGCGAGGATGCAAACCGGGGCTGGCGCAACGGAAGCGGCGCAATTTTCGGGGGCTGGCTGGACGGCAATCGAGCGCGGGAGGCGATCCGCAAAAGCGAAGGCGTGCAGCGCATGGCCGCCGACAGCGAAGCGCCGGCCCGGATCGAGGACCGGTCAGATGCGAGCTGAATCCGCGCGGGCGCGGGGGGCGTGGCTAACTTGCTGCCCCTTATCGAATTCTTGCTGTGCGTCTTTGCAACGGCCGGGGAAAAGGCTATATTAAAAACGCTGGTTCGCCAGCTATGGCGATAAATGGATATCGTAATAAACCTTTCGGACCCGGGGGCGGTACCCGGCGCCTCCACCACAAGCTGCTCATTCTTGGAGGAAGCCTTCAGGCAAAGCGGCTTCTGATGGGGGCGAAATAGGATCGACGAGGGTGTAAAGGGTACTCTTTCGCTCGGCATGGTTCCGCCGTATCGGGCCATTCTTATAGTTGCCAATGACAACTATGCTCCGGCTGCTCTCGCTGCGTAACGCGGCGCGAAGCTGGGAATCAAAGTCCTAACGGCGTAGCTGCTGTTAGGCGCGGCTGGCGGCGCCGGGCAACAGAAGCCCGCCACTTTTCTGCATGGGCTGGGCGTGGAAGCGGAAATGCCTGAAGACCTCATCCGGTACGAGGCCCTCGTCCTCGACGCGCTGCGCGGCGTCGTGCGGTCTGTTCTTCAGCGCGTGCTAAAACGCGGCATTCCCGGCGATCATCATTTTTATATCACCTTCGATACCTGCGCCCCCGGCGTCGGCATATCGAAGCGCCTGAAGGACCAGTATCCCCAGGAAATGACGATCGTGCTGCAGCACCAGTTCTGGGATCTCGCGGTTACGGAGGACCGCTTTGAGGTCCGCCTGTCTTTCAACAACATTCCGGAGCGGCTTATCATCCCGTTCGGCGCCGTTCGCATTTTCCAGGACCCAAGCGTCCACTTTGCTCTTGCGCTGCGTCCGCCGGAGGGAGAGGCGGCTGAGAAGACCGCGGAGGAGATCGCGCTCCTGCCCCGGCCTGACGCGTTGCCGGCAACGCCTTTTTCCAATCAAAAACAGGGGCAGCCCGACCACGAGGCAGCGGCCGCGCCGGCGCCTGCCGGAGACGACGAAGCGCGTGAGGAGCGCCGCACGGCCGAGGTCGTCAGTCTCGACAAGTTTCGCAAGAAATGATCGCGCATAAGTTGTACCCTTCATTTAACTGCCCCCGCTCATTAATTCGCCAGTCATAAAACCGTGTCATCCTAGCAACATAGGCTGCACAAAGCGGCAAGACCCCGGCGATTTGGGGGCTGACGTCTATCGTCCTCTTCGCTATGTTCTTGTGAACCGCAAGTTGTGGGCGCGATGCTCGTTCCGGCGCAGGAACATGTAACGTGAGCGCAACCTTAAGTGGGGGCGGAGTTCGCCTCGAGAATAAAATACTGACGAGACATTGGAGGGGATTGATGTCACGCCTTATGAAGCGAATCGCCATTGTTGGCCTTGGCTTGACAATTGCTGCGTCGAGCGCAAACGCAAGCTTCCTCGATAGTTTCTTCAGCGATCTGTTCGGCCCAATCGGTCCGGCCGGTCGCCACCATGTGAAAATGCGCGCCGGCGCCTATAATCCTGGCGACATCGTTGTGAGTTTCGGCGACAGGCGCCTTTATTACATCAATTCAAAGAACAGCGCGATAAGCTACGCCATCGCGATCCCCAAGGATGAGGCGAGATGGTCAGGCGTCAGCTACGTCAGCGAAAAGCGCGAAAACCCGACCTGGACGCCCACGCCGGATATGCGCCGTGAGAACCCCACGCTTCCGGCGTATGTCGCTGGCGGCGATCCTCGCAATCCCCTCGGCACCCGCGCCTTGTATCTCGGCGAGTCGATGTACCGCATTCATGGGACTGATGCGCCATGGCTCATCGGCCAGCAAGTTTCCCACGGCTGCATCCGCATGTATAACGAAGACGTGGCCGATCTCTATCGGCGCGCTCAAGTTGGGGCCAAGGTCATCGTGACCTGGGACCATGTCAACACGATCTGACGCTCCGGGTGTCTAGCTGCTCAACGCAATGGGCCGGGCGACCGGCCCTTTTTGCTACCTCTTATCTCCGCAAAGGGTGGCATACAACCCCGTTGCAGGCTACGGTGACCCTGCCGCTGCGGCTGTCGATACGCCGTTCCAACCACCGTAAGTTTAGTTTCTCCTTATTGCACGCACGTCAAGCTTACAGATTCGCAGTTGATGTTTATTTAGCCAGTCTGACACAAGAATGCAATCAAATGGCAATGCTGGTACAGTACGAACACAGTCGTTCGTTTGCATCGCAATCTCGAAGTTTTGTCGGTGTTCATCACTGGACAGCTATGCCAAAAAAATGCGATCTGGCATTGGGAATATCGGCCATACTCGGAACGGTGCAGGGGAGCCGCTTGTTGGCTAAAGGCGACAAGAACTAGCGTGGAAATACAACCACGTCTTTGAACGGGGTGACATTGATGCAAAAACTCGCTCGCGGCGCTGGCGGCATGCAGATTGTGCTGGCGCAACCACGTGGATTTTGCGCCGGCGTCGTCCGCGCGATCTCTATCGTTGAACGCGCCCTTGAAAAATACGACGCCCCAATTTTCGTCCGCCACGAGATCGTCCATAACAAGCACGTCGTCGAGGACCTGAAAGCGAAAGGCGCCCGCTTCGTCGATGAACTCGATGAAGTCCCATCGGGCGCGGTCACGATTTTCAGCGCCCATGGCGTCTCCAGAACCGTTGAGACGTCTGCCGAGGCGCGCGGGCTTCCTGTCATCGATGCCACTTGCCCCTTGGTGACCAAGGTTCACCTCCAAGGCAAGAAATATGTCAGTCAGGGAAGAACCGTAATCCTTGTCGGCCATGCGGGCCATCCCGAGGTGGAAGGGACGATGGGGCAGATTCCGGGTCCCGTTCACCTTGTGCAGACCGAGGACGATGTGGCGTTGCTGCCCATTTCCGTCGATGCGCCAGTCGCTTATGTAACGCAGACGACGCTGAGCATCGACGACACCCGCGGCATCATCATCGCGATCAAGGAGCGTTTCAAGAATGTGGTCGGGCCGGAAACGAACGACATTTGCTACGCGACCCAAAACAGGCAGATGGCCGTGCGCGAGCTGACCAAAATCGCCGACGTCATCCTTGTTGTCGGGGCAAAGAACAGCTCCAACTCCAACAGGCTGCGCGAGATCGGCGAGGAAGCCGGCGTCCCCAGCTATCTGCTGGCCGATGGCAGCGAACTCAAGCCGGAATGGGTGAAGGGCGCGCACATCGTCGGCCTCACGGCGGGGGCTTCCGCTCCCGAGGCCATGGTTCAAGATGTCATCGCAAGTCTGCGGGCGCTCGGCCCCGTGGACGTCACTAATTTGCCGGGGGTCGAAGAGAACGTCGAGTTTCGGCTTCCGGTCGAACTGCACACCTTTTGACGAAAAAGGAAGCGCGTCGGTCCATACCCGGATCGATCGTTCAAATGCCTTACAACGCGCGTCCGCGCAAAAACCTTGAATTGGAGCAGTGTAATGGTTTTGCCGTTTTTCCAGGAAAGACGGATTGGCGCCTATCTTCTCAAGCAGAAGCTGAAGGGGCGGAAACGGTATCCCCTGGTGCTCATGCTGGAGCCGCTGTTCCGATGCAACCTCGCCTGCGCGGGGTGCGGTAAGATCGACTACCCCGATTCCATCCTCAACCGCCGCCTCACCGTTCAGGAATGCCTGGACGCCGCCGAGGAATGCGGCGCCCCGATGGTGGCGATCCCCGGGGGCGAGCCTCTTATCCATCGGGAGATCGGCGAGATCGTCGCCGGGCTCGTTGCGCAGAAGCGTTTCGTGTCGCTCTGCACCAACGCGCTGCTGCTCGAAAAGAAGCTGCATCTGTTCGAGCCTTCGCCCTACCTCTTTTTCTCGGTGCACCTCGACGGGCTTCGAGAGCATCACGACAAGTCGGTGTGCCAGCCGGGCACGTTCGACAAGGCGTTTTCTGCGATCCGGGCCGCGAAGGCAAAAGGCTTCACGGTGAACGTGAACGCCACGATTTTCGACAACTACAAGCCGGAGAATCTGGCGTTCTTCCTCGATTTCTGCAGGGACCTTGAGGTCGGCGTCTCGATTTCGCCCGGCTACGCCTATGAGCGTGCGCCCGACCAGGAGCACTTCCTCAATCGCCGCAAGACCAAGGAGCTGTTCCGGAAAACCTTCGCGATTGGCAAGGGGCGCCGCTGGACGCTGTCCCATTCGCCGCTGTTCCTCGATTTCCTGGCCGGCAACCAGGAGTTTCACTGCACGCCATGGGGCATGCCCACCCGCAACATCTTCGGCTGGCAGAAGCCGTGCTATCTCATCGGCGAGGGGTACACGAACACCTACAGGGAGTTGATGGAGACGACGGATTGGGACAGCTACGGCACGGGCCGCTACGAGAAGTGCGCCAACTGCATGGCGCATTGCGGCTACGAGGCTACAGCCGCCGACTCGGCCATCTCAAACCCGCTGAAGCTTATCGCGCTCGCGCTGCGCGGCATCCGCACGGAAGGCCCGATGGCGCCGGAAATCTCGCTGGAGAACCAGCGCCCGGCATCCTATGTGCATTCACTCCACGTTGAGCGGGAGATCCAGCGGATCAAGCAGACTGAAGAACGGCCCGAGCGCCTTTCGGCTGCGGAATAACGACTGGTTCGCCCGGCGGGCGTCGCCGGCGAGCCTGATCAGTTCGGGGAGATCGCCCGGCCTGCGAACAAGCGAGCGAAGCACCGCGGCCGGATCGGTGCTTCCGTTGTCGCGAACGCCGACGGCGGCGCTGAGCGGGAGCGAGCGGCCGGCCGGGTCGAGGACGACCCTCAACACGGCGAGAGGCAGGCCATATCGCTCCGCGACCTCTGCGGCGACGCCCGATTCCACGTCAACGGCGATGGCGCCTGTGCCGTTCAGGAGCGCTTCCTTCTCCAGCACCGTCATAACGGCGGCTTCCGCCGCAAAAACAGCTCCCGCGGACGCCGGATGAGGAAGGGCTTTCCGCAGCGACTGCGACCAGCGTTCATCAGTTTCGTAGCTTCGCTTCGCGGTCACAACAGAGCTTGCCACCACGACATCGCCCGGCTTCAGCGAGGGGCAAAGCCCGCCCGCCACGCCAAAGCTGACAATCCCTCGCGCGCCTGCTCGCGCGGCTGCATCGAGATCGCGCGCATAGGCGGCGCGGTTCTGCCCGTGTACGGCGCGCACGCCCGGGCCCTTCGCGATGCGCGCCTCGAAAGACATGCCAACGGCCGCGATCACTGTAGCATCGTCGAAGAGCATTTTCATGGAATGGGCCGCCCGCTAGGTCTTACGCCACGCTAGCCTGCGCGGCATTCGGCGCAACCTACGTAACGTCGCTAGCGAGGACAAGCACGCCTATGGATCGATTAGCTTTTTGGCCACGACCGTGGCATGTTTGCTGCGTCTGCTTACATTCCGTACATCACCGGCGCGCCGTTGCCCGCCTTGAGGTTCCGGTAGCGGGCCAGCGCCCAGAGCGGAAAGTATTTCGCATAGCCGTGATAGATGAGATAGAAGACCCGCGGGAAGCCCGGAGCGTTATGCCGGTCCTCGCGCCATGTTCCGCTCGCATCCTGGGTCGCGATCAGCCAGTCGACGCCTTTCTTGACTGCGGGATGGTTCACTTCACCCGCCGCCATAAGACCGAGCAGCGCCCATGAGGTCTGCGACGGCGTGCTTGGCGACTTCTCATAGCCTTTGTAGTCGAGCCTGTAGCTCGACCCGTCCTCGCCCCAGCCGCCATCCTCGTTCTGGATCGAGACGAGCCAGCCGACGGCGCGGCGCACGCTCGCCGAGGAATGGGGCACGCCAGCTGCGTTCAGCGCACATAGCGCGGACCACGAGCCATAGATGTAGTTCGAGCCCCAGCGGCCGAACCAGCTCCCGTCCTTCTCCTGCTCGCGCAAGAGATACTCCACGCCGCGCTTGAGAGCGGGACTCGTTTCGAGCGTCTCGCCAAGTTGCGTCAGCATGGACACGCAACGCGCGGAAACGTCCACCGTCGGCGGATCGAGAAGCGCGCCGTGGTCGGAAAAGGGGATATTGTTGAGGTAATGGCAGGTGTTGTCCGCGTCGAAGGCCGCCCAGCCGCCGTTTTTGCTTTGCAGTCCGGCGATCCACTCGCTGCCGCGCCCGATGGCCTGGGCGTAATCGTCGCGGGCGCCCGGCAAGTTCGCGGCGCGATCGAACGCCATCACCACCACCGCTGTGTCGTCGAGGTCGGGATAATGCGGGTTGGCGTATTGGAAGGCCCAGCCGCCAGGGCGCACGTCGGGCCGCTGCGCGGCCCAGTCGCCCTTCACGTCGAGCACCTGCTTCGGCTTCAACCATTCGAGGCCCCTGAGCGCCGCTTCGCGCTCCGCCGCGCCGCCAACCTCAAGGAGGCTATGCGCCGCAAGCCCCGTATCCCAGACCGGCGACACGCAGGGCTGGCAATAAATCTCGTCCTCGGTCTCGATCAGAAGTTTCTCGATGGAAGTGCGGGCGATGGCGCGGTCCGGGTCGCTCTCGGGCGCGCCTAGCGCGTCGAACATCATCACGCTGTTGGCCATGGCAGGGAAGATCGCGCCAAGCCCGTCCTCGCCGTTCAGCCGCTCTTTCACGAAGGCGACGGCCTTGTCGATGGCGCTCTTGCGCGAACCTCGCGGAAACAGCGGCTCGGCGATGCGCAAGATGGCGTCGATGCCTGCGAACAGCAGATACCATGACGCCTTCTGATGCTCGGCTTTCGCCCGCATCCCCACCATTTTCGGCGGGGTCAGGAACAACTCGTCCACGCTTATGCCGCGCTTGTTGCGCGCGAGCGGCTTCAACGCGCCAAGCACGAACAGCGGGGTCATCACGGTGCGCGCCCAATAAGACACCTTGGTCATATGGAAGGGAAACCAGCGCGGCAGATGCATGATCTCGACCGGCATGACGGGCGCCGCGCGCCACGTCAAGACGCCGAAAAGCGCGAGCTGGATGCGCGTGAATACGTTGCTCATTTCGGCGCCGCCGTGCGAGAGGATCGCCTCGCGGGCGCGAACCATGTGCGGCGCATCGATGCCGTCGCCGATCATCTTCAGCGCGAAATAGGCCTTCACGCTCGCGCTCATGTCGAACGCGCCCTTATGGAAGAGGGGCCAGCCGCCGTGCTCGCCCTGGATGCGGCGCAGGTAAGCGCCGATCTTCTTCTCGCGCAACAGGTTCGGCTCTTCGCCCAGGTAGTGCGTGAGCAGGATATATTCGGCCGGGATGGTGGCGTCCGCTTCGAACTCGAAGCACCAATGGCCATCATCCTGCTGCCGGCGCAAAAGCGCCGCCGACGCCGCCTTGATGCGATCCTCCAACTCGTCGGCGCCTTTGGCGCTCCTCAACGCTGGTTCGTCGAAGTCCACTCGGTCAGCCTCGGGTTCCCCGTCCCCGCGCAGAATGCGTTCGTTCATATCGATGCTATCCCCTCATAGCCAGGCGCGCGGCCCGTTCGCCGGAACGGATCGCGCCCTCGATGGTTGCGGGCAAGCCTGTCTGTATCCAGTCGCCCGCGAGAAAAAGATTGCGCCACTTCGTTTTTGTATCTGGGCGCAATGAATCCTGATCGGGGCTCGCCGCGAAAGTCGCACGCTTCTCCTTAACGATCTGCCAAGGCGGCACGTCAGCCGATAGCCCCGTCGCGGCGGCCACGTCCCGCCAAAGCTCGGCGGCAAGGTCCTCGCGCGGGCGTTCTATCAGCCGGTCCGCGCCGCTGACCGTGATCGATAAGCGCCCCGGAAAGGCAAAGATCCACTCGACTGTGCCATGAATAAGGCCAAGCAGGGGCGGGAAATGCGGTGGCGGCTCAACCCTGTAATGCGCATTGACGATGGCTCGGAACTCCGCCGGCGCCTTGAGGCCGGGTATGAGCGTTTGCGCGGCGGAGGGCGGCGCGGCGAGAATGACGGTTTCGCCTTCGCCGACCGCGATCTCGCCGTCGCCGAACTTGAGCCCGCAAACGCGGCCCGAGGCGAAGAGGATTTCACGGCAGCGCTTGCCAAAGGCGACGGCGCCCTGGCGCTCAGCGAGATAGGCGAGCGCGGGATCGATAAAGGCGGCCGACAGGCCTTCGGCCACAATCGGGCGGCAGGCCGCGCCCCCTTTGGCGAGCGTATTGCGCATGATCGCGCCGGCGAGCCGCGCCGAGCCTTCGCGCGGATCGGTGTTGAGCGCGGCCAGCATGAGCGGCTGCCATAGTCGTTCATAAAGCGGGCCTTGGCCCGCGATGACATCTGTCACGGTCTTGCCCGCGCCCGCCCACATCAAGGGCGCCGCAGCGAAATAATCGAGCGGCTTCGTCGCCGGGACGCGCCGGGACGCGTCGAACAGCCAGGATGGCCAGCGGCCGTCGTTGATCTTCAGCGTCCAGCGCTCCCCTGTCGCGAGATCCGCGAACGGAAATTCCGCCTTGGCAGGCGCATGGAGCTTGCCGGCGCCGCCGATCAGCGCGAGGTAGCGCATCGCCGCGTCGTTTCCCGACAAGAGCAGGTGATTGCCGTTGTCGATCACCGCGCCGAAGGAGGCGTCGTAATAGGAGCGGCAGCGGCCCCCGGCCTGGCCCGCGGCCTCATAGACGCGAACCGGGCGGCCCTGCTCAGCGAGCCGGACGGCCGCCGACAGCCCCGCCAGCCCCGCGCCGACGATATGGGTCAAACGGGCCGCGCCCGTCGCCCCGCTGCTCCCCCTTACGGAGAGGGAATGGCGCTGCAAGCCCTCGCGAGAGGGGTCTGGCGATGGGGCTTCCATGGCTAGACGATGAAATGGCGCAGCACGATCATGATGATGCGCGATTTCTTGAGCTTCACCGGCGCGCGGGGCGCCGTCCAGCCGCGAGCCACGAGCGCGGCGAGGATGGCCTTGTAGCCCTCGGCCATGACGCGCGGCGTGCGGACCATCTTGCGCGGATGAGCGTTCATGATCCTGTCCGCTTCCGCAAAATGCCAGCGCGCCAGCGAAATGATGCGCTCGCAAACCTGCGGAAGGGCCGGGCTTGCAAGCACGGCGGCGGGGCCTGTGCTGTTTATGCCGGCGTCGCGCAGGAATTCGCGCGGCAGATAAAGCCGGTTGATGGCGGCGTCCTCGTCGATGTCGCGCAGGATATTGGTGAGCTGAAGCGCGCGCCCGAGATGCTCGGAAAGCTGCCGGCCAGCCTCGCGCGGCATGCGAAAGACGCGAACCGAGAGGCGGCCCACCGCGCTCGCCACGCGGTCGCAGTAGAGATCGAGATCGACGAACTCCGGCGCCTGGATGGTCTGGCGCACGTCCATCTCCATGCCTTTGATGATGGCGTGGAAGTCTTCCTTTTCCAGCTCGAAATCGCGCACCGCCACGGCGAGCCCGGCCAATCCGGGGCGTTTCTCGCCGCGATAGATGGCGTCGATGTCGTCGCGCCAGCGGTCGAGCCTGTGCAGGCGGTCCTCCGCCGGACCCTGGTCGTCGGCGATGTCGTCGACCGCGCGGCAGAACGAATAGATCTCGAACATGGCCTCGCGCTGGCCGGGCGGCATGATGCGCATGGCGGCATAGAACGAGCTGCCGAGAGCGCGCCGCGACGCTTGCCCCTCCTCAGCTTCCGCTTCAACGGCTTGGCTGGTCATCGATTCCCCGCAAGGAAGCCGGCTTCTCTCGCGGCGCAAAAAGACGCCGCCCGAGAGCAAGGCTTGCTGCCGCGATCAAATTGGACGCAAATTCACCTTTGCTTAAATGCACCTTTTGGCTCAAAGGGTCCCGCTCTTTCAGCATGTGCACAAGTTTTCGCGCGAGCCGCTCGATGGCGGCGACTTCGAGGCTGAGCCGCAAATCCCTGATGCCGCGCGAAAGGTTGGCGCCGCCGAGCAGCGTTTCCGTTTTCGCCGCCAGTTGGTGGATGCACGCCAGCAACTGTGGCGGCGATTTCGGGGCGGCGAGCGCCTCGACCGGCAGGCCCGTCGCCGCCAGCGCGTCGATCGGGATATAGACGCGGTCCAGCCGGCGATAATCGGCGCCGCAATCCTGCAGGTGATTGATGATCTGAAGCGCGGCGCAGAGCGCGTCGTTGGCGGGCCAGATGGCGCGGCTTTCGCCATGGACATCGAGCACGAAGCGCCCGACGGGCATGGCGGAATAACTGCAATAGTGGATGAGGTCGTTCCAATCGGCGTAGCGACGCTTGCCGGCGTCCATGCGGAAGGCGACGAGCAAGTCCTGCCCGTGCTTCGGCGAAAGGCCGCGCTCGGCGATGGCGGCCCGCAAAGGCAGGGCGTCCGCAATGGCGTCGCTATGCCCGAGAAGGGTCTCTTCGAACGCATCGAGCGCCCCGATCTTATCGGCTTCGGAAAGCTGCGGGTGGTCGGCGATGTCGTCGGCCGCGCGCGCAAAGCGATAGAACGCGAGAATCGCGGGGCGATGCCGTTTCGAGACGAGATTCGACGCGACCGGAAAATTTTCGTCGCGGTGCGTCTTCTCGCCGGCCTCCCACACGGGGCCTGTCGTCATGATGCCTCTGCCCTTCGCGCTTGCACGCGTCCTTTCCAAAGCCCGCCCCTGCCGCGCCAATGCTGCGCCGCCGAATCAACGGTGAACGCCATATAGAGCGATGCTATGACAGGCAAGGCGGCCGCCCACAGCGGCGACAGGCGATAGAAGCGGATGATTGGCAGAAAAGCAATCGTCATCAAGGCCCACGCCGCGGCGCCGAGGGCCTGCGCAAGTCCGGCGCCGAAGATCGCGAACAGCGGCGGCAGAAGATAAGCGAGCAGCATGCCGAGGATCGTGCCGGCGAGCAGCAACGGCGAATAGTGGAGCTGGTCGTAAGCCGAGCGGGCGACCATGCGGCGGACGTCTTCGAAGGCGGGATAGGGTCGCAGGCTATGCGCGCTGTCCGTCAAGCCGAGCCAGATCGGGCCCTGCGATTTCATGGCGCGCCCCATGGCGCAATCGTCGATGAGCGAGGCGCGGATGGCCGCAACGCCGCCCGCTGCCTGGAGGGCGTCGCGCCGCGCCAGCATGCACCCCCCGGCGGCGGCGGCCATCGCACTGGCGGGGCGGTTCACCCAGGCGAATGGGTAGAGCATCTGAAAGAAGAACACGAAAGCCGGGATCAGCATGCGCTCGGCAAAGCTTTCGCAGCGCAGCTTCACCATGAGCGAGGTCAGCGCAAAAGAGCCGGCCTCGGCGCGAGCGACGAGCCTGCGGACGACGCCGGCGTCGTAGGCGATGTCGGCGTCGGTCAGAAGCAGATAGCGCGGCGGCTCGGGAAGCGTCGCGGCCTGCGCCACGCCCTGGTTCATGGCCCAAAGTTTGCCCGTCCAGCCGGGCGGCAGCGGCGCGCCCGAAAGGACAGTCAGCCGATCCTCCGCGCGAAGCGCTGCTGCGGCGGCGCGGGCGGCGGCGGCGGTGCCGTCTTCGCTCTGATCGTCCACGAGAATAACATGCAGCGGATAATCCTGGCTCAACAGGCTCGATAAGCACTTGCCGATCACGTCCGCCTCGTTTCTCGCAGGGACCACGGCGGCGAGCGCCGGCCATTCCTTGGGCGCGGGCGGTTTGCTGGCGTCGTCGCGGATATCTGCGCGCCAGAACCCTCCCCGGCCAAGGATGAGGTAAAGCCAGGCGGCGAGCCCGATGGCGCCGAGGATCACTGCAACTGTCATTCCAGTCTCGATTGTGGGGCTGGCCTTTCGCCTGCTAACACGGTTAACGCTCGTTAGGGAAGCTCGATTTCATCAGCCGGAATGGCGCGCCTTCGCTGTTGCGGGCGGAGAGAAAGGCTCGATGTGAATAATCTGCGGCTTCGCGATGAGCTATACTTTCGCGGGGGCAACGGAAAAAAATGCCGCGATCCGGGCGGCCGATACTGCGGGCGTCGCTCTCGCCGCCGAGCTGATCAACGTTCTACCGGCCGCCTTTTGAGCTGCAGGCAAATTGAGATGGGAGATAATCGAGGTTGAAGCAACTGCTGTCCCAGCCGCTTGTTCTCAGACGCCAGCCTCGGCAATCCACGAGATCTCCGTTGACAGTCCGCCGGAGCGGGCACTTGTCTTGCCTTTTGACAAGAACATGGCGATGCGATTTGTTTTTGGCTTGGGCTTCGTCAAGGACCGGCGCCGCCAGCATCGCGGCAGCGACCGGAAGGATAGCAAGGGCTCTGACTGCTCTCATAATCGCGCCTCGTTTCCAACTGCCTCATATTAACTTTGGGAAGATAAACCACCGCTCAAATCAAGGCTCCCCCGCCGCTCCGGGCAAAGCATCGCTTGTTGCTGCAAAGCCGCTACGCCCTAGTTCGCGTCCATCTTCAGCGCGGCTATAAAGGCTTCCTGCGGGATCTCCACGCGGCCAAATTGCCGCATCTTCTTCTTGCCTTCCTTCTGCTTGTCGAGCAGCTTGCGCTTGCGGGTTACGTCGCCGCCGTAGCACTTCGCGGTCACGTCCTTTCGCAGCGCGGACAGCGTCTCGCGCGCGATCACCTTGCCGCCGATGGCCGCCTGGATCGGAATCTTGAAAAGGTGCCGGGGGATCAGCTCCTTCAGTTTCTCGCACATCATGCGGCCGCGCATCTCGGCGCGCCCGCGATGGACGATCATCGAAAGGGCGTCCACGGGCTCGTCATTGACGAGGATCGACATTTTCACGAGGTCGCCCGGCTCGTAGCCCGTGATGGCGTAGTCGAAGCTCGCATAGCCGCGGCTGATGGATTTCAGCCTGTCGTAAAAGTCGAACACGACCTCGTTCAGCGGCAGATCGTAGACGACCATGGCGCGCGAGCCTGCATAGGTGAGTTCTCTCTGCCGCCCGCGCCGGTCCTCGCACAGCTTCAAGACCGCGCCGAGATGCTCGTCGGGCACGAAGATGGTGGCCTTGATCCAGGGCTCCTCCATGCGGTCGATTTTCACGACGTCGGGCATGTCGGCCGGATTGTGAAGCTCGCGCATCTCGCCGTCGGTCATGAACAGATGATAGATGACGCTCGGCGCGGTGGTGATGAGGTCGATGTTGAATTCGCGCTCAAGCCGTTCGCGGACGATTTCAAGATGGAGCAGGCCCAGGAAGCCGCAGCGGAAGCCGAAGCCGAGCGCGGCGCTGCTTTCCATTTCAAATTGGAAGCTCGCATCGTTGAGGCGCAGTTTCGCCATCGCATCGCGCAGGTCATTGAATTGCGAGGCGTCCACGGGGAAGAGGCCGCAAAACACAACCGGCTGGACGGGCTGGAATCCGGGCAGCGCCTGCGCGGCGGGACGCTTGTCCTCCGTGACAGTATCGCCGACGCGGGTGTCGGCCACTTCCTTGATCGCCGCGGTGAAGAAGCCGACTTCGCCCGGCCCGAGCACATCCACCATTTCCTGCTTGGGGCGAAAAATGCCGACCCGGTCGATGGGGTGCACCGCGCCTGTCGACATCAGCTTGATGCGCATGCCCTTTTTGAGAAGGCCATCCACCACGCGCACCAGCACCACGACGCCGAGATAGGGATCGTACCAGCTATCGATCAGCATCGCTTTCAGCGGCGCCCTCTCGTCGCCCTTCGGCGGCGGAAGGCGATGAACGATCGCCTCCAGCACTTGATCGATGTTGAGGCCCGTTTTTGCCGAAATCTCCACGGCATCGTGAGCGTCGAGGCCGATCACGTCCTCGATCTGCTGTTTCACGCGATCCGGCTCGGCGGCGGGCAAGTCGATCTTGTTGAGAATCGGCACGATCTCGTGATTGTTGTCGAGCGCCTTGTAAACATTGGCGAGCGTCTGAGCCTCGACGCCCTGGCTCGCATCGACCACGAGGAGAGAGCCTTCGCACGCGGCGAGGCTCCGGCTCACCTCATAGCCGAAATCCACGTGACCCGGCGTATCCATGAGGTTGAGCTGATACAGCTCGCCGTCCTTTGCGCGGTAATCGAGGCGGACCGTTTGCGCCTTGATGGTGATGCCGCGCTCCTTCTCGATGTCCATGCTGTCGAGCACCTGCGCCTGCCCGGCCATTTCGCGGTCGGACATGCCGCCGCAAAGCTGGATAAGGCGGTCGGCCAGCGTGGACTTGCCGTGATCGATGTGCGCGACGATCGAGAAATTGCGGATGCGCGCGAGCGGCGCAACGCCCTTTGCGGCGGCTTCGCGAGGAGGAGCGGCATCTTGCGCGGTCGTGGAGGCGGTGGTCATGGCGCCTTACATAATAGATATTCGCACGTCGGTAAGCACAAAAAAATCAACGAACGAAATTAGCGGCTTGCCGCAGCCTTTTCCGCAAGCAGAGGCTCGAAGCATTTTAACGCGCGCCGGGACCGCAGACTAGGCAAACTCCGCCAATCCAGCCAGCGAATCGTCATCCCGGCCAAGCGCAGCGCCAGCCGGGATCGCGAAAACTAAAGCACTTCAATTTGTTACGAATCCCGGATAAGGCTCCGCCTTTCCGGGATGACGAGCGGCGGCCATCCGTTGGAGCCGGCAGCGGCCATCCGTCGGCAAACCCGGCAAAACCTGCTCAGTCTGGGAGCTTGCGGGCTTCGACCGTGATCGGCAGGCGCGTGTCGGCCGCCATGTCCGGCAGCTCCAGCCTCCAGCCATTGCCGAGCGTGATCACGCCGCCCCACATCTCCGGCTTTTCCATCTCCACGACCGGCTCTTCCAGGTCTTTCTTCGGAACGTAAGCCGTGAGGACGCCTTCCGGGCTTTTGCGGATCATGACTTTCATTCTTCGCTCCTTTTTGCGCCCTCGGGCGGATGCCTGCTTGGGTCGGGGGCGCCTTAGAGGGGATCGATCTCGCCCTCGAAGCAGCCCACGACGATGTTCTCCTTGAATTCCACGAGATAGACATGCGTGTTCGTCTCGACATGCTTGCCGACCTTGACGATTTCGCCCTTGGCGCCCGCCTCGACGAGCAGCGCATCGGCCGGCGCTTCGGGAAAAGTGCCGTCGTTGTACAGGTCGGCGGCGGCGCTCACCGCCTGTCCCGACCGATATTTCGGGGCGCTCGGATCGGTCATGAGAGTTCCTCCTCGGGCGTAAGTTCGCCGTCTTCGTCTGCGGCCTCAAGCTCCTTCAGCTTCATGCCGACGAGATGGCCTGTCTCGATAAACTCAACGCCATAGATATAGAATTGCTGCAGAAAGGCGCCGATGCTGACGACATAGCCTTCTTCGCCCTTCCGGCAAAGGATGTCGCCGATGTCCTTGCCGGGAAAAGTGCCGTCGTTCTTTACGGTGCGCTTCGCACGCACCTTGTCGCCATAGTAAAAGTGCGGCGGCTCGTTGATTTCGACGATATCGCTGTCGCGGCTCATGCCCATTTCAACGCCCTTCTCTTTTTGCGCCGGACGTCGGCGTCGTCTTGAAGGGGACGACATTGCCGCCGGTTTCGATGGTCTTCTGCATTTCGATGCGCCGCAGCACAAGCTCGCGCACGGCGTCGTCCGGATCGCCCAGCATGGCGGCCAGCATGCCCGGAACCATCCGCCCTGCCGCTTCGTAGCGGACGCGCCAATCCGGGTCGTTGTGAAATCCGATCAACTCCATCGGCGTGAGCCGCTGGGCTACGGCGAGGCGCACTTGCGCGTCCTCGTCGCCAAGCAGGCGCCACAGCGCTTCATGGCAGATGCGGCTCGCGACAGTGCGCCGGACTTCGGGCTCCGCGTCCGCGATCATCGCCGGCAGGTCCGAAGCCGGGATGCGCCTTGCGACAATGATGCGGACGTAATAGTCCTCGTCGCGCATCATGGGAGCGAGATCGGACGGATCGAGCATTCCGGCGACGCGGATGCGGACCTCGCGGTGTGGATCGTCGCGCAAGGCGAGAAGATAGCGGTGCGGCAGTCGCTTGGCGGCGTTCCAGCGCACGGTTTCGTCCTCGTCGCCAAGCAGCGCCGGCAGCCGGAACACATCGGCGAACTTCGAGGCGATGGCGCGCACCTCGAAATAGGGATGGGCAAGGTAGCCGTTGGAGATTTCAGGGTTCAAGCCGAGGAAGCGGTCGATGCGCCGCGCGTAGCGGTCGTGAATGCACGCGCGCTTCGGACGGCAGCGTCCCTCGGCCAAAAGCTCGCGATGGACGCAAGCGTCGCACGAAACCGGCTGGCCCAGCCAGTCGATGGCTTCGTCGATCTCATCCGTCATCGCTCTGCCCCACGCGATCGAGAACTCCAAGCAGAACCTTCGCGCCGACCTTGTCGCTTGGGTCGAGCTCAAGCAGCTTGGCTACGGCGGCCCGCCCCTCGGCAAGATCGCCGAGCCGCATGTTGAGATAGGCATAGCCCTTGAGCGCGAAGAGATAGAAGCGCGGCAGTATGGCGCCGAAATCGCCGAAAGCCGCGTCGCCCGGATGAACGCCTCGCCAGTCCGCGCCAAGGCCGTTGTCCTCCGCCCCCTTCTTGAGGCAAGCGCGCGCAACCTCCAGCGCCTCGGCGAGCCTGTTCTTGTAAAAATAGAACCGGTAAAGGCCGATCAGCACGGCCGGATGGTCGGGCGCCGCGGCCTGCGCCTGGCGCAGATGCTCCTCGGCGACGTCGCCGTCGCGGTAGGAGCTCGCGGCAAGGCGCAAATGCCGCTCGGCGGCACCGGGCAGCCCCGCGCCGAGAATTGCGGCCGTCAAAACTGCATCTTCCGCCGGAGACGCGTTTTCTCCGCCGAACTCGGCCGCCCGCCCCACGCTCTCGTCCTTTAGGCGCTAGCGCGCGGTACGCTCGAGTTCGATCACGACGGTGTTCTCCACCGGGCAGACCGCCACGCATTGCGGTTGATCGAAATGACCGAGGCATTCGGTACACTTCTTCGCGTTGATGATGTAGGTGCCGCCCTTTGCGACGATCGCCACGTTCGGGCATTCGGCTTCGCAGGCGCCGCAAACCGTGCAGGACGAGGCTATGATCTTGTAGGCCATTGTACTTTTCTCCTGTTCTTTCAGAGGTGCGGCTAGGCCGCGGTGAAAGCTCCCTGGCGGATCTCGGCGTCGCCGCGAGGCGCATGCTGGATTTCGCCGCTTCTGATCTTGTCGAGGTATTCCTTGAAATAGGCGACGGCGGACTGTTCGATGAACTCGTGCGCGTACTTCTCGACCGGGTCGACGCCGGCTTTCACGAGCGAGTCCTTCGGGCAGGTCCCGATCCGCGCGATGAACACGGCCGTGCAGTCGTTGATGGCGCGGATGACGGTTTCGAGCTTGTCATCGTCGCCAAAGCCGCCCTCGCAATAGAGGTCCACGCGGCGATGCCCGATGAACTTCACCCCGCCCGTCGAAACCTCGTAGATCTGGAACTCTTTCGCGTGGCCGAAATGCTCGTTGACGCGCCCGCCGCCCTTGGTGGCGACCGCGATCATGATTTTGACGTCGCTCATTTCTTTGGCGAGTGTCGCAAGCTCGGCGTTCTTCGCGGAAGCGGTCGCCTGACGCTCTTTCTCGACCATGGCTTGATAAGCTTTGCGTGCATCGAGGTCATAATCGACCTCCATCTCCATGACTTTTTCTGTGGTGAATTCATCGCTACGGTCCTCGCCCAAAAGCCCGACGGCGTCTGCGCGGCACTGGCGGCAGTGCCGCATCATGTTCATCTCGCCCTCGCAGGCGTCCTGAAGCGCCTTCAGCTCCATGGCCGTCGGCCCGCGCTGGCCCGAAAGGCCGAACGCGGTGCCATGTTCGGGCGCCGAGATGAGCGGCATGATATTGTGCAGGAACGCGCCGCGCGATTTCACGGCGCGGTTCACTTCGACGAGATGCGCGTCGTTGATCCCGGGAATCATCACGGAGTTGATTTTCACGAGAATGCCGCGTTCGACCAGCATTTCGAGGCCGCGAAGCTGGTGCTCGATGAGAATTTTGGCGGCCTCGACGCCGGTGTGGCGCTTGTGTTCCCAGAAAATCCAGGGGTAGATTTTCGCGCCAACCTCGGGGTCGATCGCGTTGATGGTGATGGTGACGTGGTCGACCTTGTAGTTGACGATGGTGTCGATGTGCTTCGGCAGCGCAAGGCCGTTCGTGGAAAGACAGAGCTTGATGTCCGGCGCCTGGTTCGCGACGAATTCGAAAGTCTTGAAGGTCTTATCAGGGTTGGCGAGCGGATCGCCGGGTCCCGCGATGCCGAGCACCGTCATCTGCGGGATCGTCGAGGCGACGGCCAGAACCTTCTTCGCCGCCTGTTCGGGCGTGAGCCGCTCGCTCACGACGCCGGGCCTCGATTCATTCGCGCAGTCGTATTTGCGGTTGCAATAATTGCATTGGATGTTGCACGCCGGCGCGACCGCGACATGCATGCGCGCATAGTGATGGTGCGCCTGCTCGCTGTAGCAGGGATGGTTCTTGACCTTCTCCCAGATTTCGGGCGCAAGATCGCTCTGGCCCGCCGCCGAGCCGCAGCTCGCCTTGCCGGCGCCGCCCTTCGAACCGCAGCCGCCATCGCTCGGCATGAACTTGAGGAGGCCGGCGTCGAGCGACTTGCTCAAGGCCACAAGGGCGTCTGGCTGCTGTTCGGAATCCAACATGTCGTTCCTCGCAATGGACCGATGCTTCGGGCTCGGGCGTCGCGCCTTCGCCTTCCACCGCCGCGCCGTTCGAGGCACGGCGGCTTTCGCAACCCAATAAGCAACGACCGTGCCACGGGCCTAAATCTCTGATTCTTAAGGCGATCGAATTTTTCGTGGACGCCGCCTGTCACGTTTCCGACATGCGCAGCCGGCGGCGCCTGGCATTGTCCGAAAATAGACAGCGGGCCTTCGCGGCGGGTCCACAGAAAAAAACGCCAAGATTGAGGCGCCGTCACAAAGCCGCCCTAAAGCCTCTAAATTGCTGCGCTTCAATCCAGGTAAGGGCTTTGGCCTGGCCTCATGCAGCAATCGCCTAAGCAATTATGAGTGGAGGACCGTCGATGAACGTAGGCGAAACTCTTTGTCCTCCTTTAAGCGATGTCAGTTTTTTATTCGACGAATACACAAAAAAGCCGGTCCTGGTCCGCTTTCATCGCAAGATGTACCCCATAGAACGCGATGTGGAGGCGAATTGGGTCTGGCATGCGTTCCGGGGCATGTCGCGTCTTGAGAAGGCGCTGCAAGCCGAGGGCCGGCCGCCGCAGTCTTTCGCCGCCATTGGGACCGGGACCGGGGTCGACGCCATCGGCGCGGCCGCGATCTTCCCGACGCTAAAAACCATCGCCGTGACCGACATCGAGCCGGACGTTCTCGCCCAGGGGCTGGAGAATGTTCAAACCAACGTAGCCGCCGAAATCTCGGTGAAGGGCTTCGCCGGAGATCTATGCTGTCCCCTGTATCCGCTGAACAGGCGTTTCGATCTCATCTACGCGAACCTGCCGAACTTGCCGGTCGCCGCGAAGAAGGCCGGCGTCATCGACCACAACACCTGCTATGACGAGCGCAACGAGACGCCGGACCCGCAGCTCGGGGCCTATTTGCTGGGCTTCCAGCACATGTTCCTGCGATCCGCCATCCCCGTGCTCGCGCCAAAGGGCAGCGCCCTTCTCATGATCGGCGGCCGCTTTCCCTATGACATGTTCGGACGCCTCGCCGATCTTTCCGGCTATGACTTCGAAGAGCTGTTGTGTTGCCTTCGTCTTGAGACGGATCTTGCGACGACAATCGACCACTACGCCTCCTATGAGGGCGAAATCGAGTTCGACTATTATCTGTATGACGAGGCGACGAGCGCGCTCGATGGCAAGGGCGAGCTGCACGGCGAAGCGCTCAAGGCGGCGCTCGCCCCATACCGGCTGTCAGCGCGGGACGCCAGCCGCGCCGGCGCGAAGGGCAAAAGAATTGGCCACACTCTCCATATGATCCGGGCGACGCCGGCTTCATAATCGCCGCCGTACGAAGAGAGAAGGCGTCCGCAAGTTCAGATCGCTCGGGGCGCCGCGCCGGATAAAGCCGCCATGCAGTTCGCCACGCCGCTTCCGATCGACGCCGTCCTCGCCGAGTTGCGCGCTGCATTGAACGCGCGCGCATCGGCGGTTCTTGTGGCGCCGCCCGGCGCTGGCAAGACGACGCGCGCGCCGCTCGCTCTGATGGATGAAAGCTGGCTCAAGGGCCGCAAAATTCTTGTGCTGGAGCCGCGCCGCATTGCAGCCAGGGCCGCCGCCGAGCGCATGGCGCAAACTTTGTCGGAGCCTGTCGGAGAGCGGATCGGGTTGCGGGCGCGGATGGTCTCGAAATCGGGGCCGAAGACGCGCATCGAGGTCGTTACCGAGGGCGTCTTCACCCGCATGATCCTCGACGATCCCGAGCTTTCCGGCGTCGGCGCGGTGCTGTTCGACGAGTTTCACGAGCGCTCGCTCGACGCCGACCTGGGGCTTGCGCTCGCGCTCGATTGCCAGCGCGGCTTGCGGGAGGACCTTCGCATTTTGCCGATGTCGGCGACGCTCGACGGCGCACGCGTCGCGCAACTCCTTGGCGATGCGCCTGTCATCGAAAGCCACGGCCGCGCTTTCCCGGTCGAGACGCGCTATCTCGGCCGCGACGATGCCGCGCGCATCGAGGATCGAATGGCGGACGCGGTAATGCGAGCCTTGCGGGCGGAGGCCGGCTCGGTTCTGGCGTTTCTGCCGGGCCAAGGCGAGATCCGCCGCGCGGAGGAGCGGCTGAGGGAGCGCATCGCCGATCCGGCGATCGTGCTCGCCCCTCTTTACGGCGCGATGGACAGGGAAGCGCAAGACTTTGCGCTAAGGCCTGCGCCCAAGGGGGTGCGCAAGGTCGTGCTCGCGACATCGATCGCGGAGACGTCGATCACCATCGAGGGCGTGCGCGTCGTCATCGACAGCGGCCTGGCGCGGGTTCCGCGTTTCGAGCCGGACGCCGGCGTGACGCGGCTCGAAACCGTGCGCGTGTCGCGCGCCGCAGCCGATCAGAGGAGGGGCCGCGCCGGCCGCACCGAGCCGGGCGTCTGCTACCGCTTGTGGGACGAGCCGCAAACGCAGAGCCTTCCCGCCTTCGCCGAGCCCGAGATTCGCTCTGCCGACCTCGCGGGCCTGTTGCTCGACTGCGCGGAATGGGGCGCGCCCGATCCGCGCTCGCTGTCCTTTCTCGATCCGCCAGGCGCCGCCGCCATCGACGCCGCGCGCGAGGAGCTGACGGAGCTGGAAGCGCTCGACGCCAAAGGCGCCATCACGGCCCTGGGCAAGCGGCTCAGGTCGCTGCCGATGCCGCCCCGTCTTGCGCGCATGGTCATCGCCGCCGCCGAACTTGGCTGCGCGGAGGAAGCTGCCGAGATCGCTGCGGTTGTTGTGGAGCGCGGTCTTGGAGGCGCCGATCCGGATCTGGCGCAGCGGCTCGAAGGGTTCCGCCGCGACCGTTCGCGCCGAGCGAGCGATATGCGAAAGCTGGCGGCCGGCTGGGCGCGGGCGGCGAGCCATACATCGTCACCCCGCAAAGCGCAAAGCGCTGATCCGGGGTCTTTCAGCAATTCCAGCTCGATGTCTGGCAAGATCCCGGATACGGCGCGGGCGCCGTTCCGGGATGATGGAAGCGTACTATCGACCGCGCGCATGCTGGCGCTCGCCTTTCCGGAGCGCATCGGCAAGGCGCGAGGCGCCCCCGGCCAGTTCCTCCTCGCCAACGGCCGCGGCGCCAACCTCGATGCGGCGCATCCGCTGGCGCGCTCGCCCTTTCTGGTCGCGGCCGAACTGTCGGGATCGGCGGCGGCCACGCGCATCCTGCTCGCGGCGGCGGCCGATGAAGCGGACATCCTTGCCGCAGCGGGCCATCGCATCCGCGAGACGGACGAGATCGACTTCGATCCAGCCGCGGGCGCGCTCCGGTCGCGCCGCATCCGCCGGCTCGACGCCATAGTGCTCGCAAACGAGCCCCGGCCCGTGAAGGCAAGCGAGGAAACCGCGCGTTTGCTTGCCCAGGGGATCGCAAAGCTGGGCCTTGGCCGCCTGCCTTGGAGCAAGGCGCAAATCCAGCTCCGCCACCGTGTCCAATTTCTGCGCGCGGCCGGTGAGGATTTGTGGCCCGACCTGACCGACGACGCGCTCGCAAGGAAACGCCGCGGAGTGGCTCGCTCCATTCCTCGGGGCCAAGACGAAGCTCTCCGAGATCGGCGAGGGCGATCTCGGCGCGGCGCTCGATGCGTTGCTTCCATGGACCTTGAAGCGGCGCTTGGAGGAAGAGGCGCCGACCCATTTCGAGGCGCCCACCGGCAATCGTCACGCCATCGATTACGAGGCGGCGGGAGCGCCCGCGCTCCACATCCGCGTGCAGGAGTTGTTCGGGCTGACGCGGCATCCGTCGATCGCGGGCGGGAGGCTGCCGCTCACGCTGCATCTGCTATCGCCCGCGCACCGGCCGGTCCAGGTCACGCGCGATCTTCCGGGCTTCTGGAAGGGATCATGGGCGGCGGTGAAGGCCGAGATGAAAGGACGCTATCCGCGCCATCCGTGGCCCGACGATCCCGCCTCGGCGGCGCCGACCTCGCGGGCCAAGCCGCGCGGCGCGTGAAAAAAATCCGCGTTGCTGAACAGCGTCAAACCATGCCTCCGCGATCGGTGCGCGGCCGTCATTCAATAACGATGCAAAAAAAACAAAAATAAGCATCCAAATCACCTGCCTGTGGATCGGAATGGAGGTGCTGATGAGACCTGGAATTTGGCGCCCGTTAATCGTGGCTGTGTGGTCAAAGCTGCATTCAATTGGACCGCTGCCGGCGAGCCTTATCGCTCTCGTTTTTGTTTCCGCGTCGAATGCCTATAGCCAAGTTGAGGTGAGGCCCCCGACTTACACACCAACATTTCCGTCATTCCCCGGCCACGTGCCGGTAGGCGGCGTCGGGGGCGCATCGGGGACCGATCTGCTTTTGGTGCTCTTAGTGTTCGTCATAGGCATCTTCGCCGTTTTGCTTGTGTTTCTCGGTCTTGGCGGATTAGTCGCGGCATTAAGTTGGGTAGGACGACAAATAAACAATTTGCTTGAACCAAGGAGAAGGAGGCTTAAGCAGCAACATGATGTGGAGTATTTGATCGCCATCTATACGAAAGGCAATCTAACCAAACGGTTTGGCATGCAACACCGTGACGTGGTTGCCAACCTCGTTGACGATCTGCGCGATCGTAGAAAGCTCCAGATACCGGCCGGCGCGAGGAAGGAAAACTTCAAGCCCGAACTTATAACGAGCGAACTTGTCCAGCCTGGCGCCGGCGGCGTTGCAAACATCGTCATCAGGTACGATGGAGCGGAAATTGTGCGTTTTGCGCCGGGCGACTATCGATTGTAGCGGCTCATCTGCCAACCTCGCGGGTCAAGCCGCGGCGTGTGATAGGCCAGTGCGGACTGCCTCACAATTTCTAAGAGCGCCCGCTATTGAGGTATGAATTACCGCTCCCGCTGGCGACGGCTCATGCTGAAAGCAAATTCGCGCAGATTTGCACAATTTGTAGTCAACTGTTGATTAATTGTTGTGCAATTTTAAAATCAGGATCATAATCAAGATAGCGGATCGGAGAATCCGGACAGAGAGGATTTGAAGCCCGTTCAAACTAAGGAGAATTATCCAATGCTAAGAACTCTTATCACGGCCACGGCGGCCTTGGCGGTTTTCTCGGCTATCGTGATGGCAAGCGCCGGCGCTGACGCCAGCGGATCGCAAAGCGCCGCGAAAAAGCCGGGCGGCGCCTCGTATGTGGCGAGCCAGCACAAGACGCACGTCGCGCGGTAACGGAATTCTCGTCATCGCCTGTGGCATATAATCGTCCATTTCGCGCAGGCAAAAAGCCCCGCATAGGCTGCTCACAGATGCCTCGATTAGAACCCTGGTCGCGAGCCGGGGTTTTTTTATGGAGAAACGGGATGACCTTTGTAATGGGGAATCCCGATGATGGACACAAGCTTTGTTTATCTAGAGCCTTGCAATTTGATAGGCGGCCGAGCTAGATTTGCGAGCGGTTCACGGGGAGGGACCATGCGACCTGAATTCAAGCTGCTTGCGGGCGTTTTGAGCTTTGGCATCCTTCTATCATTCAATTCCGCAGCGCGCGCGCAGGATTCGATCTCGCTTAAAAGCGGGGAAACGGCAGATCTTGGGCCGCTTTTTTGGGTCGCAAATTGCAAGTCGCTGTTGACGGGCGCGATCATGGTGGAAGTCTTGGAGGGCCCGCCCGGAGTGACCGCTTCCGTGAAGGAGCAGAAGGTGCTTCCGCGCAAATTCAACTGTGCCAAGGAAGTGCCAGGCGGGAAGCTGATCGTTACCGCTCCTGCTGAGGTAAAAGAACGAACGCAAGGAACGCTCACGATCAGGATGAAATATCCAACGAAGGACGGCGAGCGCCAAGGCAGCCGCACAGTCAGTGTGGTATTGTTTCCCTAAATCGCATGCATGATTGTCAATCGCCGAATTCTTTCCCTAGCGATGACGCGCTATCTTCTGTTTGGCAATGGCCTCACGCAGCGCGCTGCGGCTTAAATTCAACGCCTGCCTGGCCCCCGTGAGCGGGAGCATTTGCGCCCGAAGCGCCTCGATCTGCGCCCGCGCCTCGGCCTTGATGTCCTTCAGGTCAGCGGCGCTGCGCCCGGCAGTAGGAATGGGGGCGCCGACAGCCACAAGCGCTTTGGTAAAGCCGAATTTCCAGGAATGCTTGGGCAGCGCCTTTCTGGTGCCGCACACGGCGATGGGGACGATCTGAGCGCCGCAGTCGAGGGCGAGGCGGAAGGCGCCATCCTTGAACGGCCCCAATTTGCCATCGGCGGATCGCGTCCCCTCGGGGAAAATGATCACCGGCACGCCGCGTTCAATCCACTTCTTGCACTTGTCCATGGCTTCCTTGGCGGAGCGGCCCTCGCCCCGGTGGACCGGAACGTCGCCAGCCAGCGCCATGCTCCAGCCCGCGAACGGAACCCGCATCAGCGACGCCTTCACCAGCCATTTCATCTCCCAGGGAAGGAACGAGATGAGGAAGGGGTCTGCTTGCGATTCGTGGTTGGATACGAACACCGTCGGCCCCTCGAAGCGGCGCGGAACCTCGCCGTACACGCCGAAGCGCCAGAACGGCGTCAGGCGGGCTGCGGCCACGGCCATCAGCCGAAGCCAGCGTCCGACGATCAGACGGCGGCGGTCGAACGGCAGGGTGATCAGCGCGAGCGGCAGCTGCGTAATGAAGGCCGTGACCGCGCAGAGCCCGATCTCGAGCCACGTCCAGAATGAAAGCAGCGCCTGCTGCATCTCCGCGCCTCTCTTTGGTGTATCATGGGAAGCTGTATTGCCCGCGCACGCGAACGTCAACCGCGCACCGCCCCGCCGTTCTATAAGAGCGCGGCAAAGCTCCCCTTGGAAGCAGGTTCGATGTGTTGCCGCGCGCCCGATTTGGTCGGATCGAAGGAAGCCCGGATTAAGCCAAAATCACGGGCTTGATTGGCGCCGATGCCGGCTCCTTCCCGGCGGCCAGGACAATCCTCGCCCCGGGCGGTATTGCGCCGGCCACGATGGCGCATCACATCCTTGCGCAGGGACCAAGAAAAAGCGGAACACGATGGGTGAGAACATGGCAAGCGAAGGCAAGTGTCCGGTAACGCACGGGAATGAAGAGCGCGCTGCGGCCGCGGCGAGGACAAATCGGGACTGGTGGCCTCACCAGCTGAACCTTAAGGTTCTCCACCAGCATTCTTCTCTGTCCAATCCCCTGGGCGAGGCATTCAACTATGCCGAAGAGTTCAAGAGACTTGACCTCGACGCGGTCGTCAAGGACCTGCACGCCCTGATGACGGATTCGCAGGACTGGTGGCCGGCGGACTTCGGCCATTACGGCGGGCTGTTCATCCGTATGGCGTGGCACAGCGCCGGCACCTACCGCATCGGCGACGGCCGTGGCGGCGCAGGCTCCGGCCAGCAGCGTTTCGCGCCGCTCAACAGCTGGCCGGACAACGCAAACCTCGACAAGGCGCGCCGCCTGCTATGGCCGATCAAGCAGAAATACGGCCAAAAAATTTCCTGGGCCGACCTTATGGTTCTCGCGGGCAACGTCGCGCTCGAATCGATGGGCTTCAAGACGTTCGGCTTCGGCGGCGGGCGCGTGGATACCTGGGAGCCTGAAGAGGACATCTTCTGGGGCCCCGAAGGCAAGTGGCTTGCGGACGAGCGCTACTCGGGCGACCGCGACCTCGAAAACCCGCTGGCCGCCGTGCAAATGGGGCTGATCTACGTTAATCCGGAAGGACCGAACGGCAATCCCGATCCCCTCGCGGCCGCAAGGGATATCCGCGAGACGTTCGCGCGCATGGCGATGAACGATGAAGAAACGGTGGCGCTGATCGCCGGCGGCCACACATTCGGCAAAACCCACGGCGCCGGCGATGCAACGCTCGTCGGTCCGGAGCCCGAGGCGGCGCCCATCGAGACGCAGGGCTTCGGCTGGATCAGCCGCTACGGCTCAGGCAAAGGCGAAGACGCCATCACCGGCGGCCCGGAAGTCATCTGGACCCAGACGCCGACGAAGTGGAGCAACCACTTCTTTGAGAACCTGTTCAACCACGAATGGGAGCTCACGAAGAGCCCGGCCGGCGCCTATCAGTGGAAGGCGAAGGGCGCCGCAGCCACGATCCCGGACCCCTACGATCCGTCGAAGCTGCGCGAGCCGGCCATGCTGACCACGGACCTCTCGCTGCGTTTCGATCCGATCTACGAGAAAATCTCGCGGCGCTTCTTCGAGAATCCCGATCAATTCGCGGACGCGTTCGCCAGGGCGTGGTTCAAGCTCACGCACCGCGACATGGGGCCCGTTTCGCGCTATCTCGGCCCGCTCGTTCCTAAAGAGACGCTGCTGTGGCAAGACCCTGTTCCCGCAGTGGATCATGAATTGATCGGAGAAGAGGATATTGCCGCGCTGAAGGCGAAAATCCTTAGCTCCGGCCTTTCCGTTCCCGAGCTGGTCTCGACGGCATGGGCGTCGGCGTCGACGTTCCGCGGCTCCGACAAGCGAGGCGGCGCGAACGGCGCGCGCATCCGGCTTGCGCCGCAGAAGGATTGGGAGGTCAACGAGCCGGCCAAGCTGGCGAAGGTTCTGCAGACGCTGGAAGCGATTCAAAAGGAGTTCAACGCCTCCCAAACAGGCGGGAAGAAGGTCTCGCTTGCCGATCTGATCGTTCTGGGCGGCGGCGCCGCCGTCGAGGAGGCCGCGAGGAAGGCCGGGCACGGCGTGAAGGTTCCCTTCTCGCCGGGGCGCACGGATGCTTCGCAGAACGAGACCGACGTGGCTGCGTTCGCCGTGCTGGAGCCGAGAGCAGACGGCTTCCGCAATTATTTACGGCAGGGCGAGAAGAGGCCGGCGGAGGAACTGCTGCTCGATCGGGCGCAGTTGCTGACGCTCACCGCCCCCGAGCTTACGGTTCTTACCGGCGGTTTGCGCGCTCTCAATGCCAACTTCGGGCAATCCAAGCACGGAGTCTTCACCAGCCGGCCCGCGGCGCTCACGAACGATTTCTTCGTCAACCTGCTCGACATGAATACGGCTTGGCAGTCCTCGTCCACATCCGATGGAGTGTTCGAGGGGCGTGATCGCGCGACGGGCGAGATCAAGTGGACGGGCACGCGGGCTGACCTTGTATTCGGTTCGAACTCCCAGCTCCGGGCCGTCGCAGAAGTTTATGCAAGCGCCGACTCGAAGGAGGCGTTTGTGAGAGATTTTGTGGCCGCGTGGGCGAAGGTGATGAATCTCGACCGCTTCGACCTTGCCTCATAGGCGAAACCGCAATCGGGCGCGGCGGTCGATCTTCGGCGAAAGCTGGAGACGCCGCCGGGCCCGAGCAACGCTCGGACAACCTCAAGTTGCGGAGAAATAGCTGTCTAGTTTTGTCGCGACCGGCGCGAATTCCGCAGTTGCGATTATCAATGTTACTTGACAGAGCCGACGGTATGTTTAGTATTGTCTTAACTTGCAGGATTGATTCCAAGCAAGAGACGCTACCATACTAGTTCTTCTTGGCGAACTCTCAAACATCGCCCTTTGCTCGGCGGTCATTTGACGGTCCCGGCATTTGCCGGATGCTAACGGCACTGGCTCAAATGCCATAAGCTGTCTTGTTGGCGTGAGCGGAAAAAGAACAAAAAGAGAACTGCCTTGGCGAACCAGCTGGTTTCGGGCAAGTTCCACGGATCCACTTTTCGATCCCATGCGGGCTTGCCCAGCCCGTGCTACCGGGCAGCATGGGCGCGCTGTCAATGAGGTGGAAGGCGTCCTATTTACCGTTCTCCGATTCGTCTCGGCATCTTCACCCGTAAGCAACACCATTTGGCGGAAATCGCAGCTCCGATGACTTCCCACGATTTGAGCTATGCAACGGCAGACACCCCGCCGTTCCGGCGCTGGCTTATGCGCACCATCGAGAACCTTTCCGGCCGCCGCAAGCTCCTGAAAGCCTACCGTCGCTGGCGCGTCGAAAGCGCTGGGAGCCCGCGCATGTGGCGCGACGCGCTCGACGTGATGGGGGCGCGGCTTGAACTCAACGCGCCGGCAGATTGGGAAGCGCGCTTGCCGGATGGCCCGCTCATCATCATCGCCAACCATCCGTTTGGCATCGCCGACGGCGTCGCCATCCTGTCGTTGGCCGAGCGCATTGGCAGGCCCTATCGTGTCCTGATCAATTCCGATTTCATGCGTTTGCCGGAAGTTCATGCCCTTGCGCTGCCGATCGATTTCAACGACACAAAAGAGGCGCTGGCGACCAATCTCAAGACGCGCAGCGAGGCCCGGCGGCTCCTCAAGGAGGGCGTTACCCTGGTTATTTTTCCTGCTGGCGGCGTAGCGACAGCGGAAAATCCATTCGGCGCGGCGGAGGAACTGCCTTGGAAGGGGTTTACGGCGCGCCTCATTCAGCAGTCTGGCGCCACGGTCCTGCCGGTCTATTTCGAGGGCCAGAACACGGCCCTTTTCCATTTCGTCAGCCGGTACAGCCTGTCGCTCCGGCTTGCGCTCCTTGTCTTGGAGTTTCGTCACCACATCGGCGGAGCCATCCGGGCGACGATGGGCGCGCCGGTTTCGTGGGCCGAGATTGCCGCCGGCGCCGGCGGCGGTTCGATCCTTGATGAACTCTATGTGCGGGTTCATCGCCTGGCGCCAGGCGCGGAAAACGCGGATCGCGCCAAGCTGCTGCCGCGTCCAGCCCATCAGCGCCGCCGCTTCGCTTGGGATCCGCCGCGGGCGCCGGTCCGGCCTGCCTCGGGCGCCCCCGAGACTTGAATCCCACAGGCCATGATTTGTGGTTATCGGGTCCGGTCTCGATGCCATCGTCGCGCAGCGGCTTATTTGACGCTGACGCCGCGCCTCGGCGGTGGCATAAGGGTGGCAAATTCCCGCAGCATCCCCGGTGGTCATGGTTCGTCTCGAAAACATCAGCAAGCAGAACGGCAATCATCTCCTGTTCATCGAGGCTTCGGCCTCTCTCCTGAAGGGTGAGAAAGCCGGCCTTGTCGGGCCGAATGGGGCCGGCAAGACGACGCTGTTCCGTTTGATCACCCGCGAGGAAGAGCCCGACGAGGGCCAGGTAGCGGTCGATCGCGGCATTACGATTGGCTATTTCAATCAGGATGTCGGCGAAATGTCGGGGCATAGCGCCGTGATCGAGGTCATGAACGGCGCGGGCCCCGTCAGCGCTGTCGCGGAAGAACTCAAGGAGCTTGAGGCCGCAATGTCCGACCCGGATCGCGCCGGCGAGATGGACGCGATCATTGAGCGGTATGGCGAAGTTCAGCACCGCTTCGAAGAACTGGACGGCTACGCGCTCGAAGGCCGCGCGCGCGAAGTGCTCGACGGCTTAAGCTTCAGCCAGGACATGATGGACGGCGATGTTGGCAAACTTTCGGGCGGCTGGAAGATGCGCGTCGCTCTGGCGCGGATCCTGCTGATGCGGCCTGACGCAATGCTGCTCGACGAGCCAAGCAACCATCTCGATCTCGAAAGCCTGATCTGGCTCGAACAGTTTCTCAAGAGCTACGATGGCGCGCTTCTTATGACCTCGCACGATCGCGCGTTCATGAACCGTATCGTGAACAAGATTATCGAGATCGACGCTGGCTCGCTCACCACCTATTCCGGCGATTATGAGTTTTACGCACAGCAGCGCGAGCTGAACGAGAAGCAGCAACAGGCGCAATTCGAGCGCCAGCAGGCGATGCTGGCCAAAGAGATCAAGTTCATCGAACGGTTCAAGGCGCGCGCATCGCATGCCGCGCAGGTGCAGAGCCGCGTGAAGAAGCTCGATAAAATCGACCGCATCGAGCCGCCGCGGCGGCGCCAAGCCGTGCAGTTTAATTTTCCGGCCGCGCCGCGCTCCGGCAACGATGTCGCGGCGCTCAAGAATGTTCACAAGCGCTATGGAAAGACGGCGATCTACGAAGGGTTGGATTTCATGATCCGGCGCAAGGAGCGCTGGTGCGTGATGGGCGTCAATGGGGCCGGCAAATCGACGCTCTTGAAACTGGTGGCCGGCGCGATCAAGCCCGATCAAGGCTCGGTGACGATCGGCGGCAGCGTCAAGATGGGCTATTTCGCCCAGCACGCGATGGAATTACTCGACGGCGACGCCTCGATTTTCCAGTCGCTTGAAGATGCATTTCCTCAGGCGGGACAAGGCACGCTGCGCACGCTGGCGGGCTGTTTCGGATTCTCCGGCGACGATGTCGAAAAGAAGTGCCGTGTGCTGTCCGGCGGGGAGAAGGCGCGGCTGGCGATGGCCATCATGCTGTTCGATCCGCCGAATTTCCTCGTGCTCGACGAACCGACCAACCATCTCGACATGGCGACGAAGGACATGCTCATCGCGGCGCTGGCGCAATACGAGGGCACGATGCTCTTCGTCTCGCATGACCGGCATTTTCTCGCGGCGCTATCCAATCGGGTGCTCGAACTGACCCCCGAAGGCGTGCATAGCTATAATGGCGGCTATACTGAATATGTCGCGCGCACGGGTCAGGAGGCCCCAGGCCTGCGCGGCTGAGCGCGAGCGCGACTCTCTTTATGGTGCGAGTCTTCCTGTTGGCCGGTTCCTGGATGCAATCGCTGCGACGCGGGCGTTTGCCCCTCCCTCGCGGTCGCTTTCCGGCTGCCGGCGCCCGCGGGCGCATTGCGTTTGCGCGAGCCGTTGACGGCGCCTTTCGGCGACCTGTATTGTTAATGGAGGCCGAAGCCCAAAAAAACATATAACGGCCGTTCGGGAGGACGTATGGCCGCGAGGTGCGTAACATACGAGCGCAGTGACGGCGTCGGCATCATAACCATAGACAATCCTCCCCTGAATGTCTTGTCCCACGACGTTCGCGATGGATTGATGGCAGCGCTGCGCGAAGCTGCGGCTGATGGCGCGGCGTGTGCGTTTGTGCTTACGGGCGCGGGCGGCGCCTTCACCGCGGGCGCCGATATCACGGAATTCGGCGCTCCGTTCAAAGGCGCGGACATCAACGACATCTGCGCCGCCATCGAGGAACTGCCAAAACCGGCCGTCGCCGCGCTGCACGGCGCGTCTGTCGGCGGCGGCCTGGAGATGGCGCTCGCCTGCAATTATCGCGTCGCCTCGAAAGATGCGCGGATCGGCCTCCCGGAAGTGAAGCTAGGCCTCTTGCCGGGCGGCGGCGGCACGCAGCGCCTGCCGCGATTGACGTCGGCGAAGGCGGCGCTCGCGCTTATCATCTCCGGCGATCCCATTTCGGCCGCCGCGGCTCGCGACGCCGGTTTCGTGGACGAAATTGCGGAAGGCGATTGTCTCGCCGCCGCGATAGCTTTGGCGAAGGCCAAGGCGCCGCTGCCGAGCCATCCCAGGACGAAGGAGCAAACCGCAAAGATCGAAGCCGAGCGCGGCTCTGCGATCTTCAACGAAACGCGGGACGCTCTGAAGAAGCGCCACCCCTGCCAGCACGCCCCCTTGCGTTGCGTCGCTGCGGTCGAAGCGGCGTACCGGCTGCCGTTCGGCGAAGGACTGAAGCGCGAACGCGAGCTTTTCCACGAGGCGCTGGAGGATTGGCAAAGCAAGGCGCTGATCCATGTCTTCTTTGCCGAACGCGAGGCGGCCAAGATCCCGGCGTTTCCGCGCGGCGCAAATCGGAAGGATATCAGGTCGGTTGGCGTGGTCGGCGCCGGAACCATGGGCGGCGGCATCGCCATGGCTTTTGCCAACGCCGGCATTCCCGTCACCATTCTCGACCGCGACGAGGCGTCGCTTTCGAGGGGGCTTGGCGTCGTCGGCAGGAATTATGAGAGCATGGCGCGGCGCGGACGGCTGGATCAGGCGGAGATCGATGCGCGTATGGGAGCGATCAAGGGCGTGCTTGATTACGCGGCGCTCGCCGAGGCCGATCTTGTCGTGGAGGCGGCGTTCGAAGACATAGACGTGAAGGAGCAGGTCTTCCGCAACCTCGACAAGGTTTGCAAGAGCGGCGCGATCCTTGCCACTAACACATCGACGCTCGACATCGACGCGATCGCAAGCTTCACGTCGCGGCCCGCCGACGTATTAGGCATGCATTTCTTTTTGCCCGCCAATGTCATGCGCCTTGTGGAGATCATCCACGGCAAGGAGACGAGCGACGAGACGCTCGCCGCCGCGATGGGCGTTGTGCGAAAGATCGGCAAGATCGGCGTTTCGGTCGGCGTCTGCGACGGCTTCGCCGGCAATCGCATGCGGGAAAAATACCTGACCGAGGCAATAACGATTGTCGAGGAAGGCGCCTCGCCGGCGGAAGTCGACGCCGCCCTCATGCGCTGGGGCATGGCCATGGGGCCGTTCGCGGTGTGCGATCTTGCCGGCATCGACGTGTATTGGCGCATCCGCCAGCGGCGCCTCAAGGAAGGGACCGCCTTCGGCTCGCCGCTGATGGACCGCTTCTACGAAGCCGGGCGGTACGGCCAGAAAACCAACAAGGGGTTCTACCGCTACGATCCGGGAGGCCGCGTTCCCCTGGCCGATCCGGAAGCCGACGCGATCATTGAGGAATACCGCGCGAAGGTTGGCGAGAGGACGCGATCCGTTTCCGAACAGGAAATCGTTAAGCGCACGATCTACGCGCTTGTCAACGAGGGCGCGAAGCTCCTCAACGAAGGCGTCGCCTGTCGTTCGAGCGACATCGACGTCATGTATGTCTACGGATATGGCTTTCCGGGGTGGCGCGGCGGTCCCATGAGATACGCCGAACTGCGAAGTCTCGCGGAAGTCCTGTCCGACATCGATATGTTCCACATGCGCTTCGGCGAGCGCTGGCGTCCGGCGCCGCTGTTGAAGGCGCTCGTCACAGCGCGCAAGCCCAAATGGCCGCGATGATGGCTTCGGCCGATGCGCGTTATGTGGAAACATTTTTAGAGGCTCTGCCATGACCATCTTCGACCTGAGCGGTCGCGTTGCCGTGATCACCGGGTCTTCCCGCGGGATAGGGCGGGCCATCGCCTTCGAATGCGCGAGGCAGGGCGCGAGCGTGGTCGTGTCTTCGCGCAAGATCGACGCCTGCATGGAAGTGGCATCTGAGATTCGCGACTCCGGAGGGAAGGCGACGGCGGTCGCCTGCAATGTCGGCCACAAGCCGGACCTCGAGGGTCTTGTCGCGTACGCCCTTCGCGAATACGGCCATATCGACATCCTGATCGCGAACGCGGCGATCAACCCCGTCTATGGTCCGTCCTCTGAAGTCTCCGACGAGATTTGGAACAAGGTTCTCGCGACCAATCTCACCGCGACCCACTGGCTGTGCAAGCTTGTGCTGCCCGGCATGGCGGAGCGCGGCGGCGGATCGGTCGTCATCCTGTCCTCGATCGTCTCCACGGTTGGCGCCGCCAATATTGGCATCTACGCCATTTCGAAGGCGGCAGAGGCGCAGCTTGCGCGAAACCTCGCGGTGGAATGGGGCCCGCGCGGCATTCGCGTCAACGCCATTGCGCCGGGCGTCATCAAGACGGATTTCGCCAAGCCGCTTTACGAGAATTCAAAGGCCGCGGCGATAGCGACAAACCTGACCTGCCTGAAACGGCTGGGTGAGCCGGACGACGTCGCGGGCGTCGCTGCGTTCCTGGCCTCCGACGCGGCGCGGTATATCACGGGCCAATCGATCCTGGTTGACGGCGGCGCCTCCATCTTCTCTCCAATCGGATAATAATGTCGGCAAGGCGCCGCGTGCGTCTTATCGGGAAACCGCTTCACACTTTTCCGGGCGTAATCGTTCAAGCGCCCGCCGGGGCGAGACTATCTGACGGCTGAACTGCTTTTGCAGTTGCGTGCACATCAAGGCGCGAGGGGCTCGCAGAGCCAAGAACCAACTTGGCGCGAGCGACTTCCTCCGAGGTGCCATGGGCCATCACCAGAAAATTATCGGCCTTCAGGTCGGCCTCATATTCGACGACGCTGTCTTTCGGAATGCCAATGCTGTAGAGCGCTGCCCCAATCGCGCTTAGGCCGCCCACCAGGATTGCGTTCTCCAGCGCAGTGATGACAATGGCGGCCAGATATCCAAGCACGACGACAGGGCCGGCGGCGGGGGTCGCGATGAATATTCCGCCAAGGAGCAAGCCCCAGAAGCCGCCCCAAAACGCTCCTCTTGAGCCCCAAAACTTGATCCGGTCTCCAGCGTTGTAGAAGCCGACGACTTTTTCGTCAGTATGATATCCTTTGCCAATGATGCTCAGGTTCTTCATCTCGAAGCCAGCCGCAGCAAGCTTTTTGACGGCTGTTTCCGCTTCATTATGGTCGGCAAAAACAGCGACGGCAGTGTCGGTATTTTCCATTTGATCCTTTTTTCATTGGCGGGGGGCGGGGCTCGAAAGGGCGCATTCTGCGCCGCATTTTCGATTTCGGGCGCTTGGCCAACCTCGGGTTATTATAGTTGGCGAGCATTGCAGGAAGATAGGATCGGAAAGTACTCAGCCTTTCCTGGCGGCCTCGAAGCTGAATAATGAGCCCCCGCGAACCGTCGTCATAAGAGGTTTCAACGCATTCTTGCCGCCCTACTTCAAAAAGCCTGTGGAGGATCTGGCTTGAGCGACGGTGATTGCCGCCTTGTTCTTAGACCTGGCAGTGATGCGCTTGAGCGGAACAGGCTCACTAAGCATTGGCATCGCCAACCCGCCGCCGGTTTTCACGAAGGCGGGGTTCTCTTACGTGTTTGCAGGCGCAGCCAAGTTTATTCTGGACGCCAGTCATGATCAATTTGAGACAGATAGGGAAGCGTCTGTTTATAGTTGAGTAAGACCAAAATTTCAGCACTCATCGCTCAATGCGCCGCTGACGCAATCGACGACAAATATAAAGCGTTGTTAATGCCCAAAGAGTTCGATCCTCTGGCAGAATAGCTTGTCACAGACGCCTTCGAAAATCTTTCGAAGGGCTATGCACCAGCGGAGGTTTTTATGAAAAAGACGCTCATTGCAGCGGCGACAGCGCTTGCCCTTATCACTCCGGTCGCCGGTTATGCCCAGCAGCAGACCGCCCCCCAAGGAACCGCCGACAAAGAGAGCTGGCGGCCCGGACCGGCTGACTACAAAGCCTTCACGGACGCCCGCATCGCTGGCCTCAAGGCCGGTTTGCAGCTGACCCCGGATCAGGACAAAAGGTGGGCTCCTGTCGAGCAGGCCATTCGCGATATGGCCCAAGCCCGTCAGGCCAGAATGGCTGCGCGGCGCGCGGAGGGGAAGGAAGAGGACGCCATCGCGCGCCTGAGAAGACGCGCCGACGCCATGACGGCTACAGCGAGCGACCTCAAGAAGCTCGCGGACGCGGCCGAGCCGCTCTATCAGTCGCTGAGCGAGGATCAGAAACACCGTATGCGCTTCCTCGTGCATATGGCCATGGGCCATCACGGCGGCTGGCGCCATCATGGAGGCGGCTGGAACGGTTAATTTTCGCAGGACCCGGAAGCGCTTCGGCCCGAGTCAAGCGCGAAAAGCCTTCATCGGTAAACCGAAGCGGCTGCCTCCCAATTCGAACCGCGCAGAACCGCTGCGCGGTTTGCGGACGACAGCCTCACATGCAAGGGGGCTTCGCCCCCGTTGACCCCCCCGAAAATTTAGTTTGAGAACGCCTGATGCAGAATGAGATTAAGCGCGAGTATTATTTGATGGTTATTTCGATATTCTCTCGCGGGGACGTCGATCGAGATGCGGGCGGTTCGGTCCCGCAAAGGGATCGACGCTAGAGCGTTATCCCAGCTAAATGAATTGGTAGGGATTGAACTGAACCGCTACCGCGGTACCGCCTGCCCTTGAGAGAAGTCTCCTGTCTGTCAGGATCGTGTGTGTCGAAGACACGAACCCCGAGACAGGAGCTTTCGATGAGTGAGCGTATCAGCCCATTGCGCCAGCGCATGATTGAGGACATGACGATCCGCAATCTGTCGCCAGCGACCCAGCGATCTTACATCCACGCCGTGAAGCGCTATAGCCTTTATTTCGGCCGTTCGCCGGATCTGCTGGGCTTGGAAGATGTCCGGACCTATCAGGTGCATTTAGCCGCCAAGGGCATCGCCTGGCCGTCGTTGAACCAGATCGTGTGCGCCTTGCGCTTCTTCTACGGTGTAACGCTTGGGCAAGACGAAGTCCCCGAGCGCATTCCCTATGCCCGCCACCGGCAAGCCTTGCCGGAGATTTTGAGCAGAGACGAGGTCGTGCGCTTCCTTGAAGCGGTGTCGAGCCTAAAGTGCCGCGTCGCGCTGACCACCGCTTACGCGACCGGACTGCGGGTGTCGGAGGTCGTAGGCGTCGAGGTGCGCAACATTGACAGCGGCCGGATGGTGATCCGGGTCGAGAACGGCAAGGGCGGCAAAGATCGCTACGTGATGCTATCGGCGCAGCTGCTTGGCATATTGCGTGGCTATTGGAAGCTCACACGGCCGCAACGGTTTCTCTTCCCTGGCCGCGATCCGGACACGGCCGTCAACGTCACGGTGCTCCACGCGGCATGCCGCTCGGCCTATGCGGCGGCGGGCATCGCCAAGAAGGTCAGCGTTCATACGCTGCGGCATAGTTTTGCAACGCATCTTTTGGAACAGGGCACCGATATCCGGATCATCCAGGCCTTGCTCGGCCACAACAATCTGTCGACGACGGCGCGCTATACGCGGGTCGCGGTCCATACGATTGGGACGACCGAGAGCCCGCTCGACCGCTTGAGTTTGATGGTGGTGCCGCCTTCGTAAGCCGCATCCCATGTCGCGTCCAGAACTGGAGGTGGCGGACATCTTCCGCCATCACGGCGACGCCTATCGCGAAGACAATGCAGGGCATTTGAGCCTTGACCAGCTTAAGGTCATGAGGGCGGTTCGCAGCTGCAGGACGGCGGCCCTGGGGGGCCACGTCGAACGCTGCGCCGGCTGCGGACACAGCAAGATCGCCTATAACAGCTGCCGCAACCGGCATTGCCCGAAGTGCCAAGCCGGCGCCGCCCATGAATGGCTCGACGCAAGGCAGGCCGATCTGTTGCCGGTCGAGTACTTTCATATTGTGTTCACGCTGCCGGCTCCGGCCGGATCGATCGCGTATCAGAACAAGGCGGCCGTCTACGCGATCTTATTCGAAGCCGCGGCTGAGACGTTGCGCACCATCGCCGCCGATAAAAAGCGTCTCGGAGCCCAGATCGGCATGACGATGGTGCTGCATACCTGGGGCCAGACCCTAACGCATCATCCGCACGTCCACTGTATTGTGCCGGGCGGCGGGCTATCGCCAGGCGGTGCAAGTTGGATCTCGTGCAAGCCGGGCTACTTTTTGCCCGAACGCGTGCTCTCGCGTCTGTTCCGCCGCTTGTTCTTGTCCAAGCTCGCGGCCGCACACCGGGCAGGCAAGCTCCACTTCTCAGGCGATCTTGCTGAGTTGGCCGGGGCCGATGCTTTCGCGGCCCTCCTGGCGCCCCTGCGCCGTGTCGAATGGGTCGTCTACGCCAAGCGCCCGTTCGCCGGTCCCGAAAAGGTGCTCGCCTATCTGAGCCGCTACACCCATCGGGTCGCCATCTCCAACCGCCGCCTTCTCGCTCTCGACAATGGCCGCGTCAGTTTTACCTGGAGGGACTACGCTCACGCCGCAGCGCCCAAGTGCATGAAGCTCGATGTTCACGAGTTCATCCGGCGCTTCCTGCTGCACGTCCTGCCCGGCGGCTTTCAGCGCATCCGGCATTACGGCTTTCTGGCTAACGGCCACCGGAAGGCCAAGGTGGCATTGATCCGGCGATTGCTTCATGCCGCTCCTAAGGCCGTAGCCATGGCGGCCGTCAATGCCGAACCGGCGCCCAAGAGCGCGCGGGCGAAGGCGCCCGTATGCCCGTGTTGCGGCGGTGCGATGGTCATTATCGAGATCCTGCCCGGTCCGCGCCGGCGCTACAGGAGGCTCGATAGCTCATGAGCGCCAGGTGCACCCTTGAACCTGTTGCGAGGGGGCTTGCGCCACGGCCGAAGAGCCATGCCCATAACTCTGCCGGCAGCGCCAGTACCGGTGCGGCTGGCAATGTCACGGCACCTCAAGCGTCTCGCCAAGCGCCCATTCCGGCCAGGATGGATACCATCGTACTGACCGCCGGGACCCGAGAACGCGGCGCGGGCCATCGATCCCCATAGCTGCCACGGCCGTGCCCCGCGGTTCAGCTCAATCCGGTTTCTATGAGGTCGACGGCCGCGTCAGTCCCGCCCTCATCGCTTTCGACCTCACAGAAACCTCCAGATTCCCAAAGCATCGCGGATTCTGATTTCGGACTGTCTGCCGGAGCGGGAGGCCGGCCGACATGTCGAAAGCTCTTTCGCTTGATCTTCGGGTTCGTGTTTTGAAAGCGGTTGCGGGGGGATGTCCTGCCGACAGGCGGCCGAGCGCTTCGGGGTCAGCGCGGCGAGCGCGATCCGCTGGCGTTCGCTTGAGCGCTCGGTTGGCGATGCGCGGCCGAAAGCTCTGGGCGGCGACCGGCGCTCCGGGCGGATCGAAGCCCATGCGACGTTGATCCTGGCGCTGCTCGATGAGACACCGGATATGACGCTCCAGGAGCTTAAGGCTGCGCTCATGGATCGAGGCATCGCAGCGGGTTATGGCACGCTGTGGCGTTTCTTGAAGCGGCACGATATCACCAGGAAAAAAAGACCGCACATGCGAGTGAGCAGGACCGCCCCGACATCCTGAAGCGGCGCGAGGCCTGGTTCGAGGGGCAACTCGATCTCGATCCGCAGCGGCTCGTCTTTATTGACGAGACCTGGACCTCGACCAGCATGGCGCGGCGGTACGGCCGGGCGCTCAAAGGCAAGCGCCTTCGCGCGGGCATCCCACATGGCCATTGGAAGACGACGACTTTCGTCGCGGGGCTGCGCCTCTCAGGCATGGTGGCGCCGATGGTGCTCGACGGGCCCATCAACGGCGCGGCCTTCCAGGCTTACGTCGATCAAGTGCTCGTGCCGACGCTCACACCGGTGACGTCGTGATTATGGACAATCTCGGCAGCCACAAGGGAAGCGGCGTGCGCGAGGCGATCGAGGCCGCCGGCGCGAGTTTGCTTTACCTCCCGCCCTACAGCCCGGACTGCAACCCGATCGAAAAGGCTTTCTCGAAGCTCAAGGCTCTTCTTCGCAAGGCTGCTGCACGCACTGTGGAAAGCCTCTGGACTGCAATCGGCGAGTTCATCCCTGCCTTTAAGCCAACGGAATGCTCAAACTACTTCGCCGCCGCAGGCTATGATGCAGCCTGATCGGATTCCGCTCTAGCCACGGTTCTTGCGGCGCGGCTTGGGGCGGCGCGGTCATCCAGAATCTTAAAAAAAGCGCTGAGACTTGGGCTAAGCAAAAGGAGCTTGAGCTTGAAACAGGCGACTTGCCCGTTGACCACCGATCAAAACTCAAAGGGCTGACGCGCGGAACGGCCCTTGCGCTGAGGCCGGCTAAGCGGCCTGGACGTTCAGCGTCCGGTGATCGAGCGCCGCGGCGATGAGCGCCTTGGTGTAGTCCGAGCGAGGGTTGCCGAAAATCTCGGCGGTCGGGCCTTCCTCGACAACGACGCCGTTGCGCATGACGATCACATAGCTCGCCAGCGCGCGCATCACCTTCAGGTCGTGGCTGATGAAAAGATAGGCGAGGCCGCGCTTGTTCTGAAGGTCGCGCAGAAGGTCCACGATCTGCGCCTGCACGCTCACGTCGAGCGCGCTTGTCGGCTCATCCAGCATCAGCAAATGCGGCTGCAGGATCATGGCGCGCGCAATGGCGATGCGTTGGCGCTGCCCGCCGGAAAACTCATGGGGGTAGCGGTCTTGCCATTCCGGCTTAAGCCCCACCTCCAAAAGCGCGGCGGACACGCGCTCGCGGCGTTCGGCGCGGCCCAAGTCTGGGCTTTGGATCAGAAGCCCTTCCTCGATGATCTGCCCGACCGAGAGCCGCGGGCTGAGCGAGCCGTAAGGATCCTGGAACACAACCTGGATTTCGCGGCGCAGCGGCCGCATATCCTTCGATTTCAGGCCGTCGATGCGCTTGCCGACATAGGCGATCGGCCCCTCGCTTGAGATGAGCCTGAGGATGGCGAGGCCGAGCGTGGTCTTGCCGGAGCCGGATTCGCCGACAACGCCAAGCGTTTGCCCGGCGTGAAGCTTGAAAGAGACGCCATCCACGGCCTTGATGTTGTCCACCGTTCGGCGCAGGAGCCCCGCCTTGATCGGGAACCAGACTTTCAGGTTGTCGGCCTGAAGCACAACGGGCGCCGTCTCGTCGAGGGCTGGCGCCTCGCCTTTCGGCTCCGCCTCGAGCAGCCGCTTCGTATAAGGGTGCTTCGGCGCCGTGAAGATTTCTTCGGCGGACCCGCGCTCCACGATTTCGCCGTCCTTCATGACGCAGGTGCGGTCCGCCATCTTCCGCACGATGCCGAGGTCGTGGGTGATGAGAAGCAGCGCCATGCCGAGTTCGCGCTGGAGGTCCTTCAGAAGATCGAGGATCTGCGCCTGGATGGTGACGTCAAGCGCGGTCGTCGGCTCGTCGGCGATGAGAAGGTCAGGCTCGTTCGCCAGCGCCATGGCGATCATCACGCGCTGGCGCTGTCCGCCCGAAAGCTGATGGGGATAGGCGGAAAGCCGCGACTCCGGATCGCGGATGCCAACCTTGGTCAGAAGCTCCAGCGTGCGCTTGCGGGCCGCCGCATTCGACATGCCGTGATGGATCTTCAACATCTCGCTGACCTGCTTCTCCACCGTATGCAGCGGATTCAGCGAGGTCATCGGCTCCTGGAAGATGATCGAGATGCGGTTGCCGCGAACGCGCCGGATCTCGGATTCCTTGGCGTGAAGCAGGTCATGGCCCTCGAACATGATCTGCCCTGTCGGGTGCGACACGTCGGGATAGGGCAGGAGCCGCAGGATTGAGAGCGCGGACACCGTCTTGCCCGACCCGGACTCGCCGACCAGCGCGACGGTTTCGCCCTTCCTGATGTCGAAAGACACGTTGCGCGCCGCATAAACGCCGGGTTCGGCGCCCGCAAATTGCACGCTCAAATTCTTGACTTCGATCAGCGGCGCCGTTGTCTGTTGATCTTGCATCGCATCACCCCGGAATGACTTGGGCCGCGCGCATGGTCTTGCGCGGATCGAGCGCATCGCGGACGGCCTCGCCCACGAAGACCAGCATGCTCAGCATGATGGCGATGACGAAAAACGCGGTGAGACCGAGCCACGGCGCTTGCAGGTTCTGCTTGCCCTGCTGGAGAAGCTCGCCAAGCGAGGGCGATCCGGGCGGCAGGCCGAAACCGAGATAATCGAGCGCCGTCAGCGCGGCGATGGCGCCGTCAAGGATGAACGGCGCAAAGGTGACGGTGGCGACCATCGCGTTCGGCAGGATGTGCTTGAACATGATCTGCGCATTCGTCAGCCCCAAGGCGCGAGCGGCGCGCACATATTCGAAGTTGCGACTGCGCAGGAACTCGGCGCGCACCGGCCCGACAAAGGCCGTCCATTCGAACAGCAGCATGATGGCGAGCAGAATCCAGAAGCTCGGCGCCAGGATCGCCGACAGGATCAACAGGATGAAGAGGCGCGGCAGGGAGCCAAGCACCTCGATGAAGCGCTGCAGCAACAGATCGGTCCAGCCGCCGAAGAATCCCTGGATCGCGCCCGCGGTCACGCCGATCAACGCCGAGCAGACCGTAAGGATCAGGCCAAACAGCACCGAAATGCGAAATCCGTAGATGACGCGCGCGAGCACATCGCGGCCCTGGTCGTCGGTGCCGAGCCAATTGTCCCATGAGGGCGGCGCGGGCGCGGGCACAGGCAGATCGAGCTTGATCGTGCGATAGCTGTAGGGGATGAGCGGCCAAATCATCCACCCGCCCTTCTCGTGGATGAGGCGCTGCACTTCCGGGTCGCGGTAATCGGCCTCTGTCTCGAACTCCCCGCCGAATTGCTTCTCGGTGTACATTTTGAAGATCGGCGTATAGTAGGCGCCGTCATACTCCACGAGGAACGGCTTGTCGTTCGCGATGAACTCCGCGAACAGCGTGATGAAAAACAGCGCGGTGAAGACGATAAGGCTGTAATAGCCGCGCTTGTTCGATTTGAAGGCGCGGAGTCGCCTCTTGTTCAGCGGCGAAAGCTCGAACCAGCCGCGCTCGGGGGCCGCAATGACGTCCTTCGCAAGGACTTCGCCGGAAACGGCGGACCTTTCGACTCTCACATCCATCCGTCAGACCTCCCTTGTCTCGAAATCGATGCGCGGATCGACCCATGTGTAGATCAGGTCCGACAGCAGATTGAGCACAAGGCCCATGGCGGAGAAGATGTAGAGATTGGCGAAGACGACGGCGTAATCGCGATTGAGCACGGATTCGAAGGACAGCCGGCCCAGCCCGTCGAGTGAAAAGATCGTCTCGATGAGAAGCGCGTTCGTGAAGAAAGAGCCGATGAACGCCGCCGGGAAGCCTGAGATCACGAGCAGCATGGCGTTGCGGAAAACGTGGCCGTAAAGAACGCGCTGCTCGCTCAAGCCCTTGGCGCGCGCCGTCATCACATATTGCTTCCGGATCTCATCCACGAAGCAGTTCTTGGTCAGGAAGGTGATCGTCGCGAGCGCGGAAATGACCATCGCCGTGACCGGCAGCGCCAGGTGCCAGAAATAGTCGGCGATTTTGTGCGGCCAGCTCATTTGCGCGAAATTGTCGGATGTCAGGCCGCGAAGGGGAAACAGGTCCCAGAAGGAGCCGCCCGCAAACAATACGATCAGGAAGATGGCGAACAGGAAGCTTGGAATGGCGTAGCCGACAATCACGACGGTGCTCGTCCAGATATCGAACCGCGAGCCATCCATGACAGCCTTGCGCACGCCGAGCGGGATGGAGATCGAGTAGGTCAGGAGCGTGAGCCACAGTCCGAGCGAGAGCGAGACCGGCAGCTTCTCCTTGATGAGCTGCAGCACGCTGGCGTCGCGGAAATAGCTCTGGCCGAAATTGAAGGTCAGATAGTTCTTCATCATGAGCGCGAAGCGTTCCACCGGCGGCTTGTCGAAGCCGAACTGTTTTTCGAGGCTCTTGATAAGCTCAGGGTCGAGGCCGCGCGCGCCTCGATAGCGCGAATTGGCGCCGGCATCCTGGGCGCCGGGCTGCTGAATGCGCGAGAAATCGCCCGTGGTCGAGCCGCCGATGCGCGAGGACGGGTCGACATTGGTTCCGTTAAGCTGCGCGATGATGCGCTCGATCGGCCCGCCTGGAGCGAATTGGATGATCGTGAAGCTGATCAGCATGATGCCGAACAGCGTTGGAATCATCAGGGCCAGGCGTCGAAAAATATAGGCAGTCATGTTTCCCGATATTCGCTTGGTTTCAGGAGGCGCCTTAGCCGATTTTCGCGGCCAGTGTGAGGTAAGCGCTCATGATGGTAAACGCCAGCGGGCCTCGCCGATGGCGTCATCGGCGTCCATATCCGACAAGTCTTAAGCGAACATGGCGCAAAAACCAGTTACACATCGGAAATGTTGCCGGTTCCACGCCAAGCCCTGCGCGCCACGTCATAAAATGGCGCTGCGCAGACGCGGGATCGCCGCGGCGCTCGCTCCAGAGGTCCCGTGCGATTTGCCTCGCTCCCGCGCCGCAACGCACGGGACGCCGAAGACTTTAGCCGCTGAGTTTCGCCGCTTTTTCCGCGTCGAACCACCATGTGTCCAGCACGCCTTCGTCATAGGTGGCCTGAATGGCGGGCCTCGAAAACTTGTCCCAGGTCGCGATATTGTGAACGGGCTTGAACCACTCCGGAACCCAGTAATGGCCGGCGCGCAGCACACGATCGATGGCGCGGCAAGCCGTCCTAAGCTCGTCCCGGTTTTTCGCGATCAGGATTTTGTCGATAAGAGCGTCGACGACAGGGTCCGCGATGCCGGAAAGATTGTAGCTTCCGTCCTCTTTGCCGGCCTCGCTCTGCCAGAAAGCGCGCGTTTCGACGCCGGGGGTCGGCGACAGCGAATAGCGGTTCGTGGCCAGATCGAATTCGTAGCGGCGCAGGCGCTCCTGTTCCTCCGTCGGGTCGATGGACCGCAGCGAGGTCCTGATCCCGAGTTCGCCGAGCTTGAGCGCATATGGGCCGATGATGCGCTCGGTCACGTGGTCTTCGATCAGGAATTCGATGTCGAGCGTTTCGCCCTTGTCGTTCTTGCGCACCCCGTCTTGCAACCGCCAGCCGGCCTCGTCGAGGAGTTGCGAAGCGGTGCGCACGCTCGGCCGATAGCGTCCCGACCCGTCGGTGACGGGCGGCGTATAGGGGTTGCCAAAGACTTCGGGCGGCAGCCTGTCGCGGAATGGCTCTAGCAGCGCAAGCTCGGCCGGGCTCGGCGCGCCTTGCGCCTTCAAGTCCGAGTTCTCGAAATAGCTCGCCGTGCGCGTATAAAGCCCGAAGAACAGCTGCTTGTTCGTCCATTCGAAGTCGAAGGCGTAGTCGAGCGCCTTGCGCACGCGAGTATCCGCGAACTTCGCCCGCCGCGTATTGATGAAGAGGCCTTGCGCGCCCGATGGCCTGCCGTCCGGCAATGTCAGCTTGACGATCTGGCCGGAGCGCACGGCCGGGATGTCGTACTCGGTCGCCCAGCTTTTCGAGGTGAATTCCTCGCGCAGATCGTAAGCCTTGGCCTTGAAGGCTTCTAGGCCGACGGCCCTGTCGCGGTAGTACTCGAAGCGAAGCTCATCGAAATTATAGCGCCCGCGGTTGACCGGCAGATCGGCCGCCCAATAATCCTTGCGCCGCTTGTAGGTCACGAACGTGCCCTGGCGGAAATCGCCGATTTCGTAGGGTCCCGAGCCGAGCGGCGGATCGAGGCTCTCCTTCAGGAAGTCGTTGGCCGTGTAATAGGCCTTCGAGAAGACCGGAAGCGTCGCCACAAGCACCGGCAGATCGCGAACGTTCTCGCCCTTGAATTCATATTTGACGGTGTTGGGGTCGATGGCGGTCGTGCTCACAACGTCCCGCAAAGCGAGCTGGTAGCGCGGATGGCCCTTCGCCTTCAGAGTTTCAAGCGTGAATGCGACGTCCTCGGACGTAACCGGCGTGCCATCGCGGAAGCGTGCCTCGGGCCGCAGGAAGAATTTGACCGACATCTTGTCGTCCGCGACTTCCGCCAACTCCGCGAGAAGGCCGTAAACGGCGTCAGGCTCGTCGAGCGCTCGCACCATCAGCGAATCGAACAGGAAATTCACCCCGAAGGCGGCGTCGCCCCGCAGGATATAGTCGTTGAAGTGATTGAAGGTATTGACAGAGCTGGTCGGCATCGTCGCCAGGCGTCCGCCTTTTGGCGCGTCCGGATTGACGTAGTCGAAATGCTTGAAGTCAGCGGGATATTTCAATTCGCCGAAGGCGGAAAGGCCGTGGCGGCGCTCGGCCGCCGTCGCGGCGCCGCAAGCGAAAGCGAGGGCCGCGGCGCAAAACAGCCCCAGCGCAAGAGAGCGGAGGCTCATCGACCGGCGCCCGCCGATTTCAAGCCGTTCTTGTCGGCGAGCGGCGCATCGAACCACCACACGTCGGGGAAGCCGATGCTTTGCGACGGCAGCGGGTTCGGCGCGCCGAACTTGTTCCAGTAGGCGATCCGCTCATTGCCTGAATACCATTGCGGGACGACATAGGCGCTCCACAACAGCACGCGGTCGAGCGCGCGGCACGCCGTCACGAGCGCATCGCGGTTTTGCGCGAATATGATCTTGTCGACAAGCGCGTCGACAGCCGGGTTCCTGATGCCGATGACATTGCGGCTGCCGGGCTGGTCGGCGGCGGCCGATCCCCAGAAATCGCGCTGCTCGTTGCCGGGCGAGTCCGATTGCGGGAAGACGCCGATGATGATGTCGAAATCGAAGCTGTCCTCGCGCCGCTTGCCCTCGGTGGAGTCGACCTGCCGCACCGCGGCGCTGACGCCGAGCCGCTTGAGGTTCTCGACATAGGGCAGGATCACGCGCTGGAAGGCCTCGTTCTCGACCAGGAACTCGACCGTGAGCGGCTCGCCCCGCGCGTTCTTCAGCTGGCTGTCGACGACCGTGTAGCCCGCTTCCTTCAACAGGCGCGCGGCTTCCCGGAGGTGCGTGCGGAAGTCGTTCGGGGCCGTATTGACGGGGTTCTTATACTCCTCGGTGAAAACCTCCGGCGGGACCTGATCGCGCAAGGGCTCCAGCAGCGCCAGCTCCTCTTTGGACGGCAAGCCCCTGGCCGCGAGTTCCTGGCCTTCGAAAAAGCTCGATGTCCTTTTGTATTGGCCGAAGAACAAATTCTGGTTCGCCCATTCGAAATCGAACGCCAGATTGAAGGCGCGCCGCACGCGGATGTCCTGGAATTTGGCGCGCCTGAGATTGAAGGCGAAGCTCTGCATCGGCCTCGGAATCTCCAACACGATGTCGCCGCGCTTCACCACGCGCCCTTCGTTCAATGCGGGAAAATCGTAGGCCGTGGCCCAGGTCTTGGCGCTTCCTTCCCTGCGGAAATCGTACTGCCCGGCCTTGAACGCCTCCATCGAGACGTTGATGTCGCCGTAATACTGAAACTCGATGGTGTCGAAGTTGTTTTCGCCGACCCGCGCCGGGAGATCCTTGCCCCAATAATCGGGCACGCGCTCGAAGGCGATCCATTCGCCGGGCCGGACGGCTTTGATCTTGTAGGGGCCGGAGCCAAGCGGCGGCTCCAGCGTCGTTTTCGTGACGTCGCGGGGCTTTCCGTTTGCGTCCACGCCCGTCCAATAATGCTTCGGCAGGACGTCGAGTTCGCCGACGATCAAAGGCAGCTCGCGATTGTTGGTCACATCGAAGGTGAACGTCACTTCGCGCTCGCCGGTCTTCTCGCCTTTCACGACATTCTTGTAATACTGAGCTCGGGCGGGATCGTAGGGGAGGCCCGTATTCGGGTCCTTGCCTTTGGCGACCTCCATGCTCCAGATCACGTCCTCGGGCGTGATCGGCCGGCCGTCATGCCAGCGCGCGCCATCTCGCAGCTTGAACGTGGCGGAGCCGAAATCCTGAGGGTAGCTCACCCACTCGCATAGCAGACAATAGGCGGTCGAGCCTTCTTCCTTCGACCGGACCATGAGGGGCTCGAAAATAAGCGAAAAGCCGCCAGCGAGACCGGCGGCCAGGCTGCCGCGGAACACCGCCGGATTGAGATTGTCGTAGGTGGCGGGCGACGAAAGCTTCACGGTCCCCCCCTTTGGCGCGCCGGGGTTGACCGCATCGAAATGCTTGAAGTCGGCGGGATATTTGGGCGCGCGGATCAGGGAAAGCGCGTGGTGTTTTTCCTGATCAGCGAGGACAGGCTGCGCTGCGAGAAGCGCAAACACGATGACAGCAGCAATTCGCGTTTGAATAAGCATGGGCCGGAGGGGACGGTGTTTCAGATGGCGAACACTAGCGCCGCATAAAACACCGTTCCACTTAAAGATCTTTCATGCTTAGGAATTTTCGGCGAAGCCTGGCTCACCACCTCGTCGAGGTTGGCAGCGGCAGGGGAGTGTCGCTTTGCTTGGAGAGAAAAGCGATCAAGTTCGCCCGCTGCTGGGGATCCTTCAAACCGGCGAACCCCATCTTGTACATGTTGTTGTTGGGAATTAGCTCGTTCGGATCGCCGATCCACTCGAAAATCTCGTTGTACGACCAGCGGCCGCCTTTTTGCTGGAGCGCGGGCGAATAGGAGAAGCCGGGGTCTTTTGCGATATCGCGCCCGATGACGCCATAAAGGTTGGGTCCGATCCTGGTGCCGCCGCCCTTGGTCCAGGTGTGGCAAATGGCGCAAAGCTTTGCGGTTTCCTGTCCGGCCTCTGGATCGGCTTTTGCCAGAAGTGCGGTCAGCGATGCGTCGGGCTTCTCAAGTACGACAGGGCTGACGGGCGCTGGCGGCTCCGGTTTCACTTCGGCGGCGTGCACGATGGGAACGGCAGTAACCAGGATCTGCGCGCCATACGTGTTTGCATCGCCTTTCGGATAAAATTTTTCTACGCCCTCGCGCAGGCCCAGCAGAAGAAGAATGCTGGTGACCACAGATGCAGCGACGGAGACAAAATACATTCGTACCCTCCCAATTCTAAGGTGCGGATCATCCCGATCATCGGCCTGTTTTACGGCCACGGCTTTTTGGCCCCCTAACGCCGAGCGATGAGGGCAAAAGCGACATTAAGCTATATTTAAACCACTGGCTATGCCTAGCGCGCTTTGACATTCAAAATTTGTGATGAATGACGCGGAAGCCCGCTTCGATTGCTGCGATGGGTAGCGCGATCGGCCTATTTCCGAGGGAGCGGGACGGGGCTGTCGCTTTGCTTGTCGAGGAAAGCCAGGATGTTGGCGCGCTCCTTGGGATCTTTCACGCCGCCGAAAGCCATCTTGTTGCCCGGGATGAAGGCTTTCGGATCCTTGATCCATTCATAAAGATTATCGAAGGTCCATTTGCCGCCCTTCTTCTCCAAAGCGCCGGAATAGGAGAAGCCGGGCTCCTTGCCGATATCCCGGCCGACAACGCCGTAGAGGTCCGGCCCGATCTTCGTTCCGGCGCCCTTCGTCCAGTTGTGACACGTGCTGCAGGCCTTCGCGGCTTTCTCTCCCGCCGCAGCGTCCGCACTCGCCAGCAACGTCTCCACCGGCGGCTCTTTCTCCTCGGGCTTGGCGGCGGCCGTCGCCACAGGGGCTGCAGGCGCTTCAGGGCCGAGCACAATGTGGCCCTTGGACAGGTTTGCCGTGCCTTTGGGGTAAAAAAGGTCGATGGCCGTGTGGATGCCGACCATCGCCAGCAGGCTGGCAAGGACCGCCCCCGCGATCGAGTTGAAACTATACCCTGTCATGAACGACCGCATGTCATTATAACGCACTCCGGCCGCCGCCTTCATGCGTGCAAAGCCCTTGGGACCTCAACGCATCGGCAAAAAAGCCGTGGACAGACTGTATGAGAGAACGGGCAGCGGAATTGTTCCCAGGAAACGCGCTTTCTAACCCTGTCGTGATCATCCCCGCGCGGCTCTCCGCGAGCCGGCTGCCCGGCAAGCCGCTCCTCCACATCGCGGGCGAGCCGATGATCGCGCATGTCTGGCGGCGCGCCGTGGAAGCCGCAGCCGGCCCCGTGTTCGTGGCGACCAACTCGGCCGAAGTCGCGGACGCCGTCTCGAAATTTGGCGGACGGGCGGTCATGACGCGAGCGGATCATGCCAGCGGTTCGGACCGCATCTACGAAGCGCTGCATAGGATTGACCCCGGGGCGGAATTCGACGCCGTCATCAATCTTCAGGGCGACCTTCCCACGCTTGAGCCGCGGCTGGTCTTGGCCTGCGCCGCGTCGCTAATCCAAGGCGCCGACATCGGCACGCTCGCCGCCGAGATCGCGGACCCGTCCGAGGTTTTCGATCCGAATATCGTGAAAGCCATCGGCTCGCCCATGCCCGGCGGCATGCTTAACGCGCTTTACTTTACGCGCGCGGCCGCTCCCTATGGCGCGGGCCCCTATTATCATCATATCGGCGTCTATGCGTTTCGCCGCGACGCGCTCACCCGCTTCGTTGCGCTGCCGCCCTCGGCGCTCGAAAAGCGCGAGCGCCTGGAGCAGCTTCGCGCGCTTGAGGCGGGCATGAGCATCCACATTTCAGTGGTTGACACGGTTCCGCTCGGCGTCGACACCGAAGGCGATCTTGCAAAAGCGCGCGAAATGCTCGCAAGGTAGCGCGAAATTCCCGCCCGAAACGGCGAACGCAGGTAAGACGATGACATCTGCATCCAAGGAAAAGCCGGATAAGCCGGCGACGATCGCCTATCAGGGCGAACCCGGCGCCAATTCGCACATCGCCTGCTTGAATTTCGACAAGGCGCTGGAGCCGGTCGCCTGCGCCACTTTCGAGGACGCCATCGCAGCGGTCAGGAATGGCGCGGTGCGCTATGCGCTGATCCCCGTCGAGAATTCGGTGGCAGGACGCGTCGCCGACGTGCATCACCTCTTGCCGAATTCGGGCGTTCACGTCGTCGGCGAGCATTTCGAGCGCATCTATCATCAGCTCATGGCGCTGCCGGGCGCGGACTGGTCGACGTTGAAGACCGTGCACAGTCATACGCAGGCGCTCGGCCAATGCCGCGGCGCGTTGCAGAAGCTTGGGCTGAAGCCCGTCCCCGAGGCCGACACGGCTGGTTCCGCCCGCATGATCGCCGAAGAAGGCGACCTGACGAAAGCCGCCATCGCCTCCAAGCTTGCCGCCGAGATATACGGCATGACGATTCTGAAAAGCGACATCGAGGACGCCGCGCACAACACCACCCGCTTTCTCGCGCTCGCCAATGAAGCGGACGTGCCGCCCGCGGGCAATGGCCCGGTGCTGACAACCTTCATCTTCCGTGTGCGCAACGTGCCCGCCGCGCTTTACAAGGCGCTCGGGGGCTTCGCCACCAACGGCGTGAACATGACCAAGCTGGAGTCGTACCAGCTCGAAGGCAGCTTCAATGCATCGATGTTCTACGCAGACGTGGAAGGCCACCCCGAGGACCGGCCCTTGCGGCTTGCGCTGGAGGAGCTGGAGTTCCACACGGCGGAGCTGATCATTCTCGGCTCGTATCCCGCGAGCCCCTTCCGCGTAACGCTGAAGCGCCAGTCCGCCGCGGAGGACGACGGGCCGCGCGCCCGCGTCTGAGCGGCGTCATTCACAACCGTCCCGGAAAGACGAAGCCTTGTCCGGGACCTTAGACAGGCTTGACGATCCCGGCTCGCGCTTCGCTCGGCCGTGATGATGATCCGATGCTTATTCCGTGGCTACGGCCGGCTGCTGACCCTGCTCCGCGCGGCGGCGATACAGCCCGGCGAAGTCGATGGGGTCGAGCAACAGCGGCGGGAACCCGCCTTCGCGCGTCAGGTCGGCCACAAGACGGCGGACGAAGGGGAACAGCAGCGCCGGGCATTCAATGAACAGCACCGGCTGGATCGCCTCCTGTGGCAGGTTTCTCAAAATGAAAGCGCCGGCGTAAACCAGCTCAATGTTGTAGAGCACGCCTTCTTCGCTCTTGGCCTCGCCCTCAAGAGAAAGGCCAACCTCGAAGGCGTCCTGCTGAAGATTGTGAACCTGAACGTTGAAGTTGATCTGCAGGTTCGGGTTCTTGCCGGGTCCGCGAAAGAAGCGCGTCGGATCGGGGCATTCAAAGGAAAGGTCCTTGATGTACTGTCCCACGACGCTGACCTGCGGTTGTTGAGCGTTGTCCGGTCCCTGTTGCGGGATGCCGCCGCCATTCTTTCCGTTGTTCTCGGCCATCTTTCAATCTCCGCAGTTCTCAGGTGGCTTCCGCGCGCAGGGGCGCCGCTTTGCCGCAGGCCCGCGCTTTCAGAACCGGAGCTAGCATGGGCCACCGCGAACTGCAATGCCTTCGGCGCCTCATTTCCTTGTCGTCCCAAGAAATGAAGCGCAACGCGGCATCCGCTATTTCGGTTGCACGGACGGGTTTCCGCTGGGCGTTCCGGGCGGCGGGATGACGGGCGTCGTTCCCGGCGACGGATCGGGAACGCGGGCCGCGATGCCGGGGGCCAAGCCCTGGGAAGGCCGGATTACGCCATTGTTGCGGTCGAGGCGTTCGCTCAAGGTCTCGCTGGGACGCTTGTTCGCGGCCGAGCGAGGTTCCTGCGGCGGGGTCTTCGGCGCTTCTTGCGGGGCGGATTGCGCGAAGCAACCCAATGATGCGAGTATGGTCAGCGCCCCGGAAAGAACTGCCGCCAACATGCGTTTTCTGATTGCCATCGACCGGAAACCGCGGGGCGCCCCTTCTGGTTCCGGCGGGTAGGCCCCATAGCCGCCGCCGCGATGCTCCCGCAAGCAGCCAATCGGTTCGGCGTTACATGATAGCCGGCCGCTGCTCCTTCTCAACCATTCTTAAGTTCAAAAGTGTAGTTTCGCCTTGATCGGTTGTGGCGGCTCGACAATGATGGCGCTGGGTGACGGTTGCCCAAGGGCTCTCGCATGAGTGAAGACACGCTTGCGCGTCTGGCAGCGGCGATTTCTGCGCGCCGTTCAGCTACAGCCGCGGCTTCTTACACCAAGTCGCTCCTCGATAAAGGCGCCGCAGCCTGCGCCAGGAAACTTGGCGAGGAGGCGGTCGAAACCGTGATCGCGGGCGTTAGCGAGAGCGACGAAAAGCTCTGTGCAGAGGCCGCGGATCTCCTCTATCACCTTCTCGTTCTGCTTGAATCGCGAAACGTGCCGCTTAGCGCGGTGTTGAGCGAACTCGATCGCAGAACGTCGCAATCCGGCCACGCGGAGAAGGCCTCCCGGCCGCCAAGCGGAAACGCCTCATGAGCTTGCCCTTACACGCCCTGGACCTTGAGCCCCGGCCCGCGTTTGAGCTTTCGCCCTATCGTACCTTCGCCCGGCAGGAATGGGCGGAGCTGCGGAACGGCGTGCAGCTTACGATCACCGATGCGGACTTGGCGCGGTTGTCCGGCCTTATCGAGCGCATCTCCCTCGACGAGGTGACCGACATTTACATGCCGGTTGCGAAGCTCGTGAACTACTACGTGCGCGCGGCTCAGCTCCTCCATTCCGCGACCTCGAAATTCTTTGCGCGCGGCGAGGCGAAGATGCCATTCATCATCGGCATCGCCGGAAGCGTGGCCGTGGGGAAGAGCACGTCGGCCCGCGTTCTGCGCGAGCTTCTTGCCCGCTGGCCCAACCATCCGCGGGTCGATCTTGTGCCGACGGACGGTTTCCTTTGGCCGAACGTGGAGCTTGAGCGGCGGGGCCTCATGCATCGCAAGGGGTTTCCCGAAAGCTTCGACCAGGCGCGGCTTCTCAAATTCGTCGCGGATGTGAAGGCCGGCCAATCGAATGTGGAGGCGCCGGTCTATTCGCATTTCTCCTACGACATCGTGCCGGGGGAGAAGATCGTCGTGGACCGGCCCGACATCCTCATCGTCGAAGGCCTGAACGTGCTCCAGCCCGCGAAGCTGCCGCGTCATGGGGAGGCTGTTCCCTTCGTCTCGGACTTCTTCGATTTCTCCATCTATATCGACGCCGACCCGGCTGTGATCGAGCAGTGGTACGTCACGCGGTTCCTCCGCCTCTGCCGCACGGCCTTCCGCGACAGGGACGCCTATTTCTACCGCTACTCGAAGCTCGACGAGAAAGAAGCCGTCGCACAGGCCTTGAAGCTGTGGCGCAGCATCAACCTCGTGAACCTGAAAAAGAATATCCTGCCGACGCGCAAGCGCGCCAACCTTATCCTGAGCAAGGGCGAAGCGCACCGCGTCGAGACGGTGGCCTTGCGAAAGCTTTAACCCGGCTGTTTCCCGCGACAAGCTTGCCATGTGGTCCTACCCGCGGATAACTCCGGCCCATCTTGAGGAGGCGCTGCAAGCGCCGTCTCGAAGGATGACTGCTCAACTGAAATCGGAGCGCATGCCGAATCTCATCCATCCGCCGAAGCTCGCCGCGCAAACTGGCCTGAACCGGCGCGGCGGCAAGCGCGCGGATGCCGCCTATATCGCGGCGCGGCTGGCTGCGCGGGATGCGAAGGTTCTGGCGCTGATCGATCTTAAAGTTCCGATCATCCCCTCGGCCGACAGAGCAGAGGCGCGCGTCCGCTGGCTTTCCGTGACGGAGGCGGAAGCGCTGGCCGGGGAGCCGGCCGAGTTTGTGTTCCTGGGCGAGGACGACGCCGGCGCCGCCATATTCGCCTGCAATGTTCAGCCGCACCAGATCGCGCCTGCGTCCGCGATGGTCGAGGCGCTGAAGCCGCTGGTCGATCTGCGTTCGCTTGCTGTGCAGGGCGTGCTGAGCGAGACCGAGCTTGTGATCGCGTCGCAGGCGCGCGCGATTCTCGGCTGGCATGCGCTCAACCGATGCTGCGTGCGCTGCGGAAGCCCAGTGCGCTCGACGGAAGGCGGCTGGCGGCGGACCTGCCCATCCTGCGGCCTCGACGCCTATCCGCGAACCGACCCCGCCGTGATCATGCTCATTACGCATGGCGGCCGCTGCCTCCTGGCTCATGAGCATCGCTTCCCGGAGAAGATGTATTCGGCGCTGGCCGGCTTCGTGGAGGCGGGCGACGACATCGAAAACGCCGTGCGCCGCGAGGTGGAGGAGGAGGCGGGCGTCGCCGTCGGCGCAGTGCGCTATGTCGCGAGCCAGCCCTGGCCGTTCCCGCATTCGCTGATGATCGGCTGCTGGGGCGAGGCGCTCGGCGACGCGCTGACGCTCGATCCGGCTGAAATCGCGGATGCGCGCTGGTTCGGCCGCGAAGAGGCGGCGGCGATGCTGTCTTGTACGCACGCGCACGGCTTGTTCGTCCCGCCCGCGATCTCGATGGCGCACACGCTGATCCGCGCCTTCGTCGACGGCATTCTGGCGGGTTAGCTCATCCTTCGAGACGGCGACTGCAGCGCCTCCTCAGGATGAGGCTGAGAGACGGCGACTGCAGCGCCTCCTCAGGATGAAGCTGGAGACGGCGCCTGCAGCGCCTCCTCAGGATGAGGCTGGAGACGGCGCCTGCAGCGCCTCCTCAGGATGAAGCTGGAGACGGCGCCTGCACCGCCTCCTCAGGATGATGCTGAGAGACGGCGCTCGGTGACGGCGCTTGCAGTAAGGATGGTGCTGGGAGACGGCGCTTCGAACCCGTCGGGACGAGGAGCGGGTTTCAAAGGCGCAACCTCATCCTGAGGAGCCGCCAGAGGCGGCGTCTCGAAGGATGGCGCGGCGCGAGGCGGCTAAGCCGTCTCGATCTCCACATAGGCGGGGACAGGCTGCGGCGGAGGCGGCGTCCAGGTCTTATCCGCATCGAAGAGAAAGTCGAAGATCAAGCGCTGACTGAAGGGGTCCATGAGAAGCGGCGCGTGCCCCTCATTGCGGATGAGAGCGGAACTCAGGGCCGGATGACGCGCCTGCATTTCCTGCACCGTGGCGGCCGAGAGGATGTCGGAGTTCTCCCCTCTTAACACCATGACCGGAACCTTCAGGAGCGACTCGAAGTGCTCCCACATCGCGGGCACGGGCTTCGCGATGTCCACGAGCGAAAGCGCCTTGCTCACATTCGGATCGTAAGCCGCGGCCGGGCGGCCATCCACTTCGTTGAAAAGCTGGCGCGTCAGCATGCGCCATCCCGCCGTGTCGAGTGCGGTGAACTGCCGCTTGTTGACCTCGCGCACAACGCTTGTCGCCTCGTCCCAATCCGGCGGCACCGGGATTTTTCCCGCATAGCCCATGATCCGCGCGAGCCCCGCGGTTTCGATGACGGGACCGATGTCGTTCAGAATCGCGCATCCGATGGCGGCGGGCTGCATGACGGCGAGCATCATCGCGATGATTCCGCCGCGCGAGGTTCCGAGAACCGCAACGCCGGTCAGGCCGCGAAGCGTAAGAAAGGCGGCCACATCGAGAAGCTCGGTATAGGCGGAATAGTTGCGCCAGTCCCTGTCCCATTCGGAGCGCCCGCGCCCTCTGTAATCGAGGCAATAAACCGGACGCGGACGAAGCGGATGCGACGACAGCGCGACCGCAAGGGAATGAAAATCCCGCCCGTTGCGCGTCAGGCCAGGAAGACAAATCAGCGGGCGCCCCGAAGCGTCGTCGCTGCCATATTTCCGGGCGTAGAGAAGCAGGTCGTCATGGCTTCTGTAAAAAATGTCTTCCGAAACAAGTCCGTTTCCGTGGTCCCATCCGCTTTCAGGAAATGTCATTGCTCCTGTTCCAGTTCGCCGCTTCCGCTCATTTCGGCAAGATCGGGAACCTTGCCCGGCCGGCCGCGATGCAAGTCTTCCACAATCTGCGACTTCCCCTTGCCGCTCTCAAACCTGCACCGGTAGAGCTGAGCGCTTTCGAGAATGCGCTGAATATAAATGCGAGTCTCGGCAAAGGGAATGCGCTCGATCCAGTCCACAGGGTCCGACGCCTTGTTGCGAGGGTCGCCGATATCCTTGATCCACTGCTTCACCCGCCCCGGGCCAGCATTGTACGCGGCGAGGGCCAGCACGTAGGAGCCATCGTAGCCCGAGATCAGCTCCGAGAGAAAGGCGGAGCCCAGGGTCACGTTGTAGGACGGGTCCGAGACGAGCCGCGGCGCTTCGTACTTGATCTTATGGGCAGCCGCAACAAGCTTGGCGGTTTGCGGCATGAGCTGCATGAGGCCGCGCGCGCCCACCCGGCTTACAGACCCGGTGTGGAAATCGCTTTCCTGGCGCGTCAAGGCGTTCAGGAGCGCGGGGTCGATCTTTTCGCTGCCGCCCACCGGATCGAATTTGGGCAAGAGCGTGGGAAACGCATAGGCGTCCACGGGAAATCCGCGCAGCAACGCGATTTTCGCAGCATGCACCACGACATGCGGAGGCGCGACGCGCTCGGCCAATTCAAGCGTCAGGACGATTTGCTGCGGATCGGCAAGCTGGCGGGCGAGGTCCATCAGATAGGCCGCGAGGAGCGGCTGCAGATCGAGTTGTTTCGCGATGACGACGGCCTTGAAAGCGTCCTCGTTCACAAACGCGGCGATCGCTTCTTTCGTGGGCTGCGGCGGCGCCCTGAATTCGCAAGCGGCGGCCTTGGAAAGCGCCTGCTTCGCGAGCGCTCCATAGAAGGTGTAGAAGCGGCTGGCCGCATCCTTGAAATGCGCTTCCGCTTCCTTGCGCGCTCCCGCCTCGCGCTTCGCCAGGCCAAGCCAATAGGCCGCGCGCGCCTCCTCGCGGGCGAAGCCCTTCGCGGTCGACGCCTCGAAATGCTCCGCGGCGATGCGCGGCTGCTTCAAAAAGCGCAGCGCGACCCAGCCCGCCAGGAACTCGGCTTCGGAGCGGCTTTCTTCATCGAGCGGCCCATGCGCCTTCGCGATCGCATAGGCGGTCGCGGGATGATCCTCGTTGAGCGCGCGACGCACCTCGCTGCGCCGGAACTCCCACCACTTTTCGGGGTCGGCAAGGTCCGCGTTGTCGGGATTGAGGGAAAGCAGGAGCGACCAGACGTCGTCGTCGGCGCCTTCGCGGCGCAGAGCTTTCAGCCGCGCGAGCAGGGTGGCCGGGCCGCCAGCGGTTTCCTTTGCGAGCTTGAATGCGTCTTCCGACGCTTTCGCTTGCAACGTTTTCTTAGACTTCTCCTCTTTCGCGTCCGCCTTTTTCGCATCCGCCTTGCCGGCCGGCGCCGCGGCGCCGGGCTTTGCGCTTTCCCCGTTCGATGGCGCCGGTTTTCCATCGTTCGGCTCGGCTCCGGGAGCATCCTGGGCTTTGGCTTCGCGCGAAGCGCTATCGGCTTCGCTTTCCTTCTTCTCCGCCGCCAGCTCCACAAGACTTGCGACCGCAAAAGCGCGAGCTTTTCCGCTTAGCGCCGCTTCCTTCTGGATGGCCGCGTCTGGCAGCTCGCCGTGCCGCCTGCCCTTGCTGCGCCGGACGACTTTGGCTTTCTTGCGATGGGCGCCGTGCGCGTCGCCGGCGCCGGCTCTCTTCGACCTGAGAAGGGCGGCGCCCTTCAGGCCTCTGCCTTCGGAATCCGACGCCAGCTTCCTGCCGGGATCGTCCTGCGCCCGCGCGCGCGCATCGACAAGCAACTGCCGCCGGCGCTGATCCTGCGCATCCAGAAGCGACCCGAACCGCGACAGAAAGCGCTCCTGCAACGCCGGATCGAGGTTATAGCGGCTCCACGCGAATTTTATGAGACCCAAGCCGCGTTCCCGCTCGCCGGTCTCCATGAGCGCCGCGCCCAGGCTCGCCTTGCCGGCCCCGGTCAACGGATTGCGGTTTGTGTAGAACTTCAAGACATCGGCGCTGGAGGCGTCCGACAGGAACAAGCTCTTTTCGATGCCCGGCTCCTGGACCGGTTCGGGAAACAGCGGATGAGCCTTTCGGAACTCCATCACCTCATTGAAGTCGGATGGGGATGAGCGCAACCGCCTCCACTCCGCGAAGGTTCTGGCGGTGGGATCGGCGATTTTCTTGATCGCCGCCCGGGCGGCGGCGTCGTCGCCTTTCGTGACGCTGGCTATGACAGCCTTGATGGCGGCTGCGTCGCTCTCGCCGATCCTGAAGGAGAGGAGCGGCTGCAGCGCTTCTGTCATCTCCTCGCTGGAAAACGTTTTCGGGAACTTCAGCGTCACCGCCGGAACGAGAACGGGCTGCGTTTTTGCGCCGTCCTTCGGAGGCTGCGGCCCGGCGGGAATGAGCGCCTGGCCTTCCGAATCCTTGCGCTCCTGGGCGCCGGCAGGCGTCTTTTGATCGCTGTCCGCCTTAGCATCGGCGGAGGCGCTCCCGCCGCCATTGCGCCTGGAGGCGGCAGCGCCTGAAACCGTGCCCGGCGTCGCCTGCAATCCGGCCGCGGCGAACGACACCGGCCCGCGATTCGGCCAAACATACGGGACGGCGAGCACCGCGAAGAAGCCGAGCGCCATCCCGATCAGGATCGCCTTAAGCAGTCCGAAGGGATTGTGTGGCGGTTTTGATTGGGTGTCGGGCGTTGACATTTCCCTGTCGCGCTAAAAATTCCGTTGGCAGCTCTTCACATCAAACCTATGCTTTCGAAGCGAACCCGACAAAACGCGACCGCCCGGATTTATAGCCGCCAATCCGGCAATAGAAAGACAAGCTTCGCGCATGCTCAAGCAGCTTTGCGCAGGAAAGAGGCGGACAGGTTAATAAGACGGAAGCTTTTTGGCTCTAGTCGATTTCGAGATGGGGACAACACGCCATGTTCAAAGGCTCTATCACGGCGCTGATAACGCCTTTCGAGGGTGACGGCGTCGATTATGACGCCTATCAGCGGCTTGTCGAGATACAGATTCAATCGGGCACGCACGGGCTTGTTCCGGTCGGGACAACGGGCGAATCGCCCACGCTCAGCCACGAGGAGCATCAGCGCGTGGTCGAGACCTGCATTGCGGCGGCCAAGGGGCGCGTACCCGTCATCGCCGGCGCCGGATCGAACAGCACAAAAGAAGCCGTTTCCCTCGCGCGCTTCGCGGAGAAGGCCGGAGCGGACGCGGTATTGAGCGTCACGCCCTACTACAACAAGCCGACGCAGGAGGGGCTTTACCGGCACTACGCGGCCATCAATGACGCGATCGGTATCCCGATCATCATCTACAACATCCCAGGCCGCAGCGTCGTCGACATGTCGGTGGCGACCATGGCGCGGCTGTTCGAGCTTAAGAATATCGTGGGCGTGAAGGATGCGACCGCGTCGCCAGTGCGGGTCAGCCAGCAGCGGCTGACGCTTGGCGAGCGTTTCAATCAGCTTTCCGGCGAGGATGCGACCGCGCTCGCGTTCATGGCGCATGGCGGCCACGGATGCATTTCGGTGACTTCCAACGTCGCCCCGAAGCTGTGCGCCGATTTCCAGAACGCCTGTCTCGCGGGCGATTACAGGAAGGCGCTCGAACTGCATGACCGGCTCATGCCCCTCCACGATGCGCTGTTTGTCGAAACCAATCCCGGCCCGGTGAAATACGCGGCCTCGCGCCTCGGCCTCTGCAAGCCCGACACGCGGCTTCCGCTCGCGCCGGTCTCGGAGCAAACGAAGGCGCAGGTCGACCGGGCGCTTGAAAGCGCGGGCCTGCTGAAAAGGCAGGCCGCGTAAACGCATGGCAGCTCCCGCCGCCGCATCCGTTCGCAAGGTTGTCGCGGAAAACAGAAAAGCGCGCTTCTCCTACTTCATCGAAGACAGCTTCGAGGCTGGCATCGCGCTCGGCGGCTCGGAGGTGAAATCGCTAAGGCAGGGCAAGGCGAACATCATCGACTCATACGCGAGCGAGCAGAACGGCGAGATCTTTCTTATCAACGCCTATATCCCGGAATACCTGCAGGCGAACCGGCTCAATCACGAAACGCGCCGGCCGCGAAAGCTGCTCCTGCACAAGCGCGAGGCCAACAAGCTGATCGGCGCCATTCAGCGCGAGGGCATGACGCTTATTCCCTTGCGCATCTATTTCAACGATCGCGGCCGCGCGAAGCTTGAACTCGCGCTTGCGCGCGGCAAAAAGCTGCACGACAAGCGCGAAACCGAGAAGAGCCGCGACTGGGAGCGGCAGAAGGGGCGGCTGCTTCGCGATCGCGGCTAGCCAACCCGCGAGGCCCCCGATTCGGCTTCAGGAAACAACTCAGCAACCACGATTTTGGACGACGACTGGCAAGACGCTTCGCGCGTTGCAAATCAACTGGCGTGCGTCTGAGCGCCGCTCAACGCGGGCGGAATAAGCCATGCCAGTTCTATAGTTGCGAAGCGCGCCCCAGTTGGTGCAGTTTTGTTTCAACTGCTTCGTGGCTCTCCCGAAACTGGCGCGTTTACGCTTCATGATGCCCAGGTGACTGAAAGAACACACTACACCTCAATCGAGCGCAGGTAGCGGACCGTTAACCATATTGTAACGACTTGAGTATTGTCTGAGATGATAGACATTTAAAAGCTCACGGTAACTACGCCGCCGTTCAGCCATCCAGATCACAGGGGATAGAAATGATTGACACCAACACAAGGACACTGGGTGTCCTCTTGGCGGGTTGTGTGGCGTTAGTGATGATCGCGCAGTCGGTCAACAGGGTCAAAGTAAGCGCGGCATCCATTCATGTGCCAGTCATTGTAAGGGCGCCCGAGGCGCCAGTTAAAGCCGAAGCGCCGGTTGTCAAGAAGGCCGCGCCTCAACTGGTCGCCATTCCTGCCGAGAAGTGCGCTTCGACGTGGGTGAATGGCGGCAACTACGTGCTCGTCACGCCGAAGACCTGCAACGACGTGAGCATCGCCTCAATCACAATCGGCGTCTCCGCGAAGCCGTGCGAATCGAGCACGAAGGCCGACTTTGAGAGCCTGACCAATAGCACCGTCTTCAAGGGCGACTATGGCTTCTATGTTGGCCAGGACAAGACCGTGAAGTGTCTTGCCGTCCAGGGTATCGTCGGGAAATATCTCTGATAACAAATCACGAGGAGGCGCATCGGCGCCTCTCGATCAGAAAAAAGGCGGTCCATAGAGGCCGCCTTTTTTGCGCGTCCAGCCTTCACATACCTGTCATCAAACACGGATAGCTATGGCGGAATCTGAAAACGCGAAGCTTAGGGACGTGCATGCCGGATCCGTTGATCGTGATGGGAGCTATTACGGGCATAAGTTTGGCCTGTTTGCTCGCGTGGGCGTTCATAAACGAAGCGTTCAAGTTCCGGCCGACGCCTGGAAACGGATGGCTGGAAGCCGCCTGTGGCGCCGACTATCGCGGCGCCGTCGCCCGCTTCTACAACCGGCGCCGTGGGGCTGCCGTTTCGCGGCATGAAGCGCTGCGCGCTCAGGAAGCCGCGAAGGAGGCGCGCCTCTGATTGAGTCGAATGCGCCCGGAATCACTGTCACAAACCCGAAGCGAAGCGCGCTTACTTCCAGATTCAATAGAGGAATGACAGACATGCCCGCCGCCAGCCAGCGCGTCGCCGAAAACGCCCAACCGCCCGAGTCCCGCCACTGCCGGACGCTCTTCGTCTCGGACCTCCATCTCGGCGCTCGGGCGTTCCAGGCGGACGCCTTCCTCGATTTCCTGCGGCATTATGAGGCGAACACGATCTATCTTGTCGGCGACATCGTCGACTTCTGGAGCCTGAGACGCAGCCCGCGCTGGCTGCAATCGCATAACGACGTGCTGCAAAAGCTGCTGCGCAAGGCCCGCAAGGGAACCCGCATCGTTTTCGTTCCCGGCAATCACGACGAAGCAATGCGCGGCTATTGCGGCATGAGCTTCGGCGCCATCGAAATCCTGCACGACGCGGTGCATGTCGCAGCCGATGGCCGCCGCTACCTCGTCATGCACGGCGACGAGTTCGACGTCGTTGTCCGCTACGCGAAGTGGCTTGCCTTCCTCGGCGACCGCTCCTACGAGTTCGCGCTGTGGTGCAACCGCCCGTTCAACCTTATTCGGCGCTGGTTCGGCTTCGGCTACTGGTCTCTTTCCGGCTATCTCAAGCTCAGGGTCAAGACCGCGGTCAATTTCATTGGCGAATTCGAGCATGCCATAGCCGCCGAGGCGAAACGGCGAAAGGTCGAGGGCGTGATCTGCGGCCACATCCACCACATGTCCGACCGCATGATTGACGGCGTTCGCTACCTCAATTGCGGCGACTGGGTGGAAAGCTGCACCGCCATCGCGGAAGACTTCGACGGAACGCTCCATCAGATACAATGGACAGAGGGCGCTGGCCAGACTACACAGGCCCTAGCGGCTCCCGTTCCCGCGCTCGCTCTCCAAAGCATGTCTCAGGAGAAAGCCGTGATGGGCGGCTTCGTCCCGGCCAACAGGGTTGCCGCCGATGGACCATTGGCCGCCGCAAAAACGGATCGCTCAAAAGCATAACTTCAGGTAAGAAATCCGGGATGGGTGATTTGGCGCAGGTTGCAGAAGTGAAAAGTCTGAAAGGCGCGGATATGATCGGCGCGGCGGTGCGCCGCAGCAAGCCGCTCTCTGCGGAGGGCCTGCGGGAGCGGCTCTTCGCCATGGCGTTTTCGAATCTTGTTTACGCCCAGATATGGGAAGACCCCGCAGTCGATCTGGAAGCGCTCGCGATTGATAGCGAAAGCCGCATTATCGCCATTGCCTCGGGCGGCTGCAACGTGCTGAGCTACCTGACGGCAAACCCGTCCCATGTCACGGCTGTGGACATCAACGCGGCGCATGTTGCGCTGAACCGGCTTAAGCTCGCCGCCGCTCAACATTTGCCGGGTCACGACGCCTTCTACCGGTTTTTCGGGGCGGCCGACTCGGCGGCCAACGTCGCGGCCTTCAATCATCATATCCTGCCGCACCTCGATCGGCCGACTGCGACTTACTGGCTGAGGCGCACCGGGCTGCGCCGCAAGCGGCGCATCCGCCGCTTCACCAGCAATTTCTACCGCGCCGGCCTTCTTGGCGCATTCATCGGCGCAAGTCATCTCGTTGCGCGCCTGAACGGCGTCAACCCGCGAGTGATACTCCAGGCGCGATCGCTCGACGAGCAACGCCGCATTTTCAATGAGAAGTTCGCCCCGATCTTCAACAAGCGGGCCGTGCGCTGGCTTGTCAACCGCCCCGCGTCTCTCTATGGGCTCGGCATACCGCCCGCGCAGTACAAGGCGCTTGGCGAAAGTGGCGAGGGCGGCATGGCGGCCGTGTTGCGCAGCCGGCTGGAACGCCTGGCGTGCGGCTTCCCCTTGTCCGAAAACTATTTCGCATGGCAGGCTTTCGGACGGCGGTATGCGCCCGGCGGAGCGCTTCCTCCCTATCTCGACCCGGCGAATTTTGCGCTCGTGCGGGAAAATGCGTCGCGGGTCTCGGTCCATCATGCCTCATTCACGGATCATCTCGCAGCCGCCCCGAGCCAGAGTTTCGATCGCTACGTCCTGCTGGACGCGCAGGACTGGATGGGCGACGCAGAACTGACTCGCCTCTGGCGCGAGATTACGCGAACAGCCCGGCCCGGCGCGCGCGTGATTTTCCGCACGGCCGCCGAGCCGACGATTTTGCCCGGACGGCTCCCCGAAGACATCCTCGCCCGCTGGCGCTATGCCGAGGAACAATCCCGCGCGCTGACGATGAAGGACCGGTCGGCGATTTATGGCGGGTTCCACCTTTACATCTTGAAGGCATGACCTCGATGACAATCGCAGCTTCGGCGGCGGAGAAGATGGACGCCATCTACCGCCGTCAGCGTTTCATCTATGACGCCACTCGGCGCTATTATCTGTTCGGCCGCGACCGCCTGATCGCCGGCCTTGAGCCGCCGAACGGCGGCTCGGTTCTCGAAATTGGCTGCGGCACGGGGCGCAATCTCATCCGCGCCGCCCGGAGCTATCCCGCCGCGCGCCTTTACGGCCTGGACGTGTCCGAGGAGATGCTGCGCTCCGCGCGCGCGTCGGTCGCGAGGTCCGGCTTCCGGTCGCGCATCGTCCTCGCCAAAGGCGACGCCACGGCTTTCGACCCCGCCAAGCTATTCGGCCCATCCCACTTCGATCGCGTGTTCATTTCCTATGCGCTGTCGATGATCCCGCAATGGCGGGACGTGCTCCGCAGCGCGGCGGCTTGCGTCTCGCAAGGTGGAAAAGTCCTCATTCTCGATTTTGGCGATTTCGACGGCTATCCGGGGCTGCTGCGCAGCGCGCAACTCGCCTGGCTCTCCCGCTTTTCGGTCAAGCCGATCCCTTCGATGGATCGCAAGATTGGAATGCTGGCGGAGCAGACAGGATTTGCGGCGGCGACCGAAAAGCTCTATGGCGGCTACGCCATCCTCGCCACCCTCCAGCCTCGTTAAGACGCCGCCGGAGGGCGCTCATTCGCCCGCCCGCCTGGGTGCGGAACAGATTCGCTCGATGGGAGTTAGTAGGCCGCAATAGTGACCTCATTTAACGGTTTGTTTACCCTGACGGCTTTCGCGAATTGGAGTTAACCATGGCGTTACAGAAGCAGGTCGCGGCGCTGCCTGTGCGCCGCATCAACGGCATCACCGAGGTTCTTCTCGTCACCTCGCGCGACACCGGGCGTTGGATCATTCCGAAAGGGTGGCGTCTGAAGGGGCTTAAGAGCCATCAGTCCGCCGCGCGGGAGGCGCACGAAGAAGCCGGCGTCAAGGGCAGGGTCAAGCATAAAGCAATCGGCCGCTTTCGCTACATCAAGCGCGAGAGCAGCGTGGAGCGCACAATCGACGTGACCGTTTTTCTTCTCTTTGTCCGGAAAGAATGCAAGCGCTGGCGCGAGGCCGGTCAGCGGCGGCGCGCCTGGTTCCCGCCTCAGACGGCGGCCGGACATGTCCAGGAGCCGGAACTGTCCTTGCTCCTCGCGGGGCTGAGATAGAAAAGGTCTGCCGCCGTTGTTGATTCGACGGCGCCTTCGCAGGAATCCGCCCGCGGACGACAGTCATCCGCGTTTCACAGAGCGCCGTTACCTTGCCGTCGCGGCGCTCCTTCAGCTGAGCCGGCTGGCGCCGTCGGGCAGGGCAGGCATTCACCCCCCCTGCACTGCAATGCCTGCCCTGTTACCCATGCCGGCGCGGGGCGACAGGGGCGGCGCGGCAATTCGGCTCGATCTTTTTGCTTTAAAGGTTCTTGACAGTGATTGTGCTGGCTTGAACCGCATCCTAGATCTTGGCGGTCAATGCGCTTCAGCAGCAATTTCATCGGAAAGGCGGCGGCGCAGATGCTGAGATCGACAGCACTCAAATCCACATTCCGCATCGTCGCGACGATCGCTTTCTCTTGTGGATAAACTTTTGGATGCTCGGCCATGACCGCGGCGCCGTCCCTGAACGCCACAAACCATGACGGACGCTTCGAGCTTTCGGCTTCGGGGGCGTGGACGGCCATCCACGCAGAGAAACTTGAGACGCTGATCGGCCGCGCGGGAGACGAGGCGGCGCAGGCTGAGTCCCTATCCATCGACATGCGCGATGTCGCCGCCTTCGACACGTTCGGCGCGTGGCTCTTGGAGCGGCTCATCCGGAGAAGGTCCGGCGCCGGACAGCAGACCGGCATCGTCGGATTGCGCGAAGAGTTCCAAGGGCTCTTTCAGGATGTGGGCGCCGTCAACCGCGAGGCGCCGGCGCCCAAACCGGAGAGGGGCGGGTTTACCGCCGGGATCGCCGGGCTGGGGCGCGTTTTTATCGAAGCCGGGCGCGGATTCCTGCCCTTCCTGAATTTGCTTGGCGGGATCGCCGCCGCCGCGGGGCGGGTGGCGCGCCGGCCGTTGACCTTCAGGCTCACGTCGACCGTGCATCAGCTTGACCGCGTCGGCTGGCAGGCGACGCCCATCATCGTGCTCATCACCTTCCTCATCGGCTGCATCATCGCCCAGCAGGGCTTTTTCCACTTTCGCAAGTTCGGCGCCCAAAGCTACGTGGTCGACATGGTCGGCATCCTGATCCTGCGCGAGATCGGCGTGCTGCTCGTCACCATCATGGTGGCAGGCCGCTCGGGAAGCGCCTATACGGCGGAGCTTGGCTCGATGCAGATGCGCGAGGAGATCGATGCGCTCCGCACCATGGGGGTCGATCCTGTCGAGGTGCTGATCCTGCCCCGCGTGCTGGCTCTCATCATCGCGCTTCCGATCCTGACGTTTCTTGGCGCCATGTCGGCGCTTTATGGCGCCGGGTTGGTGGCCTGGCTCTACGAGGGAATGAGCCCCACGATCTTCATTGCGCGGCTGCACGAAGCGATATCGGTGACGCATTTCAAGGTCGGCATGATCAAGGCGCCGTTCATGGCGCTCGTCATCGGCGTCGTCGCCTGCGCCGAGGGCTTGCAGGTGAAAGGCAGCGCGGAGTCGCTCGGGATTCAGACCACAACCTCGGTGGTGAAGTCGATCTTCCTCGTGATCGTTCTCGACGGCCTTTTCGCGATCTTTTTCGCCTCGATCGGGATGTGACCATGTCAAGCGGGAGAGAGGCGGTCATTCGGGTGCGCGACCTCATCGTCGGCTTTGAAGACGCGACCGTTCTCGACGGCCTCTCGCTCGACGTCTGGCGCGGCGAAATCCTCGGCCTCGTCGGCGGCTCCGGCAGCGGCAAATCGGTGCTGATGCGCACCATCATCGGGCTGTTGCCAAAGCGAGGCGGAAGCATCGAGGTGCTCGGCGCCGATCAGGACACTGCGAGCGACGCGGAGCTTCGGGCGGTCGAGCGGCGATGGGGCATCCTGTTCCAGCAGGGCGCGCTGTTCTCGTCGCTGACGGCGCTTCAGAATGTCCAGTTTCCGATGCGCGAATATCTCCACGTCTCCGAACGGCTTATGGACGAAGTCGCCGCCGCGAAGCTGGAGATGGTCGGCTTGAAACGTGCGGACGGGGCCAAGTTTCCCGCCGAGCTGTCGGGCGGCATGACGAAGCGCGTGGCGCTCGCCCGCGCGCTCGCGCTCGATCCCGAAATCGTGTTCCTCGATGAGCCGACATCCGGCCTCGATCCCATCGCGGCGGCCGAGTTCGAACTCGCTGATCCGCACGTTGCAGCGCACGCTCGGGCTCACGGTGTTCATGGTCACGCACGACCTTGAAAGCCTTCATCTCGTTTGCGACCGCGTCGCCGCTCTCGCCGACGGAAAAGTGGTCGCGGAAGGCCCCATCGCCTCCATGCTTCTTTCAAATCATCCTTGGGTGAAATCCTATTTCGGCGGGGAGCGCGGCAAAGGGTTCGCCCAGGTTGCGCATTCCCAGACACAGGGCTAGGTCCAAATGGAAATCAAGGCGCGCTACGTTCTGATAGGGCTTTTCACCCTCGCCGCCATCGCCGCGGGGTTCGCCTTCGTCTATTGGCTCGACACGCAGGGCGGACTCGGCAAGCGCGCGACCTACGAGGTCCGGTTCCAGCATACCGTGTCCGGCCTTCTCAAAGGGTCCGCCGTGCTCTTCAATGGCATTCGCGTGGGCGAGGTGACGGGCCTCAGCCTTGTCCCTGACCGGCCGAAGGAGGTGGACGCGACCATCGCCATCGACGCCAACACGCCGCTTCGCGCCGACACCCAGGTTTCGCTTGAGTTCCAAGGTCTGACGGGCGCGGCGGTGGTCGCGCTTACGGGCGGTTCGCCCGGCGCGACCCTGCTTGCGCCTTCCCCCGGCCAGCCGCCCCTGCTCGTCGCGAACGAAGCCGCGGGCCAGACCATGACCGAAGCGGCGAGACAGGTTCTCGCCCGCATCGACCGCATCCTCGAGGAAAATTCGGGGGATCTGCATAGCATGATCGCCAACCTGTCCTCGTTCTCCGAGGCGCTGGGCAAGAATTCAGGAAAGGTCGACAGCATCTTCGCCGGGCTGGAACGCATGACCGGCGGCGGCAAGGGCAGCGGCGCAGCCTACGACCTGAGCGCGCTGCCGCCCCCGGCTGAGCCCGGCAAGCCGCTCGAAAAGCAGCTCGCCATCCCGGACCCGGCCGCGCTCCTGACCTACGACTCCGAACGCATTCTGACGCAGCTCGACGGCGGACAGCTCACCGGGCTCGGAAACGCGAAGTGGAGCGACAACCTGCCGAAGCTGATGCAGGCGCGGATCCTCCAAAGCTTCGAAAACGCGGGCTCGCTGAGCGAGGCCGGCAGGCCCGTGGAAGGCGCGATGCCGGACTATCAGCTTGTGACCGAAATCCGCAGGTTTCAGATCGCGCCCGGTCCCGAGCGCGCCGCTGTGGCGGAGATCAGCGCCAAGCTTGTCGCGGGCGACGGCCATATCGCCGCCGCACGCATTTTCAGCGAGAGCGTCCCCGTCAAGACGCAAGACGAGGCTGACGCCGCAAAAGCGCTGAACGAGGCGTTCGGCAAGATCCTCGCAAAGCTGATCCCCTGGACCGCGGACGCGATGGCAGGCAGCGCTGAGAAACCTCAGCCGGAGTCCGCGCCCGCCCCAGGAAAACCGCATCAGCGCGGCCAAGCCCGCGGCTGATCTCGGGCTCTTGCCATTGCACGCCTGCACGGTCGGTTTAATGGCCGGATCGAGTGCGGCCATGACCGGGGGGGAGAACCGATCCGGCCGAGGATGAGACGGTCTCTCCGCCGCCACCGAATCGGGCAACCTATCCGAGCGGCGCAATCCAAGTTACAAGGATGAGGCTGTGTAGTTTCAGCGGCCTCGACCTCATGGCAAGCGTGTTGAACCATGGGCGGCATCGTTTTCAGCAGCCTCCTATCGCCAGGATGGCGTTTGACTCGTGCGCCTCAGAGGGAAAGCTGCTATATAGCAATAGATATACCATGACTTGCTGAGAAGACGCGAAGAGGGAAACGGCGCATGACGCTTGCAGGAAAAAAAGCGGAGGTGCATGTGAGGCTCTCGCTGCCGAACGGCGGGGGGCTCGACGAGTCCGACATCGCGCTGATCGAGACGCTACAGAAATGCCGCTCGATCCTCGGCGCGAGCAAGCTCCTCGGCCTGTCCTATCGCAAGACCTGGCTCATGACCGACGCGCTTAACCGCACGTTCGAAGCCAAAGTCATCGAAACCTTTCCCGGGCGTAGAGGCGGGGGCGCGGAAGTTACCGCCTTCGGCCAGCGCATCGCGGCGTTGTTCCGCTCGGTCGAGCGGCGGTCGTCCCAGGCGGCCACGGCCGCCCTTTGCGAGCTTACGGCGTCGCTCAATCGGTCGTTCGGCGAGCAAGAGGCGGACGAGGCTCGGGAAGACCTTCAGCGCTGATGTTGGTCCTTTCGATAGCGACCGTCTTGATCATCGCCCAGGCTTTCAATCCCGGCTCCAGCCCAAGCCGCTCCACGGATTCCCATGTTACGAGTGAGTGAAGGCGGCATGAGCCGAGATCGAACGCAACCCGCGCATAAGGCGCATCGAGATATTCCACTTCGACGATGGTTCCGGGGATCCGGTTCGTGATCGACACATCCATGGGCCGCGACAGAGCGATCGACACGTCGCTTGCGCTGATCGCCACCGCGACGCCGGTTCCAGGCTCCGCATCAACTTTCGGCACGCAAAGCTCGAAGCTTCCGAGGAACAGCGTCGTCAGCCCCATCTTCGGATGATGATGCAGGACGCGCGCTTGGAGCGTGGTGGAAATGCGGATCATGTTTCGCCGGCGATGAAGTTTGTCGCAAAGAGACTTATCTCGCCTCTCATGCAAGATCCATGCGAAGGCATCCGCGTGGTCTCCGGCTTGAGACAAAGCGGACCGCATGCGAGTGTACGGCATCCAGGAACACGGTCGATTCAAAACCGCATCACGTCGACGGCGCTTTGTTCGAAGCGATTGAATGTATCGCTCACGGACATTCGAACGACGTCTCAACCGGAAAGGCTGTAACATGCGCGCGCAACGCGGGAGGCAACGATGAAGTCTTCAATTTTTATCTTGGTCGCGGCGGGGGTTCTTGCCGCTTCGCATGCCTTTGCCGATGACGGCGCTACCTTCGTGAACGGCGATTGGACCGGAACGGGAAGCTTCCAGATGGGCGGAGACGTTGTCGCCTGCCCCGAGGTGAAGATGAGGTTCTCCGGCGCCAAGAATTTGTATGTGGTGCGCGAAGCGTCGATGATCTGCGGCGGCGCGCCGAAGCAGGAGTTCACCGCCATCGACAAATTCGCCGTCAGCGAGGATGGCCAGATCACGTTCGATGGAGGCACGAACACGACGCTTGCGAAGGGGACGAAGGTCGGCGCCGTGAAAGACAACGTCTTGCACAACCTCAATCCGATCGATACCGGCGGGGTGGATGACATCGCCATACGGAAGGCGGGAGATTTCCTCATCTATAATCAGATTGCAGGCGTGCCAGGCGAGACCCCCGCCTACAGTTTGATGGCGATCATGAAGCGGGATCCCGCCGCGGCCGGAAAGCCTTGAACGGCGCTTTCCGCGCGGCGACGGTGGACGCGATTTAATCCGCCGCCGCGCGTATCGATTGGACGGCCGGCGTCTAAGCTTCCATCGCGGCGTGGCGCGCTGCCGAATCCCGCGCAGGCGCCCGGCGCGCGGACAGCACAAAATAAAGCCCGAGCGCAATCATGGGCAGGGAATACACCACGCCCTCCGAGAAATAGGGCGTCGTGAAAAACTGCGACGTGTCCCATTCCTTGAAGTATTCGGCGAAGATGCGGAAGACGGCGTAGGCCATGAGAAAGACGCCGGTGGTGAGGCCGGGCGATTTCAGCGAATCGCGGCTGTGGGTCAAAAAGCGCAGTAGAATAAACATGACGACGCCTTCGAGCGCAGCCTCATAAAGCTGCGTCGGATGGCGCGGGCCGAACGCATCGCCTTTCAGCAGCACGCGGGTGGGAAACTCCACGGCCCAGGGCGCGTCCGTGAGCCGGCCGTACATTTCGGCGTTGATGAAATTGGCGATCCGGCCGAAGAATAGTCCGAACGGCACGACGGCCGCCGACAGATCCATGAGCGAGCGAATGGGCACGCCGTTGCGACGCGAGAACAGCCATATGGCGAGGCCCACGCCCAAAAGGCCGCCGTGAAACGCCATTCCGCCTTCCCAGACGCGGAAGATCTGCAACGGGTGCCGGAAATACATGCTCGGCTCGTAAAAGAGGACGAAGCCGAGCCGCCCGCCGATCACGGTGCCGAGCGTCGCCCAGAACAGGAAATCGTCGGCCTGCTCGGGCCGCATCGGCGCCGGCCCGGCCCAAAGCCGCGCGTCCGCGCACAGCCGACGCATGTAGAGCCAGCCCAGCAGAAGCCCGGCCATATAAGCGAGGCCGTACCACCGGATCGCGATCGGCCCGAGATGGATCGCCACGGGGTCGTTGAATGGGAATGCAATCGCCATCAGGTCCATGGAAGCCTCGCGCAAAGACGCCTCCTCTTAGCAGAGGGAGCGTCTTTGCGCAAAACCGCACGCACCTAATCCCCGAAGAGACGCTGGCGGCTCATCCGGGATCGTTAAGAAGTCCCGGATAACGCGTGAACGCGTTTCCGGGATGACTATTTTTGAGCTTACTGGGTGCGCGTTCCTGGCGCCAGCGTGGGAAGGGTCCCGGCCCGACACTCCTTCATGAAGGTGTGGCGCGTCTTATGCTCCGAACGGTACTGGGCCTTGTATGCCTTCCAGGTGTGCAGGCATTTCATCTTGTCCTTGATGTGCGCGGCTTCGCCGGGGCTGGCGAGAACAAGCGTAAAGCCCGCGATCAAGGGAAGCGCAAGCAGCGCAGCAACATACTTCTTCATTGTCTTGACCTTTACTATTTCGCTCGGCGTTCCATTCCCGGAAAGCTTAGTGAGGATCGAGAATCCAGCGCAATGACGGAGGTTATTCAAGCTTAGGCCGAATTATAGAATTCTGTTTCCATTTTATGGACTTGCAAGACAGGCAATCGATCGGGTGCGCGCGCGCCACAAGAGGAGCGCCCCGAATGCGTCATATTGGACAGAGGCATGCACTCGCTTGAAGGAGCCCAAAGCAATGATTAATTTGCTCGAAACAGGGCTCACCCAGGGATCGATCCATGACGCAGACGACAAGCCGGTTCTTCGACGAAATCGCAAAAATGATGACGGACGCAGCCGGCGCCGCGCAAGGCGTTCGCGCCGAAGTCGAAACGGCGGCGAGAAGCCAGGCCGAGCGCTTTTTCAGGACCATGGACATCCCGCAGCGCGAAGAGTTCGAGGCCGTGAAGGCGATGGCCGTCAAGGCGCGGGAAGAAAATGAGCGCCTGTCCCGGAAAGTCACGGAGCTTGAAGCTGCGCTGGCCCGCGCTCAAGGCTCGACTCTTCCGCAGCCATAGGCCGCGACCGAAGCGGACAGTTTCGCAACACTTACAACAAATATTGTTAAGGCGACGCCGATTTCCCCGTGGGAAAAGCTTCGGATCGATTGCGCAGAAGCAGCGGATCACCGCATAGGCTGATGAGAATGATGCGGCAAAATCCGGGCATACACAGCTGAGCTGAGAGGGCTCTGTCTGAGCGAGTTTTGCTGCGGGCATCAGAGGGGAAACTACGGATGACCGCTGCCGGACAGGATTACAATCGGCTTTCAAACCCTGTCGACCTTATGGAGCATATCGCCTGCTTGCAGGATTGGGCGTTCGAGCGTTCGAGCGAGGATGAGTTGACCGTGTCCGTTGGGGGCGCTTGGTGCGATTATCATATTTCCTTTAATTGGCGCGACGATCTGGAGAGCCTCCATATGGCTTGCGCCTTCGACTTCAAAGTGCCGCGCAGCCGCATCAGCGAGATTTACCGGCTCCTCGTGCTTATCAACGAGCAATTGTGGCTTGGGCATTTCGACATCTGGTCGTCCGAGGGCCTGCTGCTCTACCGGCAAGGGCTCATGTTGAACGGCGCGGAGCCGACAGCCAAGCAATGCGAGGCGCTGTTGCAGGCGGCCCTCGATACATGCGAAAGATATTATCAGGCGTTCCAATTTGTGGTCTGGGCCGGAAAGCGGGCGGAGGACGCGCTGGCCAGCACAATTTTCGCAACCGAGGGGCAGGCTTGAGCGAAGGCGGCGGTCACGCTTCGATTTGGCTTATCGGCGCCGGCCGCATGGGCGGCGCCAAGCTGAGAGGCTGGCTGTCGGCGGGCGTTCCCGCAACTGCGCTCGCGGTGAAAGAACCGCAGCCGTCGCCTGAGATGGCGGCGCTTCTCCAGCAGCAGGGCATACCGGAAAAGCCCGCTTCGGCGCCGGATCTTGTCGTGCTGGCCGTAAAGCCGCAGATCATGGCGAAAGTCCTTGCCGACGTCGCCCCGTTCGCCGGGCCGCATACGGCCGTGCTTTCCATCGCCGCCGGCCGCACGGTGGCGAGCATCGCCAGGCATTTCCCGGAAGGCGCCGCCATCGTGCGCGCCATGCCGAACCTGCCGTGCGAGATCGGCCGCGGGATCACCGCCGCCTTCGCCAACCCGCATGTGTCCGAAATGCAGCGCGCGCTGTGCGACAAGCTGCTTCTCGTGGCGGGACAGGTGGTCTGGGTCGAGGATGAAAGCCTGCTCGACGCCGTGACCGCCGTTTCCGGCTCCGGTCCGGCCTATGTCTTCTATCTCGTCGAATGCCTGGCCGCCGCGGGCCGCGACGCCGGGCTGCCGCCGGACCTTGCCGGAAAGCTCGCTCGCGCAACAGTCGAAGGCGCCGGGGAATTGCTGCACCGTTCGCAGCTCGGGCCCGAAAAGCTCCGCGAAAACGTAACCTCTCCCGGCGGCACCACGGCTGCGGGTCTGTCGGTCCTCATGCGCCAGCCCGGCCTGGAGGACCTGATGCGCGAAACCGTCCTTGCGGCGGCGCGGCGCTCGCGCGAGCTCTCGGAGTAGCGCGCCCTACTTCACGGTGATCGTGATTTTTTCGGAGACGAGCGGCGGATCGTGGGGAATGTGGTTGCCGTCGCCGACCATGAGTTGAAGCGTGTGCGGCCCCGGCGTCAGAGTCAGCGCCGTTTCCGTCTGGCCCTTCCCGAAATGCTTGTGATTGTCGTCCGCTGGCAGAGGCTCAAGCGCCTTTTCTCCCTTCGGCGGATCGACGTCGATCAGAATATGATGGTGGCCGGTGTGCGGCGTCTGCGTGCCGGCCGGCGCTATTTCAATGCCCTCGACGCCCATCACGACCTTGACCGGCCCTGTAATCTCCGCGCCATTCTTCGGCTCGATGAAGAAAACCTTGGCGCCAGCGGGCCAATGCTGCTCGGCAGTCTCAGCCATGGCCGCCTGGCCTGCCGATAGCAAGAGGCTCAGCGCCGCGATAAATCCTAAACGCCGTGTCATGCAGTTCCTCCCAATTGCCGCGCGCGAATGCGAAACGCCAGCGTAAATCGAATAGCAATTTTGCCGGCGGATTGATAACGCTCGGAAGACTTGGCGCGATGAACTTTTCGCGATGACCTCGGTTGACGCATTCGGCCGAGGTAAAGAAGCATGCCGAAGGAAACTATGCCCTGCTTGCCCGGGAGTGAACTGCCCAACGCAAAGGACCGCACATGCCAAAGATTACATCCATAGCCGCCGGCGCGCTTGCGCTTTTCGCAGCATGCGCCGCTTACGCCCATCAGTATCAGAAAGGCGATTTGACGATCTTCCACCCCTGGGCGCGTCCCACGGCCGAAGGCGCGCCCGCGGGCGCGGCCTATCTTTCCATCAGCAACGGCGGACAAGAAGCCGACCGGCTCATTGCCGCCGCGAGCCCGGCCGCCGAAAAGACCGAGTTGCACGAGACCCGGGACGACAACGGCGTCATGAAAATGCGCCCCGTCGAAGGCGGGATCGAGATCAAGCCGGGCACATCGGTGGAGCTGAAGCCCGGCGGCTATCACATCATGCTTATCGGCCTGAAGAAACGGCTTCAGGAGAACGAGATGGTGCCGCTGACGCTGACGCTCGCCAAGGCCGGCCCGATCGACGTACAAGTTAAGGTCGAGAAGGGCCAGCCCGCGAGCGCGACTGCGGCGCCGATGCACGATCACGACATGAAAGGCATGGATCACTCCATGCATTAATGCTCCGGTCACGCATCACTGAGAATGTAGGCGCAGCTTAAGTAAAAACTGCGGCTTCGCGTTTTCCGTCTACAAACTCACCTCAGGAGACTGCAATGTCCATGGAGATTACCCGCCAAATGCTGGCGGCAGGCGCGGCGATGCTCGGCTTTAAATCGGCATCATGCTGTTCGCGCACGGCTTTCACGCTGGCGCCGCTTCCCTACCCCTACGACCGGAACGAACCCGCGATCGACGCTCAGACCATGCGCCTGCACCACGACGCGCACCACGCCGCCTATGTGAACAATCTCAACCAGGCCCTTGCGGTTGCTGGCGGAAACTGGGCGGGCCGTCCGCTGCAGGACATCCTGGCCAACGTCGACCGCGTTCCGCAAAGCGTCCGCGCCGCCGTTCGCAGCAATGCCGGCGGCCACGCCAACCATACGATGTTCTGGGAGGTCATGGGCGGCAAGGGCGGCCGGCCCACGGGCGAATTGGCGGACGCCATCGCGCGCGACCTCGGCGGCTTCGACAACCTGCAGAACGCTTTCAACAATGCGGGCCTGAAAATCGGCGGCTCGGGCTGGGTGTTCGTTACGGTCGACAAAGCGGGCAAGCTTGCGCTGACCACGCGCCCCAACCAGGAGACGCCGCTCACGGAAGGCGGCCGCGTTCTGTTCGGGAACGACGTCTGGGAGCACGCCTATTACCTCAAGTATCAAAATCGCCGCGCCGACTATCTCAAGGCATGGTGGAGCGTGCTCAATTGGGACAAGATCGCGGCGCGCTATGCGGCGGCCAAGGCGGGCAGGCTCGCCATCTGAACGAGCGCTCGGATAGCCCCAGCTGCGCGGCTTATCCACTCTCGAGGCTGGCCCGCGCCACAAAACCGGCTTCGATTCTTGCAACGTCATACTGAGAGGTAGGATAATTCGCCGCAGCTTTCGCCCGCCGCGCATCGGGCGTTCCGACTAAAAGAGGAATCGACTTGGGCCGCCTTCTCGTCACACTCGCCACGATCCTGGCCCTTGTCCTCGGCGCGGCCTTTGTCGTGCCTGCCTTTACCGACTGGAACGCCTATAGGAAAGACATCGAACAGGCGGCCTCCGCTATCCTGGGCCGCACCATCGCCATCGGCGGCGCCATCGACATCGTGCTTCTTCCCGAGCCGCATCTTCGGGCGGCCAAGGTTGCGGCGGAGGGAGGCCCCAGGGACGGCGCCCAGTTGACCGCCGAAGCCGTGGATCTCACTTTGTCGCTTCAAGCCTTGCTCTCCGGGCGGATCGAGGCGAGCAAGCTCAGGCTCGTGCGCCCATTCCTGCTTCTGGACTTGTCGAAGCCGCTTCAAAACCGGCTACCAACCGCGCAGGCGAGCGCCGTTTCCATCGCGGCGGAAGTATCGAGCCTTGAAATCGAGGGCGGCCGCATTTCCGTCCTGCAAGACGCGCTCCGCGCCGATGCCCTTACGCTGACGAACATTGACGGCGCGCTCTCGGCGCCAGCGCCCGGGAATGCGTACCGCTTCAATGGGCGGGTTTCGCAAGGCGACCGCCGTTTCGAGGTGAGGTTCCTGGCGGCGGCCGCGCCGAAAAGCGGCGTCAAGCTCTCGGGCAATGTGCTCGATCTTGCGTCCAGGATCGCCTTCCAGGCTGATGGAACGCTCACCGCGGCGAAAGCCCCCGTTTTCGAGGGGGCCGTCGCCATGACCGCGCCCCGGGCTGCGGCGCTGGCGGGCGCCGCGTTCGAAATTCAGGCAAAGGCGCAGGCAAAAATCGATTTTTCGGGGGCAAGCCTCACGGATCTGGCGCTGACGATGGACCCGGAGAATCGTCCGCAAATTCTGCTCGGCTCCGCCGCGCTGGGCTTTGCGGCGCGCACGGCCGATTTCGCGCTTCAGGCCCACTCGCTCGACGCCGACGGGCTCCTGGCGGGCGGAGGCGCTTTGGCCGCCGCGCCAGCTGGTGCGGGGAACCGCATTCAGGATGCCGCCGCCCGGCTTCTCTGGCTATACCCCGATTTCGCCTTGCGTGTTTCTCTTGGCGCCGACCAGGTTCAGCTCAGGGGCGAACCCATCGAGGGCGTCAAGTTTCAGGGGGCGCGCGCCGGCGATAAATGGGTTTTCGAGGAAGCGAAGGCGACGCTGCCCGGCGGAACGGAAATGAAGGCGTCGGGCGCGCTCACGAAGACGGGCGAAAAATCGGCGCTGTTGGCCGAGGCCGCTTTCCAGGGCAAGAATCTGGACCGGCTCCAGCGCTGGATCGCAGGCGAGTCCGCAAGCGCAAGGATCGGACCAGCGAGGACGTTCGCCGCCAAAGGATCGCTCGCGCTTTCAGACGAAATCGCCGCCTTCACGAACGTGGCGGGCGACATCGAGGGAACCCCCTTCACGGCAAGCCTGCGCCTGCAGAGGGCGCCCGTCCGCAAGCTGGAAGTCTTGTTCGCGGGGGATAGCTTCGATCTGCGCGGCATGGAAAACGGCCGCTCGGGCGCCGACGCGCTCTCCGCCGAAAGCGTGAATAGCGCCTGGCGGGCGATGCTTCAACAGCTCTCGCCGCTTCTTGGCGGCGAGGCTTCGAGCATAGACACCGCCGAGATCGACATTTCCGCCGCGGCGATCAAAGCAAGCTTCATCGACGCCAAGAACGTGGCGGTGCGCCTGAAGCTTAATCAGGATTTGCTGACCGTCGCCAAGCTGAGCCTGGAGACGCCCGAGGGGCTTTCCTTGAGCGCGGAAGGCGTGGTTCCGCTTCGCGGCTTGGGCCAGGGCCGGCTCGATGGGCGCCTCGAAGCGCGCGCTCCGCAAGCCGTGCTCAGGGCTGCGGCGCTTTTAGGCTACGACGCCGAAAGCCTGCAGGGACGGCGGCTCGAAGAGTTCGCGCCAGCGTCCCTCATCGTACGCTATGCCGCCGAGGCTCAATCCGGCAGCGCCACCGCGCAAGTCAATGGCTTGCTGGGAACGACTCGCGTCGAAGGCCGGGCTCAGTTGAAAGGACCGCTTGCGGAATGGCGGACTGGCCAGCTTTCAGCGCAGCTCGATATCCTGGAGCCCGATGGAAACAAGCTCGTCGCGCTCCTCTTCCCGGCGGCCGCCCCTGCCCCGTGGGCGCGCGTTTCTCCCGGCGCCGTGACGGTCCGCGCGGAGGGCGCTTCCGAACGCTATGCCGTGGCCTGCTCGATCAAGTCCGCGCCGCTTCAGGCTCAACTGGATGGGACGTCCGAGCTGAAAGGGCAGGCTTTCGCCTTCAGCGGCAAGGCGCAGGCCACAAGCGAGTCGCCCGAGCGGTTCCTGCCGCCGCCGCTTCTGGCCGTTCTCGGCGGCGAGCCTAAAACGAGTTTCCATGTCGAGGCTGATCTTTCCTTCGGATCGGGCCAGATCGCCGCCACGAAGCTAAAGGCCGAGTCGCCCCAAAACCTCGTCACGGGCCGCCTGAGCGTAGCGGGCTCGGACCGCTCGAAACGGATCGACGCCGATTTGAAGGCCGGCCGGCTTTCGGCGCCCGCGCTTCTCGGCTACCTTCTCAAGCCGCCGCCGCCCGAAAGAATTTCGCTGCCGGCGCCGGCCTCCATCGTCGCGGCGCCCCCGAGCTTTGGAGCGCACAGCCATTCGCTCCCGACGTTTTTCAGGACGTCACGGCAAACGTCACGCTCTCAGCCAAAACGCTAAAGCTTGGCGAGACCTTTGCGCTGTCGGATGCGCAAGTTTCGGCGAAGCTCGAAAACGCCCGTCTCGATGTACGACGCCTCGAAGGAAAGGCGCTGGGCGGCGACCTTGCCGCAACGTTGAGCCTTGACGCGCACAGCGGCGGCGCCGTCCTCGCCGAGGCGCGCATTTCGCTTACCGGCGCCGATTTATCCGCCCTGCCGATAGCGGGGTCGCCCGCAATCGCTACCGGAAGCGCGTCGCTGGCATTACGTGCCTCGGGACAGGGGTTGAGCCCGCGCGGCGTCGTGGCGGTCTTGCAGGGCAATGGGACCATTTTGATCTCGGATGGCCAGCTGTTTAAGTTCGCTCCTTCGGGTCTGCAAAAAGAAGCGGAAGAACTCCTGGCGCTGCAGCAGCCTCTCACGGAGGAGGCGGTCAAGAAAAAGGCGCTTGAGGCGGCGCAATCGGACGACTTGAAGTTTCATCACCTCGCCGTGCCCGTCTTGATCCGCGACGGCATGTTGGAGGTGCGGCGCGCTTCGTTTCGCGGCCGGGAGGGCACCGTCAGGATGGAGGCTTTCCTCGATCTTTCAACCCTTCAGGCCGACAGCGCCTGGCAGGTTGGCGTCAAATCGGATCGTCGCGCCAAGTGGCCGCCCGTGAAGATCCAAATAGCGGGGCCGCTTCGCGAACTCGGTTCAAAGGCCCGGTCGCTGGCGGCGGAGGACTTCGTTCGCGCCGTCCTTATCCGCAAGATGGAGGGCGATATGGCCCGCCTCGAAAGCCTCAATAAGCCGCAGGCCGCCCAGCCCCGTGCGGCTGCGGAGCAGCCCAAGCCGTCGCCTCGCAAGCGCGTCCAGGACATCGCCCCGCCCGCGCAACAGGCCGCGCCTCCCGCGGGAACGACCGACTTCGAAAAGCGCATGCGCGACGCACTGCAGTCTAAAAGCCCCGTGCCCCCCGATGGGCAATGACGGCAGCCTTCAATGCGTCATAAGCGCGGCGAACGCCCTCAGCGGCGCCGCAAGATCGTCAACCGCGCCTTCGAGCTTTCTTCGCCAGTTCGGCCTTTCGCGATCCGTGCCGGGCAGGTTCACGGCCGCGATCTCGCCCACAATATCGTCGAGCTGGGCGATGGAGATGAGCGACGACGCGCCGCCGAGCAGGCGATGCATCGCCGCCGCGATGGCGGCGTCGAACGGCGCGGACGCATCGCCATTAACGCTGAAGCCCTCGCGCGCGGTCAGTCGAAGAAGGGCGCGCTTGTCGGCCTCGCGCCTCTCCCGCGCGGCCGCGCAGTCCTCCGCCGTAAGAAGGCCCAGCGCCTCCTTCTCGCGAATGTCCTCGCCCTGCCACCAGCCCGCAAGCGTTGGCAGATCGTGGGTGGAAAGACAAGCCAGCGACTTCCTCGGATAGGTCCGAGGCGGCCGGAAACCATCGCCGTCGCGCTCGAACCAAAACACGCGGTAGGAGAGGATATCCGCGGCTTCCATGGTCTCTCGGAAACCCGAAGGCACGGTGCCGAGGTCTTCGCCGACGACAAGGCAGCGGGCGCGCGCGCTTTCAAGTGCGAGCTGTCCGATGAGATCGCCAGCAGGGTAGGAGAGATACGCGCCTTCCAGCGCGGGCGCCCCCTGTGGAATCACGAATAGGCGGGTGAGCCCCATGGCGTGATCGATCCTGAGCGCGCCCGCGTGGCGCATGTTCGCGGCGATCATGCCGTTGAAGACGGCATAGCCCGAGCGTCGCCACGCTATTGGGTTGGGCGGCTGCAGACCCCAGTTCTGGCCAGCCTCGGCGAAGGGGTCCGGCGGAGCGCCGATGAAGGAAGCGCACATGAGCTGATCGGCGTTGGCCCAGGATTCCGCGCCGTCAGGAGCCGCGCCCACCGCCAGATCGCGATAGAAGCCGAGCCATAAGCCGCTCTCGCGCGCCTTTTCCGCCGCGCCGCTCAATTGCCGCTCGCAAAGCCATTGCAGGAAGAGATGGAAGCACAGCGCCTGCTCATTCTCTTGTGCGAAGGCGGCGAGGGCGGTCTCATTGCGGCGCGCAAGCCCCTCGGGCCATTTCGTCCAGGGCTCGCCGTGGCGGGCCTCGCCGATGGCCTGGTAGCACGCGAATTGAAACAGCGCCGCGCCGCCCTGCTGGATGAAGCCTTCGAAGTCGCGAAGAAGCTCGCAGTCGTTTTGCCCGGCGGCCCTCTCGTCGAAATCCGCGAACGCCGCCTCCAGGATCGTGCGCTTAAGCGACCACACGCCCTGGTAATCGACCGCCGGCAGAGCCGAAAGCGCCGCCGCCCGGGCTTCATTCTGCGCAATCGCGGCCGCCGCCCGGCCGCCTTCGAACAGCGAAGGGAGCGCCCCTACATCGATATAAATCGGGTCGATGAAGCGCCGGTCGGAAGGGGAATACGGGCTGACTCGCTCGCGGTCGCCGGGAAACAGCGTATGCAGCGGATTGAGGCCGAGGGCTGCGAAGCCGGCGCCGCCTGCCATGCGGGCAAGCTCCGTCAGCGCAGCAAAGTCGCCGGCGCCCTGATCGCCATGGCGGCGGAGCGAATAGAGCTGCGCCGCAACGCCGGCCGCTTTCCCGCGCTCAAGCAAGGCGTTTGGCAGATGGCAGCGCCGCGGCGCGACGGTCAACGAAGAGGCGAATTCGGGACGGCTGTCCAGCAGGAGGCTATGGCGGCCGATGGGCTGAGGAGGAAGCTTCGCGACGGCAATTTCCGAGCGGCGGCCATCCAGGGCCGTTACGGTCTTGAGCTCCAGATTCCGGCCAAGGCGGAACTGCGCAACTTCGCCGTCCTCCCGCTCCACAAGCAGCGCCGCTGGCATGCGGCCACCGTTCAGCGGAATGCGGACTTCGATGGCCTCGCCTTCGCGGGCGACAAGCGTATAGGGAAGCGGGCGGCGGTCGATTTCATCGGCAAGCCCCCCAAGGCTTTCGCGCGCCTCGCCTGCGCTTGCGGCCGGGAAGCCCATGTCGGCTAAAAGCGCGGCTTTGGTCTCGTCTGGCACGACATGCCGATTGCCTGCAATGTCGTACCAATCCGGCGCAATCCCCGCCGCGCGCGCCAGCCGGTCGAGAAGTTCCGGCGCAGCGCTTTTGCTGCTGCCAGCCCCGGCGGCCTTTTCCTCACGCCGCTCCTCGAAAACCACGACCGAGCGCGGGCTTACGTCGACCGAGGCGCCCCCTTCGAAATCGCCGGCGTGCTCGCCATTTTCGCGCGCGGTGTCGAGGCTGCGCCGCCAGACGCGGCCATCGCGCGTTTCCGGCAGTTTCAGCGCCGACGCGTCCTGCCCCGCGTGAAGCACGCAGACAACGCGGTCCCCATCGCCGGCGGGAGCATACAGAGCTGCGGTCAGCGTTCTGAGATTCGGGTTGGCCCAGTCGCCCGGCTGCATGCGCGCGCCTGAGGGCGTGAGCCATTCGACATCGGGGATTAGCGTTGCGTCGAGGGGTTCGCCCGAGAGAAAGCGGTCGCGCGTGAAGGCGGGATGCGCTTTGCGCAAGGCGATGAGCCGCGCGGCGAACTCCAAGAGCTCGGCGTCCGCGCCGTCCCAGTCGAACCAGGCGGCCGCCGCATCCTGAGCGTAGGCGTTGTTGTTGCCGCCCTGGGACTGGCCGCATTCCGAGCCCATTGCGAGCATCGGCGTGCCCCGCGCGAGCAGAAGCGTCGCCAGCAGATTGCGCTGGTCGCGCCGCCGCGCCGCAAGGATGGCGGGATCGCCGCTCGCGCCTTCCGCGCCGTTGTTCCACGAGTAGTTTGCGTCAGTTCCGTCGCGGTTTTCCTCGCCGTTCGCCTCGTTGTGCTTGCGCTCGTGGCTGACAAGATCGGCGAGCGTGAAGCCGTCATGCGCCACGATGAAGTTGACGCTCGCGGACGGGCGGCGGCGGCGCGGCCCGAAAATATCCGACGAGCCCGAGAAGCGCGTGGCGGCGCCAGACGCAAGCCCCGCGTCGCCGCGCCAGAACTTGCGCATCGCGTCGCGGAACTGATCGTTCCATTCGCCCCAGCGCGGCGGAAATTCGCCAACGCGGTACCCGCCCGGCCCGATGTCCCAAGGCTCGGCGATCAGCCGGAGATTGCGCAAGACCGGGTCCTGCTCGATGGCGGCGATCAGAGGGGAGGCGGCGTCGAAGCCGTTATCCCGGCGGCCGAGCGCGGTCGCGAGATCGAAGCGGAAGCCGTCCACGCCGCCGAGCGTCGCCCAGGCGCGCAAACTGTCCATCGCGAGCCGCATCGCGGGCGGCCGGTCGAGCGCGAGCGTATTGCCGCAGCCGGCGTCGTTGGCGTAAGTGCGCGGATTTCCCTGCCGCAGCCGGTAGTAAGAGGCGTTGTCGAGGCCGCGAAGGGACAGCGTGGGGCCAAGCTCGTCGCCCTCGCCGGTATGGTTCAGCACCACATCGACGATGACTTCGATGCCCGCGCTTTGCAGCGCGCCCGTCGCGGCGCGAATTTCGGCCCAGCCGCCCGGCGCAAGCCGCGGGTCTGGCGCTAAGAGCGCAACGGGATTGTAGCCCCAATAGTTCGTGAGCCCCGCCGCCGTGAGGTGGCGTTCGTCGGCCCAGGCGGCGCAGGGCAGGATCTCAATGGCGGTCACGCCGAGCTTCGCGAGATGGCCGAGGGCGGCCGGATGAGCAAGCCCGGCGAACGTTCCGCGAAGGTCCTCCGGCACGCCGGGATGCCCCTTTGTGAAACCGCGCACATGAAGTTCGTAGACGATCAGGTCCGCCCAGGGGCGCTTCGCTCGCGGCGTTGTTTGCGCGGGCGCGGGGCGCGTCGCAATCGCCTTCGGCATGAAGGGCGCACTGTCGGCGTCGTCGAAGGAGAGGTCGGCGCTGGGCACGCCGGCGCGGTAGGCGAACATGGCGGGCGCGAGCGCAAATGGGCGGTCGAGCGCAAGAGCGTAAGGGTCGACCAGCAGCTTCGCCGAGTTGAAGCGATGCCCCTCCAAGGGCGCGTATGGCCCATACGCGCGAAGACCGTAGCGCTGGCCTTCTTTCACGCCCTCGACATGGCCATGGAACACATCGCCTGTCCGGCAGGGCAGGCGGATGCGCTCCATTTCGGTCTCGCCGTCCGCGCTGAACAGGCACAGCTCGACGGCCGTCGCGTGAGCCGAAAAAACCGCGATATTCGCGCCGCGCTCGTCAAGGGACAGGCCAAGCGGCTCGGGCGAGCCTTCGCCAACCAGCCCCATCACGCGGCCGCGCTTGCCGCCGGTGCGCCGGCAAGCTGCCTGTAAAGCTCGGCGTAGCGGCGCGCAGGCGCCCGCCAGGAAACGTCGGCCGCCATGCCGTTCGTTTGCAGCTTTCGCCATGTGGGCGTGTCGCCGAACAGCCGCGCCGTCTTGCGCAAGGCGAGCGCGAGGCCGTCATCGGTTCCGGGCGCGAACTGCACACCCGTGGCGACGCCTGCGGCAAGGGCCATTTCGTTGGCGTCGATGATGCTGTCCGCAAGGCCGCCGACGCGCGCCACGACAGGCACCGCGCCGTAGCGGAGCGCGCAGAGCTGGGTCAGGCCGCAAGGCTCGAAGCGCGACGGCACGAGCAGCGCGTCGCAGCCTGCCTGTACGCCATGCGCCAAGGTTTCGTCATAGCCGAGATAGACGCCAACGCGCCCCGGGAACGACTGCGCCGCCGCCTGAAACCGCGCCTCAAGCTCGCGGTCGCCGACGCCAAGGACAGCGAGTTGCATGTGTTCGCCGAGCAGAACCGGCAGCGTATCGACGAGTAGATCGAGCCCTTTTTGCCAGGACAGCCGACTGACGATGCCCGCGAGAAGCGCGTGCGGCTCGGGGTTGAGGCCGAGCGTCTCTTGCAGGACGGCCTTATTGGCGGCGCGCGCATAGAGCGTTCGCGCGTCGTAGTTCACGGCAATTCGGGCGTCGTCGGCGGGGTTCCAGACGTCCGCATCGATGCCGTTCAGGATTCCGGAAAGGCTGGTCGCCCGCTCGCGCAGCAGACCGTCGAAGCCCATGCCGGTTTCGGGGCGCTGAATTTCGATGGCGTAGGACGGGGAGACGGTCGTGATCCAGTCGGAGAGTCGCAATGCCGCCTTCAAGAAGCCGATCGCGCCGTAATGCTCGACCCCGCCGACGCCAAGGGACGACGGCGGCAGACCGAGCGCGCCGAGAAGCTCTGCCGGAAACTGCCCCTGATAGGCGATATTGTGCACCGTGACGATCGTCGCTGGCCTTGGGCCGCCGCCATAATGCAAATACGCTGAGGTCAGCCCCGCCTGCCAGTCATGCGCGTGCACGATATCGGGCGCGAAGCCCGCGACGAGGCCCTGTCCGATGGCCGCTGCCGCTTTCGCAAGCGCCGCAAAGCGGAAGGCGTTGTCCGGCCAATCCGAGCCGTCCGCGCCCACATAAGGGTTGCCGGGCCGGTCGAACAGATGGGGCGCATCAAGGACGAAAAGGTCGAGCCCGCGAGCCCGGCCGCTGAGGATGCGGGCGCCGCCGCCGAACAAGTCCGGAAACGCATAGGCTTCCTCGGCGTGCTCGAGCGCCGCCATGACGGCCGGATAACCGGGCACGGCGGTGCGCATCTCCACTCCCTCGGCGCCCAGCGCGCCCGGCAGAGCGCCCGTTACGTCGGCGAGCCCGCCGGTCTTGATGAGCGGGTAGATCTCGGACGCGACGGAGAGGACTTTAACCTCGCTCACGGCTCCAGCCCGTTGGTCCTAGTGGCTTTCTTTTCCTCCTGAGCCTCAGCCTGCGCCTCGGCCTCCGCTTCGGCCGGTTCGGGTTCGGGGCCGTTGATTTGGCCGGGCGGCAGCATGTCGATCATCGGCTGGGTGATAAGGCAGATGCCGCGCTCGGTCCTGCGAAATCGCTTGGCGTCGAGTTCCGGGTCTTCGCCTACAATCAATCCTTCGGGGATCTTCACGTCGGCGTCGATAACCACATTCTTCAGCCGCGCCGACCGGCCGACATCGACACGAGGGAGGATCACCGCATCCTCGACGGTCGCGAAGGAATTGACCCTGGCGCCTGTCGAGAGCAGCGTGCGGCGGATAATCGCGCCGGAGACGATGCAGCCCCCCGACACGAGCGACGAAATCGCCTGCCCGCGCCGGCCATCCTCGTCGTGCACGAATTTGGCTGGCGGCGTGACCTCGTTATAGGTCCAGACGGGCCATTCCTGATCGTAGATGTCGAGATCCGGGACCACGTCGGTGAGGTCGATGTTCGCCGCCCAGTAGGCGTCGACCGTGCCTACATCCCGCCAATAGGCGCCTTTCTCGGACTCGGAACGGACGCAAGAGCGTTCGAAACTATGAGCCACGGCGCGGCCGTACTTGACGAGATAGGGGATGACGTCCTTGCCGAAATCGTGGGTCGACGTAATGTCGGCCGCGTCGCGCCTCAGCTCGTCGAGCAGGAATTTCGTCTCGAAGACGTAGATGCCCATGCTCGCCAGCGAGACGCCCGGCTTGCCCGGCATCGACGGCGGAACCTCGGGCTTTTCGACGAAAGACTTGATCAAATCCTGTTCGTCGACGTCCATGACGCCGAAGCCGGAAGCCTCGATGCAGGGCACCTCGATGCAGGCGACCGTCACATCCGCCCCCTGCTCCACGTGCTGCCGCAGCATCGGCTCGTAGTCCATTTTGTAGACATGATCGCCGGCCAGCACGACGAGGTATTTCGGATCGTAGCTCTCGATGATGTCGATGTTCTGGTAAACGGCGTCGGCGGTGCCAAGGTACCACATGGATTCCGAAACGCGCTGACTGGCGGGAAGAACGTCGAAGCTTTCGTTGCGGATGGGACGCAGAAAGTTCCAGCCGCGATGAAGATGGCGAATCAGGCTGTGCGCCTTGTACTGGGTGGCGACGGCAATGTGCCTTATGCCGGAATTGAAGGCGTTCGACAGCGCGAAATCGACGATGCGCGACTTGCCGCCGAAATAAACCGCGGGCTTGGCGCGTTTGTCGGTCAGTTCCATCAGGCGACTACCGCGCCCGCCTGCAAGTACATAGGCCATAGCGTCACGCGCAATGGGAGCGGTTCGGGCGGCTTTCATCGGGTCCTCCCACGAGCAGAGCAGATTTTTTGACGATAACGAATTCGACCGTTGCAGATTTAACCTGAGTCAAACTCAAAATAAACAGTTGAGAGAGGCGGAAGCGTAATTTCCGCCGAGGCGGGGAGCCCGTGGGACGGGTGCGCCTCGGCGACCACCGCGCCAAGGTTGCCGATGCCCGATCCGCCATAGCTTCGCGCGTCGGTATTGAGGATTTCCCGCCAGCGCCCGGCATAGGGCAGGCCGATGCGGTAGTAGGACCGGGGCTCCGGCGTGAAGTTCGAAACGACCGCGATGGGATTCGCGCCGGGGCCGCCCCAGCGCACCCAGGCGAACACCGACTGCTGTGCATCGTCGACCACGACCCATTGGAAGCCTTCCGGCTCGCAGTCGCGGGCGTGAAGCGCGGGCTTCTCGCGATGCAGGCGGTTCAAGTCCCTGACGAGCGCATGCAAGCCCTGGTGCGGCTCGTGGGCGAGAAGGCCCCAATCGAGGCCCGCATCGAAGTTCCACTCGCTCCTTTGGCCGAACTCCTGGCCCATGAACAGCAGCTTCTTCCCCGGATAGCCCCACATGAAGCCGTAATAGGCCCGGGCGTTGGCGAACTTTTGCCAGTCGTCGCCCGGCATTTTGCCGACAATCGAACCTTTGCCGTGGACGACCTCGTCATGCGAAATCGGCAGAATGAAGTTTTCCGAAAACGCGTAAAGCAGGCCGAAGGTGAGCTTGTCGTGATGCCACCGGCGATGGACCGGATCGCGCGCCATGTAGGCCAGCGTGTCGTTCATCCAGCCCATGTTCCATTTGAAGCCGAAGCCGAGCCCGCCCGCGCTCGTTGGACTGGAGACGCCGGGCCAGGAGGTGGACTCCTCGGCGCTCGTCGCCACGCCCGGAAACGCGGCGTAGACTCGCTCGTTAGCGGCTTGGAGGAAGCGCACCGCGTCGCGGTTTTCGTTGCCGCCTTCCGCATTCGGCAGCCACTCGCCCGGCCGCCTCGAATAATCGAGATAGAGCATGGAGGCGACCGCATCGACGCGAAGACCGTCGATATGAAAGCGGTCGAGCCAGTACATGGCGTTGGAGATGAGCACGCTCGCCACCTCGCGCCGGCCGAAATCATAGATCGCGGTGTTCCAGTCCGGGTGAAAGCCGCGGCGGGGATCAGCATGCTCGTAGAGCGGGCCGCCATCAAAATGGGCGAGGCCGTGCTCGTCGGTTGGAAAATGCGCCGGAACCCAGTCGAGGATTACGCCGAGCCCGGCCTTATGCGCGCCATCGACAAAGCGCTGGAAGCCCGCCGGATCGCCGAACCGGCGCGTCGGCGCGAAAAGGCCGATCGGCTGATAGCCCCAGGAGGCGTCGAGCGGATGCTCGGAGACGGGCAGCAGCTCAAGGTGGGTGAAGCCGAGGTCCACGGCGTAGGGGATCAGTTCGCGGGCGAGGTCGTCATAGCTCAAAAAGCCGTTGTCCCATTTGCGCCGCCACGAGCCGAGGTGCACCTCGTAGATCGACATGGGGCCGCGCCGCGCCTCGGCGGTGGTCCGCCACGCAATATGCGCGTCATCGCCCCAGGTGAAATTATCGGTGCGGGAGACGATGGAGGCGGTCGATGGCCGCATCTCGCCCGCAAAGCCGAAGGGGTCAGCCTTCAGCGGGAGAAGGCCGCCGCCCGCCCCGACAATCTCATATTTGTAAACGGTCCCCTCGCCGACGCCCGGCGCGAACAGCTCCCAGAGACCGCTGTCGACGCGCTTGCGCATCGTGTGGCGGCGGCCGTCCCATTGATTGAAGTCGCCGACGACCGAGACGCGCTTCGCCTGCGGCGCCCAGACCGCGAACAGGACGCCGTCGACGCCCTCATGCGTCATCGGGTGTGCGCCGAGCCGCTGGTACAGGCGCTGGTGCGTGCCTTCGACGAGAAGATAGTCGTCCATGGGACCGAGAACCGGCCCGAAGGCGTAAGGGTCGTGGAACTCCCACGTATGGTTCTTGTCCTCGGCGCGGAGGAGATAGGCGAAACGGTTCGCCTCGCCGGGCAGGAAGGCCTCGAAAAAATCCCCCTCGCCGCGCCGTTCGAGCGGAACGAGGCCATTGCGAGCCTCGATCTCCGCCCCAAGGCTAGCTACGCCTGGAACGAAGGCGCGGATGGCCATGCCGCCGCCGGCGCTGTGAAGCCCCAGTACGGAAAACGGGTCGTCGTGCGTCGCGGCGGCAATGCGGGCGACATCTTCCTCGCGCGCGCGCCAGCTTCCATCTGTCACATGCTGTCCCTTCAGGGCTTAGCGCACGGGCACGCGCCAGATTTCCTCGGCGTATTCCTTAATCGTGCGGTCGGACGAAAACCAGCCAACTCGCGCCGTATTCAGGATGCTCGAACGCCACCACGACTTGCGGTCGCGCCAACGGATATCTGCGCTCCTCTGCGCTTGGCAATAGGAATCGAAATCCGCCGTGACCATGAAATGGTCGTGGTAGGTGAGAATGTCGACAAGTTGCCGGTAGCGATCCTTCTCGTCGTGCGAGAAAACCCCCAGGGCGAGCGAATCCAGCACCTCGCGGAGCGCGGGCGTCGCGGCGATGGTCTCGCGCGCGTCGATGCCCTTTGAGCGGCGCTCCTGCACCTGCTCCGCCGTCATCCCGAAGATAAAGATGTTATCAGGCCCCACGCGGTCGCGGATCTCCACATTGGCGCCGTCGAGCGTGCCCACGGTGAGCGCGCCATTCAGCGCAAACTTCATGTTGCCGGTGCCCGAGGCCTCCATGCCGGCGGTCGAGATCTGCTCGGAGATATCGGCGGCCGGGATGATGGACTGCGCGAGGCTCACATTGAAGTTCGGCAGGAACACCACTTTCAGAAGGCCGCGGATCGACGGATCGTTGTTCACCACGCGCGCGACATCGTGGATGAGCTTGATGATGAGCTTGGCCTGATGATAGCTCGCGGCCGCCTTTCCCGCGAATATCTTCACGCGGGGCACGAAATCCCGCGTCGGATGGGCGTGGATCTCGTTGTAGAAAGCGATCGTCTCGAGGATGTTGAGAAGCTGCCGCTTGTATTCGTGAATGCGCTTGACGTGAACGTCGAAGACCGCTTCCGGATCCACCTTGATGAGGAGCCTGTCGGTTATGATCTTGGCAAGCTGTTCCTTTTTCGAACGGCGCACGCTCTCATACCTCGCCTGGAAAGCGGTGTCGGTCGCGTATTTCTCAAGGTTGCGGAGGGCGTCAGTGTCGTCGAGAAATTCCGGCCCGATTGTTTCGATGAGAAGCTTCGTCAAGCCGGTATTGGCCTCGAACAGCCAGCGCCTGAAGGTGATGCCGTTCGTCTTGTTGACGATGCGGTCGGGATAAAGGGCGTGCAGGTCGCGGAACACCGTCTCCTTCATGAGGTCGGTGTGGAGCTGCGACACGCCATTGATCTTGTGCGAGCCGAGAAAGGCGAGATGCCCCATGCGCACGCGCCGCCCGGCATATTCGTCGATGAGCGAGACATTCGACAACAGATGCTGATCGACATGCCCGTTCGCGCGCAGCGAATCGAGATGCAGCGCATTGATAAGATATATGATTTGCATGTGGCGCGGCAGGAGGCGCTCCATCAGCGGCACCGGCCAGCTTTCGAGCGCCTCGGGCAGCAGCGTATGGTTGGTGTAGGAGAAGGTGGCCTGCGTGATGCTCCAGGCATGCTCCCAGCCTATGCCGTAAACGTCCACAAGAAGGCGCATCAGCTCCGCCACCGCGATGGCGGGGTGAGTGTCGTTGAGCTGGATCGCCACCTTTTCGGCAAGCTTCGTAATGTCGCCATGCTGCTTCAGGTGCCGGTTAATAAGGTCTTGCAGCGAAGCCGAGGCGAAAAAATATTCCTGGCGTAGCCTGAGTTCCTGGCCGGCGGGCGTGGAGTCGCTCGGGTAAAGCACTTTGGAAATCAACTCCGCGCGGACTTGCTCGGTCTGGGCCGCCACATAGTCGCCAGCGTTGAACACGTCGAGGCGCAGCGGATCGGGCGCGCGGGATCTCCAAAGCCGGAGCGTGTTTACATAGATGCCGCGCCAGCCCACCGTCGGCGTATCGTAGGCGACGGCCTCGACCACTTCGGACGGCCGCCAGATCTGCGCTACGGAGCTGTGATGGAGGGACTCCACCGAGCCGCCGAAACCGATGGGATAGGCGATTTCAGGGCGCGGAAACTCCCAGGGGTTGCCGAAGGCGAGCCAGTCCTCGGGATATTCGTGCTGCCAGCCGTCCTTGATGGCCTGCCGGAACAGGCCGTGATCGTAGCGGATGCCGTAGCCATAGGCGGCGATTGACAGCGTCGACATGCTCTCCATGAAACAGGCCGCAAGCCGGCCGAGGCCGCCATTGCCGAGCGCCGCGTCGGGCTCCATCTCGCTGAGCTTGTCGAGATCGACATCAAGGCCCGCGAGAGCCTCTCGAATCTGCGTCGTCATCCCGAGATTGTTCAGTGCGTCCATGAGCAGGCGGCCGATCAGGAATTCAAGCGACAGGTAATAAACGCGCCGCCGGTTTTGGTCGTAATTGGCCTTCTTGGAGGCGATCCAGCTCTTGATGATCCGGTCGCGGACGACAAGCGCGGTCGCGAGGAACCAATCCCTGGAGCTTGCGGAACTCCGATCTTTGCCCGTAGTCGAAATAAGCCGCTCGAGAATGAGCTCCCTCAGCTTGGCGACATCGTCGCCGCCCGTATTAAGCCCTTCGACTGCGAATGCCTTATGAGGCGCGTTCGTTTCTTGCATGCTCTGCGTCACAATCCCTTTTCCATTGCCATCAGAGGATGCGCCATTTGAAACGGCGTCTTTTTTGCCCCGCGATGCGCTCCGCAGTGCAAGCCAGGAATGGAAGAGTGCTTTGGCCATGCCCCCACCTTCGCTGAATGCTCTACTCTGAGACGCAAATGAATTAATAACGCGGTCTGCGGAATTTGTCGAACTTTGGTCGTATTCGGGTAGACCGGAAGCGGAGGCGGAACAAGGTTTTTGTCGACTTCATTAATGAAATCAAATGCTTGTTACTCCGCATTCCTGCCATGCTGGCGAACGTCGGGGCGGCATTTTCAGGATTTGAGACCGGCGTCCTCCGCCACAACCTTCGCCAAGGCGGACCAGTCGAGGTCTGCGCCGCCTCTCGCAAGGCCGCTCAGGAAATGGTCCCGCACGACGCTCGCCACGGCCATCGGCACTGCTTTCGCCTCCGCGGCGGCGAGCACCGAGCGCACGTCCTTCAGCCCCAGCTCCATCTTGAAGCCCGCAGGCAGATATTTCTCCTCGGCGATAAGCGCGCCGTAAGTCCGGTAGACAGGCGCCGCAAACAGGGTCTCCGTCATGATTTCCACGAAGCGCTTCGGATCGACCTCGTATTTGCGTATCAGAGCCACGGTCTCGCCGAGGCTCTCGATCACCGACGCGATGAGAAAGTTGCCGCAAAGCTTCACGAGGTTGGCCTCGTGTGGTTTCTCGCTCAAGAAGAAGGTGCGCTGGCCAATCGCGTCGAACAGCGGCTGCAGCCTGTCCACGGCCGCCTTCTCGCCCGCGGCGACGATGAACAGCTTGGCGGCCGCCGCCGCATCGGGCCTGCCGAAGACCGGCGCCGCGATATATTTCTGCCCCGCGTGGGCGTGCGCGTTCGCGACGCGCTCGGAAAGCGCCACCGTGATCGTGCTCATGGAGATATGCGCCGCGCCTTTCGCAAGGCCCTTCAGAATGCCGCCGCTTCCGAAGACCGCGTCCTCGGCTGCCCGGTCATCGGCGAGCATGGTTATGACCGCCTCGCCCGACGAGGCCTCCGCGGGCGAGCCCACGATAACCGCGCCATCCTTTTCCAGAGGCTCGGCGCAACTCTTGGTGCGATTGTAGACACGGACGCGATGGCCCGCCTTCAAGAGGTTGCGCGCGATTGGAAGGCCCATGTGGCCGGCGCCGATAAAGCCGATATCCATTGCCGTGTTCTCCTTCTCGTTTCGTTTGCCGTCCCGCGCCTCGCCCGCCTTGCAAGCGTTCCTTTTTCATGGCGCCGCCGCCAAATAAGAGGATAGGACTGGAAAATCCTCGAAAGCGGAAGCGGACGGTCAACCATGGATGAGAATGCGCACTCGGCCTTGTACACCGCGTCGACCTGGATCGTTCCGCTCCTTTTCGCGATCACGCTGCATGAGGCTGCGCACGGATACGCCGCTCGCCGCTTCGGCGACAACACTGCCTGGGCGCTGGGCCGCGTGACGCTCAATCCCTTCAAGCATGTCGATCCCTTCGGCACCATCATCCTTCCCGCAATCCTGCTTCTCGCGCGCTCGCCCTTCCTCTTCGGCTACGCGAAACCCGTGCCCGTGAATTTCGGGGCGCTGCGCAATCCGCGCAAAGACATGGTCTGGGTGGCGCTGGCAGGGCCGGGGACGAACATCGCGCTCGCCATCCTCTCGGCGCTACTCTACCGCGCGGCGACGCTTGCGCCCGAGCCCGCCGCAGAGTGGCTGACGCAGAACCTCGCCAATAGCATCATCATTAACGTGGTGCTCGCGGTCTTCAACATGCTGCCGCTGCCGCCGCTCGACGGCGGCCGCGTGGCCGTGGGCCTCCTGCCCGCGCCGCTCGCCTGGCGCTTCGCCAAGATCGAGCCTTACGGCCTTCTCATTTTGCTCGGCTTCGTCTTTGTCCTGCCGCTCGCGGGCCAGAACCTCGGCTTTGACCTCAATTTCTTCGGCCGTTTCATCGCCTATGCCGCTGGCGCCGTCGTGAACGCCATTCTTCACCTGACCGGCGTCGAGTAGGTCTTGACAAAGCATTGATGGGAGAGCACCTATGTGAATGTAACTTACATTTACATAGGAGTTACGAAATGTACCTGGCCGAAAGGCTCGACGGCATCGGCAGGCCCGCATGGGTCGCGCTGATGATCGTTTCCTTCATCATCTGGTGGCCGATCGGCTTGGCCGCCATGGCTTTTCTCTATGGGAGCGGACGCATGGGATGTGGACATCACGGAATGGGCTGGCGGGAGCGTCGCGAGCGCTGGCGCGAGGCGCGCGAGGAATGGCGGGCCACGAGACGCGGCGGCTGGGGCATGCCTTCAAGCGGCAATGCCGCCTTCGACGACTACCGCTCAGAGACCTTGAAGCGGCTTGAGGACGAGCAGCAAGAGTTTGTGGGTTTCCTCGAACGCTTGCGCCGCGCCAAGGACAAGGCCGAGTTCGATCAGTTCATCGCCGAGCGCGGCGGCAAGCCCGCAGGCCAGCCTTCCTAAACGAGAAGAGAGGCGCGCTCGTCGCGCCTCCATCGTTACCCCTGTCGCAAAGGCGACACGTGTTGGGATTACGACACCGCCGCAGAAAGTTTCTTGTAGCAATTTCATAGCTTTATCCGTTTGGCATGAGCCCTGCTTTAGCGAGGGTAGGATTTCCACACGGAGCGCCCATGCGCGATCTTCCATACGGCACGAAGGACACGGCGAAAGAAGCGGACGAAGCCGCGCCTTTCGCAGGCGAGACGCCGCTCTACGCGCGCCGCCGCCTTGGCCGCATCATCGCGATCAACGACACGACGCTTCGCGACGGCGAGCAAACTCCTGGGATCGCTTTCACCGCCGCCGAGAAAATGCAAATTGCCGCCGCGCTCGCCGACGCGGGCGTGGACGAGATCGAGGCGGGGACGCCTGCCATGGGGCCGCAGGAGCAGGAGGCGATCCGGCGCATCGCGCGCGCCGGGCTCCCCATCCGTGTCATGGCCTGGTGCCGCATGAAGCGCGCCGATGTCGACGCCGCCATCGCTTCGGGCGTTATGATTGTGAACCTCTCGGCGCCGGTGTCGCGCGCCCAGATCGCAGCCAAATTCGGCGGATCGCTCCCACGGGTCACAGCGGCTACTGCGGACGTGATCGGCTACGCCCGCGCAAAGGGCCTGGAAGTGGCGTTCGGCGGCGAGGACTCCTCCCGCGCCACACGCGAGACGCTGGCGCCGATCCTCGAAGCCGCCGAAAAAGCCGGCGCGACGCGCTACCGCTTCGCCGATACGCTCGGCGTGATCGATCCGGTCGCGACCAGGGAGGCTATCGCCTCGGTGCGCGCGCTGACCGATCTCCCCATCGAGTTTCATGGCCATAATGACCTCGGCTTTGCGACGGCGAACACCATCGCCGCACTCGAAGCGGGCGCCTCCGCCGCGAGCGTGACCGTGAATGGCCTTGGCGAGCGCGCGGGCAACGCGGCGCTGGAGCAGGTCGCCGTAGCTCTCGACGCCATCTTCGGGAATGCACATCGGGTGCATCTTCCCGCTCTGAAGCACCTGAGCGAGCTTGTGGCGCGGTGCAGCGGCGTGGAAGTCGGGCGCGCCCAGCCCATCGTCGGCAAGGATGTCTTCACCCACGAATCCGGCATCCATGTCGACGGCATCCTCAAGAGCCGGGCCTGCTACGAGGCGCTGTCGCCGAAGAAGCTTGGACGCAAGCATCGCTTCGTGGTGGGCAAACATTCCGGCCTGTCGGGCCTCCGGCATGAACTGGCCTACCTGAACCTCAAGCTGACCGAGGACGAAGAGCGCCGCCTTTTGTGCGCGGTGCGGGCCTACGCAGAGCGAAACAAGACTTCTGTACCGGCCTTCACGCTGCTGAGGCTCGCCGCGTCCCTCATCGACGAAAGAAGCGATTACTGCGCGTCAGGCGTCCGGCCATTCGCGCATCAAGGCGAAAGCGAAAGGAGCGCAGCATGAGCGTCCTGTCCGACCTCGAAAAACTTCACGCGGCAGAGGATTTCTTCTCCTACCTCAAGGTGGAGTACGACCCCGAGGTGCTCCGCGTGTCGCGGCTGCATATCCTCAAGCGCATGGGCAAATACCTGGAAGAGAAGGATTTTTCCGGGGCATCCGAAGACGAGGTCTTCGCCCGGGCGCGCGAAACGCTCCTGAAATCCTACCAGGACTTCGTCGCCTCAAGCCCCATCGGCGAGCGTGTCTTCAAGGTTCTGCAAGACCACGATCCGAGCCGGGAAAAGGTCGAGGAGCCCGCGCCGAAGCCCTTCGTGCCTCTCGATTCCCTCACCATCGTCCGCTGACCGCGTAAGAAGGATTGACCATGCACACCGTGGTTTGCATCAAGCAGGTTCCAGACAGCGCGCAAATCCGTGTGCATCCGGTGACCAACACCATCATGCGGCAGGGCGTGCCGACGATCATCAACCCTTACGATCTTTTCGCGATCGAAGCGGCGCTGAGGCTTCGCGACAAGAATGGCGGATCGATTACGGTGTTGACCATGGGGCCGCCCATGGCTGAGGACGCGCTTCGCCGGGCGCTGACCTACGGCGTGGACCGCGCGGTGCTACTGACGGATCGTGCCTTTGCCGGCTCCGACACGCTGGCCACGAGTTACGCGCTGTCCGAAGCGATCAAGAAGATTGGCGAGACCTTCGGCGAGATCGACATCGTATTTACCGGCAAACAGACCATCGACGGCGATACGGCGCAGGTCGGCCCCGGCATCGCTCGGCGGCTCGGCCTGAACCAGCTGACTTATGTGGCCGGCATCAGCGACGTGAACCTCGAAAACGGCTCGATCACAGTCGAGCGCCGCGCGGAAGGCGGCGTGCAGGTGCTGTCGACGAAACTCCCCTGCCTCATCACCATGCTCGAAGGGACGAACGAAATCCGCCGCGGCTCTATCGATGTCGCGTTGCGCGCGGCCCGCGCCGAGATCAACACCTGGAGCGCCGCCGCCGCCGGCATCGCCGAGATGAGCAAATGCGGGCTGAAGGGATCTCCTACCGTCGTCAAGCGCGTGTTCGCCCCGCCCCCCCGCTCCGAGAAGGCATTGCAGATTGATATCGCCGGCTTGAACCCGGACGCGATGGCCGCAAAGGCGCTCGACGAAGTTTTCAAGCGCCTTCCTTCGCTTGAGAAGGAACTGACGCAGATGGCCCAAGGCTAAGGCAGAGAGGGAGAACAGACCCATGACAACGAAACCCGCTCCCCAAGCCGCCGGCGGCCGCGCCGGCATGAAGAAGGAGCTGCCAGAGCGCTTCAAGTCCTACAAGCACGTCTGGGTTTTCATCGAGCTTGAGCGCGGGTATGTGCATCCCGTTTCATGGGAGCTGATGGGCGAAGGCCGCAAGCTCGCCGACAAGCTCGGCGTTCAACTCGCGGGCGTGGTGCTCGGCGGTCCCGGCGAGGCGACCAGGCAAGCTGTCGCGGACGCCTTCTCGTACGGCGCCGATGTCGCCTATCTCGTCGAAAGCCCGGTGCTCGCCGACTTCCGCAACGAGTCCTACACGCGTTGCATGACCGAGCTCGTCAACACCTACCAGCCCGAAATCCTGCTTCTCGGCGCAACGACGCTCGGCCGCGACCTCGCAGGCGCGGTGGCGACGACGCTGTTGACGGGGCTGACCGCAGACTGCACCGAGCTTGCGGTGGACGCCGACGGCTCGCTCGCCGCCACGCGCCCGACCTTCGGCGGAAGCCTGCTTTGCACGATCTACACGCTGAACTTCCGGCCGCAAATGGCGACGGTGCGCCCTCGCGTGTTCTCGCTGCCGGAGCGGCAAGAGGGCAGGAGCGGCCCCGTCATCGAGTACGATTTCAAGATGCTGGAGGAGGACATCGTCACCAAGATCCTCCAGTTCATTCCCGACCGCGACTCAAACAAATCGAACCTCGCCTACGCCGACGTGGTGGTGGCGGGCGGCCTCGGCCTTGGCAGCGCCGAAAACTACCAGCTCGTGAAGGACCTCGCCCGGGCGCTTGGCGCGGAATGGGGCGGCTCGCGCCCGCTCGTGCAGCGCGGCTGGATCCCCGCCGACCGGCAGATCGGGCAGACCGGCAAGACCATACGCCCGAAGCTTTACATCGCGGCCGGCATCTCGGGCGCAATTCAGCATCGCGTCGGCGTCGAGGGCGCCGACCTGATCCTTGCGATCAACACGGACAAGAACGCGCCGATCTTCGATTTCGCCCATGTCGGCCTTGTGACCGATGCCGTGCGGTTTCTGCCGGCGCTGTCCAAGGCGGTCCGCAAGCGGATCAGCCCTAATACCCGCTCGCGGCTTGTCGGCTGAGTCGAGAGACTGAAGGTTTTGAAGGAGAACTCTCATGCCCGCAGAAAAATTTGACGCCATCGTCGTAGGAGCCGGACCTGCTGGAAATTCCTGCGCCTACACGCTCGCGAAGCGCGGCCTGAAAGTGCTCCAGATCGAGCGCGGCGAATATCCCGGCTCGAAGAACGTCCAGGGCGCGATCATGTACGCCAACATGCTCGAAAAGATCATCCCGGATTTCCGGGAAGACGCGCCCCTGGAACGGCACATCATAGAGCAGCGCATGTGGTACATGGACGATAGCTCGTATACCGGCGTCCATTACCGCTCCGAGGATTTCAACGAAGAGAAGCCCAACCGCTACACCATCATCCGCGCGCAGTTCGACAAGTGGTTCTCGCGGCGGGTGCGCGAGGCGGGCGCGCTCCTCATCTGCGAAACGACGGTGACCGACCTCTGCTTCAGCGGCGGCAAGGTGATCGGCGTTAAGACGGACCGCGCGGGCGGAACACTGCTCGCCGACGTCGTGGTGATGGCCGAAGGCGTCAACGGGTTGCTTGGCGCGAAGGCGGGCCTGCGCTCCGTGCCGAAGCCAGACACGGTTGCGCTTGCGGTAAAGGAAATGCACTTCCTGCCGAGCGACGTGATCGAGTCGCGCTTCAACGTGAAGGGCGACGAGGGCGTCGTCATCGAGGCGGCCGGCACGATCACCAAAGGCATGGCCGGAACGGGCTTCATCTATACGAATAAGGAAAGCATCTCGCTTGGCATCGGCTGCCTCGTTTCCGATATGACCGAGACCGGGGCGGCGCCTTACGAGCTTCTCGACGCGTTCAAGAAGCACCCCGCGGTCGCCCCGCTGATTGCCGGCTCCGAAGTGAAGGAATACGCCGCGCACCTCATCCCGGAGGGCGGCTACAAGGCGGTGCCGCAACTCTTCGGAGACGGCTGGCTGATCGTCGGCGACGCCGGACAGTTCGTGAACGCCGTCCACCGCGAAGGCTCAAACCTCGCCATGACCACGGGGCGGCTCGCGGCGGAAGCGATCTTCCAGATCAAGGCGCGCCGCGACCCGATGACGGCGGAGAACCTCTCGCTCTACCAAAAGCTGATCGAGAGCTCCTTCGTGATGAAGGATCTCAAGAAATACAAGCGCCTGCCGGACTTCCTCCACACTTCGAAGAAGCATCTTTTCGGCACCTACCCGGAGCTAATCTCGAAAGCCGCCCAGACGTTCCTGCGCGTGGACGGTAAGGACAAGAAGAGCAAGGAGGGCGACATCCTTCGCTCCTTCGTCAAAACGCGCGGGGTGATGGGGCTGGCAAGCGATGCCTGGAAGCTCGCCCGGTCCTGGCGGTAACAGTCAGATAAGGAAAGATTATGACAATGATGGAGCATGGGATGCAGCGCGTCGAAGAAAAGCTCTACCAAAACCGCTATCTCGTGGACGCCGGACGCCCGCACATCGTGGTGATGCCGCACGATAAGCCCTCGAAGGAATTGCTGTTGCTGATGAAACTTTGCCCCGCGGGCTGCTACAGCCAGAACGCAAACGGGCAGGTCGAAATCAGCCCGGACGGCTGCCTCGAATGCGGCACATGCCGCGTCATCGCCGAGCCGAGCGGTGCGCTGACGTGGGCTTATCCGCGCGGGGGCTACGGCGTTCTGTTCAAGTTCGGCTAGCCGTCGGCCTTGGGGCGCGGTACAATCATTCATCATGCCGTGCGCAGCGCTTCAGCGTCGCGCGCGGCATCGTGACAAGCGCGGATGGTTTTGCGATCCCGGATCGGCAGCGCAGCGTGTCACGCTGCTGCGCATCCGGGATGACAGCAAGGCGGCCGCCGTAACTATCCAGGAGGACAAGACATGGAATCAGTGGAGGAATTTCTCGCCCACGCCATCAAGCTCGAAGAAGAGGCCGCCCTGCGCTTCGGGCAACTCGCCAACTCGATGGACGCTTGCGGCAATCGGGAGGTCGGCAAGCTTTTTCGGCAGCTTTCGGAATACTCCAAGATGCATAAGGCCGACGCGGTGGCGCGCTCCGGTTTCCGCGACATCCCGTCAAGGAGGCCCGGAGAGTTCGAATGGCCCAATATCGAAAGCCCGGAAAGCGCCGAGATCTGGGCCGCCGATCCATTGATAGGGCGCGAGCAGGCGCTTGAGATCGCGCTGGCGGCCGAAATGTCAGGGTACGAATTTTACAAAAGCGTTCTCGATTCCACCGACGACCCTGAGATCAGGGCCATGGCGAAGGAATTCGTGCTCGAAGAGAGCGAACATGTCGCCGAATTGCAAAAATGGATAGCTGCGCACAAAGCCGGAAGGCCGCTGCCCGTCGATCGCTGACGCCGCTCAATTCGGTGGACCGGCGCCATGCGGCGGGCGAGAAGCCCCGGTAAATTCTATATGAATGACTAAAAAATAGTCTTTGCCTTAGAAATCGGCATTTTTCGTACGCTACCCTTGATTTTGATCAAGTATTTGGGCCCGGCTGCAACCTAAAGCGGACCGGCATTGACTATTCTATAGACACGACATACCAGTTTTTCGCATGGTACAATCGCCCTCGAAAGCGAAACTGACCGGCGCAGCCAAATAGGCGCGCGCCGAAGTTAGCGACAAGAGGTTATCGATGGCTCAATCCGCGCCGGCTAACACCGTCTCGGCTCTCGGAAACGTTCGATACAGCGAGACCGCACTTAGCGGCATTTACGAAATTTCGAAAATTGTGACAGCGCCCTCGAGCCTCAGGGTGATGCTCAACAATGTCGTCTCCGTCATGAGTTCGTTCCTCGACATGAGGCTCGCGACGGTCATGCTCCTGAACAAGGACGGCGACCCCGAAATCAAGGTCGCGGCTTCGACCGAACATATGATGGACGCGAGCAAGGAAGCGGATCTTCCGATCCTGGTCATCGACCGGATCGTCGCCACCGCCACGCCGCTCGTCGTTCAGAATTGCGCCGCTCATCCGCTCTTCAAGGATTGGAAGCGGCTCGGCAGCGGCGTGGGCCCGAAAGCCGTCCAGACCTTCATCGGCGTGCCGATCCGCGTCGATACGAAGGTGGTTGGCACGCTCTCCACCGAAAGGGTGTGGGAATGCCGAACCGATGTTCGCATCGACCAGGACGTGCGCTTCCTGACGATGGTTGCGAACCTCGTAGGGCAGGCGCTCAAGCTTCATCAGGTTGTCGCCGAGGACCGCGAAAGGCTTATCGTCGAACAGCACAGGCTTGCGAAAGAGCTGTCCACGCTGAAATCGCCGAAACAGGGCGCCCCGAAGCTGAAGGGCATCCTCGGCAAGAGCAAAGCCATCAAGGCCGTGACCGAGCGTATCGAGCAAGTGGCGCAGTCGAACGCGCCCGTGCTGATCCGCGGCGAAACCGGCACTGGCAAGGAGCTGTTCGCGCGGGCGATACACGAGCTGTCCCGCCGGAAGGACAAGCCCTTCATCAAGGTCAATTGCGCCGCCCTGCCCGAAAGCGTGATCGAATCCGAGCTGTTCGGCCATGAAAAGGGAGCATTCACCGGCGCCGTGGCGACACGGAAAGGCCGCTTCGAGCTGGCGCATGGCGGCTCGATCTTCCTCGACGAGATCGGGGAGATCTCGGCGTCATTCCAGGCGAAACTGCTGCGCGTGCTGCAGGAAGGCGAGTTCGAGCGCGTCGGCGGCCAGCAAACGCTGAAGATCAACTTCCGGCTCATCTGCGCCACCAACAGGAACTTGGAAGAGCTTGTCTCGGACGGGAAATTCCGCGCCGACCTCTATTACCGCATCAGCGTCGTGCCGCTCATGCTGCCGCCCTTGCGCGACCGGCCCGGCGATATTGCAGAGCTCGCAGCGCATTTCCTGAAGCAGTATGGCGAGCAGAACGGGCACGCGCTTTCATTCGGCCCAAACGCCATCGAGGTGCTTCACAAGTGCAACTTCCCCGGCAATGTCCGCGAGCTTGAGAACTGTATCCAACGCACAGCCGCCATGACGCCGGCCGACGAGATCCACGCGAGCGACTTCGCCTGCCAGCAGGGCCACTGTCTTTCCTCCATATTGTGGAAGGGCCCGGCCTGCGCCGAAGCGGCCTATACCGCGCCAGCGGCGAAGCCCTCGCGGCTTGCCGGCGAGCCGAAAGCCCAGGCGCCAGCGCCGGTCAAGCCGCAGCCCGAGCGCTCCGAGGCGAAAGAATCGGCCAATGGAAACGGCTCGAAGGAGCCGGCCGGAATGAATGGCGCCTTATCGGGGCTCAGCAAGGACCGACTCGTGAAGGCCATGGAGACGACGGGCTGGGTTCAGGCGAAGGCCGCGCGCATTCTCGGGCTGACGCCGCGCCAGATCGGCTACGCCTTGAAGAAGCACGGGATCGAGATGAAGCGCTATTGACGCCGCTCAGCACGCAAGGACAACTCGATGACAATCGCCTACGCCATTTGCGCCGAGAAGGACATTCCGAACAAGAGGGGCCGCGCCTTCTCGCTCCTGCGCGTCGCCGCCGACGGGAGCGAAGAGCCCTGGCATATTTTCATTGTGCGCTGGGGCAAACATACGGTCGGCTATGTGAACCGATGTCCGCATGACGGCGTCAACCTCGACTGGGAGACGAACCAGTTCCTCGACGAGAGCGGCAAGCTGATCGTCTGCGGCAAGCACGGCTCGAAGTTCGAGCTGGCGACGGGCAAATGCATCGAAGGGCCTTGCCTGGGGCAGGGGCTGGAGCCGGTCAGCGTTGCGGTTATCGACGGCGACATCTGCGTGACCGACGTCACGCTCGCCGAGGAGCCGGAGGAAACCGATGCCGCTGGGAGCGATCGATGACGGCCTCGGGCTGGCGGAAGGCGGCCTCGTAAGCTTCTACGGCTTTTCCCATCCGGCGCCGCGAGCGTACAGCGGCGATTAACCCTATTGGGTTCGTTTCGCAAAAACAAGATGTTCTTGCGGTATTATGATACCTGCACGGCGGCGCCTGAAAAATTGGGGCCGTTACTTACGACGATGCGAAACGAAAGAGAACGGAGTAGCCGGCGGGCCATGCGCATCACAATTCCCGGAGTGGCGACGGGACAATAGCTAACTGCCCGCGAAATTGAGATTGCATGCGCCGGGCGGCTGGCGCCGCGAGCCGCTCAGCTCTTCACCTTCTCCAGGCGGATGAGCACGTCGACGCGGGCGATGCGCGTGCCTTCAGGCAGCTTCGGCACCGACACCACCACCTCGTGGCCCGGCTCAAGGTCGATCAGCTCGCCGTCTTCCTCGAAGAAGAAGTGCTGGTGGTCCGAAACCTTCGTGTCGAAATAGGCCCGCGTGCCCTCGATGGCGACCTCGCGAAGAAGGCCGCAATCGGTGAATTGCTTCAGCGTGTTGTAGACGGTCGCAAGCGAGACGGACATTTTGTTTGCGACGGCCTCGCCGTGAAGCTCTTCCGCCGTGACATGACGGTCGCCCGCGTGGAACAGAAGCTGCGCCAGGTCGATGCGCTGCCGCGTCGGGCGAAGCCCAGCGTTCCTGAGCTTCATTTCGATCCGGCGTCCGGCCTCCGCGCCGCCTGCCATCTGAAAACCTAAAAGCCGAAACCCCATCGCTCCCTCGTCCATCTATGAAACCGCCTCGCGCGCGACCGCGCCTGTAGCGGCAAAGCCTGACGCCTCTCTCGCTTTTTCCACGATTGCGGGCAAAACTGCAAGTGTCCGATTGACATCTTCGTTATTATTCTCATGCGAGAAGGAAAATCGGATGGCGCCGAGCGCCGCCGCATAGGGCACTTTCATGGCGCGGAGCACATGGGACGGCTCCGTGGAGCCTGATGCACAGGCCGAGCCCGACGAAGCGGCGACGCCGGCCTTATTGAGGCCGAACAGGATCGCTTCCCCATCCGCGCAATCAAAGACGATGTTGGATGTGTTCGGCAGCCTGTTCTCGGCGCCTCCCGCAACGAAGCTTCCGTCGATCGCGCGAAGAACCGCAGCCTCGAACCGGTCGCGCAAGAGCCGGACGCGCTCGCCGGCGCCGGAAGTCATCCGCTCGCGCGCGAGTTCAGCCGCCCTGCCGAGGCCCACAATCGCCGGCGTGTTCTCCGTTCCCGCGCGCCGCGCGCGCTCCTGCTTGCCGCCGCGGATCAGCGCATTGAACCGCACGCCCTTCCTGATATAGAGGGCGCCCAGGCCCTTCGGCCCATGAAATTTATGCGCCGAAAGCGAAAGCATGCCGATTTTTGTGGCGGCGACGTCGATGGGAATGCGGCCCGCCGCCTGCACCGCATCCGCATGAAACAGCGCGCCCGCCTCGTGGGCCAGCTCGGCCAGCTCCGCGACGGGGAAGATGACGCCCGTCTCGTTATTCGCCCACATGATAGAGGCGATGGCCGTCTTTGGTCCGAGCGCCTCCTTGTAGGCCCCGATGTCGAGGCGCCCCCGGCCATCGACCGGAATGATGCGCACGACCACGCCGCGATGGCGTTGGAGGTGCATCGCGAGCGACAGGATCGCCGGATGCTCGACGGCGGAAATGATGATTTCGTTGCGGTCGGGCTGGGTCTCAAGCGCCGAAAGGATGGCGGCGTTGTCGGATTCCGTGCCGCCCGACGTGAAGACGATTTCGTGGCCGTGCTCCGCCCCGATCAGCGCCCGCACGCTCTCGCGAGCCGCCATGATCGCAGCGCTGCATTCCGCGCCGAAGGCATGCGTGGATGAGGCGTTGCCGAAATGCTGGGTGAAATAGGGCAGCATAGCCGCCAGCACTGCGGGGTCGATCCGCGTCGTCGCGTTATTGTCGAGATAGACCGGCTGCATGGCGCGCCTGACTCTTTATACGCCCCCGACAACGGGGATTGGGATCACTCGAAGCGGCATGCCGAGCTTCGCGATGAGCTTTGCCTGGATGCCGTGGACCGTCACCGACGCCATGATGCAGCCGACGCAGGCCCCTGTCATCTTGATCTTGACCACGTTACCCTCGATGGAGACGAGCTGACAGTCGCCGCCGTCGCGTTGCAGATGGGGGCGCAGCTCATTGATGGCCTCGCGGACCTTCCGCTCCTTCGCTTCGTCCGCAGTTTCCGGCGCTGGCTCGGCGGAGACTTCGCTCACCTGATTTGTCATTTCCAACATGGACGCGTCTCCCATTAGCCGAAGGATTTGCCGCAAGAGCAGCTTGACTTTGCCCGCGGATTGTCGAAGGTGAAGCCCGAGCTTTGCAGGCTGGTGACGAAATCGACCGTCGTTCCCTCGATATGCGCGAGGCTGTCGCGGTCCACGAAGAGCTTCACGCCCTCGCTCTCCACGACGATGTCGTCCGGGTCGGGGTGCGCCACGAGGCCCATCATGTATTTGAAGCCCGCGCATCCGCCGGCATCCACCGCGATGCGTAGGCCTTCGACGGGGGCGTTGACCCGCGTGATGGCGGTGCGGACTGCGTTGGCGGCGCTTTCGGTCAGCTGAATCATCGGATGCCTTCCTGCTTCTGGCCAGTGTGACGCCAGATACAGAGCAACAGCCGTGCCATCGACTCATATCGTTGATTTAAAACGGAATTTTGTTACTCGCAGCCGCCGCTGCGCGCGATTGTCGCGTTCGCGACACGTCTGCTTTGAGACGCGAACCTTCCTGGCGCCGCCCTCGCAGAAGCAGGAACGGAGCGAATGAAAAACGGCGGGAACCGGCAGCGGAGCGCTGAGAACATCCGGCTATCCACATTGGCCATCGGGCGCAAACCCGCGACATCGCGACGCGCCGCGTTCACATCTTCGCCAGCCGTCGAAGCATGAGTTGTGATCGCACTGCGAAACGCGCCTGCTCCGCGGCGAGGCCGGGAATCGCCAACCCTGGCGCCCTCAAAGCCGCAAACCGTCAGGCCCGCGAAGGAGAAAGCTCAGGATAAGATGCAGCTTGCCGAATATATGCGGCGCAACAATTTTCCGGCCGCAAGTGCGAAATGAATTTTCAGAATCTATACGCGCCGTAACCATTTAGGTTCGCTTACTTAGGCGCTAAGAAAAACTAAATGGTGGTATAGCATCAGCTATGTCTTTAATTTGCTCCGCGAAGAAGTAGGCGAAAAGCCCCGCGCCCGCAAGAAGCAACGGCCCTTGCGCGGGCAGGCTGCGACCTCCATCGCATCAATTCTTGTTTACCACGCGTGAGCGAACATGAAGTTGAGCTACTACCCGGGCTGCACGATGAAAAACCACGCCGGGAACTTCGAGGAGTCGCTCATCTATTCCATGGAGCGGCTCGGCGTAGAGGTTGAAGAGCTCAACCGCTGGAACTGCTGTGGAACGGTGCTATCGCTCACCGAAGACGACACGATGCGGCAGCTTGCGCCCGTCCGCAACATGCTGCGCGTGAAGGAGGCCGGCGCCAAGCGCGTCATGACCGCTTGCTCCATGTGCTACAACACGTTGAAGCGAGCGAACGACCGGGTTAAAGCCGATCCGGTGCTTTTGAAGCGCATGAACGCCTTCATGACCGACGAGAAAGCCGCCTATGACGGCGATGTCGATGTCGTTCACACGCTCGAAATCCTCCGCGAGCTGAAAGCCAACACCAAAGCCGTCTCCGCCAAGATCGTGAAACCTTTGAATGGGCTTCGCGTCGCCAGCTACTACGGCTGTCTTCTGGTCCGCCCCCGCTCCGTCGCATTCGACAACGTGGAGAACCCGATGCTGCTCGACGAGCTGGTGCGGGCGCTCGGCGGCCAGGCCATCGACTTCTCCCATAAGACGGAATGCTGCGGCGCCTACCAGACGGTGGACAAGCCGAAGGTCGTCGCCGACCGCACCTACCAGATCCTTACCGACGCGCGCGAGCAGGGCGCCGAAGTCGTGGCGGTGAGCTGCCCCCTCTGCGCCTTCAACCTCGACCACCGGCAGGCCGTGACCCAGCGCATGTATCCCGATTTCGAGGGGCTTCCCGTCGTCTATTTCACGCAACTCATGGCGATCGCTTTCGGCTGCGAAGAGTCCGTGCTGAAGCTCAATCTCCACCACAAATCTCCACGGCCAGCGTTCGTGGAGAGGGGGCTTCTATAGGAGATCGCGATGTCTTTCGGCAAACTCAAGAAAGCTTACGGCAAGGTCACGATCAACCGGAACTGGTGCAAGGGATGCGGCTACTGCGTGAAGTATTGCCCGACCGACGCGCTGGAAATGTCGAAGAGCTACAACGCAAAGGGATACCACCCTCCCCAGGTAAAGTCTGAGGAAGACTGCCGCGACTGCAAGTTCTGCGAGAGGGTTTGCCCGGAATTCGCGATTTTCGTTAAGACCGACACAGATAGAGGATAGACGGGTGGCGCAATTTCCCAAGATCGTTCCAGCGGATCCAAAAGGCGTTTTGACCGGCCGCCACTTCATGGACGGGGATCATGCCCTGGCCGAAGGCGCGCTCGCCGCCGGGTGCCGCTTCTTCGCCGGCTATCCCATCACGCCGTCGACGGAGACGGCGGAGCGCTTCGCCGAGCGCTGCCCGGAAGTCGGCGGCCTTTTCATCCAGATGGAGGATGAGATCGCGTCCATCACCGCCAATGTCGGCGCGGTCTGGGGCGGCCAGAAGGTGATGACCGTCACCTCCGGCCCCGGCTTTTCGCTGATGATGGAGACGATCGGGCTCGCCTGCATGATGGAGACGCCCATGGTGCTCGCCGACGTGCAGCGCACCGGCCCCTCCACCGGCCTGCCGACGCTCACCGCGCAGCAGGACATGATGCAGGCGCGCTGGGGTTCCCATGGCGACTACCGGATCATCGCGCTGGTGCCGGATTCGCCTCAGGAGTGCTTCGACCTCGCCGTTGAGGCTTTCAATCTTTCGGAGATCTACCGCGTTCCGGTCTTCATCATGACGGACGAGACGGTCGGCCATATGCACGAGAAGGTGGTCATTCCGCCGGCCGAAGAGCTCAAGATCGTCGAGCGCAACTGGTACGAGGGGCCGAAAGAGGATTACCGCCCCTACGAGTTCAGCGGCAAGACGGTCGCGCCGATGGTCAAGGCGGGGGACGGCTACCGTTTCCACACCACGGGCCTCACCCACGACGAGCGCGGCTATCCCACGCTCACGCCCGAGATGAACAAGAAGGTCGTCACGCATCTCATCGAAAAGATCGAGTCGAACGCCGACAAGATCATCCGCGTCGAAGAGAGCGGACTCGAAGGCGCCGACGTCGTGGTCGTCTCCTACGGAATTTCATCGCGCATCGCCATCCGCGCGGTGCAGCAGGCGCGCAAGGCGGGCCTCAAGGTGGGCTTCCTGCGGCTCATTACTGTGTGGCCCTTCTGCGAGAAGAAGATCCGCGAACTTGCAAGCAAGGTGAAGGCCATCGTCGTGCCCGAGCTGAACTGGGGTCAAATCGTCCTTGAGGTCGAGCGCTGCGCGGCGGGCCAATGCAAGGTCATCAGCGTCAATTCCTGCGGCGGCGCCGTGCATGACCCCGATGAAATCCTTGCCGCCATCAAGGAGGGCGCGAAATGAGCGAGCACGGTCCCGAATACTCCACCGACGACGAAACCTACCGCAAGGAAAACCCCATGGCGGAGTTCCTCCGCATGGACCGGATGCCGCACATCTGGTGCCCTGGCTGCGGGATTGGCACGGTGGTCACCTGTTTTGCCGACGCGATCAAGGCCGGCGGATACGACCGCGACAAGATCGCGGTCGTATCTGGCATTGGCTGCACCGGCCGCGTGGCGGGCTACGTCAAATTCAATTCCTTCCATACGACCCATGGCCGCGCCATCCCCTTCGCCACGGGCCTGAAGCTTGCCAATCCCGATTTGAAAGTCGTGGTCATCAGCGGAGACGGCGACCTCTCCAGCATCGGCGGCAACCACCTCATTCACGCCGCGCGCCGGAACATGGATCTCATGGTCGTCTGCGTGAACAATTTCACCTACGGCATGACGGGCGGGCAGGTGACGCCGACGACGCCGAACAAGGCGAATGCGTCCACAACGCCCTACGGAAACTACGAAACGCCGTTCAGCCTGCCGTTCCTTGCCGACGCCTCGGGCGCAACCTTCGTAGCGCGCTGGACGGCTCTTCACGCCCACAATATCACGCAGACCCTCGGCAAGGCGCTGAAGCACAGGGGCTTCTCGTTCATCGAGATCATAGCGCCCTGCACGACGCTGTATCAGCGCCGCAACCGGCTTGGCGACGGCGTCGACGCCATGGAGTATTACAAGGAGGACGCCGAGATCCAGCATGGCGCCGACACGCGCGCTGTGGACATCGGCTTCCAGGGCAAGATCGCCATGGGCAAATTCGTCGAGCGGCAGAAGCCGACCTTTCTCGACGCGGTCAACGCGCATTACACGCAGGTGATCGGCGACAGCTATCAGCTTTACGGCAAGACGGCGCTCGATAAGGACGCCGAGGAGAAAGCGCGGCTCACCGCGAGCGATATGCCGGAGCCACTCGAATGCGGAGCGGAAGACTAGCCATGTGGGAGATTAAATTTTCAGGCTTCGGCGGCCAAGGCATCGTCCGCTGCGCGCTCATCACCGGCAAGGCCGTGTCGCTCTACGACGACAAGTTCGCCAGCATGACGCAGAGCTTCGGGCCGGAGGCCCGCGGCGGCGCCTGTCAGTCGCAGCTCATCGTGTCCGAAACCCGCGTTCTTTATCCCTACTGCACGAGCCCGCATGTGCTCATCGCGCTGTCGCAGGAAGCCTACGACAAATATGAGCCGGGCCTTGCCGATGGCGGCATCCTCATCACCGAGGAGGAGTTGGTGAAGCCCACGGGCGACCGGAAGCGCGTGAAGCTCTATCCGATCCCCGCGACGCGCTTCGCCGAGGAACTCGGCAACCGCCTGTTCGCCAACCTCGTGGTGCTCGGCTTTTTCACCGCCGTCACGGGCGCCGTATCCGCCGACGCCATGAAAAAAGCGCTGCCCGGCCTCGTCCCAGACCGCTTCCTGGCGGCCAATCTGAAGGCGTTCGACAAGGGCTACCAGCACGGCCTCGACTGTCTCGCCAATGACAAGGGAGCGATCCATTGACGAGGCGCGCCGGAGTATTCGTCTGCCATTGCGGGACCAACATCGCGGCCACCGTCGATGTCAAGCGCGTCGCCGCCGAAGTCGGCCAGGACGAGGGCGTCGTCTTCTCGAACGACTACGTCTATATGTGCTCCGATCCCGGTCAGCAATCCGTCATCAACGCCATCAAGGAGCATAAGCTCGACAGCGTTGTCATTTCCTGCTGCTCGCCGAACCTGCACGAGAAGACCTTCCGCGACGCCTCGGCCTTGGGCGGCCTCAACCCGTTCCAGCTGGAAATCGCCAACATCCGCGAACAATGCGCCTGGGTCCACAAGGACAAGGAGCAGGGCACGGACAAGGCGATCAAAATCACGCGCTCGGTGGTCGAGCGCGCGCGCCGGAACGAGGCTCTGACCCCCATCGGCCTGCCGGTGACGCGCAAGGTGATGGTGATCGGCGGCGGCATCGCGGGCATCCAGAGCGCGCTCGATCTCGCCAATGCCGGCTTCCAGGTCGTTCTCGTCGAGAAGCTGCCGACGATCGGCGGCCACATGATCCAGCTTTCGGAAACCTTCCCGACGCTCGACTGCTCGCAGTGCATCCTCTCGCCGAAGATGGTGGAGGTTTCGAAAAACCCGAACATCACGCTGATGACGTCGAGCGAGGTGAGCTCCATTTCCGGCTTCGTCGGCAATTTCAAGGTGAAGGTGCATACGAAAGCGCAGTACGTCGATCCCGAGAAATGCAAGATCTGCGACGATTGCACGCCCGTCTGCCCCACCGTCGTGCCGAACGAATACGACGCCGGCCTTTCCGACCGCCGCGCCATATTCATCCCCTTCGCGCAGGCCATCCCGGCGAGCTTCTACCTCGATGAGAGCGCCTGTCTTGGCCTCAAGCCCGTGGTCTGCGGCAAATGCGCGGATGTCTGCGAGGCCGAGGCCATCGACTACGACGCCAAGCCGAAGACGACCGAAATCGAGGTTGGCGCCATTGTCGTCGCCACCGGCTTCGACCTTTACGGCGTCGACAACATGTCCGAATACGGCCGCGGCCGATACCCCGATGTGCTCGACGGCATCCAGTTCGAGCGGATGTGCTCCGCCTCCGGCCCGACAGGCGGCCATGTGCTGCGCCCATCCGACCACAAGGAGCCGAAGAACGTCGTCTTCATCCAGTGCTCCGGCTCGCGCGATCCCGAGCAGCACTGCGTCTACTGCTCAAAGATCTGCTGTATGTACACCGCCAAGCACGCGACGCTGTACAAGCATCACGTGCCCGATGGAAAGGCTTACGTCTTCTACATCGACATCCGCTCCGGCGGTAAGGGCTACGAAGAGTTCGTGCAGCGCGCCATGGAGCGCGACGGCGTGATTTACCTGCGCGGCCGCGTCTCGAAGGTTTACCAGCAGAAGGGCAAGCTCAAGGTGATGGGCGTCGATACGCTCTCGGGCAAGAATGTCGAGATCGACGCCGACATGGTGGTGCTGGCCCAGGCGATGGTGCCGTCCAAGGGAACGGCCGACATCGCCAAGACGCTCAAGATCGGGCGCGACAAGGACGGCTTCCTCGCAGAGGCGCACCCGAAGCTTCGCCCTGTCGAAAGCGTGACGGGCGGCATCTTCCTCACGGGCGCGGCGCAGTCGCCGAAGGACATTCCCGAGACGGTCTGCCAGGCCAGCGCGGCGGCCGCCAAGGTGATCGCGCTTCTCTCCAAGCCGGAGCTGGAGCACAGCCCGGTCGTGGCGAAAGTGCGCGACTCGCATTGCACCGGCTGCGAGATGTGCGTGGATGTCTGCCCGTTCGAGGCGATCACGCTCGTGGACGGCAAGGCCCATGTGAACGAGGTGCTGTGCGAAGGCTGCGGAACCTGCGTGGGAACCTGCGTGCGCGCGGCGATCGACGTGAAGAACGTAACGCAGTTGCAGGTCTTTGAGATGATCAGCGCCTGCATGGGAGGGTAATGAGGTGGCCGAACCCGCGGTTTCAAGAAATGCAGGGCAGGACTTCGAGCCCAAGATCGTCGCCTTTCTGTGTAAGTGGTGCTCGTCGGCGGGCAGCGACCTCGCGGGCGTGTCGCGGCTGAAATATCCCGCAAACGCCGTGCCGATCCAGGTGATGTGCTCGGGCTCGGTGTCGCCGATCTACATCATGTCCGCCTTCAACCAGGGGGCGGACGGCGTGCTCGTTTCGGGATGCCATCCGGGCGACTGCCATTACCTCAAGGGCAATTTCTACGCGCGCCGGCGGATTTACTTGGCGCAGAAGCTTCTGCAATTCGTCGGCGTCGAGCCGGATCGCTTCCGCATGTCCTGGGTATCGGCGGCGCAAGGCGTGAAATTCGCTGAGGTCATCACCGATTTCGTGAAGGATCTCAAGGCGCTCGGCCCCCAAACCAAGCTCAAGGCGAAACGCTGATGATCGCTATCGAAGACATCAGGGCGCGCGCCAAGGACCTCCTGCAGAGCGGGAAAGTCCGCGCCGTGATCGGTTATCGCAGAAGCACGGCGGGCATGCTCGCAGAGCCGGCATTCGTGACGGAGCCGGAGGACGCCGCATCGCTCGTCCTGGACGCCACCTGCGTCGAGAACCTCGCGCTCTATCTCGTCAACGAGAAGAAGCGCCAGAAACATGCGCGCGCTTCCGACAAGCGTCCGCTCGCCCTTGTCGCCAAGGGCTGCGACAGCCGCGCCATCACGGTGCTCCTGCAGGAAAATCACATCAAGCGCTCCGAGGTCGTCGTGATCGGCGTCTCCTGCGAGAAGGGCGGCGTCGTCGATACGAAGAAGCTCAACAAGGCGCTGCGCGGCAAGGCGGCGACTGGCGCGGCCTTCGACGGCGACCGTGGCGTGAAGGTCTCCTATCTGGGCGGCGCCGCGAGCCTGCCGGCGCGCGACGTGCTGGCCGACCGCTGCCTCGAATGCAGCAAAGCCTACCCGCTGGACACCGACTTTTTCTTTGGCGACAAGGTCGATGAACGTTCGCTCGGCCCGCGCTTCACGGTGGTCAACGCGTTCTCCGAAAAGAGCATGGAGGAGCGCTCGGACTTCTGGGCCGGCCATTTCGAGCGCTGCATCCGCTGCTTCGCCTGCCGCGCCGTCTGTCCCATGTGCTATTGCGACGAATGCGTGGTCGACAGCACGAACTTCATCGTGAACAACGGCACGACCGCGGACGAGAAGGCCAATCGCGTCCGCTGGATCAACCGCTCGCCGACGCCTTCCGAGAACGCGATGTACCATATGGTGCGCGCCATGCACCTCGCGGGCCGCTGCACCGATTGCGGCGAATGCGAGCGCGTGTGCCCGGTGAACATCCCGCTCCGCCTGCTGAACACCGCGCTCGAACGCGAAGCCCTGGAAATGTTCGACTACAAGCCGGGGCTCGATGCAGAGCAGCCTTCGTTAATCTCGTCCTTCCGCGACGGCGATCCCAACGATTTTGTGAGGTAGGCCGATGGAAGCGATACTGAAAAAGGAACAACTCGGCCAATGGGTCGCCAAACTGCAAGAGCGCGCGCAAGTTTACGCCCCAAGCTTCGTCGAAGATGCCTGGGCGTTCACAAGAGCCGATCCCGGCGCACCGGTGGAGCTGGATCACACGAACACCGTCCGCCCGGCAAAGAGCTTCGTGTTCCCCCAGCGCGAGGTGCTTTACAAGTTCCGGCTGGAGAACGGCAAGGCGCCGCAACTCACGCATACGGAGCCCGAAGTTGAGGCCGCGGTCGTCTTCGGCGTGCGCCCATGCGACGGCCGCGCGATGGTCCGAAACGACCGGGTCTTTAGCTGCGGGTTCCTTGACCCCTACTACACGGCGCGCCGTGAGCAGGTCGCCTTCGTCGGCCTTGCATGCGCGGCGCCGCCCTCGCCGAACTGCTTCTGCCTGGCGTTAGGCGGCTCGCCGCACTCGGAGGACGGCCTGGACGCGCTCATGACCGAGCTTGGCGGCCGCTACTACGTCAAGGCGCTGACCGAGAAAGGCCAGGAGCTTCTGGAGAGAGGCAGAACCCTGCTCGAAGAGCCCAAGGCGGCCGACAGGAAAGAGGTCAACGACGCGCACGCGGCGTCGCTCGAACATCCGCAGCGCTCCATCGCGGCCATGGACAAGGTCGCCGAAGCCCTCCGCCAGAACTTCGACTCGCCGCTGTGGGACAAGCTCGCACAAGCCTGCCTAGGCTGCGGCGCCTGCACCTATCTCTGCCCGAGCTGCCACTGCTTCGACATCAACGACGAGGTTACAAGCAGATCGCCGCTCGCAGGCGAGCGCGTGCGAACCTGGGACAACTGCCAGTTCCCGGATTTCACCATGCACTCTTCGGGTCACAATCCGCGCGACGACATCGGCGCGCGGCTCCGCCAGCGCATCTGTCACAAGCTGCTGTACTTCGTCGAGAACCATAAGATGCAGCAATGCACGGGCTGCGGACGGTGCATCACGCATTGCCCGGTGGGGATCGATATCGTACACGTCGCGAACGTCATGGAAGGGGCGCAGGCATGACCGACAATGCCTATTTGCCGAAGCTGGCGAAAATCGTCCACGTCAAGGAAGAAGTGCCCGGCGCGCGCGCCATCAAGACGTTCCGCGTCGAGTTCATGAACGGCGACGGCTTCGACCACGAACCCGGCCAATGCGCCATGATCTCTGTGTTCGGCAAGGGCGAGTCGATGATCTCGATCGCGTCCGCCCCGTCGATCACGGAGTACAAGCAGTTCTCCATCATGAAGTCTGGGCGCGTGACGACCGCCATTCACGACATGCGCGTCGGCGACGTGATCGGCGTGCGCGGCCCTTACGGCAACAAATTCCCGGTCCACGACTGGAAGGGCAAGAACCTCATCTTCATCGGCGGCGGCTGCGGGCTCGCGCCCATCTGGCCGGTGATCCAGACCGCTGTGAAAAACCGCGGCGACTTCGGCGAAATCACCGTCTTCTACGGCGGGCGCACCTCGCGCGACATCATGTACGCCGCCGAGCTCGAAAAGCTGCGCGGAAAGGCGGATGTTTATCTCTCCATCGACTCGCCCGAGGAAGGGTGGGAAGGCTATTGCGGCTTCGTCCCCGCCAATGTCATGAACAAGCCGCAGAAGCCGGACAACGCGATTGCGATCACCTGCGGGCCGCCGATCATGATCAAGTTCGTGATCAATAATCTTCGCGAGATGGGGTTCGCGGACGAACAGATCTACACAACGATCGAAAACAAGATGAAGTGCGGCATCGGCAAATGCGGGCGCTGCAACGTCGGCAAGGATTACGTCTGCGTGAAAGGGCCGGTCTACTCCTGGGCGCAGCTGAAGACGTTGCCGCAAGAATACTGACAATGACACTCGTTTCGCAGGAAAGACGCCATGCAAATTACAGGGATGCTTTATGGATTTAGGCTTCTGAAGCTGGTCGAATTCCCGACCTCCGACGTGCTCGGCCCGGAAGCCAGCGATCAGGCGATCAAAGCGCTGATCGACAAATGCGGCGAGGTGTTCATAAAGCCGAATTTTCGCGGCGGCGTCGGAAAGAAGGGCAAGGCGGGCCTCATCGGCCGCGCCAAGGATTTGAAGACCGCGATCAAGGAGAAGGAGCGGCTCTACTTCGTGGAGCACCATCACGGCAATGCAGTCGCCAAGGCGCAGGGCGTGACCTTCGAGGGCGCCGTGCCGGCCGAGCATGAAGTGTATGTCTGCATCACGGATTCGACCCGGTATCGCGCGCCGACGCTCACCATCACCCACCACGGCGGCGTGGACATCGAGGAGCTGTCGAAGGAGCAGATCGCCGAGATCCCCTTCGACCCGATAACGGGCCTTAAATCTTTCGTCATCACCAACGCCTTGTCGGACATCAAGGCGCCGAAGGAGATCATCTCGCCGCTGGCGCAGAACCTGCCGAAGCTGTGGGATCTCTTCCACCACCACGGCATGACCACGCTGGAGCTGAACCCCGTCCGCATGATGCCGACGGGCCGCAGCCTGACTCCCGTCGCCTGCGATTTCAAATGCGGCTTCGACCGCGACGACCCGCGCGTGAAGCGCCTCAACCTGCCGAACGACCTGTTCGCGGTGGACTATTCCGACTTCGAGCAGGAGATCAACCAGCTCCGCACCTATCAAGGGCAATCCGACGTATCCGTCATCAACCCGAACGGCACGATCCTCGCGCCCACTTTCGGCGGCGGCGCCAATTCGCTTGTGACCGAGTTCCTGGGCGACGACGCCATCATCTCGTCGGACTTCGGCGGCAATCCGCCCTATGAAAAAATGCGCGAGGTCATGCGCATCTGCCTCAAGCACTGGCTGAAACAGTCCAACGTGCTGTTCATCATCGGCGGCAAGGCCAACAACACGGATATTTTCGTTACCTTCCGCGCGATGGCGGACGCGCTGCGCGAATATTACAGCGAGAATGGCCCGACGCCGCTCTATGTCGTGATCGGCCGCGGCGGCCCGAACCTCGCGCGCGGCATGCTGGCCTTCAAGGACGTCTGCGATCTCCTGGGCCTGCCCTACCGCATCTTCGGCTTCGATTCCGCCATGACGGACGTGGTCCGCTACGCGCAGGACGCCGACAGATGGATGAAAAGCGGCGGACGCGAAATGCTGGCCAGAAAGCTCGGGTGCTCAGCATGAAGCGCACGATCCGTAGGCAAATGAAGCTGGGTTTCTGATCATTTCGAGCGCCGTGCCGTACGGCCGTTTGGGGGTTGCTATGGGCAATCAAGGCATTCCGAAGTTCAAGTATTTCGTCGGCATCAATTCTCTCGCCGAACTCGCCACCAGGGAGGACAGGGTTTGCGTCCTGAACATCCTTGGCAATGAATCGCGAGGCGTCGCGCCCGTCAGCCACGCCTATTCCGGCGGCAATATCGTGTTCGGCACGTCGCCCGGACGCCGCGGCGAGGTGCTGGAGACGCCGGCCGGCCCGATTCCCGTCTTCAATAACGTGCGCGAAGGCATGGACGCCGGCTACAGGTTCAATGTCGGCGTGATCCATTTGCCGCCCGCTGCCGTGCGCGACGGCGCTTTCGAGCTGATGCGCGTGAACCGCGACGTGCACAAGATCGTCATCCTCACCGAAAAGGTCGCCGTCCACGACACGCGCGAAATCCGCGCGATGGCGCAGCAGCGCGGCGTCGATCTCTTTGGCCCCAACTGCCTTGGCATGGCGGATGCATGGAACAACGTCCGCATCGGAGGCGCGCTCGGCGGCGACAAGCCCGGCGAGACGATCAAGAAGGGGTCGGTGGCGATTTACTCAAACTCGGGCAACTTCACCACGACCATGGCGTCCTATCTCGCCGCCGCCGGCTGGGGCACGACTACCAGCATATCGAGCGGCAAGGACGTCTACATCTGCTTTGCGCCGGCGGAGTTTGCCTACGCATTCGGCAATGATGCGCGCTCCAAGGCGGCAGTTATGTATGTCGAGCCGGGCGGCTACTATGAGGAGCACCTCCAGTTCAACAAGCCGGTCATCGCCTGCGTGGTCGGGCGCTGGAAGGCGAAGCTGACGCGCGCGGTGGGCCACGCGGGCGCCATGGGCGGCTCAGGCGACAGCGCCGAAGCCAAGGAAAAGTGGCTCCAGAAGACGCTTGAGGTCGACGGCATCTACACGCCGGAAAAGCCGATCCTTTCCCGGTATGGGGCGGTGGTCACCAATATTGCGCACATCCCGGCGGCGCTGACGGCGGTGATGAAGCTGCATGGCGTCCAGCCGGACTTCGCGCCCGAGGGCGACCTCACGCTGAAGCCCTGGTTCGGCAGCAACCAGGGGCTGCCCCTGCCGGCTGAACTCGATATTCCGCTGATCGAGCCGATCGAACCTTACAAGACGCAGATCGCAGACCTATCCAGACAGGTCGGCACCGTGTTCCCGCGCGAATCCATGAAGGACCGCTCCGGCAGCTCGATCATGGACCCCAAGTCGCAGGTCACGCGCGTGAGCGGCGTCTCCATCCTCGACACGGCCAAATACCCGCTTGAATCCAATTATTGCCTCGCGCTGATCCGCGAGCACAACGACGACAACGACAACGCGCTGTTCAACACCGCAATCGCCGCCGAGGTGGATCTCGACGAAGCCGTGATGAGGGCCGTCAATGCGGCGCGCGAATCCGGCAGCGCGCCGAATACGGTGCTGGCGACGGCTTGCGTCTTCGTCGGCCCGAAGACCGTGGCGGGCGCCCGCAAGGCGGCGGATGTGCTGATCGACCTGTTCGGCCAGTCCGGGCTGCAAGCCGGCGATCAGGACGGCTTCGATTTCTCCGGCATTCGCGCGAACGCCGATCAACTGGCCGCGCTGACGGGCAAGAACGCCGACCCCAAGGCCGCGGCCATGCTCGCCGGGTTGAAAGTGCGCGGCGCGAAATCCGTCTTCGTCAACTACCTCAGGTCGCTGCCGGGAAATCCGACGGCGGATGCGGTGCTCGCCGCCATCACGACGACGATCTCGTGGGGCGCGCTGATGAAGAAGAAGATCACGCGCAACACGGCGCGGAATTTCCCTTGGTACGCCCGCCTCTTCGCCGCGATCATCGGCGCCTCGGCCGATGCTTCGAAGCATAAGAGCGGCGTGTTCTGCGGCGTGCCGGTGAAAGATCTCATCAACGGCTGGTCTGCGACCGAGATCGCCTACCTGGCGCTGCTGGGAGAAACGCCGACGCCCGAGAAGCTCTTCCCGCTCCAGGTTATCCTCGGCCTCATCATTTCCAACGGCGTCGGCACCATCTCGGCGCAAGGATGCAAGGGCGCCGTCTCCGCAGACGGCCCGGAAACGCCGGAGCGCGTGCAGATCAACAAGGCGATGATCGGCTTTCTGACCCATACCGGCTTCGCGCATGGCGGCAACGGCTTCGAGGGCATCCAGTTCCTGATCGACCAGTTCGGCGGCACGGACCTGAAGGACGCGGCCGCCGCGAACCACGGCCTCGACCTCACCGCCATGGCCACGAAGTTCGCGCTGGCCTTCGCCGCGCAAAAGAAGGCGAAGAAAGGCGTCGGCGGCGATATTCAGAACATTCCGGGCGTCAACCACCCGGTCTTCAAGAACCAGCTCGTCAACAAGGACCCGCGCGAGGTCTACCTCGCGAAGCTCTTCAAGGAGCGCGGCGAGACGAACGTCTTCCACGATTTTTATAGCGCCGTGGTGCAGGCGCTCTACGATAACGGCGTCACCGCCAACGTCTTCTGCGTCAACATCGACGCAGTCATCGCGGCGCTGCTGCTCAAGACGCTGTGGCCGCGTTATCGCTCCGGCGCCTTCTCCGAGGAGGCGCTCGAAAACGCGGCGTTCACCGCCTTCCTGTTCGGACGGATGGTTGGCTGCGCGGGCGAAATCGACGATCACATCAACCGCGGCCGCAACATGGACACCAGAACGCCGGCGTCCCAATGCACCTTCGTCGTTTAAAGCGCATGAGCCGGAAGAGCTGGCTGTAACTTTTTGAGGTTTACGACATGACCCAAGCCCCGAAGATCTTCTGGACGAAAGTCGATGAAGCCCCGGCGCTCGCAACATACTCGCTCTTGCCCATCGTGCAGGCATTCACCCGCGCCGCCGGCGTCGACGTCGAGACAAGGGACATCTCGCTCGCAGGCCGCATCATCGCGAGTTTCCCCGAAAACCTGACGCCCGCTCAGCGCCAATCCGACGATCTTGCCTTCCTTGGCGACCTCGCGAAGACGCCGGAAGCCAACATCATCAAGCTGCCGAACGTCAGCGCCTCCATCCCGCAGCTTAAAACCGCGATCCAGGAGCTTCAGGGCCAGGGTTACGCTATCCCCGATTATCCCGAGGAGCCGAAGACCAGCGCGGAGAAGGAGATCAAGGCGCGCTATGCGAAGGTGCTCGGCAGCGCGGTGAACCCGGTGCTGCGCGAGGGCAACTCGGATCGCCGCGCCGCGCCATCCGTGAAGCAATACGCCCGCAAGCACCCGCACAAGATGGGAGCGTGGAGCCCCGACTCGAAAACCCACGTTGCGCATATGGCGTCCGGCGACTTCTACGGCAGCGAGAAGTCCATCACCGTCACTGAGGCCGGCAGCTTCCGCATCGAGTTCGTTGGCGACGATGGCGCGATCACGGTGCTGAAGGATAAAACCGCCTACAAGGCGGGCGAGGTGATCGACGCCGCCGTGATGAGCGCGCGCAGCCTGCGCGAGTTCCTGGCCGCCGAGATCGAGGACGCCAAGGCGAAAGGCGTGCTTCTGTCGCTGCACCTCAAGGCGACCATGATGAAGGTCTCCGATCCGATCATGTTCGGCCATGCGGTCTCGGTCTTCTTCAAGGACGTGTTCGCAAAGCACGCCGCGGCGCTGGAGAAGATCGGCTTCAATCCCAACAACGGCCTTGGCGATCTCTATGCCAAGCTCGGCAAGCTTTCCGACGCGGAGCGCGCCGCCATCGAGTCCGACATCAAGGCGGAATACGCGAAGCGCCCGGAACTTGCGATGGTGAACTCCGACAAGGGGATCACCAACCTGCACGTGCCGAGCGACGTGATCGTCGACGCCTCCATGCCCGCCATGATCCGCGATAGCGGCAAGATGTGGGGCACGGACGGCAAGCTGCACGACACCAAGGCGATCATCCCCGACCGCTGCTACGCCACGGTCTATCAGGCGGTCGTCGAGGACTGCAAAAAGCACGGCGCCCTCGACCCGCGCACCATCGGCAGCGTGCCCAATATCGGGCTCATGGCCCAGAAGGCCGAGGAATACGGCTCCCACGACAAGACCTTCGAGGTTCCGGGCAAAGGGAAGGTCCGCGCGGTGGACGCCTCCGGCAACACGCTGCTCGAACAGGACGTCGAGCCGGGCGACATCTTCCGCATGTGCCAGGTTCGGGACGCGCCCATCCAGGATTGGGTGAAGCTGGCCGTCACGCGCGCGCGCCTTTCCAACACGCCGGCTGTCTTCTGGCTCGACGAGAACCGCGCCCACGACGCCGAAATCATCAAGAAGGTGGAGCGCTACCTGAAGGATCACGATACGAGCGGCCTCGATCTTCGCATCCTGCCGCCCGAGGAGGCCGCGAAGTTCTCGCTGGAGCGCATCCGCCAAGGCAAGGACACGATCTCCGTCACCGGCAATGTGCTGCGCGATTACCTCACCGACCTGTTCCCGATCCTGGAACTCGGCACCAGCGCGAAAATGCTCTCCATCGTGCCCCTGATGGATGGCGGCGGCCTGTTCGAAACGGGCGCCGGCGGCTCCGCGCCGAAGCACGTCCAGCAGTTCCAGGAAGAGGGCTATCTGCGTTGGGATTCGCTCGGCGAATTCCTCGCGCTCGGCGTCTCGCTCGAACATCTGGCCCAGGTCTTCAAAAATAAGAAAGCGGAGGTGCTGGCGGAGACGCTCGACCAGGCCAACGCGAAAATACTCGACAACAACCGCTCTCCGGCCCGCAAGGTGGGCGAGCTCGATAACCGCGGCTCGCACTTCTATCTCGCGCTCTACTGGGCGCAGGCGCTGGCGGCGCAGACGAAGGATGCGGAGCTTCAGGCGAGGTTCGCTCCCTTGGCGAAGGCGCTGTCGGAGAACGAGCAGACGATCCTGGCCGAGCTGGCCGGGGCGCAAGGAAAGCCCCAGGACACTGGCGGCTATTATCACCCGGATTTCGACAAAACCTCCAGAGCCATGCGGCCCAGCAAGACTTTAAACGCTACGCTCGCCGCTCTCGGTTAAGATAGGATGACACAGTGGAAGGGATGGGGATGGCCCTCACTTCAGCCTCTAGGGAACTTTGACGATGCTTGAAGCTTATCGCGCCCATGTCGCCGAACGCGCCGCTCTCGGAATCCCGCCGCTGCCGCTGTCCAAGCAGCAGACGACCGAGCTGGTCGGCCTGTTGCGGAACCCGCCTGCGGGCGAAGAGGCGTTCCTGGTCGATCTCATCACGAACCGCGTTCCGGCGGGCGTGGACGACGCAGCCAGGGTGAAGGCCGAATATTTGGCGAAAGTGGCGTTGGGGCAGGAGTCGTCCTCGCTCATCTCCAAGGTGCGCGCGACGGAGCTTCTCGGCACGATGCTCGGCGGCTTCAACATCAAGCCGCTCGTCGAACTTCTGTCTTGCCCGGAATGCGGCGCGGCCGCGGCGCAGGCGCTGAAGCATACGCTCTTGATGTTCGACTACTTCAACGACGTGAGGGCGCTCGCCGCCTCGGACCTGCCCGCCGCCGCCAACGCCAAGGCCGTGCTGCAATCCTGGGCCGACGCCGAATGGTTCACCTCGCGGCCGGGCGTGCCCGAAAGCCTCACCGTCACGATCTTCAAGGTCACGGGGGAAACCAACACCGACGACCTTTCGCCCGCGCCCGACGCCTGGAGCCGCCCCGACATCCCGCTGCATGCGCTCGCCATGCTGAAGAACCCGCGCCCCGGCAACGAGCCGGACGAGCCCGGCAAGGCCGGCCCGATCAAACTGCTCGCGGCGCTCAAGGCCAAGGGCCTTCCCGTCGCCTATTGCGGCGATGTGGTCGGCACCGGCTCTTCGCGCAAATCCGCCACCAACTCCGTGCTGTGGTGGACGGGCGAAGACATCCCGTTCGTGCCGAACAAGCGCTTCGGCGGCGTTTGCCTTGGCAACAAGATCGCGCCGATCTTCTTCAACACCATGGAAGACGCGGGCGCGCTGCCGGTCGAGCTTGACGTGTCCAAGATGGACATGGGCGACGTGATCGAACTCCGCCCGATCGAAGGCAAGGCCCTGAAGAACGGCGACGTGATCGCCGAGTTCAAGGTGAAGTCGGACGTGATCTTCGACGAAGTTCGCGCGGGCGGCCGCATCCCGCTCATCGTCGGCCGCGACCTGACCTCGAAGGCCCGCGCCGCGCTCGGCCTGCCGCCATCCACATTGTTCCGCCTGCCCGCCCAGCCAGCCGAAACCGGCAAGGGCTACACGCTCGCGCAGAAGATGGTGGGGCGCGCCTGCGGCCTGCCCGAGGGCAAGGGCGTGCGCCCCGGCGCCTATTGCGAGCCGCGCATGACCACCGTCGGCTCGCAGGACACCACCGGCCCGATGACCCGCGACGAGATGAAGGATCTGGCCTGCATGGGTTTCTCGGCGGGCCTCGTCATGCAGTCCTTCTGTCACACGGCGGCCTATCCGAAGCCCGTCGATGTGAAGACGCACGCGACGCTGCCCGAGTTCATCTCGACGCGCAGCGGCGTCTCCTTGCGCCCCGGCGACGGCGTCATCCACACCTGGCTGAACCGCATGCTTTTGCCGGATACGGTCGGCACCGGCGGCGATTCCCACACGCGCTTCCCTCTCGGCATCTCCTTCCCGGCGGGCTCGGGGCTTGTGGCGTTCGCAGCCGCGACAGGCATGATGCCGCTCGACATGCCGGAATCGGTGCTCGTCCGCTTCAAGGGCGAGCTTCAGCCGGGCATCACGTTGCGCGACCTTGTGAACGCCATTCCCTACGCCGCCATCCAGAACGGTCTCCTCACCGTCGAGAAGAAGGGCAAGAAGAACGTCTTCTCTGGCGCGATCCTGGAGATTGAGGGGCTTGAGACGCTCAAAGTCGAGCAGGCGTTCGAACTCGCCAACGCTTCGGCCGAGCGCTCCGCGGCCGCCAGCGCGGTGCGCCTCAACAAGGAGCCGGTGATCGAATATGTCCGCTCGAATGTGGCGCTTCTGAATTGGATGGTGGCGAACGGCTACCAGGATCGCCACACGCTGGAGCGGCGTATCGGCGAGATGGAAGCGTGGCTCGCCGATCCGAAGCTTCTCGAAGCCGACGCCGACGCCGAATACGCCGCCGTCATCGAGATCGACGTAAGCGCGATCAAGGAGCCGATCGTCGCCTGTCCGAACGATCCGGACGACGTGAAGCTTCTCTCCGAGGTCGCCGGCGACACAATCGACGAGGTGTTCATCGGGAGCTGCATGACAAATATCGGCCACTTCCGCGCCGCGGGCAAAATCCTGGCCGGAAAGACCGACATTCCGACGCGGCTCTGGATCGCGCCGCCGACGAAAATGGACGCGGCGTTGCTCACGCAGGAGGGCTATTACAGCAACTTCGGCACGTCGGGCGCGCGCATTGAGATGCCGGGCTGCTCGCTCTGCATGGGCAACCAGGCGCAGACGCGCAAAGGATCGACCGCGATGTCGACCTCGACGCGGAACTTCCCGAACCGGCTCGGCATCGACACGCGCGTCTATCTCGGCTCGGCCGAGCTTTCGGCGGTGTGCGCGCTTCTGGGCCGCATCCCGACGGCCGCCGAGTACATGCAGCACATCGAGGCCGTCAACAAACAGGCGGGCGACGTCTACCGCTACATGAACTTCGACCAGATCGAGGAATACCAAAGCGCCGCGAAAAGCGCGGCCTAATCAATAACAAGCGGGCGCAGCATGGTCGCCCAACGAGGAACGGAAATGCAAAAGGAAGCCGAGCACCGCGAAGAGGGGGGCAAGCGCCAGCAGGTGCGCGCGAACATGGTGAACGTGTACATCAATGGCAAGCGCCACGTTGTGCCCGAGCATGCCACCATCATGCGCGCCATCGAATATGCTGGCCATCAGATTATCCGTGGCGCGGGCTGCCGCGAAGGGTTCTGCGGCGCCTGCGGCACCATCTATCGCCTGCCCGGCGACTACAAGCTGCATACGGGGCTCGCCTGCACGACGCTCGTGAAGGAGGGCATGTCGCTCACGCAGATCCCGTCCGTGCCGATGGAGAAGGCGGTCTACGACCTGGAGAAGCTGACGCCGGACGTGAATGCGATCCTGCAGGTCTATCCCGTCACCTTCCGCTGCGTCGCCTGCGGCACCTGCACCAAGGCCTGCCCGCAAGGCCTGCCGGTGATGGACTACATCCAGTCCGCCATGCGCGGCGACATCGCGGCGGTGGCGGATATGTCGTTCGACTGCGTCGCCTGCGGGCTGTGCGCGCTGCGCTGCCCGGCCGAGATCATCCAGCACGAGGTCGGCATCCTGTCGAAGCGCCTCACCGGCCGCTATCTGCGCAAGGAGAGCCAGGAACTCGACGACAGGATCGCGGAGGTCCGTTCCGGCAAATACAGCGCCGAGTACAGGGAGCTCATGGCCTTGGATAAGGCGAGCCTCTCCAAGCTCTACTATGCGCGCGACATCGAGCCTTGAGCGAACGCCATGATCCGCGCCTGCGATTTCTGAAATCAACGCCGGCAATTACGAACCGGCCGCTTCCTGGGAGTGAACCATGTATCCTGACTATCTCGCCGGCTTGCTGAAAGAGGTCGAGCGGACCCGCCCGAAGCGGCTCGATCTGGCGCTGTCCGGCCAGCCCGTCTATCAACCCATGAATGCGGAAGAGCGGGCGGACGTGCTCGCCAATTATCACCCGGATTTCTCGCAGGGCGCCAAGCGCGTCGTCCGCGTCGGCCCCAACAAGGGCGAGGAGCTTACCACCGAGGTGGCCGACCTCTTGGAAGCGCATTCCATGATCGCGCCCAAGCTGATGAACATCCATTTGCTTGAGCCCGACTACGAGACGGATCTCCTTATCATCGGCGGCGGCGGCGCGGGCTGCTGGGCGGCGATCGAGGCGGCGCGCAAGGGCGTGAAATCGCTCATCGCGACGAAGCTGCGCCTCGGCGACGCGAATACAATGATGTCCGAGGGCGGCATGCAGGCGGCCGTCTCCCGCACCGATTCGCCGACACGCCACTACCTCGACGCCATCGGCGGCGGTCATTTCGAGAACGATCCCGAGCTGGTGCGCGTGCTGACCGAGGACGCCCCCGAAGTGGTGCGCGAACTCGAAAACCTCGGCGTCATGTGGGACAAGATGCCCGACGGCAGCATCCAGGTTCTGCATGGCGGCGGCACTTCGCGCAAGCGCATGGTCTCCTGCCGCGATTATATCGGCGCCATCATCATGCGCACGCTGATGGACGAGGTGAAAAACCACCCCGATATGATCGCGATCCGCGAGTTCGAGCCGGCAGTGGAGCTGATCCTCGATGACAAGGGGCAATGCGCGGGCGCGGTGCTCTACAGCCTCGACACGGAGCAGTTCCTGACGGTCAAGGCGAAGGCCACCATCATCGCGACGGGCGGCTTCGGCCGCCTCCATATCCGCGGCTTCGCCACAACGAACCATTACGGCGCAACCGGCGACGGCTTCGTCATGGCCTACCGCGCCGGCGCGAAGCTCAAATTCATGGATTCGGTGCAGTATCACCCCACGGGCGCGGTATTTCCCGAGCAGATCGCGGGCTTCCTCATCACCGAGAAGATCCGGGGCGCGGGCGGTCAGCCCCTTAACAAATTCGGCGAGCTGTTCGTCTTCCCGCGCGAGCCGCGCGACATCGAGAGCGCCGCGATCATCCGCGAGTGCAGCCCCGAGCGCAACAACGGCATCGACACCTATATCGGCCGCACCGGCGTATGGCTTGACTCGCCGATCATCGACCAGATCCATGGCGACGGCTACATCCGCCACCAATTCCCCGGCATGTGCCGCCAGTTCGACCGCTTCGGCATCGACATCACGAAACAGCCGATGCTGATCTACCCGTCGCTGCACTACCAGAATGGCGGCGTCGGCATCAACGACCGCTGCGAGACATCCATTCCCGGCCTTTACGTGGCGGGCGAAGCTTCGGGCGGCGTGCATGGCCGCAACCGCCTGATGGGCAATTCGGTGCTCGATTACAACGTCTTCGGCCGCCGCGCCGGGAAGAATGCGACCGAATACGCAAAGACCGTGGAACTCGGCAAGCTCAGCCTGCAGCATGTGACGGCCCACGCACGCGAGCTTGAGGACGAAGGCATCGAGACGGACCTGATCTCGCCGCTGATCCTGCCGTCATACACGCCGGAGGACGTGAAGATTCAGCAGCTCGCCCGCCTCGGCAACGTCCCCGCGCGGCACTCCATGCTGCGCAGCCGGTTCGCGCCGGGCGAGCGGAGGCCCCACCCATGAGCGTGAAGATCAACGGCGACGGCGCCGCAGCCAACGCTTTCATCGAAAAGATCGAGAGCCTGGCCGGGCAGGATCTGCTGGCCTGCTATCAGTGCGGCAAGTGCTCGGCCGGATGCCCGATGGCGAAATACATGGACATCCTGCCCCACCAGATGATCCGCTTCGCACAGCTCGGACTCAAGGACGAGCTGTTGAATTCCGAGGCGATCTGGATGTGCGTGTCCTGCCTGACCTGCAACACGCGCTGCCCAAAGGGCGTGCGCATCGCCGAGGTCATCGAGTCGATCCGGCAGGTGCGGCTGCGCACGAAGCGCCAGGATCACCTCCATGTGCGGGAGCTGCCGGCGAGCGCGCTGGCGACGCTGCCGCCTATCGCGATCATCGGCAGCATGCGGAAGGGCACTTCTTAAGCGGGTTGGCGGCGGCCTTGCCAAGAGTCGCAGCAAAGAGAAGCGAAATCTTGGCGCCGACTCACGGCGCCAGCAGCGCAAGCAGAGCCGCGGGCAAGCGCAGAAGCCGCCCGCTAAGCGAGACCAGCACGCATTGCGCTTCGAGCCGGAAGACGGGCTGGCCGGCGCGCAGGATCGTCTGGCGCAGCGTGATGCTGGCCTTGGCGCAGTCTCCGGGCGCCGTGTGCACTTCGAGCGCTTCGTCGATGCGCGCCGGTCTCAGATACTCGGCGTTAAGCCGCCGCAACACGAAGACGCAAGGCTCTCCCGCAAAGGCGCCAACGGCGAGCGCGTTGTGATGGACGCCAAGCAGGCGGAGATAGTCGGAGCGGCCGCGCTCGCACCAGCGCATATACGCGGTGTGATAAACGAAGCCGGAGAAGTCGGTGTCTTCGAAATAGACGCGGATGGGCAGGACATGGCCCGTTTCCAGGAGGCGGCCGGAAAGGTCCGGCCACTGCGCGGCGCCTGCGGGTTCGCTCATCGAGGCGCGCTCCCGGACTCTTCCTTGGACAGGCGCACGCCGAGGCGCTTCCACAGTGGCAGGCTGAAGCGCTTCGACAGGCGCAGGCCGAGGCGGCCAACCGCCGCCCTGTGCATCGCTTCCGGCAGGTAAGGAACGCCACGTCCTTGCAAAGCCCGTATGCCTGTTGCCGCCCTCAGCCCGGTCATGCCTTTTGCGCACCCTCTCTTCGCCGCTACCTCCGCATTCCGAAAAAATAAGGCGGGGCCGTGGCGAGCCGTGCGCGGCGAAAGAGCGACTACGCGGCTTTCCGATTCACACGCTGCATCGCGATCTTGTTCAGAAGCGCGTCGGTCTGCTTCTCCTCCTGCAAAGTCTGACCCAGAAGCTTCGCGGCCTCCTTCATGCCGAGTTCCTCCGCCCAGGCGCACAGAGTGCCATAGCGCGCGATCTCGTAATGCTCGACGGCTTGGGCGGCCGCGATCAGGCCGGCGTCCATCACCTCGCCGGTCTCGGCCTCGTCCATAACCTCCTTGCCTTCCTCGACAAGGCCCTCGATGGCCTCGCAGGTGCGGCCGCGCGCGCGCGCTTCCATGAGTTCGAAGACGCGCTGCAGGCGCTCGACCTGTCCCTCGGTCTGGTCGCGATGATGCTGGAAAGCCTTCTTCAGCTCAGGCGTCGTGGCGTGTTTCGCCATCTTGGGCAAAGCTTTCAGGATTTGCTTTTCGCCGTGATAGATATCCTGGAGCGTGGACAGAAAGAGCTCCTGGAGCGTGCGGGCAGACGGCATGGATAGTGTCCTCTGGTAAGCGTTTCTCTCATTTCTAAGGGGATCTCCGACCGATTGTTACGTCCGGGCTAGTCGATAGAGGACGGCGCGCCGTCCTCTACTCGATCGCGTCACCGATTGCTGCTGCTCGAATTCCGCACGAAAGCCGGAGCGTTGCGGAGATCCTGCTCGCTATAGTTGAGCACGAGCCTGTTCGGCGAGATGCCGCCGTTCTGCTTCAGCTGATCGAAGTCGACAGCCACGTTCTTCTCGCCAAGTCCGAGGAAGCCGCCCACGCCGATCACGAGTGCGGCGATCTTGCCGTCCTTGTCCAGGACGATGTCGTTCAGGTCGCCGATGGCCTGGCCGGCGGCATTATAGACGCTCTTATGCCAGACGTTGCCGACGAGCCATTGATCCTGACCTTCTCTGGTCTGGAAGTGCGAGGCGTCGGCGCTGTGGGTCTGCGCGGCGGTCATCGCCGGATGCTCGTTCATATCGCTCGATTGGCCAGGAGCCCCGCCCTTGTTGCCTGGAGGCTGGCTGGTATCGGGAACTGCGGACGGGGCGGTATTCCCGCCGGGCACGGGCTGGGCAAAAGCCGACGTCGTCATAAGAACAGCTACGGCCGCAGCCGTGAAGCATTTCATGGTTTTTCTCCGGGTTCTTATTAACAGGTAGCTGCCAAACCCGTTCGCCAACGGAATGTTCCTGCTCAAGCCGCAGGCGCTTTCATTAAAATGTTCTGTTTAGGCTCCAGTAACCGAAATACTTAGAAATGACGGCGAAGGGCGTGTTGCTCTTCACTTAATAAGCCCTGAGCTTGGCTAGCTCTAACCCGGAAACAATACATGAATGCGCTCAAGCAAAGCGGGACGGAAACGCCTCACTAGGAAGAGATATACTGTAATTTTTTGGATTTAAATGCAAGGCTCTGGCTCGGGACCACTCAGTAAGCGTTCTCGGCGAAGACCGGCCTCACATCGCCGCCCCACTCGCCATGATAGCGCGCGAGAAGCGCGTCGGCGGCCGTTTGGCCTCGTTCCACAAACTCCCGAAGCGGGCCGAGGAACTTCGTCTCGTCGTCGAACAGGTTGCTGTGGCCGCGCGCTTTCAACCCCCCGGCGGCGATATCGAGCGCCTGACGCGCAATGTCGAGCACGGTCCCATCCCGGAACGGCGTCCGCAAAGCGAGCCGGGGAACGTCGTTGCGAAGCTGCTGGCGCTCCTCCGCTGTCCAGTCCTTGATAAGATCGTAGGCGGCGTCGAGGCTCGCCTGATCGTAGAGGAGGCCAGCCCATAGCGCCGGGAGCGCGCAAAGGCTGCGCCATGGCCCGCTATCGGCGCCGCGCATTTCCAGGTAGCGCTTGAGGCGCACCTCGGGGAAGATCGTGGTGAGGTGGTCGGCCCAGTCGGCGATGGTGGGTTTCTCGCCGGGCAGTTGCGGCAGCTTGCCTTCGAGAAAGTCGCGAAATGACTCGCCCGCAGCGTCGATATATTTCCCGTCGCGGCGCACGAAATACATTGGCACATCGAGCGCGTAATCCACATAGCGCTCGTAGCCCATGCCGTCCTCGAACGCGAAGGGCAGCATGCCGGCTCGCGCATTGTCGGTGTCGAGCCAGATCGCGCTGCGAAGGCTGAGATAGCCGTTTGGCTTGCCTTCCTTGAAGGGGGAATTGGCGAACAGCGCCGTGGCGATGGGCTGCAGAGCGAGCGAAACGCGCAGCTTTTTGACCATGTCGGCTTCGTCGGCGAAGTCGAGGTTCACCTGCACGGTGGCGGTGCGGTACATCATGTCGAGGCCGAGCGACCCCACCTTCGGCATGTAGGCGGTCATGATGCCGTAGCGGCTTTTCGGCATGCGCGGCGTCTCTTCCAGCGTCCACAGCGGCGAATAGCCAAGAGCCAGAAACGAGATGCCGAGCGGGTCGGCGATCTGGCGGACTTGCTGCAGATGGCGGCCCACCTCCTCGCAGGTCTGGAAGATTGTCGTGACGGGCGCGCCCGACAATTCGAACTGGCCGCCAGGCTCAAGCGTGATCGAGCCCCCAAGATGCTCCGACGGCTCCTCCAGCGCGATGATCTTGTCCAGGTCGTAGACGGGCCGCCATCCGAAGCGGTCCGCAAGTCCGCGCAAGAGCGCGCCGATGCCCGCCGGGCCTTCATAGGGCACGGGCCGCAAACTTTCGCGGTAAAAGGGAATCTTTTCGTGCTCGGTGCCGATGCGCCATTCGGCCTTGGGCTTGGCGCCTTTTTCGATATGCGCGACGAGATCGTCGCGGCTCTGGATAAGAGAGGCTTCTTTACCGCTGGCTGCCATGAGGTTCCGATCTGTCGCAACTTGTGTTAGATACTCGTTTGCACACGATTATCACCGCTTGATGATAACGGTTCGCTCCTGCGTTCCATTCATGGGCGCCAATCGCCGGCGACGGCGTTCAGAAGGGCGAGAACGGCGACCGCCGCAGTGTCGGCGCGCATGATCCGCGGCCCCAGCGATATGGGACACACGAAACTCCGGGAAAGCAGCCCTTCGCGTTCGCTTTCCGAGAAGCCGCCCTCCGGGCCGACCAGCGCCGTGATTCGCCGGCCCCTCAGCTTCTCCAGAGCCTCGATCGGGGACGATGTTCCCGCGCGTTCGTCGCAAAAAACTATAGTTCGGCCCGTTTCGCAAGCTTTGAGCAAGGCCGCAAGCTTGACGGGCGCCTCGATCCCCGGAATTGAGAGGACGCCGCACTGCTCCGCGGCTTCGATGGCGTTGGCGCGCATCCGCTCGACATTCACCCTTGAGACGGCGGTATGCGACGTGATGACAGGCTGAAGCGAGGAAGCGCCCATTTCGACGGCTTTCTGAACCATGTAGTCGAGCCTTCCCTGCTTCAGGGGCGCGAACGCATAATGAATATCCTGAGCCGCCGTCTGCTCGCGCACCTTCTCGATCAAGCGAAGGGCGCAGAGCTTTTTGGCGCTCGCGATTTCGGCTCGCCACTCTCCGGACGCCCCGTCAAAGACGAGAAGGCGCGACCCTTTCGAAAGTCTCAAAACATTCAAAAGATAGTGCGATTGCGCTTGAGTCAGCGTCAGTTCTCCGGCGCATCCGTCAAAGTTTGCGACAAAGAGCCTCTGTTCAGCCATTGCGCGCGCTAGCTTTTTGTGGTGAGGACATAAGACAGCCTCTAAATTTTAGCATAGTATTTGCAGTCTTCGGCGCTGCGGGGAAATCACGTGCGAATGAGCGAGCGACAATGCCAGCGGATAGCAAGCCTGCAAGTGCGACCGTCGGGTCAATCCCCGATGCCCCGCGCAAGAATTGGGTTGACCGCCTCGCCCCTGAGAGGCTGAAGCCATGGCTGCGCCTCATGCGCGCAGACCGGCCCATCGGCGTCTGGCTGCTGCTTTGGCCATGCTGGTGGTCGACGGCGCTGGCCGGACGGGCGGACCAGGAACTTCCCGATATTGGGCTGCTCATTGTTTTCGCCATTGGCGCCTTCGCAATGCGCAGCGCGGGCTGCATCTATAACGACATCATCGACCGCGATATCGATGCAAAAGTCGCCCGGACGCAAGCCCGTCCGCTAGCGAGCGGCCAAATTACGCTGCGCGCCGCTTTCGCGCTCATTGTCGCGCTGTGCTTTGTCGGGCTCCTGGTGCTGATCCAGTTCAACATGTTCGCGATTTGCCTGGGCTTCGCCTCTGTCGGCGTCGTCCTGATCTATCCCTTGATGAAGCGTGTGACCTTCTGGCCGCAGGCTTTTCTCGGACTCGCCTTTTCCTGGGGCGCGCTCATGGGATGGGCGGCCACGTTCGGCGCGCTGGGATTGGCGCCGGTGATTCTTTACGCCGCCTCTGTCGCCTGGACCATCGGCTATGACACGATCTACGCGCATCAAGACAAGGAGGACGACGCCGTTATAGGCTTGAAGTCGACGGCGCTTCGGTTCGGCAAGAACACGCCGGCGTGGCTCAGCCTGTTCTACGGCATCACCTTGGGAGGGCTGGCGTTTTCCGGCTGGATTGTGGAAGCGGGCGTTTGGTTTTACGCGGGCATGGCTATTGCAAGCGCGCATCTCATCTGGCAGGTGGCGACGCTCGACATCGACGACCCCCAGAATTGTCTCGATCGCTTTCGCAGCAATCACGTCTTCGGCGCCATCGTGTTCCTGGCTCTGGCAGTGGATGCGATTCCGGTTGCGATATCCTCGTAAAGCTAGCATTTAGCTAGCATGAGGGATAACCGATCCGAGGATTACGATCTTCTCCGCAGCGCCGCGAAGGAAGCCGGGGCGGTCGCGCTGAGCTATTGGGGCCGATCCATCGAAAAAGGACGCAAGGCGGACGGCTCCGCCGTCACCGAAGCGGATCACGCCGTCGATGCGCTGTTGGCCGAGCGGCTTCGCGGGGCGCGTCCCGATTACGGATGGCTGTCGGAGGAAAGCGCCGATCATGCCGGCCGGCTCGAGGCCCGGCGCGTCTGGGTCGTCGATCCCATCGACGGAACGCGAGCCTTCATCCAAGGCCGCGACGATTGGACCATCGCGCTCGCCCTCGTCGAAGACGGCCTGCCGGTGCTCGCCGTCATCGTCAACCCGCTGCGAGGCGAAACCTTCGAGGCGCGAGCGGGCGAGGGCGCCTTCCTCAACGGACGCAAGATATACGCCAGCGAACGAAGCGAGCTTTCCGGCGCGAGGCTGATCTTGACCGAGTCGCTCCTGAAGAACAGCCGCTGGCGCACGCCCTGGCCCCCCGTGACGCCTGTCTGGGCGAACTCAATCCTTTATCGCATGGCTCTCGTCGCCTCGGGCCAGGCGGACGCAACCTTTGCGTTGAAGCCGAAATGGGAGTGGGACGTAGCCGCCGGAGCGCTTGTCGTGTCCGAAGCCGGAGGCCGGGCCACCGAGCCTGACGGCTCGCCGCTGCGGTTCAACTCCGCCGAGGCAAAAGTTCGTGGATTTCTTGCTTCAGGGGAGAAATTGCATCAAATTCTGCTCAAACGAATTGGCGAGGCGTTATAGGTTCTCGCCCAATGCGGTGCGCCCAACAACCGACAGTCGGAATGTCCGATCCATCGACATACATCATACTCGCTCCCTTCCACGCTAAAGACGCCGGCGCTCGATGACGACGCCTGCTCCAAAGAAGGCTAAAGGGCTCGGCCGGCGCCTGCAGCAGTCGGAGTTCTTCCTCCACGCCGCAAGCTCGCTCGCCGCGGGCCATATTCGAACGGTCCTGAACACCTCCGAGGCGATCCGAGAACCCGCCGAGACTGACGCCTATCTGGAGAAGCTCAATCCGATGATCGCGGCCATGTGGCATGGCCAGTTCCTGCTGCTCCCCCTGGTCAAGCCGAAATCCGTGTCCGTTGTGAACATGGTCGCCAAACATACCGACGGCGAGATGATCGGGCGCACGCTTCTGCATTTCGACATGGGCCTCATCCGCGGCGCTGGCTCGGGCGACTCGGACAAGGACCGCGGAGGCGCCGGCGCGCTCAGGGCCGCGCTGAAAGCGCTGAAGTCCAATGTCACGGTCGCCATGACGGCCGACGTGCCGCCCGGCCCGGCTCGTGTCGCAGGGATGGGGATCGTTACGCTCGCGCGGATTTCGGGACGGCCGATCGTGCCTTTTGCTACCGCGACGAGCCGTTTCCTCACGCTGCCGACCTGGAGCCGGCTGACTATCAATCTGCCGTTCACGAAGCTCGCCATGGTGGTCGGCCAGCCCATTTACGTGCCGCGCGACGCCGACGACGCGACGATGGAGCATTTCCGTCAGCGTGTGGAAGCGGCGATGAACGCGACCACGGAGCGCGCTTATGAACTCGCGGGCGGCGACGTCAGGCGGACGCTGCCGAAGAAGCAGTCGGATATTCCCCGGTCCGGCGCGCTGCTCTCGGTTTATCGCGGCGCGACCTGGGCCGCGCGCCCTGCCGCCATGGCGATCCTCAGGCGCCGCGCCGCGCGCGGAAAGGAAGAGCCCGCGCGTTTGCCGGAGCGCCTTGGGCTGGCGAGCGCTCCCCGTCCCGACGGCCCGCTGTTCTGGTTTCATGCAGCGAGCGTGGGCGAGACGAACTCGGTCCTGCCGCTGATGCACGAGCTGAAGCGCCGCTATCCGTCGCTGAACCTCCTGCTTACGACGATCACGGTGACCTCCGCCAGGATCGCGGCCGCCCGGCTTCCCAAGGGAGCGGTCCATCAGTTCATGCCGCTGGACAGCCCGCGTTTTTGCTCCCGGTTCATCGAGCATTGGCGTCCTAATCTCGGCCTTTTCACGGAATCGGAGATTTGGCCGAACCTCATCGTGGAGGCGAGCGAGCGCGGCGTTCCGCTTGTGCTCGTGAATGCGCGCATGTCGCAGCATTCGACCAAGCGCTGGGCTCGGCTTTCGAGCTTGAGCAAGCCGGTCTTTTCCCGGTTCGATCTCGTCCTCACGCAAAACTGGCGCTTTGCAAAGCGTCTTGCCGGCCTCGGCGCGAGAAACGCCGTCGTCACCGGCAACCTGAAATACGATGCGCCGCCTCCCCCTGTCGATGCCAGGGCGATGCAAGAGCTGCGCCGGAGTTTTGGCGACAGGCCGGTTTTTCTTGCGGCGAGCACGCATCCGGGCGAGGACGAGGCGGTCGCGCGTGCGCATGAGATGCTGCAAAGCGCGATGCCTGCGCTTCTAACCGTCATCGTCCCCCGCCATCCCGATCGGGGCGACGCCATCGCTTCGCTTCTCGCTGGCCGCGGCTTGAGGAACGCCGCCCGGTCGCGGGGGCAAGCGGCAGGCTCGGAGACGCAAGTCTATATCGCCGACACCATCGGGGAGCTTGGCCTGTTTTATTCCTTGGCCCCGCTCTCCTTTATCGGCGGCTCGCTCGTGCCTCACGGCGGGCAGAACCCCATTGAGGCGATCAAGCTTGGCTCGGGGGTTCTGAGCGGCCCGCATGTTTTCAATTTCGCGGAGACGTACACCGTTCTCCAGCGCTACGAAGGCTGCCGGATGGTGGCGGGGCCGGACGACCTCGCCGCCGCGGTGAGGTCGCTATTCGAAAACCAGGACGAAGCCGCCGGGATGAAGCGCCGCGCCGCCGACGCAATCAGGACCCTCGAAGGCGCGCTCGAAAAAACCATCGCCGCGCTGCACCCCTATCTCCCCGCGGAGCCGGCCTTGCACCCTGATTTCGAGGCCGGCCATGCGGCTTGAGCCGCCAGCCTGGTGGTATGGGAAAACCCCGCGGGCGGCGCATGCGCTTTGGCCTGTCTCCGCCATTTACGGCGCCCTTGTGGAGCGGCGGTTCCGGAAAGCGAAGCCCTATCGCAGCGCTCTGCCCGTGATTTGCGTCGGCAATTTCACCATGGGCGGCGCCGGCAAGACGCCCGTCTCGCTGAAACTCGCCGCGCTGCTTCAGGCGGCCGGCCATAACCCCGGCTTTCTCACGCGCGGGTATGGCGGCAGCGAGCGCGGGCCTCATCTCGTTCAGGAAGCGGACAGCGCGGACCAGGTTGGGGACGAGCCGCTTTTGCTTGCGCGCGCGGCGCCCACGGTTGTGAGCCGGGACCGGCCGGCGGGCGCGAAGCTGCTTCAGAGCCTGCATGTCGATGCCATCATCATGGACGATGGCTTTCAGAACCCCTCGATCAAGAAGGATTTTAGCATCGTCGTCGTGGACGGCGGCGCCGGCATTGGCTCGGGGCGCGTCTTCCCGCTGGGGCCGCTGCGCGGGCGCCTCGCGTTCCAGCTATCGATGACCGGCGCCGTCGTCGTTCTGGGCGGCGGAGCGGACGGCGATGACGCTTTGCGCTTTCTGAATGATCGCAGCCCCACGCCGCCCGTCTTCAAGGCGCGGATCGTTGCCGCTGCGGGGGAAGGACTGCGCGAGCGGCGCGTCGTCGCCTTCTGCGGCATCGGCAGGCCCGCCAAGTTTTTCGAGACGCTCCACGAGGCGGGCGCCGCCATCGTCAAGGCTCGCAGCTTTCCGGACCACCATCCCTATACGGAGGCGGACGCGCGCCTGCTTCTCGGAGAGGCCAAAGCCCTGAAGGCCGCGCTCATCACCACGGAAAAGGACGCCGCGCGGCTCAAAGGCGGACGCGGCGCGCTCGATGAGCTTTTCCGGGCCGCGGCCGTCGTGCCGATCGCGGCGCAGTTTCAGGAGGAGGACGAAGCCGCGCTCTTGCGACTGATCTTGAAAGCGATGGGCGCCGAGTCCGATGCCTCACTTGCCGCGTTGCCGCTCCAGATGGCGGCGCAGGGAAATTGACGCGTTCGCATAGGGCTCCTGGTAGGCGACGCTCCAATAGCGCAGTTCCTCGACGCGGATCGGCTCGCCGGTCACCGCGCAGCGGACATAGGCGCCGTTCTTCAACACCTGAAATTCGCCGTCGAGATAGCGGATTTTCGCCTCTTGCCCGAACGCGAAGGAACGCTCCATTCGATTCATGTCTTGACCATGCCTTAAAGTAGGGTGCCTTGCCCGCCGTCGTCCTTGCTCGCCGGGGCCGCGCGCCTCGGCAGCTGCGCCACGCTGCGCCGCCGCGCGGCGGCGTCGCTTGCCTCGGCTTCCGGTTCACTAGTGTGAGCCGAAACGTGACCATCTGCAAATTCAATGTCAAGAGCCGCAGCCGCCTTGAGCGACGCCGCGCGCCGTATGACCTCGCCATCGTCGCCTCGGACAAGCGCAAAGCCCCGGTCGAGAACGCTTTTGTGGCTCAAGCTGCGAAGGAGCTGCGAAAGCGACGCCATCTCGAACGCCTTTCGCTTCAGGGCGTTCGCTGCGCCCTGCGCCGCCCGCGCCGAGATGGACGCCAGCCGCTCGCGCTGCCTCCGCGCCGGCCCTGAGAGGAGGCGCGGATTGAGCCTCGCGCCGCGGTCGTTCAAACGGTCCCGCTTCTTCGCGATGGCCTCGCGAAAGCAGCGCAGAGCCCCGTCGCCTGCGCGCTTGAGCCGATCCGCTCCCCCTTCGAGCGGCGCCCGGATGAGGCGCAGATTGAGCCGCACGGCGTAATATTCGAGGCGGGCGCGGGACCGGTGGCTGAAATGACGCAACGACTGGCCAAGACGCGCCCCTCCCGTGTCGAGCCGCTGGCGCGGCACTGCAAGCAGAGCATGCGGACGCGGCAGCCCGCGCTCGGCGCCCCTGAACTCGGCGCGAAGCTTTTCGAGATGACGGCGCACGCACCGCCGCGCCCGGTCCGTGCATTCTCCGAGCCGGATCACGAGATCGGAATGCTTCGGCACGGCCCACTCGGCGGCTTTCGTGGGCGTCGGCGCGCGGGCGTCGGCCACAAGGTCGATCAAGGTCCAGTCCGTTTCGTGGCCCACCGCCGAAATGATCGGGATCGCGCTATCGGCCGCCGCGCGGACCACGGCCTCCTCGTTGAAGCCCCATAAATCTTCCAGGCTGCCGCCGCCGCGCGCCACGATGAGAAGGTCCGGCCTGGGCAGCGGCCCCTTCCCCGTGATTGCGTTGAAGCCGCGAATGGCCGCCGAGACCTCCGCCCCGCAGGTCTCGCCCTGCACCCGTACCGGCCAGACGATGACATGCGTCGGGCAGCGCTCGGAGAAGCCGTGCAGCATGTCGCGGATGACGGCGCCCGTGGGCGAGGTTACGATGCCGACGACTTGCGGCCAGAAGGGCAGCTTCTTCTTGCGCGCCTCGTCGAACAGGCCCTCGGCGGCGAACTTCTTCTTGCGCTCTTCCAGAAGCGCCATCAGCGCGCCAGCGCCCGCCGGCTCAAGCTGCTCAATGACGATCTGATAGCTCGACTTGCCGGGGAAGGTGGTGACGCGGCCGGTGACGATCACCTCAAGCCCTTCCTCGGGCTTGAATTTCAGGGCGGAGAACGTTCCGCGCCAGATCACGGCGTCGATGCGGGCTCGGTCGTCCTTGAGCGAAAGATAGGCGTGGCCCGAGCTGTGCGGCCCGCGATAGCCCGAGATTTCGCCGCGGAGGCGCACTAGGCCGAACGCGTCCTCGACCGTCCGTTTGATGGCCTGGGACAGCTCGGTGACGGAAAATTCCGCGATATTGGAGGGCGCCGCCGCTTGCATTTTCGGTAACATGGACCTGACGGATCCTTCTGTCTATAGACGCGAACATGGCGCGATTCGAGGGCGGCCCGCGAGGCCGGAGGCTTGGCGCGCCCATGAAGCCGCGCCGCGCTAGCTTTCGCCGTGATGCCTTCAAGCCGCAGCGGAGCTATGATGGGTCGCGGTCGCGGCGTTTTTGGAAATTTGCAAACGGGGCGCCATGCTGCGCGATGAAAAAAGGGGATGGCTGCTTTGCGCAGGGGCGGGGGCTGTCGCCGTGCTAGCGGCCGGCGCGCTCTATGCGGTTAGCCGCGTCTCGGCGGACTTCGCGAGGATGCAGGCCGTCTCTTATGCCATCGCGCTCGCCGTTCTGGCCGCGAGTTGCTGGGCGATGGGGAAGCTCCTGAGGCCGCAGCACGGCGCCCTCGCGCTTGCGGCTGGAATTCCCGCCGGTCAAGCCATCCTGCTGCTGCTTTCCATCGCCGCATTCGGCCAGGACGCAGTCTCGCAGGTCGGTTTTGACTTCGTCGTTCTCGCCGCGGGCCTCGTCTGGCTCACGCGGCGGCCGGGCGCGGGGCCGATCCTGCTCCTCCTTGCCTATGAAGCCTTCGCGCTCTTCGTGAAGATCTACGCCCTCTATTCGGCAAGCTTCCAGCAGAACTTCTATAGGGGCGTAATTGTCGCAATCCTTGTTCAAATTGCTGCTTTATTCTCGCTTTTCGATGGGCTTCAAAGAGTGAAAAGTCGAACGCCGAATTGGCGGAATGAGGCCGCCGGCTAACCTCGCAAGGAAAGACGTCGCAGGATTTCTTAACACTTTGGTGAGGGGCAAGATGATAGGGCTTTATGCAGTCTTTTAGTTTTAGATCAACTATACGTTTTCATTGAATAGAGGCGACCATGTTCACGACATCGAAAACGCGAGAACTGACGCGAGAGATCGAAGACTTGAAAAGCCAGCTCGCCGCGCTCAAACAGCAGGGGCGGGAGCCAGCGCCAGCGGCGCGCCAAGCTTGGGGCATGGGCCTTGATGACGGCAAGGACCGGCGCGACGTCGAACGCCTGGAAATCGAGCGCGAGAGGCTGGCGGCGGAGAACGCGCGGGCCAAGGCGCAATCCGAGCGGACCTATGCCGGCCAGGTGGTGCAAGCCCTGATCCTCTTGAACGGCGCGGCCGCGCTCTCCGTGATGATCCTGATTTTCAGTTTCGCAAAAGAGCCTCACGTCGCGGCCTTGCTGACAAGCCTTTCGGACACGCTGTCGTTCTTCAGCCATGGCGCCGCCTTCGCCATCCTCACCGCCGTCTTCGCCTATCTCGGGCAGGCGAACTGGGGAACCGCGACGGCGCTCTGGGACGACACTCTTCGCATTTTCGCCCTGGCTTTGGCGCTGGGAAGCCTGCTGCTCTTCGTCGGCGGCGTTTCCCACGCTGAAACGGCATTCAATGCCATCCAGCAGAGCGGGGCGGCGCTTGCGCTCACGACCCCTTAGGCGAAGCCGGAAGCGCTCGCGACCGCTGAGCTTGCCGCGTACGGGCGCACTGCCTAGCTTCGCAGACGCGCGCGGATGAGGCGCTTCGAGCGCCGGGCTCCGGCTCGTCGGCGAAAGATCTCGCAATGCGAAAGCCGATATAGGCGCTGTCGCCTGCGAAATGGCTTCGGATCGCGGCGCGCACGGCGTTAGGCTTGTTGTTCCAGGAGCCGCCTCGCAGGACGTGCTCCTTGCAGCGTTCCGTCTTGCGGGCCGAACCGTCGGCGGGCGCGCCCCCATAGCTGTCGGCCCAGCAATCTTCGATCCAGGTCCACACATTGCCATGCATCTGGTAGAGGCCCCAAGGGTTGGGCTGGAACGACTTCACGGGCACAGGCTTCGCCCGGTACTCGCCTTGCTCGCCCCCGCCATAGGTATCCACGCCGTTATAGTTGGCCTGGCTCGTCGAGATGGATGTTCCCCACCAGAAAGGCGCTTTGGCGCCGGCGCGCGCGGAGTATTCGAACTCGGCTTCGGAAAGCAGCCGGTAATGCTTCTCCGTCTTGCCGGAGAGCCACCTCGCGTAATCTTTCGCGTCATCCCAAGTGACGCCGATGATGGGGTAGCGATCCCCCGTCAGCAACTCCCGAAACCGCTTGTACAGAGGATCGGAGCCGGTGCTGATGTTGTATTTGCCTCCCGGCTTCTGCCATTCCACGGGCTTGCAGGCGCCTTACTTTATGCAGGCGAGGTACTCCGCGACGGTAATCGAATACCGGCTGACCGCGAAGGGCTTTGCGATGGTCACCGCGTGAAGCGGGCCTTCATTGGGATAGCGGCCCGCCTCGCTCTCGGGAGAGCCCATCGCAAATGCGCCGGAAGGAACGGCGGCCATCTCAGGGCAATCCGGGCAGTCCCGGAAGCTTTGCCCGGAGCCCGGCTTCACGCACAGAGGCGAGTTCAAGGCGGTGACGGGCGCGACAAAGCCGCCCGCGCACGACGCCTCGATTGTGTCCTCGCCTTGGCCCGAAGCCCGCTTGCGCGCCTCGTCCTGGGACGCGGCAAGAGGGTGCGCCGCCTTTGGGGTTAGTCTGACAGGGGAGGGAATCGCTGCGCCAAGGACCAGCGCGGCAATTCCGGCGCCCGCGGCGCAGTAAGCGACGTGCCTATCCATAAAATTAGTAATGCGGGAGGGGCGAGGCTGTTCCCCATCGTCAGCCCCGCCATGGGCGCGGCGTTTCCCCGTTTCACGAGCCTCCTCATACACAAGATCTTAAATTGACATCGCTTTCAGGCAGCCATACATGGCCTGGAATCGTTCTAAGGAGCGCACTGTGTTTGCCGAACTGATGCCCCCTCCAAAAAGATTTTTTGCGGACCTCACCGAGCGCGAAATCCTGGCCGTCGCCATCTCTGCCGAAGAGGAAGACGCGCGCATTTATATGACCTTCGCTGAGGATTTACGCGAGCGGTATCCGGCCTCGGCGAAAGTGTTCGAGGGGATGGCGGAAGAGGAAACCGGCCACCGCCACCGCCTTCTCGATCTCTACGCGAAGCGCTTCGGCTCACATCTTCCGCCCATCCGCCGCGAGGACGTGAAGGGATTCATCCGTCGCCGCCCGATCTGGCTGACGCGCAACCTCTCCATCGACGCGATCCGCGAGCAGGCCGAGACCATGGAGTTCGAGGCGCATCGCTTTTACCGCCAGGCGGCCAAGCTGGCTACGGATGTGGACATCCGCAAGCTTCTGGGCGATCTCGCCTTCGCCGAGAAGAAGCATGGAAGCCTCGCGGCCAAGCTTTCGGCCAAGCTGCTCACGCCGGACATCAAGAAGGAGGAGGACGATACGGCGCGCCGCATATTCGTGCTTCAATACGTGCAGCCCGGCCTTGCGGGACTGATGGACGGCTCGGTCTCGACGCTGGCGCCGCTCTTCGCCGCCGCTTTCGCAACCCACAACAATTGGCAGACTTTTCTCGTCGGTCTTGCCGCCGCGATCGGAGCGGGCATCAGCATGGGTTTCGCGGAAGCGCTCTCGGACGACGGCTCGCTTACCGGGCGCGGCTCGCCGATCCTGCGCGGGGCCATCTGCGGCGTGATGACGACGATAGGCGGTCTGGGGCATACGCTGCCCTATCTTGTCCCGGATTCGTGGGCCAACGCGTTTTGGATCGCCACCGGGATCGCCAGCGTCATCGTGCTCATCGAGCTGTGGGTGATCGCCTATATCAGGTCGCGCTATATGGACACGCCGTTCCTGCAGGCGGCGTTCCAGGTGGTGTTGGGCGGCATTATCGTGCTCGGCGCCGGCATCGCCATCGGCGGGGCATAGTTCGCGACCCGCCGGATGCGGAACGTTATGCCTCCCCTCTAGTTTTAGAACTAGTACATCTGGAGGAGAGTATGACGATCAGTTTGAGGTACGGCGTTTCCGCGATTGCTATCCTGGCGGCGGTTTCGGTCGCGCAAGCGCAAACCAGCGAGCGCCAGGGCGGCCAAAGCGAACACTCGAAGACCTCCCAAGGCGAGCGCGGCCAGTCCACGCAGCAACCGAGCAAATCGGCTGAGGAGAGAGGCCAATCTGCCGGGCAAGAACGCCAGGCGCAACCGCGTTCCGGCGAACGCGATGAAGGCGCGCAGCAGCAGCGTTCAGCCCAGGAAAGGGAACAACCCGGATCACCGCAACCCGAACAGGGGCAGACAGAGGAGCGTAGCGCGCCGCGCATCGAGCGAAGCGCGAAGGCGGATCGCGAGCGGCCGGGCGAACGCGGCGGCCGCGCCGAGGAGAGCCGTCAACAACAGGGCGGCGAGCGCAGCGGGGAGGCTCGGGAGCGAGAAAATGACGGCGCTCGCGGAATGGAGAGCCGCGAACGGCAGACTGAATATGGCGGCGGACGCGAAGGGCGCGCGGGCTCCGAGCGTTTTGCGAGCATTTCGGCCGAGCAGCGCGCCCGCGTTCACAACATCCTCGTCGGCGACAGTTCGCTGCATCGCTATCATCGCCGCGACGTAGACTTCGCAGCGCGCGTCGGAACGCGGATACCGAACGCCATCGAGTTCTACGATCCGCCCGCGCAAATCGTACAGATCAACCCGGCGTTTCGCGGGTTCAAGATCGTGCTTCTGGACGATGTGATCCTGGTTGTCGATCCCGCGACCCGCGAAATTGTCGACGTGTTGAGGGCTTAACGCGCGCCGTCATCACGGATTCGCGTCCGACCGTTATCGGGGATCGCAAAAGCGACCTTGTTGCCGCCCCGGTGAGCGCAGGCGCTTTCCGGGGCGGTGTCGCATCCGGGAGCTGTCGGCTTGCGGCGGCCCCGCGGCGGGTATTTCGCCGTCGGTCTCCGCCGCAGGAAGATGCCCTGATCGCGGTCTCGTTTTAAGAAGGCCTCTCGAACAGGCGCCAAGGGAAGCGACAATACGTCTCTGCCAGACGGCGCTTGCGCAAGCGCGCCGGCCAAGCCTATCAATACGGCATGCGAGGGCGGCGGCGCCCGAAGCAGCGGGGCGTTCGCATGCTTGTCGTTTGCGGCCATCTCCCAGGCGGCGATCATGACGAGGCTGCCAGGACAACCCAAGATCAGCAAGGGAGCATAGTTATGGCGCTTCTTAAGGTAATACTTATCATTGCGGCGTTGATCGGCATCGGATACTCCGTCGCCACCATCGACCTGCCGAACAAGAATTATTACTGGATCGCCTTCGAAGTCGTGGTCGCGGTTCTCCTCATCCCGGTGGCCATCGGCAACACGAAGCGCCTGCTAGGCGGCAAATAGGCTTACGCCGACCGCCCGCCTTCTGATTTTCGGTGGAGAATCTCGCGCGCCTAGAGCGGAGCGCGAGAAATCGTATTCGGCGTCAGCCCCGCAGCGCCATTCCCGCGAAAAGGCTCGTCGCCGCCTTCGCGGTTACGCGTTCAATGAAACGCATGAGGCGCTAGGCGCCGCGCAGGATGCTGCGGCCCGCAAACACCGCCACGTCGCCCAGTTCTTCCTCGATGCGGATGAGCTGGTTGTACTTGGCGATGCGGTCGGAGCGCGACAGCGAGCCGGTCTTGATCTGGCCAGCGTTCGTCGCAACGGTAAAATCGGCAATGGTCGCATCCTCGGTCTCGCCCGAGCGGTGCGAAATCACCGTCTTGAACGCGGCGCGATGCGCGAGGTCCACTGCGTCGAGAGTTTCGCTCAGCGATCCGATCTGGTTCAGCTTGATAAGGATGGCGTTCGCGCTGCCCTCCGCAATGCCCCTTGCAAGGCGCTCCGGATTGGTCACGAAAATATCGTCGCCCACGATGTTGATCTTATTGCCGAGCGCCTCCGTCATCGCGCGCCAGCCGTCCCAATCGTCCTCGGCCATGCCGTCCTCGATGGAGATGATCGGATAACGGCGAACGAGGTCCTCGTATAATCTCACTATTTCTTCGGACGAGAGGCTTTTGCCTTCGCCGGCAAGCTCATAGCGGCCGTTCTTGTAGAACTCGGTCGACGCCGGATCGAGCGCGATGGCGATGTCCTCGCCGGGCCTGTAGCCCGCCTTCTCGATGGCGCGCACCACGAAGGACAGCGCCTCATCCGCCGATTTGAGGTTCGGCGCAAAGCCGCCCTCGTCGCCGACATTGGTGTTGTGGCCGCCTTCCTTGAGCAGCTTCTTCAGCGTGTGGAACACCTCGGAACCCCAGCGCACGGCCTCGGACAGCGTCGGCGCGCCGAACGGCGAGATCATGAACTCCTGAAAGTCGATGGGGTTGTCGGCATGCGCCCCGCCATTGACGATATTCATCATGGGCACGGGCAACACGCGCGCGTTCACGCCGCCGATATAGCGATAGAGAGGCAAGTCCGCCGCCTGGCTCGCGGCCTTCGCCACGCCAAGCGACACGCCGAGGATGGCGTTGGCGCCGAGCCGGGCCTTGTTCTTCGTGCCGTCGAGTATGATGAGCGTGTTGTCGATGCGGCGCTGGTCTTCGGCGTCCATGCCTTGGAGCGCGTCGAAGATTTCCCCGTTCACGGCGTCCACCGCCGTAAGCACCCCCTTGCCGAGATAGCGCTCTCCGCCATCGCGTTTCTCCACGGCTTCATGCGCGCCGGTCGATGCGCCCGACGGGACTGCGGCGCGGCCGACGGAGCCGTCGTCCAGCACCACGTCCACTTCAACGGTCGGATTGCCGCGGCTGTCCAGAATTTCGCGGCCGATAATGTCAATGATGGCGGTCATAAGGGGAACTCCGTCTCAGCGATGCTGGCAAGGTAACCAAAAGAGCTGACGAAGTCTTAAAGGACTCGCGCGCTGGCCGAAAGGGGTTTAAGCGGTGAGCATGAGTGGCATTCCCAAAAGCGCTAGGCGGAGCCTGGTCCTGCTTTCCGGCGGCCAGGATTCCGCCGTCTGCCTCGCCTGGGCCTTGACCAATTACGACGCTGTCGAGACGGTGGGGTTCTCCTACGGCCAGCGCCACAGCGTGGAACTCGACTGCCGGCCGAAGCTGCGCGAAGCGATTGCAGCCGCATTTCCCGCCTGGGCGCCGAAACTTGGCCCCGATCATGTGCTCGATCTTTCCACGCTGGGCGCCCTCAGCGACACGGCGCTGACGAGCGACGCCGAGATTGCGTTCGGCGCGAACGGCCTGCCGAACACTTTCGTGCCGGGGCGCAATCTCCTGTTTTTCACGTTCGCCGCAGCCCTGAGCTTCCGCCGCGGCATTCGCGATCTCGTGGGCGGCATGTGCCAAACCGACTATTCGGGCTATCCCGATTGCCGCAACGATACGCTGTCCGCGCTCAATGGCGCCATCAATCTCGGGACGGGCGAGCGCTTCGCGATCATAACGCCGCTCATGTGGCGGACAAAGGCCGAGACCTGGGCGCTTGCGCATGCGCTTGGCGGCCAAGCTTTTGTTGATATCGTCGCCGAACACACCCATACTTGCTACAAGGGCAATCGTGAACGCCGGCACGAGTGGGGGTACGGGTGCAACGAATGTCCAGCCTGCAATCTGCGCAAGATGGGCTATAACGCATGGCGCTTGAGCGTCACCGCGGCGGCTTGAACCTATGTATACGGTCAAAGAAATCTTCCCGACGCTGCAAGGCGAAGGCGCCCAAGTAGGCCGCGCCGCTGTATTTCTGCGATTTGCGGGCTGCAATCTCTGGACCGGCCAGCAGCGCGACAAGTCGCGCGCGGTCTGCCGCTTTTGCGACACCGATTTCGTGGGCCATGACGGCCCGGGCGGCGGCAAGTTCGAATGCGCGGAAACGCTTGCCGATACCGTCGCGAAGGTCTGGCGCGAGGCGGTGGAGTGTCCAGCGACGAAGCCCTATGTTGTCTGCACCGGCGGCGAGCCGACCCTCCAGCTCGACGCGCCGCTGATCGACGCGCTCCACGCCCGCGGCTTCACGGTCGCGCTGGAGACGAACGGGACGCGGCCCGCGCCGGAAGGCCTTGACTGGATTTGCGTGAGCCCGAAAGCGGGGGTGCCGCTGGCCCAGCGGGAAGGCAACGAGTTGAAGCTCGTCTTTCCGCAAGTCGGCGCCCAGCCGCAGCTCTTCGAGCGCCTGAAATTCCAGCACTTCTTCCTCCAGCCGATGGATGGCCCCAATCATCGCGAGAACCTTGAGGCCGCGGCGCGCTTCTGCCTTCGCCGTCCGCCCTGGCGTCTTTCGCTGCAAACCCATAAATTAATCGGCATTCGCTGATAACGGCGCAGGTTCACGCTCTTTCGCGTAACGGAGCTTGCATGGAAGACCCCGATCTTGCCCAGACGCTGACCCAGCTCGGGCATCCGTCGCGCATCCCGCAATCGCCGGATGAGGCGCGCCTTGAGACCGTGCCGAACCCGCATCCCGGCGCGCTCTATGTCGTGCGCTTCACCGCGCCGGAGTTCACCGCGCTCTGCCCGATCACCGGCCAGCCGGATTTCGCCCATCTCGTCATCGATTACGCGCCGAAGGAGCTTCTGATCGAATCGAAATCGCTCAAGCTCTATCTCAGCTCGTTTCGCAATCATGCCGCGTTCCACGAGGATTGCACCGTCGCCATCGGCAAGCGGCTCGACGCGGCGTTGAGCCCGCATTGGCTCCGCATCGGCGGCTACTGGTATCCGCGAGGCGGCATTCCCATCGACGTGTTCTACGCGGTGGGCGACCTGCCGCACGGCCTTTGGGTTCCGGACCAGGGCGTCGCGCCATACCGCGGGCGCGGCTGAACCCTCTCGCCCGAGTAACGGACCGTTTGCCTTATTGGGTTCGTTTCGCAAAAAATGTCTTTTTGGCGCAATCCCTGGTTTTGTTTTCTGAGTAATACACGCCTCAGTAGCAGATGCAAAGAATTCTCCAGGCGCGATCGGGAGCGAGCCGGCGGCGGATCAGTCGGAACGCCATCCGCCTGCATGGGTCGAAAGCGGCCCTCCTGTTGTTTGTGGATTCCCATGCGCCCTATGTCGGCTTCCAGATCAGAATGCTGCCTTCTTTCGACCAAGCCAAAACTCCACCTTACCGAAGGCTGCCTAACAGATCGCGGCATGCTCCGCTTAACACAGTGCCCTGCATCGCCTGCATGCAAAGCAGCTTTGACGTTGCTCGTTCGCTAGAATATGCTTTCGCACAAGGTAGTGTGGAAGTGAGAGTGTGGGAAGGGCTCATGAGCAACAAGCGCCTTGTTATAATAGCGCTTCTTTCGCTTTTTTTGTGCGCTGATGTTGTGCACGCGCAAGGTGCCCTAGAGTTTGTGTCGGAGTATGTGCGGGAGTTAGGTGAGATAGAGCGCCTTCGCTCCGCCACATTGCGAGAACTAGAGGCCGAACCACAAAATAGGCTTCCTACATGTATTCGCGGCAATACACGGATGCAATTGGCCTTGAGTTCTCACGCAGCTTTTATGAAGCGAGTTGTTTCCGATCGCAAGCTTACCAATCCAGACATTATCAAAACTGTGAATGTCATCGGCGAAATGTATTCGCACAAGGTCGAAGTCTTACAGCGGTTAAGCGATAATTGTGCTGCCTTTATGAACGGACGGCAGCTAGATGTCGATTATGGGAAATTGGCCGCTGAAGCACCGATGATAACTGCTCACCTTGAGTTTGTTGACCAAGCACTGTTCGAAGTAACTCCTTTAATATTTGCAGCTTTGATAGACGAACGCCCCGACGCTCAAAATCACATGAGCCATCTGACCATTACAAAAGCAGAACGAACCGGTTTGGTGAACTCAATAAATACTTATTTTGGAAAAAAGCTTGATAGCAAAGATCAAAATTACACTGTTTCCTCTGCATCGGTTCTAAAATTTTATCTAACTAAGAAGGGCTTCAAGTGCTCGGATGAGCCTTGGTAGTTACCCTTTGGAGCAACTCATGTGAAGCTTAACAAACGCGTTTGTTTGGCCATCGGGGCTTTTTGCTCACTGCTTTTAGCAAGCGGCCTGCCGGCGCGAGCAGAATTGACCGCAGGTCAACTCTATGAATATTGCACATCGACAGATGAAATGGTGAAATTGGGCTGTGGCTACTTCATCCTTGGAGCTGTCGAGGGGATTAATTTAGGCGACGGCATGGTCTTGAAACCAAACGGGACGTTCGTGGAGAGAAGTCGAAGTCATTTCTGCCTTCCCGATGAGTGGTCTGGTCCTGAGATGGTGTCTGTTTTCATAAAATGGAGTAAATTGGATTTTATGAAGTTTCCTGAAGATACAAAGTTGCCTGCAATTACCTGGGTCGGTGCAGTAATGCACCGCGCATATCCGTGTAAAAAAGCAAATTAAAAGATCAAGGGTGCAAGGTCCTGGCCAGCCGAAAGCCAAAATTGTTATAACGGCTGTCTGGCTCGTACCAATAGCGACTGGCTGCGCGCAAAAACGAAGGGCCGAAATTCCAGGAGCCACCGCGCAGGACGCGCCGACGGCAATCTTTAGACGATTTGGCCGATCCATCGTTCGGGGCATCAATGTAATTATCGGCCCAGCAATCCTGCGTCCAGGTCCACACATTTCCCTGTAATTGATAGAGTCCCCAGAGATTTGGTTGGAAAGAATTAACGTGCATTGTTTTCTGCCGGTATTCTCCTTTCTCGATGCCGTGGCCCTCAGTGCCGTTATAATTTGCCTGATCTGTTGTAATTGATGTTCCCCACCAGAATGGCGTCGTCGTCCCCGACCGCGCTGCGTATTCGAACTCTGCTTCAGAAAGCAACCGATAGGTCTTGCCAGTTTTAGCTTTCAGCCAGGCCACATAGGCTTGCGCATCATTCCAGTTCACGTTGATGACTGGACGGTCGCCACGGCCCCAGCCTTGGTCCTTAGGCTCATAACCGCCGCAACCGCCGCCCGCAACACAAGCATCCCACTCGGCAAAAGTGACCGCATATTTGCCAATCCCGAAGGGCTCGCTGATTGTCACGTTGTGCTGCGGGCTCTCGTTGCGTTGGCGCTCTGCCTCGCTTTCCGTCGATCCCATCGTGAAGCTGCCGGATGGAACCACCACCATTTCGGGGCAATTTGAACAGTCTTTGAAGCTCTCTCCCGAGCCTGGCTTAATGCAAGGTCGAGCCTTCGATTGCGCCACCGATACAACCAAACCATCGCCGCAAGAGTCCGCAGGGTATCGCGGCTTTGCTGGCAGTGCCGCCGTTTGTTGTTGCTTCAAAGAGGGATTAGTCCAGGCGATGGTCTTCTTCCGCTCTGTCAAAGCATCGGATTTTCCGGTAACAGTGGTTGAAAGCGCCGGTAGCAGCGTAAGTTCGGCTTGCAGGCGGGAGAGGCGCTCAGGTTGCTGTTGGCCGTGGGTTTCAGTCAGCACGTCTGCTGTCACTCGCTTGAACATCAACTCAATTTCGAGGCCGGGCGTCTCGATGTTCTTGAGGAGCGAAGCAGTAAAAGGGCTATTGCGGCCCGAGCCGTCGCCAGCGGTCTCGCCGGGAACCGTCGCGTAAACTATCAGAGTATTGCTACCCACAACCGAAACCGGCGGCAGACCCTTAGGCGGGATTAGTGCCTTGTTTTTCTCAACCGCGATCCGCCGCAATCGCTCCTGCAATGAGCTATCTCGGCACGCGTCGAGAATGATTACACTAACTTTGGCCGAGTTCTCAATTCGTGACACCACCTCCTGGATTGCTACAAGCTCGCGTAAAGCGCTGCTCTCGCTTTCAGCTTTGGTGTCTATGGGTGCAAGGTAGCCTCGCCTGTCGATTTGCACTCCGTGGCCGGAAAAGAAGAACAGGGCCACATCGGCGTCCTTGGCTTGCGTGAGAAAATGATCGAATGTCCGGTCGAATTGACTGACCGTAAGGTCCTTTCCTTCCGTTACCTGAAACTGTAGCCGCTCCAAAGCGGCGGCTAAATCATCGGCGTCGTGCTGGGGATTATTGAGCGGAGCGAGTACATAATTCGAGTTGCCGATTACAAACGCAACGCGCCTGTCCGCGCATGCCACATCTGTCACACAGGTCAACATACACGCGGCGAATAAAAACCGGATTACGGCTCGCACCATTCTTTCAGCCCCAAGCGCAGGGCCAACTTTATAGCTCTCGCGGCGGCACAAGAGCAAGCGGTCCAGCGTCACGACGCGAAACTGCGCATTCGATGTGATTAATTCGGCCGCTCTCGGTCGCAGCCGCGCCCATAGCTTGCCCGCAATTTGATCTCAAACCGGTCATCGCAGTTTGAGCATAGTTCCTGACCTGGAATGTCTCTTCCCGGCCTTTTTCAGACGCACTCAATCCGCGTCGACAAGGATTTCGCGCCGCCCGGTGCGGTTCGGCGCGCCGACGATGCCTTCCCGCTCCATGCGCTCGATGAGCGAGGCCGCGCGGTTGTAGCCGATGCCGAGCCGGCGCTGAAGGTAGCTTGTCGTCGGCTTCCTGTCCTTGAGAACGATCTCCACGGCCTCCCGATAAAGGTCGCGGCCGCCGTCGCCGCCATTGCCGCGCGGAGCGGCGCTTTCCTCGAAGCCCTCGGCGTCCTCCAGAATGTCGTCGCGGTAATTCGGAAAGCCCTGCGCCTTGAGATGCCGCGCGACCGCATCGACCTCCTCATCCGAAACGAATGGCCCATGCGCGCGGATGATGCGCCCGCCCGCCGCCATGTACAGCATGTCGCCCTGGCCCAGGAGCTGCTCGGCGCCCTGCTCGCCGATGATGGTGCGGCTGTCGATCTTGGATGTCACCTGGAAGCTGATCCGGCTCGGGAAATTCGCCTTGATGGTGCCGGTGACGACATCCACGCTCGGCCGCTGCGTCGCCATCACGAGGTGGATGCCGGCCGCCCGCGCCATCTGCGAAAGGCGCTGCACGGCGTATTCGATGTCCTTGCCGGCCACCATCATCAGGTCCGCCATCTCATCGATGACGACGACGATGTAGGTCATCGGGACCGGCTCGAACGTCTCCTCCTCTTCGATAGGCTCGTCGGTGCGCGGGTCGAACCCGGTCTGCACGACGCGGCGAAGCGGCTGGCCGCGAAGCTGGGCGGCGGCCACCTTGGCGTTGTAGCTCGTGATGTTGCGCACGCCGAGCTTGCTCATCAGCTCGTAGCGCGCGTTCATCTCCTTGACCGTCCATTTCAGCGCCGCCACCGCCTTTTTCGGGTCTGTGACGACGGGCGCCAGCAGATGCGGGATGCCGTCATACACCGAAAGCTCAAGCCGCTTCGGGTCGATCATGATGAAAGTGCATTGGCTCGGCGGCAGCCTGTACAACAGCGACAGGATCATGGTGTTGATGCCGACCGACTTGCCGGAGCCGGTCGTGCCCGCGATCAAAAGATGCGGCATGCGCGCGAGGTCGACGACGATCGGCTCGCCGCCGATGGATTTGCCGAGCGCAAGCGGCAGCGCGGATTGGCTATCCTGGAAGGCGGCGGATTCGAGGATCGCGCGCAAGGAGACGATTTCGCGCTCCGCATTGGGAAGCTCGATGCCGATGGCGTCGCGGCCCGGCACAATGGCGACGCGGGCGGAAACGGCGCTCATCGAGCGTGCGATGTCGTCGGCCAGCCCCACCACGCGCGACGATTTCGTTCCCCGCGCCGGCTCCAGCTCGAAAAGCGTGATGACGGGGCCGGGGTAGATGCCGGAAATCCGCCCCTTCACGCCGAAGTCGCCGAGCACGCCCATCAGCGCCGCGGCGCGCTGCATCAAGGCCGGATCGTGGGCGCTCGGCTTTTCGGAGGCGCGCGGAGGAGGCGCAAGAAGCGACAGCGGCGGCAGCGCGGCCGGAAAGTCCTCCGGCGCGTCCTCTTCCTGCTCGTCCAGGAGCGGCTCGGGCGGAATGGCGCGGCCTTTCACATGGAGGAGCGGCTTGCGCTTGAGAGAGGCGCCGTTCTCAAGGATGCGCTGGGCGCCCTGCTTCGCGCCCTCGATCGCCATGCCGGTGAGGCGACGCAATGGCGACGATGTTTCGGGCTCCGGGGCCTCAGGAGCTGCCGCGCCGGCAGCTTCCCCCGCGCCGCGCCGGGCGCCGAAAAAGGGTTCGATGCGGATGTCCTCGAAAATGTCCTGCTCTGGCTCGCGCTGCCATTCGCGCTCTTGTTCACGCTCCTGTTCGCGCTCGCGTTCCCGGCCGGCGCGCGCTTCGAATTCGGCGAGATCGCTGGCCGATGCGGGCGACGCGACGGCAGGCGGATAAGAGGCGGCTGGCGGCGCGTAGCGCGCGGGGCGGCTTCCCCAATTCGCGAAGGGCGAGGGAACGTCGTTCCGCGCTTCCCTTGCGGTCGCGACCGTTTGGCGTCCCGGCTTTTCGGCCCTGGCCGGGGCGAAGCGCGGTTCGGTCCGCGCCTGCGTCATCCAGAATTCGCGGGGCGCACTCGCAACCGTCAGCGCCCGGTCTCGCAACGCGAAGCGCTTCACCCAGCTCGTCGCCTTGCTGACGAGCGTGCCGGCGCCCCTGTCCGTAAACGCTTCCGGCGCCCCCGGAAATGTCGTCGGGGCTGTCTCCATGCCCGGGCCTGCATGGAAGGCGAGCGAAAGGGCCCTGGCGGAAAGACCGCACGCTCTAAAAATGCACCAGACGCCGAGAGGGAAGAAGATCGCCGCGAAGCAAGGCCATAGCGCTTGGGCGGGGACGACATTCGAAAGCTTGCCGACGCGCGCCGCCATAAAGTCCCCAGCCATTCCGCCAAGCCCAGCATCGAGAACCCAGCGGGAGGGCGCGGGAAACATCGCGAAAAAGGCCGGGACGGCCAGCGCCGACGCCGCCCAATAGAGCGATCGAAGCCGCGGCCTTAAGGGAAGATGTCCGCCGGCGACCCTGAAGCCGAGCGCGGCAAGCGGCAAAATGAGAAACGGCGAGGCGAGACCGAAAGCATGCATCAAGCCGTCGGCCACGCTTGCTCCGCGATGCCCGAGCCAGTTATGCGGCTGCGCCAATGTTGCGTAATTGGGGCTTGGGTCGGCATAGGACCAGCTGATCAAGGATAGCCAGCACGCAACAGCGATGCCGACAAGCGACCCGCCAAGAACACGCCACGGCAAGCGGCGCAGCTCAACCGTCAGCGCTTTCGGAAGGAACCGGGTTCGCTTCGCCTGCATCCGCGCTCGCCATCCTACACCACAGGGCTTGCGTCACATCGCCATCGACGCGAGCCGGTCCAATGCTTCCCGCGTTACGCCGAGCGGGTCCACCAGCGCGAGGCGGGCATAATCCTTCGCCGGATTGACCCCGCTGGCGTCAGCTTGAGCCAAGTAGGCCCCGGGGAGGATTTTGACACCGCATCCTTTCCAAATGGTTTTCGCGGCCGTCTCACCTCCACCCAAATTTGAAAGATTTAGCCAGAGGAAGAAGCCGCCGCTCGGTTCGAAATATCCGGGCAATGCGCCGAGCCGCTTCGTGGCGTGCGCGAATTTTTCGCGATAGTGCCTGCGGCTTTCATCGACGTGGCGTTCATCCGACCAGAGCGCCGCGGACGCGTATTGGATCGGGATCGGAACTTGCGGCGAAGCGACATTGCGATATCGCAGATAGTCCTCCAGGAATGCGGCGTCTCCCGCGATGAAGCCGGAGCGCAGGCCGGGAGCGTTCGAGCGCTTCGACAGCGAGTTGAAGATAAGAACCCGGTCGAAGGCGCCCGTGCGCGCGGCGATTTCGAGCGCGCTGTGGGGCGCATCGCGCTGGTAAATCTCCGAATAACATTCGTCGGAAAAAACATAGAAACCGTGCCGCCGCGCGAGCCGGATCAGCTCTTGGAGGTAAGCGGCCGACGCCACCGCGCCTTGCGGGTTGGCCGGCGACGCAAGATAGAAGGCGGCCGTCCGGTCGAGGAGAGCGGGATCGAGCGCGGCAAGATCCGGCAGGTTCTCCGTTTCGGCCCTGGCGGCGAGCAGAACGGGCTCGCATCCGCTCGTCAGCGCCGCCGCATAATAGGCCTGATAGAAGGGGTTCGGCATCAGCGCCGCCGGGCGGGCGATCTGCTTGTGCGCGGCGCCGATGACGAGAGCGGAAACGAGGCCCTCCCGCGTTCCGCAAAGGGGCAAGATGTGCCGATCCGCGTCCACGGCGCCCGGTTGCAGGCCATAGCGGCGAAGCAGCCAGGAGGCGATGGCGCGCCGCAGCTCCGGGATGCCCGCGATTGGCGGATATTTTGCGAAGCCGTCGCTGCGCTCGGCGAGGATTTGGGTGACGAAGGCAGGAAAGCCGTGCCTCGGCTCCCCGATCGTCATATCGATCGGCGGGGCGCCCGGCCGTTCGTTTTCCAGAAGCTCCCTCAATCGCGGAAACGGCGATTGGATCGCGGACAAGACTGTTTCTGGCAAAGGCGCTCCAAACGCTGTCGTGCTCGCTTATGTGGCTGATTCTACCACAGGAGGCGCCCGATGAAATCCCTTCAGGCGCAAAAAAGCCCGGGATGTGCGATCCCGGGCTTTGGCGCCAGCGGCCGAGCCTGGCTTCAGGGAGGAGAAGCAGAGCGGCTCTCCAGCTGGCGCAGGGGCGGCAAACATCGCCGCCCCGGGCGTTCTTACATGTTGTAGGCGCGCTCGCCATGCTCGGAGATATCGAGCCCTTCGCGCTCCTTCTCCTCGGACACGCGCAGTCCGACGATGACGGCGATGATCATGTATACGATCAAGCTGCCCACCGCGGACCAGCCGACAGTGATGGCCGCGTTCTTCGCCTGGATGAGGACCTGACCCGCAATGTCGTAGTCGCCGATGGGGCAGTTGCTTGTGACAAAGCCGTCCTTGATCGCGCACTTCGTATAGTCGATGACGCCAGCGCCGCCATAGAGAGGCGCCGCGACGATGCCGGTGCCGATGGCGCCGACGAGGCCGCCGACGGCGTGGACGCCGAACACGTCGAGCGTGTCGTCATAGCCGAGCGCGCTCTTCACCGCCGTGCAGAAGAAGAAGCAGATCGCGCCGGCGATGAGGCCAAGGACAAGCGCGCCCATCGGCCCTGCATAGCCGGAAGCGGGAGTGACCGCCACGAGGCCTGCAACAACGCCCGAGGCGAGGCCAAGAAGGCTTGGCTTGCCCTTGAACAGCCATTCGACGAGCAACCACGAGAGACCGGCGCCGGCGGTTGCGACGAAGGTGTTCGCCATCGCGAGCGTTGCGCCCGAATTGGCTTCGAGGTTCGAACCGGCGTTAAAGCCGAACCAGCCGACCCACAGGAGCGAGGCGCCGACCATGGTGAGCGTCAGCGAGTGGGGAGGCATGGCTTCTTTGCCAAACCCGATGCGGCGGCCGAGCAGAAGCGCGCCAACGAAGCCGGCAATGCCCGCGTTGATGTGAACGACGGTGCCGCCCGCGAAGTCGAGCGCGCCGAGCTGGAAGCCAAAGCCGGACTTGGCAAGCGCGGCTTCGTTCCCCGTCGCAAGATCGTTCGGGCCAGGATTAAACCAAACCGAGTGCGCGATCGGGATGTATACAATCGTAAGCCAGAGGATTGCGAACAGCACGATGGCGGAAAATTTCATCCGCTCCGCGAAACCGCCAATGGCGAGCGCGGTCGTGATGGCCGCGAAGGTCATCTGGAAGCAGACATAGACGAGTTCGTCGATGCCAACGCCAACCGAGAACGTCGATGCGGTGGCGAATGTGGGGGTGTGTCCATCCGCTCCGTAGGTCAGGATCCCCGACATGAAGAGCCGCGAGAAGCCGCCCAGGAAGGGCGAGGTGGCGCCGCTGCCCTCGGTGAAGGCGAGGCTGTAGCCATAGAGGAACCACAGCACGCAAACGATGCACTGTATCGCGAAGACCTGAGTAAGCATCGACAGCATGTTCTTGGTGCGGACCATGCCGCCGTAGAACAGGGCGAGGCCGGGCACCGTCATCAGGAGGACGAGCGCCGAGGACACCATCATCCAGCCGTCGTCGGCCTTGTTCACAACGAGATCGGGAGCCTTTGCCGCCGCCTGTGCGGCCGCGGCGGCCTCTTCCGCCCACGACGGCTCTATCATCGCCGTCGCCGCGATCGCCGCGACTCCAAAAAGTGTTAAATTACGCCAGACCCTTGTCATTCTTGTTTCCCTTTTCTTGTCACAGTGCATTTGCATCAGACTCGCCGGTGCGGATGCGCACCGTGTGTTCGATCGGCGACACGAAGATCTTGCCGTCGCCGATCTGCCCCGTTTTCGCCGTCGCTGAAATCGCCTCGATCACCTGATCCACGATATCGGTCGGCACCACGACCTCGATCTTGACCTTCGGGATGAAGGCCACCTCATACTCGGCGCCGCGATAGATTTCAGTGTGCCCCTTTTGCCGCCCGTACCCCTTCACCTCGCTAACCGTCAAACCTTGGATCCCGAGGCCGTCAAGGGCCTGGCGGACCTCTTCAAGCTTGAACGGCTTGATAATCGCTATCACCATCTTCATGATGGTCCTCCCATTTGAATCCTGCCTCCGAACGTTGCCCACTTGCACTCGAGTCCGCGCCGTCCGGGGCGAACGCGAAGACACGGCTCCCTCTTGCTAATCAAAAGCTGTGCCAAAGCGCGGAGCGTCTCAAGGCCCTACGGCGCCGTGAAAAAACCGGAGATTTACCATCGGAGCGCCCGGCGCGGCCGGTTTCCTGGCTCATTTTTGGGGCAGCCGGGAAATTTTGCCCAAAGAATAGGCTGTCTGCTTTTTTACGCGGCAGCGTTTCCAGCCTTGCACTCAGGTAATTTGGAATGAAAACGGCGCGGGCCGAGCCTGTCCTTGCCGGCTCCTGATGCCTTTGCGCGATGATGCGGGGGCTCCTCGCCGCTGATCGCTACGTATGAAGGCGCCCCTGCTCAGCCATCGCCCAGCGCGCGGCTACCGCGTGAGCTGAATCGAGGCTACCGGCACTTGCCGCCCCTTCGCCGGATCGAACTGCGTGATGGCCACGAGGTGGCTTCCCGCGCCTTTGAACGTCACGTTGAAATGGCCTTTGAAACTCGGCCCGTCCGCCTCGATGTTCAGATGGTTGCTGCTGATGCTGCCCGTGACGTGGCCGGTGCTATGCGCAATATTCTCCTCGAAGGCGCCTTCGACCCGGTTGCCCTGGCAGGTCACGCGGCTCGACGCCTCCATCTTGAAATCGGAGCCAGCGCAGGCGATCACCTGATGGATGACATCGCCGGCCCCCATGGAGTAGGAGATGCGGCAGGAGATGAATTCCGCAAATCCTCCGATGGGCGTCACGGCGCCTTTGCCGCGCCATGCTCCATCAAGGCTTTTCATCAGTTCGATCCCCTGGCTCGAACACAAGGCGAAGGCCGGGCTTCCGGCAAGCAAGGCAGCGGCGGCGATCGGGGCGAATAGCGATTTCGACATGCTCATATCAGACCTCGGTGAGCAGACAGGGGAGCAGCGGCTTTGCAATTTCAGAACGGAGCGCAATAGAAACTCATGCTCGGTATCAGCTTGTCGCGACAGTTAAGCGACAAATTCGCACGCGACAACTCCTTTTCCGCGAAGACTAAGCTAAATGTCTTCGCGCCAACGGTGGAAATGATGGACAGGTCCCGCGCCCGCGCCGATGTGGAGCTTGCCCGCGTGCTTGAGCGCCTCATGCACATAAGCCTTGGCCTCCGCGACCGCCCCTTCAAGGGGAAGCCCCTTCACAAGAAAAGCGGCGATGGCCGACGACAGCGTGCAGCCCGTTCCGTGAGTGTTTCGGGTAGCGATCCTCGGCGCGGAATAGGAGCGAAAGGCGGCGCCGTCAAAGAATATGTCGGTCGCGTCGAGGCCCGCGCCGTGGCCGCCCTTGATCAGCACCGCGGAAGGCCCGAAAGCGAGAAGGCGCTGCGCCTGGTCCTTGACCTCCTCGGTGTTTTGGGCCACAGCCAGATCGAGAAGCGCCGCCGCTTCGTCAAGGTTGGGCGTTATCAGGGCGGCGAGCGGAAAGAGCCGCTCCGCAAGCGCTCTTTCAGCGCTTTTCTCAAGAAGCCGGCTGCCGGTCGTTGAGATCATGACGGGGTCGACCACGATCGGGATGGCTTGCGCCCAGCGCTCCAGGCCCGCGGCCACGGCTTCTATCGCGTCCTCGCCGCCCAGCATTCCAGTCTTGACGGCGCCGATGGCGAGATCGGAGAACACGGCGTCGATCTGCGCGGCAATAATGTGCGCCGGCACGAGATGAACCGCCGACACGCCGAGCGTATTCTGCGCCGTGATGGCCGTCGCAACGGTTGCGCCGTAAACGCCGAGCGCCGAGAACGTCTTCAAATCCGCCTGCAGGCCCGCTCCCGCGCATGAATCGGACCCTGCGATCGACAGCGCCGCAAGCGTCCGGCTCACGGCCGCACGCCGGGCGCGGTGATGGGCAAATTCTTGCTGCGCCAATTCAGGTAAAGTTCGAGCGCGGTGTAATCCGGCGCGTTATCCGGCAGGCCCTCGGCGCGGGCGAGCTTGTTGCACATGCGAAACCTCTCATGGAGAGAGATGACGCGTCCCTCGCTGGCCTTGTAGGCGGGATAGGCCAGAGGATGCCCCTGGCTCAAGGTTTCGGCGCCGAACTTCTGGCCGAACTTGTCATTATGGCACTGTGAGCAGGAAATCCCGTACCGGCCGAGTTTCGTGCGGTAAAGCGCGGCGCCGCGCTCGAATACCTTTGCGTTCGATCCTCCGACATCGACCGCCGAGGGCGAGCCGCGCGCCAGCCAGCGAAGATATGCGACCATCGCCACCATGCGGGGATCGTCTCCGGTTATCTGGGGCAGGCCGAGATGGTCCTTGCGGCAGAGGTTGATGCGCGTCTGCAGAGTGATCACCTCCTTCACGTCCGGGGCATATTTCGGATACGTGGCGGCGACTTGCTTCAAGGCGTTGTTACGCCCGTCGCCGTGGCAGTCCTGGCAAGATTTGCCGCCCTTTTCGGGAACGCCCCAGGACGCTTCTCCCGCCTCCACGAGCGGAAAGGCCGGATTGTCGAAGTCGTCGGCTTGCTGAGCGCGGATCGCCGGCGAGAGGAACTCTTCGCCCTGGATGAGAAACTTCAGCGGATTGCCGGGTTCGGACGGCGCCGAAACGCGCTGCTGTTCGCCTTGCGCGACGAACGGGGCGCCCAGGGCGCAGGCGGAGACGATCGCAAAAATAGCGCCGAGGATTGGCCGCACCGGAACTCCTCCCAATGCTTTCACGCCCGTTATTTCAAGGTTCTAAGATAGGCCACCAAATCCTCAACGTCGGCCGCCGTCAAAATCGACTCCTCCCCGCCCTCGGCTTTGTAATAAGAGGGCATGATCGTATCAGGGAAGTAGGCTTTCGGTTGAACGAGAATCTGGCGCAACTGCGCGTCGGTGTAGCGGACGGCGATGCCATCCAGAGCGGGGCCGATCGCGCCATGATCCGCGACCCCCGATAAGAGGCTGAGCTTATGGCAGCTGAGGCAATCGCCCTTTTGGCGATTGGAGACGAGGTCGCGCCCGCGTTCTGGATCTCCGAGGCCGCCAGTCAGCGAGGCGGGCAAGCTTTGAAGAGATATGGCGAGCGGCTGCCCGCTTGCATTGGCATCCAGGAGGTAAAATCCCGCTGTCTTTTTCTTGCACTGCGCGCTCGAAGCGCGATTCAAACCGGCGACAAGGAGGACGGCAGCGAGGCACGCAGTCAGGAAGAGCGAGGCGCAAATGCGCAGTTTTGCCATTGCGTGTTCTCGTCCGGCGGCTACAACATCAACGTGAAGGCGGTGACAATAATGACGTTTCCAGAGGCGTCAACACATTGTTTTAACCGATCCTGGCAACTAGTTTTCTGAATGATTGACCCGCTCGCGCGTTGGCGCGCCTAGACCTTGCGTCTCAGGCTTTCGAGGGCTGCGAAATATTTGGGAAGCTCGCTGAGCGCCGGGATCACGGCGTCGGCGCCAAGGTCTTCGGGCGCGACCCGGCTATAGCCGAAGTTCACCACCACGACGGGGATGTTCGCGGCCCGCGCGCAGGCGACGTCGGCCTCGCTGTCTCCGGCCATGATCGCGTCCTCGGGAGACGCGCCGAGCGCGCCGATCGCTTCGAGGAGCGGAGCGGGGTCGGGTTTTCGCGGCCGGCCTTCGCGCTCTCCGATGACGGCGGAAAAATACTTGGCGAGATCGATCTGATCGAGAATTGCGGCCGTCAGCTCGTGCTGCTTGTTCGTGCAGATGGCGAGGCGCCGGCCTTCGTCGCGCAGCCTTTCAAGAAGCTCGCGCGCGCCGTCGTAAACGACCGTCCGGGTGGTAAGGTTTTCGCTGTAGAAAGCAATGAAATCGCGCACAAGCGGCGCAAGGTCGGCGACCGGAAAGCCGCGGGCGAGGAGCGCGCGCTGGACAAGAGCCGGCACGCCGCCGCCGATCATTTCCTTCACTTGCTCGACCGTAAATGGGGACAGGCCCCATTTCGCGGTCGCGCTGTTCAAGGCATGGGCGATGTCGGGGGCGCTGTCGATCAGCGTGCCGTCAAGGTCGAAGACGACGGCCTTCGGCCAATTTTGAAGCGTTCCTGTCATCAGCGCCCTTTTTCTTCTAGCCTTTACGCCGCCCTGGCCGGGCTGATCTTCGGATCGAGGTCGCCCTTGGCGTAGCGCTTCGCCATGTCAGCCGTCGGGATGACTTTGATCTTGGACGCGTTGCCGGCCGTGCCGAACTGTTCGTAGCGGTCCTTCACAAGCTTCTGCATGGCCGTGATGGCGGGTTTCAGGAACTTGCGCGGATCGAACTCCGTCTTGCTGGTGAAGAGCACCTTGCGCACGGCCGCGGTCGCCGCGAGGCGCAAATCGGTGTCGATGTTGATCTTGCGCACGCCGTGGCGGATGCCGCGCTGGATTTCCTCGACCGGAACGCCATAGGTCTCCGGTATTTCGCCGCCAAACTCGTTGATGACATCGATGAGATCCGTCGGAACGGAGGAGGAGCCGTGCATGACGAGATGGGTATTGGGAAGCCGCTTGTGGATCGCTTCGATGACGTTCATGGCGAGCACGTCGCCGGTGGGCTTGCGCGTGAACTTGTAGGCGCCGTGCGAGGTGCCGATGGCGACCGCGAGCGCATCGACCCTGGTGGCGGCCACGAATTCAGCCGCCTGGTCGGGGTCTGTCAGCAGCTCCTCCCTGGAGAGAGCCCCTTCGAAGCCGTGGCCGTCTTCCTTTTCGCCCATGCCTGTTTCAAGGCTTCCGAGACATCCGAGTTCGCCTTCGACGGAAACGCCGACCCAGTGAGCCAGGTCCGTGACGTGGGCGGTGATGTGGACGTTATAATCGTAATCGGCGGGTGTCTTCCCGTCGGCTTTCAGCGAGCCGTCCATCATCACGCTGTCATAGCCGAGGCGGATGGCGCTGGCGCAGGTCTGCTCGTTATTGCCGTGGTCCTGGTGAAGACAGATCGGGATCGTCGGATATTGGGCTTCGAGGCCCTCGACGAGCTTGCCGAGAAGGAGGTCGCCGGCATAGGAGCGCGCGCCGCGGCTCGCCTGGATGATGACGGGGCTGTCAGTTTCCCGCGCCGCCTCCAGGATGGCGATGCCCTGCTCCATGTTGTTGATGTTGAAAGCGGGCACGCCGTAGCCGTGTTCGGCGGCATGATCCAGAAGTTGCCTTAGCGTTATGCGGGCCATTCAAGTCTCCCAATAAAGAACGTTGGTACTGTATATCTCACGAGCGAACGAGCGCCGCCACGCCAGGAAGCGTCCGGCCTTCGAGCCATTCAAGAAAGGCGCCGCCAGCCGTCGACACATAGGAAAATTCGTCGGTTACGCCAGCCGCGTTGAGCGCCGCGACCGTGTCGCCGCCGCCCGCGACTGTGACGAGGCCCTGGGACCGGGTCAAGCGCGCCGCTTCCTTCGCGAGCGCGAACGTCCCTTCGCCGAAGGGCGGGATCTCGAAAGCGCCCACGGGGCCGTTCCAGAGCAGCGTCCTGCTGCCGGCGATCTTTTGCACAAACTCGGCAACCGACCGCGGGCCAATGTCGAGGATCATCTTGTCGGCGGGGACCTCGTTGACGCCTACGACGGAGGTCTCGGCATTCGCCTTCAGTTCGCCCGCGATCACGGCGTCGACCGGCAGCACGATCTTGCATCCCGCCTCCGCAGCCGCGGCGAGAATAGCCTCGACGGTTGCGACCGCGCCCGGCTCATGGAGCGACTTGCCGACGGAAAAGCCTTGCGCGAACAGGAAGGTGTTAGCCATGCCGCCGCCGATGAAGAGGTAATCCATCTTCCTGGCGAGGTGGCTCAGGACGTCGATCTTGGTGGAAACCTTCGAGCCGCCGACGATGGCGGCGACGGGGCGCTGGGGAGTGTCGAGCGCAGCCTTCAGCGCGCCGATTTCCGCCAGCATGGACGGCCCGGCATAGGCCGGCAGAAGATGCGCAAGCCCTTCGGTGGAGGCGTGCGCGCGATGCGAAACGGAGAAAGCGTCATTGACGTAAAGATCGCCCAGCTTTGCAAGCTCCGCCGTGAACGCCTTGTCGTTCGCTTCCTCGCCCGCGTGATAGCGGAGGTTCTCAAGCATCGCGATCTGGCCGGGCTCAAGCCGCGCAATGGCAGCTTCGGCGGCCGGGCCGATGCTATCCTCGCCGAACAGAACCGGCGCGCCCAGAAGCGACGAAAGCTTATCCGCGACAGGCTTCAAGGAATACTTCGCGACGGGCTTTCCATCGGGCCGGCCAAGATGCGACAGGATGACAACCTTGGCGCCGCGGCTGGTCAGATCGCGGAACGTGGGAAGCAGCCTTTCGATCCGGGTTGCGTCCGTTACCTCCGTCCCGGACATCGGAACGTTGAGGTCCGTGCGAATAAGCACGCGCTTCCCGGCAACGTCGACGTTTGCGATATTTCCCAAAGATCCAAGCAACTCGGCTGTCATTTTTACCTCCCTTGGCGGCGCACTCGTTCGCCTCTCTGTCTTCTGGGCATCGGCTGGCGCTGGAAGCGCCTTATCGCGATGCATAAGCACGGCTGCACGCCCCCAGGCTGGATCGCGGGAGTTGCATTGCGGTTTCTTGACGCTCCGGCGCACGGTGACACTTCTTATAGCTTGAGACAAGTCAGAGATATTTAACGCACCGTTCATGCAGGTTGAGGGCATTTTTCCGAGCGCCTCATTTACAAACGTTAAGATGAAGCCTTATCATCTTGACGGCGCAAAGCTCCGAAACCAGCTCAAGTTTCAAGGCGCAGGACGGACGCAGGCCGCGAGGGTCGCGGCGCTAATACTTCTCAGGCATCAGAGATTATCCCGTTTCATGAACAAGCTCATCGAATTATCGGATCTACCTCGGGCGGCGCAGGGGCCTGTTCTTTTCTGGCAGCAGACGCTTAGGAACCCATTGCAGGTTTGCAGCCTCTTCCCGTCGAGCCCATTCGTCGGCCGGGCGATGACGGCGGTCCTCGGCGACAGGATCGGCTCGCATGTCATCGAGCTGGGCGCCGGGACTGGCGCGGTCACGCAGCAGCTCATCCGCAATGGCGTCGAACCCTCCAAGCTTACCTTGATCGAGATCGACGCCCAGCTTGGCGGCCATCTCAGGCGCTGCTTCCCGGACGTGGACGTGGTGATCGGGCCGGCGCAGGATCTGGCCAAGCTCTGGAAGGAGCGCAACGGCGAAAGCGTCGGCGCCATCGTCTCCACCTTGCCGATGCGTCTCTTCTCGAAAAAACTCATCTACCTGGTGATGAAGAACAGCCTGCAGGTGCTTCAGGAGGGTGGGATGTTCGTCCAGTTCACCTACCGCCAGCAAAGTCCCGTGCCGCCGCGCGTGGTAAAGGCGCTGCGCCTCAACGCATGGCGCTATACGCGCGTCTGGCTGAACCTTCCGCCGGCGGCCATCTGGGTTTATGAGCGAGCGAGCGCGCCGCGCGAACTGTAAGGCCGCGTTTCCGCCGTGACGTTTTGGCCACAGAAACCGGGAAACCGCTTCCCCGGAAGGCGCGTCGCCGTGCTATTCGCCGGCTTTGTGTTCTGCTCAACTTCCCGTTTTTAAAAGGGAATTCTGAGAAGACCTTTGTAGATCCCACCCGATTCCCGCTGCGGTTGCGCGCGTTTCGCGCAAGCAACCGCCGTTACTCCCAAAAAACAAAGGCTTGCGCCACGTATTGCGCGCTTGCGAGCAGGGGGAGTGAATGATCGGCCAAAAGAATTTCCGCCTCGTCGCCTATACAGGATGCGCGCTTCTGTCGAGCGTCGCGGCGGCAACCGTGGCGCAAGCTGGGGCGTTCGCGGTGCGCGAGCAATCGGCCTACTTCCAGGGCATGGGCTTTGCCGGCGACGCGGCGGGCGGGGACATCAGCTCCATGTTCTGGAATCCGGCCGCGACCGCTGCGCTTCCCGGCTTCAACAACTCCGAGAACTTCACGGGCATATTCGCAAGCTCGAAGGAGACGGCGACGAACGGCTTGCTCGCAAATGGGTATACGGCAAATTCGGCGGACGTCGGCACGGACAACTTTGTTCCCTCTTCCTATTCGACATATCAGGTCAACGACAGGATTTGGCTCGGTCTCTCCACGGACGCGCCATTCGGCTTTGTCACGAAGCCCGACAACGCCTATTGGTCCGGATCGGCGCTCGCGCTCACGAGCAAGCTCTACTCACTCGAAGCGACCCCCAGCATCGCCTACAAGATTACGCCGCAGATCACGATCGGCGCCGGCGTCAGGGTGGACTATATCGAGGTTCGCCTCAACCGCACCGGCTTTGACGACCTCGGCGTCCCGGTCGTCCCCTATCGCGCCGTCAAGGCCGACAATTGGGGCGTCGGCGGCGTGGCGGGCGTGATCTGGGAGCCGCAGCCCGGCACATCGCTCGGCGTTGGATACCGCTCGGCGCTGAATGTGGACGTAAGCGGCGGCTATCTCCAAGGGCCTTCGAGCGTGCCGCCAAATCCCATCGGCTACTATACGAATGGCACAGCCAACCTGAACCTGCCGGACGAAGTGTCGTTCAGCGCGCGCCAGACCGTGAACCCGCAATGGACGGTGCTTGGAACCGTCGAATGGACGAATTGGAGCCGCATCGGCAATGTGCCGATCAACGGAACCCTGGAAACCTTGAACCTCAACTATCAGGACGGCTGGTTCTTCTCGGTCGGCGCGGAATACGCCTATAGCCCGAGCCTCACATTTCGCGGCGGCGTCGGCTACGAAATCTCGCCCATCACCGACCAGACGCGCGACATCCTGCTTCCCGATTCCGATCGCGTTCATCTGAGTTTCGGCGCTTCATACAAGCTCACCGAGAAGGCGACCGTCAACATCGCCTATTCGCACATCTTCTTCCAGGACGCGCCGTACTGCATCGCGGCTCCCACCGAAGGGACAAGCCATTGCATCAGCGGCGAAACCGTCTTGTTGCAGGGCTCGGCGGACAGCTCTGTCGATATCGTGTCGGCCAGCTTGAACTTGAAGTTGAACTCGCCGCTTGAGGTGCTCGAAATCTTCAAGAACTAGCGGGACGGGAATCGAAGCGGTTGAGCGCGCCGACCCGTGTCGGCGTGGCAACAGTTGGTGTGTAAAAATCTGTACCCGCGAACCAAGTCATTTGACAGTTTGGTTCGAAATCAACGGCCAAGACCGCTCTCGGCCCTCTGGCGATCTCAGTCTTAACCATATGAAATAACGGCTATTTCATGACGCCTCCGCCGCTGCGGCTGAGGCGTTTTCCACTTTTCCGCCCCCCGGCGCCCCCCTCGGCACTCACCGTTCAGACCGTTGTAACGGCCGCGGTTATGGTGATTAAGTGGGCGCCGAAGACAATAATGTTGGCGAGTGCCTGCCAAGGGGGAGGAAATGGGGAAATCGGGGTACGTCAGGCTGGCGTGCGTGAGCGCGGCTGCCCTTTTTTCTGGGTTTGCGCTGTCGGAGCACGCGAACGCAGGCGCTTTTGGCATCAGAGAGCAATCGGCTTATTTCCAAGGCTCGTCATTCGCGGGCGATGCGGCCGGCGGCGACATCAGCTCGATGTTTTGGAACTCGGCGGCGACCGCGGAGCTTTCGGGCTTCAACATGTCCTCCAATTACACCGGCATATTCGGAACCGCGGATCTGCGCGCGACGTCCGGCGCCTTGGTTACCGGCGAATCCCTCCCGCAAGGCGGCGGCGTTTACGTCAATATTCCGGGTAACCCGAACACATCGAAGGACATCGGCACGAATGCTTTCGTCCCCTCGTCTTTCGCGACCTATCAGCTGAACGATCGCCTCTTCGCCGGCCTGGCCATCAACGCTCCCGATGGCTTCATCACCAAGGGCGTGAATTGGGCTGGTTCTCCGATTGCGGAGACGTCCAAGGTTTTCTCGACCGATTTCAATCCAACCCTCGCCTATAAGTTGACGCCGCAAATTACTGTCGGCATCGGCTTGCAGGTCGAATACTTCGAGATCAGGCTGACTCATGGCGAGCTCGAAGGATCGGTGACCGAGCCGACGGGCTTGGCGCCGCCGTTTCCGCCAACAATCACGGTCCCGGCGTTGCTCGCCGGCAGCCGCAGCTTCAAGGCCGATGATTGGGGCATCGGCGCGACAGCAGGCGTGATGTGGCGTCCGGCAGAAGGCACCACGCTCGGCCTGGGCTATCGCTCGGCGGTCGGCGTCGACGTCAATGGCGCCTACAACAGGCAGGCCGGTCTCCTCGAAGCTGGACTTTTTACGGACGCAACCGGAAACCTTTCGTTGCCGGACGAGGTCACACTCAGCATTCGGCAGAACGTTACGCAAAGGCTGGCGCTGTTAGGAACGGTGGAATGGCAGAACTGGAGCCACATCCAGAACGTTTACGCCGTTGGCAGCGGCTGCGGGACTGGCGGAAATTGCGAAACGCTCAATCTGAACTATCATGATGGCTGGCTGTTCGCGGGGGGCTTGGAATACGCCTACAGTCCGAGGCTCACGCTGCGCACAGGCCTCGCCTATGAGACATCGCCGGTGCAGGATCAGGATCGCGACATTCTGCTGCCCGATTCGAACCGCTGGCACCTGAGCTTCGGCGGAACCTACAAATATTCGGAGAAGGTCTCTATCAACCTCGGATATTCGCACCTCTTTTTCGAGGACGCGCCGTTCTGCGTGGCCGACGCTTCTCTGAACCCTGGCGGAACGACGCATTGTAACTCCCTTTCAGCCGCGTATGGAGCGGTCTTGCTGAAAGGCAGCTCAAATTCTTCCGTCGACATCGTGTCGGTCGGACTCAACTACAAATTGAGCGACCCTCGCCCCGCTCTTGAGCCATACAAATAAGAATACCAGCCATTTCATCTTTCGGGGCCGGCGCAAGCCGGCCCTTTTCGTTTGCGGGGCGCGCTTTAACCGCGCATTCGGCCTAATTATTTATCTGCCATGCACTTTGGCGGCTTTCGCATTGCCGCAAAAGGTGGATAAGCGGCTTGCGACGCGATATAAAACCTCTGTGAGATACCGCGCCATCTTCCTCTCTGACATCCACCTTGCCGCGCGAGCCTGTCGCTCCGAGGACCTCTTGAGCTTTTTGCAATCGCATGACGCCCCCGCCATCTATTTGGTGGGAGACGTTATCGACTTCTGGCGGCTGCGTCGCGGACCAAGCTGGCGTCCATCCCAAACTCAGGTGGTGCAGGAATTGCTCGCAAAGGCCCAGAACGGCACTCGCATCGTCTACCTGCCGGGCAATCACGACGAGGAATTGCGCATGCTCGCGGGCACGAAGCTCGGCCCCTTCGAGATCCGGAATCGGGAAATCTACGAAGCCGCCGACGGCCGCCGTTTTCTCGTTATCCACGGCGATGAATTCGACGCCGTCGTAAAAAAGGCCCGCTGGCTCGCGGTGATCGGCGATGTCGCCTATGACGTCGCCTGGGCTTGCAACGGCGTCCTGAACTGGGTCCGCCGGGGATTTGGCATGCCCTACTGGTCGCTCTCCGCCTATCTGAAGTATCGCGTGAAGCGCATTGTGAATTACGCCGTCAATTATGAAACCTCGCTCGCCGCCGAAGCGCGCCGCATCGGCGCGTCGGGCGTCATATGCGGCCACATCCATCATGCAACCGCGCGGGTCATCGACGGCATTCTCTATGTGAATACCGGCGACTGGGTCGATAGCGGCACGGCGGTGGTGGAGCATTTTGACGGGCGGATTGAGATCATCCGCTGGACAGACCACCTGCGCGCCCTGCAATCGAGCACGTCCAAGGCGCCGGTCGCCTCCGTGACATCGTGATGCAAATCCTGATCGCAACGGACGCGTGGAAACCCCAGGTCAATGGCGTCGTCAACACCTATGTCAATTTGGAGCGCGAGGCGGAAAAGGCGGGCTTCAGCCTCTCGTTCCTGACGCCGCAAGGCTTCAACACCTTGCCGCTTCCGACCTATAACGAAATCCGCCTTGCCCTCATTGCCCCGTGGGATGTCGCCAGGCGCGTGGAGAGCGACAAGCCCGACTTCATTCACATTGCGACAGAAGGCCCCATCGGGCTCGCCGCGCGCAGCTTCTGCCTCGACGCGGGCCGGCGCTTCACAACGAGCTACCACACCCGCTTTCCCGAATACCTCGCGGCGCGCTTTCCGGCGCCGCTTTCGTGGGGATACAGCTTCGAGCGCTGGTTCCACAACGCGGGCGCGGGCGTCATGGCCGCGTCGGGTTCGCTGCGCCACGACCTGTCCGAGCAGGGGATCAGGAATGTTCATCTCTGGTCGAGGGGCGTCGATCTTGAGCGCTTCCGGCCGCGCGCCGTGGACCGCTTCGGCCTGCCTCGCCCGCTGTTTCTTTACGCCGGGCGCGTCTCCGTGGAGAAAAACCTCGACGCGTTCCTCAGCCTCGATCTGCCCGGCAGCAAGGCAGTGGTCGGCGGCGGCCCTCAACTTGAAGACCTCAAGCGGCGCTTTCCGAACGTGACGTTCACGGGTCCAAAATTCGGGGACGAGCTTGCGGAGCATTACGCTTCGGCGGACGCGTTTGTCTTTCCAAGCCTGACGGACACATTCGGCAACGTGCTTCTCGAAGCGCTGGCCTGCGGCGTCCCCGTCGCGGCCTATAATGTGATGGGGCCGAAAGATGTGGTGGCGAGCCGCAGCGTCGGCATTCTCAGCGACGATCTGAGGCAAGCAGCGCTGACGGCGCTTGAGCTTGATCGAGGCGCCTGCCGCGCCTATGCCGAACTTTTTAGCTGGGCTTCCTGCGCAAGGCGGTTCCGCGAGATTGTCGCCGAGGCAAACGGCGCGCCGCTCGCCCCTTCGCAGATTCCCGGCGAGACAGGCAGCAAATACGCTATCATCCATCAGATCACCCATGGGGCATCCGATGGACTCGCCAACGATTAACGACATCGCTGACGCCGATGCGCGCATCAGGCCGTTCGCGGTGGAAACGCCCCTTCTCGAATGGGGCCTGCTCAACGAGAGGCTTGGCGGCAGAATACTCTGCAAAGCCGAGACCCTGCAAAGAACCGGAAGCTTTAAGTTCCGGGGCGCCTATAATCGCGTGTCGCGGGTGGACCGGGCGGCGTTTCCGGGAGGCGTCGTCGCTTGCTCGTCGGGAAACCACGCCCAGGGCGTCGCCGAGGCCGCGCGCCTTTGCGGCATCGGCGCCGTGATCGTCATGCCGTCGGACGCGCCCAAGGTCAAAATCGCCCGCACCAGTCAATGCGGCGCCGAGATCGTCTTTTACGATCGCGAGAACGAGGATCGCAACGCGATCGCGCGCGACCTTTGCGCGAAGCTGAACGCCGATTTCGTTGCGCCCTTCGACGATCCCCTGGTGATCGCGGGTCAAGGCACGGCCGGCCTGGAACTGGCGCGGCAGGCCAAGGCGGCGGGCGCCGAGTTCGACGCCGTACTCGTGCCGATCGGCGGCGGGGGCTTGACGGCGGGCGTGGCGCTGGCCGTCAAGGACAGCTTCCCCAAGGCGGAAATCTGGTGCGTGGAGCCGAAAGGCTTCGACGATTACAGGCGTTCGCTCGCTTCCGGAATCCGGCAGCGAAACGACCCGGCCCATCGCTCGATCTGCGACGCGCTTCTGATAGCGGAGCCCGGCGAACTGACCTTGGCGCTCAATCAAAGGCTGCTTTCCGGCGGCCTCGCCGTCAGCGACGCCGATGTTCGCCATGCGGTCGCTTACGCCTGGCGCGACATGAAGCTGGCGGTCGAGCCTAGCGGCGCCGTCGCGCTTGCGGCCCTGCTCTCGGGCGCCTTCGACGCGAAGGGCCGAACCGTCGCCATCGTTCTTTCAGGCGGGAACGTCGATCCCCACCTTTTCGCGGACATTATTTGCAGCATGAAGGAATTGACGTCGTCCGGACAATGAAGAGTTAAGTTGTGTGGCCATAAGGTAAAGCATGATCTCACGACGCCGGTTTCTTACGCTAAGCGCCGCTGCGACCGGCGTGGGCCTGATGGGCGCGGCGGACGCATTCGCGGTCGAGCCCCGTTTCGGCCTAACCGTGAAGGAATGGCATGTCCCGCATCACGATTGGCCGGCCGGCGCCCCGCCGCTGCGCATCGGCGTATTGACGGACATTCACGCCGTCGAGCCGTGGATGGACGCACATCGCATCGCGGGCATTGTCGCGCGGCTGAACGCCGAGCGCCCGGACCTGATCGTGCTTCTTGGCGATTATGTCAACGCTTTGGGGCGGAGATATTACAGCGCGCCTGTGCCCGTCTCCGAATGGGCCGCCGCGTTAAGCGACTTGCGCGCGCCGCTCGGCGTTTACGCCGTCCTCGGCAATCACGACTGGTGGTCCGGCGCCGTCCCCGAAATTCGCAACGCCTTCAATGGAGCAGGGATCGCGCTTCTGGAAAACGCGGCGATGAAGATTTCAAACGGGCGCTTCCGCTTCTGGATCGCAGGGCTCGCCGATCAGCTTACTGCAACAAGCCGGGGCGTCGCGGATTTGTCGGAGACGCTTGCCCGCGTCAGGGATCGCGCTCCCGTCATTCTGCTCGCGCATGAGCCCGACATCTTCGTCGCCGTTCCCGAAAGGGTCACGCTGACGCTTGCCGGCCATACTCACGGCGGCCAGGTTTACATTCCTTTTGTCGGGCGCCCCAGCCTGTCGCGCCTCAGCACGCACGCCACGAGATACGCCTATGGCCACATCGAAGAGCAAGGCCGGCATTTGATCGTGTCGAGCGGTCTTGGTCTTTCCGGTTATCCCGTGCGCTTTCTCGTGCCGCCAGAGATCGCCATCGTCACGCTCGGCGCCCCGGCGCTTGGAAATCCTCAATCCACCGTTAATTCCTGAAGCGCAGACTGAAGCATTGACCAAGCGGCCTCGCCGCTTTGGGGCTGCAAGGCGCAAAGCAGCGCCGCCGGCGGGCGAGACTTTGTAACAAAGTGTGGCAAGCGGCGCTTCAGACACCTCAACTTAACAACTCCAGTGAAAGGCTGAAAGGCTAAGCCTAAGTCTGCACCTCAGGCCCAATGGAGATTTCAAATGAGCATCACAGGAGTTTCTAATTATAGTCAGACGAACCCTTACGCCCAGCAGCAGCAGGAGTTCCAGGCGTTGAGCAGCGCCGTCAATTCTGGCAACATCGCGCAAGCGCAGCAGGCGCTCGCCGCCTTTCAAACATCCCAGGCAACGCCGGCCTCAACGAGCGGACAAAGCTCTCAGGGCGTCTCGGCGCTTGGCGCGCAGATCAAGACGGACTTCACGACTCTGACGAGCGCCATTCAATCGGGCAACATCCAAGGCGCGCAGCAGGCGCTTGCCTCTTTTCAGCAGGATGTCAGCTCCGCGAGCCAAGGCGCTACGCAAACTCAGCCTCATCACCACCACCACCATCACGGCGGCGGCGGAGAGGAGAGCGCCGCCTCGACGGCTTCGACGGCATCCGCCTCACCCGATCAAACGACGGGCGGCGCCAGCGCGAGCGACCTGCTTGCTTCGGTCGTCGCCGCATACACGACGAATTCGACTTCAACATCCTAGCGCAGATCAGCGGTTCGCCGGGCGCGTTCGATTGATCGCCGCGGCCCGGCTGACCGATCGTCGCGCCATCTTAAATCGGTTCACGAGTGGGATTTTCGCCGTAGGGGTTAACGACAATGGTATCGACCCTCAGCACGTATCTGCAGATCGCAAACAATGAGACGACGTGGCAAAATCTTACCGCGTCGCAGCCCGAAGTTGCGCAGCAAACGGCCTATTACGAGGCCAATATCGGCAGCGTGAAAACACCAGCCGATCTCGTCAACAATTACCAGCTCTTCTCCTATGTCTTGACGGCTTACGGTCTTGGCGATCAGACCTACGCCAAGGCGCTTTTCCAAAAGGTGCTGGAACAGGGAACGGGTAGCACCAGCGATCTTGCCTACACGCTGAACAATCCGAACATCCTCGCCTTGGCGCAGACGTTCAACTTTACAGCGGATGGAGCCGCGACCACGTCGTCATCCGCGGTGCAAAGCGACGTCGTAAGCAAATACGTCGAGCAAACATTGGAATCGAATGAAGGACAGTCCGATCCGGGCGTTCAGCTGGCCTTGTATTTTCAGCAGAACGCTCCGAACATAACGAGTGCTTATAACATTCTGGCAGACCCGAACCTCCTCACGGTGGTTCAGACAGCTCTTGGAATTTCGCCATTGACCTCGGAAGAGGATATCGACACGCAGGCGAACCTTATTACAAGCAAGCTCAACATCCAGGATTTTCAAGACCCGGCCAAGCTCCAAACCTTCATCGAGCGGTTCTGTGCTCTTTACGATATCAATAATCCGAGCACAGCGACGTCGCAGAACAGTACCGTGCCTAACGCTCTCATCAGCGACAACTCGTCAAGCAGCGACGGCTTTTCATACGATCTTCTGTCGAGCCTGCAGGGACTTCAGCTCGGCGGCTTTTAATATTCGCGTGAGTTTGCTACGCGGCTCAAGCAGTTGGCGCCGGTTGGCAGCGCCATCATGTCCTGCGTCAAGCAGTTGCGCGATCCCCGGCGCGCCCCGAGGAGCGCGCCCGCAGCGGCGCAGGCCTACGCCTCGCGCCACGTCCCGTCCGGCTGGCGGCATACCTTGCCAGCCATGGTCTCCGGCCTGCCGTCGATAAAGACGGTCTGCTCGAACTCGCGACAGTTCATGTTGTTATAGGTGTAGGAGCGGCGCGGCTCGACATAGCCGTAATGGCCGTTCGGGCTGCGCCAATCGGCGCGCTGGCCGTTCTCGAAGGCGGCGTATTGCGCCTCGGCCGCGCGGCGGCGATCTTCGTCGTCCATCGATTTGCCGATGCGGTTGCCGATGAAGCCGCCGATCAAGGCGCCGCCGACCGTGGCCGCCACGCGTCCGCCGCCGCTTCCGAACTGATTGCCGATCAAGGCGCCGGTCGCCGCGCCGAAGAGAGTGCCCGAATCTTCATGGTTGGCGCACCCGGCCGCCGATAGCGTCGCCAAGGCAAGCGATGTAAAGATCAGTGTAAACTTCTTCATTGTTCCCTTCGAGGCAGGCAAATTCGCCCGCCGCTCCCAGCTATCGCTGTGCAACCGGTGGCTAGCCTTTCGGGCAATTTTACGTCAATTACGCCGCCGGAAGGGTAAGGCAGGCTCTTAAGCCGCCGGTTGTTGCTTCTTCGAGACGGAGCGAGCCGCGATAGAGATGCGAGAGGTCCGCGACGATGGAAAGACCAAGGCCGGAGCCCGGCACGCCTTCATCGAGGCGGCGCCCGCGCTTGACCGCCGAGAGACGGAAATCCTCCGGCAGGCCCGGCCCGTCGTCCTCAATGACAAGTTGAAACGTGCGCTCGGCTTGCGGCAGCGCAGCGTCCGGCGCCTGAACCTTCACGACGACGCAGGACCGCGCCCATTTGCAGGCGTTATCCATGAGATTGCCCGCCATCTCATCGAAGTCCTGCTTCTCGCCAAAGAAGCGCACGCCGTTGGGGCAATCGATCGCCAAACTCAACGCGCGGGCCTCGTAGATTTTCGTCAGCGCCCGCGACAGCGCGCTAAGCTCGGCGCTCACATCGGTGACGCCGCTCGCTGGCCTGATCTGGGCTGCGATGCGTGCGCGGTCGAGGTGATGCGTGATCTGCAGGCGCATGATCGCGGCCTGCTGCGCCACCTTGTTCGCGAACTCGGTGTTCTGCGACGCCGCCTCGTTGATGATGACGCTGAGCGGCGTCTTGAGAGCGTGGGCGAGGTTGCCGACATGGGTTCGCGCGCGCTCGACGACGCTCACATTCGCTTCAATGAGCGCGTTGAGTTCCTCTTGCAGGGGGAGGATCTCGTCGGGCGGGTCGCCTTCGAGCCTCGTCTCCTCTCCGGAGCGGATCGCGGCGATGCGCTTGCCGATGTCCTGCAGCGGGCTTAACCCAAAGCGGACCTGGAAGAAGGTCGCGAGCAGTAGGCCGCCGCCGAGAAGCGCCAGCGTCAGGACGATGGTGTTGGTGAGATAGCGCGCATCGTTGTCCACCTCGGCCGTGTCGAAGGCTACGGAGATCGAGAAGATGCGGCTTTCATTTTCCTGCCCGAAATCGATGTCGCGCTCGATGACGCGAAGCATCTGCCCCTCCGGCCCATCGATATAGGCTTCGCGGACTCGCTTCGCATCGGGCTTGACGCCGAGTTCGCTCGGAGTCTTGTAAGTCTCGCCCGCAAGCGATTCCGATTTGAAGACCGGCTCGCTTCCCTGATCGGCGGGGCGGATTTGCCAATAGAAGCCGGACAAGGGCTTCGAAAAGAGCGGCTCGCCGATGTCGTCCGGCCGCCTGATGTCGAGAGCGCCTTGAGGGGCGGTTTTGGCGACGATGTTTTCGAGATACTGATTAATCCGCTGATCGAAACTTTCTTCAAGGAAATCGCGGCAAAGCGAGATCAGGATGGCGGCCGTCACCGACAGGATCATGAGGGTCCACGCCGCCGACGAAATCAGAAGCCGAAGCGCGAGCGAGTTGGCGCTCATCAGCCCCTCTTCGCGCTCCCGTCGAGGTCCCGCGCGAGAGAAAGGCAATATCCGAGACCCCGCACCGTATGAATAATGTCGGCCGGGATTTTGCGCCGGAGCCTTCCGATGAACACTTCGATGGTGTTCGAATCGCGGTCGAAGTCCTGCTGGTAAAGGTGGTCGACAAGCTCCGGCCGCGACACCACCCGCGATTGGTGATGCATCAGATAGGACAGCAGCCTGAATTCGAGCCCGGTCAGCTTGACGGACGCGCCGTTATAGGTGACGCGCGACGTGCGTGTATCGAGACGCAACAGGCCGCATTCGAGCTCCGGCTTGGCGACGCCGGCGCTGCGTCTCAAAAGCGCGCGGACCCGTGCGATCACCTCCTCCATCTGGAAAGGTTTGGCGACATAGTCGTCGGCGCCGGCGTTGATGCCGGCAACCTTCTCGCTCCAGCGGTCGCGCGCGGTGAGAATAAGCACTGGCGTCTTGACGTCGAGCCTGCGCCAGCGTTCCAGCACGCTGAGCCCGTCGATTTTGGGCAGCCCCAGGTCCAGGATGATCGCATCGTAAGGCTCGGTCTCGCCGAGGTGGGCGCCGTCCTCGCCGTCGAACGCCGCATCCGTCGCGTAGCCCGCGTCGGTCAGGGCGGCGACAAGCTGCCGGCTCAAGTCGCAATCGTCTTCGACCACAAGAAGGCGCATCCAGATCTCCAGCCGCGAGCCTAGCGGGCTGCGAGGGTCAAAACAAGAACTTTGCCGGTAGGCTCGAGAACGGTGACCTGGAAGTAATGATTGTTGGCGCCGCCGCAAAGCGAGAGCCTGATAATTTTTCCGCCTCCGAGCCGCCCCTGAAGCTCGCTCTCCACTTCCTTGAAGGTCTTGTAGTCGCCCTTGCCCCAGGTGTGCGCGCAGGTTTCCTTCGCGAAGACGAAATCTGCGCGACCGATGGTGAAAAGGAGAAGCAAGGCTGCGCAAAGATGCTTCATGGCCCATTCTCGATGCAAGTCTCGAAGTCAGCCGATCCATCCTGAATTGCAGATGAACAGGGCTACCGGTAAAAAATAATTGAGGGGCTCAATTCGTTTCCGCATCCTCAGTTTGCAGCTGGCTGAAAGATGGCTTGCCGGCAAGTTGCAATACAAGATCAAAAAGGCCCGTTTGCTCGACCGTCCCGAGCCGCGCGATGAGAAAAAGCGCGCGCAAAGACCCAAGCGCCGGTATGGTAACGACCCACTCGGCCGCGAGCCGCGCCTCGCAGCAGTCGGCGAGAGCCAGCTGCGCCTCCGCGCTTGCAATCGCGCATCGCCCCGCGATTTTCGTGGCCAGCGCGTGGATCATGACCGGTTTCATCTCGGCATCGTCAGCGGCCAGGCGAAGGTCTCCGATGGCTGCACTGAGCGCAAGCGAAGGCTGACGGAGAACGCCGAGCGCCGGGAAGGTTCCCGCGCCGGAAAAATCCGCAGCAAGGAGAAGTTCGCCGGCGCGGCTTGCAGTCATGCCATGGCCCCATCCGGCATGAAGGAGACACGCCGGGCTAATTGCAAGATTTCGTTCTCTGATCCAAAGGCGCCGGCCCCGTTCGAAGACACATACCGGATTGGCGGGCCCCCTCCTGACAACTGCACTCTTTTAATAAAATCTTTGTCACGCACGAACGCAATAGGCTTGGTCGCCGGACTGCCAACATTTCAAACCCGTCTTAGCCTCGAATGCTGCGCTTTATTGGGAGTAAGTCTCTGAGCGAGCGAAGCGCTTTGGGTTGCCAACGCGAAAACGGACCGTGCGGAAAACCTGCAAATTTCCGCGCCTCAGGCCGCAGCCGGTTCGTCTTCCCCGAGCTTTTCCTTTCGTGGTTCCAGCCATGCAACGATGTGAGCCGGATACCGATGCTCGGGAACCTTTTTCTCGCTGATCGCCGCTCCCCGGATCGACACGCCGGCTTCGAACACGGTTTCCGCCGTTCCCGATACGAGCGGATGCCACCACTCCAGGGTCTTGCCCTCGTCAACGAGCCGGTAGGCGCAGGTCTCGGGAAGCCAGGCGATGCGGCCAACGTTCTCGGGCGTCAGCTCGACGCAATCGAAAACATGCTCCCGCCGGTTGGCGTAGCCGGAGCACTGGCACGATCCAAGATTGAGAAGCGTGCAAGCGAGGCGCGTCACGGCGATGGCCCCCGTGTCTTCGTCTTCGAGCTTGATAAGACAGCACTGTCCGCAGCCGTCGCAAAGCAATTCCCACTCCTGCGCCGACATTTCGCCAAGGGTCTTGCGCTTCCAAAACGGCGCCTCCCCGCCGCGCTCTTGAGACATATCTTCTGGAGGAGAAAGCTCGCCGCGCCGTTTTAACTGTTTTGCAAACTCGTTTGTTGGCATATTACCCGTCGATTGAAACCTTGAGAGCGGCAGACGAAGGTGCGGGACTGGATTACCAAACCGAACCGGCGCAACCGTCAAGTGAACTGGCTTGCGCTCAACTCGTGGATCAACTCCACGCTTTACGGTTTGTACGCCAGATTTAAAGACTGGTGGGCAAACTACAACAATTTCTTCGCCCGATTCCGCGTGACGGGCTTCAGGCGCTTCGTCACGGAGATCGCTTCCGAGGCGTTGACGCTTGGGACGGCTGGCCTCGCCATTGTGCTGATGTTCGAGTTGCCCGCGATCGAGCTTACAAAGAACCCCAATTGGCGCACCGGCAGCGAGTTCAGCGTCACGATCCTCGACCGCTACGGAAACGAGGTCGGCAAGCGCGGAATTCAGTTCTCGGATGCGGTGCCGCTGGAGGAGGTCCCCGATACGCTCATCAAGGCGACCATGGCGACGGAGGACAGGCGCTTTTTCGACCATTTCGGCATCGACATCATCGGCACGCTGCGCGCCATCGTCCAAAACGCGCGCGAGAATGCGGTCGTCCAAGGCGGCAGCTCGCTCACCCAGCAACTCGCCAAGAACCTCTTTCTGACGTCGGAGCGCTCCCTCCAACGCAAGATCCGCGAGGTGTATCTCGCTCTCTGGCTCGAATCGCACCTGACAAAGAAAGAAATCCTCAAGCTCTACCTCGATCGCGCCTATCTCGGCGGCGGAACGTTCGGGGTCGAGGCCGCTTCGCAATTCTATTTCGGCAAGTCGGTGCGCGACATCAACCTGGCCGAGTCCGCGGTGCTCGCGGGGCTTTTCAAGGCGCCAACCAAATACGCGCCCCATTCGAACCCCGCCGAGTCTCACGCCCGCACCAACACGGTTCTTTCGAACCTCGTCGAGGCGGGCTTCATGACCGAGGGCCAGGTTCACAGCGCCAGGCTCAACCCGGCGAAGATCGTCGACCGGCAGGAAGTCTACGTGCCGAATTATTTCCTCGATTGGGCCTTTGAGGAGGTCCAGCGCCTTATGAAAGGCAAGGGCGAGTTTGTGCTGACCGCGCGAACAACCGTGGACGTGCCGTTGCAAAAGCTCGCGGAGCAGGCCATCGAGACCACCTTCGAGCGCGAGGGGAGGGCGGCGCGCGCGAGCCAGGCGGCGCTCGTCTCCATGGACACCGACGGCGCCGTCCGCGCAATGGTCGGCGGCCGCGATTATGGCGACAGCCAGTTCAACCGCGCCGCGCATGGCGAGCGGCAGCCCGGTTCGTCGTTCAAGCCTTATGTCTATCTCACCGCAATCGAGAGCGGCATCCGCCCAAACAAGGTTATGTCCGACGTTGCGCCCACCTGCGGAAACTGGTCTCCGCACAATTACGGAGGCGGCATCAGCGGCCGCTCCATGACGCTTTACGATGCTCTAAAACTGTCGATCAACACGATCGCGGTTAAGCTTTCGCTCGATGTCGGGCGAGATAAGCTGCTTGAAAACGTCCACAAGCTCGGCTTGATGTCGGTGCGCAAGACCTGCTCGATGGCGCTTGGAGATTCGGGCGTCGCCCCGCTCGATCACACGGCCGGTTTTGCGGTGTTCGCGAATGGCGGCAAAGCGGTGAAGCCCTACGCGATCCTGGAGTTGCGCAATACGCGGGACGAGGTCGTCTATTCCCGCGATCGCGATGAGCCGCCTCCGGCGCAGATCTTCGCGCGCGAGCATATTGAGATACTCAATACCATGCTGGAGAAGGTCGTCAGCGAGGGAACCGGCCAGGCGGCGAAGCTCGATTTCACGACGGCCGTGGGAAAGACAGGAACGAGTTCCGGGCCGCGGGACGTGTGGTTCGTCGGCTTTACAGGACAGTACGTGACGGGCGTCTGGTTCGGGAACGACGATTTCAGCGAAATGGCGAGCGGCACGACCGGCGGCCATCTGGCGGCCCCGGCCTGGCACGAATACATGCAGTCGGCGCACACGAGCATGGATATTCCGCAGATCCCCGGGCTTCCGCTTCATCCGCGTCAGGTGGAAGAGCGCCAGCGGCTTGCCGAAATCCGCCGTGACGATCCCACGGCGGGAAGTTCGCAGGACCCGGCGAAGCGCCTGCAGGCCAGAACCCGAAAAATGCTGACGTCTCTTTCGAAGATCCTGAAGGAGGCGCCGAAGCTGCAAGCTGCCGGGCAGGAAAAGGGGGCGGTTCTGGACAAATTGCCCGTAAGAACGCAATAACGGCTTTCGAAGCTGCGCGCCGGATCGGCGCAGGCCCAACTCTTAGGTTCGCAGGCTTATGCCCTTTCTGACCCGTTTCTTGCTCTTTGTGGGGATCGCCCTGGTTGTGGGGCTGGGGTCTGCATGGCGCTCGGTCAATCACGGTTTCTTCGCCAGCACCGTTCGCTTCGGCCCCTGGGCCTTCTGGTTCCGCGAGGGCACGGCAGACGCGGACCCTTACACCATCGCCCATGACGCGCGCGAGGGAACGCTTCCGATGACGGCGGCCAGCACAATGACCTTCACGGCGACGCGGGACAGCGCTGGATCGCGGCTCAACGGCGATTGCACCTATGAGGTGCGCGGCTACTCGATCCCGGCTCTGTGGTGGAACATCGCCGCTTTCCGGCCTGAAGGCCAGATAATGCCGAACAAGACCGGCCGCTCAAGCTTTTCAAGCGCGAATATCCTGACCGCCCCGGACGGCTCGTTCCTGGTGCGCCTTTCGCCCGACGTTCAGCCCGGAAACTGGCTTCCGGCGGAGCGCGGCGGCCGGGTCGTTCTTCGCTTGAACATCTTGAGGCCGCTCGCGCCGGACGCCCTTCTTAAATCGGGCGCGGACATTCTCCCTTCGATTACGCTGGTGGAGTGCTCGTAATGGGGAGCCTGCCATGGATCATCGGAGGGGTTGTCGCGGGCGGCATCATCCACATCCTGTGCGTGCTCGGGATTCCCGTTCTCGCCGAGCATGACGCATGGGCGCGGCTGTCCGCTGCGCTGAAGCCGAACACGCTCGCGATTGCGGATGGTAAAGCCGTCGCTCCTCTGCCGTTCTCGTCGCCGGACGTGATCACCGCCTATTGCCTTTTCGATCTGACCGAACGGAACCTGCTGGTGCGCTCGCCGCTGCCGGAGGCGCAATGGTCGCTCGCCCTTTCGACCCAGGCGGGGGAGAATTTCTATGTCGTCACCGGCGCTGATGCGAAACGCTCCGAAGCGCGTCTTCTGGTGATCCGGCGCGATCGTCTCTCCGATGAGGCGAGCACCGAAAAGACGGACGAGGGCGACGAGCAGAGCATCGTGATTTCGCCAAGCGAGACCGGCGTCGTTGTGATCCGCGCTCCCCTTCGCGGCGAAAGCTTCCGGGCGCAGGCGATGAGCGAGTTGCAAAAAGCGCGATGCGAAGCCCAACAGCTGGAGCCGGTGGTCGCGGCTGCAGAGACGCCGTCAATCGAGCCGAAGGCCAGCGAGACCGATCGCACGCGACTGCGCAGGCGCCGAACCCGTTAGAGCGCCTCCGGAAAAGTGTGAAGTGGTTTTTTCATAATATTACGGAGCACGCCGAATCAAAGAGCGCGTGGCCGGCCCAAATCCGAAGACATGGGCGGCCCTCCAGCAAGATTTTAAATGCGATGCGGGTGGCCGGGCAAACCCGGCCTTTGACAGAGGGCTGGCCGATCAGTTGAGCGCCATCGCCCTCTCGCCCAGGAAATGCTGATCTTGGCCGGCTTCCACCTCCAAAATCCAGATGTCCGGGTCGCGGCCTGCTTGCTTTGCGAGGTAGGCGTCGGCTTCCGCTTCGCCTGCGCAAGAAGCGTAGACCGGCTGCCAGGCGCGGCCTTCTTCGACAATCAGCGTAGCGCTTGGCTTCATCTCGGCGAGTTCCGCCGAGAGCGGCGCGAAAACCTGGGCTGTGCCGTCATACGCCGCAACCTTGATGTAGATGGCGCCGGCGTCGGCGTCGCCCCGGCGCACCAGCGCCGCGTGGACGAAGGCCGAATTGACCCGCCGCAGATAGGCGCTCACCCAGATGTGTGACTTTACGCGCATGGTTCCCTCTCTTTATGAGGCCAAAGCGAAACGCCCGCCAGCGCTCGCCTTAAGCCAGCCTTTTTATGGGCAGCCGGCAGGCTAATTGCCAGAGCTACCCGAAAGCCTGTAATAGGGTATTAGCGAAAATCGCGGCTTTTTAAGGTGTCCGTCCAACCTAACTTAGTTTTTGACGGCCGGCCTTCCCTACTCGTTGATGCATGTGCTGCTTCGTCGCCGCGCCCGAACCTTAACTTGAAAGCGCTTGCCTCGGGCTTGAGCCGGCGAAGCATCGCTGTCCAATCGTCAAGACGACGGCTGACAAGGTGAATAACATTACTTTCCTTTTGCAGGATTCCTTCACAGTAAATTGCCTTCGCTCCGAAGACGGCCCGGCGATGGGCTTCCGCCACTTTCGGCCAGACGATCAGATTGGCGGCGCCCGTTTCGTCCTCGATCGTGACGAAGATTGTGCCTTTCGCCGTGCCGGGCCGCTGACGAAACAGCACAAGGCCAGCAATTTTCACGAATTTGCCGCTCTTAAGCGTCTTCAGATCCGCGGCCGTCGCCATGCCCTTGGCCTTCAACTCCGGCCGGAAAAACGCCATGGGATGGTTGCGCAGCGATAGCCCGAAGACCGAGTAATCCTCCGCGACCGCCTCTTCAGCCCTGAGCGGCGGCAGCGTCACGCCTTCGTCGCCCCGCAACCGGCCTCGCCCGAAGCTCGCGTCATCCTCGAACAGGCTCCGCCCAAAGCTCGCGTCATCCCGGAACCGGCTCCGCCCGAAGCTCGCGTCATCCTCGAACAGGCTCTGCCCAAAGCTCGCGCCATCCCGGAACAGGCTCCGCCCAATGCTCGCGTCATCCCGGAACCGGCTCTGCCGGTATCCGGGATCGTCACAAACTGAAGCCTCCGCGTGTTGTGCGATCCCGGCTGACGCCTGCTGCGTGGCATGCTGCAAAAGAGGCAGTTCGTCCGCCTCAAGGCCCGCCACATCCCACAGCGTCTCGCGGCGGTTAAGGTCGAGCGAGCCGAAAGCGTCCGCGCGTGAAAGCGTAAGCATGGCCGCGACGCCAAGCCTCGCCCGGCGCATCAGAATCCTCCGGGCTCTTGAACGGCCCGCCCGCGACCCTCGCAGCTACGATCCGTGCGCCGTCGTCCTCGCGCAGACCGGCGATCAGGCGCAAGCCGAGGCGCAGCGCGTGAGCGTGCTTCGATGGCTGCGCCCCCTCGCCTTGCGAACGCGCTGTGACCGCATCCGCAAGCGGATAAGGGGCGGCGGCCCTACCCATTGCCGCGCCGTTCCCTGCGCTTGGGATGGAAAGAGGCTCAAGCGTATGATCCCATTCGCTCGCGTTCACATCGGCGGGGCGCACCTCGACGCCATGCTCGCGCGCATCGCGGACAAGCTGCGCCGGCGCGTAGAACCCCATGGGCTGGCTGTTCAGGATCGCGGCGGCGAACACGTCGGGGTAGTAGCATTTCATCCAGGCCGAGCAATAGACGAGCAGCGCGAAAGAGGCGGCGTGGCTCTCGGGAAAGCCGTAGGTGCCGAAGCCCTGAATCTGGCTGAAACAGCGCTCCGCAAACGCGCGCTCGTAGCCCCTTGCGATCATGCCGCCGATGAACTCGTCCTTAAACAGCCCAATCGTTCCCACCTTCTTGAAGGTGGCCATCGCGCGCCGTAACTCGTCAGCGCGGCTTGGCTTGAACCCTGCTGCTACAATGGCGATCTTCATGCATTGTTCCTGGAAAAGCGGCACGCCTAGCGTTTTTTCGAGAATTTTTTTTAACTCTTCGCTGGGGAAGGTGGTTTTCTCGATGCCCTGGCGGCGGCGCAGATAGGGATGCACCATGTCGCCCTGGATCGGGCCGGGGCGCACGATGGCGACCTCGATGACGAGATCGTAGAAGCATTTGGGCTTGAGGCGCGGCAGCATGGTCTGCTGAGCGCGGCTCTCCACCTGGAACACGCCGATGGAATCGGCGCGTGATAGCATGTCGTAGACGGCGGCGTCCTCGGCGGGCACGGTTGCGGGCGTGAGGTCCAGCCGGTACGCTTTACGCAAAAGCTCGAAGCCCTTGGCGAGGCAGGTCAGCATGCCGAGCGCCAGCACGTCCACCTTCAGCATGCCCAGCGCCTCGATGTCGTCCTTGTCCCAGGAGACGATGGTGCGATCCTCCATCGAGGCGTTCTCGATGGGCGCGAGTTCGTCGAGGCGGCCGCGCGCGATGAGAAAGCCGCCGGGATGCTGCGAGAGGTGGCGCGGAAAGCCGATGAGCTGGCGCGACAGCTCAAGGCACAGCGCGAGCCGCCTGTCCGATGGGTCGAGGCCGAGCCGCGCGGCTTCCTCAGCGCCGACGCCGTTCTCGCTCCAGCCCCAGATCGAGCCGGCGAGCGCCGCCGTCACATCCGGCGAAAGCCCGAGCGCCTTGCCGACCTCGCGCACGGCGCCGCGCGTGCGATAGCAGATCACGGTGGCGCACAGCCCGGCGCGATGCCGCCCGAAGCGGTTGTAGACATATTGGATGACCTCCTCGCGCCGCTCATGCTCGAAATCGACGTCGATGTCGGGCGGCTCGTCGCGCGCATCCGAGATGAAGCGCTCGAAAAGGAGGTTGGAGCGGGCGGGGTCGACTTCGGTGATGCCGAGCGCATAGCAGACGGCGGAGTTGGCGGCCGAGCCGCGCCCCTGATGCAGGATGTTCTTTCCGCGGGCGAAGCGGACGATGTCCTCCACGGTGAGGAAGAACGGCGCGTAATTGTGCCGGTCAATGAGCGCGAATTCGTGCTTGATCTGCTCGACGACGGCTTGCGGCGCGCCGTCCGGATAGGTGTGAAGCGGGTAGCGCCGCTTGAGGCCCTCCCAGGTGAGGCGTTCGAGGCGCGCTTGCGGGTCTTCCCCGCCGGGCGCGATCTCGTCGGGATATTCGTAGGCAAGTTCCTTGAGGCTGAAATTGCAGCGGCTCGCAAGCTCCGCCGTGTTGGCGATGGCCTCGGGGTAATCCGCAAACAGGCGCGCCATCTCGCCGGCGCTTTTCAGATGCCGTTCGGCATTGCGCGCGAGCCGGAAGCCCGCTTCGTCGATCGCGCATGTCTCGCGGATGCAGGTCAGCACGTCTTGCAGGCGGCGGCGCGACGGGCAATGATAAAGCACGTCGTTGGCGGCAATGAGCGGAACGCGCGCGGAGGCGGCGAGAGCGGCGAGCCGATGCAACCGCTTCGCGTCGTCGCCGTGAAAGCGATGCGAGGCGGCGAGATAGACGCGGCCCTTGAGGCGCGCCGTTGCATCACGCAGATGGCGTTCGAAGCTTTTGGCTTTTTCCGGGCTTCGAAAGGCGTCGTCCGGCGGCAGAAGCGCAACGATCTGTCCTTCCGAAAATCGAAGGAAATCTTCGAAGCTGAGATGGCATTCGCCTTTCGGGATTTCGGCGTCATGGCCGCACTCAGATATGTCATGGCCGCCCTCGGATATGTTGTCATGGCCGGGCTCATCATGGCCGGGTTTAACCCGGCCATCCAGGGAAGCGATTGTTGCTCTGGATGGCCGGGTCAAGCCCGGCCATAACGGAGGTGACGAAAAAGCCGCGTTAGCTCCCTTCCCCTTAAAAACCCGGTCGGATTTGCCAACCGTCAGCAGCCGGCAGAGCCGCCCATAGGCCGCGCGATCTTGCGGGTAGCACAGGAGATCGGGCGAGCCGTCCATGAAAGCGAGGCGGCAGCCCACAATGAGCTTCATGCCGGCCTCGCGCGCCGCAAGATGAGCGCGCACGATGCCCGCAAGCGAATTGCGGTCGGTCACGGCAATGGCGGAAAGGCCGAGTTCCTTGGCCCGCACGATGAGTTCGTGCGGATGCGAGGCGCCTTCCAGGAAGGAAAAGTTCGTCATGACCTGCAGTTCGGCATAGCTAGGCATGAGTTTTTTCCCTTGCCGCAACACGCCGCGCCTTAATCGTCGCCCCGGAAAGCGCCTCTGTGCTTATCCGGGGCCTTTCCAATGTCTGGGCGGCATTTGGAAAGATCCCGGATTGCCGCGAGCGGCTTCCGGGACGACGAAAAAGAAGGCTCATGCGAACACCCCTTGCAGATACCAGCGGGGCAGGCGCTCGCAGCCGTAAAGCCCTTCGCGGAAGACCCAGAAGCGCATGCCGTGCGAGCTTTCCACGCGGTAGTAATCGCGGACCTGATCGTCTTCGCCCGCGCCGCCGCACTCGCCGTCTCCGCTCCACCATTCAGGGGCGATGCGCTCGGGGCCGTCGGCGCGGATGACGCGATGCACCACCTTGCGCCAGCGGAACATCACGGGCGGCGCATCGGGGATCGCGGCGGTGACCTCGATCGGCTGCGGCCGCAGGAAAAGCCGGATGGGCCGCTCCGTACGATGCGCAATATGCAACCCCGTCCCGGAACCGGCTTGCCGGCATCCGGGCTCTTTACGGGCATGGCGCTTGGAGCTTTTTGCGATCCCGGATAACGACTTCGGCGTTTCCGGGATGGCGGCCCGCTTCGGCGTTTCGGGGAAGACGGGCGCCCGCTTCACGGCGCGTTCGGGGATATAGCTTTCGCGCGAGGCAAGCCGGTAGACGCGGCCCTCGCCAAGCCTGTTCTCCAGCGCGTCGATGAGAACGGCCAGATCCTCGGCGCAAGACCCGCCGTTCGCCTTGCGCAGAATATTGGCCTGTTGCGCCTCCAAAGGCTCGACATGAAGCGCCGCAAGCGTCGCGACATCGATGCCGAAGCCGGGATCGACAAGGCCGAGCTTCTCGCGGAACAGGCGGAAGATGCGCTCCGCATCGCGGACGGGCAGCGCGGTTTTGATGGATTGGGTCTCCACGCCGCCGTCGCACTTGAAAAAGCTGATTTCGTATTGCTTGCCGCCTTGACGTTTCGTCTCCAGCCGCGCGCAGAGCCTATGCAGAAGCTTAAGAGCGGCGCGCTCCAGATCTTCCGGCGCGGAGATGGGCTCGGCGAAGCGCAAGCGTTCGGCAAAGGGCGTGGGCGGCTGCAGAAAGTCGATCGCCTCAGGCGCGAGCCCCATCGCCTTGTCGAGCTGCGGCAGAAGATCGGGGAAGCGGCGGGCCAACCCCGCGCGGGGCTGCTTCTCCACGTCGCCGATGGTGGAAAGGCCGAGCTTGCGCAGAACGCTCGCCGTCTCCCCGGAGATGCGCAGCCGCTCCACGGGCAGAGGCGCAAGCATTGCGGGTAAGCCGCCGGCGTCCCGGATAAGCGCTGAAGCGGTTTCCGGGATGACGATGCCCGGGGGTAGGATCAAATAACGCGTGGCGTGATGGGCGAGCGCATAGGCCGCGCCAAATGTGGGCGCGATGGCGGCGCGCGCCGGAATGCCCCGGTCTTCAAGCCGCCCGATCAGCTCTTCGGCAAGCCTGTCCTCGCCGCCCCAGAGAGAAGCGCATCCGGTGATGTCGAGCCACAGGCCGCAAGACGGAGCCGGCGCGGTTGCTGGGGTATAACGCTGCGCCCAGTAGGCGAGCGCCGTCAAGGCTTCGCCAACGGCTTCCGGCTCGGCGTCGGCGCAAACAAGACCGGGATAGACGGCGAGCGCATCCGCCAAGGGCTGATGCAGGTGAAGCCCGGCCCGGATGGCGGGCTCGTCGAGCGCCGCGATGCGCCGGATGGCGCCGTGCTTCTCAAGAAGCGCGAGCGGTTCGCGGGCGCCCGCCAGCGCGGGCTGTTTCAGCCGGGCGAGCGTCATCGCAAAGTTCGGCAACCACACGAACATGGCCCGCTTCGATCCCTTCGCCATCTGCGTCCTCCAACGCCTCCACGATCCACGATGCGGTTTTGCCGTTGCGGCAATAGTCGAGGTCGAGCCTCCAGCGGGGCGGCCCGACGCCCTTCGCCGTCATCCCGGAAACGCCGAAGCTCTTCGTCATCCCAAAAATGCCGGCGCTCTTCGTCATCCCGGAAATGCCGGCGTTCTTCGTCTTCCCGGAAATGCCGAAGGCGTTATCCGGGATCGCAAAGGGCGAGGGCGCGGCGTTCTTTGCGAAGCCGGTTGCTGGATGACGATCCGCTGCGGCGCTGACGCGCCATCGTGTCGCCGCGGCGCCGCTCGGAGCTTCGCCCGCCCTCGAAGGCTTGGAAAAATGCCGCCTCAGAAGAAGCGCTGTCGCCCCCGATTGGCGAGCCGCGGCGTCGAGCCTCCGCCCGGTCTTCAAGGTCAGCGCGCCCGCTTCGCCGAGAACGGCGGCAATCGCCCGCGAATGCAGCGCCTCTTCCATGACGCCCAAAACCTCGCCGTCCTTCCGGCAGTCGATCCAGACGATGCGGCGCGGATCGAGGCCGAAGCGCGCGAGCCCAGGCGGATAGCAGTCGCACCGGCTCGAAGCCCACAGGAGATGGCCCTCGCGGCTGCGGAGAATGTTCGCCGCAATCGTCGCGATAAAGCCCGTCACGGCAGGCGCCAGCTCCGCCTCCAGCCGCGCCGCCGTGAATTCGTGGAGCGCGCCAAGCTGCAAGCCGCCTCGCGGGAAGGGAGCGTTCAACCGCACATCCGCAAAAGGCAGAATGCGGCCGTCTTCGCAGTCCTGCAAATGATGGCCTTCGAGCGCGCGGATCTGCATTCTTAAAGCGTCGAGCTTGGGCATGACACAATTTGATCCCTATTTGTTCTCGTTTTGGACCATAAATTGATTGCGGTCAACCTGTTTTTGCTGGCGTCGAAAAGCCGGATAAAATGTTGATGGGGCGAGCAGTTCATCCCCGAGAGGCGCCGCGATGACCACGAAATCGGAACAAATGAGCTTCGACATAGCCGACGAAGCCTTCGCCGAGCGCACGTTCGAGATAACGCGCCGGCTCGCGCGCGATTGCCGCGCCTGTCCCTTATGGGAGCGCGCGACGCAAACCGTGTTCGGGGAAGGGCCGGTTCCCGCGCCCGTGATGCTGATCGGGGAGCAGCCCGGCGACAAGGAAGATCTGTCCGGCCGGCCTTTTGTCGGTCCCGCCGGGGCGAAGCTGAACGCCGCGCTCGAAGAGGCCGGCGTCGTCCGAAGCAAGGTCTACGTCACCAATGCGGTCAAGCATTTCAAATACGTCCCGCGCGGCAAGATCCGGCTTCACCAGAAGCCGACGGCGGTCGAGATCAAGGCCTGCCGCCCCTGGCTTGAGCGCGAGCTTGACCTGGTCCAGCCGAAAGCAGCGGTTGCGATGGGCGCGACGGCGGCGCAATCGCTGTTCGGCAAGGCCATCCCCATCAACAAAAGTCGCGGGCGGCTCATTCAGCTCGGCTCATGCCAGGCGCTGATCACGATCCACCCGTCCTATCTGTTGCGCATCGAGGACGAAGCCGGCGCGGCGGCGGAATATGCCCGCTTCGTGGGGGACTTGACGCTGCTCCTGCCCTTCATCGGCTGAGCGTTTCGCTGAAGTCGCGTGGGTGGGGCTTGGTTTTTATATATCGGCATATCCGTCTTGCCGGCCTGAAAGGCGGCGCGCGGCGAGGCGGGCGAACCGAAGCGTAAGCGCTTTGCGCCGGCCGGAAAGGAGCGGCGCGGGCTCCGGCTCCCTGACAAGCACCGCGTCATAGCCGTCGGCGATCAGAAGCCCCGCGGACCCTGGCAGAATATCGGCCGGAAAAGCTGGATCGACCGCGAAAAAGAAGCGGTCGCACCATTCGAGATAATCCTGCCACTTATGGTCGGAGCGGAAATCGGGAACGCCCGACTTCACCTCGACGATCCAAATCTCGCCCTTCATTCCAAGCGACAGAATGTCGGCGCGGCGTCCGCTCTTCAGCGGAAACTCGGTCAGCGTCCCATGCCCCATCAACTCGAGCAGCCGCACCGCGCCCCGCAGCGGTTTCGGCGCGGGCCTCCCGCCGGAAAGCGGTAACGAAATCTTGGCAGCCGGATCCTCGAATGTGACCACGATGGACCTAGTTTTCGATTAGTTTGTTTCTCAGGCTTCTCAGGAAGGGGATTGAAAACCCAGGATTCGCCAAAGGGGAAGACAGTCATGCCTCTCGACGGCCGCCCCGCAAAAAGCGCCCAGACCGAGGACCGCAAGCTTAAGCTCTCTGACATCCTTTTCGCAACACGCGCGCTTTCGCTTGAAATCGCCGCTCCGCTCTCGGCCGAGGATCAGGTTGTCCAGGCCCATGACGACGCCAGTCCCGTAAAGTGGCACCTCGCCCATACCACGTGGTTTTTCGAGGAGCTTGTTCTGAAGCCGTACCTCAGCGGCTATGAGGCCTACGACGCGCGCTTTTCCTACTGCTTCAACTCCTATTACGAAAGCCTCGGGCCTCGCCATCCCAGGCCGAAGCGCGGGCTTGTCACGCGGCCGTCGGCGGAAGAGACGCGCGCCTATCGCGCTTATGTCGACGAGAATCTGCGGGGGCTTTTGGCGCAAGCCACGCCGGACGATGCGCTCGCGCTCATCGAGATCGGGATCAACCACGAGCAGCAGCACCAGGAACTGATGCTCACGGATACGCTGGCGCTGTTCGCCGCCAATCCGCTGTGGCCCGTCTATCGCGCGGCGCGGCAAGCGCTTGTCTTCGGGGAGGCCGCGCCCGGCGAATGGCTCAGCGTGGAAGGCGGCGTTTACGGCGTGGGGCATCGCGGCGAGGGGTTCGCCTACGACAATGAGGGGCCGCCGCATCAGGTTCTCTTGCGCGACTTTCGCATCTTCAGCCGTCCGGTCACAAACGGCGAGTGGCTCGCCTTCATGAAGGCCGGCGGCTATCGGACGCCGTCGCTTTGGTTGTCGGACGGCTGGGCCACGGTCCAGCGAGAGCGGTGGGAGGCGCCCCTTTACTGGGAGCCGCGCGACGGCGCGTGGCTGCAAATGACGCTGCATGGGTTGCGCCCGATCGAGGAAAGCCGGCCCGTCGCTCATGTCAGCTATTACGAGGCCGACGCCTACGCGCGCTTTGCCGGACATCGCCTTCCGACCGAATTCGAATGGGAAGTTGCGGCGGGAAGCGAGCCGGCGCCGGCGCCGCTGAACCTTGGGCATCTCCTGCCGGCGCCCGCATCGGCCCGCGCGTCCGCATTCTACGGCGGCGTCTGGGAATGGACGCAAAGCGCGTACCTGCCCTATCCCGGCTACCGTCCGCCTCCGGGCCCGCTCGGCGAATACAACGGCAAATTCATGTGCAATCAGATGGTCTTGCGCGGCGGCTCCTTCGCGACGCCCGGCGGCCACATTCGCCCGACCTACCGGAATTTCTTTTATCCTCATCAGCGCTGGCAGTTCATGGGCTTGCGCTTGGCGAGCGACGCTTGACCATGGGAGAGGTTGTTCAATTTCCCGAAAATCGGGCCAGCGCCGCGAAGGAGTTTGAAAGCGAAGTTTTGTCTGGGCTGTCGCGGCCGAAAAAACGCTTGCCGAGCCGGTTTTTCTACAACTCGAGAGGGTCGGAGCTTTTCGAGCAGATCACGGCGCTGCCCGAATATTATCCGACCCGGACGGAGATCGCCCTGCTCAGGTGCTGCGGCCCGGCCATCGCGGAGATGTTGCCGCCGGGCGCCGTTGTCGTCGAGTTTGGCTCCGGCTCCTGCCGCAAAACTGAACTCCTGCTGCGCGCCCTCGATCGCCCCTCTGCCTATATCCCGATCGAAATATCGGCGGCGGCGCTTTATCCAGCCGCACGCCGCATCGCGCGCGCATTCCCGGGGCTCGCCGTGCATCCTGTGCTTGGCGGCTTCCAGGACCTCGACCGGATGAACCTGCCAATCCACGACCATTTCTGCGTCGGCTTCTTCCCCGGATCGACCATCGGCAATTTCACCCGAACGGAGGCCGCGCTTTTTCTTCGCGCCGCCCGCCGCCTTCTTGGCGAAAAGGCCGCGTTCCTCATCGGCGCCGACCTCGAAAAACCTCTGGAGATCCTTCTTCCCGCCTATAACGACGCCAAAGGCGTGACCGCCGCTTTCAACCTGAACCTGCTCGCCCGCATCAACCGCGAGCTTGACGGAACGTTCGACCTCGGCTCGTTTGAGCATCTGGCCTTCTATAAGGAACGCGAAAGCCGCATCGAGATGCATTTGCAGTCCCTCCGCGAGCAGCGGATCTCGGTTGCGGGGCGTAGCTTTTCTTTCCGGGCCGGCGAAACCATTCACACCGAGAACTCTCACAAATACACGCTTTCCAGTTTCCGCTGGATTGCGGCGCGAGGCGGCTGGCAGACGGCCAAGAGCTGGGCGGACGAGAACGGGCTTTTTTCCTTGCATATTCTCACGTAAGAGGGTTGAAAGCCCGCGCGAGGCCCAATCCGCCAAGGCAGACGCCCATGAGTACCCGCGACGACGTCCTGCATATATCGAAGGCCGAACCCGCGAGCGCCGCGCCGCCGGCTTCGCTCGTTTCGGTGGGCGTCTTGAGCTTCAAGGCGTTGGAGACGATCGCGCGGGCGCTCGAGGCTCACCGCCAAAGCGGCCTCGTCGATTGCGCCGGCGAGTTCTTCGTCTTCTTCAACGCCATATCCGAGCAAGACAAGCTCGCCGCCGGCCGCGCGGGCGTGCGCTACGAAGGCTCGTTGGAGAACCGCGGCATCTATGGCGGCTTCCGGGCCATCGCCGAGATCGCGAAAAAGCCTTACGTCCTCATCCTCGAAAACGACATCGTGCCGTTGCCGGGCGCTCGCGTCGGGGAATGCCTTGAAAGCTGCGTTTCCGACATGATCGAGCGCGACATCAAGATCTTCGGCTTGCGCTCCCGGCATGCCCCTGGACAGGGGACGCCGCATGCGAAATATGTCAAGACATTCGGCGCTGTCGATCCCATCGCCGCGGGCCTCGAGCCGCGCAAGGCCGGAAGCTTATCCAAGCTGAGAATGTTCCTGGAGCACGGCGACATCGACAAATTCAGGGCGGCCTCGATTTTTTGCGAGCGCCATCCCGAAGAGGCGCAGCCGGGCGCTGTCCGCAAGCTGCCCAGCGGCAATTTCCTCACGGACTCGCGCTATCGCAACTGGAGCAATCAGGCTGTGCTGGTCGAGCGGCGGTTTTTTCTCGACGTCGTTTGCCGCCGCGTCGAGGAGCGCCCCGATCCTAGGCTGGTGAACGGTTATCAGGACATCGAGCGCGCCTTGAACAGACGCTGGTGGCGCCAGCAGCGCTATCCCATGGGGCACGCCGCCGAAGGCGTCTTCACCCATCGCCGCCTCGACCGATAATGCGCCGCCCTTAGCGCGGATCGAAAGCGCCATGACCGTGTTCTTTCGGCCTGGGGAGGAACGCGCCCGATGACAACGCTCTCGATGACGGCGATCCTTGTGGCGTTGGCGGCGGTGGCCATCGTTTTGACGCTCGGCCTTCTCAATATGGCTCTGGGAGGAAGCCCAAGCAGGAGCCAGACGCTCATGCGCTGGCGGATCGCGCTCCAGTTCGTTGCGATCGTTGTCATCATGACGGCGATCTACCTCGCATCTGCCTGATCAGAAGTGCCAATTATCTCACAGATCGGCCGGAAACTCGGTCAAGGCGCGCCGAGGGTTTTGACAAATGCATGCAAGGCCGTCACAAGATTCCGCCAAATTATGGGGGCTGTGCGTGACCAGCGGAAGATATCTTAGCGTTGGACGGGCTTTTCTGGCGGCGGTCGCGATGGCCTCGTCGATGGCCGCTGCGCCTTCCGCCAGCCGCGCCGACTACATCGAGCCCTTTGCAACAGGCAACAATCCGTTCTGGACCGTGGATGAGGTTCGCTTCGGCGGATACAAGCAGGCTATCGACGACGCGCCTCATGAGGGCGGTCCGGCTTTGAACCTCGAAATGCTGGGCGGCCAATTCCCAGGCGGCTACGAAAACGGCATTCTCGACTTCTTCCTCACCCCGCGCCCACAAATCGGCACGACGATCGCTTTCGGCCATACGGACGAGTTCTATTGGGGCGTGGTCTGGGATGCGAAACTGATCGACCGGACGTTCATCGAGGGGTCGTTTGGGGGCGCCGTGCATGATGGGCCGCTGGATGCGTTTCGCGAAGCTTCTTACGGCTGCGTTGTCAACTTCAAGGAATCCGCCTCTCTCGGCTTCGCGCTGTCGCAGGATTGGCGGCTGATGGCGACGATCGACCATATGTCAAACGCCAATTTGTGCGTGACGAACCGCGGCCTCACCAATGCAGGCATCCGGCTAGGATACAAATTCTAGCTGTGATATGACTTGATCCTTATGGGTCGAGTCAGACAGTAGACATGGTCGTCCTCACGAAAATCTACACGAAGACCGGCGACGACGGCACCACCGGGCTCGGCACGGGCGAGCGCGTTCTAAAATCGAGCCGCCGCATCGCAGCCTATGGCGCAGTGGACGAGACGAATGCGGCAATCGGCGTGGCGCGCCTTCTTCTGGCCGAAGATCAGACCTTGGTCCGCGAGATGCTGGCGCGCATTCAAAACGATCTTTTCGATGTTGGCGCCGACCTTTGCGTGCCGGAAACCGATAAACCGCCGCCTTATGAACCGCTTCGCCTTCGCATGACGCAGGTGGCGCGGCTGGAGAGGGAAATCGACCTCATGAACGCGGACATGGCGCCGCTGACCTCGTTCGTTCTGCCGGGGGGAACCCAGGCCGGGGCCGCTCTCCATGTCGCCAGAACGATTTGCCGGCGGGCCGAACGCTGCATCGTCGATCTGAAGTTCGCTGGCGGAGAGCCCGTCAGCGATGCGGTGAGCATTTATATTAACCGTCTCTCCGATCATCTTTTTGTCGCCAGCCGCTACGTTAACGGCAAAGGCACGATCGATCTGCTATGGAATCCAGGACAGAATACATAGTTTCCGCGTAATTGGGCCGATCCATGCTGTTTGTACCGATTTGGGATCTGAACCACCTAAAAAGGGTTAAATTTCAGTATGTAACCATCGGTCTCATTGTCTTAAATACGGTAATATATTTTCTTTTCGAAACGCATGTTCTCTTGCATTCGCCGGGACGTATTATCGACGCATTTGCGCTCAGGCCGCGCGACATCGCCAGTGTTCGCGCATTCGTGGAGCACGCGCCGCAGCAGTTCCATCTCGTAACTTACATGTTCGTGCACGGCAGCGCCTGGCATCTCTTCGGGAACATGGTGTTCCTCTATGTCTTCGGGGACAACGTCGAGGACGCGCTTGGTCATGTGCGCTTTATATTCTTTTATCTTCTCTGCGGGATTTTCGCGGCCGTCGTGCACAGCGCCGTCACGATCTCGCCGGACGCGCCTCTGATCGGAGCGAGCGGCGCCATAGCGGGCGTGATCGGCGCCTATGTCGTGCTCCATCCCAACATCCGGGTCTGGGTGCTTCTTCCCGTCCCGATTTTGCCGTTCGTGCCGCTTCGTTTTTCAGCGGGCGTCGTCATCGGGCTCTGGCTTCTCTATCAAATCTTCAGCGGCATCTACCTCACCGGAGAGGCGACCGCGTGGTGGGCGCATGTCGGCGGTTTCTTCGCGGGCGTTCTCCTGATCGCGGTGATGAAGCTGCCCGGCGTCCGCCTTTTCGACCGTTCCACTGGCGTTGACGATCCGCGCCGAACGTCTAAGAGCGCGGCCGATTGACACTTTCGCAGCTGCGAAATACGCTTGTCGTGTGACTAAAGCCTCAAATGATCGACATGAAGCCATCAGGCGGGTTGACCGGGCGGTGCGGTGCAGCATATTTGACGGTCGAAAGCCAGGACTCTGCTCACGATGAAGATTCTCGTACCCGTTAAACGGGTCGTCGATTATAATGTTAAAATACGCGTCAGGCCGGATGGCGGCGGCGTGGACATCGCGAATGTGAAGATGTCCATGAACCCTTTCGACGAAATCGCCGTCGAGGAAGCTCTTCGGCTCAAGGAAGCGGGACACGCGCAGGAAGTCATCGCCATTTCCATCGGCCCCCAAAAATCTCAGGAAACGTTGCGCACCGCGCTCGCGATGGGCGCCGACCGCGCCATTCTTTACAAGACCGACCTCACCGTCGAGCCTCTCGCCGTCGCCAAGCTCCTGAAGCACGCGGTGGAGCAGGAAAAGCCCGGGCTCGTGATCCTCGGCAAGCAGGCAATCGACGACGATTCCAATCAGACGGGACAAATGCTCGCCGCGCTTTTGAACTGGCCGCAGGCGACGTTTGCATTCAAGGTGGCGGCGAAGGACGGCGGTCTTGAGGTCGCCCGCGAGGTCGATGGCGGCCTCCAGACGCTCGCGCTCAAATTGCCCGCTATCGTCACGGTGGATTTGCGCCTCAACCAGCCGCGCTATGCCACGCTGCCAAACATCATGAAGGCGAAGAAGAAACCTCTCGACGAGATCGATGCGGCGACGCTGGGCATCGACATCGCCCCGAAAATCAAGGTTATAAGGACGGACGAACCGCCAACGAGAAAGGCCGGGATCAAGGTCAAGACTGCTGGCGAACTCGTGGACAAGCTGCGCACTGAGGCGGGGGTGTTGCAATAATGGCCGTTCTTCTGGTCGCGGAGCATAATGATCGCGCGCTCAGCGGCGCCACGGCGAAAGCGCTGACGGCGGCGAAGGCGCTCGGCAGCCCGGTCCATATCCTTGTCGCCGGCTCGAACGCCGGGACAGTCGCGCAAGAGGCGGCCGCGCTCGCGGGCGTCGAGAAAGTGCTTCTCGCCGACGCCGAACACCTGAAGGCGCGGCTTGCCGAGGATCTGGCGGCGCTCATCGTTCCTTTGATGGAGCGCTACGACGCTCTCGTCGCCGTGGCATCGACAACGGGGAAGAATTTCGCGCCGCGGGTCGCCGCCCTGCTCGACGTGGCGCAGCTCTCGGACGTCACCGCGGTTCATGGACCGATGCGTTTCGAACGCCCCATCTATGCGGGGAACGCCATCCAGACCGTCGAAGATACGCAACCGAAGAAAGTGCTGACAATCCGCACGACGGCTTTCGCCTCGACGCCGGCCGGGGGCTCGGCGGCGATCGAGCCCCTTGCAGCGCCGCCGCCAAACGGCGCGGCGAGTTTCGTCAGCGAAGAACTGTCTCAGTCCGAGCGGCCTGAGCTTTCGGCGGCCAAGATCGTCATTTCCGGCGGCCGTGGCATGCAGTCGGGCGAGAACTTCAAGCTTCTGGAGCGCATCGCCGACAGACTTGGCGCCGCAGTCGGCGCGAGCCGCGCGGCCGTGGACGCCGGTTTCGTGCCGAACGATTACCAGGTCGGGCAGACGGGCAAGGTCGTGGCGCCCGAGCTCTACATCGCCGTTGGAATTTCAGGCGCCATTCAGCATCTCGCGGGCATGAAGGACTCCAAGGTCATCGTCGCCATCAATAAGGACGAGGAAGCGCCCATTTTCCAAGTCGCGGATTATGGGCTTGTCGGAGACCTGTTTCAAATTCTGCCCGAATTCGAAGCGGCGCTCGATAGTCGGAAATAGGTCCGCAAAGCAAACCAGAGTTGACGATGGTTCGAACCGCAGTTTCAACGTTCCGCAACAACCCATTCATCAATAAGAGCGAGGGGCGAGAGCCTGTAGCAATCAACACGGTGGGGATCATCGGCGCGGGGCAGATGGGCAACGGCATTGCCCATGTTGTGGCGCTTGCCGGCTACAAGGTGCTCCTCAACGACATCAACAAGGACAGGGTGGAGGCGGCGCTCGCGACCATCAACGGAAATTTGAGCCGTCAGGCGCACCGCGGAAAGATATCGGAGCAGGACCGCGACAAGGCGCTTTCGCTCATCTCTTACGCCCCCTCGCTCGAAGCCTTCCACGAAGCGGATCTCGTGATCGAGGCCGCGACTGAAGATGAGGATGTCAAGCGCAAGATCCTGATTGCGCTTTGTCCGCAGCTCAAGCCGCACACGCTCATCGGCAGCAATACGTCGTCGATCTCGATCACGCGGCTCGCCGCCGTCACGGACCGGCCAGAGCAGTTCATCGGCGTGCATTTCATGAATCCGGTGCCGGTGATGGATCTCGTGGAAATGATCCGCGGCATCGCGACGGACGAGTCGACGTTCAATACGTCGCGCAAGTTCATCGAAACGCTCGGAAAAACGGTGACGGTCGCCGAGGATTTCCCGGCTTTCATCGTGAACCGCATCCTCTTGCCGATGATCAACGAGGCGGTCTACACGCTTTACGAGGGCGTCGGCTCCGTCGAGTCTATCGACCTCGCAATGCGCCTTGGCGCACGCCACCCGATGGGCCCGCTGCAGCTTGCGGATTTCATCGGTCTCGACACCTGTCTGTCGGTGATGCAAGTGTTGTACGAGGGGCTGGCGGACACCAAATACCGGCCGTGTCCTCTGCTTGTGAAATACGTCGAAGCGGGGTGGCTTGGCCGCAAGACGCAGCGCGGATTTTACGACTATCGTGGCGAAGTGCCGGTTCCCACCCGATAACATTCGCGCGACGTCACGCTTTGGTTAAGATCGCGCCACAAATCTCGCGCTGAGTGCGCTCAGCTCAGCCCAAGGTTACGCCATGTCGACTGCCAAACCTGCCGCCGACGCTGCTTGGGGGGAACGCCCCTACACAGCCGCTGTTGTTCTCGCCAACGGATTGATCGTTCAAGGGCATGGCGTTGGAGCGATAGGGGAGGCAATTGGCGAAGTTTGCTTTAACACGGCAATGACGGGCTATCAGGAAATCCTGACCGATCCCTCCTACGCCGGCCAGATCATCACCTTCACCTTCCCTCACATCGGCAACATCGGCGCGAATCCGGACGACATTGAGACGTCCAACCTTGCGGCCGCGTCAGGCGTCCGCGGCTGCATTCTTCGCGCGCCGATCACCGATCCCTCGAACTACAGATCCGCGCAAAGCCTCGACCGCTGGCTCGCCGCGCGAGGCATTGTGGGCATCGCCGGCGTAGACACGCGCGCGCTCACCATGCTCATCCGCGAAACCGGCATGCCGAACGCCGTGATCGCGCACAACCCCTCGGGCGTCTTCAACTTCGATGCGCTTGCCGCCGTGGCGCGCGCCTGTCCGAGCATGGAGGGCGCCGAGCTTGCCCGCGGCGTCACAACCGCGCAGAGCTACCAGTGGAGCGAAAAAAACTGGGCCTGGAACCGTGGTTTCGCCGAGCAGTTGAATCCTGAGTTTCACGTCGTCGCCGTCGATTACGGCATCAAGCGCAATATCTTGCGGTGTCTCGCTGCGGCTGGCTGCCGGGTGACGGTGCTGCCGGCTTACGCCAGCGCGCAAGACATCCTCGGGCGCATGCCCGATGGCGTTTTCCTCTCCAACGGGCCAGGCGACCCCGCCGCGACGGGCGACTATGCGCTTCCCGTCATCCGCAAGGTTATCGATTCCGGCGTGCCGGTGTTTGGCATCTGTCTCGGGCATCAACTGCTCGGGCTGGCGCTTGGCGGGCGCACGATAAAAATGCCTCACGGCCATCACGGCGCCAACCACCCCGTCAAAGATCACACGACGGGGAAGGTGGAAATTACCTCCATGAACCATGGCTTCGCCTTGGAGCGGGAAAGCCTGCCGCCGACCGTTGAGGAAACGCATGTTTCCCTGTTCGACGGCAGCAATTGCGGAATTCGGCTGCGCGGCAGGCCGGTGTTTTCGGTTCAATATCATCCCGAGGCGTCGCCCGGGCCTCAAGACAGTCATTACCTCTTCATTAGGTTTGTAAACCTTATGAGAGAGAAGCGACGTCTGGCGCCGCAGGACGAGCGCACGTCCCGGTTGTCTTGATAAGCTCATGGTCGGACTGTCTAGTTGCGTTTACAGCGCCACATGTCAAAAAAAGTTGACGGGCGGCAGCTTGTAATGCTTCTAATGCCTGGACTTCCGTTTCTGTTCGCGTAATTATCGGGCGCACAGGCGGAATTCCTGCCAGTTCGATCTGAAGCTGGCGCTTTCGCCCCGGCGCTTTTGTGCGCGCCGACCCGCCGAAGAGGAACGCTTATGGACTACCAGGGGAAGTTTGGCCAAGCCCTCGAAGCACTAACCGCCGAGGGACGGTATCGCGTATTCGCCGACATTCTAAGGCATCGCGGAGAGTTTCCGCGTGCGGTCCATCACACTCCAGAAGGCACCAAGCCGATTACAGTGTGGTGCTCGAACGATTATCTCGGCATGGGCCAGCACCCGAAAGTTCTGGCGGCGATGCATGAAGCGATCGACAAGGCTGGCGCAGGTTCCGGCGGCACCCGCAACATTTCTGGAACGACCCATTTTCACGTCGAACTGGAAGAAGAACTCGCCGACCTGCACGGCAAGGAAGCCGCTCTTCTCTTCACCTCGGGCTATGTCTCGAACGAGGCCACGCTCTCGACGCTCGTGAAGATCTTGAAGGGCGCTGTCATCTTCTCCGATGAAAAAAATCACGCCTCCATGATCGAGGGCGTTCGCCAAGGCGGCGGCCCGAAGCGCATTTGGCGCCATAACGATGTTGAACACCTTGAAAGCATGCTTCAGGAATATGGGCCGGAAGTGCCGAAGATTGTGGCGTTCGAGTCCGTTTATTCAATGGATGGCGATATTTCGCCCATCGGCGACATTTGCGATCTCGCCCACAAATATGGCGCCTTGACCTATATCGACGAGGTGCACGCCGTCGGCATGTACGGCAACCGGGGCGGCGGCGTCGCGGATCGCGATAACGTCATGCACAAGATCGACATTATCGAAGCGACGATGGCGAAGGGCTTCGGCCTCATGGGCGGCTACATCGCCGCGTCGAAAGCTTGCGTCGACGCCATTCGCTCCTACGCGCCGGGCTTCATCTTCACGACCTCGCTGGCGCCCGTCATTTGCGCCGGCGCGCTTGCCAGCATCCGCCATCTCAAGACGAGTCAGACGGAGCGCGAGCAGCATCAATTGCGCGCAGCCCAGCTGAAGGAGCGGCTCGCTCTCGAAAACCTGCCGGTCATGCATACGCCGAGCCATATCGTGCCGGTGCTCGTCGGCGACCCGGTGCAGTGCAAGGCGCTGACGGACTCCATGCTCGACCGCTTCGGTATTTACGTTCAGCCGATCAACTACCCGACGGTTCCGCGCGGCACCGAGCGCATCCGCTTGACGCCTGGGCCGATGCACACGGAAGAGCAGATGGATCATCTGGTCCGCGCGCTTCGCGTTCTCTGGGACGAAATGGGGCTGCGCACCGGCTACGAATGGTGCCAGGTTTGGCGCGGCCGCATCGCCGTCGCAGGACAGTTCGATCTCGCCGTCGCCGCGGGCGGCTAAGACTGCCCTCACTCCGATTTTGCGAGCCGCTCCGGCGATGGCCGGGGCGGCTTTTTTTTGCGCGAAGTCTCCGAGCCCGGCGCGAACGGCAGACACGCGCGTTCCGACGAAAACCCGCCTTGCCAAGCCCTGCGAGCCCGGCGCGAACGGCAGACACATCGCGCCGGGAACGCGGGAGCGCCTCCTCTTGTTGGAAAGCGAGATATCGAACTTTCCTCGGAGGATGCGATGCTGGACACTCATCAGCCGGGCTTTGCCAAGCTCGCCGCGATGATCGAAGCGCTCGAAGTGGGGATGCTCACAACCGAAGACGAGCAGGGTCATCTGCGATCGAGGCCGATGGCGACGCAGAAGATAGACGGCGGCGTCATCTGGTTCTTCACCGGCGAGGCTAGTCCGAAGCTCGAAGAGGTCCGGAAGGCCGAACAGGTCAACGTGGCGTTTTCAGACCCGAACAACCACGTTTATGTTTCTATCACGGGAGCAGCGCGAGCCTCCCGCGATCCGGCAAAAATTCAGGAACTTTGGACCCCCAGCGCTCAACGATGGTTTCCGAAGGGGCCGGCGGACCCTCATCTCGCGCTGTTGGCAGTCGACATCACGGAGGCCGAGTATTGGGACGTGGACAAGCGCGCGATGGTCGCTCTTTTGGATAAGGGCGCGGCCGCCGAGGAAATCATTGCGGCGACCGATCATAGGAAGCTGTCGTAGGATTCTTGAGCAGTCCTGGGCGTCTGCGCCAGGAGCCCGTCCGGCGCGGTATCATGCCCGCCACGGCCATTCGCGTCCCGCGATTGCCGTTGGGGCAAAGTCAGTTGCGGCGTAGCGCCGGAGCCGCCGACAAAAACTTGTGATCCCGCTTGCGCTTGCCATCGTCCCGCCGCCAAGCTAGCCCTTCCATTCGATCACGTCTTTCACCATTCAGGAGATAATCGGATGAAGCCGACTCGCTTTGCGGCTCTTGCCGCCTCTGCCTTTCTTGCGATGACCGTGGGCGCTTCTGCGGAGCCGGGGACCTACACATTCGATCCCGCGCACACCGAGGTTCGTTTCTGCTGGAATCATCTCGGGATCAGCCGCCAATGCGCGCATTTCCTGAAGTATGAGGGGCAATTGATCTACGATGAGGCCCACCCCGAAAACAGCTCGCTCCAGGTGACATTCAAGATCGACAGCATCGAAACGCTCGTTCCGATTTTCAACGACCACATGAAAGGCGAAAAGCTCTTCGACGCCGCAAACTATCCCGAAGCGACATTCAAAAGCACGAAGCTGGTGAAGACCGGCGAAAAAACCGGCAAGGTGACAGGGGACTTGACCGTCCACGGCGTGACGAAACCGGTGACGCTCGACGTGACGCTCAACTTCTCCGGCATCCAGCCGATGTCGAAAAAGCCGACCCTTGGGATCGGGGCTAAGACCGCGATCAAGCGCACGGAGTTCGGCGTTTCGGCGGCCGCGCCCTATGTTTCCGACGAGGTGTCGATCGAGATCCAGACGGAGCTTTACAAGAAGAGCTAGGCAGGGTTCGCCATCGGATCGCCGCCGCCGTCATCCCGGAAAGGCGCAGCCTTATCCGGGATCTCATCAAATTGATGTGGTTCCATTTTGTGATCCCGGCTCGCGCTGCGCTTGGCCGGGATGACGAGTTGTTTGGTGCGCATCGTGCGTTGCATCGCACACGCCTGCGGGAATGCCTCCTGCGGTCCTAACGTGCAAACGCTGCTTTCGTGAGGCCGGGAACCATTATTCGATGAGCGTTACAGGATTTCCCTTGCGCGGCGAGTTCATTCCCGGATCGCAAAATAGAGACAGCGCGCGCTTGTGACAAAGCCGCGCTTCTTCTATTTTCCAGCCATGACAGCTCTTCTCCATTGCTCCGAAACCGTCGCCGAGGCCGCGCCCGCGCCGAAGCCTTCGCTCGCGGGCATGACGAAGCATGAGCTTTTCGAGGCGCTGGCGTTCGCGGGCGTTCCGGCGAGCCAGAGCAAGATGCGGGCGGCGCAACTGTGGAACTGGATTTACGCGCGCGGCGCTGACGACATCTTCGCGCTCTCCAATATCGCAAAGGGGCTCCGCGCGAACCTTGACGCGCACTTCACGCTGGCGCGGCCCGAGATCGCTGCCGAGCAGGTGTCCGAGGACGGCACGCGCAAATGGCTGCTCCGGCTGGCGCCCGCGCGCCCCGGCGACCGCGCGCCGGAAGTGGAAACGGTCTACATCCCCGAGCCCGCCCGCGGCACGCTTTGCGTTTCGAGCCAGGTCGGTTGCACGCTCACTTGTAGCTTCTGCCACACCGGCACGCAGCGCCTCGTGCGTAATCTCACGGCGGCGGAGATCGTCGGGCAGATCCTCGTTGCGCGCGACCGCGTCGGCGATTGGCCCGGCGCCAGCGCCCCCGCCGACGCCCGCGGCATCCCAGAGGCGGAGCGCAAGATCACCAACATCGTGCTGATGGGCATGGGCGAGCCGCTTTACAATTTCGAGCACGTGAAAGCCGCCGTCGCGGTGGCCTCCGATCCGGACGCGCTCGCCTTCTCCAAGCGCCGCATCACGCTCTCGACCTCGGGCGTGGTCCCAATGATCGGGCGCGCGGGCGCGGAAATGGGCGTGATGCTTGCGATTTCGCTGCATGCGGTGCGCGACGAGCTGCGCGACGATCTTGTGCCGATCAACCGCAAATACCCGATCGCGGAGCTGCTGGCCGCCTGCCGCGCCTATCCAGGGCTGTCGAACGCGCGGCGCATCACTTTCGAATATGTGATGCTGAAGGGCGTGAACGATTCCGTGGCCGAGGCGAAAGAGCTGGTGCGGCTGCTTTCCGGCATTCCGGCGAAGATCAATCTGATCCCGTTCAACCCCTGGCCCGGCGCGCCTTATGAATGCTCCGACTGGGCGCAGATCGAGCGCTTTGCCGACGTCGTGAACCGGGCCGGATATGCGAGCCCGATCCGCACGCCGCGCGGACGCGACATCATGGCGGCCTGCGGGCAATTGAAGTCGGCGAGCGAAAAGCAGAAAGCGAGCGCGCTTCGAGGCGGCGGCGAGTCCGCGGCCGGCGCCTGATCTCAAGGGGGGAGCCATGAGCCTTTTCCGCGCATTGTTGGTGCTGTTCGCCATCGTATTGTCCGGCGCGCTCGGCTGGGCGTCGCTGCTTGCGTTCAACGCCGTGAACATCTGGAGGGAGCTGGAGGCAGTTCAGGCGGCGGCCGCGCCCGACGTCGATCTCGATCCCCTCGCCGCCGCCATGGAAAGGGCGATCCACACCATGCAAGGCGGCTCCGCGGTCGTCCTCGCGGCCGCCATCGTCGGCGTTCTCCTGGGAGAGGTTTTCCGGTCGCGGTCGCTCGTTTTCTATGCGGGGGCGACCGGCGGCCTCAGCGCAGGGCTCGCCGCCGCATGGCCGCATAGCGTCGCTTCGGGCGCCGCCGCCGCTCCCGCCGTTACGCTGGCCATGGCAGGATTTGTCGCGGGAACAATCTATTGGCTCGTTGCAAGCCCAAACAGCTCACGCGCTTAGGTTTCATGGCCCTGGCGCCTGTATACTTTAAGTTGAAGATGCCTGTTGCATCGGAAATACAGGTTCGGCCCGAATAATTCGCTATTCGTGAAAAATATCTTACTTTCCCCCCGGCGCCGCCATAATAGTGGGCTACTGGCTACATGGTGATGCGTGCTGGAAGGTCATGAATGTCGGAGTCGTGGCATAATATCCTCGAAAGAGCGGTCGATACCCCCGCGGCGGACTTTGATAAAAAATTAGCCGCAGCCCCACGAACCGCGCAGCCAGAGAAAGCCCGAGCGAGCCGGGCGCCTTCCCGTCCTCACTCCTTTGAAGAAAGCCGCGATCTGCTTGCTCGCGAGCTTAGCGCTCTGAACGAGCCGTCAAGAGAGCCCGCCGCGCCCAAGACTCAAGCGCCTCTGCCGGTCGCTCAGCAAGCCCGGCCTCAGCTTTCCGAGGCGCCAGCTCTCAAGACGCAAACGCCCACGGTCATCGCCGCTCAGCTGGCCCGGCTGCAGCCTTCCGAGGCGCCAGCTCTCAAGACGCAAACGCCCACGGTCACCGCCGCTCAGATAGCCCGGCTGCAGCCGTCCGAGGCGCCAGCGCAACGAGCGCAGCCCGCGCCACCGCCGGAACACAAGCGCGCAGGCTGGCGCAACATGCTCGCCATCGCCTGTTCCACTTTCATCACCGGCGCCGCAGGCTATCTCTTTATCGATCTCAAAGGTCTGTCAGGCGTCGAAACGGCGGAGGCTGTCAACGTCGCGCGCGCGACGATGCAGCCGGCCCCGGCCTCCACAAGAGGCGTCGCGACCGTCACCCTAAGCGGCGCCACGGAGCAGGCCCTCCTGGAGCGCGCTTCCAATCAAATGACCCATGGCGACGGCTTGGGCGCCCGCGCCGTGTACGAAGTTCTCGCTCACTACGGCAGCCCGAAAGGCGCCTTCAACCTTGCAGAAACATACGATCCCGCCTCGCTTGCGCGACGCCCGGCGCGCGGTCTTGCTCCCGATATCCGGCTTGCGCGCGAATGGTACGCCAAGGCCGCCGAACTGGGCAGTCCCTCCGCCTCCGAGCGCCTGAAAGACCTTGAGGGGCCGGGCGATTTGCGCCGTCATTCGGGCGGCTGAGCAGAATTTGCCGGCCAACGCCGCAGTCGTCATCCCGGTAAGGCGGCGCCTTATCCGGGATCGTAGCAAATTGAAGTGCTTCTATATTTTGATCCCGGCTCGCGCTGCGCTTGGCCGGGATGACGATTCGCTAGCAGATTTGCGGAACCTGCTTAGCTCTCGCCGGCGCGAAGATTTTGGAAAAAGCCGCGCAAGAGCGCAGCCGATTGCGCTTCTCCGATCCCGCCATATACCTCCGGCGCATGATGGCAGGCCGGCGACGCGAAGAAGCGCACGCCATGCTCCACCGCTCCGCCTTTCTCGTCCGGAGCGCCGAAGTAAAGCCGCCTGATGCGCGCGAACGAAATGGCGGCGGCGCACATCGCACAAGGCTCCAGCGTCACGTAAAGGTCGTAGCCGGGCAGGCGCTCGCTCCCCGCGGCAAGGCAGGCCTGGCGAATCGCGCGTATCTCGGCGTGCCCTGTGGGGTCGCGCGCGGCGATCACGAGGTTATGCCCACGCCCCGCGATGGCGCCATCCGGCGCGACGACGACAGCGCCGACAGGCGTCTCGCCCGCCCCGGCCGCGCGCGCCGCCTCGGCAAGCGCCTCTTCCATGTACCGGTTGCTTTTCACGCTGCAAGCTTAGCGCCTCGCTTGCAAGAATTAAACTTATGCGTTCCGCACGACTAATCTAAACAGTTTTAAGCTCATGCAGCTTTGCGCTATGCGGAAATCCCCTCGGCCGATTATGGCTAAGCGAGCTAAGGCCCAGCGCGGCAGATTTTCCTTTTCCCGCAATGCTTTTGGCCGTTCTTCACGACGCATATTTTCAGCCAGGTGCAGTTTGACGCTTCGGCGGCGCGGCTCATCGCGCCGAGCCCCATCAGAACAATGATGGCCACCGGCAATATGGAGCGAAGCATGAGATCATTCCTTATCGTGAAGGCGCGGCAAAGACACAGCCTATCATCACGGCGTTTGCGGCGCGCGTAAACAAGGCGTTCGGCCGAAAGTGTTTCATCGATCGTGAACCGGCGCCGGCACCCCAGGGATTTTCGCAGGCGGCATTTTTCGGAAGAAAACGTCGAAGCAGCTGAACTTCAATCTGGCGCTCGCGTTAGCTCACCAGGAGCTTTCGGGCAGAGTGCAAATAAATGAAAAATTAAGCGCATGCCGATTTTCGAGAATGGCGCAATTGGGCTGCCGCCCCCGAACGCTCTGGGCAGCTTATGGACCCGGCTGAAGCAGCACCCCCTCGCGCGGGTCGGACCGGGGCTCATCACTGGCGCCGCCGACGACGATCCGAGCGGCATCGCAACATACTCCCAGGCAGGCGCGCAGTTCGGGCTCAACATGCTCTGGACGATGCCGCTTGCCTTCCCCCTGATGGCTGCGATCCAATCCATGTGCGCGCGCATCGGCCGCGTCACCGGGAAAGGACTTGCCGCGAATATCAAGACCACATTCCCGCCGGCCGTGCTGCTCGGCGTTGTGCTGCTCTTGCTGATCGCCAACATCCTCAATATCGCCGCCGACGTTGCGGCCATGGGAGAAGTCGGCGAGCTTGTCACGGGCGTCAACCGCCATCTCATGACGACGATTTTCGTGTTTGGGACGCTCATCCTGCAGGTGTTCGCGCCCTATCACCGCTACGTCTCTTTCCTGAAATGGCTAACCCTTTCGCTCCTGGCCTATGCCGCTGTTTTGTTCACGGTTCATGTGCCATGGGGCGAGGTCGCGCTGCGAACGGTCTGGCCGAGGTTCACTCCCAATGCAAAAGCGGCCTCCGTGATTGTCGCCGTGTTCGGCACGACCATAAGCCCTTACCTCTTCTTCTGGCAGGCCTCTGAAGAGGTCGAGGACATGCAAGCGATCAAAGGCGCCAAGCCGCTCGTGAGCGATCGAGGCTCAGCAAAAGCGGAGCTTCGCCGCATCAAGTGGGACACCTGGAGCGGCATGTTATACTCCGACCTGACGGGCTTCTTCATCATGCTGGCGACCGCCGTGACGCTCCATGCGGCGGGCATCGCCAACATCACGACGGCCACGGAGGCTGCAAGCGCGCTCCGGCCGCTCGCGGGAGATTACGCCTTCATGCTTTTCGCCCTTGGCATCGTTGGAGTCGGCTTGATCGGCGTGCCGGTCCTTGCCGGCTCCGCGGCCTACGCTCTCTCCGAGGCGATGGGTTGGAAATCGGGCCTTGAGCGAAAGCCAACCGATGCTTGGGGGTTCTACGGGGTCATTGCCGTCAGCGTGCTCGCCGGACTTGGCATCCAATATCTGCCCATCAGTCCGATGAAGGCCTTGTTCTGGAGCGCTGTTATCAATGGCGTGGCAGCCGTGCCTTTGATGGCCGTGATTATTCTTTTGGTCTCGAAGAAGTCTGTCATGGCAGATTATACGGCGAGCCGCTCGCTCGTCGTCCTTGGCTGGATCGCGACGGCGGTCATGGGCGCCGCGGCCGTGCGGATGTTTCTCTAAGATTACTGGATTTCTGCCGGGCATGACGCCGCTTCCGATCTCGCGCGCTTGGTTTAGGCGCCCGTCGGCAGCGATGTCTTCGGTAGCTCTGTCCCGGCTGTGAGCGCCCCGAGGCGAGGCGGCTACGCCTCGGCGACGGCCTCTTTCATCTCCAGCTGATCCTTGAGGTCGCGCAGGATATCGGCGGCCTTCGGAACGGCGGCGCTCGCCGCGACCGGCGCCACAATGGCAGGCTCAAGCGCCTGGCGCAGGTCCTCGCGCTTCACGTCGGCGCGCTCCTCATGCTTGAACTCGATCATCTGCGTCTTCGGCGTCAGCGCCACGCTCGCCCGGATTTCGCGCGGGGCGTCCATCTCTTCGGTGTAGGCGCCGGAGCGGAACAGCGTCTCGATGGCCTTCGCCACCGCGCGCGTGGTCCGCTGGCCCTGCTCCTCCCCGATGAGCTGCTGGGCCTGCGCCTCCTTGACGCGACCCACAAAGCCCGCCGCCATCATCGCGACCTCGATCTGGTAGCGGAAATTCTCCTCGGTCGCGTATTTGATGCGGTCCCAGACGTTGGTCAGAAGCACCTTCACGTCTTCCACGATCGGGCTCGCGCCGAAAAAGTCGAGGGACTTGGCGCTGCCCGAGTCGATCGAGCCGATGGCGAGATTGATGCCGGTATCGGCGTGCAGCGTGGACACCGCGGTATAGAGCTCGTCCATGGAGCGGATCACGTTGATGACGATTTGCGGATCGGTCAGCGACCTTTCCTTCTCCGCGATCAGCATGCGGACGCGCTTGATTTCGCGCTCGGCGCCAGTGGTGTCGGCGATAATGAGTTCGCCCTTATCGGTTTCGCGCGTGAGAAGTTCGCGAAGCTTCGGCATCACGAAAATCACGTTGTAGGCGCCGACATCCACATCCGAGAGAATCTTGCGGTTCACCGCCTGCTCGCCGTCGATAAGCCCGGACCAGAAGCCGATGTCGAGCAAGGGGTTCAACCCGAAAAAATTCATCAGGTCCTTTTCTTCCTCGCCAAACTGCTGATAGTGGCGCGTGAACTCATTATATGCGAGAAGAATGCGTTGCGTACGGTTCACGCCGTCTGTCGGCTGCCCGGTTCTTGTGACGCGCAACAATTCACGAATCTGCGCGGCATGAAGCGCATCGCGCAAACTGTTCACCGCCTTTATGATCCTTTCGCGCCGCATATATCTTTCTCTCCCCTTAGCCGAATCACTTTGCGCTCCGGGATCTTAACTCGCTTTATTGGTCAAGATCATGCCTGAACTTGAAGTAAGAACGGAAGGCGCCCAGTCGAGCGCCGAGCGGATTGCTAAAATCATTGCAAGATCAGGGCTTTGCTCACGACGAGACGCCGAAGTCTTGATTGGGGAAAAACGCGTTTCGGTGAACGGCGCCGTAATCGAGAGCGCTGCTTTGGACGTTTCGGCCGCCGACGTCATCCTCGTGGACGGCAAGCCTCTCGCGCGGCGCGAGCCGCCTCGCCTGTGGAGGTACCACAAGCCGAAGGGCCGCGTGACCACCCACAAAGACCCTCAAGGACGGCCCACCGTTTTCGAAGCGCTCCCCGAAGAGCTGCCTCGGCTCATCTCCGTCGGCCGGCTCGATTTCAACACGGAGGGGCTTCTTCTCCTGACCAACGACGGCGATCTTGCGCGGCATATCGAGCTGCCGTCCACGGGCTGGACCAGGCGGTATCGCGTCCGCGCCTACGGGCAGATCGAGCAGGCGAAACTCGACGAGCTTGCGGCGGGCTTGAGAGCGGGCGGGGTGAACTTCGGCCCGATCGAGGCGACGCTCGAACGCGAACAGGGCGATAATGTCTGGATCGCGATCTCGATCCGGGAGGGCAAGAACCGCGAGGTGCGCAACATCCTGGAGCATCTTGGCCTGACCGTGAACCGCCTCATCCGCGTTTCCTTCGGGCCGTTCATGCTCGGCGACCTGGAGCCCGGCGCCGTCGAGGAAGTGAAGATAAGCGTGTTGAAGGATCAGCTCGGCCCGCGTCTGTCCCGCCAGCTCGGCGTGAAGCGCGAACCAATGCGCGAGGAGCGAAGGCTTGCGCCCGCTCGCTCGAAGCCCGCTTATCTGCGCCGCAAGCCGGATGCGCCCGCCCGCTTCGAGCGCATGGAAGAAGAGCGCCCGGTAAGGCGGCGGCGCGTGCTGAGCATCGATGGTTCCTCGCCCGCAATCGAGATTCCCGAAAAGAAGCGGGCGTCCGATCGCTTCAAAGCGGGAGAGAGGCCGGAGAGGCCTCGGCTTTCCGCTCGCGAGGACCGCCCCGAGCGCGGGGATCGCGAGGCGAGGCCGCCGCGAAGGAAACCGGAGCGAGCGGCCGGCTTCGCGTCGGATCGCAAACCCCGGTTCACGAAGAGCGGCGAGGAACGCGCTGACGCCCCGCGGAAGAACTTCCAACCGGGAGATCGCCCCAGATTTCGCGCGCGCGATGGCGAAGGCGCGGAACCTCGAAAGCGGGACGCCGCGCCACGAAGAGGCCATCAACCGGGAGATCGCCCAAGCTTCCCGCGCGCGATGGCGAAGGCGCGGAACCTCGAAAGCGGGGCGCCGCTCGACGAAGAAGCCATCAACCGGGAGATCGCCCAAGCATTCGCGCGCGTGACAGCGAAGGCGCGCAACGCGGCCGCCATGAAGGCGCAAGACGCGAACGGCCGGCCTCGGAAGGCGAGGCCGCGCCAAAAAAATTCGTCCAGCGCAGCAGGCGCGCCTCAGAAGGAGACGCCCGGCCTCAGAAAGTCGCCCCGCGCAATCGGCCAGGCGAGGAAAAAGGCGACCGCCCCGCGTGGAAGGCCCGGCGCCCCGACGGCGAGGAAAAAAGAGAGCGCCCCGCGTGGAAAGCGCGGCGCGAGGAAGGCGGGGAACGGCCACGCTCTAATTTTAGGAAGCCGCAAGGCGAAGGCCGCCCGTTCAAGGACAGGGAAGGCGGCGAAAAAGGCGCGGTCCGCGAGCGCCGGCCAGACCGGCCCGAGGCGCGCGTCCCGCGTGAGAGACGCGGAGACGAGGGTTCGGGCGGCGCCGGGAAAACGAAGACCTTCGAGAAGCGCGCCTTCAGCAAGGGTCCGAGGCGGGAAGAGGGGGCTGGCTTCAAGGGACCGAAGCGGGAGGGTGGCGCGGGCTTCAAGGGTCCGAGGCGCGACGGAGGCGCCGGGTTCAAGGGGCCGCGCGGGGAAGGCGCCGGCAAAGAGGGCGGCGGTTTCAAGCGCCGGGAAGCGGCGGCGGGCGCGGAGCCGTTCAAGCGGCGCGAAGGGCCTGCAAAGGGGCCGCGTCCGGGCGGCCCGCGCAAGCCAAGGCCGAACGCTCCCAAGGAGCCCTTGTGAGGATCGTCGGCGGACGCTTTCGCGGGCGCTTCATCGCCGCTCCGCCGGGAACTTCGACGCGGCCGACCTCAGACAGGGTCCGCGAAGCCCTCTTCAACATCCTGGCGCATGGCGTGGAAGGTCTCACGCTGGAAGGCGCGCGCGTGCTCGACCTGTTCGCGGGCTCGGGCGCGCTCGGTCTCGAAGCGGTCTCGCGCGGGGCGGCCTTTTGTCTTTTCGTTGAGGACGATGCGGACGCGCGCGGCGCCATCCGGCAGAACATCGAGGCGCTGGGGCTGACCGGCGTGAGCAAGCTCTGGCGGCGCGACGCGACGAAGCTCGGCCCTGCGTTGCAGATGCAACCCTTTCAGCTTCTGTTCGCGGACCCGCCCTATGGAAAAGGCCTCGGCGAGCTGGCGTTCGGCGCGGCGCTCGCGGGCGGCTGGCTTTCGCCCGGCGCAACTTGCGTTCTGGAAGAGCAAGCAGAGGCGCCCATCGCCTTGTCCGCAGGGTTCGAGCTTCTCGACACGCGGAGCTATGGCGACACAGCGCTCCACTTCTTTCGCAAGACTTGACCGCGCCCCTTCGCTAGCGTCACCTTCGAGCGAAGCGATTGGGGGCGGCAATGACGTGGTCATCCGAGCAATATTTGAAGTTCGAGGACGAGCGCACGCGGCCGGCGCGCGATCTCCTGCAGGCCGTTCCAACCGTCCGCGTCGCCTCGGCGGCGGACCTTGGATGCGGCCCCGGCAATTCCACCGAGCTGCTCGTCGAGCATTTCCCCTACGCCAGGATTGTCGGCGTCGACAATTCCGCCGACATGATCGCGGCGGCGCGGACGCGGCTTCCTTATGTGCAGTTCCGGCTGGGTCAGGTGGAGGACTGGAACGAGCCGGGGCCGTGGGATCTCCTGTTCGCGAACGCCGTGTTTCAATGGGTCGGCAATCACGAGCGCCTCTTCAAGCGGCTCGCGGAGCGCCTTGCGCCCTGGGGCAGCCTCGCGATCCAGATGCCCGACAATCTCGACGAGCCGTCGCACGAGGCGATGTGCACGGTCGCCGAGACGCCGCCCTTCATCGATAAGCTCGCCAAGGCCACGCGCGCGCGGGCGGCGCTTCGCAGCGCGGACTGGTATTATTCGCTTCTGAAGCCGCTTTGCACGCGCGTCGATATCTGGCGGACGGTCTATCGCCATCCGCTGCCGGGCGGCGTGGACGCCGTCGTGGAATGGGTGCGGGGCACGGGGCTGATCCCCTTCCTGAAGCCGCTATCCGAAAACGAGCAGGCGGCCTACCTCGCGGCGTATAAGGAAGAACTCGCGAAGTTCTACAAGCCGCTGCCGGACGGCACGGTGCTGCTGCCGTATCCGCGCCTCTTCATCGTCGCCACCCGCTGAGCGAGGGGCGCCGCTTCCTGCTTAAATCCGAGGCATTGCGCGTAGAGCGCGAGTCGCTCGCGAGCGGAGCGCCGCGCCATGCCGATTCGCGAGCTTGAAATTTGAAGCACAGCCGCTCGGCGTTCAGCAGCGGAACTTGCCAGGACTTCATACTTGCAGCATTGCCGAAGAATGGCGCGCAATGCATCGGCGTCTGGGAAGGAGCATGAAATTGTTCAGGGTCGGAGCCGGGGAGCTTTTCACTTTGTATACAATAGCGTCCGCCGCTAATCTTTAGCCTTGTTACGCCAGAACCAGGAAATTTCTGCATAATTATTTATATAATCAATTAGGTCCACGACTTTAGGCTTATTACCCCGGCTCCGGGAACTCGCGGATAAACTATTTGCAAACTCCACTATCCTGTAGCTTTAGACTTATTGCGATAGCGCCGGAAAATTGCCGAAAGTCAATTTATTCCCCGCTCTTTCTACGCCTTTAGACTTGTTGCGCCGCCGACACAACCTCTTCATCGAATTGTCATAAAACACAACCGTCTGATTGACCAGCGAGTGTCACAGTGCATAGTAGCTATGCAGCTGGGCGCCGCGCGATTTGGCAGGATTCCGCGGTCAGACACAGCAGCAAGGGGAAGGGGATCAGTCACAACTCCCAACGTGCGAAGCCCGGGCGGTAATCCGGGCAACGAACCCGCTTGGCCTGCCGCAACTAGGGAGAATTCGGTGAGAAAACAAGTTATTTGCGCTCTTGCTTTGAGCGGCGTCGCTGTATCCGCGCAAGCGGCCGATTTAAGCCTCGACAGCATGAAGGACCCGCTGCCGGACACGCTCACCTATGCTGGCGTGACCGTCTACGGCACGGTTGACGTGGGTTATGCGTACCAAACCAATGGCGTGCCGCTGAACGGCGCCTTCGCTAGCGGCGGCCTCGAATATCAGGCCTACAACACGACCAGGAACCTTACCGGCCGGGAAATCTCGACGCTGGCCGAAAGCGGACTCGAGCAGTCCAAGATCGGCGTGAAGATCGAGGAGAATATCGGCTACGGATTTACGGCTATCGGCAAGCTTGACACTGGCTTTAATCCGTTATCGGGCGAACTGAGCGACGCCTGCAAGTCCATGGTTGAGAACGCCCAGCTTCCTGCCTCCAAGCAGACGGCGAACGCCGACAGCAGCCGCTGCGGTCAAGCCTTCAACGGCGTGGCTTATGCCGGCGTTAGCAGCCCCACCTACGGTACGCTCACCATCGGCCGCCAGAATTCGTTCCAGCTTGACGCACTCGGGACGTACGACCCGCAGGCGCTCTCCTACGCCTTCTCATTCCTTGGCTATTCCGGTTTCGACGGCGGCGGCGGCAGTACGCAAGCGGCGCGCTGGGACAACTCTTTGAAATATGCACTCCAGTATGGTCCCGTCCACGGGGCAGTCATGTTTTCATCGGGCGGCGCGGACACGGGCATACTCGGAAACGCCTACGGCGCGAATGTGGGCGCTGCCTACAAGGGCTTCTCGATCGACGCGGTGTATCAAAAGGAGTTCGGCGTCATCAACCTTCGGGACGACCAGGACAACATCGGGGCGACGCCGCCTACAACTCTCCAGGCTTTTACAACGAATGACGAAGCCTGGAATATCATGGCTAAATATACCCATGAATTCGGCGGCGGCTTCAAGGATGAGGGGCCAACCTCGAAGGTCACGCTCTATGGCGGCTACTCGCACATCACGAAGTCTTACAGCGGCCTTACTTCCACTTCGTCGGAAGGCGGTTATGCGATTGTCGAGGTCGTCGATATCACCTCACCTTTTGTTTACAACGTGGAATGGGTCGGCGCCAAGTATGAGACTGGGCCATGGAGCTTCACTGGCGCCTACTATCATATCAGCCAAAGCGACGCGGCTTTGGGCGTCATCGGGGTCGCCGGTTTGTATGCCAATTGCTCCGGCTCCAACGTTGGTCTGACGGCCGATAGCCTGCTCTGCGCGGGCGACTTCAACGAGGCGTCCTTCGTAGTCGACTACAGGTTCAACAAGCATCTCGACGTTTATGCTGGCGTGAACTATTCGCAGGTCACGAACGGCCTGGCTTACGGGTCTCCCGGCACGCCAAATGCTGGCGCTTTCTCCCCAGTCGGCAAAGGCGACAGCGTCGATCAGACGACCTTCATGACCGGCCTTCGACTGAAGTTCTAAAGGCGCAGGTCAGAGCGCCGCGCCAAACTCAGCAAGCGGTATACCTTCTACCGCTTGCTTTTTGCTTTTTAAGGTGTCCGGGCGACGTCGCGGCGGCCGATCCGCCGCAAGCGGCCTTCGATCCGGCCGTGTCGAGCGTCAGCGACGCATACAGCACCACATCCGCCGCGCCCGCAGCGCCGCCATGCGCTCCGGCGTTTTCGAGAAGGGCCGCGCGATCGCCGCCGGATAGATCACGTGCGAGCCGAATGAATGCTCGATCCCCGCCTGCGGTGTGTGTTATCTCGTTACGCAGTTGCACGAGAAAGATGATGACCACAGATCATCGCGCGGTTGCAATTCTGCCGGTGAACGACATCGAAGCCTCGCAACGTTTCTTCGAGCGATTGGGCTTTCACCTCCCGAACAGTTATGGCGACTATCGCATTCTCGCCGACGGTCACGGTTGGCAGTTGCACCTGACTCAAGCTGTCGAAGGGTGGCTCAAGCCCGGGGCCAACCCCTTCGCCCTTTACCTCTATACAGACGAAGTCGGTTTGCCTTCTGCCTGACGAAGCGCTTCGCCGTTGCAGGCGGAGCGGAGCGTTCATCCCAATTGCTTGGACCAGAGGCGTCAACGCCCCCGCCAAGCGAGCGCGGGCGCGGCCACGAAGAAGAACAGCGCGCCGAGCGCGAGCACGATGGAAGGCCCCGCCGCCGTGTCGAGCCGCAGCGACAGATAAAGCCCGGCTAGCACCGCAGCCGCCGCCGCCGCGCCCGCCAGCGCCGCCATCTGTTCCGGCGTCTTCGAGAAGGGCCGCGCCACAGCCGCGGGGAAGATCATGAGCGAGGTGATGAGGAGGATGCCGACAGCCTTCATGGCGAGCGCCACCGTCACCGCGATGAGGAGGATGAAGGCTGTCTCGATGCGCCGCACGTTCGCGCCCTCGGCGGCGGCAAGTTCGGCGTTCACGGTCACGGCGAGGAGCGGCCGCCACAGCCAGAACAGCGCCGCAAGCACCGCAGCCGCGCCGCCCCAGATCCAGGCGAGGTCAGCCTTCGACACTGCGAGGATGTCGCCGAAGAGATAGCCCATCAGGTCGAGCCGCGCTCCGCCCGTGAAGCCCGCCGCGATCACGCCCGCCGCCAGCGCCGTATGCGCGAGGATGCCGAGCAGCGTGTCGTAGGGGATGGAGCGCTGGGCCTGGAAGCTCGCGAGCAGAAGCGCCATGGCGACGGCTGTTGCGATCACGCCGAGCGTGAGGTCGATGCCGAGCAGGAAGCCGAGCGCGACGCCGAGCAGGCCCGAATAGGCGACCGTTTCGCCGAAATAGGCCATGCGCCGCCACACCACGAAGCAGCCGAGCGGCGCGGCGAGCACCGCGGCGCCGACGCCCGCGATTGCGGCGCGCGTGAGGAAATCGTCAAGCATCGCGCCCTCCGGCCAGAAGCGTTGTCATGTGTGGATGGCGGCTCCCTTGTTGCAAGGTTTTTTTTGAGGGTGTTGCTGGTGGTGGGTGCAGTCATGTGTCCGTGGACTGGCCGTTGCAGCGCTTGATGCGATCTGCCGAACCGGCTTCCGATCATACCGGCGGAATTGCTCTCCGATGAGCGCGGGTTGATGGTCCGTGCCGCAGGCCTCGATCCTGCACGGCAGGGCTCGATATTGGCGGAAAAGGACAGAAACTCCCTCATGCCGCTTGACCTGCTTGCGCGCGATGAACGAGCCCGCCCCCTACCCCGCTTGGCAAGGTTCAAACCGATCATGCCAATCCCCTCCATGTCCGGCTCCCCTGTGTCTGAGCGACATTCCTTTGGCACATCGTCTTGGGGGGCCATCCGCCCCATAATCCCGGAACGTCGCGCGCGCCCTATCCGGGGTCGTAAGAAACGCGGGCCTTTAATGTGATAACGCGGATTACGTTTCCCGGGGCGACGACAGCGCTGCGGTTTAGTAATCGACCTTCATGAAGTACAAACCGCAGGCGGGCGCAACCGGCCCGCACGCCGCGCGATTGCAGGCTTCCAGCGCGTCGCGAAAGTCTACCGTCCGCCATTTGCCCTCTCCCACGAGCTTCAGGCTGCCGGCCATCGACCGCACCTGGTGATGAAGGAAGGAGCGGGCGCTCGCGGCGATCAGGATGGTCTCGCCCTCGGCCGAAACCGACAGGCGATCGAGCGTCCGCACCGCCGACTTTGCTTGACATTGGGCGGAGCGGAAGGTGGTAAAATCGTGCCGGCCGATGAGAATTTGCGCGGCTTCCTGCATGGCGCTTGCGTCCAGCGGAACTCTCACGCCCCATGCGCGATTGCGGTCCAGCGCCAGGGGCGCGCGCCGGACGACGATACGATAGAGGTAATGACGCGCCTTCGCCGAGAAGCGGGCGTCGAAATCGTCTCCGACCGCCTCGCAGGCGAGGATCGCAATGGGTGCGGGCCGCAAGTGGAAATTCAAAGCGTCCCGCACCGTTTCGGGCGGAAAGGAGCGCGGGAGGTCGAAATGCGCCGCCTGCCCCCGGGCATGAACGCCGGCATCGGTGCGCCCCGCCCCGCGCGGAATGGCCTGGCATCCGCTGAAGCTTTCGATGGCGCGGGCCAGTTCGCCCTGAACGGACGGGCCATTGGCCTGCAACTGCCAGCCCGCGAAGGGCGTTCCGTCGTACTCAACGATGATCTTATAGCGCGGCATCGGCCACCCATAAATGGGCCTGCGCCGCGGCTACAAGCGCCGGCTGGCGCGGAGGATGAAAGCGGCCCGTTCTAAAGACGGTCGCCCCCCTGGGTTGGCCCGCCGCGGGCGCCGACGCCGCCGCCGCGCACAGGGGGCATGGTCACCGTATCGGAGGCGCATAGACGCCGGCTCTGCTCGCCTTCGGAGCAGTTTCGCGGCGTCAAGTCCTTTGAAAAGCAGATGCGCAATTCGCGCAAGAGGTTCCGGGAGCAGACGACCTGAATCATTTCGGGGCCGAGTTGCGGGTTGACCTCCAGAAAAGCGCGCCGGAGCTGTTCGGGCGAAACGGAGAGTTGCTTCGATAGATCCTGAAATTCCTCCGGGATGCGAACGCTGCTATAGGCGCTGCGGGCGGCCTGGAAATAACGGCGCGGATCGAGCCCCGAGCAAACGCCATGCTTCTTGTATTCCTGAATGACGAGGCGGCGGCTCGGCATGATGTCCATCATCCGGTCGATCAACTCGTCGGGCACCCACGGACGTTCTCTTGTCTCGCACATCTCCGGCCAGCCCCTGCGCTCATATTGCGGCCAAAGGCCATGGAGCACGAAAGCATAGGGGCGAACGCCGCTGCATTGCTCGTCTGACCCGCCTCCTCGCCGCCCATATCCGCCGCGGTCTCCGTCGCCGTCCCGACGATCATATCCGCCGTCGCGATCATATCCGCGCCGGTCGTAGCCGCCGCGGCCGGCGTCGCCATCTCCGCCCCGGCCATCGCAATAGGTCGGAGACCAGCTCAGCGCAAGGATGTAATAATCGAAATCGCCCGGCATTGCGCGGCGGTCGCCCTGGGCGCTGGCGCCCATGGAGGATAGCGCGCAACACGCCACAATGCTCGCCGCGCAAATCGCGAAGCGGAAAAAGCCCTTCTGTCCCGCGCCCATGGCAATCGCCCACTTTCTGAAATCGACAAAACGCAAAGAGAACGAAGCCGGAACGTAGCGGCTTCGGGAACAAAGTCAAGGGCGCTTGTTGCAGGGGGCGCTTCCCATCGCGAAACATGAGCCGGCGCGATGCGGGCTCGGGGCGCAACTTATGGCTCGCCGGCGACGGGAGTTATTGTCAGCCTTTGCCTTGAGGGAGGGTTTGCCGGCTATCGAGGCGAAGAGCCGGCGCTGGTGGCTCTGGGCATTTGGGGGGTTCGGAGAGAGAAGCGTTCCAGCGCCGGCTCCTGCTTAGAGGGTGAAGATGCTGGCGCCGAGCGGCAGGGGTAGGGTGGAACCGTGGCGGTTTCGTGAAAATTGTCGCTCCCTGTCGCGGCGGCGCATCGCCGTCAATAGCGCGGGTCATACTCTTCGTGGTAGCGGCGGGAGGAACCCCAGCGACTATGGCTGAACCAGCGATTGTGCTCGTATTCGCCGTAGGAACCCCAGCGATAATGGCTTCTCGCGCGATTGTGCCAATAGTGACGCTCCGATCCCCAGCGATAATGGCTTCGCCATTCCTCGTGCCAGCAATCGTCCCAGCAGTTGACCTTTACGATGGGCGCTGGAATGGCGGACGGCGCCAGGTTGCTCAGGGGATGGGTCCGCCCTGCCAGGGGGGCCGCACACAAAGCAAAAGCGGATAGGCAAGCAATTTTCAAATATTTGGACATGAGACTTGGCCTCATAGAAACAATAGGGATAAGCTAATATACATAAATTTTTATATAAGTTCTAGAGGCTGTTTAGAGATTAGCCACTATCGCAAGTAATATCAGAGGCTTAGCATCGCCCCTTTTCTCCTTGGCGGATGCGCAGCAAGGCTTGTCCGCCTCGGAAGTCTCCGCTAAGACGCCGTCGCTTCCGCGGCGGACGCGGCCAATGCATCGCTCTTGATGCGAGCCACCATCGAGGCAAGCCCGTTGGATCTCTGCGGCGTAAGATGATCGGTGAGCCCCAGCTTGGCGAGAACGCTCCTCTCGTCGATGTCGAGAATGTCGCCTGCCTTTTTTCCCGAATAAAGAGCGAAAAGAACGGCGATGAGGCCTCGGACGATATGCGCGTCGCTGTCGCCCCGGAAAGTCAGGACGGCATCTGGCCCGCCGCCTTGCGCGTGAGAGATAAGCCAAACCTGACTGGCGCATCCCCTCACCTTGGTTTGGGGAGTCCGCTCCGCGTCATCCAGTGGCGGAAGGCCGCGACCCAGCTCGATCAGGTAGCGATACCGGTCCTCCCAATCGTCGAGAAAGCTGAAATTGTCGATAAGCTCGTCAATCTGCATTCCGTCCACCGTGCCACCTTCTGACGTTCAGTCCGGGGATACCTGCAAATATCAAGCCAGAGAGGCGATAGCGCAAGGCGGCCCGGCTCAATAAGGCTTGACCAGCCGCTCCAGGTAATCCAGCTCCAGGGGGGGCCGCGAGGGCTGGCCAAGCCTCTTGCGAAGCTCGTCCAGGATGGCGCGGGCGCGCTGCACCGTGAACTCGTCTGGCACCTTGACGCTGTCGCCGGGATCGTCGAGGCGGTTGCCCTGCTTCCGCCCCAGCGGATCGCGATTGGCCTGCGAGCTCCCGCGGGCGCCGGGGCGCATCATTTGTTCAGCCATGCCGCGCGCTCCTTGCCTCAGATTTTCGACGGCGCGGCCTTCCTGGTCGCCCGCCTCGCCGAAATCGTTCTGCTTCAGCGCATCGCCCGCCTCTCCCATCGCTTTTTCGGCTTCCTGCAGCTTTTTGCGGACGGCATCGCCATCCTGCCCCATTTCGCTCAAGAGTTCATGGAGCTGGCGCTGAAGGTCGTTCTGCCGCTTCTTCAAATCCGCCGCGCCTTTCCTTTGCGTCTGGCCGCGCTCGCCTTGCTTCTGACCGCGCTGCATGCGCTGTCCGAGCTCGTCCTTGCCATCTTCGCCTTCCTCGGATTGCTGCGCGCGGAATGTCTCGTCCAGAAGCTGCTGTTGCTGGCGGAGGATATCGGTCATTTGGTCGAGGCGCTGCATGCTCTCCTTGTCTTCTTCCTCGGATTTATCGCTGCCCTTTGCGGTTTGAAGGGATTCGAGGATGTCCCGCAGCTCGTTCAGCATCTGCGCTGCGGCTTCGGCGGAACCGGCCTTCGCAAGGTTCTCGATCCTGTTTAAGAGCTGCTGGAGGTCGCGCGGCGAGATCGTTTTCGAATTCGGCGCCAGGGCCGCTCTGTCGCTCTTAGGCCCCTGCTGCTGCCGGAGCGCCTGTAAATAGCTGTTTAGCGCCTGCCGAAGCTCAGCCATGAGCTTTTGAATTTCCTCCTGCGGCGCGCCCTTTTCGATCGCATCCTTCAGTCGCTCCTGCGCAGCGCGAAGTTCGCGCTCGGCGCTCGACAGATTGCCGTCCTCGACGCGGATGGCGACATCCCAGAGCTGATCGACGACGCTTTCCACATCCTCTATCGAGTTCGAGTTTCTGAGCCTCCAATAGGCCGAGCGCAACCCGAGATAGATGGTGGGCTCGGAGGCATCGTCCTCGGCGCTGATTGCGAGGGCATTCAGATTGCTTGCGACGCGCGAGGTATCGGCGGGATCTTCGACGAGGGACCGCCTCTGGTCGATCACGGCTTTCGCGAGCGGCTTTGAAAATTTCCGCTCCGGCAGAATAATGCCTCTCGGGGCGCTGCGCCCCTCGTGACCGGCCTCGTCCTTCGCGACGAGCGTCACCACCACGGGGAGACCGGCCCATGGATGAGACGTCAGATCCTTGTAGGTTTTCGCCTCGGCCGACTTCACGGCGGCGCGCGGCAGGGAAAGAGGAAAGACCGGAGCCTTGCCGATCTGCGGCGAGTCGCCGAGAGCGCCCTCTCCCTCGCGCGAGGGAGGTATGCGCTCAATACGCGCCTCGGCGCTTGAGACGCCGTAATCGTCGTCAGCCTTGTACTTGAGCGCCATGACGGCGCGCTGGGAGACCTCGATCGGACCGGCGAACGCGATCGTGGGCGGGCGATCCGGGACCGCCGTCAGCAGCCAGGACTTTTTTGAACTCAACATGGAGCCGACGACGAGCGTCGCGCTTCTGTCGATCTTCTGCACGTATTCGGCATAGGTATCGCCAGCCTGGCCCGTGGGATCGAGGCTTTGCGTGGATTCGCCGGAAACGAGCGAAACGCGGTAATCTTTCGCCCCGTCGCCGTTAATCTTGACGGTGAGAACGGACCCTTCCGGGACTGGAACGGCCTCGCCGGATGAGGCTGCGTTAGCCGAAAGGACGAAGGGCTCCTTTCTGGTGTAAGGCGGCGGAGAAATCCAGGCGTCGATGCGGAAACCCGCCCCGCCGAAGGTTATTTCCGGCACGGCGAAGGCGGCGCGCATGCGATGCGGCAAATCCGACCAAGTCCACGCCGCCACGGCCACGAGCGCCAGGACAAGCAGCGCGCGCAGGGCGAAGGGATCGTATCGGTCGATGCGGGGATGGGCCGCTCCCGCCTTCAGTTTTTCGAGAGATTTCGCCGCGCGGAGGCGATGCGCCTCCCACAATGCGGCGGTTTCCGGCGAAACGTCGTCGTTCGAAAGCCTGTCGTTGTATGCCGTAAGCGGGCGGTGACCGAGGGCCGAAGCCTTCTCGATGCGCGCAAGAGAGTCTGCCCGCTCGGGCCGCCGCCACAACAGCAAGGGCAGGATTGAAAGACCGAGCGCCCCGCCGAACGCCCAGAGAAGGCCGAGATGGACGCGCGGCGGCAAGACCCGCCACACCTCAAAAGCCGAGAGGAGAACAAATACGCCGCATATGCCAAGCGGCAGCCACACGCGCGGCCACAGCTTCTCGAGGATCAGCGCCCGCCTCGCCGCGCGGACCTTTTTTTCGAGCAGGCGCGCCTCGGGGGAAAGGGAATTTTCGGACACGGGGCCGGACCTGTCTTTACTCGCCATCATGGAAAGGACGATACCACACGAAAAACACGGCCTGTATGTTTGTTTCTAGGCCAAGGTTAGACCGGCTGGCGAAGCTTGATCGCGGCTGCGAGCGTGCCTTCGTCGAGATAGTCGAGCTCGCCGCCGATGGGCACGCCGCGCGCGAGCCGCGTGACCTTCACGGGCAGGCCCTCCAGTTCCGCAGCGATATAGTGCGCGGTCGATTGTCCTTCCACCGTGGCGTTGAGCGCGAGAATGATCTCCGCCACGTCCGGCGCATGCGCGCGCTCGACAAGCTTGGCGATGGAAAGGTCGTCCGGCCCGCGCCCGTCGAGCGGCGAGAGCGCGCCGCCGAGCACGTGATAGCGCGAGCGGACAATGCCGGCCCGCTCCAGCGCCCAGAGGTCGCCGACCTCCTCCACCACGCAGATGAGCGTCGCGTCGCGAGCGGAGTCGGAGCAGATCGCGCACGGTTGCAGGGTGTCGATATTGCCGCATTCGTTGCAGATGGCGATTTTCGCGCCCGCCTCGCCGAGCGCGCGGGCGAGCGGCAGGAGAAGCTGCTCGCGCTTCTTGATGAGATGCAGCGCCGCCCGGCGCGCCGAACGCGGCCCCAGCCCCGGCAGCTTTGCGAGCAGCGCGATCAGCTCTTCGATTTCGGCGCCGGAGGTTTTCTTTTGCGGTGCGGCCATGCCGCCTTAGGTAACGAATGGGCTCGCGATCCGCAACGGGGTCTTGATGCAGGGGCGATTGTCCGCAATGCCCTGTTAACCCTGCCGCCTCGGAATAAGGTTGCGCAAACTTTTTTCGTCCCCTTTTCGTGGGCTTTTGCCGTCCCCCGCGCCGCTGGCGGCCACAGGCGAGTCGATAGCCTTCATTTTGTTGGAGGATGAGAAGCCCCGTCGGCGGCGCATCTCTTCAATTGGGATAAGTCGGGTTTGAGCGTCACCTGCCGCCGGACGAGCTGCAGAATTTTCCAGCTCGCGCTTTCCTGCACCGTGAATTGCGGATAGACGGTGAGATAGCGGCGCGCCATCGCCAGCCCGAGCCTCGCACCGCCTTGCCGCAAGCGCCCATGCTTGTCGATGGCGGCATAAATCAGGGGCCTTATCCGCCCTCGAACATTATAGCGCGCGCGCAGGATGTTTTCTTCTTCTTTGGGGGCGATCCCGATTTTAGCCATCTGACCGCGAAGCGCCTTGCCCAGCGGCCGTGTGTGCCGCACAGCAATCCTGTCCAATATCGCAGCCTTATAGCGGCCATCCTCCGACAGGCGGCACCAGATATAGTCCATGCCCCAGCCGCTCATGCAGTGTTTGAAGTCCTGCAGCACCGCTTGCAGCAGGCATGCCTTCACGCATGGAACCATGACTTCGATAAAGTTCGAGTAGCGCAGAGTGAAGCCAGGGCAGGACATCAACAGGAAATGGGTAAAGTAGCTGTCCCGCGTCAACGACGGTTGCGCCACGTCCAGATCATAGCGCCGCATGGCGTCAAACATGGCGTCTATGTCGGCCGGGTTGGCGGCGATGTCGTCGTCGGGGAGCCAGATATAATCGTACCGGCTTAAAAGGTCGGTTTGGGAAAAAAGGGCGTAAAGGCCATCCCATTTGCCGCCGCGCTGCTGCACAACGGCAATATCCGCGTCATGGTCGAAACAGGCGTCAGGATCGTAGAGACTGACGATGAGATCCCACGTGCGGTTCTCGGCGCCGCGCAGCCACTGCGCATGCAAGGAATTCTTGCCAGCGCGAACCACCACGAGATTTTTTCTGGCGCTGAGATTCTGTGGCATTCTCAATATTCTCGCTGGAAATTCGTGAGCGCTTCCCTTTTGATCTGGCGAACCACCTGACGATGTTCCCTTTGCGCTGCTTTGTTCTGGATCCAGTACGCAAATTGATATTCGAGATTGCGCGCAAACCGGGTGAGGCGTCCGCCAGGTTTCATTCGACGACGAGATAATTCGATTACGGAATCGTCCTGGTTCTGCCTTGGGCGCAATAAGGCCGGTTGGACGGCGAGAACTGAAACATTGAACTCCCACCAGTGCTTCAGGTCGATATCGACCGGCCTGCCGAAAGGTTGAGTCTTTGCGACAAGATTTGCGGCCGCCTGGCGGTCAATCAAATAACCCATGGACAATGCTGGAACTCTATTGGGAAAAATCAGTTGGGTGCCGCCGCTCAGGTCCGCGATCAGCGCGCCTCTGACTTTCTTATAGGCGTCGAGTTTGATCAGGCAGTTCGAGAGCCGCAACCTGCAGAGATCGCTCAGCACCGCGGGCAGCGCCGAACTTGCCTGGAAGTCATCCTCGAGGATGATGGCGCCCGGCAACCCGTCTTCGGCGATGCTCTTCCACAATGCATAGTGACTTAAGTAGCAACCAATCTCCGGCAGGGCGATGGGCCGTTTGAAAAGCATCGCATTCTTTTCGGGATCATATGATGCGGCTACTTGCTCAGCAGACAAAACTAAGCCGTCGACGGCGTCAAAAAACGAAAAGGGCAATTGGAGAGCATCCATTTCCGCCCGGCAATCGGATCGGCGGCGCAACGCGCGCGGGAGCGAGATGACGAAAATTGGCCAAAGCGAGGGCGCTTTCAAAATGTCGCACCGTCCAGATGATTTCGGCGCCACATAAGCGTAGCGGGTCGATATGATGCCGCAGCTGTGTCTGCCGCGCTCACTTGACTTGTGAGTTTGCGAAACATAAAAAAATACACTTCCTCGTTTGGCTGGCTGGTTGTATTAGATATTGAGCGCTTTTGGATCACCAAAAATCGATAAAGGCAAATTTGATCATGCGTAGAGAACGCAAGCTGCCATGGGACATAGGGCAGTCTGTCGCAGCTGCCGGCAAGTGGGCGCTCTCGCAGGTTTTTGGAGAGAGCGCCGTTCGGAAAGACGACACCGGCCCTTTTGGGGATTTTCATAATATGATTCCTGTCGTTAGTAATCTTCATTGGCAAAATGACCAGCACAATATCATCGTTCATCGGCGTCGTTCGCGCGCCACTCCCACGGAGCATTCCGCGGACCCGCGATCAAGCATCACGACCCAGCGTGTGCGTCCTGAAACCGAAAACCGAGCATCGGACGACATTGAGGTCATAATCCCCAATCTTAGCTTGCGCTATTCGGGCGGCACCGCCGTCAATCGGACCATCGCGCCTCTCATCGCGAAAACGCTCAACGTCGTTTGGTTTGGCTCTGACGCGCCGGAGGGAATGGCGAGCCTTTCGTTTCTCGGCCTCTTGCGCCTTCGCTTTCGGCGGCCGCAGCGGCATAAAGTCCGCGTCTGGCATGCGCGGCGCAATGTCGAAATGCTGACTGGCCTCATTCTGAAATGGCTCGGCTGGGATCTTTCGCTGATCTTTAATTCGTCGGCCCAGCGCCGCCATACGCGCTTCACCCGCTTTCTGATGTCGCAAATGGACGAAATCATCGCCAGCAACGAAATTGCGGCCTCTTATCTGGAGCGGCCCGCGACTGTGATCCTGCACGGCATCGACCTCGAAACCTACAAGCCGCCGGAAGACCGCCTCGCGTCTTTCGCGGCGACCGGGCTTCCGGGGAAATATGGAATCGGCATCTTCGGCCGGGTGCGGCAGCAGAAGGGAACCGACCTCTTCGTCGCCGCCATGCTGCGGCTGCTGCCGATGTATCCCGACTTCACCGCGGTTATTGTAGGTCTGATCACCGCCGAGAATGTCGCGTTCGTGGACAGGGCGAAAGCGGAGATCGCCGCGGCGGGCCTCGCCGAGCGAATCCGCTTCCTCGGCGAATTGCCGATCGAAGCGGTGCCGGCGTGGTACCAGAGAACCTCGATCTATGTCTTCGCGTCGCGGGTCGAGGGCTTCGGCCTGACCATGCTGGAGGCCATGGCCGCGGGCAACGCCGTGGTCGCGACCTGCGCCGGGGCGGCGGAACTGGTGATCGCCGACAACGGGACTGGCGTGCTGGTTCGCGCCGCCGAGCCGGACGCGCTGGCGCAAGCGATCGAGCCTCTGATGCGTGCGCCCGAGAAGATCGATGACATGGGCCGGCGGGCGCGGGCGCGGGTGATGGACGCGTTCAACCAGGAACGCGAAGTCGATCAGATCATCGGCGTCTATCGCAAAATCTGGTCGACGCGCGACTGGGTCTGAGACGCGAAACAAACGGGCCGCTTCGATTCAGGCGTGAGCCGTTCCGGCGTCTTGCCGAATAGAGGCGTTGACGCCCGCAAAAGTAGCGCCGTATACCAAGCTCTATCGTAAGCGGAATTCAAGCTGTCCTCAACACGCGACGCTGCATCGGGCGTGCAGCTAAACTTAGAGGGCTGGCCGAGCCTGTGAAAACAGCCATTCGTATCGTGGGACAAGGGGCGCGAAATGCTGAAAAAGCGACTGGATAGCCTGCGGTCGCCGACGCGATGGTATGGCGATCTCCGGTCTGTTTACCTGATCCGGCGCCTCATAACCGATCAGGGCACGAGACACTGGAAGGGTTATTTATTCTCGTTGCTTTGTCTGGGAATGGTCGCTCTCGCTACGGCCTTGTCCGCCTGGATCATGAAGGATATTATAGATAGAATTTTCATCAACAAGGAACTTAGCGCGATTTGGGTAATCGGCGGCTCCATAATGGTAATATTCATTATAAAAGGACTCGCTAGCTACGGTCAACAGGTTGTATTGTCGCGTATAGCTAACAGCATTGTGGCCGATACTCAAATGAGAATATTTGATCACATGCTAAAGATGAATATTGAATGCTACAGCATACGCCATTCAACTGATTTCATTGCGAAGCAAGCGTTCATCGGTCAGTCTGCAAGTGGCGCGCTAAACTTGATAGTCACCGCGCTCGCTCGCGATGTTCTAACGATGATCGGCCTCCTCGCCGTCATGATCTTGCAAGACCCGATACTGTCGGCTTTGGCGCTACTCATCATGCCGGTCGCGGTGTTCGGCATCCGCAGCCTTGGCGGGCGGGTGCGGTACGTGATACTCAATGAGTTCCAGGGCTTTGCTGCAATTCTGGAATCCTTACAGGAAACGGTCCAAGGCATCCGCGTCGTCAAGGCGTTCACGCTGGAGCCCTTGATGCGCGAGCGGCAGCGTGAGGCCATTGCCAGCTTTGAGCGAGCCGCGAATAAACTTTCAATGGTTGGGGCGCGATCGAGCCCTCTTATGGAAACCCTGGGCGGACTATCCGCAGCGATTGTTATAATCTACGGTGGTATGCGCGTTATCGTTTCAGGACAGGAAGCGGGCAATTTTTTTGCCTTTATCACCGCGCTTTTATTGACTTATGAGCCTGCAAAGCGAGTTGCGCGCCTGCATATCGATCTAACCTCATCGCTGCTCGGCGTTGGCATGCTCTATGAGTTCTTGGACACCCCGGCGTTGGAACGCGAAAATAGCAGCCTTCCGGACCTCAAAGTGTCCAAGGGCGCCATCGAATTTCGCAATGTATATTTCGAGTACCGCGCCGGAGAGCCGGTGCTGCGAGGCCTAAATCTTTTGGCGGAGCCCGGCAAAACGACGGCCCTTGTCGGCCGTTCCGGCGGCGGCAAATCGACCCTCATGAACTTGCTGCTGCGTTTTTACGAGCCTTCGTCAGGAGGTATTTTTATCGATGGTCAGAATATTGGCGCCGTCGCGCGCCAGTCGCTGCGGCGGCACATCGGGTACGTCAGCCAGGAGATTTTCCTTTTCAGGGGAAGCATTCGCGAAAACATTGCCATGGGCAGGGCCGGCGCGAGTAACGAGGAAATCGTTGCCGCGGCTAAGGCTGCCCACGCGCATGACTTCATTTCTGGATTCGAGCACGGCTATGACACCGCCTGCGGCGAGCACGGCATGCAATTGTCGGGCGGCCAGAGACAGCGCATCGCCATCGCCCGCGCCTTCTTGAAAGATGCGCCGATCATATTGCTCGACGAAGCGACCTCATCGCTCGACTACGAATTTGAACGCGCCATACAGGAGGCGTTGAAAGACCTGTGCGCTGGCCGCACAACGCTTGTCATCGCTCATCGCCTGAGCACGGTCATCAACGCCGACCGGATATTTGTGATCGAGAAGGGACAGGTGCAGGAGTTTGGGCGGCATAACGAATTGCTGGCCGAAGGCGGTCTTTATAGCGCTTTGCATCGAACGGCCGATCTGGCGGGCGCCGTCGCCTCTGCCTCTCACGCCTGACGCGCAGCGATCAACGCCATCGGGTTTGCGTCCACATCCATTGATCGGGGCGCTTTCGGACCGATCGTTCGATCGCGGCGTGAAGTGCGGCGGTGGCGGCGGCAATGTCGGCCTGCTTATCGGCGGAACGGGGCACCTCGATCAGTTCCCAGCGGACGGTGAAGCGAACGCCGTCCTGACGCGTAATATGCGCCAGCCCGAGCGGCTTGCCCTGGGAGCGGGCGAGAATGGCCGGAAAAGTCGTCGAGGTTGCGTCACGGCCAAAAAAGGGCACGGGCAAACCCGTATGAGTGTTCTCATCAACCAAAAATGCTGCTGTTCCACCACGGAGCGTATGCCGCATCACCCTTTGAGGAGTGGTTGGCCCGCGCTTCGCCAGAAGCCCACCCGGATAGAAGGGCTCCCGGCACCGTCTCACCGCCGCTTCGACAAGGGGATTGCTCATCGGATGGTAGACGCCGATGGGAGTAAATCCTAAGCGGACAAGAATCCCGCCGCCGATTTCCCAATTTGCCTGATGGGCGCCGCACATGACAGTCCCGCCCCCACCGGAGACCAGGCTCTCCAACATCTCCGGGTTTTCGAAATCGAGGCGGTTCTGGACTATTTCCCTCAGGTGGAAAAGTTCTCCGACGACGCGCCCGAGGTTTCGCCAAACCGCCGAGGCCAGACGCTTGCGCTCGCTCTCGCTCATATCCGGATAAGCGAGAGCGAGATTCTGGAGCAGCCGCGGATGCCGTTTACGCGAGAGCGGCCCCAGCAAACAAAGGATCTGCCCTCCCACCGCCGAAGCCGTTTCGACGGGGAGCGCCGTCATCAAGATTCGGAGCGTCGAAAAAAGTGCGTACTCGAGCCGGTAACGCAGAAAAAGAGGGAGTTTAGGCATCAGCGTCGCGCCGCTTTGTTTAAATCGCAAAGGCGACCCCGTCATAGTTCATTTTGCAGTATAAGTTCAATCAAGAGCCCTCCACCGGAAGCCCCGAATTCAAACTTCCTCCGATTGAGCCACGCCAGTGCGGGCTGCGCCCGGATCGAGCGGCCTGTCGCGATCACCGAGTTGGCGACGGCGTTGGGGATTGTAGACACTCATGGTGGCCGTGGCCGAAACGCCAAACACTCATCCAGCGAAGGCCACGTCCAGCGATAACGGCGCCAGCCGGCGACAGCCCGCGGGATTGCCATTCCATGAAGGGTCGGCTATCGAACGGGTGACGGGCAAGCGGCGGTACATCAGTGATGAGATATTGTGTTGTCGGCGCCGGCTTTTCTGGCGCGGTCATCGGCCGGTCTCTGGCGGAAGCCGGCCACAAGGTTCTTGTCGTCGACGAGCGGCCGCATGCCGCCGGCAATTGCCATTCCGAACGAGACGCTGAAAATGGCGTGATGACCCACATTTACGGGGCGCATATTTTCCACACCGCCGACGAGCGCGTTTGGGCGTATCTGCAGAAATTCGGCGAGTGGATGCCTTATAATCACCGTGTCCGAGCCGTAGCGCGCGGCAAGGTCTATTCGCTTCCGGTCAATCTTCTGACCATAAACCAGTTCTTCGGCAAGGCCATGGGGCCGGAGGAAGCGCGCGCCTTCATCGCCAGCGAGGCGCAATCCATCGAACATCCGGCCAATTTCGAGGAAATGGCGCTGAGTATGATCGGCCCGGACCTGTATCGGGCCTTTTTCCGCGGCTATACGCGCAAGCAATGGGGGATCGACCCGGCCCAATTGCCCGCCTCGATCCTGAAGCGCCTGCCGTTGCGCTTCAATTACGACGACAGCTATTTCGCCCATCCCTATCAGGCCATGCCGAAGAACGGTTACTCTGAAATCATTGCGAAAATTCTTGCTGCGCCCAATCTGGAATTGCGGCTGGGAACGCGGTTCGAGGATCTGGACGAGACATTCGCCCACGTGGTCTATAGCGGGCCGATCGACCGCTATTTCCGGCATGAGCAGGGCCGGCTTGGCTATCGCACGCTGGATTTCGAAGTGATCCGTGGGAAGGGCGATTTTCAGGGAACTTCTGTGCTCAATTATTGCGACGAGAACGTCCCCTTCACCCGCATCACGGAGCACAAGCATCTCGCTCCCTGGGAAAAACAGGACTTCGACGGCACGATCTGCTACCGGGAGTTCAGCCGTTTCTGCGGACCTTCGGACATTCCCTATTACCCGATCCGTCAGACCGGCGAAGAGGCTATGCTGAAAAAATATGTCGCGTTGGCAAAGGCGGCAGAAGGCGTAAGTTTCGTTGGCCGGCTGGGTTCCTACCGCTATCTCGACATGGACGTCGCCATTGGCGAGGCGCTCGCCGCGGCGAGCGAGATGCTGGCGCGAATCAAGGACGGCGCGACGATCCCGGCCTTTTTCGTCAATCCGTAAGGGAGCGACTCATGGCTGCGCGCCGCGCGTTAAGGAACTGGGATGCCCCCACAGGCTGGCGCGACGACAGCGCGGCACGATGCGCGGTCGGCTGTTTCGAATGGCGGCCGGCTGAGGATCGGCTCCGCATGAACGGCCTCGCGCAAGCGCCGACGGTGGAAGGCTCCGCGTGCAGCAACGTGGAACGCCGCGCGCGACGACGGGCGGCGGCGCCAGGGCGGAGGGTGGTCGGCTCGGTCAGGGGCGTCGGGCTCCTCAGCGCGCCCTGCCGCGCGTGCGCGCCATGACGCCCGTCGGCCCGGAGCGCACGCGGCGCCTCGCGGTCGGGGTGAGGCTCTTCAGCCTTATCGCCAGACGAGTTGTCCATGCCGTGCTGACATGGCCAAGCTTGCGCGCGTGGGCGGAGACTTTTTTAACGTTCGCATGCCTTGCCGCATTTCTCGTTCCGTTCACCATTTGGCGCGCATGGTATTCGCAGCCGCCCGTAAGCGATCCGACTAAAATCCTGTCGATCGTGGTCGCCGCGTTTTTCGTGCCCGCCTTATCGGAGGAGTTGATTTGCCGGGCGATGATGATCCCTCACAAGACCGAGCAAGTCTCAAGACTGCGGTTTTGGATCGCAATAGCGGTCTCGCTCGCATTTTATATCGGGGTCCATCCGCTGAATGGCTTCCTTAATAACCAGCCATTTTTCCTCCGGCCGGATTATATCCTCGTTGTCTTTTTGCTTGGGATCTGCTGCACGGTTTGCTATGTCCGGACCGGTTCGATTTGGTCTCCCGTTTTCATTCACATGGCGACAGTTGGGGGCTGGGGAATTTTACGGGGCTGAGTTGAGTGGCTACGATGCCGAAGCGTCAGCACTGATACGCCTCCAACCCTCAGCGTGGCGGAATATCTTCCCAGCGCGAGCATACGCGCGTAAAAGACTTTGATCTGAATATTCCGCTGTTGTGGGCACAGCGGCTGCGGTGACTTTTTCAGGCGGCATGTCAAGAGCGCTCCATGAAAATACGGAAGCTTCATGTTGTTCTTCTCGTTCTCGCCCTTTCCGCCAGCCTTCCTGTCTATCACGGGGCGCGCGAACTCCTCGGCAACTTTCATACGGTCGCGGCGGGCAAACTCTATCGTTCCGCCCAGCCAAGCGCGGGACAGCTGGCAGCCTTCGCGCAAACATTCGGCATCAAAACGGTGATCAATTTGAGGGGCCAGAACACGGGCGAGCCCTGGTACGACGACGAGATGCGCGCCTCAAATGAGTTGGGCCTTCGACACATCGATATTGGGCTGTCTGCGCATCGCGAGTTGAGCGCCGAGCAGCTCCAAAGCCTTGAGAAAGCGCTACGCGAAGCGCCCACGCCAATACTCATCCATTGCAAGGCCGGCGCGGACCGAACCGGTTTAGCCTCGGCGCTCTATGTGCTTGAGGTTCAGCATCTTCCCGTCGAAGCCGCCGCGGCGCAATTATCCTGGCTTTACGGGCATGTGCCTTTTTTCGGAAGCGGCTCCGCCGCCATGGACCGCTCCTTCGAGTATGCGGTCAGCAGGTTCCAGGGACGCTAACCGCTTTCTGGTTTTAGAAAGCCCTATAGTCAGCTGCCGATCGCCGTTCGAAAATGTCATGGCGGGAAACACAGAGCTTAAATGGCGTCGTCCGGGAACAGTTCGCTTTCTATAGTCGCACCCCTTCGTCCGGAGAAAGCGGAGAAGGAGGCCGATCTTCGCGTTAGCGCCGGCTGGGGCGCCGTCTTCATTCTCTTTATCTTGCGCGCTGTGCTTTCGGCGACCGCCAATCTGTCGCCGGATGAGGCTTATTATTGGCTGTGGTCGACGCATCTGGCGTGGGGCTATTACGACCATCCGCCCATGGTCGCCTATTGGATAAGAGCAGGGACGGCGATTTTCGGCCAAACGGAGTTCGGCGTTCGCTTCGTCGGCATGACGAGCGTAATTTTCGCGTCCTATCTCATTTATAGGACGAGCCTGAGCATTTTTCGCGATCCTCCGGCGGCGGCGCTCTGCGCGATCTGGATGAACGCCACGATCAGTTGGAACGTGACCGCGATTATCGCTTCGCCCGACACGCCATTGCTTTTCTTTACCGCGCTGGCGCTGTTTTCTCTCGCCAAACTGATTGAAACGGGGCGCGGCGCCTGGTGGCTGGCTATCGGCGGCGCGCTTGGTCTCGCCTTCATGAGCAAATACACGGCGGCTCTGCTTCTGCCGTGCCTCCTTCTATGGATGCTCTTGTCGGCGCAAGGGCGGCGATGGTTCGCGCGACCGGAACCCTATCTTGGGGGAGCGCTCGCCCTGCTCATCGTCGCGCCCGTCATCCATTGGAACTACGCCCACGATTGGGCCTCCTTCATGATGCAAACCAACCACGCCCTTATGGAAAGGCCCGTGAATCCGGCGTTGAGCGTCGCCGAACTTCTTGGGGGGCAGGTTGGGCTTGCGACGCCGCTTATTTTCTTTTTCTGCCTGTTTGGAAGTTTCTACTCGCTTATTCGCGGCGTGAAGGACGACAATTCGGCCCTGATTCTTTTGGGCTCTTTTTCCGCTCCCATTTTCGTGTTCTTTTTCATCCATGCGACGGGCCACAAGATTGAGGCGAATTGGCCCGGCTTCGTCTACCCCGCCGCCATTCTCGCCGCTGTGCATGGCTTCCTGGCCTGGCGAAAGGCAAAGGTCGCGCGCCCGGCCTTTGTGCGCGTATGCTTTCGGCTGGCCCCTTGGGTTGGGATCGCGCTCACGCTTATTGCATTCCTGCAAATCGGTTTGGCGGTGTTTCCGCTCGAATCGCGCGCAGATCCGACCGCGCGTTTTAGGGGCTGGGCGAAGCTTGGCGCCGATGTCGAGCGCCTTGAACAGGATCGTGGGGCTGCTGTGATCTTGACCGATCGCTTCGCCATTACGGGGGAACTCGCATTCTACGGGACGCGGGCGGATCGCGTCGTGCAAATCAATCAGCGAATCCGCTATGCGAGCTTCCCGGCTCCCGACGAAACTGCCCTCGAGAATGCGCCTGCACTTTTAATTGTGCCAAAGGGCGTCGATCCGTCTCCCTCCGCTTCCACCTTCGAGCGCTCCGTCCTGGTCGCGACTTTTACTCTCGACACCGGGCTTGGCGCCGACGAAGCCTATGACGCTCATCTTCTTTCGGGCTATCGAGGCGGGCTCTTTCCGAGCCCGCGACGTTCCGCAGCTCTCGCATCCATTGTGGCGCGTCTCAGCCGCAATTACGCTCGCGTTCCAGAGAGGACCTTTCCGCGGGTCGCCAGGTTGACATGCCGATAGCCGCTGCAATGCGCTATCGCGCGATCAAGGTTTACGCCAATGTCAGCAAAATTGTCTTTTTGACATCGCTGAGCTTTTTTCCGAAATGGCGGAAAGAAATTCCGGCCAATTTGCCAGCGGGTAAATGGCCGCGCCGGGCAAAACGCATCCCACGGATTATCTGGCAGACGAATTACACGAACAATGTCACGGCTCAGGTTTACTCCTGTTTTCGATTCAATCGGTACTTGGCGCCAGCCTACGAATACCGCTTTTGCAGTGACGGCGATTGCGACCTCTTCGTGGAAGAGAATTTCCCTGGCGAAATCTGGCGCGCATTCAAGCGTCTGCGCGTCGGCGCCGCCCGCGCGGATTTCTGGCGAATTCTCGTGCTTTTAAAGCACGGCGGACTCTATATGGATATCGACGCCAACCTGACGGACGATCCAGATAATTTCATTGAAGATGACGCGGACCACGTTTTTATCACTATGAAGGACGGCGCCGTAACAAACTACTTTATGGCGAGCGCGCCGGGGAACCCGGTCCTGATGGAGATATGCGATCGTATCCTTCACAACATCAATAATCGGACGTCCGCAAACGTTTACTCATTGACAGGTCCCGCCGTGCTTGACGCCGTCGTTAAAGAACGCGGCCTCGCCTGTCTCTATTACAAAAGCGCTTGCGTTCAGGGGCAATTCACAAGCAAGCGGGGGCAATATCTGGATAAATTGAACGGCGACTGGACAACCGCGCAAGCTATTCAACCGATCGTTGCCGATGAATGACCGCTCGCCGAAGGCGTGATCGTTGCCAGCGGGAAAACCGCTTCCGATTTACGCGCGGCCCCAGGACCTCTTGACGATCCCGCGTCAGCCGCCTGACACGTAAGCCGCTTTCTAAATAGTAAACTCCCTTCAATTTTTTGTAGAACCAAAACTCATGGCGTGATAATCCGTCCCGGCATCTTCAGCTTTGGTGTTGCGACCATGCCGCTATCACTGTGACGCCCCAGCCCACCGGCAGCCGGCCCTAACTCGTTGCGCGACAGCTTTGTGATCGACATAGAAGGCGAGATTAACAAGGCCCTGATACGCGATAAGTCGAAATGAATGCAACGCTTGAGCGCTTTCTGACGGCGCGCCCGAAAACCGCTGTTTTGTCTCTCGCGGTTCTCCATTTTTTGGGGCTGTCGTTTGCGGTCCTTCTCACCCAATCAACGCTTAATCTCGACGTCCTGGAACAGGTCGCCTGGTCCCGCGATCCACAATGGGTTTACTCAAAACACCCGCCCTTGCCCGCCTGGATCATGGCCGCTGCTATGTGGGTCAGCGGCAATCGGCCATGGGCGGCGGCTCTTTTAGGTCCTTTAGCATCAGCGGCGGCGCTGCCAATTGTTTGGGTTTATGCGAGCCGGATGACGGATCCCGCCAGGGCCCTCATTGCTGTATTCCTGCTTGAGGGAGTTATCTATTTCAACTTTTCGTCCGTTGAATTCAATCATAATGTTGTCTTGCTCCCGCTTTGGGCTTTTATCGCTTACGCGGCCCACCGCGCATATGTGGAGGGCAAGCCCGCAGATTGGGTGCTTTTGGGATTTGCCGCCGCGCTTGGCATCCTGGGCAAATACGCCACGGCGTTATTGCTCGCCGGCGTGGCGCTCGCGTTTGTCGTTGGCCTCAAAGGCCGGATACGGAGCCTGGGCTGGGGGCCAGCCCTCGCTGTTCTATGTGGTTCCATTGTTCTGGCCCCGCATCTCTGGAGCCTGTATCAGATCGACTTCGCGCCATTCAAATATGCCAGCGAGCGCTTGGAAAGCGCCACTTCGATCTTCGATCACATACGCTTTCCGGTTGAATGGCTTGCCGTCCAGACACTCGATGTCGCCACAGCGCTTCTTTTAAGCTTCGCCTTTCTATTTCCGCCACGACGGCTCAAAGACACGGAACAGCCGCCGCAGCAGCGTCAGCCAATTGATGCCAAATTGAAGCGAGACCTCCAATTTACGATTGTTCTTTTCGCCACCCCGCTTTTGATTTGCGCGGCGATCCAGGCCGTCGGCGGCGTCAGGTTTCAAGACATGTGGGGCTTTCCCATGTTTGTGCTGATCGGCGTCCCGGCGGCGCTCTTCACCGTCATGCGCCCGCCGCCCCGGAATGCTCTGCCGAAACTGGCTATCGGCAGCTTGGCGGCTCTTACGCTCGCCGTGATCGCCGTCGGCGCCTTCAGCTTCGAACCTTACATAACCAAGCGGGGACAAAGAGTCCTATATCCCGCTCAGGAACTTGCCAATGAGGCCGGAGCAAAGTGGGCGTCTCTCTATGGGCGCCAGCCTCTTCGGTATGTCGTTTCTGACGCCTGGCTGGGGGGTATGCTTTCGGCCTATCATCCAGACCATCCGTCCGTGCTGATTTGGGGCGACTTCAAAATGAGCCCGTGGGTTACGCCAGCGGGCATCAGAGGGGCGGGCGCGATTGTGATCTGGGACAACAAACAGAAAGGCGACGCATTCCTGCAGAAATTTCCGGAGGCAATAATGCAGGGCCCTCTTGAGTTTGCCTATCACACACCGGCTCCAGTTCCCGCTGCCCGCGTCAACTGGGCGATCCTGCCTCCGCTGAGTTCATCTCAACGGACCAGCCTCTTACCAAATCTACCGGAGATCGCGCCGGAAATTGCGCCACGTGCGCGGACACTGGACTAGCGGCTTGCGAGCCACGCCTGGAAGCGCGCTTCCTTTCCAGCCGCATCGATAGCCTCGAATTCCTCGCGCAGGCCGCGCTCGCGAGCAGCCAGCGCCTGCTCCGCCGCCAATGCGTCCACACGCGCGCGCTGTTCGGCTTCGGCGCGGGCCGCTTCGGCTTCAAGCGCCGCAAGCCGCGCGTGCGCCTCGGCCGCCGCGGCGTCGAGCATCGCCACGAGATGGCGCGCCTCAGCCGCGAGTTGCAACTCCTTCAAGAGCCTCTCGCTCTTCTCGGGCGGAAGCGCTTGCAACAACGCAGCGATTTCGCCATCCGCCGGCGCCCGCAGCCCGTCCGGCATCTCCCCCCACACAAGCCGGTTGCAGGCCAGCACCCAGCGCTGCAGATCGTTATTCGCATGCAGCTTCGCATTCGCGAGCTTGCCGGGCATCATCATGCAGCGCTCCACCTCTTCGGCGTGCGCCGCCTGAATCTCCGAACTGATCGCCCCGGCCGAGGCGAAACTGGCGTCGAATGCGGTGCTCATGGGCGCGTCCTTATGGGAAAGGCGATACTTGGCGGCCACGCTTGAACAGCATCCCGCGCGGTAGAAGTCAACCCCGGCCGGCAGGGCGCCACGAGCTGCTTGACACCGTTGTCGGCGCGCGCGAGCTTGCGCTTTCACGCAACCGCGCTGCGAATCCGCAAGGCTGTTATGTTCCTGTCGTCAAACGGGGAGATTATCGGCAAAACAGCCGCGCTCAATGCGCCAACCCGCAGCGCAACCGGCGCCTGGCGTTGAATCGCAATTCAAGAAAGGACAGCGATGATCGCCCACACAGTCAGCTCTTTCGACCAGGAACTCAACGCGCTGGACGCCAGAATCTCGCGAATGGGCGGTCTGGCGGAGGAGCAGCTCAAAACCGCGCTCGTCGCCATCGCGCAGGCCGATCCGGACCAGGCGCGCAACGCGGCGCTGGCAGATACGGCCATCGACGCCATGCAGCGCGAAATCGAGGAGTGGGCGGTGACGATCATCGCGCGGCGGCAGCCGGTCGCCGTCGATCTTAGGAGCATCGTCGGCGCCACGCGAATCGCCGCCGATCTCGAACGCATCGGGGATATGTCGAAGAACATCGGCAAGCGGATCGAAAACTTCGACGAGAAGGCCTGGTTCTCTCCCATGACCAGGAGCCTTGGCGCCATGGGCGAGATTGCGCTGCTGCAACTCACGAGCGTGCTTGACAGTTACTCCCAGCGCGACGCCGCGATGGCTCTCAAAGTCTGGCTTCGTGACGAGGAAATCGATCGCCGCTACAATTCCCTGTTCCGGGAGCTTCTGACGTACATGATGGAAGACACAAAAACCATTTCCCACGCCGCGCATCTGCTGTTCTGCGCGAAAAATATCGAACGCATCGGCGACCATTGCACCAACATAGCCGAGGCCGTGACCTTTATCGTCAGCGGGCGGTCGATCTCCGATGGACGGCCGAGATACGACGCGCTTTCAAGCGAAGCCGCACTATAGGCGTCGCAGCCCGGGACAAGGGGCGCGGGGTAGCCGCGCCCGCACTGGGTTTGCACAAAGATCGTCAGGTCAGCATGCGATGGATATCCCCCTCGCGGCCATCCACCGCGTGATGCTTCAACACCCCGCCGAGATGCGCGGCGATCAGAGCGCATAAGAGAGCCGGCAGGACAACGTCGTGCGCCGACGCCCAAAGCGCGGCCATCTCCTTGTCCGCAGCCACGGGCGAGGGCAGCGTCCATTCAAGGAAGCGCGCCGGTTGTCCGCGATAGGCGCACATGAGAAAGCCGGCGACGGGAATTGCGAGGATCAGTCCGTACAGCCCGGCGTGCACCGCTGTTGCGAGGCGGCGCTCCCACGCGGCCAAGCCGGGGGGCAAGGACGGCGCAGGGCTGACAAGGCGCCAGATCAGGCGAACGATGGCAAGAGCGAAGACGGCGATCCCGAGCAACTCGTGGGCGCCAAGGAACTCCGCGCGGTCGGCGGACCCGTCCGGCAGCACGGACACGAACAGCCCGATCGGCGCAAGAAACAGGACGAGCGTTGCAGTCGTCCAATGCATATAGCGGGAAACGAGGCCGTAGGAGGATGCGGCGTTGAAGGAGGACGGCGCCGCTTCCGGGGCCAGCCGCCTGAGCTGCGTCCGCGAGGCCCAGAAAAGAAACGCCGCGGCCGCCGTCGCAAGGCCGGCCATGACGTTGAGAATGGCCGGCGTGAACGCGCCCAGCGGCGACGACGCGGCCGGCGCGGCCCTGAACGTTCCGTCGATATTCGCCATGACGGTCGACACGACGATCATGCACAAAGCGATCGCCGCGCCGAGCGTCCCTGCCGCCCTGAGAAAGCGGTTCGTTGCATTGAGGCAAAGCGCCAGAGCGAGCGCGAACGCCAGATAACCGAACGCCATGATCAAAAACCCGCCGAGAGAGAGACGCGACTGCCGGTCAAGGCATCGCCTTCTTCTACGCTGCGGTCAAGATCGCAGATCAGCCTTAAGCCGGGACTAGCGGCGCGGCTAGAAGGATGCTGAAAAACCCGAATTCTTAGATCCATCCTTCGAGACGGCGCTTACGCGCCTCCTCAGGATAAGGCTTCGAGACGGCGCTTACGCGCCTCCAGGATGAGGCTTCGAGACGGCGCTCGCAGCGCCTCCTCAGGATGAGGCCGCGCATCATCAAAGCGTATGCCTCATGGCGAGCGTGTCGAACCATGGGCAACTGCCTTCAGCGGCGCGGCTACACGCCCGGCGCATGCGTCTCGGGCTTGGCGCGCTCACGTGAAATGCGCACCCCGCGTTTTTTCATATCGCGCAGAACGACATACATCATCGCCGTCATGAGCGCGTCGCTGAGCGCGTCGTGCTGGCCGATGTTGGGCAGGCCGAGATCGTGAAGGATGGAGACGAAGCGCAAGTCGATGGTGACGCCCGGCGGAGCGTCGCCATATTTGCGCTCGTAGTACATCTCCGAAACTTCGATGCGGCGGTTGGGAAGCCCGATCTGGATGAACGGCAGCACATGCTTGTCGATCATCTTCATATCGAATTCGAGATAATAGCCGACGAGCGGCCGCGAGCCGATGAAGTAGAGAAATTCCTTCAGGATTTTGCGGATGGGCAGGTGATCCTCGACATCGGCCTCGCGCAGCTGATGGATTTTCATCGCGTCCGGCTTGATGGCCGCCTCCGGGCGCACGATCGCCTCGAAGCGCTCGCTGAGCACGATCCTGTCGCCGCGGATCATGACGGCGGCGATGCTGATGATGTCGTCTTTGCCCACGTCGAGCCCGGTCGTCTCGCAATCGAAGGCGACGACTTCTCCGGGCGGCGGCTTCTTGAAGAGAAAACGATAGGACTGGTCGCCGATCGACGCCATGTGGAAGTAGCGCCGGAGCGTCTGGTACACCATCAGAAATACCCGAGATTATAGCGATGGCGCACCAGCTCCCGGAACTCGCGCACCACGCGAGTGGCGTTTCGGAAGATGTCGCGGTCGGCCCCGGACAGCTCGTTCATGTTCACGATGCATTCGCGCGAGAGGTTGCCCACGCGGCGCGCTTTCAGCTGCGACCTGAGCCGGAGTTCCATGAAGAACCTGAGCGCGCTGACAAGCTCCTGCGCGAACGGCCCATCGAGGATGTTGGCCGCCGCCAGCGCCCGAATCCTGACCGCCGTCGACGTTTCAAGCAGCCCTTTTTCGATGGCCATGGTCCTCACGCCGTGAACGATCGGGAACGTGCCGACTTTCTTCACGTCGACATCGCCCAAGCCCATGCCGACGGACACCATGAACGTGCGGAGAACGCCGATGTCGGAGCTGGCGAACAGATCGATAAGGTGCGCGAAATGAGAAAGATGGGCGCTCTCGCCTCGCATCATGTCCATGAAGGCCGTCTTGGCGTGGACGAGGAGATCGCGGCGTCCGGCGACGGAAACGGCGTCGCCGAAGATGCCGAGGTTCATTGCGCTATCGCCGCCGGGGGTAAGGATCCAGCTCTTGAGCTGCTTGATGAAGCTGTCGACGGGCTGCGACCATACCGGGTTTCGCACCATCACGTTGCCAGGGCAGGGCGGAAATCCGAACAATTCCAGGGCGTCCGTGAAATCCGACCGGAAGGAGACGAGATCGGCCTCGGGAACCTCCGCCGCGAGGAGAAGGCCGTTGTCCTGGTCGGTGCGCACGGTTTGCTCGCCGCGGCCCTCCGATCCCATGACGATGAGGCATCCTTGCTCCCGAATGGACTTCGGCGCGATCAGATCGAACAGCCTCGCAAGAAGGTCCCGGTTCAAGTCCGAGGTCATCTCCGCGATGACATCGATCTTGACGCCCTGCTCGTGGAGGCGCTCGACCTGGCCCTGGATGTCCTTCGCCGCGACCGAGAGGTCCGCGACGGTTCTTGCTCTGTCGATACGGCCGGGGATCAATTGCGAATTTCCTGCAAACAATTCAAGAATGTCGATGTCTTGCAGCATGCCGGCGTAGGAGCCATTCTCGCGAATGGCGAGCCGGCGCTTCTTGCTGCGCGTCATCGCAAGCAGCGCGTCGAAGATGAAATCGTCGCCGGCCACCTCGGCCACGTCGAAGTTGCTGACTACTCGCACCGGCGTTTCGAGCGGAAGCCGCTCCAGGATGACCGCCTTCGACATGGCCATGAAAGTGACGACGCCGATGCGTTCGCCATCCTTGACGAAGAGCGCGCTGCAACCGTTTTGCGTCATGGCGTGGCCAGCTTCCTCGACAGTCGCCGCGCCATCGACAAAGATAGCCTTGCTGCGCCGGGCGTCCTTGACCCGCGTCCTCAGCACGGAATCGAACCCTTGCGGATTGCGCTGCTCGGCGAAAGCGTCGAGCCGGCGCGACAGGTCGGAATAGAAGAATGCCGCGAACGCCTGGTTTTTCTTGATGAGTTCAAGGATCGTTTGTTTGGGGAGGAGAAAGCAGAGCGTTTCCTCGGCGGCGACGAAATCCGCGCTGCCCGAACCGTGCACCACGGCGCCGGAGTCGAATGTATCCTTGGGGCCTAGGACGGAGGCGGTTTCCTGGCCGATCCTCTCCTCAACGGCGCCCTTGATGATAACGTGGAGGCATTCCGAGCTGCCGCCCGCGGAGACGATTGCCGTCCCGGGCGCGAAATAGCCGATGTCCACCGCCGCCCTGAGCGTGTCCATTTCCGCCCGGTTCAGGCGGTCGAAAGGCGGATTTTGCGCGTCAAAGCCCTGCATGGCGGCCCGCCCAGAACCAGCGAGGTTGGAGGGCGGACACCATCCGCCCTCGATTTCGTTTAGTGCACCGTCGCGGCGGCCATGCCGATACCGGTTTCCGAGCGGATGAACTGAGCGTCGAAAGCCTCTTTCTCAGCGCGCGCCCGCTTTGTGAAGTCGATCTTCGAGAACAGCCAGATGCCAAGGAAGGCGATCGGCATCGAGAACAGCGCCGGGTTGCTGTAGGGGAAGATGGCCTCCGGGTAGTGGAAAGTCTTCACCCACACCGCATCGCTCAGCACCACGCCGGCCACCGAGCTGATGAGGCCCAGCATTCCGCCCATGAAGGCGCCGAGACTCGTCGTTCCCCTCCAGAATATCGACATGAGGAGCACAGGGAAGTTGACGCTCGCGGCCACCGCGAAGGCGAGGCCCACCATGAAGGCGACGTTCTGCTTCTCAAAGACGTAGCCGAGATAGATGGCGAGGATGCCGATCAGCACTGCCGAGACCTTGGAGATGAACACCTCGCTTTTCTCGGAGGCGCGACCGCGTGCGATAACCGAAGCGTAAAGGTCGTGGCTGACCGCCGAGGCCGCGGCAAGCGTGAGACCCGCGACCACTGCAAGGATCGTGGCGAACGCCACGGCAGATATGAATCCGAGAAGGTAGGGACCGCCGACCGCATTGGAGAGATGGATAGCGGCCATGTTGGAGCCGCCGATCAGGCCCTTCACGAGATCGATCTTGCCGTCCGCTCCTGCCTTGAAGAACGTCGGATCGTTCATCAGGAAGGTGATGGCGCCAAACCCGATGATGAAGGTCAGGATGTAGAAGTAGCCGATGAAGCCGGTCGCGAAGAATACCGACTTCCTCGCCGCCTTGGCGTCCGCAACGGTGAAGAACCGCATCAGGATGTGAGGCAGGCCGGCCGTGCCGAACATCAGCGCGAGACCCAGCGAGATGGCCGAAATCGGGTCTTTGATAAGGCTTCCCGGCCCCATGATCTTGTCGTGGCCAGGATGTATTTCCGTTGCGGACTTGAAGAGCGCTTCAGGGCTGAAGTTGAATTTGATCAGCACCAGGATTGCGATAAACGTCGCGCCGAAAAGCAGAAGGCAGGCCTTGATGATCTGCACCCAGGTCGTGGCCTTCATGCCGCCGAAGGCTACATAGATGATCATCAGCGCGCCAACGATCACCAGGGCGTGGAGATAATCGAGACCGAACAGCAACTGGATGAGTTTGCCTGCGCCGACCATCTGCGCAATGAGGTAGAAGGCCACGACGGTGAATGTGCCGATGGCGGAAAGGATGCGGATCCAGGTCTGGTTCAGCCGAAAAGACGCCACGTCGGCGAAGGTGAATTTGCCGAGATTGCGCAGGCGTTCCGCGAGCAGAAACAGCACGATCGGCCAGCCGACGAGCCAGCCCACGGAATAGATGAGGCCGTCGAAGCCGCTCGTGAACACGAGGCCTGAAATTCCGAGGAATGACGCAGCCGACATATAATCGCCCGCCATGGCGAGGCCGTTCTGGAAACCGGTGATGCCGCCCCCCGCCGCGTAGAAGTCGGACGCAGATTTCGTCCTGGCCGCGGCGCGGTAGGTGATGATGAGGGTCAAGAAGACGAAGCCCACGAACATCGCGATCGCGGGGACGTTGAGCGACGATTTTGTGGCTTCGCCCGTGACGGCGTCGGCCAATGCCGGAGAAACGGCGGCGAACGCGGCGCCGGCGATCGCAAGCCCCAGGGTCGAGATGGCGAGATCTTTTCTCGTGATCATTTCGTGATCTCCTGGATGAGCTCACGGTTCAGGCGGTCGAACGCGCCGTTGGCGCGCGCCACGTAGACCCCGGTGATAAGAAAGGCGAATACGATAACGCTAATGCCGATCGGGATGCCAATCGTCATAACGCTTCCCGGCATCAGCGGCGTTGCCAGAAAGCCTGGAGCGAACGCCACGAGGAGAATGAAGCTTTGATACACAAGGAGCATCAAAATGCTCAAAGTCCACGCGAAGCTCGTTCTCTTTCGCACGAGCTCCTTGAATTTCGGGTTCTCCGCCATGGGAGGAGGATTGGAATCGAGCGGCACTGGTTTCCCCTCATAAGTTGCGATTAGCACCGCAGGTTAAGGTCCGGCCGCCTCAGCGGTTTGATCTGGCGCAAATTTTGGTCTCAGCCTTTGGTGGCATGGCTGCTATGCGGCCGGACGCGACAGCGTGAAGACTCCAGTATTTTCAGATGCTTCCAGCGCAGCCGGCGCCGGCCCCCTCTCCTTTCTGATAAGGCGCTGGTTCACAATTGCCTGATACCCTCTCCGGTTGCGCGGCAATCTTCGCCACAGCTGGAGGCGGCATGAAACGAACGGGCGGGTTTATCGCTCTTTGCTCCGGGCTATGCGGCGCTCTTGCAGCCCTGATCACGTTGATCGTCGCGGGCGCTTTCGCAAAGTCCGGCCGAATTCCCCTTGTGGCCATTCTCGAATGGCGAGGCGTGATTTTTTCGGCCATGGTCGTCACGCTAGCCGCGATCTGCATGGCCTCCCGCTCCCGCAGACCTGCGGTTTTTCTTACGCTGACATCGCTGGCGGCGACAGTCTTGAGCGGCGCGTTCGTGTCGTTCTGGATGGCGCTGGCGTCCCTCGGCGGCCTCATCGCGCTCGCGGGGAGCGCCTCGGAGCCTGACGCGCTGGCGGCGCGCGTCGTAGACGCGGAAGGCAGTTGCGAGACGCCGCGCTAGCGCTTAGGCGAAGCGGGCGGACCTTTCGGTCACGCCCGCATGGCTTCCCTCAGCCAGTCCCCAATCTATCCCCAATCGCCCTGTCACACCAAACACCGCAAGTCCTGACCGGTCTCGGCGCCGTTGCCGCGGCATATCTTGCATTGGCGTCACATGTTAACAACGGAGGTGCGCCCACCTTATTCCTTAGCTCCCGCCTTCTTCCGACTCGGCGAGTGCGGCAGAGCGCGGAAGGCGACGGTTGGCGGCTTCAACTCGCCTTCGGAACCGATGAAAGGTGGAAAAGTTTGGCGATTTAGCGTTGCCCTGGCCTGTTCGGCGAGTGCGTTCACAGCGCCCCGTCGGACTCGATGAGCCTGAGCTTGCCGCCATCGCGAGGCGCGCCCGCCGCGAGCGCCGCCTCGCCGTCGAAGTCCAGCCCCTCGATCTCCTGCAGCGACCGCCCGGCGATGCCCTGCATATCGCCATACATGCCAGCGGTCGCGTCGACCACGCCGCGGATCTGCGCCTCTCGCTTGGCCCATGATTTCTGCATGGCCTTGCGCTCCTTTTCGAGGTCGGCCTGCATCTCGGAGAACTTCTCGACGATGGCCTCGACCCGATGGCGGAAGCGCGGGCCGGTGAGATACTGATACATTGCCTCCATCTTGGATTGCTGGCCCTCGCCCGACTTGCGCGCGGCGGCCACCTCGATCAGCGCGTGCCGCAGCGCCATGGCGACGGCGACCGCGCATTTCGGCGCCGTCACCCATACGCCGTCGATCTGTCCGAACGCCTCGATGCCCTTCGGCAGCGTGTGGCTGACAATGATGGCCGCGTCGGCCTTCGCCGCGCGCTGATCGTCGCGCAGCTTCGCGAGCCAGCCGTCGCTCCAGGTGCGCGTGCGCTTCGATTCCCAGAGGATCTTGCCGCAAGCCTGCCCGAACGGCGTCGTCACATGCTGGATGGCGTCGCCGCCGAATTCGCCCTTCGGCACCGGGGCGATGGCGTCGTGCGGGAACGCCGCGCGCAACAGCGCCTCAAGCTGCAACTCCTGCACCTCGCCCTGGAGCTGCTGCGAGCCCTGCTCCGACTTCTTCTTCAATTCCTCGATCTGCCTCTGCATGGCCTGGATGGTCTGCTCGCGCTCCTGCACCCTCAACAGAAGCTCGCCCTCGGCGTCCGCCTTGGCGCGCGCCTGGATCGCGGCCTGGCTCTCGGCCACGCGCTTCTCGATGGTGAGGTCCAGCTCGCGCTTCTCTTCCGCCAGCTCGCGCTCCTTGCGCACCGCCTCGGCCTGCGCCTTTTGCGCCTCGGCGAGCTTGCCTTCGCGCTCGTTGAAGGCTTTCGTCAGGTCTTCGAGCTGCTGCGCCTTGTGATGAAGTTCGAGCGAGAACGCGGCGCGGGCCTTCCTGGCCTCCTCCTCGGCGAGCTTCTTGCGCTCGCTTTTCAGGCGCTCCGCCACTTCCGCCTCAAGCGCCTCCTTCGCCGCCTTGATGGCGTCCTGCTGCTGGCGCATGGCGGCCTCGCGCTTGGCGATCTCCGCCTCCTTCGCGCGCAGCTTGGCGTCCGCATCCAGGCGCACCGCTTCGATGAGCGGCGCGGCGAGCGTCTCGGTCAGCTTGATCTCGGTGCGGCATTTCGGGCAGGCAATCGTCGGTTCCACGCGCGTCCCTCCTTCGAGAATGCGCCGAGCCTACGCCGACTCGCGGCCGCTGCCTCGTTCGCCGGCGCTTCGTTCACAGCTTCTTCGTGCTGGCCGCCAATTCCCGCCCTTTTCGGTCCCCCTTCGACAAGCTCAGGGTGAGGGCGCGCTCATGGCGAGCTTGGCTCAGGGTGAGGGGTGCTCATGGCGAACTCACCCTTCGACAAGCTCAGGGTGAGGGCGCGCTCAGGGTGAGGGCGCGCTCATGGCGAGCTTGGCTCAAGGTGAGGGCGTCCTCATGGCGAGTTCACCCTTCAACAAGCTCAGGGCGAGGGCGCCCACATGCCGGCCCCGCCGATCCGTCGTCATCCCGGACGGACCAGAGGTCCGATCCGGGATCGCAAAAGAGACCGCTCGCCTTCTCGACGATCCCGGCTTGCGCTTCGCTGGGCCAGCACGACGCTTTGGATGCTGCTCGATTTTCTGTGAAGTCAAACGGGCGATGGCAGCGATGAAAAGCAGGCGCCGGGTTCAGCCCCCGCGGGTGCGATTTTTTCGCGCAAGCTGACGACCGTGCCGAGGATGATGATCGCAGGTCCCTCAAGGTTCGCTTGACCGGCGAGATCGGCTATTGTCTCCACGGTTCCGGCAACCACCCGCTGATTGGGGCGCGTGCCATTGTCGATAACGGCGGCCGGAAGCTTGGGATCGCCGCCGCGGGCGACGAACTCCGACATCAGCGCGCCGAGCTTGCCGAGCCCCATGAATATCACCACCGTCTGCCGCGGCTGGATCAGCGCGGTCCAATCGAGGCTAAGCCCGTCGCGCCGTGAATGGCCGGTGACGAAAACGCAGGCCTGCGCATGGTCGCGATGGGTGAGCGGAATGCCCGCATAGGCCGCGCAGCCCGTCGCGGCCGTCACGCCCGGCACGACCTGCACGGGCACCCCCGCCGCAAGGCAGGCCTCGATTTCCTCACCGCCGCGCCCGAACATGAAGGGGTCGCCCCCCTTCAGCCGCAGCACGCGCTTGCCTTGCTTCGCCAGCTCGATGAGCTTCGCCGTGATGGCTTCCTGCGGCACGATGTGATCGTCGGGCAGCTTGCCGACATAGATGTGCTCGGCCTCGCGGCGCACGAGGTTCAGGATGCCGTGCGGCAGGAGCCGGTCGTAGAGCACGGCGTCGGCGCGCTGCATGAGCCGGAGCGCGCGGAAAGTAAGAAGGTCCGGGTCGCCGGGCCCCGCGCCCACGAGGTAGACCTCGCCTTGCGGCTGGCTTTCCTCGCCCTCCGCCGCGGTCGCCAGCATGGATTCGAGTTCGGCGCGCGCTTGCCGCTCCTGGCCGGCAAGAAAGCGGTCGGCCACGCGGCCTTCGAGCGCGCGCTCCCAGAAGCGGCGGCGCGCAGCCCCGTCCGAAAGCGCCGCGCCGAGCTTCTCGCGATAGGCGCCGACAAGCGAAACGAGGCGGCCATAGGCGGCGGGGATCACGCTTTCGAGCCGCGCCCTTATCATGCGCGCGAACACGGGCGAAGCGCCGCCAGTCGAGATGGCGATCACAAGCGGGTCGCGGTCGACGATGGACGGCATGATGAAATCGCACAAATCCGGCGCATCGGCGACGTTGATCGGAACGCGCGCGCGCCGGGCCAGGCTCGCAACCTCGCGGTCGGAAACCGGATCGCCGGTCGCACAAAAAGCAAGCGCACGGTCTTGAATGTCGGACAGCCTGATTGTGCGGGCGACATGCTCGAAACCGTCGCGAGAAGCGAGCGCGCGGAAATCGTCGCTGAGCGTCTCGCTAAAGACGCTCACCATGGCGCCGGCCCGAAGCGCCAGTTCCGCGCGGCGCGCCGCGACCGCCCCGCCGCCCGCGACCGCGATGGGCCTGCCCTTGATCTGGAAAAAGATTGGAAGCTGATCCACGACTTTAAGCTTTCATTTCCTTTGCGGCCTCGGCTCGTCTCCCATTTCCCATTCGATATGCGCGCCGCAGCCCTTCGCGCGCGCTCTTGCGGCCTGACGCCGTGCGCCCCCGCCGTCCTCATCCGCGAAAAAGCCGCGCCCCGGCCCTAGCCGCTGACCGTTTTCAAATCCTGAAAGCGGTCTGCGCTTTTGTCCCTCATAATTCAATAATACATATGTCATGCGTTTCGGAGTATATTAAACCCGGATTGAATAACCGCCGGCGCCAAAATGCCCAGCCCGTTAGACCGAGGAGTTTCACGCATGATGAACTGGATCTCGCGATTTTGGCGGACCAGCGTGATCGGCTCGTTTCTTGCCGGCCTGCTGTTTCTTCTGCCGATCGTGCTGACGGTTTTCATCGTCGCGTATATCGTCGGTTTTGTGCGCGGCGCGATCGGGCCGGGGACCGTCCTTGGCGATCTCCTGACCCAAGGCGGCAATTACCTTCTCGGCCGAAGCCAGGATACGCTCGCCTTCTGGCTCGGCATCAGCATCGCGCTCGCCGGCATCTGGCTGCTTGGCCTTATCGTGAAAACGAGGGCCAAGAGCATCATCCAGAACTACCTCGACAGGCTGTTTTCGCGCGTCCCCCTCATTCGCTCCATCTACAGCCCCGTTTCGCGCGTCGTCCGGCTCGTCACGGACAGGTCGGGAGCGCCGGGCGATCTCTCAAGCATGAGCGTCGTCTCCTGCCGCTTCTTCGGCGCGGGCGAGTTCGGCGTCGACGTTCTCGCGCTCCTCGCGAGCCAGCAGCTTTATATGATAGCCGGGGAGCGCCGCAGGCTCGTTTATCTTCCGGCCGCCCCCATCCCGATGTCCGGCGGCCTTGTGTTCATCGCCGACACCGCGATCACCCCCGTCCCCGACATGAAAGTCGACGATCTTTTGAAAATCTATGTCTCGCTCGGCGCGCTCGCGCCCGAGGTGGTTCCAAAGAGCGCCGGGCGTGAGGGTCCGTTCCACATCGCAGCGGCTGCGCCTCAAGCGCGGCCGTCGCCGCTCGTAAAGGCGGAGCGGGTCTGAAACGCAGGAACGCAAACATGGACACGCGCCGCCATCCGCATTATAGGTAGGGAACGCGACGAGCGGGCGCATAGCTCAGTTGGTAGAGCAGCTGACTCTTAATCAGCGGGTCCAAGGTTCGAATCCTTGTGCGCCCACCAATAAAATCAACGACTTGCTGCGTCGATGAATGAGGATCTTCTATGCGCGAAGCCAGGGAAGACCCGAACCTCGCTGAAGTCAAGGCAGTTCTCAAGAAGCTTCAGCAACTCGATTTGCCCGCCGAAACGCCTCCCTCGCCGGATAAGGTCCCGGCGGTCGTTCCGGCAAGCGCATCTCCTCCTTCTGCGGCGCCTCATCAAAGCCTCAGTATTTTCGAGCGGAAAAGCGCTGTATTCGCTGGCTCCCAGCCTGCGGCAAAGCGCTCACTGCGCAGCCTCATCTATGTGGCAGGCGCTGCGATCTTCATAGGCGGAGCATGCCTGATTTTCGTTCTCGTCGAGTGGCCTGGCGCGATGAGCCGAATCACAAAAGCGCCGGCGTCCGGCAAGGAAAACGAGAGCATTGTCCTATCCGAGGCTCGCCGCCTGCTTGGCGAAGGCGACGTCGCCTCTGCGCGCGAACGCTTGCGGCGCGGCGCTCCCGAAGAGCGGGCTGAAGTTGCGTTGATGCTCGCCCAATCCTTCGACCCCAATTATTTGCGCACCCTGCCTGCGGCCAACAGTCCTCCCAATCCTGCCGAGGCGGAGCGGTGGTATAAGGAGTGGTACGAGTTAGCGGTGAAAAGCGGGCTTGAGATGGACAGCGGCCGGCTGAGGCGCATCATCAACGCGATGCACTAGATGGACCTGGTCTCGCGTCGGTGATTCCTGTGCTCTGGAAAATGTCTTGCCAGCTTTCACCTTCGCTCAACTTCGGACAGTCAGAGGGCCTCATCCGATGCGTTTTTTCATTCTCTTTTTCGGCGCTTCTCTTTGCCTGGCGCAGCCCGCGTTTTCCCAGGCGAATTTGCCAGCTTCCAAACCTGCCGCGCATATCGTCTCCATCTTGTCGGACGGAACTTCCGATCCCAATGGCGCTGTGTCGCAGGTGCTGAGCGAGATTGCGATTACGCTCGACAAAGAGAGCGACGTGCGGGTTTTGTCCTTGAGCGGTTATGGCGGCGCGACGAATGCTCGCGACCTTCTTCAGCTTCGCGGCGCCGATATGGCAGTCATCAACAACGACGTTCTTGCTTATCTGGACCTCTCTCAGACGCTGCCTGAGGTCCGGCGGAAAGTCCGCCTTGTCGCCCCGCTTTTTAACCAGCGCGTGCTTCTTTTTGCGCGGCAAAACGTGAAGGTTATCGAGGAGTTGAAAGGCCGCAAAGTTGGCGTTCCGGCGGCGCGAACTTCGCGCGGCATGACTGCGAGAACTGTTTTCGGATCGATGAAGATCGGCGTCGAGGTCGTCGAACTGGACAACAAGGCTCTCGTCAACAGGGCCGACCTTGACGCAATTCTCGTGTTCGAGAGCGATTTGCCTGACTTGAAATCCGGGATTTCGGCCGGCGCTTATCATCTCCTGTCGATTCCGGCCTCAAACGGCCCGTTGGCGCAGGTGTATCTTCCCAGCAAACTCGGAAAGGCGCCGATCGCGGGCGTTAGCTCCGGCCAAGCCGCGGAGACGATCCAGGTCAGCACATTGCTCGCGACTTTCGATTGGAACGCCAAGCATGCCCGTTACGTCGATGTTGTCGCCTTTGTCGAAAAGTTCTTCGCTTTCCTGCCGCAGATACGAAAAAATTATCCAAGCTCTTTGTTAGCTCGAACCGACCTGAGAATGGTTCCTCCGGGGTGGCAGCGTTTCGCTCCGGCCGAGCCGCTGGCCGTCTCCGCTCAGGGCGCGCCCGTCAAGGAACCGCTGCAGGCGCCGATCCGGAGCGCGGAGCCACGTGCGGCGGCGGCGAGGCAATCGGTCAGGCTTCTCGCCCTCTCGCATCCGCCGCTTACGGACGCCCACCAGAACGACGGCGGCGTAGCCTTGAAGCTTCTCACCAAGGCGCTTGAAACAGCGGGCATGGATGTAAGCGTTCAGTGGGCCGATGGAGAGAAAGCATTTCTCGAAGGCTTGCTCGCAGACAAGGCCGACGCGGGCGTTTACTGGCTGACATCGAATTGCGACGCTCCAAGCGATCAATCGGCGAGCGAGGCAGTTGTCTGCGACAGAATGGCTTTCTCGGAGCCGATTATGCGTGCTGTCATCGGAGTCTTTACCCGGATCGACACGCCGCTCGGCGCCCAGGAAGGGCAAGTGCGGACGCTTTGCACGCCGGAAAGCCATCCCGTTCCCGAGCAGGCGCGGGACGCCATTCCCTGGCTTAAGGGCGCTCAGGTGAAAACGCTTCGCATGAAGACCGTTATCGATTGCATCGCAGCCCTCGACCGCCAAGAGACGGACGCTTTGATTACTCTTGAGCCAGAGGGCCGCTTCGTAATTGAGAAGCTGAAACTCTCTCAATCGCTGCAACTCACGCAGAAGATCGCCGCGCCGGCGGGTCTTCATGCCCTGGTCGCGAAGGACAATCCCGAACAGGCAAATCTTCTTCAAACAATCAATAAGGCGCTTGCCGACTTAAGGGCGAGCAATGGTTTTGCCGAAGTCATGGCGGCGCACATGGCCGACCTGACGGGGGCCGCGGCGCCGACCCCATAAGCCTCAAATCAGGGATTCGATGCTTGCGAGCGCCCGGGAGGCCACCCTGCTCGTGAGCCGCGCCGCTTGTCCTCTGCGCTCCGTTGTCACCTTTTGCAGAAGACCTTCAACCTCGGCGCGCAGAGCATCCGCCGGATTGTGTTGAGCGTCGCGTTGGGCAGGCTCGCGCTTCCACGGCGCCGCTACAAAACACAGCGCCGCGAAGTGCGCGTGCTTCACCGGCTCCAGCCGGGCTTTCAGTTTCACGAAATCGCCCTCGTCTCTGATGAGATCGCGATGAGTCACGGCAAGGATGCCTCGCCGCCTCAGCCGCGGCGGGAGTTTCGACCAGGCCTGCCGCTCCGTTTCGCGCCACGCTTGCGTCGCCACAGTCGCCCAGACCGCGGCGTCGGCGCCGTGTCCGTGGATCATCGCGGCGTCGGCGTGAAACAGCGGATTTGCGCTTCCCGGAAAATCCAGCACCTCAATCGTGCGCAGTTGTTCGCTTGGCAGTCCAACTTCAAGGCGCAGAATGTTCCGGGACTGCTCATCATCGGAAGACACGGCGACGCGCTGCCCGTCCTGATACAGAGCTTCGACGCGAGGAGTTGGCGCGTAGTGCAGAAGAGTCGGCAGCCTCGTGTTCGCGACGGGCAGGACAGGCAACGCCGCCTCGCCTGCTATGAGATTTGCGATGGTGGTCTTGCCGGAGTTGGACTCGCCAATAATGGCGATGCGGAATGGCCGTCGCAGAACGCTCGCAATGCGGCTAAGGCGACGGTTTGCAGAATGCAAAGCCGGGTGGTATTGCTCTGTGTTTCGCAACAGCTTTTGTGCCGCGCTGAGCTGATCGATCAGCGTTTGCATATCCAAGGGCGGCCATCATTTCTCAAGATTCGGGAGATAGTCTCTATTGCTATTGGGTAAAGATGTTGCGTAATTAAAGCGTAAAATTGGCGGCAGTGCGGGATTCCTCGGCTATCATGGGATAATAAGTATCTGTCTTGTTTCGGGTGAGGGAATAAGCAAAGCGGCGACAAGTCCGCAACGTGCTTGGGGTGCAATGATTCTGAAGTTTTTCAAGTTCAAGTCGCCGAAACCAGCGCCTCCAAAACACCCAGTTGCGGCGGGCGAGCCTCTTGCCATAAGTACTCGGCCGAGTTCTCTTCTGCGCGACATTTCCAGCTCAAGTGCGGTTCCGGTTCGCGCTCCCGCGAGGCAGCCCGCCTCACAAAAATTGAATGTCGGGGCGAGACTTGCAGACGCCAAGCGCGATGCCATAGACGCCGCCACGCGACTTGCGGCGCTGGTCGATGAGGAAACGGCCGCGTCGCTTCGTTTCCTCATCGAGGATTTGGAGAGCCGCGTTTGCCGTATCGCCATCATAGGGCAGATGAATGCGGGGAAGAGCTCGCTTATCAACGTCCTTGTGGAACAGGCCGGGTTGCTTCCCGCAGACATCAACCCATGGACAACCGTTATAACGAGGCTGCATTTCGCTGTGCGCGATAAGCCGACGTCAGGCGCCTCTTTCGGTTTCTTCTCCCCTAATGAATGGCGCCGCTTGGCTGCCGGCGGCCGAACGCGGGAGTTGACCGAACGGATATTTCCGGAATTCAACTGGGACAATCTCGAGGAGCAGGTTGCGATCATGCGAAACCGGGCTGAGAAAAAACTCGGCTCGCGGCTCGAAACGCTGCTCGGAACGGAGCACAGTTATTCCACGCTCACTCCCGGTCTTCTCAACCGCTATATCGGCGCTGGACATCCCGAGGAAGCGAGCGGAGCGCCCTCCTCTGATGGAGAATTCTCCGATATCACCAAGACAGCCGACGTCTTTTTCGATCTGGGCGCTTTCAGTTTTCCGACGATTCTGATCGATACGCCGGGCGTCAACGATCCATTCCTTGTCAGGGACGAAATAACGAGGCAAAGCCTCCAGGCTGCGGATGTATGCGTCATCGTGGTGACGGCGCGGCAGCCGCTTTCCAGCGCTGATTTGGGTCTTTTGCGTCTCCTGAGGAGCCTCGACAAGAAACGGCTGATTATCTTCTTCAATAAGGTCGATGAGATCGACAGCAGTGAAGAGGTGATGCGCGCGTTAACGAACCGCGTCTCGGCTATTTTGAAACAGGAGTTCCCATCGGCGGATATTCCCGTCATGTTCGGCAGCGCTTATTGGGCGCGACAGGCTTTGGCGGCCGATGCGCAATCTCAAACGGAGCTTGAGCGCTGGCTTGACAAAAGCGGCGGCTTTGACTGGCCCGGCCAGGCAGAGATCGGCCTTGGATTAGGCGCCGATTCGCTGTTTACGAAATCGGGGCTTCCGTCGCTGGCTGTCGCCATATCCGAGATGATGCAAACCGGTCCGGTGGCTGATGCGATTGAGAACGCGAGGAAGTTCGTCGACGCCGTCTGCTGGAATCGCAAGACCTGCCTGGAAACGGAAATTCAGGTTTTGTCCAATGCGGATCGCGCCAGAGAGGGAGCGACGGCGCTCAACGCATTGATGGACGCGCTCGCGGCTCGGTTCGACAGCCTGCCAGAGAGGCTGGCTGAAATGCGGTCGCAAGAACTCGCCAAACTTCGATCGAAACTCGATGGAACGGTGAGCGCCTGCGTCGCCGCAGCCTCTTCTGCTCCGGGGACGGAAATTACGTGTGCGTTGGCAAGCCAGCTTGGCATGCGGCTTCGCATCGACCTCGAAACTGAATTTCTGAAAGCGTTCGAGGAAGCGACGCAAGTCATAGCGGGATATTTAAGCGACTTCATCGGAGAGGTGTCTGGCCTGATCGATGGCGGCGGCCTTATTCAAAGGCTCGCCATCAACGTGGCCGGCGAGGGGGTTTTATCCAAACCTCCCTCTCTCGCCGCGCTTGGAGAGCCGGCTGCAATTGAACTGGCGACCACCCTTGCAGAACCTCTGTTCGAACGGCTTTCGCAAGAGGCGCAGGGCGAGCACCTGGCGCAAGCCGTGACCGCGGACTTCGCTCCGATTCTGGCCAAGCTCGCAAATGAGGCGGAAGGCAGCCTGTCGCATATTGCTGACACGGTTACAGAACAGATGCGCATGCTGACGCTGCGCCCGCTCGGGAGCGCCATCCTGCGAATTTCGGCTGCGCTCGCCGAAGCTGAGAACTCGGGAACAAGCGAGGCTTTGACTCTCGCTCAAGACGCTGCGCGCGAGACCATCGCGCATTTCAAGGAGATCACGCGAAGCGATGTCATTGAAGTTTCCCGCAACAGTCAGTATTCGCTGGTGTGAAGCTGGCGGCGTGGAGGGACGTCCGTCATAGAAGTGTCGGTGGTAAGTAAATTCCCGCAATCGTAAGGGGACGAGGGTAATGCGTTTCATCGGGTTTCTGAGCGCAAATAGCAGCGCGAAATTTCTTATCGGGCTCTGTATCGCCCTCACGGCCGCCGTGCTCGGCGCCGGGACCACGGCCAGAGCGCAGAGTTGTGGATCGGACTATGCCATCAAGGAGGGCAAGTCCCTTGCCGACATAGCCACGCGCGTTTACGGCAACGCTTCCCAGTGGACTTTGATCTTCTACGCCAATCAGGATCGCATGGGCGCGAACGCATCCATGCTTGTGCCGGGCTTAAGCATTCGCATCCCCTGTCTCGGCGGTCAGGCGCCGTCGGTAGCGCCCGTCGCCCAGGAGGCTTCGCCGGGACGCCCGGAGACCGCAAACGATGCGATCGAATTGTCCGCCTCGGTCAGGAGAATAGAACTCCTCACTGCGGACGGCCTGACGCCTTTTACCGATCGGTCGCTGCCCAATGGCGGGATGATAACGCACATCGTTAGCGCCGCCATGGGCCTCATCAAGGAGCAGTCCGGGGGGAGCTTCAGTTACAACGTTTCGTGGGTGAATGACTGGGCGGCGCACCTGAACCCGCTTCTTATCACACGCGCATTCGACGCCGGCTTTCCCTGGATCAAGCCCGATTGCGGCAGCCCAAACGAACTCTCGCCCGACGCCAAGTATCGTTGTCAGAAATTCTTTTTCTCGGACCCCCTCTTCGAGGTTTTCACCGTTTTTTTCGTAAAGAGCAATTCTACGATGACGTTCGCGAAGGATGATGAGATTCTCGGCAAGACCCTCTGCCAGCCGGCGGGATTTTCTACTTATGAGCTCGACAAAGGCGGACGCAATTGGGTCAAGGACAACAAGGTCGTTCTCATGCGGCCCCCGAGCATTGAGGATTGCTTCCGCCTTCTCGACGCCGGCTCAGTTAGCGCCGTTGTAACTTCGGACTTAACAGGCAAAGCTGTCGCCACGGCCCTCGGTCTAAGCGACCGCGTGAAGTCGCTGAAACGGCCTGTCGCTATCGGAAGCTACCACGTGGTTGTGCCGAAGACGCATCCACACGCAAGTACAATGCTGTATTACATCAATACAGCGACAGCGAAGCTCCGCGATTCCGGGGAATATGACAAGATCGTCGACGCTCATATGTCCAAATTCTGGAACGCCCATGACCATTAGAAGGGCGCGGACGAGGAAAACTTGATTTTTGTTTGTTAAGCGGATTAGATTACCTGATGCCAAAAAGGATACGAGTATGTCTAAGATGTTGAGCAGCCTCGCGCTGATAATTGCCATACTTATTGCTCCGCTGGCTTTGCCTGTGAGCGCTCAGAACCGGCCGGAGAAGCTGGTGGTGGGCCTCCTGCCAGGCGAGTCCGCCGCGACCGTTTTGCGACTGAACGAGCCCTTGCGGTTCAATCTCGAAAGGCGGCTCGGCATGGAGGTTGAACTGGTTGTCGGCAAAACTTATGCCGAGACTGGCGAAGCGCTCCGGTTTGGCCGCATAGACATCGCTTATCTGGGGCCGGTGACCTACATCCTGCGCTCTCGCGCCGCCAAGCTGGAGCCTTTCGCGCGGACCTCGCATGCGGTTGTCGGGCCGACATTCAAGGCAGTCATCATCGTGCCCGCCGATAGCCCCGCCCAAAGCCTTAAGGATCTGAAGGGCGCCGAGGTGGCGTTCGGGGACCCTGCCTCGACATCGGGAACCTGGGTTCCCCGCTATCAGCTCCTGCAGGCCGGCCTTGTCTCCGGGCGCGACTATACGCTGCGCTCGCTTGGCGCTCACGACGCAGTGGCGCTCGCAGTGGCCAACCACAAGGTCTCCGCGGGCGGGCTATCGATGCCAGTCTATAACCGGCTTCTGAAAGAGGGAAAGATTGATCCGAAGTCTGTTCGCGTGCTGGCCGCATCTCCCGCCATCCCGGAATATATGTGGACCTTTCGCGAGGGGCTCGATCCGATGTTCAGGGAGGAAGTCCGCAAGGCATTCATCAGCATCACCGACTACGAGGTGCTTCGGGTGTTCGGCGCGGAAGCCTTCATACCTACAGTCGATTCAGACGTAGATCGGGTCCGGACTTGGATTGACGCAATCCAGGCCGCCAATCCCGACGCGGTTCCGGCATCCGAATAAGCGTCGCCTCGAGGCGCAGCGCCTCGGCGGACAGCTTGCCTCCGCACGGCCTCAAAGCGTATAGCTAAAGCACAGCTTATCCGCATGAGGAAACCTTATGTCCTGGATCAAATTTTCCACGGCAAGAATCTCGCTGTCCGCGGTTCTGGTGGGAGTCGCGGCAATGACCGCCCTGTTGGCTGCGCCTTTTGGTTCGCGCGCGGAAAGCGTGGGCGGAACGGGCGGCGGTCTGGAGCTCGAAAAGGTTGCCAATCTCGTCCACGACATTGTCGCGGCGAACCGCGAGGCCTATTCCCAAATCGTCGTCGGCCGGCTGATGACGCAGGAAAAGGTGATCAGGGCCGACGAGCATTACGCGGAGAAGAAAGCTCTGCTGCTCCCCACACATTTCTTCCGGCTGGCAGCGGAGCTTTCCGCAAAAAAGAACAGCCTGGCCGTTTATGCGCTGCAATCGTTCTGGGCAATCCGCCGGCAAAATTTGCCGACAACCGAGCTGGAAAAAATCGGCCTTGCCAGGGTGCTAGGCGGCACTGACGCCTTCTTCGGAACCGAGGGCCCGGAAGGCGCCAAATACCTCATCGCGGCTTATCCCGACGCCGCCACGAACGAAGCCTGCGTGACCTGCCATAACAATCATCCCGAGAGCCGCCGCCAGGATTTCGCGCTCGGCGACGTCATGGGAGGCCTTGTCGTGCGAATCCCGCTGCGGAAAGCTGGCGCCGATGGCGCCCGGCCGGAGAGGATGGCCTATCGCGATGTGGCCGATCTGGTCGAGGCCATCGCGACAGCCAATCGCGAGGTTTATGCCACCTTGGTCTCCGAGCGGCTGACGGAGAAGGAAAACGTCATCGCGACCGACGAACACTATTATGAGAAGCGATGTTTGCCGCTCCCCGTTCAACTGTTCAATATCGGCGCCCTGCTGGCCCAAAACAAAACGCAAACAGCCGGATATTCTCTGCGGTCGCTGTGGCCGATCAACAAGGGCAGCAAGCCCACTTCGCAAGTCGAGAAAACTGGGCTTGCGGCTGTGGCCGCAGGGAAGGACCGGTTCTATGGGGTCGAAACCTCAGGCCCCAAGAAGACCTTCGTCGCCGTCTATCCGGATAAGGCCGTCAGCGAAAGTTGCGTAACGTGCCACAACGGGCATCCCAAGGGCTCTCGCAGAGATTTCAAGCTGGGGAATGTCATGGGGGGCGTGGTCGTTCGCATTCCGATGACCAACTGAGCTGGCGTCCCCGCAGGACTTCTAACGATGCTCCTTAAGCCAAGCTGCAATCTTGGCGACGACCTCCTGTTCGATTCCAAGATAGCCATGGGGAGATAAAGAGCCGCAAGGCCTCGATCGCAATTCACCGCCCTGAACGTAGAGGATTTTTACCTCTGGCGCGCGCGTCAAGGCGGCTGCGATGCGGGGCGCATCTTCCGCCGGCGCCACGCGGCAGGCGCTATCCCGATTGGCGACGATAAGGGTTGGGACGGCCACTTGCCCGGGCGACGCGTCGAAAACGGTCTCGCCGCTCTTGCTTTCCCGCGAAACGGACTCGGTCAGGACGACGCCGGCAAGAGCGGGAGCGGAAAGGTGCGCGGCCCCGTTCATCGCGGCGATCGACCCCTGGCTCGTACCGAGCAAGAAGACGGGCCCTGGCGTCTGCGCATGGGCAAAATCCACGAGCGCGGCGACGACTTGCGCGTAGGCGGCCGAACTGCGAAGCCCGCGCATGTTCTGACCGTCCAAGGCATCGGGAATGATGACAGCGTAGCCTTGATCGAGCCAAAGCGCTTGCGTCCGCACAACAAAATTCTTCCCATGTGAAACGCCGCCCTCGTCATCCATGCCAATATCGCCGGCGCCGCCTGGCAACATGACAATGGCCCCGCGAGGCGATGCCGGGCGCGCGTAGAGCACCCTCTGTTTCCCGCCGCCTGGAAGCGGGACCTCTCGAATCGTTCCCGATTCAGCGTCATTCTCTGGAGCATGCGTTTGGGCGGCGACGCCCTGAATGTTAAGCACTTGCGGAAAGCCGGTCAAAAACAGACCTGCAATCGCAGCGCGGAGCGCGAAGCGGGCACAGTCTCGCAAGGGTTGTTCTCCACTCGAAGGCTCCGTTTCTTAACATGAGCCCATCGGTTCTCGAAGCTCAAACGGGCGCGACTGGCAAGCGAAAAGGCGTCTTGGGTCACAAGGCGATTTTCTTGCATTTCCTATGAGGGGCCTCATACCGATCACCGAATTGCTCGGCAGAGAAGGCGCTAAAGAATGCTCGGGGGCTGGAACTCGCCGAGGGGCGAGGCAAGGCGCTGATTGAGGATACGCTCCGGGGGCGCTAGATTACGCCTCGATCAGCCTTATTTAGGTCTCCTTGCAATCGCGATCGGCATGTCATGGCGAAGCCCAAGCCCTTAAAGCAATGCACCCCTGCCGGCGCGGTCGAGCGGCTGGAGGAGTTATACGCCGAAGCTGCTTCGGCGCTCACGGCGGCTTTGGACCGCTATCTCGGCGCGGGCGTTCCGCCATCCCCCGAAACGCGCCGCAAGTTCCATTATCCGCTCCTCCGCCTGATCTACCGCAAAAAGCAGATACGTTCGCCAAGCCTGCGCGCGTTCGCCAGACTTGAACGCCCCGGCGTCTATGAGACAACGGTGACGCATCCGGCCGATTTCCGCGGCTATCTTCTTGAGCAGCTCGAGCCGCTCGTGACGGAATATGGCGCCGAAATCGAGGTCGGCGTCAGCTCCCAGGAGATCCCCTATCCTTACGTGATCGAGCGGGCGGAAGTCATCACCGGGGCCAATGTTTCCGCGAGCGAACTTGCGGAGCATTTCCCGACGCCTCGCCTCTCTGCGGTCGGGGACGAGGTCGCAGACGGGCTGTGGGAGCGCCAGGAGCACGAACCGCATCCACTTGCGCTGTTCGATGCGGTGCGCACCGACTTCTCGCTGCGGCGGCTCGTCCACTATACGGGAAGCGACTGGCGCCACATGCAGCGCTGGATTATCTTGACCAATTATCATCGCTATGTCGATCAGTTCCTGCGCTGGGCCAGCGACGAGCTCACTCGTGAGAGCGCCTTCGATCGGCTGGTGCTGCCGGGCAATGTGGTCGTCGGCAGGCAGCATTCGCCCACGGAGGCGGAAGCGCTCATCGGAAGTTCGCAATGGCATCGTTATCAAATGCCCGCCTACCATTTGACGGACGGCGGCGACTCCGGGGTGACCCTGATCAATATCGGCGTCGGCCCGTCCAATGCGAAAAACATCACCGACCATCTGGCCGTCATACGCCCCAATTGCTGGCTCATGGTGGGGCATTGCGCGGGGCTCCGCGACACCCAATTGATCGGAGACTATGTGCTCGCCCACGCCTATCTCCGGCAGGACCGCATTCTCGACGACCTGGTCCCGCCAGGCGTGCCGATCCCGGCATTAGCCGAGGTGCAAGTAGCTCTCCAGGAGGCCGCCGCGTCTGTGACCGGGCATAGCGGCGACACGCTGAAGCAACGGCTCCGCACAGGCACCGTCGTCACCAATGACGACCGGAACTGGGAATTGCGCTTCACGCAGGAACGAAAGCGCATCAACCTTTCGCGCGCCATCGCCGTGGACATGGAGAGCGGAACCATCGCAGCCCAAGGCTTTCGCTTGCGGGTCCCCTATGGCACGCTTCTCTGTGTGTCCGACAAGCCGCTGCACGGCGAGATCAAGCTGCCCGGAGCGGCGAGCGCGTTCTATGAAACCGCCATCGCCCAGCATTTGAAGATCGGCCTCGCCGCCCTGGACCTGCTCAAGCAGCGGCGCGACAGCCTGCATTCCAGAAAGCTGCGGTCCTTTGACGAGCCTCCCTTTCGATGAGATGGATCGGCCGAGCGGCGCGGATTTGTCATGATCGCATGTGCGGCGGCATCGTCCTTAACGAAGCGGATTTCACGCCTCGGTGGTGAAATTCATTGCGCTTCGGACGTCTTCTGGCTGTTCCGTGAGCGGTTCAACTCAACATTTGGGTCGAACGACCAAAGATTAGGCGCCAAAGTTCAGAGATAGCGCCGACGTTATGCTCCACTCGAAAATCAGAATACGGCCTAAATTCCGATAGGCGAGTTTCCCGGTGCCGCCTTATTACCTTGCGACTTTTCTGCAATACATTTCAGGAATTTCACAGAATGGCTAACAAAGGACTATAATTAATAAATCAACGAGAGCAAAATCATTTTACCCTCATTTACCAGCCGGGACATTTGTGATGCGTAAAATTGTAGCTAGTCTGATTAGCATCTTCGTGTTCGTGTCAACAGCGAACGCCGCCGATACCTACTATCGGACATCCGTCCGCAAAGCCCGTCACCACCGCGCATCGACGAATGCAAGCGAAACCAACAAAACCTGCTGGCGTTATTACGGCGGACCAAAAGGTGGACTATGGCCCGGCCCCTGCGCCTAAGGGGCGCTAAGCGCTCGCCTCATCCTGAGGAGGCGCTGCAAGCGCCGTCTCGAAGCCTCATCCTGAGGAGGCGCAAAGCGCCGTCTCGAAGGATGAGCATGTCGAAAGATGAAGCCAAGGGGCTTCGAGACAGGTCAGAACTTGCGGCGTGTGGAACTAGGTGAAGTAGTAGCGCGTCAAGTGGAAGAAAATGGGGGCAGCAAAACAGATGCTGTCGATGCGGTCCAGTATGCCGCCATGCCCCGGCAGAATTGCGCCGAAATCTTTGACGCCTCGATCCCGTTTGGTTGCGCTCATGACCAAACCTCCGGCAAAACCCAGGAGGCAAATGACGAAGGCCAGCGCCCACGCCTGCAAGGCATTGAAAGGCGTAATCCAGAACAGCCCCGCGCCAAGCAAACTCGCCAAACCGACGCCGCCGATGAGCCCTTCGACGGTTTTATTGGGACTGACGTGAGGCGCAATAGGGCGCCGGCCGAAGATCTTCCCGCACACATATTGCAAGACGTCGCTGGCTTGCACGACGGTGACGAAAAACAGCACCAGCTTGAAGTTTTGTCCGCTTTCGCTGTAGCCCGGAATGTCCAGCATCAAAAGTGCGGGAACGTAGCTGACGAAGTAAACTGCGATCATCATGCCCCACTGGATGCGGGCGGTGCGATCAAGAAATCCTTCCGTCGCGCCAGCGATAGCGGCGCGCGTCTGAAGCAAGATGAAAGCATAAACGGGGATGAATATGGAAAAAACGCCATACCACCCGATCGCTACAAGACTATAATTGACCGGAAGGATGATAAAAAATAGCCAGTGCAGCACCCGATGATCGTCGCGTATCGTGGGCGAGATGGCCAGATATTCTCGCAAGGCCAAAAACGACAGGAGGGCGAAGAGGACCACGGAGCCGACGGCCCCAAGCACGATCGAAAGCAAAAATATGGCGATCATCGCCCACCAGGCTTTGATGCGCTCGTTGAGGTTGGTTATGGTCTTTTGCGCTTCTGCGGTCTTTGCTCGCCGCGAGAGAACCCAGCCGGCGGCGCTCGCAAGCATCAGAAACCCGATGACGCCAGCGATCAAGTACCGAAATTGGACGTCGTAAAACAGCTTCATCGTGCGGCCAAGGCTTCCAGCTCAGATTGCGCGCGCATTATGAAATCATCCTTCGCTTCCCCCTCCATCAAACCGAAGCCGCAGCCGAAAGTGACGGTGCAAAGAACTGGCACCGGGATCGTTTCGCCTTTGGGAAGAACCCGATTGAGATTGTTGATGTAGACAGGAACCAGCACGAGGTCGGGATGGCTGGCGGCAAGACGATAGAGGCCCTTCTTGAAAGGCTGGATTTTCTCGCCGTTTCCGCGCGTGCCTTCAGGAAAAAAGATGAGGCTGTCTCCCCGCGCCAGCGCCGTGTGAAGCGGCTCCAGAAGATCTTGTTCCGGGCTTTCGCGGTGGCGGGATAACGGCACCGCGTGAAAGACCTTCTCGGCAAGATAACGCCGCCATGACGAAGCCCACCAATAGTCTTTTGCGGCGACCGGGCGAACCTTTCGCCGCTGATCCCGCGGAACGGACGCCCATATTATGAGCGTATCCATATGACTGGTGTGGTTCGCATAATAAAGGCGCTGCGCCAGCGGGTCGAATTGGAACCCCCGGAGTTGCACGACTGCTCCCGTCAGGATGCGCGTCAACCCAATGAGGAGCGCCTCAATCATCGGACGAGCCTCAAGGTTGAGCCTTCCTCGCGAGCGCGCGGGCAAGATGGAGGGTCCGCCGTGCGACTGTCAGCAGGCTGCCCAGGATGATAAGCGCCAAGGTTGCGGCGAGAACGGGGACGGAGGAAAAAAACGCGGCCAGGACGCTGCCGGCGCAGAGCGCGTGCATGCGGTGCTGCTTGGCCATCGGACCGCAAAAATCCTGGGCGAAGCCCAATGCTCCGCCCAAAGCCCTGACATAGGCCGTCATGAGCGCGAGGATGGCCGAGACCCACCCCAGCACAGGCCATCCCGCGGCATATCCCGCCGCGACAAAAAACAGACAATCGGCGATACGATCGGGGAGTTCGTTATAAATCTCGCCTGCCGGCGTTTTCTTCCCCTCCTCCACCGCCATGATGCCGTCGAGCAGGTTTGAAAGAAGGCGCAGCTGGATGAAAACAGCAGCGCTCAGGAGGAGAAATGCCTTAACCGCGTCTCCGGCGAGGGGGCAGAATCCATAGGCCAACGCGCCAAGGGCCGCAAATCCGACGCTCGCAAGCGATACCTGGTTTGGCGAGACGCCCTGACGAACGAGAAGCCGGGCGAGTTTGTGGACCCATTCCCGTTGACGGATCGCCAGGGGACGGCGATTTTTGAGACCGTCCATTTGCTCCACCGCGCCCTCGCTTTCAGGTTTGCCAAGCCTACGCCAGCTCTTACATGAAAGCCGTATATCGGGCGCGTAGCTGCGTCCAAGGGAAAAACGCATGGTCGACGATCCTGCGGCGTTGCCCGCAAGCCAAGCCGCTTTCCCGACTGGACTTAAGCCGCAAGCGCTCACTTCCAACCCGGCGTTTGTTGAGGATAAAGATGGTGCAACCGTTCCGTTGGGCCGTTGCAGGCATAAGCCTCGCTGCGCTGGCGGGCTGCGCGAGCGAGGCGCTTCCTCCGCCGCTCAGCGAGGAGCAGGCCAAGGCGGTCGCCGTCGCCCATTTCAAGGCGACGGTGGGCGTCCAGCGTTACACCGCGCCCGTTTATTCGGACACTCTCGTCAAATATCTGCGCGGCACGGGCCTCTTCGACCGGGTGGACTCTATCGAGGCATTCGAGACGCCGCCGACGTTCACCGCCCGCGTCGACGCCATGGTCTACGGCACGGCGACCATTCCCATCCTCACCTTTCTCAGCCTGGGCATCATCCCCACCAGCGTGGACGAGGAGCACGGCGCCGTCTTTTCGCTGTTCCCAACGTCCGCCCCCAAGAAGCGGATCGCGATCGACTTCAGGTATCGCGGACCCAGCACGCTCGGCTGGTGGGCGGCGATCGACGGCGCCTTCCCGGACCGGACTTGGTTCAGCGCGGATTGGACGAGGCGCTTCTCTCACGCCCTTTCCTGGCAGATCGTAGCACACGAACGGGAAATTGCGGATTTCGGCGGATAAGGACGCGGATCGCGGGTCTTCTCTGGGGCAAAGCGGCTTGTTTCGCGCCGCAAACGGCGTAACACTCGGCGTCGAAGAGGCGCATCATGAAACACCAACCGGCAAAAGGCCCATCGCAACGGCAGCTTCGCGCGGGCGAACTCATCAAGCATTCGCTGGCCGAGATCTTCCAGACCGCGGACATCCGCGACAGCGAGCTCGAAGGAGAAATCCTTAACGTGGCCGAGGTCCGCGTAAGCCCCGACCTCAAGCACGCGACCGTCTACACAAGCTCTCTCGGCGGCAAGAATAGCGAGGACATCGCGCGCGCGCTCAATCGCCATCAGAGATATTTGCGCGGCGAGCTTGCGCGGCGCATCGAATTGAAATATGTGCCCGAGCTTGTATTCCGGGGCGATCACGCAATCGACGCGGCCGAGCGTATCGACCAGCTCTTGCGCTCTCCCGACGTCGCGCGCGATCTGAAATAGATAAAGCAAAGCGAAACATCATGGCGCGCCGCAAAGGCAACGACATTCACGGCTGGCTTGTTCTCGACAAGCCGCAGGGGCTCACGTCCAACCAGGCGCTCTCCAGGCTGAAGCGCCTCTTCAACCCGAAGAAGGTCGGCCATGCCGGCACGCTCGATCCGCTGGCGACCGGCGTGCTTCCCATCGCGTTCGGCGAGGCGACGAAGACCGTGGCCCACGTGGTCGATTGCGAGAAAACCTACGATTTCGTCATCCGCTGGGGCGTCGAGACCGACACCGACGACGCGGAAGGCCAGCCCGTCAAGACGAGCGAGGCGCGCCCTGCCCGCGAGGCTGTCGAGGCGGCGCTGCCGGGCTTCATCGGCGACATCATGCAGGTTCCTCCGTGCTATTCCGCAATCAAAGTGGAGGGCGAGCGCGCCTACGATCTTGCGCGCGATGGCGAAACGGTGGAACTCCAGCCGCGGACTGTCTCGGTCTTCGAGCTTGAGATCGGGGAGTGTTCGCCGGACCTCACCAGGCTTCACTGCGCCTGCGGCAAGGGAACCTATGTGCGCGCCATCGCCCGCGACTTGGGCCGCGCGCTCGGGTGCTACGGCCATGTCGCCGAGCTCAGGCGCACCTCCGTCGGCCCATTCCACGAAGAGAAAGCGATTTCCCTGGAAAAGCTCGAAGACTTAAGCAATAGTGCCGACGGCCATGACGCTCTTTTGAGCGCGATCAACCCTGTCGAGACGGCGCTGGACGGCATCCCGGCGCTCGCCGTAAGCGGGGACGATGCGGCCAGGCTGAAGCGGGGGCAATCCATCCTCATCCGGGGCGGGAGCGCGCCAATCCTGAATGGCCCGATCTATGCGACCTCGCGCGGGGTTCTCGTCGCCATTGGCGAGGCGGAGCGTGGCGAGATGCATCCGATCCGGGTTTTCAACATCCCCGCCTGAAGCCTGATCACCTCAAGCGGACGGAGATAACCGATGTCGATTACCGCAGAGCGCAAAACCGCGCTCATTACCGAATATGCGACGACGAAGGGCGACACGGGTTCGCCCGAAGTTCAGGTGGCCGTTCTCACGGAACAAATCGCCAACTTGACGGAACATTTCAAGACGCACAAAAAGGACAATCACTCGCGCCGCGGGCTTTTGAAGCTCGTGAGCCAGCGCCGCCGCCTGCTCGACTATGTGAAGAGCAAGGACGACGGCCGCTATCGCGACCTGATCGCGCGCCTCGGCATCCGCCGCTAACCATCCGCCTCATGGTTCGACACGGCGCGTTCGCGCCTCCTCATGGGTCGAGACGGCCTGCGGCCTCCTCACCATGAGGGGTGCGGATAGCCTCATCCTGAGGAGCCGCGAAGCGGCGTCTCGAAGGAGGAGGCTGTCCGCACGCTGATGCAGTGGTAATGCCGCAGCGCGTGGCCCTTGATGCGCCCCATGCGGCAAGCTAAAGAATCGCCATCGATTGCGGGGAGGCGATTCGCATGCATGCGCTCTTGAACTTCATAGCGAACCTCATTTCGCTTTACGTATGGGTCATCATCATCGCCGCCGTCTTGAGCTGGCTTATCGTGTTCGATGTCGTCAATCGCCGCAATCGCCTCGTCTTTACGCTGGCCGACGGCTTCAATCGCCTGACCGATCCCGTTCTCCGGCCCATCCGGCGGCGTTTGCCGAACATGGGCGGGCTTGATATCTCGCCCATCGTGCTGATTATTGGCCTCTGGTTCATCAGAGACGTGGTGATCTCCGATTGGCTGTGGAGACTGTTCTGACGCCCAGGGCGATAAACCGGCCTGATGGAGCGTTCGCGGAGGCGCGAATTTCTTCCTTGTCCAGCATCCCGATACGATGATGCTTCCAGCGACCGCAACGCCGGACGGCGTCGTTCTCCACGTGCGGCTCACGCCGAAAAGCAGCGCGGCGCGCATCGCGGGCGTTGAAGATCGCGGCGGAAAGCCCGTGCTGAAGGCCTATGTGACGACCCCGCCCGAGGACGGCAAGGCGAACGCGGCGCTCGTCGCGCTGATTGCGGATTGGCTCGGCGTGACTAAATCCGCCGTTGCCATGGCCGCCGGCCAGAAGTCGAGGCTGAAATCGGTTTCGGTCGGCGGCGACGCTGGCGCGCTGCTCGAAAAAATTGCCGCGCTTCTCACAGATGCTCCCGAAGCGAAGGGCTCTCAGAAAAGAAAGGGCAATGCGAATGGCTGAAGCACAGATCCTGAACGGCGTGGCCATGGCGGCGGAGATCAAGGGGCTCGTGGCGGAGCGCGCCAAGTCCTTCGCGGCGGCGGCTGGCCGCGCGCCGGGGCTTGCGGTGGTGCTTGCGGGCGACAACCCGGCGAGCGAGGTCTATGTGAGGAGCAAGCTCAAGCTCGCGCGCGAACTGGGCTTCCATTCGGTCGAGAGCCGGCCCGGCGCCGACGTCAGCAAGGCCGCGCTGCTCGATCTGATCGCCTCGCTGAACGCCGACAACGCGGTGGACGGCATCCTGGTGCAACTTCCCCTGCCGTCTCATTTGAGCGGCGACGACGCCATCGCGGCCATTTCCCCCGAAAAGGACGTGGACGGCTTCCATGTGTTGAACGCGGGCCGGCTGTTTATCGGCAAGCCGGCCTTCGTGCCGTGCACGCCGCTCGGCTGTCTGCGCCTCATCAAGAGCGTGCGGCCGAAGCTTGCGGGCCTCAACGCTGTGGTTGTGGGGCGCTCCAACATCGTCGGCAAGCCGATGGCGCATCTCCTGCTCGCGGAGGATTGCACCGTGACGCTCGCGCATTCCAAGACGCGCGATTTGGCGGAGGTCGTCTCGAGGGCGGACATCCTCGTCGCCGCGGTCGGGCGTCCCAGCATGATCCCCGGCATTTGGATCAAGCCGGGCGCCATCGTCATCGATGTCGGGATCAACCGGGTTCCGGCGCTGGAGGCGGGCAAGACGAAACTCGTCGGCGACGTCGATTTCGAGAGCGCGCGCCATGTCGCGGGCGCCATCACGCCGGTTCCGGGCGGCGTGGGGCCGATGACGGTCGCCATTCTTATGGCGAACACCTGCCGCGCCGCATTCCTTCGCGAAGGGCTCCCCTGGGCGGGCGATCTCTAGAGCTTATCCGCTTTTGATGGCATCAAAGCGCGCTCTACCTCTTTGTTATTACGTGCGTCTTTTTGGAAAACCGCTTCACACTGTTCCGGACGCACTCTGACCCGGAAAATCTGAACTCATCCTTCGAGACGCCGCCGCTGGCGGCTCCTCAGGATGAGGTTAGGTCTTTGAACGCCTCATCCCAAGGAGGCGCTGCAAGCGCCGTCTCGAAGGATGGCTTCTCAGGAGGCCGCGTGGCGCCCGCTATAGATGTCGATCATGTCCCGCATGGCGCCGACGCTATCCTTGAGCGCAAACCAATATTGCGACGGCAGTTCGAGATTGAACATCACATCCGGCAGGAACGTGAAGCCGGTCATGATGCGGGCCCAGGGAAGATTGCCCCAGCCGATGGGCAGGTGAAGATCGCCGATGCCGAACGCGACGCGCTCCGATCGGCAAAAGGTCCAGAACTGCGCCGGGTCTCCGAAGGAATCGTGAAGGTGCAGATGGCACGCCACGCGGGCAAGCTCCCTCGCCTCGGCCAGAAAATCCACGCCTTGAGCGTTGCATGAGATCGCGGCATGGGAGAAATCGAGGCAGGCCTTCACATTCGGATGGCCGATGGCCTCGATTTCGCGCGCGAGCCGCGACGGCAGCGCGGTGCGCTGCTTATCGCCGCCGACCCAGATGTTCTCGACCGCGATCGTGATCCCATGCTGCGCGGCGAAGTCGCCCACCGTGGACAGCGCCTCGCGCTGCTGGGCGTAAAGCGCCTCGATCTCGGCTTGCGCTTGCTCCGTCGTGCGGCCCGCGTGCAAAACGAGATGCGGCGCGCCGATTTCCGCCGCAACCTCCACCGTCGCTTTCGCGAGCGCGAGATGGCGCGCGAGCATGTCGGGCGCCTGCATGAAGTTGATTGAGATCGCGCCATGCGCCGTGTAGACGAGCGAGCGCGCCTTCAAGGCGTCGTGCAGGCGCCGCATCTGGGGCTCCAGCACGCGCCCGCCCGCGATCAGGTCCATCGCGAACAAGGGCAGCTCGACGAAATCCACGCCAAGCTCCTCGGCCTCGTCGAGGTCCTCTCTCAGCCGGTCGAAATAGATGTCCTCCACGACCGCGCTTGAAAAGCCTACGCCGCGCACTGCCGCCATCGCTCAACCTCGCTTGTTGCTGGCGCGGGGCCAATCGCGGTCCGCGGCGCCTTTCTGACACACGGCGCATACTAGCCGAGCAGGGCGCCGGAGCAAACGGCTTCCGGTCATCTTGCCCTTCGTTCCGCTGGCGCCTCCACTCTGAAAAATTATGGCCGCCGTTTGTCGCCGGAACCATTAGGCCGTGATAGATTATGCCCATGCAAGACGAAGAAACCCTGCCCTCGCCGCTCGTTACGATTTGCCGGATTGGCTTGGCGGCGAGCCGTGTTTCACCGGCCGGCGCGTGCCGGTCAAGTCGCTGTTCGATTATTTGAAAGCCGGCCGCACGCTCGACGAGTTTCTGGCCGACGAGCGTGCCAGAGGCGCATGCCGTGGCGGTGATCGAGCTGGCGAACCGCGCCGTGGCCGTTCCGGCGCCGGAGCGCCGCACCATGTTGTAACGGTCGCTTATGGTGAGCTTGGCCGGACCATGAGGGCTTACCGCCCGCCCCGCTCAATCCAAACTGGCGGCGAAGCGCTGGATGCGGCGGCAGGCTTCCTCAAGCTCGGCGGCGGAGGTGGCGTAGGAGATGCGGAAGTAGGGCGACAGGCCGAAAGCCGCGCCGTGCACCACCGCCACGCCTTCCTCTTCGAGAAGCGCCGTCACCACGTCCTCGTCGTTCCGAAGCTCCTTGCCGCCGCGCGTCTTTTTGCCGATCAGCCCGGCGCAGGACGGATAGACGTAGAAGGCGCCTTCCGGCGTCGGACACTCGATCCCCTTCGCCTGGTTCAGCATCGCCACCACAAGGTCGCGCCGCTCCTTGAAGCTTTGCGCGCGCGCGGCCAGGAAGTCCTGCGGGCCGTTCAGCGCCTCGACGCTCGCCCATTGGCTGATGCTCGTCGGGTTCGACGTCGTCTGCGATTGCAGCTTCGTCATCGCCTTGATGAGAGGCTCCGGCCCGGCGCAATAGCCGATGCGCCAGCCTGTCATCGCGTAGGCCTTCGACACGCCGTTCATGGTGAGCGTGCGCTCGTAGAGCCCCGGCTCGATCTCGGCGGGCGACGAAAACTCGAAGCCGTCATAGACGAGGTGCTCGTACATGTCGTCGGAGAGCACCCACACATGCGGATGGCGCAGCAGCACATCCGTCAGCGCCTTCAGCTCGGCGCGCGTGTAGGCGGCGCCCGTCGGGTTCGACGGATGGTTGAAGATCAGCCATTTCGTCTTTGGCGTGATGGCCTGCTCCAGCGTCTCGGGGCTGAGCTTGAATTTCGTGCCGATGCCGGCTTCCGCGAACACGCAGGTTCCGCCGGCGAGCAGCACGATGTCGGGGTAAGACACCCAATAGGGCGCCGGGATCACCACCTCGTCGCCGGGGTTCAGCGTCGCCATCATGGCGTTGAAGATGACCTTCTTGCCCCCGGGCGAGGCCATCACCTGGGCCGGCTTGTAGTCGAGGCCGTTCTCGCGCTTGAACTTCCTGCAGATGGCGTCCTTCAGCTCGGGGATGCCGTCAACGTTCGTATATTTCGTCTTTCCGTCGCGGATCGCCTTGATCGCCGCTTCCTTGATGTTGTCCGGCGTATCGAAATCGGGCTCGCCCGCGCCGAGGCTGATCACGTCCTTGCCCGCCGCTTTCAGCTCGCGCGCCTTGGAGGAAACCGCGATGGTGGGCGAGGGCTTCACGCGGGCAAGCGCGTCGGACAGGAAAGCCATGGTCAAGTCTCCGTTCGGGGATGCCAGACGAAACTATGCCGATCGGCGCCTGCGCGCAAGGGTTGGCCGCCGCGTTCGCGCCAGGAAATCTAAAACAAGAAGTAAAACAGACGCATGCTTTATCGAGGCTGTTTCCGCAATCTTGGATTGAGCGATCACAAACCGGATCACGATTTAATGAATGGTTAAGAACGGAATTCGCGCTGACGCACTTTACATTTTTTCCACCTTGAGCGAGCATAATGGAAGGAATGAAACAACCGGAAGGAGGTGATCCGATGTCGAGTGGGACCTTTGCGCTGAACCTGCAGATTTTGCGCAACCCGGTCACGTTGGAGCAGCCTCCGGCGTCAGCCTAGCGCGCATGGCTTGCGCCTCGGCTAGGCGGGGCGCTCCGGCTGCAGCGAACAGCCAGTCTCACGGGCCGCGGGGCGTAACCCGCGGCCTTTTGTTTGCGCGCGTGGCTCGCAACCATTGTCGATCCCGGAAGCCGCCTGCGGCTATCCGGGATCGCAATCTTGTTTGCGGTCCTCGCTCGAGCTTCGCTTGGCTGGGACGACAAGGGTCGCCGCGAATGCTTGCGGGGGTTGCGCCATTTCGATTAAAAGTATTTATCGGATTTTTCAGGTGTTGGGGGCGGCATGGCTGGCGGGGGCGGCGGCGAGGTCATTTCGCGCGGCAAGATTTTTATCTCCTATCGCCGCGACGACGATCCCGGCTTCGCGCAAGCTTTATATTTGCGGCTCGAACAGGAGTTCGGCGGCGAGAACCTGTTCATGGATGTCGAGGGCCACATCAAGCCCGGCAGCCGCACGGCCTTGTCAGGGAGCGGCGACAACACGCTGAAGCTCTGGGACCTGCCCTACCTCCCCGCCGCCCGCTAACCGCCCGCAACCGGCGCCCCTCATGGTTCGACAAGCTCACCATGAGGAAAGAGCGGATAGGACGCCGCGCCGGGCGCCTCATGGTTCGACAAGCTCACACCATGAGACTTGTACCCTCTGCATGCCCTCATCCTGAGGAGGCGCTGCAAGCGCCGTCTCGAAGGATGAGCCTGTCTAAGGATGAGCAGCGCGCCGCCGGCTAGCGGAAGACGACGGTGCGGTTGCCGTTCAGCAGGATGCGGTGCTCCACATGCCACTTCACCGCGCGCGCGAGCACGAGGCATTCAACGTCGCGGCCCATATGCACGAGGTCCTCGGTCGACATGGCGTGATCGACGCGCGCGACCTCCTGCTCGATGATCGGCCCTTCGTCGAGCACGGGCGTCACATAATGCGCCGTCGCGCCGATCAGCTTCACGCCGCGCGCATGCGCCTGATGATAGGGCTTCGCGCCCTTGAAGCTCGGCAGGAACGAGTGATGGATGTTGATGGCGCGGCCGGCGAGCTTTTCGCACAGCGCCGGCGACAGCACCTGCATGTAGCGCGCGAGCACGACGAGATCGACGCATTCCTCGTCGATCAGCTCGGCGAGGCGCGACTCCTGCTTTTCCCTCGTCTCGGGCATGACCGTCAGATGATGGAACGGAATGTCGTGGCTCGCCGCGAGCTGGTAGAAATCGCGGTGGTTCGAGACGATGGCCGGGATGTCGATTTGCAGCGCGCCGACGCGATGGCGGTAGAGCAGGTCGTTCAGGCAATGGCCGAATTTCGAGACGAGCAGCAGCACGCGCATGCGCTCGGCGATGGGGTGCAGAGCCGACGTCATGCGGAAGCGCTCGATCACGGGCGCCAGCATGCGGTGCGCGCCCTCGCGGTCGAGGCTCGGCGGGGCGGAGAACGACACGCGCATGAAGAAGCGGCCGCTTTTCACGTCGCCGAACTGCGCGCTGTCGGTGATGTTGCAGCCGTGCTCGGCGAGCAGGCTCGCGATGGCGGCGACGATGCCGGGCTGGTCGGCGCATGACAGGGTGACGACGAAGGCGGTCTTCCGATGCGGCATGGGGGTCTCTGCGGGGCGTGCCGGTTGTGCTGCCGACCTTCATACGCCTTTCAGCCGCAAAGAGAAAGGTTTCGGGCAAGGTTCGCGTTAACGGCCCCTGCCGGCGGAGCCGTTCGCCAAGCCGCGTCTTGCGTCCTGAATTGGCCGCGCCGCCATGGGGCGCTCGGGTAATTACAGCAGCCCGGCAATCTGCTCCAGCTCCCCCGCCAATTCGGAACGCGCGCGCTTTTCCTCATAGATGTTCTGGAGACGCATCCAGTAGCCCGGCCCCGTGCCGAACGCCTGGCCCAGGCGGAGGGCCATCTGCGCGGACACGCCACGGCCGCCGTTCAGGATGGCGGTGACCGCGTTGGGGGGGACATGGATATGCTCAGCGAATTTGCGGGCGCTCATGTTCAGCGCCTCTAACTCATCCTTCAAAATCTCGCCGGGATGAACCGGCGGCAGGTTATCGATAGCAGAGTAGGTCATGGCGTCCTCAGTGGTAATCGACGATCTCAACATCCACGGCATCGCCAGGGACCGTCAGCGGGTCTTTGCCTGCCGAGTCTTCGCTGAAGGCCCAGCGGAAACAGATGCGCCACCGGTCGTTGATGCGAATGCTGTACTGGCCGTCCCGCTCGCCTCTCAGCGCTTCGAAGCGATTGGACGGCGGATTGCGCAATTCGATGAGCCGCGCCGCCGCGTTCAGCTTTGTCAGACCCTTGACCGCTTGGCGCTCGAAAGCCCGGAATTCCTTGACGTGCTTGCCGGCCGCAAAATCGGCGCTGCGCTTGTCCGCGTAGGTCTTGATCGGCATGTTGCGTATTATGTGTTACGGAACACATAATGGTCAAGGGTTTGTGCGGTCTTCCGATGCGGCGCCCCTTGTTGTCGTCGCGGAAACGCGCTCGCGCGTTATCCGCGATCTGGCGGCGAGTTCCGCCCCTCCGGCGCCATGCCGCAGATGCCGCAGCAGATGCCGGATAAGGCGCAGGCGCCTTTCCGGCATGACATTGCAGGGTTTCGGGCATGACATCGGCGGCCATCGCGAGGTCTTCGCCACGGAAGCCGCCGCCCTCCCATGTCATCGCGGAAACGCGCGGGCGGGTTTCCGGCACGACGAACTGAGCGCCCCTTGTTTGTCATCGCGCGCGGGCGGGTTTCCGGCACGACGTACCGAGCGCCCCTTGTTGTCGTCGCGGAAGCCGCTTGCGGCCATCCGCTATCTCGCTCCGTATAAAAAAGCGGCCCGCCTTCGGCGGGACATTTCGGCTCGGCGCGAGTGGCAGGCCAAGGCGTCCTGAAGGGGTAAGGAGGCAAAGATTAAGGATTTAAGTCCTGGCAACACGGAAGCCGATATCGTCGTCACGGACGACCGGGCCGTCGTCGTCGCGGTAGGCCGCGCGGAGGTCCTGTGGATCGAGCCCCACGAACCGCCGCGAAGGACACGAGGGCCACCATCTCCGGTTGTCCATGCAGCGCCGGACGCTTTCAGGCTCCCCGGCTTGTCGGCGTAGCTATCGTGCCAAAGGTCCTCGCACCACTCCCAGACATTGCCGTGAACTTGGTAGAGACCCCACGGATTGGCGTCAAAGTGCTTGGCAGGGACTGTCCGTTTCCGGTACTCGCCCCTACTGCCGCCGCCTTCATATGTGTAATTGCCATCGTAGTTCGCCTGATGCGGGCTGATGGACGATCCCCACCAGAACGGCGTGACGCTTCCGGCGCGGCAGGCATATTCCCACTCCGCCTCCGAGGGCAGCCTGTAGGATGCGCCGGACGCCTTCGATAGCCATGCGACGTAAGCGCGTGCGTCGTCCCACGAGATGCCCACGATAGGAAAGGCATCCCCGGTCAGCGCTTCTCCGAGCTTCTTGTAGTGATCGTCTGAACCTGTCTCGATATTATATGTCGCTTCCCTCTTCAAGCCACTCTGGGGGCTTGCATCCGCCATCGCGGACAGCCGCCAGGTATTCCTTAACCGTCACCGCGCATCGTCCGATGGCGAAGGGCTTCGGGATCGTCACTTCATGCTGCGGGCTTTCCGTCCCCGCCTTCCGGCTCTCGCGCTCTGGCTCGTCCTTCGGCGACCCCATCATGAAGCGCCCCGGCGGCACGACCACCATCTCCGGGCCATTCTCAAGGTCCTTGAACCATTCCGTCTTGCCCGCGCCCGGCAGGAACCAGCCCTCCGGCGCGCCATGCGCGATAACGCCGGGGATATGGATGCGTCCCTCCGCCCGCCAGCGGTCCTCCTTCGAACCCGGTGCGCTCTGACCTGCTCCGAAAAGGCGGCTCACGGCGCCGAGCACGCCAGCGGGCTGCTCCGCGTTCTGTTCGGGCTTGCTAAGATCCAGGCGCTTGATCAGCGTCGCCACATCGGCGTCGAAGGTGCGGAAGTCCACGAACTGAGCGTTGCGGCGCACGAGTTTCTTGAGGTCGTCCGGCAGCTCATCCACCTCCGGCATTCCCGCGCCGTCGAGCAGCACGGGCACGACGGGAATGCCGCGTTTCAGTCCCTCGCGCACCTCGATGCGCACGAAGTCGTTCGGGTTTTCGAGCCGCCGCTTCCCAGTCTTGGGGTCTGTCGCGTTCACCCAATGCGGACCGATCAGCGCAAGCAGGATGTCGCAACGGTTGACCCAGCCCTCCAATATCTCCACGAAATCGTCGCCGGGCTTGATGCTGTCGATGTCCATGAACACGCGGTCGCGCGGCAGCACCTGGGTCAGCGCCTTGTAAAGCCGGTCGGCCTGATAGCGGCTGTCGTCGCGGCGGTAGGAAATGAAAATGTTGGTCATGGCGCCCGGTTAATAGCTTTAGCTCAAATTGAATAAATAGCGAAGCGGGGCGCGCCGGGAAAGGCGCCGTGCGGACTTTCTTCATCCTTCGAGACGCGCGTCCCGCGCCTCCTCTGGATTGAGGCTTGCGGCCGTCCGTTCGCGCCTCCTCTGGATGAGGCTTCGGCGCGCTTCGGAAGGCGGGTTAGCCGCGGCCTCATCCTGAGGAGCGCCTTCGGCGCGTCTCGAAGGATGCGGGCGTGCGCGAGTAGGGCTTATGCTAAGCGCCCCATGTCATCGCCCCTTTTCCCAAGGCGAAGCCGTGTGGTATTATGACACCGCAAAAGACACAGGTTTTGCGAAACGAACCCAATAGGGTTAACCCGCCGTATCGACCGCACGCTCCGCATCAGCCCATGGAGTTGCGGACGCTCCGCCAAAGCCGCGAGACAAACGGATCGACCACGGGGTAGCGCGTGAACTGGAAGTAGACCCAGCGGAAGATCTTCGCCGCGTCGTCGAATTTGGGCGAGGGCAGGAAAGGCTCGCCATCGGGCGCGATCTCGACGGCGCCCATGTCCAGCTCTGCGAGCGCGTAGCCCGCGCGCCAGTCCTGCAAGGCGGCGAGCGTGGCCTGCAACCTGGCGCCCGCAAACGCGGCGATGTCGGTTTGTCCGCGCACCGCGTCGCCGAGCTTTACGCCAAGCAGAAGCACGGGGCAGCGCGGCGCGCCCGCTTCTCCGAGCTCGCCTTTCAGGCGCGCGACGAAGGCGGCGAGCAGCGCATCCTGGCTTGGCGCGGCGCCTGCGGGCTCGGCGCAGTCGCACACAAGCACGACAACGGCGTTCGCCGCGGGGTTTGCCAGCAAGGCCGCGAGTTCGCCCGGCAGCGCGGGCGAAGGCTCGCGCTGCGCGGCCAGCGCTTCGAGGTCCGCGCCCGATAGTTCCAGGAAGCCGATGTCGATGGCGGGCTTGTCCTTGTGCTGCTTGCCCGGCTGGAGGCGGAAGGCATGGTCCCTCGGCTGCCCGGCGGCCGTCTCCGGCGCAAGCTTGCCCTCGTCCCAGAGCGCGGCCCAGCCGTCGAGAATGTCCTGGCCATCGGCGCGGCCGTCCGCAGGGATCGGCTCGACGGCGAAGGTCTTCTCCACCGTCGCCATGTAGCGAATGAGGTGGTTCTGGAACGCGGTTTTTCCGCTGCCGGTCTTTCCGGCTACGACAACAGTGTTTCCCGGCTTTTCCGCCATGCCGCCCCACAGGATCGAGTTCCAGCGATGAGCATCGATACCCTTACGGCGGCGATCCGGAAAGGCGGCATATTCCCGCTTCAGCCTATGAGCGAGCGCTTTTTGGCGGGGGTTCGTGGAGGCGACGAGGGAGTCAGGCCGGCGCGCCTATGGCTTCTTCGGCATCTGCGCAAGCGCGAGCGCCGCCAGCCCTCGCAAGTCGTCTTCGCTTTTCTCGCCGGTGATGAGAAAGCGAACGCGGTCGCTCACCCAGCTCGCCGCCTTGTTCACGCCCTGCACTTGCATGGATATGGGGCTGTCCAGCAGTTCGGACGCCGGAAGCGCATAGAGCGTCAGCGGCGCCTCGGTCTTGGATGAGTAGGTGAGCTGCACCATCCGTTCCTGGCGGTAATTGAAAATCTGTCCGCGATAGAGCGTGTATCCCTGCCGCGAGAAATCGGGCGGGTTCAGCGCCTTCGCCGTGACCTTCGAGAGCTGGAAGCGGATCAGCTCGGGATTGGCGATGGCGTCGGGATAGGGCGTCAGCGTCTCCTTCGGGAAGAAGCTGTGAAAGCGCACAATGTCGCTCGACCAGGACGACGGCGGGATCGCCGCGCTGGGCGGCCGGTCCATATCCTTCGCCGGCGGCGGCGTGCGTTCGGCCGTGACGAGGTTCGCGCCATAGCCGCCGAGCGCGCCGCTTGCGAAGACTGCGATCAAGAACAGCATCTTCTTGACGGCGTTGGGCTCTTTTTGCGCGGGCGCGCTCGCGGCAGTCGCGCGGGAAGCGGCCGCGCCTTTCGGCGCCGGTCTTCCGTCGGCCTCTTCGGATGCGGTCCGGGGCGGCGGGATCTCTTCGCGCGCAAAGGCGCCGAAACTCTCGATGAGCTGGGCCTGCGTGCGCTTCAGCCGGGCCACGCGCCGGAAGATGTCCGCGTTGACGCCGGTCAGGCGCGAGACCTCCACGGATTGCCCCTTGTCGAGCTGGCCGTCGAGATAGGCAAGCAGGAACTCATCGCTGAGTTGCGTCATGCGGCGCGCTCCCGCCCAGGCGAGTGATCGTCGCGCGCTTGATGACGGCCCGCGCCGTCGGAAAGCCCCCGATGGTCAAGCCAATGGGAAAGCGCAAGATGACCGCGCGCGAGAACGTTCATAAGAGCCGGCAGATCGAGGGCGGTCGCTTCGGCGGCTTCGTCGTACGAGGCGCATTCGCCGTAGACGAGGTAAAGCGCAGCCCTTTGCTGCGACGGCATGGCGGCGACGAATTTGGCGAAATGGGCATTCCCGGCGGGCAGGCCCTTGGCAAGGCTCGAAGCGAAGACGCGCGAATCGGGCGGACACTTCTTTTGAATATCCGGGTCGTCGGCAAGCTTCGCGCTCCAAAGCGCGTACATGCGGCGGAAGGCGCCGATGAAGTGATCGCGATCCTCGTCGGGCGTTTCGTTGCGGGTATTCAAAGCCTTAAGCGCGCTGCGAAGAAGCGCTCTCGCCAGTTCTTCGTTAACCGTGAGAACCAGGGCGAATTTGTAAAGGCGGGCGCTGGCGCTTTGATCCGATTCGCGCGGGCGGCTCTTGTTATATGCGGGGGAAGCCATGATACGCCAGCGCTCCTTACAAATTGCGATTAAGACGAATGGTCAAGACTTTGACAGCGAAAGGTTGATGAGCGGTAAAATTACAACAGGCGAATGGCGCGTCTGAAATTTATCCCTTGCTTTATGATGGGCGCGCGCTCCTCACCGGTTGCCAATCCGTGTAAAGTTGTGAAACATCCGAAGGCGTTGACTTGCCTAAGCTCAGCAGCAAAGAGTTCCGGCCTGCTGTTTCCGGCGACGGTTATTCGGAAGGCCCATGACGAAGGAAGATTCAGGCGAACCCCGCCTCAGCAAGTTCTCGAACGCCAATCGCCGCGCTTACCAGCAGCGGGCGAATGGCGCATCCGATGGGCTTTCTCCCCCCGTTCCGTTCGATGACGATCCGCCGCTCGCAAACATGCTTGAAACCGCCATCCGCGACCGCGGCCTCTCCGGCCCCGCATCCAGTTTCCAGCCTGACAGCGAAGGGACAGAGGCCGCGCTGCCTGCAAGGCTGATCGAGGAGTTGAAGGCGGCGCAGGACCAGATTCGCGGAGGCGCGCCCATCGAAACGCGCGCGATGGGAGAGCCTCCGCTGGCGCTTTTCAATCCGTCCGGGCAAGCGCCCGATCCTCAAGCAGCGCAGGACGCCGCTCGCGACGCCGGCGTTGATCCTGCGGTTCTCAGCCTGAGCCTGGAAGACGCCGTCGCCGCCGGCCGCGTCAAGCCATCGACCCAGGCCGCGGGAGCCGTTCTCGCAACGGGAGCGAGCGCCGTCCTCGCCGCGTCGGGCAAGCTCAGCCGCGCCGTGCGCATCCGCGATTGGCGCCGCCGCCGGCTCGCGCTCCTAAGCGTCGTTCATCGCCACCTCTTCGACCGGAACGCCGAGCAGCTTCTGTTCTGCAAATCGCCGCCGCTGAAAGTCTACCGCGCCGAGGAGACGGAGGCCGGCCCCGAGAAGTCCTACGTCTACAAAGGCCCCATCCCCAAAAAGCTCCTGGAATGGGCGCTCTCGGCGCTGCCCGAAGATCTCAAGCGATACGCCTTCGTCGATTTCCGCGCCGGCAACGGCCGCACCCTCCTTATCGCCGCGCGGCGCAACTTCGAATATGCGGCGGGCTACGCGTTCGACACCGATGGATCGGAAGCGCTGGAAATGAACCTCGCTCAATATCCGAGGTCTTATCTCTCCTGCCGGGATGTGCGGGCCTTGCGGGCCGACCGCGATGGCATCGTCGTCCCTCCGCAGCCCGCCGTGCTCTTTTTCCCCGACAGTCTCGGCACGACGCATCTCGACATCATCCTGAGCTATGTGCTGGGCTCCTTCCGGCTCGATCCGCGCGACATCTACCTCATATTCGAGAATGCGGGGCGCGAGCGCGGCAGGGCAGGCATGGAGATTTTCGAGAGAGCGCCCATGCCCGTTCTCAATAAGGCGAAGGCGCGTCTTTTTGGGCCGGTCGAGGTTGCGATCTACCGCTCCAAGGTCGAAAAACCGGATTAGGGCGCTCGTATCAGCATTGGAAAACACGCATGGACGAAGCCGGAAAGGGCGTCATTTGCGCCGAAGAAGGCCGCGCGGGCCTGATACGCCTTGCCAGGGCGCGCGCGCTGAACGCGCTCACCCTCGACGCAATCCGGGAGCTTGAAGCCTTCACGCACCGTTGCGCGAGAAATCCGCACATCTACGGCATCGTCATGGAGGCGGAGGGCAAGGCGTTTTGCGCAGGCGGCGACATTCGCGCCGTTCGCGATTGGGCGCTGAACGAGCCCGAGACGGCCGACCGCTTCTATTCCGAGGAATATCAGCACAACTGGACGCTCCAACGTTTCTCGAAGCCGCATGTCGCCTTGATCGGCGGCATCGTGATGGGCGGCGGCGCCGGCGTGTGTCTCTACGGCACGCATCGCGTGGCGGGCGAGGCCATAAGCTTCGCCATGCCCGAGACCGGCATCGGCTTCATCCCGGACGTCGGCGGTTCGTGGTTCCTGCCGCGCATGCCTGGGAAGCTCGGCCATTATCTTGGGCTGACCGGGCGGATCTGCGGCCGCGCCGACGCCTATTATCTCGGCGTCGCCACGCACTGCATCGACCAGCGCCATTTCGAGACCGTGAAGGCCGCCATGATCGAGGGCGAGCCCATCGACCCGGTTCTGGACGGCTTGCATGGGCATCCCGGTCCGAGCGAGCTTGCAAACCTGCGCGCGCCCATCGACCGCATCTTCGGCGCGCCTTCTCTCGAAGACGTTCTCAAGGCCCTCGAATGCGAGGAGGGCGAGTGGCGGGAGTGGGCGCGCGATACGCTCGCCATCCTGTCGAAGCGGTCGCCTCTCAGCCTGAAAGTCACGTTCGAGCTCCTGAACCGGGGCCGCGCCTACGGGACGCTGAAGGAAGCCTTGATCGTCGAATACCGGGTCGCCACGCGCATGATCCGGCGGCGCGATTTCATCGAGGGCGTGCGCGCCGCCATTATCGACAAGGATCAATCGCCGCGATGGGAGCAGGCGTCCGCGGGCGGGGCCGGCGATGCGCTTGTGCAATCGCTCTTCGAGCCGCCCCCCGCGGGAGATCTTGAGCTGAAGGACTATTAGACCCCGCCCAGGGCTTAACTTGGGCTTTCCATCTCATTCCATCGAAGGATTTGCCGGCTTTGCCCCCCGCGCTAACGCGACCTTAAGCAATTTTTCTTGCTTTGCCTAAGATTTGTGTTAGCCCGGATTGGTGCTATCGGAGCTGTAGGGGTGCGGAACGGGCGCGTGAGTCACACAAGGCAGTAACTTGAATGGAGCAAAACATGCAGTTGATTTCAATACCGAAGGCCGGGCGTTTAGCCGCGGCGGCCTTCGCGGCGCTGACCGGCGCCTTTTTTACATCGGCTGTTTGGGCTGGCGACGAATATATTTGCGAACGGCCTGGCGAACAAAGCTGCACTTGCGCATCGCCTGGAGCTGGCGAAGCGCTGCCTCCCTTGCCGTCCGGCTGCCATAAGGAACGAATCACTGCTGCCGGAGAGCAGACTCTCGGCATCATCAGGAGCGCGGAACACCTTGGCCGCAAGGCTTGGCAGCGCGAAGTGATCACGAAATATGGCGAGCGGTTCCAGCAGTGGGAATTCGCGGCGTGCCCCAAAATTGAGTGCGTCCCGGGCGCCATCGCGGGAAGCCGCCGTTGCACCTACTCCGCATTTGCCTGCTCGCCCGAAGTCGATCAGCGGCAGCTCGCCGACCTCAGAAGAGACCGTGGGTACGGTGGCGACGGCGGCCCAGAGCGCGCTTCTGCCCCAGCGGACACGTCCTATTACGATCACTCCATTGAGGATCGCCGTAGCCGCCGCGAACTCAATTCTGACGAAATCTCCGAGATGCAGCGGCTTCTGCGCCGGCTTGGCTACGACGTTTCCGTCGACGGGCAGTTCGGCGAGCAGACGAGCGCGGCCCTTATCCGCTTCGAGCGGCGCAATGGCGGCCCCTCGGACGGCGAGCCTACCCCCCGCGTCCTGGAGCAGCTGAGAGAAGCAGCCCGCTAATCGCGCCTTGGACACTTTTGGACGATGGCCGGGCTTGCCCCGGCCATTCTCATGTTCAGGGTAATCGCGTTGACCCCGCCCCTGAAGCACTGTTAAGCCGCCGATTACGCAGCAAAGCCCGCGATGGGTGCGCGATTGCAACGATACGACCCGCGAGCGAAATAAGCGCGTCGGCGCCGTTGACGCTTGCGGCCGCGCGTGAGAAGTCTTTTCGGTGAGAGTAATGCATGTGAGGAAGGCTGGATGAGCGGGGGACCAAACTCCGGCGCGCGCGTCCGCCTCGCTTTTGTGGCGCTCTTTCGCCGCGCGATGATCTTGAGCCTCGTTACCCTCGCGCTGGCGGCCTGCTCCTTCATTCCTCGCGACGCCTTCACCGCTCAGGAACAATCCAACGCAGGCATCCCCGGCATCCGGGAGGCGCGCTTCTGGGTGGACGGAACCGGCGACGAACTGCGCAACTTCCTGCGCGGGTCGGTGCTGTCGTCCGCGAATAGGTCGGCGGGAATTTTCGACGTGCTCGCGATTTCGGGCGGCGCCTATGACGGCGCTTATGGCGCGGGCGTGGTCGCCGGATGGAGCGCTTCGGGCGGCAGGCCCAAATTCGCCATCGTGACGGGCGTGAGCGCGGGCGCCCTCATTGCGCCGCTCGCTTTTCTCGGCCCCGAATACGATGACGAGATCAAGGAGGCGTTCTCCGGCGGGGTTGCGCAGGTGCTCGGCGATCTCGGCGGGATCTTTTCGCTTCTTGGAACGTCGGAGCTGCGCCGGCAGCACCTTGTGGACCTGGTCGACAAGTTCGTGAACGAGCGCCTCATGCGGTCGGTTGCGCATGAGCATGCACTTGGGCGGCGGCTCTTCATCGTGACGACCAACCTCGATGCGCAGCGCGGCGTCGTCTGGGATATGGGGGCCATCGCCGCGGCCGGTCCGGCCTACCGCGAACTTTTCCGCGACGTGCTCGTGGCCTCGGCCAGCATCCCCGGCGTTTTCGGGCCGACCTACATCGAGGTGGAGGCCAATGGCCATCGCTTCAAAGAGATGCATGTCGACGGCGGCGCGACGACCCAGGTTTTCGTCCTCCCTGACGTTATTCTTGCCACCGGCATGGGGATTTCCAATCCGAAAGCTGGCTCCACGCGAATCTGGATCGTCATCAACAACCACATCGAGCCCCAGTTCGACGTTGTGGAAGCGGGACTCCTCCCGACGATTTCGCGGTCGTTCTCGACGCTGATCAAGAACGACGCCAAGGACACGCTGTTCGCGACGGAAGCTTTCGTGGGGCGCGACCGGTTCAACCTCACCGCGATCGACAGCGGTTTCGACGCATGGCTGAAGGCCAATCCGGGCGCCTCGCCGGGGTTCAACACGGCCTACATGCAGCTTCTCTACCGCTACGGCTATGAGAAGGCGCTGTCCGGGCATCTCTGGCTGAACCAGGTGCCCCTGCCGGGCGGCGCTGTGGTCAAGCGCGCCCGCGAGATGGCGAAGCAGTGAAAACGGCGCATCGCGGAACCGTTCCCCGCCGGGAACCGTTCCGGGGTGTCCCTGCCCAGCGAGGCCAGGGCGAAGGGAGAGAACGCCAATGACGGTATATGTGATCGCAGACGTGAAGTTGACGAACGACGCCTGGGTGCCGGGCTATGCGGCGGCCGTGCATGGCATCGTGCACAAGCATGGCGGCAAGTATCTGTCGCGCAGCGGCAACGTGAAGGTGCTGGAAGGCAAGCCGCTGGAGACGACGCTGATCGCGCTGTTGCAGTTTCCATCGGCGGAAGCGGCCGAAGCCTTCGTGAACGATCCCGAATATGCGGCCTTCGCCGCCGCGCGCCGGGCGGGAAGCGAAAGCCGCCTCCAGCTGATCGACGACACCGACATCGCCGGAACCATCCCCTATCTGCGCAAGGGGTGACGCCGGCGCCTGAAGGAGCCCGCGGCGAGGTCACGCCTCGTCGCGCAAATTTATTGCGGACCTAATTTGCGGCGAAACCGCTCGTTGAAATATTGCGGGTCGAGCTTGGCCGCTTCCGCGTCATCCTTGTCGGCGCGGGCAATGTCTCCCATCGCCCGTTAAATGAAACCCCGCCTTAATCGCAACCTCTCCGAGCGGGACGAGGCCCATCTTGACAATGCCGGGCGCCGCCATCGAAGCTCGAAGAAACGGCCGAAGGAGGCGCGCATGGCGGCGATAGGGTTTATTGGGCTCGGCAATATGGGCGGCCCGATGGCGGCCAATCTCATCAAGGGCGGCCATGAACTTCGCGTATTCGATCTGTCGCAGGCCGCCGTCGCGAAGCTCGTAAGCGCGGGCGCCGAGGCGGCGGCGTCCGCGAGCGAGGCCGTGAAAGGCGCGGAGGCCGTCATCACCATGCTCCCCGCCGGGCGCCACGTTCGCGACGTCTATCTTGGCCCGGGCGGCCTGATTGCGTCGGCCGCGCCCGGCTCGCTTCTCATCGACTGCTCGACCATCGACGTGGCGGCCGCCCGCGACGTCGGCGCTGTGGCCCAAGCGGCGGGGCTCGATATGCTCGACGCGCCCGTCTCGGGCGGCGTCGCGGGCGCCGAGGCCGCAACGCTCACCTTCATGGCGGGCGGAACGGAGGCCGCATTCAAGCGCGCGGAGCCGATCCTCGCGCGCATGGGCAAGGCCGTTGTCCACGCAGGAGGGCAAGGCGCGGGCCAGGCCGCCAAGATCTGCAACAACATGATCCTCGGCGTGTCGATGATCGCGGTCTGCGAGGCGTTCGCGCTGGCCTCGAAGCTCGGCCTCGACAACCAGAAGCTGTTCGAGATCGCCTCCAAATCGTCCGGGCAATGCTGGTCGCTCACGAGTTATTGTCCGGTTCCAGGTCCCGTTCCGGCGTCGCCTGCGAACCGGGACTATGCCGCCGGGTTTACCGTAGCGATGATGTTGAAAGACTTGAAGCTTGCGCAGGATGCCGCGCTGATGACCGGGGCGAACACGCCGCTCGGCGCGGAGGCCGCCGCGCTTTACGGTTTATTCGCGGGCCAGGGCGCGGGCGCGCTTGATTTCTCGGCCATCATCCGGTTTCTAAACGGGAAATCGTGAACGGCGTGCCGGCAAAATCCAATCCATCGGATGAATAAATTGTAAACGACGCCGATTGTAACTGCTTGCAAGATTTCTCGTAAAAGTTGCTACAATTAATGCGATATTCACGGATTCGCGTATAAGTTGCATTCGCGGGTATCACAGCAACTTGAGGATGGTTGGTGACATGATCGCTGATTTCGTACGCGTCCAGCCGGACGACCAGACGCTAAAAACAAATTATCTCGTCACGCTCCGGATGATCGAACGGCTTCACCGCCTTCTTCTCGATCTGATCAAGGATGAGTTCGAGCGAGTTGGCCGCACGGATGTGAACAGCGTCCAGGCCCTTCTCCTCTTCAACATTGGCGATGTGGAGCTGACGGCGGGCGAGCTGAAGACCAGAGGGTTGTACCTCGGCTCGAACGTTTCCTACAACCTGAAAAAGCTCGTCGAAAGCGGCTACATCCATCACCAGCGCTCGCGCACCGACAAGCGCTCCGTTCGCGTGAAGCTGACGGATAAGGGCAAGGCCATCTCCGAGATGGTCAATCGCCTCCTCGAACGCCAGCTGAGCATGCTGGAGAAGGTCGGCGGCGTATCCGTTCCGGACCTCAAGCATTTCAACCAGATTTCGGTCAAGCTCGAACGCTTCTGGGGCGACCAGATCCGCTACCAGCTCTAGGGGGCCTACTCCGCCCTTTGCGCTCGTGCCGGAATGGACATTCGAGCGCGAGACTCAAATGCGAAATTCGCTCGCGAAACGATGGCGGCGGGAATGCTGCCGTTATTTCCGGCGCGTCGCTTGGCTAACGCCCGCCTTCCATGCCTTCCAAGAAGCGGCGCCCTCTTTCGCCCTTGAACTAACGGGAAAATAACCCCGTTATAGACATAATTCTCCGCCAACACCATAATGACGAAAACCTGGATTGCTTGCGCTTCGATAGGACTTCGATGCTGAAAGGTCGGTTGTCGATCATGAAGAAGAGGGTGGCGGCAGCGTTCGTAGCGGTTGCGTTCGTGATAGGTGCAGCGCAGGGGGCGGCAGCGCAGCAAAGAACGAACTCCCTCGACGATTGGTTCGGCTTCGATCGGTCGGACGAGTTCCTGGGAGCAGCCCGCCCGCGAGCGCGCTTTCGCCAGGGAATGGGAAACCCAACCCGAAAGGGGCTTCCCGACGCTTGCGAAGGAAAGCATCGCAACCACCAAGAACGCGATCAAGATTTATTCCGAACTGGTGGCAAGGGGCGGGTGGCCGCAGCTTCCCCCCCTTGAATTGCGCGTCGGCATGAGCCATCCCGCGGTCGTGGAGCTCAGGCGCCGGCTTATGGCTACAGGCGATTTGCGGGCCTATAGCAACTATCCGGACTATTTCGATCCGTATGTCGAGCAGGCCGTGAAGAGGGCGCAGGCGCGCCACGGCGTTCCGCCGACCGGCTTCCTCGACCGCACCACCATCGAAGCCCTGAACGTCCCGGCGACCGCGAGGCTGAGCCAGCTTAAGACCAATCTCGCGCGGCTTCAAACCCTGGCGCCGCTGACGCCCGCCGGCAAATATGTGGTGGTGAACATCCCGGCCGCGCAGATCGAGGCGATCAACAACAATCAGGTCGTCTCCCGGCATGCGGGCGTGGTGGGCAAGCCCGACCGGCCGTCGCCGCTGCTGCAATCGGCGATCGAGGAGATCAACTTCAATAAGGAGTGGATCGTCCCGCCGACGGTGCTGAAGGCGGACCTCGTTCCCAAGGGCCGCGAGGGCCAGGATGTGCTGGCGAAATACAAGATCGACGCCTATGCCGACTACGACGCCTATCAAAAAGGGCATCGCATCAACCCCACGCAGATCAACTGGTCTTCGGAGGCGGCGCTTCACTATTTCTATGTGCAGAACGCGGGCGAGGACAACCCGCTCGGCTACGCCAAGATCAACTTCGAAAGCCCCGATGGCGTGTATATGCACGACACGCCCGGCCAAACCGTGTTCTCGAAAAGCTTCCGCGCGGAAAGCTCAGGCTGCGTGCGCGTGCAGAACATCCATCAGCTCGTCGCATGGCTTCTGGAGGACAATGGCTGGTCCGTTCCGCGGGTTCTGCGCATGAAGGAGACGGGCGAACGGCTGAATGTGCGGCTGAAAAAGCGCGTGCCCTTGTTCTGGACCTACATCACGGCCTGGGCGACGCCCGACGGCACCGTGCAATTCCGCCGCGACATCTATCGCAAGGACGGCGTGGACGCCTTCGCGGCGGCGTATTGACGACATCCCCGCCGCCCGCAATCCTGGCTTCATCCTTCGACAAGCTCATCCTTCGAGACGGCGCTTGCAGCGCCTCCTCAGGATGAGGGCTCGAGGCGGCGCTTGCAGCGCCTCCTCAGGATGAGGCTTTGAGACGGCGCTTTGAGCTCCTCCTCAGGACGAGGCTTCGAGACGGCGCTTTGAGCGCCTCCTCAGGATGAGGCTTCGAGACGGCGCTTGCAGCGCCTCCTCAGGATGAGGCTTCGACATTATCTGGGTCGCACGCGCCTCATGGCGAGCCAGCGCTTCCCTCATGGTGAGCCTGTCGAACCATGGGCAACATCGTCATCCCCAAAACACGCGCCGCGCGCCATCGTCCCGGAAACGCCGCAAGGCCTAATCGTCATCCCGTAAAAGCGCGCCGCGCGTCGTCGTCATCCCGGAAACGCACGCCGCCCGTCATCGTCATCCCGGAAAGCGCTTTAGCGCTTATCCGGGATCTTACAAAACCCAATGCGCCCCGTTGTTAAAGGCCCCGGATAAGCGCAAGCGCTTTCCGGGGCGACAACAGCCGGCGCCCGCTCGACGCCAAGCCCCGCGATCACGCCATCGGTGCGCGCGATGTTTTCTTGAACCAGTTCCACGTAGCGCTGCTGCGCAGGATCGCCGAATACATCGGGAGATCGCGGATAACGCCTTCGGCGTTTCCGCGATGACAATGCGGCGCCGTTCAACCGAAAACTGCCGCCATGGAACGAGCCGTAAGGCGCGGCCGAATTTTTCGCGGAGCCTCAAGCGACGGGCGATGCCCCCGCGGCCCGCGGCCGGCGCTCGCCGTCACGCAACCTTCGCTGGCGCCGCGCCGTCCTTGAACAGCTTGAACACGATGCTATCGATCAGCGCCTCGAACGACGCATCCACGATGTTCGGCGAAACCCCAACCGTGAACCATCGCCGGCCCGTCTCGCGATCGTGGCTCTCGATGAGGACGCGCGTCACGGCGTCCGTGCCCCCTGTGAGGATACGCACCTTGAAGTCCACCAGCTCCAGCCGCTCGATATAGGGCTGATACCCGCCCAAATCCTTGCGCAGCGCCTGATCGAGCGCATGCACCGGGCCGTTGCCTTCGCCCGCGTTCATCATGCGCTGGTCGCCGATGCGCACCTTCACCACCGCCTCGGAGACGGTGACGAGATCGCCCTTCGCATTGTGGCGGCGCTCCACCTGCACGCGGAAGCTCTCCACGTCGAAGAAGTCGGGCACCTGGCCGAAGACGCGGCGCGCGAGCAATTCGAAGGAGGCGTCGGCGGCTTCGTAGGCGTAGCCCAGCGCCTCGCGGTTTTTCACCTCGTCGAGCAGCCCGGCAAGGCGCGGGTCGTCCTTGTCCACCTCCATGCCGCAGCGCGCGAGTTCGGCAAGGATGTTCGAGCGGCCCGACTGGTTCGAGACGAGCAGCTTCCTCGCGTTGCCGACGCTTTCGGGCGGCACATGCTCGTAGCTCTTCGGGTCCTTGTTCACCGCCGAGGCATGAATGCCGCCTTTGTGCGCGAAGGCCGATTCGCCGACATACGGCGCGTGGCGGTTCGGCTGGCGGTTCAGCAACTCGTCGAGCTGGCGCGAGGCCGCCGTCAGCGTGCGCAGCGCGTCCAGCGTAACGCCCGTTTCGAAGCGCGCGGCGTAATATTCCTTCAGCAGCAGCGTCGGGATGATCGATGTGAGGTTTGCGTTGCCGCAGCGCTCGCCGAGCCCGTTCAGCGTGCCATGGATCTGCGTCGCGCCCGCGCGCACGGCGGCCAGCGTGTTGGCGACGCCGTTCTCCGTGTCGTTATGCGCGTGGATGCCGAGCGCATCGGCCGACATGCGCCTGCCGACGGCGGCGACGATATCCTCCACCTCGTGCGGAAGCGTGCCGCCATTGGTGTCGCACAGCACGACCCAGCGCGCGCCCGCCTCGTAGGCCGCCACCGCGCAATCGAGCGCATAGGCCGGGTTCGCCTTGTAGCCGTCGAAGAAGTGCTCGCAATCGATGATCGCTTCCTTGTCGCGCTCGCGGATCGCCTCGACCGAGGCGCGGATGGCTTCGAGGTTCTCGTCGAGCGAGATGCCGAGCGCCAGCTCCACATGATAATCCCACGACTTGGCGACGAGCACGATGGCTTCGGCCTTGGCCTGCACCACCGCCTGGAAGCCCGGGTCGTTCGAGACCGAGCGCCCTGCGCGCTTCGTCATTCCGAAAGAGGCGAGCTTCGCGGCAAGCTTCGGCGGGGCGTCGAAAAACGCCGTGTCCACGGGGTTCGCACCGGGATAGCCGCCCTCGATGTAATCGACGCCAATTTCATCGAGCCGCTTCGCGATCAGAAGCTTGTCTTCAACCGAGAAATCGACGCCAAGGGTTTGCGCCCCATCGCGCAGAGTGGTGTCGAACAGATACAGCCGCTTTTTCATAATAGGTCCGATCTTGCATGAACCGCCCTCTGCCGTTGCAGCAGACTCCCGCGAGGGGAAAGGGCGTTTCGCCATGTCCAATGTTCATCGGGCGATTTCCCAGGTGGTTTCGATTTCGCCGGTGACGGGATTCTTCGCGTCTTTCAGCGAAATTCCCATGGCGGAGAGTTCGTCGCGTATGCGATCCGCCTCCGCCCAGTTCCTTGCTTTCCGCGCGGCGAGGCGCGCCTCTTTCAGCGTCTCCACCTTACCCACGTCGATTGACACCTGCTCGCGCGCCCAGGCGTCCGCGGTGAAGTCGCGGAAGCCGCCAAAGCCCAGCACATCGAGCGCGTTCGCGATGCTGTCGAAGCACTGCGCCCGCCTTGCATCCGGCGACACGAGCGCCTCGTTGGCGACTTCGTACAAGCCTGCGATGGCGCCCGGCGTGTTCAGGTCGTCGAGCAGAGGCTCGGCGATGCGCTCGTCGATGAGGTCCGAGTGCGCCTCCCAATGAGCGACCAGCGCTGCGAATTTGTGCAGGGCGGACGCGGCCTCGCGCACCTTCTCCGCCGTCCAGTCCATGGGCTGGCGATAATGGGTGGAGAGCATCGCGAGGCGGGCGGCGGCGGCGGACATGCGCCCGTTCGAAACGATGTCGTGGATCGTGACGAAATTGCCGAGCGATTTCGACATCTTCTGGCCCTCCACCTGGAGATGCCCGTTGTGCATCCAGATGTTGGCCATGATCTCGGTTCCGTGCGCGCAGGTCGATTGCGCCACCTCGTTCTCGTGGTGCGGAAAGAGCAGGTCGATGCCGCCGCCGTGGATATCGAACACATCGCCCAGATGCTTTGCGGACATGGCAGAGCATTCGAGGTGCCAGCCGGGCCGGCCATAGCCCCACGGGCTGTCCCATCCGGGCTCGGCCTCCTGGCTCGGCTTCCACAGCACGAAGTCCATCGGATCGCGCTTGTAAGGCGCGACCTCGACGCGGGCGCCCGCGCGCATTTCGTCGGTCGAACGGCGGGCCAGCTCCCCATAATGTGGATCGGACGCCACGTCGAACAGCACATGCCCCTCGGCGGCGTAGGCGTGCCCGCGCTCGAGGAGCCGCTCGATCAGCGCGATCATCTCCGGAATAAACTCCGTCGCCCGCGGCTCGAACGTCGGCGGCAGCGCGCCAAGCGCGGCGACGTCGGCATGGAACTGCGCCGCCGTGCGCTCCGTCAGCTTGCGAATCGAAATGCCTTCCTCGGCCGCGCGCGCGTTGATCTTGTCGTCCACATCGGTGATGTTGCGGGCATAGACCACGCGATCCTCGCCGTAGAGATGCCGCAGGAGCCGGAACAGGACGTCGAACACGATCACGGGCCGCGCATTGCCGATATGCGCGTAGTCGTAGACGGTCGGTCCGCACACATACATGCGCACAGCCTTCGGATCGAGCGGCTTGAAGTTTTCCTTGCGTCGCGTGCGCGTGTTGTAAAGCTTAAGCGTCATAGGCCCTGCCTTTTCTGGCGGGGCTGTTCTGCAATGAAAAATCGGCGCCGCGCCAGCGTTCGTTTAGCTCGCGTTAATAATGCACCGGCTGCAGATTGAAACATTTTGTTCCATCGCCAGACCATTGCCGCAAAATTGTTCGAGGTCAAGGGGCGCGGCGCGCGACTCAATAAAAATTGCGCCATGATGAATTCAATGCCACGGTCCTGTATGCTCCCGGCGGTTGCGCCGGCTGGAGGCGCGGTTCATACTTCGTTAACCGACAGCGGCCAGCGGTCTTCGATCCTCGGCGGGTGGGTGGACATGAAAACTCTCTATCGCAGTTTGGGCTTGGTTTGCGTTTTGGCGGTCGCAGCTGGCGCAGCCTCTGGAAGCGCCGCTCAAGGCTGGGGATGGGGGGGCCGCGGCTACGACCAGCCCTCGTCGTCGGGCGTTTACGGGCAACAGCAGCCTTATGGGCAGTCTAACGGCCAGCCCGCTTACGGCGGCCCGCCTCCGTCTCAAGCCTATGGGTCCGCCAATCCCCGTTGCCGGGAACTTGAGGCGCAATTGACGGGCGGATCGCAGACCGCGGGCCAGGACCAGCTTCCCCGCATCGAAAACGACATGCGGCAGGCAGACGCGCAGTATCATCGCGTGCAATCCGACGCCGAGCGGTCCGACTGTTACGAAGACATGTTTCTGTTCGGGCGGTCCTTGCGCCGCACGCCGCGTTGCATCGATCTCGACCGGCAGGTTCAGGCCGCCAAGGCCAGCCTCGTTCAGTTAAGGGCGCAACGGGACGCCATCCTGCGCGGCAGTTCGCCCCGTGCGCGGCGCGAGGACATCGTGGCCGAGCTTGCCCGCAACCGCTGCGGCGACCAATATGCTCGCGAGTACGAGGCCCAGCGCAGCCGGAACACCTCCCTCTTCTCTTTCTTCAACGACGAAGACAATTCGGAGGAGCCATCGCGCTTTTCGACGAACGTCATTGGCGGCAGCTCATCCACCTATCGCACGCTCTGCGTCCGCGAGTGCGACGGCTTCTATTTTCCCATCAGCAACGCCACCACCGAAGCGCAGTTCCGGGAGGACGAGGCGAAATGCCATTCGCAATGCGCGGCGCCCGCGGAGCTTTATTATCACCGCTCGGACGAAGACGTGGAGCAGATGGTTTCCTTGAGCGGGCGCGTCTACACCCAGATGCCCTTCGCGTTCCGGAACAGGAAGGTTTACGTCAAGGGCTGTTCCTGTAACGCGGGGGAGTATTCCCGCGAGGAGATCGCGAAGTCGGAGGATGCTCTGAAGCTTTCCAAGCGCGCCGACGCGAGCGCCGCCAAGAGCGCAACGGACGCGGCCTTCGCCAAGCGCATCTCGCAAGCAGTGCAGAGCGCGCCCGCGCCTCAACCGCCCGCCGCGCCGGCGCCGCCCGCGGAAGCGCCTCCCGCGCCGGAGCCGCCGCGCGATCCGCGTTAACCCCCGCAGTTGGGTTGGCGATGGTCCTCACCCCGGAAACGCCAAAGGTCATTCTCCGGGGGCGCAGTGCGATCACGGCGTCGTTTGTTCGATCCCGTATGCGCCGCAAGGGGCGCCCCGGCTCCGCTTCGCCTATTTCGATGCTTCAGGCGCAGCGTTGTTGCCGCGAAATCCCGCGGCCAGCACATAAAGCTCCGGCAATTCAGCCCGGCTCGCCTTGGGTTTGATATGGCGGACGCTGGCGAAATCGCGTTTCATGATGTCGAGCAGATTTTTCTCGCTGCCGCCCTGGAAAACCTTTGCGAGGAATGCCCCTCCCGGCGCCAGAATGCTTACGGCAAAGGCCAGCGCTTCCTCGGCAAGCCCCATGATGCGGAGATGGTCGGTTTGCCGGTGGCCCGTCGCGGGCGCGGCCATGTCCGATAGCACGGCGTTGGGCCTGCGCCCGGCCAGCGCCGCGATCAGCGCCTCGTCCGCGGCGGGCTCGCTGAAGTCGCTCTGAAACACGATGACGCCAGCAATCGGATCGAAGGGGAGGATGTCCAGCGCAAGCACCGCGCCGCGGCCTTCGGCGGCTTGCACGCGCTTGGCCGCCACCTGGCTCCAGCCGCCCGGCGCCGCGCCGAGATCGACAACGACATCGCCGGGCTTGAGAAGCCCATATTTTTCCGCAATCTCTTCAAGCTTGTAAGCGGCGCGACTGCGATAGCCCTCTCGTTTCGCCGCGGCCACATAGGGATCGTTGAGCTGCCGCTCAAGCCAATGCCGCGACGAAACCGTGAGCCCCCGCGTCTTCTTCAGCTTAACCTTAAAGGACCGGTCTCGATTTTCCTCTCGCTTGGTCATGAAACGATGATGATGCGTCGAGTTTTGGTTTACTCGCTCCATTCGTCTCGAGCGAAGCCCGCTCGCGTATGACGTCCTCGGCGATGAGCGTGGCGAGGATGCCTTCGCGCAGGCCGCGGTCGGCGACGCGCAGCGAATTTACCGGCCAAACTCTGAGCATGGCCTCCATGATCGCGCAACCGGCAAGGATGAGATCGGCTCTTTCGGGGCCGATGCAAGGCTGCGCCGCGCGCTGCTCCCAATTCATGGCGGCGATGCGTTTGGTCACGTCTCTTATGCTGGCGGTCGAGAGCCAGCACCCGTCGACCTTGGCGCGATGGTATTCGGAAAGGCCGAGATAGACGCCCGCGATGGTGGTGACCGTGCCCGAGGTGCCGAGCAGATGCGTGCCGTGTGCGACCTTCGCGCCGATGCCGTTGGCTTCGCTGAACGGCTTCAGCCTCGCCTGCACGAATTCGACCATCGCCTCGAACTGAACGCCTTCCGCGCGGCTGCCGCCGAAATGCTCGGCGAGCGTCACCACGCCGAACGGCAATGACGTCCAGGCCTCGATGCAGTCCTGGATGCGCAAACGGTCCTCGATGGAGATGCGCCTGGTGCGGTGGCCATTCCTCAGGTTCAGCCAGACGAACTCGGAGGAGCCGCCGCCAATATCGAAAATCAGCGCATAGTCGCTTTGCTTGTCGATGAGGGAGGCGCACCCCGAGACGGCGAGCCGCGCTTCCGTCTCGCGGCAAATGATTTCCAGCGCCAGCCCCGTCTCGCGCTCGACGCGGGCGATGAAATCCGGCCCGTTTTTCGCCACACGGCAAGCCTCGGTCGCCACGAGCCGCGAGCGGGTGACGCCGCGCCGAGCCATCTTTGAGGAACAAACTCTCAAGGCGTCGATGGTCCGGGAAATCGCCTCTTCCGAGAGCACGCCGGAAAGGCTGACGCCCTCGCCGAGCTTGATGATCCTGGAAAAGGCGTCGATGACGAAGAAGCCGCGCCGCGAAGGGCGCGCCACGAGCAAGCGGCAATTGTTCGTCCCAAGATCGAGCGCCCCGTAAATGTCCGACGTGGCCCAGTTCGTTCCGTTCCCCGTCTTGATCGGGGCGGGCCTCGGCTGGGCAGACGGCGCGACCCTGATCGGAGAGGGCGGCGTCCGCTGCGCCTCGTAAAGAGCGCGCGGCGAAACAGGCAGCGCGGCGTCGGCTTGGACTTCCCGGTCCGCCGGAAATATGACGGCCGAATCCGCCCCAGCGCTCCTCTCTCCGGTTTCCAACGTCGACCTCCCTCGGCGGTTTCTGCGGCGGCGGCGGCCGCCGACCGCCCTGCCTCCGCGCCTAACCTTAGAGAGTAACAGTTTTTTTAGGTTGCGCAAATGCAAGACGAGAGCACAGCTGACGCGCAAAAAGAAAGGCCGGGAAGTTCCCGGCCCAAGGCGAAGGAGGACACAGGCTTCTAATTATCGATGTCACGCCCGCGGGTCTCGCGAATGAAGAGCACGCCCAGGATGAAGGTCATGGCCGCGACGGCGACAGGATACATGAGGCCGGCGTAGATATTGCCCGTCGCCGCCACGATGGCGAACGCCGTGATAGGCAGGAAGCCGCCGAACCAGCCATTGCCGATATGGTAGGGGAGCGACAGAGCCGTGTAGCGGACCCGAGTGGGAAACAACTCGACGAGCATCGCCGCGATGGGGCCATAGACCATGGTCACGTAGATGACGAGGATGGTGAGCAGCCCCACGACCATCCAGTTGATGCCTTCAATCTGCGATTTTGCCGGGTAGCCGGCCGCTTTGAGCGCGTCGGCCAATTCCTTTTTGAATCGCGCGCCCTCAGCTTTCCCATCGGGAGCCGCCGCATCGAACGATTGGATGACCCGGTCTCCGATTTTGATCTGGGCCGAGCCAGCCGGACCTGGCTCATTTGAGTATGGCACGCCGGACTTCACCAGCGCCGCTTTGGCGACGTCGCAGGGCGCCGTGAACTTCGACTTGCCGACCGGGTCGAATTGCAGCCGGCATTCGTTCGGGTCCGCGACAACCGTCACCGGGGTGCTTTCGATGGCCGCCGCAAGCTCCGGATTGGCTGTTCGCGTCAAGAGTTCGAAAATGCCGGGATATACGTAGGCCTCGCCGCCGGGAATGAATTTGAGAACCCCAGCCGGGTAGTAAGTCAGGACGGCGAGCAAGCAGCCCAGCATGATGATCGGCTTTCGGCCGATCTTATCCGAGAGCCAGCCGAAGAAGATGAAGAAGGGCGTGCCGATCACAAGCGACGCCGCGATCATGATGTTGGCCCAGTACGGGTCCACCTTGAGCGTCTGCGTCAGGAAGAACAGCGCGTAGAACTGTCCCGTATACCACACCACGGCCTGCCCGGCGGTCAGCCCCAAAAGGGCGAGGATGACCATGCGCGCGCTCGACCACTTAAGGAACGCGTCCGATAGAGGCGCCTTGGAGGCCCGGCCCTCTTCCTTCATCCGCCTCCAGACCGGCAACTCGTTCAGGCTCAATCGAATCCAGACGGAGATCAGGAGCAGGAAGATCGACACGAGGAAAGGCACGCGCCACAGGCCGTATTCCGCGTTGAAGCTCGCGGTCCTCGCGGCGGCGTCAGCGCCCGGGGCGAAATGGCGGCACAACAAAATCACGATCAATGACAGGAAAAGGCCGAGCGTGGCTGTGGTCTGTATCCAGCTCGTGCGGTAGCCGCGACGGTTGGGTTCGGCGTGCTCGGCCACATAGATCGCCGCCCCGCCATATTCGCCGCCAAGCGCGAGGCCCTGAAGAAGGCGCAGTCCGATCAAGATGACCGGCGCCAGGACGCCGATCGAGTTATAGCTTGGCAACAGGCCCACCGCGAAGGTGGACAAGCCCATGATCACGATGGTGATAAGGAACGTGTATTTCCGCCCGACGAGGTCGCCCAGGCGGCCGAAGAACACGGCGCCGAACGGCCGCACGAAGAAGCCGGCGGCGAAGGCGAGCAGCGCGAAGATGAACTGACCGGATTCCGTCAGTCCTGAGAAGAAGTGCGATCCGATGATCGCGGCGAGCGATCCATACAGGTAAAAGTCGTACCACTCGAAAACAGTGCCAAGCGACGACGCAACGACGACCTTTCGTTGTTCGGCTGCAGTGATTTCTTCCGAAGGGCGGTGGCGGTACGATCTGTCCGCGGCAACGTCGGTCAAACGATCCTCCCAGATAGGCTATTCGACGCTGGATGTGCCTCCAGCTTTATATAACAGTGGGAAAATTATCACAGGTCCCCATGACTCGGCCTAAGACCTTCGATCTACGACTTTCTGATAAGGCGGCTCTTTTTCTTAAACTGCGCGGCCCTCTTAAATTCACCACAGCCATGTTGCTGTTTCGCCATAGCAGCAAAGCCGCGCCTGAGTAAATAAATACAAAACTGAGGAGAAGACGGTCATGTCGGGGATAGGGATGCGCGTGGCGGAGCCGTTTTCCGTAACGCGGGCCGAGAGACGAAGAGTGATCGTCGCGTCATCGGCCGGGACCGTTTTCGAATGGTACGACTTCTATCTCTTTGCGGTGCTGGCGCCTTTTTTCGCGAAGCTGTTCTTTCCGCCCGAAAACGACACCGCCGCCCTGCTCGCGGCGTTCGCCACCTACGCGGCGGGATTTATCGTCCGGCCGTTCGGCGCCGTCTTCTTCGGCAGGCTGGGCGACCTGACCGGGCGCAAATACACCTTTCTGATGTCCATCGTGTTCATGGGGTTCTCGACGTTCACCGTGGGGCTGCTGCCGACGTTCGAACAGCTCGGCTGGCTGGCGCCGATCCTGCTTGTGATCTTGCGGCTCCTGCAGGGGCTCGCGCTTGGCGGCGAATATGGCGGCGCGGCCACCTATGTGGCCGAGTACACCCCGTCTACCAGGCGCGGCTACGCCACGAGCTGGATCCAAACCACGGCCACTTCCGGCCTTCTGCTCGCGCTGATCGTAATCGGCGCCTGCCGGTGGCTGTTGCCAAGCGATGACTTCGAGCGCTGGGGCTGGCGCATCCCCTTTCTCGTCTCCGTCGTTCTGCTCGTTCTATCCATCTATATCCGCATGACCTTGCGCGAGACGCCTGTCTTTCTGCGCATGAAGGCCGAAGGACGCTCCTCGAAAATCCCGGTCTGGGAGAGCTTCTTCAAATCTCCGAACAACAAGTACATTCTGCTTTCGCTGTTTGGCGCAACCGCGGGCCAGGGCGTCGTCTGGTACACGGGCCAGTTCTACACGCTCTTTTTCCTCACGATAACGCTCAGGCTTGATTATCTGACCACCTATATCATGGTGGGCGCCGCGCTTGCGCTCGGAAGCCCGTTTTTCATCTTTTTCGGATGGCTGTCCGACCGCGTCGGCCGCCTCAAGATCATTCTCGCGGGGTGCTTCATTGCCGCGTGCACTTATTTCCCGCTTTTTCAAGTTCTGTCGCATGCCATCAACCCGGCGCTGGTGGAGTTCCAGGCTAAAAACCCGATCACGCTTCGCGTGGACGCGAAAACCTGCAGCGTTCATATTTTCGTGGGGCCGTGGACCGACTTCAGCGCCTGCGACAGGGTAACGGATTTCCTCACGAAGTCCGGCCTTTCCTTCTCCAAGGTGAACGCCCCAGGCTTCGAGCCGGTGGCGGTGACCATCGGCGCGCAAACAGTCGAGGTTTCCGCCAGGGACAAGAGCGTCAGCGCTACGCTGGAGCGCGCCCTGTTCGCGGCTGGCTATCCGGGGCTAAACTGGAAATATGTCAACGGCAGACCTCAGTTCGACGCGCAGAGCGCCCCCGTCTTCGAGCAGAAATCCGCCGATGCCGCCCGGATCGACTACCCGGTCGCGCTTCTCACCCTGTTCGTGCTCATGATTTATTCGACCATGGTTTATGGGCCGATCGCCGCATTCCTTGTCGAGCTGTTTCCGCCAAAGGTGCGCTACACTTCGCTGTCATTCCCTTATCACATCGGCAACGGGGTGTTCGGAGGAATGCTGCCGCTGCTGGCGACAGCCGTCGTCGCATTCACCGGAAACGTTTATGCGGGGCTCTGGTATCCCGTTGGCGTCGCGGGCTTGACCTGCATCGTCGGCGCCCTGTTTCTTCGCGACCGGAAACGCCAGGACGCGTAGGGCGAACCGCGGTTTGGGGGGATGGCCCGCTTAAATTCGAGAGACTGAATGCGCCTCGGCGATATCCCCGCATCTCCCGAACACGATGGAGGTCCACCGTCGACGGCGGCGGCGCTTCGCCGGCGTTGCGCGTCGCATTCTCGACCTCTTGCTTGATGAGGGCGAGGCTGAGTGCGTTCTGGACTTCCAGAATCCCCGGCTCGGGCGAGATTGGCCCGATGTAATCATTGATCTTGCGCCGGGCGTAGTTCGGGCGTAACTTCCCGGCATTCACGCTCTGTTCAACTGCGAATGCGTGGCGACACAGCCCCACAGGGCTGAAAACGCTGGTTTTTTAGAGTGTGACGCTTGGGGAATAGTTTAATGGTAGAACAGCGGACTCTGACTCCGCTAGTCTTGGTTCGAATCCAGGTTCCCCAGCCAAAGCAACGACTTAGAGGCGTGGCTTCGCGCAAATCAGCGGCCAGTCCGCATTTGGCGAACTCCCCGCGCGCAGCCGGGACCCAAAGGCGACACACTCGCCGATCCAAGCCATTGGTCCTCGGCGCGAGCGCCTGAGATCACCGACGCAACCCGCTTAAGGCGGCCCGCGAACGGCGCCCAAGCGCCAGAGGCGATTTTCTGGAGCGCCAATCCTTTTTGCAAGCGTGACTGCGTTCTGGGCGAAGTGATGTGGATCGGCAACGCGAAGCGGCGGCGTGCGGTTCCAGAAGCGGCCGCTGCTCGGAAGGCGGCCGCCGAGACGCCGCTTTTCCTCAGCCCTCCATTGAAAATTCATTGCCTCGATTATAACTTGCAGGGTGAGGCGGAAAGAGACTAAGGCCGTTTCTTTGGAATCATTTTTTCGGGCCGCCTCCGGGTTAGGGAGCTTTGAATGAGACTCAGCGCGCGCAACGCCATCAAAGGTAAAGTCGAAACCCTTCATAAAGGCGCCGTGACTACGACGGTGAAGATCGATGTCGGACAGGGAATTCATGTCACGTCGTCGATCACGAATGACGCCGCCGAGGATTTGGGGCTCAAAGTCGGCGACAGCGTTACAGCCATCATCAAGTCGTCGGACGTGATCATCGGCAAATAACTCGCGGATCGCCGGGGAAAGGGTTGCCGCGCACATGGCGGCAAGCCGCTACTTCCCAGCTTTCTCGCGGATCACCCCCTCCTGCGCCACCGAGGCAACGAGCGTTCCGTCCCGCGAAAAAATGCTGCCCCGGCAGAAGCCGCGCGCCGCCTGCGCGCTCGGGCTGTCCTGCACATAAAGAAGCCACTCATCCGCGCGGAACGGCCGGTGGAACCAAAGCGCATGGTCGAGGCTCGCCAGCATCAGGCGCGGATCGAACAGCACACGGCCATGCGCGATCAGCGCCGTATCGAGCAGCGAGAAATCCGACGCATAGGCCAGCACGCATTGATGAAGCCGGAAATTGTCAGGCAGCGCGCCATTCGCCCTGAACCATAGATATTGCTTCGGCTCAAGCTTTTCGCGGCTAAAGAAGCGCGACAGATCGACGGGGCGCAGCTCGATGGGCCGCTCGCGCTCCCAATAGAACCGCATCTGATCGGGCAAGTTCGGCAGAAGCAGCGCTTTCAGCTCATCTTCCGAGGGAAGCGATTCCGGCGGCGGAACATCCGGCATGACGGCCTGGTGCTCGAAGCCCGGCTCGGCCTTGTGGAAGGACACGGCCATCGAGAAAATCGCCTGTCCGTGCTGGATCGCGATCACGCGCCGCGTCGTGAAGCTGCCGCCGTCGCGAATGCGATCCACCTCGTAGATGATTGGCACTTTGGGATCGCCCGGCAGAAGAAAGTAGGCGTGGAGCGAATGGGCGACGCGGTCCTGCGCCTCGACGGTGCGGTCTGCGGCGACGAGCGCCTGGCCCACCACCTGCCCGCCGAAAACGCGCTGCCAGCCATTCTGCGGGCTGCGGCCGCGGAAAAGATTGTGTTCCAACTGCTCCAGGTCGAGTGTGGAGAGGAGTTCATCGACGGCTGCCATGGCGTTCTCCCGCTATACACCGACATAACGTGCGCCTAAATTGTCCTGTCAACCAGATCTCCGATGGAGAAGGGAAAGGCGAAGCCGTGAACCAAGCCGCGAAAAGCCGTTTCGATCTCGTCATCTGCGGCGGGAGCTTTGTGGGCCTCGCGCTGGCGCGCGCGCTGACGAAGGGGGCGCCGGGCGCGTTTTCCATCGCCATTGTCGAGCAGCGCCCGCTGGCCGGGGCCGCCGGCGTGCCGTCCGATGGCCGCACGGTTGCCCTGACCGCGTCTGTGAAAGCGATGCTGGAGGTGATCGGCGTCTGGCCCGCGCTCGACGCCAAGGCCGAACCGATCCGGCGCATCGAACTGTCGGACTCCGCGCTCGACGCGCCCGTTCGCCCGAGCCTCATCAACCTCGACGCGCGCGAGACGGCGAGCGGCGAGCCGACTGCGTATATCGTCGAGAACGCCGATCTTCTGCCCGCCTTGCTCGCCGGGCTCGACGGCGCCGCGAATGTGCGGTTCTTTGCGCCCGACGGCGTTTCGGGCTTCGAGACGCGGGACGACGAGATCGAAATCTCGCTGCGATCCGGCGCGGCGCTCGGCGCGAAGCTGCTTGTCGCGGCGGACGGGCGGAATTCCGAGCTGCGCCGGATGGCCGGCATCCTCACGAATGAGTGGCCTTCGGACAAGGTCGGCATCGTCGCGACCGTCGGCGTCGAGATCCCGCATGAAGGCGTGGCGCGCCAACATTTCCTGCCCGCCGGCCCTTTCGCCATCCTGCCGATGACCGGAAACCGCGTCTCCGTCGTCTGGACCGAGGACGCAAGCGTCGCAAAGCGCATCCTCGCCGAGGATAGCGCAACCGTGCTGAACGAGCTGTCCCGCCGCTTCGGCCCACAGCTTGGCGCGCTCACGCTTCTGTCCAAGCCGCAAGCTTATCCGCTGACCATGACGCTGGCGCGCGATTTCGTGCGTCCCCGATTCGTTCTTGTCGGCGACGCGGCGCACGGGCTGCACTGGATCGCGGGGCAGGGGCTCAATCATGGGCTGAAGGATGTCGCCGCTCTCGCCGAGACGCTGATCGACGCGGCGCGGCTCGGCCTCGATATCGGCGCGCTGACCACGCTGAAGCGCTACGAACGCTGGCGGCGCTTCGACAGCACGACCTCCGCGTTCGCGGCGCTTGCGATCAACAGACTGTTTGCGAACGACAACATGGCGCTTCGCATGCTCCGCGGCGCCGGGCTTCGCAGCGTGGACCGCATCTCAAGCCTGAAGAACTTCTTCATGAAGGAAGCGGCGGGCCTCACAGGCGACGTCCCGAAGCTTCTCAAGGGCGAGGCGGTTTAGCTGGTTCGCCGCGCCAGAACATGGTGTGGCGGATCCGTGGGTTTGCGACTTGGACCAAGCGTGGGCGTCTCCCGCGTTTTGTGTCAATCCAAGCATCGCATACTCACTTCCTCGGTTCTGAGGTCCTTCCTACCTCCGCGAATTTCTAATCCCCCAAGCTGAGGCTTGGCTTTTGTGCCTTTTTTGATTGAACTAAACTCACGAACACGCTTGCGAAGCCCCACAATTGGCAATGGGGCGCTCGCCGCTTCCACGCGCAAGCAACGGGATTTCATGTTCCAGTGGGCGGTTAGCCGGCGCGCTTCGTCCTGCCACGGCGGCCCAAAAAACGGCCGAGCATAGAACCAGGGTCCTCGTGCGCTTCCCCGGTAAAGGTGCGCTGAATCGGCTCCAGGCTCTTGTGAAAAGCCCTGCATTTCTCCATCGCCTGGGTCCCGAGCGGCGTCGCCTCCGCTATCTCCCGGTTGTAAGGGATCACGAAGTCCGCAGGTTTCCCGAATGCGCGCTCGAAGTGCTCCCCTCGAAGCCCCCCATGCGGCGCGACATGGTTCACGACGTGAAAGGTGTGCCGTTCGGGCGTGTCGGGGCCGATGATGTCGCTCCAGCGCGCCAGGTCCCTTGCCCCCGAAAGGCTCGTGTTGCTGATGAGGAGACACGCGCTTGGAATGCGAAGCGCCCAGGTCATTTTCATCGCCAGGCTCGCGGGCACGTCGACGATGGTAAAGCGATAGACAGGAAGCAGGTTGCTGAGGAGCCAAAGAAAGGATTCCTCGGAAATAGCGGCATCCGCTTCCAGCGGTTCGAGCGAGGCGAACAAAGAGAGACGGTCTGTTATGCGCTTCAGACCGCGTTCGAGAAGAAGCTTGTCGAGGCGTTCGGGGTTGCCCAGCGCATCGAAAAGCGCGCGGTCCGGCACGGCGTCGAGTTGAAGCGCAGCGTCGCCGGTTTGCAGCCCAAGATCGACAAGAACCGTATGGCGGCGCATGGTTTTCGCGAGCGACCAGGCAAGGCTCGTCGCAATCGTCGTAGCGCCGACGCCGCCCCGCACGCCAAGCAGGTAGATGAGCTGACCGGTCCTGTGATCCGAATAACTTCCTTTCGGCGAAAGGACCGCCTGGCAAGCGCCGGCGAAAAGCTCTCTCTGCAATGGAAGAGTAAAGTAGTCGCTGACGCCCGCCTTTTTGAGCTCCCGGTAGAACCCAATGTCATTGCGATCTCCGATCGCGATGACGGCGACGCTCGGGTCGCAGACTTCGGCAACGGCTCGCAACTCTTCCAAGGCGTCGTCGATCCCGCAGATATCCAGCACCAGCAGGGTGGGCGAGCTTTCCTTGGCGAGCGCGGCGGCGGCGGCCTTCAGGTTCGCCGACTTGAAGAGCACATCGCTGACGTCGAGCGAAGCAAGCGAACGGCGAATGGCGGCTTCGGCCTCCTGATTTCGGACGAATGCCCGGACAATTGGCCCCGCGGGGCTTTCTCCGGCCGGGTTCGAAATACTTTTTATTTTAGTCATTGGAAGGCCCTTGTCTTGGCTCTCCGGAGCGCGTGCGAACTTGCAGTTCCGCTTGGAGGGCGCCCGCTTTTTGGTAATCCACCTTCCTTTATGCAACCTTAAGCTGCGGCGTTCGCTATCGGGTCAAACGCGAGAAGCGCGGAAGGCCTTCGTTTCCTTTGGCGTCGGGCAGGGCGCCACCCGCATTTTTGGAAAAAAACATACTTGACCTTGGCAATTGCTCAACTTTTGCGTGCTAACGGTTGTTATGCAACTAAAACCCCAAATGAATGGAGTAGCGTATGCGTCATCTTACCAATCTCGTCAGGTCCGCCTCTGCTTGGCTCAAGGTCGATTCCGAGAAGGGCGTTGCGGCAATCGAGTACGGCCTGCTCGCCGCCTTGATCGCCCTGGCGATCATCACCGCGGCTACGTTGGTCGGCACGCACCTCACCACCGTGTTTAAGGACGTAGCCTCCCACATTTAGGAACGGCCGGTTCCCAGCGCACTCGCGACTGGGAGATAACTCGGTTCCGCGGGCGCATTCGACGATGCGCCCGCGTCGTTGACTTCGGGCGGAAAAACCATGAGCCCCACTCTTCAGGCGATCCTCCTGACGATTGTTTTCGCTGGTCTTTTCTGGGCCGCGGCGATGGACATCAAGGAACGGATCATTCCCGATGAAATCGTGATCCTGACTGCTCTGTCAGGACTCATTCTTTGCTTTGCGATGCGCCCGGGCGAGACAGGGCTCAGACTTGCGGCCGCGGCTGCCGTTTTTCTGGGCTTCGCTCTTCTTTGCCGATACGGCATGGTCGGCGGGGGCGACGTGAAACTCTTGGCCGCCGTCTCGCTCCTTGTTCCGCCTCATGACTTGGGGAAGCTTCTGATCGAGATCGCTTTGGCGGGGGGGCTTCTCAGCTGCGTCTATCTCGCCGCCAGCTTCATGCTCGGAAGCGTCCCTCTGAGAAGCGCCGCGCTCGAATCTCACGGCGGCGCCCCTCTTTCCCGCTGGCTCAGGCTCGAAAGCGCCCGGATCGCCTCGCGAAAGCAGGTGCCTTATGCAATCGCAATTTTCGCCGGCGTCAGCTGGCATTTTGCCGGAGGGAGCCCAAAATGTTTTTCCGCAATGTCTTGCTTGTTCTAGGGGTATTTTGCATCCTCGGCAGCATGGCCTTCGGCTATATGTGGTTCGAGAGCCAGGGCGCGCCGCCGCCAGCGCAGCGGGAAGCTGCCGCTCCGGCGCCGCTTGCGCGCATGTCGATCTTGACGGCTGGCCGCCACTTGCCCGCGGGGAGCTTGCTTCAGCCGGAAGACATCGCCTGGAAGGAAATCGGGCCGGAAGAAATTCGGCCGGGCAATCTCGTGCGGGGACAGGTCTCTGAATCGGAATTCCTTGGCGCCAGCGCGAGGCGCGACTTCGCCAGCGGAGAGCCGCTTGTTGCAAGCGATCTCCTCAAGCTCAGCGACAGACGTTTTCTCGCCGCCGTCTTGAAACCCGGCGCGCGCGCCATCTCGATCTCGGTCGATGCCGCGCAGAGCGCCTCGGGGCTCATCCTGCCCGGGAACCATGTGGATGTGATCCTGACGCAAAACCTTGGCGAGATAGCGGGAGAGGGCAAGCGCAAGGTCGTCGCCGAAACGATCCTGCAAGATGTCCGGGTGATTGCGGTCGATCAGGCGATCAATCAGCAGGGGAAGGCGCAAGCCAACGCGCCGCTGTATTTCGGCGAGCTGCGGGTGCCGAAGACGGTGACCCTCGAACTGACCAGGCGGCAGGCGGAGATGGTTTTCGTTGCGATGCAGCTCGGGCATCTTCAACTCTCCGTTCGTCCTGTTGACGACGCGCCGGGCGCCGGGAACGAAAGAGAGCAGCCGCGCTCCGCCAAGCCAACTTGGGGCGCCGATGTTTCCCTGGCGCTGAGCCAGATGGCGCCGGCTCCATCGGCTCAACCTTCGGCGAGCTCGCTCGAGAGCCTGGTTCGCCGCGTTCCAAACGGTTAGCGCCTGCAAAGTTGCCAACAGGACACGCATAGCGTTTCATGGACAACCATAAATAACTTAAGGTTGCAACGTCTCCAGAATCGGCCCTTAAAAAGGGCCAGCACGCTGCGCGGGTCATGGCGTCCGCTTTGAGCGTTCGGAGACTTTGAATAATGTTGACGACGCCACAGTCTCCTTCGAGCCGCCCCTCTCCGGCTCGCTGGCGCTTGCTATTGGCCTTCCTGGCAAACGCCGCAATTGCGTCCTGGCTCACCGCCGGGGACGTCATCGCTTCGGAAATCTTGTCCATCGAGGGCGCTGCCGTTCGCAAGCTGCAAGTCGTTCGCTTCAAGTCGAAGACATTCACCTTCCAAACGCCGTTCGCCTCAGCGGTTGTCGGAGCGCCCGACATCGCCGACGTGCTGCCCATTTCGGATCGCGTGCTTTACCTTCAGGGAAAAAAGCCCGGCGCCACCAATGTCTCGATTTTCAGCTCCGACAAGAAGCTGCTAGGCATTCTCGACGTGGAAGTTGTCGTCGACGCCCAGGCGATCGCGGATAAGATCCGCGCCAATGTCGGCAGCCAGGGCATCAAGGTCTCCGGCAGCCATGAGCAGATCGTGCTCAGCGGAGAGGCCCGCGATTCTGTCGAGGCGGAGCATGCCCTTGAGATCGCCAAAAGCGTTTCGCCGGAATCCGGCATTATCAACCTCATTCGGGTGGCGCCTGCTCAGCAGGTGATGCTGAAGGTGCGGTTCCTTGAGGCGACCCGCACAGCGGAGCGCGATCTCGGCATGAGCCTGTTCGCGGCCGCAAACGGCAACAGGACGAACGGGGTCAACACGGGGGCAACTCAGCCCAATCAGTCGACAGCGCCAGGTCTGCCCCTGATCCAGACGGCTGGAAACCTCGCATCGGGATCGCTTCCCTTCGTCACGGGCATTGCCGGTTTTGGCCGCAATGTCGACCTTCTGATTTCCGCGCTCGAGTCGAAGGGGCTTGTGCGAGAGCTGGCGGAGCCGGACCTGGTCGCGCTTTCAGGCGATACGGCAAGCTTTCTGGCGGGCGGCGAAGTTCCGGTGCCGGTCGTGCAGCCCTCATCCGGCGCGACGCCCACGATCACGGTGGACTACAAGCAATTCGGCATCCAGCTCACCTTCCAGCCAACGGTGCTGTCGAATGGCATCATAAATCTGCGCCTTACTCCATCCGTCAGCGATATCGATATGACGAATGCGATCACGGAGAACGGCTTTCAAATTCCGGCGCTGAAGAAGCGCGAAGCGCGAACGACAATCGAGTTGCGCGACGGGCAAAGCTTCGCCATTGCCGGCCTTCTGCAGTCCGAGGGCTTACGCAACGTTGAGCAGGTTCCCTGGCTTGGGAATGTCCCGGTCCTCGGCGCCCTCTTCCGCAGCGCCTCCTACCAGCAGAAGGAGACGGATCTCGTCGTCATCGTCACTCCGCACATCGTCGCGCCGATTGCGCCGGGGCAGCGCATCGCATCGCCGCTCAATTCCCGGCTGCCGAGCAATGACGTCGATTTCTTCCTCGGGGGTCAGAGCGAAATCCCGAAGAATTACACCGCCTACGTAACGTCGGGCGGCGGCATCTCCGGACCATACGGGCACATTGTGCCGCTGGATAACAAGTAAAAGGAGCGGAACGCCATGGCGAAACTTTGGTGCTTCAGCGCCTTGATGCTGGGCGCGTCCGCTTCCTGCTCCGTAGCAGGGGACCAGACTTTTGAAGATCTATTTGGCGAATATTTCCACAGAAGCGACTCGATCACCATCGGAGCGGGGAACGCGAAGGAGGTCAACGCCGCCTCGCAGGTCATCGACCCTTGGCCGCCCCATGTCGGGAACCGGCGCATTCCCGCCAATGGCGATCGCATGACCGGGGCGATCCAGCGCTACCAAGATGTGCGCAGGCTCAAGGAGGCGGCGCCGCCGCTCGCGCCTGAGACCATAAGCCCGACAGGCTTCGCTCCCAACACCGTGGCGCCCCGTTGAAAACGAGCCGCCCCCATAGACCGGGCTTAAGCCGCAGCAGGCGCGGGACAAGGCCCGGCGAACCGGCGCCGCCCAGCCGGCCCGTCGTGGCCCTTGCGGCCGGCGCGCTGGCCGTCATGCTTTCGGGGTGCGGCGGCATTATCGACAGCGCAGGCTCCATCGCCTCCCTCACCGTCCAGGAGCCTGAAAGCGATAAATATTTTCCGTCCGACGAGCCCTATAAACTCGGCTCCGAGCATTTCAATCGCGGGCAATACGGCCTGGCCGAGCGCTATTTTCGCGACGCTGTCGAGAAAATGCCGTCCGACGCGCTGGCGTGGGTTGCGCTGGCGTCGAGTTATGACCGCCTGAGCCGCTTCGATCTCGCCGACCGCGCCTATGCGAGAGCGATCGAGATCTCTGGGGAGACGGTTCAAATCCTGAACAATCAGGGCTATTCGCAGCTTCTGCGCGGCAACCTGGCGGCGGCGCGGGCGAAGTTCCAGAAGGCCGCTTCGATCGAGCCAGACAACATCACCGTTCTGAACAACATCAGGCTGTTGGAAGGCAGCCAGCTTCAGCTGGCGCAAAACTCGCCGTCTGAAGGCCGGTGAGGCGCGGTGTGCTGCGAATCGTCATGTCGCGACCTTTTCGCAAGGCGAATGGGTGTGGTATTATAATACCGAAAAAATACACATTTTTGCGAAACGAACCCAATAGCGTTAATCGGCGGTGTACGCTCGCACGCCTGCGTCCGCTATACGCCATCGGCATGAGTCATCAAATCCAGCGGTTGGTATGATTGGGCGCTTCTCGCCCCGATGGTCACCGGCCGAACGTATCGATGATCCTCAACACCGCCGGGCCGCCCAAAATCAGAAAGATTGCCGGCATGACCAAGAGCATGACCGGGAAAGTGAGAAGCGCCGGGAGCCGGTTCGCACGCTCTTCCAGCCGCAGCAGCCTGTCATTGCGCATCTCGGCGGCGGCGACGCGAAGCGATTTCGCAAGCGGAGTGCCGAAGCGCATGCTTTGAGACAAGGTGCTCGCGATCCATCGCACGCTCGGCACATTCACGCGGTCCGCGAGGTTCAGCAGCGCCTGGTCGCGGTCGGGGAAAATGCTGATCTGCGCCCAGGTCAAAGCCAATTCGTTCGCGAGGGCGGGCTGCGACGGGCGCAATTCGTTGGCCACGCGATGCAGCCCACTTTCAAGCGAAACGCCAGCGTCGGCGCAGATAGCCATAAGGTCGATTGCGTCCGGCAGCCCGAGCGCCACTGCGTTTCGATGGTTTCTAACGCCGATCCTCACAGCGACGATCGGTATGAACCACCCTGACAAGGCGGCGGCCGTCGAGACTAAGAGCGGAAGCGGCCAGGACGCATGCCTGATCATGAGGAAGGTCAGGGCGCCGAGCACAAGGATCACGAGCAACCGCAAGATCGTGAAGGCGGCTACGGCCCTGTCCGGCGGCACTTTGAAACGCTCGAAAAGCCGCGCGATGTGGCGCTGCTCGGAGATGGTCAAGCCATGCGCGCTATCCTCGAATTCATACTCCTCGGGCGTCTTGACGTGAGGCGCCGCAGCGCCCCGCGATGATCTCACAAGCTCGACGCGACGTGAAATCGCCTCGGCGCGGCCGCGCCTGCTCGCAACGACAAGAAGCGCCCCGCCAATGAAAAACGTCGCGAACGTCATGTACGCAGCGATTTGAGCGAGCAATGCGTTGGAAATAAGCGGCTGCGGCACAATGGTCTCCGGCGATTAAGCGTCCTCGATGCCGCGCATCATCTGCCCCATCACGAAAGCCGAGGTCAAAATCCCGCCGGCTGCGAGGCCGAGGATGACGCGCCCGCGCGAACTGGCGAACAGAGGCGACAAATAGTCAGGCGAAAGCACAAGCAAGGCTGCGATTATCAGGAAGGGCAGCGCGCTGAGAATGTAAGCGGTGAGTCGGACTTCGGCGGTCACGGCGCGGGCCTTAAGCTGCACCGCACGGCGGCTTCGCATGAGCTGTCCAAGCGCCTCAAGCGTTGGCAGCAGGTTTCCGCCGGCCGTCCGTTGCAGCGCCACCGCCGCGGCGAAGAACTGGAAATCGGGAACGCGAATGCGTTTGCTGCTATGGCGGAGCGCATCTTCCACTGGCATGCCGATCCGCAGTTGCCCCGATAGCTTGGCGAACACCGCGCCAACCGGCGAGGGCGCCTCCTCGCTCACAATCTGGAAGGCTGCCGTAACAGGCAATCCCGCACGCAGCATGCGAGCGATGGCGTCCACAGCGTCAGGGAACAAAGCACTGAAGTCCTGCTCCATGCGCTTGCATTCCCGGATGAGATACAGGCGAGAGATGAAATAGGCCGCAAAGACGGCTGCCACGGCGGCGATTGAGGCTGACAAGCCGAAAGGATAGCGTGACAGGAGCCAAAAGAACGCCGCCGAAATTACCGCAACGGATCCAAGCTGCGCCGGCGTCGTCCTCATTTCCCAAGGCTGCTCGCTATCGAGAAGCAGAAAGCGCTGAGCTTTCGCCAGATTCGATATTTGAGGGGCCGGCTGCGCCGCGGCCTGCGGCTGCGCCTTCGAGATGACGGCCCTCCTGGGAAGAAGGCTCAGGCGCTGATCGACTTCCCGCTGTTTTCTCCGAGTTAGAACCAGCGCGAACGCGATAATCATGGCTGAGCTGATGGATGTCGCAAGAAAGAGGACCGGGAAGATCATGATCACGCGTCCCACCTCTTCTTCACGCCAAGGGCGTCGAGGAGCGCATTTTCCATCCCGAAATACTTGATGCGAGGAAGAAACCGCGGCGAGATGGGCGTTGCTTCGAACTCGCCCGATAACAAACCGCCCGGCCCGTCGCCCTTGTATTCAAATTTGAAGAGCGGACCGAGAAGGATAATATCGCTCTCCAGCCCTACGACCTCGACCACTTCGGTCACGCGCCGCGCGCCATCGCGCATCCGCTCCGTGTGAATGACGACATCGATCGCGCTCGCGATCTGACCTCGTATCGAGCGAAGGGGAATATTCGCATTCGCCATGAGGACCATATTCTCAAGGCGCGCCAAGGCGTCGCGGGCCGAGTTGGCGTGAATGGTCGACATGGAGCCGTCATGGCCTGTGTTCATGGCCTGCATCATGTCGAAGGCCTCCGGTCCGCGGACCTCGCCCACGACGATCCGGTCGGGCCTCATGCGCAGCGCGTTGCGCACCAGCCCCCCTTGATCGATCTTGCCTTGGCCCTCAATGTTCGCCGGCCGGGTTTCGAGCTGAATGACGTGTTCCTGCTGCAGGCGCAGCTCGGCCGCGTCCTCGATCGTAACGATGCGCTCGCCTGCGTCGATCATTCCCGAGAGCGCATTCAGGAGCGTGGTCTTGCCGGAGCCGGTGCCGCCGGAAATGATGATATTCAAGCGGCAGCGCGCAAAGATCTCGAGCGCGGCGGCGAGGCTCCGCGACATCGACCCTGCCTCGACAAGATGTTTGAAGCTGAGGATCTTCTGCGAGAATTTGCGGATCGAGATAACCGGTCCCTTCAGGCTCAAGGGCGGAATGATAACGTTGACCCGGCTGCCGTCTGGAAGCCGCGCGTCGAGCATGGGGTTCGCCTCGTCGATGCTTCGACCGATATAGGATGCAATCCGCTGCGCCACGTGAAGCACATGCGCGTCATTACGGAACTTGAGGTTCGTCAACTCCAGTTTCCCGCGCCTCTCCACATAAATCATAAGAGGGCCATTCACGAGAATATCCGCGACCGTCTGGTCTTTAAGGAGCGACTCGATAGGCCCCAGCCCTACCATTTCGTCGACGATATCGCTGGTGAGGGCATCCTGCTCGCTCTGGTTCAGGAGGAGCTTGCGCTCATCGGCAATTCGAGAGACGAGGCTGTTCACAAAAAGCTTCAGCTCCGCCTTTTGCATGCGCACCGCTGCAACGGGCTCTATCCGAAGCAGGACCTGTTCGCGAATGATGTCCCCCGTCGCGTGCCCGCGCGTCCTGACAGTCGGAGAACCGCGACCGAGCGCGAACGTAGCCGCCGCCGGTTCCTCTATTCGTGTCTTCTTGCCAAAAGAGACCATGGTCGCTTAGACGCCTGCTAGCTTGAGCGTATTCGTTTTGGCGCCCTTGGGTTAAGATTCGATCACCGGTACACGCTTGAATAGAAACCCTGCGCCGCTATTGCAGCGTCACCGACGAGACAAGGCGCGGCCGGAAGTAGGATGCAGCTGTAAACGTAACGCCGCCGAGGAGGAACTCTCCAATCGCCGGCTTAAACGTGTAGGTTGCCTGGCTGACGATGACGCTTTCCCCCGCTCTCAGGATGCCGGCAGGGACGCCTGCATAGGCTGCGCCGGTCTGCGTGCAGGTTGGGGCAGTTGAAATGCTGCTCCAGGAGCAGTTCCATTGCTCTGTGGTTTTGCTCTGATAGTCCTCGGCTACACTGGAAATCTTGAGCGTGAGACCGCTTGAGGAGAACGGCTGCAACAATTGAGCGCCAACGCTTGCAACATCTGCGAGGTCGCTGATTGTCACAGACTGCGTCCGGGCGACGAGATCGGCTGTTGTGCCCGCCACGGACTGAACCCGTCTTTTTGCCGTGAACGCGTCGCTGAATTCGATCATGCCGAAGAAGACCGTGAGGAGGATCGGAAGGATGATCGCGGCCTCGATGAGAACGGCGCCCTCGTTGTCCGAAGCAACTCGCGCGGCAGTTTGCAAGCAAAGCTTGAGGAGGCGGGGGCGGCTTCCTTTTCGAACTTTCCGATTTGGATCGATCATGAGGCGTCCCTAGGTTCCGGGGTAGGGCTCGTTTCGGAACGCTGCCGAAGCCTGAAGCAGGGTATTGCCGTCGCTGAGATTGGCGAGCGTGGCCCTCGTCAATGGATTGGTGAGAGTCCATTCGTAATAGGCGGTAACGAGGACGATCGAGCCGGGGTCGCCGGTCGAGTAGGTGAAGTCGTTGCGAAGGGCGCCGTTCTGATCCAGCGGGTTCGGCATCGAGATCGCGCCGAATGTTGAGAATGTCTGAACGTTCAGCCTGACGGCTGTGGCGCAATTGGCGAGAATGACAACTTTGCTGCAAAGCTGCGCCGCCAGCTGCGAGGAAGTCCAGGCTGCGCCTTGGGCCTGACCGGTGCGGACGAGCCGCGCCGTTTCCACCGTTGCGTTTTCAAGCTCATATCCCGCCCAGGAGATGAGCGCGACATCAAGGATCCCGAAGACGAGCATGAAGAAGGGGGGAGCGATCAGGGCGAACTCCAGAGCCGAGACGCCTTTCCGCTCGCCGAGAAAAGACATCAACCGCCGAAGCAGGCGCCGGCTGCCGCGGCAGAGATCGACGCTCATGCCTTCACTTCTCATGAGCGAGCCAGCCCCGAAAAATTCGCTAAAGCGTCCCGTCTGAAAGCTTACGACAAGCAACCTGGGATACGGTCTTCTGCCAAGCTCCCGTTATAGATGCGGCCGGTTAATCCAACGCTAAGGCAGTGCTTCAAGCCATGTTCAGAAGGATGATTGGGCGGTCGCGTCGCTTCCGCAGGAGCGAGCGCGGCGTCATTTCGGTTCTCTTCGCAATCCTTTTGCTGCCGATGCTGGGGCTGATGGCTGCGGCCATCGACTTGAGCCAGTTCCTCGTTATGAAGCAGCAGTTGGGAGCGGCTGTCGACGCTGCGGCTCTCGATGCCGGTCAGTCCCTGACCCTATCCGACAACGAGGCCACGGCGGAAGCCCGGGCCTTCATCGCCGCCAACTATCCGACCCTGTCGAGGGTGGGAACGCTCCAATCCGTCTCGGTAACGCGCACGGCGAGCAGCGCCGTCGTCACGGCGAACGCATCAATGACCACAAGTTTTCTAGGAATTATCGGCTACAAAACGCTCGCTGTGGAGGTGAGCGCAGAAGTTTCGATGACGCGGGCCAAACTCGAAGTCGTTCTAGTCCTCGGCAACGGCGTGACCGCCATTGAGGGGTTGAAATTGGCCTCCGCTGCGCTCGTCAATACGCTGTTTGCGAGCGATCCAACCCTGCAATATGTCAGGATCGCCGTCGTGCCTTTCTCCGCCGCCGTGAATGTGGGAACCCAGTATGAGAGCGCTTCCTGGCTTGACGCGGGGGGCGCCGGCGCCCTGACGAGAGAGAATCTGGACCTTCCGAAAGAGAAAGGTCTTATCTGGCTTGCCAGCAAGTTGACGAACGCCAATTGGGGCGGCTGCGTGCGCGCCCGCGCCGAGCCTTTCGATGTTCAAGAGACCGCCCCGGCCGCCAGCACTCCCGAAACGCTCTATACGCCTTATTTCGCGCCAAGCGAACCCAACGGCTCCTACAACCACTATTTGCCGGACGGCTCATTCCCAGCCAGCGCGACGCTAGCTCAAAAACAGTACAGCATAACCAAATATGCCAACGGATATGTCTCCAACCTTCCGGATAATGGGCCGAACTTTTCCTGCGAGGTTCAGCCGATTATCCGCCTCACCAATAATCAAGCTGCGATTCTCGATGGAATCGATGCCATGAGCCCCTCCGGCGCGACTGTGATCCCTGTCGGCCTGATGTGGGGATGGCATCTCCTCTCGCCGAATGGCCCTTTCGGCGACGGCGCGCCTTACTCGGACCCCAACACGATCAAGGCGATCATTCTGGCGACGGATGGCCAGAACGACGTGCAGAATGGGCAGTCGACGAGCCCGACCAACGGCTTCGACCAATCCTACTACAGCGCTTATGGCTATCTGAGCGGTCCTCACCTCAACATCTACGCGCTTCCCATTTCCTTGTATGGGATCGAGGACCAGGCTGCCTACAATCTCGATCTGAAAGAAATTCAGCTCTGCAACGCCATAAAGGCCGTCACCGACGCCTCTGGAAATCCGGGACGCATCAAGATCTATACGGTGGGGTTCGGCAACGCCATCAATAGCAGAGGCCTGTCGCTCCTGCAGCAATGCGCAAGCAGCCCCTCGAACTTCTTCTATAATCCAACCTCCGAGACGCTCACCGAGACGTTTCAAAATATTGCGGCCGGCCTCAGCCAGCTTCGCGTCTCGCGCTGATGGGAAAGACCAAACTCGGCCTAACTAGGAATGGCGACCCAATGCGAGATAGGTATTTTGGAGCCGCCTAGACTGGTTGGGGAAGCCGCCGACGGCGCCGGCCACATGTGGCGCGTGGAGGACATTCGCGAGACGGCTGTCATCGAAATGCTGCCGGCCATGGACTTCACTTCGGTCCTCGCGTTGGTTCGCCTTTTCCGCTAAGTCCGCTTGATCTCCGACCGCGCTTGACTGCTCAATGGCCCCAAATCGGCGCTTCTCGTTCTCCACAGTCGGCGGCCGGATCGTCAACAAGCTTGACAATATCGGCGCCTACCGACGAGATTGCTTCGGGGCACATTTTGGGAGCGAATCGCCATGGGCAGGGGCAAAGGGTCAAACGTTGTTGTGTTCCCAATATCGCGGAGCGAACGGCTTACACCCAGACAAGGGCATTTGAAATTCGTAGACGGAAAGATAGTCGCTATCCCGTCTGCAAGCACCGAGCCGGTTAGCCTGAAAGAAGGCATCTCGCGAATCCGGGCGCGATCCTCAACTCGATCTTCTCCCAGAAAACACGGCTAATTTTCGCTGGCTTCCGTGCGGGCCTACGGGAGCGGACAGGCCTTCAATATCGCTTGCCCGCGCCGCCCGAAGCCGAAAACCCCGTTCACGTGGGGATCTTCGCCGTCGTTGGCGATGAGCGCACAGCCGTTGCGATTTCGCGGTGAATGGCCCAAACTTTGGCGCCAAGCCGCCTGATCGCCTGCCTCGGGCTTTGCGCAAATTCACTCGCCCCATCCCTCGCCCTTGACAGCGGCTTCAGCAGCGGCGGCCCGTTTCCGGCCTCGCGTGTCTGTGGCTTCGCTCAAGTTTCCTTGAAGATTAGCGGTCGCTCCTATAGTCAATCCTTTTTTTATAAAAAGATGAGATTACAAGCTTACCAATACACCTTCAGGCGACGGCGACAATGCACTCCACTTTATACAACGTAGAGCTTTGGCGTGACCATGCAGCGCAACTGCGCGCGCTAAGCTGGGCGACGACCGATCCGAATACGAGAAAGCTCATGCTAGCAACAGCGGCCGGCTTCGACACGATCGCGCAACTTGCCGGTGCGCTCATAGCGGCGAGCAAGCAGCCATTCGTGCTGTCGCTAAATTGGGCCACCGAGGAGGCTGCGCCGAAGAGGCGACGTCGCGCCTGAGCAAGGCCCGAAACCGCAACTTCGCCGCTTTTACGCGACCGGGCCTATGCCGGCTTCACGTGCTGAATAACGTCGAACCCTTCGAAATTCGGGCCGCCGAGATAAAGCGGTTTGTTGCCGCCGGCTCCCTTGTGCGCGGCGCGGAAGCTTTCCGATCGCGTCCAATTTTCGAACGCCTCGCGGCTCGCCCATACTGTGTGCGACACATAGAGGCTGTGATCCTCCAACTCCGGCCCCTTCAGCATGTGGAAGGCGACGAAGCCCGGCTCCCGATTGATGAAAACGTCCCGGTTGAGCCATACCGCCTCGAAATCCGCCTCGCATCCTTTCCTCACGCGAAACCTGTTCATGGCGATAAACATTGGGCGCTCTCCTTCAGGGTGGAACATGTCGCAACACGGGCCGATATTCCAAATGAGCCGTATCGCAGTCGCCCTCATAAAGGAAGCACCTCCATGGACTACAACCTCGAAGGCAAGCTTGCGTTCGTCACAGGGTCCACCAAAGGCATCGGAAAAGCTACCGCGGCGCTTCTGCTGCGCGAAGGCGCGGACGTCGTCATTCACGGACGGACGCAAGATTCGGTGGATCATGCGCGCAAAGATTTGCCCCAAGCACATGGCGTCTTCGGCGACCTTCGCGAGAAGGCGGCCGTCGACAGGATCGTCGATGAAGTGAAGGACATCGGCGACGTGCAAATCCTGATCAACAACGCCGGCATCTTTGAGCCAAAGCCGTTTGGCGACATCCCGGATGAAGACTGGTTTCGCTTTTTCGAGGTGAACGTCATGTCCGGCGTTCGCTTCAGCCGCGCATTTCTCCCGCCGATGCTCCTTCTAAATTGGGGACGCATCGTTTTCATATCGTCCGAATCCGCGATCAACATCCCGCAGGAGATGATCCATTACGGCATGACGAAGACGGCGCAGCTGGCGATTTCGCGCGGGCTGGCCGAACTGACGAAGGGGACGCAGGTAACGGTGAACACGGTCGCCCCCGGCCCGACTGCTTCGGAGGGCGTCATGGACTTCGTGAGGGACATGGCCAGGACTGAGGGGAAGGATGAGAAGGCCGTCGAGGAAGACTTCTTCAAGAAAGTCCGCCCCACCTCGCTTTTGCAGCGCTTCGAAGATCCGATGGAGATCGCGCAAACCATCGTCTTTCTCGCCAGCCCGCTGTCGAGCGCGATCAACGGCGCCGTTGTGAGGGCCGACGGCGGCGTGGTCAAGTCTGCGTTTTGATCGAACGCACCAGCTAGAACTCAGAGAGTTGCTAGTGGTGCTGCAATCGCACGCAAATGCCGGAATCGGACGACTAGAACCCCCATCGCAGGCAGCGCGGCCGGCTGAGCCGCAGGCATGGCCCCGGCGAGCAGACATTGATGCGGCCGTGGCTGCAGCTGCAAATATTGCAGCCGTCGAACCAATCGCGGCAAAGCCTCGGACAGCGGCCGCCCCAAGCCGCAGCGAGCACGCGCTCGGCGGCGATGGGAATGCCCGCCGGCGCCGGAAGCGCGTTAGCCTTGGCGTAAGGCCACGCCAGCAGGAACAGCAAGGCAAGAAACACGAGCGCGCGAGACATTGTCATAGCCGACCCCTCTTCAGTCCTTTCCAGGCCGTCAGCCTTATCACAAGAGGCGTTGCCCTTAGCACAAGATGCGTTGCCCTCGCGCACCAATCGTGTACGAAAACGCACCGAGGCTGGATGCCGCGTTTTCTTTTTGTGCATATTGGAATAGGTTAATTTCTGTTTTGGAAATAAATATCGTGTGCCGTATGAGTATCGATAAGGCGCCGGGCGATGAGGGCGGCGAGCGTACCGTTGACCGCTCTGGCGATAACGACCAACGGCCGCCCGAGGAACGGGTCGTACAGGCCGCCAAGATAGTCCCTTTCCGGGCGGCGTTTCCCGCCGAGGCTGAAACCGTCACGCCCCTGACACGGCTCGAAGACCGCGCCTCCCCTGCCGAGGCGGCCGAATTTCGCCAAGCTTCAACGGCCGTACTCTTGCAGGTCGCGCAGCGCGCCCAGGCAGAACTCGATAAGCAATTCTCCGAATCCAAGGCTGGCTTGGAGGCTCTGGCTCAGAAGATCGAAGCCAAGGAAAAGAGATGCGCGCTTCCAAGGCTTGATGGCGATTTGCAGCAGGTCCGCTTCCAGCGGCAAAAAGCGCTGATCGCAAGCGGGCCGGATCTCGCCAATCATCTGCGGGAGGAGCGCAGCCGTCATGCCGATCTTGAGCGCTTCAAGGCGGAGAACGGGCTCACTCGCGACGCGCATTATCCTGAATCCCCGGTGCTGGGCTTCGGCATTCTCTGCATGCTCGTTCTCATCGAAGCTTGCATCAACGGCGTTCTGTTCGCCGAGACGAGCGACCGCGGCCTGTTCGGAGGCTGGCTCGAAGCCATGGCGCTCGCCATCGCCAATGTCGGCGTGGCGTTTCTCGTCGGTTTCATAGCGCTTCCGCAGCTTAACCGCCGCTCGCTTTCCGCCAAGGCGCTCGCCCTCGCGCTCACGGCCGCGGGCCTCGCCGCGGTCTTGGCCGTAAACCTGTTCGGGGCGCATTATCGGGACTTCAAGGCCGCAACGGCGAAAGCTGAACTCGCCGCTCAAACGACGTCCGCGCCCAAGCGAGAGGCTAGCGTGGCCATATCCGGTCAGAAACACGCATCGAGCGAGACGCCAGGCGGCTTCAAGGCGCCGCCGCCGCCATTCCCCTCGCTGGCGGCCGAAGCCGCAAGACAAGCCTCCCCGGAGGAGAAGGGCAAGCGATCCGAGATGGACGCGCTCCGGAAAGTCTTTCAGGCGCCATTCGATCTGGAGAGTTTCACAAGCCTCTTCCTTCTGATCATCGGGCTCTGCGCCGCTACTGTCGCAGCCGCCGATGGCTACAAATTCGACGATCCTTTTCCCGGCTATGGCAAGTGCCGCCGCCGCTATGCCGAGGCTCGCGCCAGAAACGCGGCGGCGCTGCGGCGCCTTTTGAGTCAGGCCAACGCCAATGTCGCCGCGCAATTCCAATCCATCGACCGCAAGCTCGATGCGTATGCGCGAGATCTGGCCGAGCTTACCGCGCTGCATCACGCCTATGCCGGCGACTTATCGGCGGCGAAGGACGCCCTCGATGAGGCGTCCCGAAACGGAGAAGCCGACATCGCCCGCCACCATCGCCTTTTCAATAAGCTCCCGGATCGTAAAGCCCTCGACCGGTATGCGCTTTCGACGCCGGCGCTTCCGCCGCTGAACGACAAGCACGTCAAGTTTGTCGAGGGACAGGAGAAGAAGTTCAAAGCGCTGCAAAAAGCCGTGCAGAAGGAGAAGGACGAAAGCCTCGGCATCTTCGAAACGGCTTCCGGCGGCTTCGAGAAGCTTCTGGCGGAAGTCGTTCAGGCGAGCTTTCAGACAGGTCCGACAGCTTCCGCTCCCCCGCGGCCCGAGCCATGATCGCGAAGACGGCGCTCGGCGCCGCGCTCGTCGTGCTTGCCGCGGGGCTCGCGGGAGGCGGCCTTTTCGCCGCAAGAACCTTTGGGCCGGCGAAACTCGATCGCGAAACTCTTTGCCCCGTCGAGGCGGCCAAGGCCATAACGCTCATTCTGATCGATAAGACCGACCCGCTCACCCAGCTGGAGCGAGAAAGGGCGCGCCAGATCGTCGCCACGGAACGCAGCGCGGCCCGCCGCGGCGGGCGGATCGCGGTCGACCTTCTGTCGCAAGGAAGCAGTGGCGCCTCCGTCGCGCTCACAACCGTTGCCGACCTTTGCAACCCGGGCAGCGAGGCCAATCCCTTTTTCGAGAACGCAAAACGCGTCGCGGCGCGGTACGAAAGCGCCTTCCTCGAACCGCTCGACGCCGCTCTTGCAGGCGTCGGCGGCGAGGGGTCCGCGCCGGAATCCCCCATCGCCCGCTCGATCGAAGTCGCCATTGGCAGCCTCAGCGCGCCGCCCGGCGCGCACATCAAGCTCATCCTTATTTCGGATCTGATGGAGCATGGCGCGCAAACCTCGGCGTATAACGGCGCGCTGAGCGAAAAGGCCCTCCACGGGCTTATGTCCGTTGATGCGGAGACCGTGCTCAAGGGCGTCGAAGTGGAGATCGCGCTGCTTCAGCGGCCGAAGTTCGAAACGCAGCAGCGAGCGGCGCTCAACGCGTGGCGGCGGTTCTTCCTGACCGCGACGGGGCAGCCGCCGAGTGTACTGCCTTAATTGCTGCCGACGCCCGCATCGGGGCGTCTTGCACGCTCCATTGCCGCCGTCGCCGGGCCGGCCGCGCCGAGAGAAATTGGCATGCCGCTTCCCCTGCGTCGCATCGCTAACCCGAACCGAGGATTGCAGATTCGCCTGCCAAAATCGGTCTCGCCGGCTCAGACAGCGCATTGATGCCCGTCCACAGGCCCTTGCTCGGCGCTGAAAATTGCGCCCGATGACGCAAATCGGACACAAGAATCGGAGATGCCGTCGAAGCTGGGCAGGAGGAGGCTTCCCCGCGCGGCAAGGCGCGCGCGAGGTTGCGCGAGTAATCGAACCAAGACAATACTTTGAGAGCTTTGGTGAATATGAAAATGTCCATCGTAAGCGGACGAGGCTTCAAGAAGCGCGGGTCTTTCGTTGCGGCGGCTCTTCCGCTGATCGCGAGCGCTCTCTTCGTCTTCTTTTTCTCGACGGCAGGCTCAAAGGCTTCGGCCGAAGGCTGCGGCGAGGCGGACGGGTTTTCGGTCCTCGCGTCGCCGATGGCGCCGTGGAAAGCGCGCCCCTTTGCGCGTCATCTTCGCTTCGGAGAAGCCCATCGACGGCGAGCTTTCGCTGATCGCGCCCGATGGAAGCGTCGCGGCCAGGTCGCGCGACCGCCTGGGAGGGCCGCCCTATTTCTGGTTTGCCGAGGCGGGATCGCCCGCTGCGGGAACGTGGCGCGCCAAGCTCGCGCAAGATGCGTCGTCCAAATGCGCCCCCGTCACGCGCGAAATCGCCGTGCTCGGCTACGAGCCGCCGCGTCCGAGCAACGGGTCGAACGGCGCGTGGCCAGTGCGCGCCGCCTGGGATCGCGCCACGGAAAATCTTTATTCGGCCTGGCTTGAGAAGCTTTTCGATGCGCCCCTCGACGCTCAGCCGTCCTGGAAGGCGCTGCATGAGGTATTGCGCGACCGCTCCCGCAATGTCCTGTTCAATTATCTGGGGCTTCGCGAAGATGAAATCGGGGCTCGTCATAAAGCCGGACTGCGCCGATCTCCCTTATTTCTTGCGCGCTTATTTCTCGTTCAAGATGGGGCTGCCTTTCGGCTACTCGAAGTGCAATCGCGGCGGGGGCGGACAGCCGCCGAGGTGCCACGAGTGGTGGAACATTCAGAACCTCGAGCCGGAAGCCGCGCCGCCTTCGCCTGACCCGAAAACCGCGGCCGGCGGCGGTTTGTTCGACGCGCTCCGGCAGCCCGTACTCGTCCATCCCCAAAGCCGGCCGGCCGCGAAATATCAGTCGCTTGCCGCCTCGTTCGCCCACTACCTGCCGAAGCTCGCCGACGCGGTGCATTCGGGGTCTGGGCGCACCATGCTGAACGACGAAAATACCGATTACTATCCGGTGCCGCTCACTGCCGACACGCTGCGTCCGGGAACGATCTACGCCGATCCCTACGGCCACGTTCTGATGCTCGTGCGGCGAATCGCACAGACGCCGGATATGGCTGGCCTTTTTCTCGCCGTGGACGGCCAGCCTGACGGAACCGTGGCCCGCAAGCGCTTCTGGCGCGGCAATTTCCTGTTCGCGCAGGACCCGGCGCTTGGCGGCCCGGGCTTCAAACGCTTCCGTCCCATCGTAGAGAGGGGCGGCGCGCTGAGGCGGCTCGCGAACGCCGAAATCGCGAGGAATCCGCAGTATGGCGATTTCTCGCTCGACCAGTCTAAATTGCGGCCGGAGGATTTTTACGACCGCATGGACGACGTGATGTCGCCCGAGCCGCTTGATCCCTTGCGCGCCATGAAAGAGGCGATCGCCGCGCTAGAGGAGCAGGCGAAGGCGCGGGTTACATCGGTGGAAAACGGCCGCAAATATCAGGCCAGCGGCAAGGGCGAAGCCGAGATGCCGGATGGTCCGGCCATCTTCGAGGCGGCCGGCGCCTGGGAGGACTTTGCGACGCCTGCGCGCGATCTTCGCCTCCTGATCGCGATCGATGTCGTGCGCAGCTTCCCGGAGCGGGTTGCGCGACGGCCAGAAAGATACGCCATGCCTGCCGGCAAGAGCGTCGCCGATGTGCAGGCCGAGTTGCAGAACGTGCTCGAGTCCGAGCTTGCCGGGCGGAAATTCTCCTATACCCGCAGCGACGGCTCCCCCTGGACGCTCGCGCTGAAAGACCTTGCCGAGCGCTCGGGCGACCTCGAAATGGCGTATAATTTGAACGATTGCGTTGAGCTGAGATGGGGCGCTTCCGAAAGAAGCGAGGAGGCGTCCACATGCAAGCGCCACGCGCCGCAGGCCCAGCGCGCGAAAATGGGCCAGTACCGGGCATGGTTCCACGAACGGCGCCGCCCCGCGCGCGCCTAGCGCAGGGCGCCGCCGCGCTTCTGGAGTCGTCGTTCCATCGCCCCGGCGCCGGACGCCGGCTAAGAACGGAAGCCGCGCAGTTTTACGCGGATTTCCTGACTTTCGCCGGAGCCGCCGGCTTAACGAGGCTATCGAGCTTGTTATAGTGCTCCGCGAGCAGATAATAGACCGCGACCCGCTCCTTGGCGCGCTCTCCCTTCATTTTCTCCATTACGGCGTGGATGGCCTTGTCGAGATCGGCGTCGCTGTCGGTAAGCCCGAGCTTCTTCTTCAGCCAGCTTTCGCGCACGCGCTTCAACTCTTCGGGATCCGTGCCGGCGACGAGCGAGGCGTCGCGGCTCCTCAGCGCGATGCCGCAGTGCCTTACGATGCCGGCCACGGCGGCCTCGTTCACGGTGCTGGTATATTTCTTGATGGCGTCGATGTATTTCTGGGCGTCGGTCATTATGCGCTCCCTTGTTTTCATCTCCCCACGGAGTTGCAAGATGGCTTGCGACACACGGCGCTGCAAGGGACGCCCGGCCCATAAATAAACGGGGGGAGGCTGGCGATGGCTAAGCCCAGGGCCGAGAGGCGGCGACCGCCGTGCCCGGAGGATTTCGTGGAACGCCCGGCGTTTCCCCGCGTTGTGCTGCTACGGAGGCGGGCGCGCCCGTCGCTACGTGCACAGAAATTCTTGCGAAAGGGAAGGCCGTCATGGCTAAGGACACCATCCACGACATTAACGCCACCACCGACTACGCAGCGGACAAGGGGCAGACCGAGATCGAGGACCTCCGCCGCCAGGTGAAGGACTTGACCGAGAAATACGGCGCCGCGGCGCAAAACACGCTGCAGGATGTGAAGGATAAGGTGCAGCAGAACGTCGGCGACATCGAGCAGCAAATCCGCGACAAGCCGGTGCAGGCGACGCTGGTTGCCGCCGGCGTCGGTTTCCTGGTCGGCGCGCTGCTGACGCGTTGAAGAGGCAACGCCCATGTTTGGACAAGCTCTGAGGCTTCTGGCCGTTGGCGAAGCGGGCCAGCGCTTGGGCGGTTACGTGAAAAATTTGGCGACGAGGTATCTCGTCTTGAGCGCGGCTGGGATGGCGTTCCTTGGAGCGATCGTGTTCGCGATATTGGCCGGTTTCTGGGCTCTCAATTCCAGGAGCAACGACCCGGTGGCGTCGGCTGGGATCATGGCGGGAATTTTAGCCTTGGCTGGCTTGCTGATCGCGCTTATCGCCTATGGAACTACGCGGGAGAAAAAGCAGGCGGCCAGCGTTAGCCAAGCGCTGAGCCAGCCGGTGCAGACGCTGCAAAGCCAAATCCCGTCGGTGGACGACGTCGCGCGGCAGATCGAGGACGCCGTCCGGCAGTACGGGCCGCTTCGCGTGACGGCGGCTGCGGCTGCGGGCGGCCTTCTCGCCGGGCTGGTCGCCAAACGCTATGGAGAGCCGCAGCTCTTCGCCAACTCGCGCGGCGGCAGTCAACGCCGTGATCGCCGCCGCGATCGCCGCGAGGCCCGCGAGGAGCGGCGCTTCTCAAGCGGCGGGCGCTACGCGTGATCCCGCGCCTCGCATGCTTCCCAAAGGGCGGACCCAAATCCGCCCTTTTTCATTGCGTCCAGGCGCGCCCGCGGACACCGGCGATTAACCCTATTGGGTTCGTTTCGCAAAAACGTGTGTTTCTTTCGGTATTATGATACCACAAACGGCGTCGGCTTGGGTGCGCGCTGCGGCATGCAATGACGTTGCGCAGACACGGGATCTTGAAAGGGGCGAGCGTTGTTAAGACCCCGGATAAGCGCAAGCGCTTTCCGGGGCGACGATAGGGTGGCTTTCGGGGGCGTGACGATAAGGGTGGCTTTCCGGGGCGACGATAGGGTGGCGTGGGACGACAGAGGCGCCGGGCGTCGAATGGCGATCAGGCGGGGCGGAGCGCGCGGCCGGCTCGGCCCAGCGCAGCGAAGATGAAGCGGCTCGCCTCGATCACGGCGCGCCGGTCCACGCCCGTCTCGAAGCCGAGCCCGTCGCAGAGATAGACCACATCCTCGGTCGCGACATTGCCCGAGGCGCCCGCAGCATAGGGGCACCCGCCGAGCCCGCCCGCCGCGCTGTCGACCACGCGCACGCCCTCCTCCAGGCACGCATAGATGTTGGCGACGGCCTGTCCGTAGGTGTCGTGAAAATGGACCGCAAGCTGCGCCATTGGAACGCGCTCCGCCGCCGCCTTCAGCATCTCCCTCGCCGCGAGCGGCGTACCCACTCCAATGGTGTCGCCAAGCGAGACCTCATAGCAGCCGAGCCGCAGGAGCCGGTCCGCGACCGCCGCCACGGCCTCAAGCGAAACGCGCCCCTCATAAGGGCAGCCGAGCGCGCAGGAGACATAGCCCCGCACGCGCAAGCCAGCGCCGGACGCGCGCTCGACCACCGGAGCGAAGCGTTCGAAAGACTCGGCGATGGAGCAGTTGATGTTCTTGCGCGAGAACGTCTCCGAGGCGGCGGCGAAGATGGCGATCTCTCTTCGCGCCCGCCGCGAGCGCCGCGTCGAGTCCCTTGATGTTGGGGACCAGCACCGGGAACGAGACGCCCGCGCGATGCCCCAACGCCTTCAGCACCGCCGCCGTATCGGCCATCTGCGGAACCCATTTCGGCGAGACGAAGCTTCCCGCCTCGATGGAGGTCAGCCCCGCGGCGGCGAGCTTCTCGATGAAGGCGGCGCGCGTCGCGGGCGGAAGCGGCGCGGCCTCGTTCTGCAGGCCGTCGCGAGGGGCCACCTCGACAATGCGCACGCGTTCAGCCATCGGCGGCGTCCTCGGCTTCGAATTCGAGCAGCGCCGCGCCCTCGGCAACGAAGTCGCCCGGCGCGCAGAGGTATCGCGCCACGCGGCCCCGTGCCGGCGCGCGCAGCGTGTGCTCCATCTTCATCGCCTCCATGAGCAGGAGGGGAGCGCCCGCCTCGATGGTCTCGCCCGGCGTGGCGACGAGCGCGACGATCGCGCCGGGCATCGGCGCGACAGGGCCGGTTTCGAGGTCCGGGTCGATGGTTTCGGCCGCGAACGGGTCGGCGAGCGCAAGCCTGATCGGCGAAGGCCCGTCGAACACGGTGACGGCGCCGTCATCGTAGAGCGCGGTCATGGTCCGCCGCGCGCCGTTGAGCGTCACCGCGAAGCGCGCCTTCTCGCCTGGGACAGGCTCGGAGGCAAAGGCCAAGGGACCGGCAAACAACCCCGCACCCCGGCCTTCTACCAATGATCCCGGAGCATCCGCTTCCCCAATCGGATGCGGTGGTGGGAGAGGGAGTCCTGGCGCGGCCGTTGCATCGTCAGATTGCGCGGGCGAGGGACGGGCTGAGGGGGCGCGGCCTTCGCTTATCCTTCCGCCGCCGATCTCCAGCGTAAGCCCATCGCGCCGATGCGTCAGCGTGGCGTTGTAAGTCTCGCCCTTGTCGCGAAACTCGATGACGCGTTTTCGCGGCGCGAACAGCGTCCAGGGGTTCCCCGCGGCCCAAGGCGAATGCGGATCGGCGGCGTCGCGGCGCATCTCTTCCTTCTCGCGATCCAGGATGGCGGCGACGGCGGCGGCGAGGACGAAAGCCGAAGGCCCCTCCGCTTTTGCAATCCCCGCCCTCTCGCGCTCGATGAAGCCCGCATCGACCGCGTTTTTCTGAACCGCGTCCTCAGCCAGAAGCCGGGACAGGAAAGGAATGTTCGTTGTGACGCCCGCGATTTCGAAAGAACAAAGCGCCGCGCGCAACCGGGCGAGCGCAGCCTCGCGCGTCCCGGCATGGGCGATGACTTTCGCCAGCATGGGATCGTAATAGCGGGAAACGGCGTCGCCTTCGCCGAAGCCCGCGTCGATGCGCAAGCCAGCGTCCGCCTCGGGCGCGCGCCAATGCGAAATCTCGCCTGCCGAAGGAAGGAACCCAGCCGCGGCGTCCTCGGCATAAATGCGCGCCTCGATGGCGTGGCCGCGCCGCGCGATCTCGTCTTGCCGCAGCGGCAGCCTTTCGCCCATGGCCACGCGAAGCTGCCATTCTACGAGATCGACGCCTGTGATCGCCTCGGTGACGGGATGCTCCACCTGAAGCCTGGTGTTCATTTCGATGAAATAGGCGCCGCCGCCGTCCGCCACAAATTCCACAGTCCCGGCGCCGGCATAGCCGATGGCGGCGGCGGCCTTGCGCGCGTCCGCGCAGAGCGCCTCGCGCCGCTCGTCGGTCAGCGCGGCCGACGGCGCCTCCTCGATCACCTTCTGATGGCGGCGCTGCAGCGTGCATTCGCGTTCGAACAGCGACACGACGGTTCCGTGAACGTCGCCAAAGACCTGCGCTTCGATGTGGCGCGGCCGCTCGATGAACTTCTCCATGAGCAGCGCGCCATCGCCGAAAGCCGCCTCCGCCTCGCGCCTGGCGCCGGCGAGCGCGGCCGAAAGCTCGTCTTCGCCGCGCACGATGCGCATGCCCTTGCCGCCGCCGCCCGCCACAGCCTTCAGCAGAACCGGAAAGCCGAGCTTCTTGGCTTCGCGCGTGAACGTAGCCGCATCCTGCGCCTTGCCATGATAGCCGGGAACGACGGCGACGCCCGCCTTCTCCATAAGCGCCTTCGCGGCCGATTTCGACCCCAACGCGCGGATGGCCGACGCAGGCGGCCCGACGAAAATGAGCCCATCCCTTGCGCAGGCTTCGGCGAATTCGGCCTTCTCCGAGAGAAATCCGTAGCCCGGATGGATGGCCTCCGCGCCGCTCGCCTTGGCGGCGGCAATGATGCGCTCGATGTTAAGATAGCTGTCGCGGGCCGGCGCCGGGCCGATCAGCCGCGCTTCGTCGGCGATTTTCACATGCCGGGAGCCGGCGTCGGCTTCGGAATAGACTGCAACCGTGCGCAGGCCCATGCGCCTCGCCGTGCGCGCGATGCGGCAGGCGATCTCGCCGCGATTGGCAATAAGGAGCGAGCGGAAGGGGCGCGCGAGCATGCTTCGCTCACATCCTGAAGACGCCGAAGCGCGCGGGGGCCGGCGGCGCGTTGAGGCCCGCCGAGATCGCGAGCGCCAGCACCACGCGCGTGTCCGCCGGATCGATGATGCCGTCGTCCCACAGCCGCGCGGTCGAATAATACGGGTCGGCCTGCGTGGCGAATTGCGCGCGGACCGGCGCCTTGAACGCCTCTTCCTCTTCCTTGCTCCAGCTGCCGCCCTTTGCCTCGATCCCCTCGCGGCGCACGATGGCGAGCACGGTGGCCGCCTGCTCTCCGCCCATGACGGAGATTTTCGCGTTCGGCCACATCCACAGGAAGCGCGGCGAGTAGGCGCGCCCGCACATGCCGTAATTGCCGGCGCCGTAGGAGCCGCCGATCACGACGGTGTATTTCGGCACATTCGCGGTCGCCACTGCGGTGACGAGCTTCGCGCCGTCCTTTGCGATGCCGCCCGCCTCGTATTTCTTGCCGACCATGAAGCCCGTGATATTCTGCAGGAAAACGAGCGGAATGCCGCGTTGGGCCATGATCTCGATGAAGTGCGCGCCCTTCAGCGCGCTCTCCGAGAACAGGATGCCGTTGTTGGCGAGGATGCCGACGGGATAGCCCCAGATATGCGCCGTGCCGCAGACGAGCGTGTGGCCGTAGAGCTTCTTGAACTCGTCGAACTCGGACCCGTCCACGAGCCGTGCGATGGTCTCGCGCACGTCATAGGGCTTGCGCACGTCGGCCTGCACGATCCCGTACAGATCCTCCGGCGGGTAGAGCGGCTCGCGCGGGGCGAGAGCGTCGAGCGAGGCGGGCTTGACGCGGTTCAGGCCGGCGACGATGGCGCGCGCGATGCCGATGGCGTGCGCGTCGCTCTGCGCATAGTGATCGGTCACGCCCGACTGTCGGCTGTGCACATCGGCGCCGCCAAGCTCCTCGGCGCTGACGATCTCGCCGGTGGCGGCGCGAACAAGCGGCGGGCCGCCCAGAAAGATCGTGCCGGCGCCTTTCACGATGATGCTCTCGTCGCACATGGCCGGCACATAGGCGCCGCCCGCCGTGCACGGCCCCATCACGATGGCGATCTGCGGGATGCCCGCCGCCGACATTTGCGCCTGATTGTAGAAGATGCGCCCGAAATGGCGCTCGTCCGGGAAAATCTCGTCTTGCTGAGGCAGGAAGGCGCCCCGGAATCCACCAGATAGAGGCAGGGAAGCCGGTTTTCCCGCGCGATGTCCTGCGCGCGCAAATGCTTCTTCACGGTGAGTGGATAATAGGTTCCGCCCTTGATGGTTGCGTCGTTGGCGGCGATCATGCATTCGCGCCCCGACACGCGGCCGATGCCGGCGACGAGGCCGGCGCAATGAGCGTCGCCGCCGTAAAGGCCGTTCGCGGCGAGCGCGCCGATTTCCAGAAAAGGCGAGCCAGGATCGAGCAGCAGCTCGATGCGGTCGCGAACCGGAAGCTTCCCGCGCGAGATGTGACGCTCCCGCGCTTCGGCGCTGCCGCCTCGCGACGCCAGCGCCAGTCTCTCGCGCAAAACAGAGAGCTGCGCCTGCATGGCGCCCGCATTCGCCTGAAACTCCGCCGAGCGCCTGTCGATTGCGCTGTCGAGCCTCGCCATAGGGTCTTCGCCTTTGGATGCCGCGCGCCGAGGTTAGCACGAATGCCTGAGCTTTTCTTACCTCAAGATCCGCACATCGACGGCAACGCCCAGATCCTTCCACATGCGGTCCGCCGTCAGAACGGGCAGGCGCGCGCGCTCGGCCAGCGCCAGACAGGCGCGATCGCCAAGCGAAAGCCCGCGAGCCTTTGTGCTCGCCCGAAGCGCTCCGGCAAGCTCCGCCAGCTCCTCGTCGAAAGCTACGACCGACAGACCGTAGCGCGAAAGGGCGGGCCGGATCAGGGAAAGCGCCGCGCCGCGCTCCACGAGCTTGGAGACGATCTCGGAGAAGTTGACGGCGCAGATGAGAGCGTCCCCGAGATGTTCGGCCACCCGCTCCGACCCCGGTTCGCTTTGCAAATGAGCGAGGATGGCGGAGCTGTCCAAGACGATGCTAGGCACGGCTCTCGGCCTCGGCCTCGCGCCGCCGCTCCGCGATCAGCTCGTCGGCAAGGCTTGCGCCTTCGGGCATCAGGCTTTTCAGCATGGCCTGCGCCTGCCTCGCGCCCACGCGCGGGCTCAGCATATGAAGCTCCCCGTCCTCGACCCAGGCGAGGATGGCGTCGCCCTCCTCGATCTCCATGGCCTCGCGAAGCGCCGCCGGGATCACGACGCGTCCGCCGGGACCAAGCGTCAGCCGCACGCGGTTCGCCACGCCAAGACCCGGCCGCGGCCCATGGACCGCCACAAATCGCGCCTGAGGCGCCTCCTCAAAACCTCGGGGCTCGACCGCCCCGCCTTCGTCGCTCTTCTTCCGTTTCGCCATGACCGACACCTCTTCCCCCAGTTTTGGCTGAAAACCGCACAGATGTCAATATCGCAATAATTGACATATACCGATATTATGCCGTTTTTGTAAAAACCTCCCTGCCGATGAGCATGCGCCGGATCTCGCTCGTTCCGGCGCCGATCTCGTAGAGCTTGGCGTCGCGCAAAAGGCGGCCCGTCGGATAGTCGTTGATATAGCCATTGCCGCCGAGAAGCTGGATCGCGTCCAGGGCGACGCGCGTCGCGCCTTCCGAGGCGAACAGGATCGCGCCCGCCGCATCCTCGCGCGTGGCATGGCCCCGGTCGCAGGCGCGGGCGACCGCATAGACATAGGCGCGCGCCGCGTTCAGCGTCACAATCATGTCGGCGACCTTGCCCTGCACGAGCTGGAACGCGCCGATGGGCTGGCCGAACTGCTTGCGCTCATGGATATAGGGCAGCACGGCGTCGAGCGCGGCCTGCATGATGCCGAGCGGCCCGGCGGCGAGCACGGCGCGCTCGTAATCAAGGCCCGACATCAGCACATTCACGCCGCGCCCCACGCCGCCAACGACGTTCTCCTCGGGAACCTCGCAATCCTGGAACACAAGCTCGGCCGTATCGGAGCCGCGCATGCCGAGCTTGTCGAGCTTTGGCGAAACCGAGAAGCCCTTCGCGCCCTTTTCGATGAGGAAGGCGGTGATGCCGCGCGAGCCGGCTGCGGGATCCGTCTTGGCGTAAACGAGAAGCACGTCCGCATGCGGCGCATTCGTGATCCACATCTTGGCGCCGTTCAGCACATAGCGGTCGCCGCGCTTCTCCGCCCGCGTCGTCATCGAAACCACGTCGGAGCCGGCGCCCGCTTCCGACATGGCGAGCGCGCCGACATGGTCGCCGGAGATGAGCTTTGGCAGAGTGCGCCGCTTCTGCTCGTCGCTCGCATTGCGGCGGATCTGGTTCACGCAGAGATTGGAGTGCGCTCCGTAGGAAAGACCGACGGCGGCGCTCGCCCGGCTCACCTCCTCCATCGCCACGCAATGTTCGAGATAGCCAAGCCCCGCGCCGCCCCATTCTTCCTCGACGGTGACGCCATGCAGGCCGAGCGCGCCCATCTTGGGCCAGAGGTCGCGCGGGAAGGCGTTTGTCCGGTCGATCTCGGCGGCGCGCGGCGCGATCTCGGCCTCGGAGAAGGCGCGCACGCTGTCGCGCAGCATGTCGGCCTGCTCGCCGAGACCGAAATCGAGACCGCTATAAGAGTTTTGGAGCATGCGTTCCTCCTGCACATCAGCCATGCGGCGGGCCAAAACAGGAGCGCCTGGGGGCCGCGCGCTGTCAAGACGGCGAGAGGGATGCTATTCCGCCGCCTTCAACGCCCCGGCTGGCGAGAACAGCGCCGCCTCCAATTCCGCGTAGCGCGCTTGCGCTTTCGCCGCGTTCGCCGCCTTGATATGGCCGAAACCGCGGATCGCGTCCGGCACGCTCGCATAAGCCGCGCCGAGCGCAAGGTTCGCGGGCGAAAGCTCGGGCAGGAGCTTCTCGATGCGCGCTTCGTATTCGGCGAGCAAAGCGCGCTCGGCCTTTCGCTCGGCGGTGCGCCCGAAAAAGTCGAGAGGCGTGCCGCGCAGGCGCTTGCCCTTGGCGAGCAGCGGCATCGCCTTCAGCATCCAGCCGCCGAATGTCCGCTTGACGGGCAGGCCGGTATCGGGATCGCGGGCGCCGAAAATCGGCGGGGCGAGATGAATGGCGAGCTTGATTTTGCCGTCGAACTTCTCTTTCAGCCGCTTCGCGAAGGCGCCGTCGCTGTACAGGCGCGCGACCTCGTATTCGTCCTTGATCGCCATGAGCTTGTAGAGATTTCGGGCGACGGCCGCGGTAAATGCTTCGCTCCCCGGCTTCGCGCGGCGTTCCGCGTCGCGCGCCTTTTCAACGAAGGCGCGATAGCGGCTGGCATAGGCCGCATCCTGATAGGCGGCAAGATCGCGGGCGCGGATCTCGATCAGCTCGTCGAGCGTTTGCGAGAGTTTGGGCGGCGGCGCGACCTTCGCCATGATGGGCGCCGGATCGACGGCGGCCTCGCGGCCGATCTCGAAGGCGCGCTTGTTGATCTCGACGCTCGCGCCGTTCAATTCGATGGCGCGCATGATGGCGCCGCGGTCGAGCGGGATCAGGCCCTTCTGCCAGGCGAAGCCGGTCAGCACCATGGTCGCGAAGATGGCGTCGCCCAGAAGCGCGGTTGCGATCGCCTGCGCGTCGCATTCGTCGACGGCGAGCGCATTCGCCTTCAGCCGCGCCTTCATCGAGGCGGCGTCGTAGGCGAGCGCGTTGTTGGCGACGAACTCGGCCGTCGGGGTGACCTGCCCATCCGCCACGACGGCGGTGCGGCCCGCGCTCATCATCGGCAGGCCGTTCTTGCCATGGGCCACGACGATGTCGGCGGCAAGCACAAGATCGGCCTGTCCCGAGCCAATGCGCGAGGCGAACAGCTCAGCTCCCTGCTCGGCAATCCTCAAATGCGAATAAACGCCGCCGCCCTTTTGCGCGAGCCCGATCTGATCGACGATGCGAACCTGCCTGTTGTGGAGATGCGCGGCCATGCCGAGCATGGCGGCGAGCGAGGTGACGCCGAGGCCGCCGATGCCGGTGATCAGGATGTTGTAGCCATCCGCGCCGATTGGCGGCAGGCGCGGCTCGGGAAGCTCCGCGATCGAATGATCTTGCGGCTTTTCGCGCCGAAGCGTCCCGCCATAGACGGAGACGAAGCTCGGGCAGAACCCATCGGTGCAGGTGAAATCCTGGTTGCAGCTCGATTGATTGATCTTGCGTTTCCGGCCGAATTCCGTCTCCACCGGCTCGACGGAAAGGCAGTTCGAGGCGCGGGAGCAATCGCCGCAACCCTCGCAGACGCCTTCATTAACAATGACGCGCCTTTCCGAATGTTCCATGAGCCCGCGCTTGCGGCGGCGGCGCTTTTCGGTGGCGCACACCTGATCGTAAATCAGGATTGTGACGCCCGGCGTCTCGCGCAGCTCTTTTTGCACGGCGTCGAGCCTTGAGCGATGATCGAAGGTCACGCCCGGCGGCACGCGCGGATTGCCCCGGAAGCGATCCGGGTCGTCGCTGACGATGGCGATGCGCTCGACGCCCTCGGCCCGCATCTGCGCCGCGATCTGCGGCACGGACAGCCGCCCGTCCACGGGCTGGCCGCCGGTCATGGCGACGGCGTCGTTATACAAAATCTTGTATGTGATGTTGTGGCCCGCGGCGATGGCCTGGCGGATGGCGAGGCTCCCCGAATGAAAATAGGTGCCGTCGCCGATATTGGCGAAAATATGCGGCTCGTCCGTAAAGGGCGCCTGCCCCACCCACAGCACGCCCTCGCCGCCCATCTGCGTGAAGGCGTCGGAGTTGCGGTTCATGGCGGTGGCGAGGAAGTGACAGCCGATGCCGGCCACCGCGCGGCTTCCCTCCGGCACGCGCGTGGACGTGCTGTGCGGGCAGCCCGAGCAATAATAGGGCTGCCGCAGGTGGAGGGGAGCGGCGGCGGAAGGCTTCGCGGCCTCGAGGAGCCGCGCCTCGATCTCCCGCATGCGCTCCGTTTTCCACTCCTGCGGCATGACGCGGAGGATGGCGCGGCTGACGGCGGCGGTGTCGAGGTCGAGCACATCGCTGACGAGCGGCGCTCCGCCGGCGTCGCGCTTGCCGAGAATGCGGGGGCGGCGGCCATCGGCCAGGCCATAAGCCGCGGCGCGAAGCTGATGCTCGATCACGTCCCGGCGCTCCTCGACCACGAGCACGGTTTCGAGCCCGCCGGCGAAGGAGCGCGCGCCCTCCTCCTCCAAGGGCCAGACAAGGCCAACTTTATAAACGCGCAGGCCCAGCGCCGCGGCCATGCCGTCGCTCACTCCAAGATCGCGCAGCGCCTGCCGCACATGCAGGTAGGCCTTGCCGGACGCGGCGATGCCGATGCGGGCTCTCGGACTGTCGAGAGCGATCCGGTCGAAGCGGTTGGCGCGCGCAAACGCGAGCGCGGCGGGCAGGCGATAGCGCCGATGAATTTCTTCCTGTTGCGGAGGCGTGAGGCGAAGCCTTGCGTTTCGTCCTCCCGGAGGCTCGGCCACGCCCTCGGGGATATGGGCTGCATAGCGGGCCGGGTCGATCCTTACGGTCGCGCTGGCGTCCATTGTGTCGGAGATCGCCTTCATTCCGACCCACAGCCCCGCAAAGCGCGAAAGCTCGAAGGCTTTCATGCCGAACTCGATGATCTCCGCGATGTCGGCGGGGTTCAGCACCGGGATCTCGGCGTCGATGAAGGCGAAGTCGCTCTGGTTCGGCAGCGTGGAGGACTTGCAGGCAAGGTCGTCGCCGGCAAGCGCCAGAACCCCGCCGTGGCGCGCGGTCCCGAAGAAATTGGCGTGCTTCAGAGCGTCGCCCGAGCGGTCCACGCCCGGCCCCTTGCCGTACCAGATGCCGAAGACGCCGTCATAGCGGGCGCCGGGGAAAAGCGCAGTCTGCTGGCTGCCCCAGATGGCAGTCGCCGCAAGTTCCTCGTTTACGCCTGGGCGAAAGACGATGTGATGTTCGGAGAGCCGCTTGCGCTCCTGCCAAAGCTGCTTGTCGTAAATCCCAAGCGGAGAACCACGGTAACCAGAGATAAACCCTGCCGTGTTCAATCCGTCTTTGGCGTCGGCCTCGCGGCGCAACATTGGAAGCCTGACGAGAGCCTGAACGCCTGTAATGAACACTTGTTCGCCTTCGACGCGATACTTGTCGTCGAGGCTAACGGAGGGGGCATAAACACGCGTGTCCATGGTCATCTCCTCATGATTATCACATGGGGAAAATGAAAACTTTTTCAAATGGGCCGGCCGGGCATAGCCTAATTGTGATCGGTTCTACAGCGCTAGACTTTCTGCATAAATCTTGTCGAGCTTCAGGCGTCCTGGCGGACTCTTTCCGATCGGGTGTTGAGATGCGAGGGCGGAAAGCATAGAAAAGGGCCTCAACTTCAGGAGATGGCAGGCCATGGACCGGAAAGCGTCGACGCCCCCCTCAAATCCGCCGGTCGCCGGGAAACGTCCCGTCCGCGACGTCCATCATGGGATTGAGCGCGTCGACGATTACGCGTGGCTTCGCGTCGACAATTGGCAAGAGGTGATGAGGAACCCGTCGGCGCTCTCTGCCGATGTGCGGGCCTATCTCGAAGCGGAAAACGCTTATGCCAAGGCCGCGATGGCGGACACGGAGGCGCTCCAGGAGACGCTGTTCAAGGAAATGAAGGGCCGCATCAAGGAAGACAATTCCTCCGTGCCGACGCCCGACGGCCCTTATGCCTATTTTACGAGCTATGTCACGGGCGGGCAGCATCCGCGCCTGTGCCGTCGGCCGCGCGATGGCGGGGAGGCGCAAGTGCTGCTCGACGGCGACGCGCTCGCGGCCGGCAAGCCCTATTATTCGCTCGGCGCCTCCGCGTGGAGCAACGATCACACGCTTCTCGCCTATGCTTTCGACGACAAGGGATCGGAGTTCTACAAGATCCGCGTGCGCCACCTGCCGACCGGAGAGGAGCTTCCCGACGAGGTTCCCGACATGGAGGGCCAGCCGGTTTGGAACGCGGACGCCAGCGCCTTCTATTATACGCGCGTCGACGAGCATCGCCGGCCTTTGCAGGCGATGCGCCACGACATCTGCACGCGCGCCGAGCTGGACTTTGTCGTCTACCAGGAGCCTGACGCCGGCTTTTTCACACGCATCGGCCAAAGCCAGGACCGGCGCTATCTGTTCATCGGCGCGGGCGACCATGAGACGAGCGAGATCCGGTTTCTCGACCTTCGCGCGCCGGAAAAGGGCCTGACGCTCATCGCCCCGCGCGAGATGAACCACGAGTACCAGGCCGAACACCACGAAGGCCGCCTTATCATCCTCACCAATTCCGGCGGCGCGGAGGATTACAAGCTCGTGGAGGCGCCCATCGACGCGCCCGGCCGCGAGAACTGGCGCGATCTCGTTCCGCATAAGCCGGGGCGGCTGATCCTCGATTACACCTGTTTCAAGGATTATCTCGCGCGGCTCGAACGCGAGGACGGCCTGCCGCGCATCGTGATCCGCAGCTTCGCCAGCGGCGAGGAGCACGCCATCGAGTTTGCCGAGGAGGCTTATTCGCTCGGCATGTCGCAGGGCTACGAGTACGACACGGAGACGCTGCGCTTCGTCTATTCGTCGATGACCACGCCGCGCCAGGTCTTCGATTACAACATGCGCACGCGCGAGCAAATCCTACGCAAGACGCAGGAGGTCCCGAGCGGCCACAACCCCGCCGACTACGTGACGCGCCGCGTTTTCGCGCCCGCGTGGGACGGCGAGACTGTCCCCGTGTCGCTCCTCTATCGCAAGGAGACGCCGCTCGACGGCTCCGCGCCCTGCCTGCTCTACGGTTATGGCTCCTACGGCATGTCCATCCCGGCAGGCTTCTCGACGAATGCGCTCAGTCTCGCGGATCGCGGCTTCGTCTACGCCATCGCGCATATCCGCGGCGGCAAGGACAAAGGCTACCGCTGGTACAAGGACGGCAAGCTTAAGAAGAAGACGAACACCTTCAAGGACTTCATCTCTGCGGGGCGTTATCTCGGGCAAACGAACTTCACGAGCGTGGGCCGCATTGTGGCGCAAGGCGGCTCGGCGGGCGGCATGCTCATGGGCGCTGTGGCGAACATGGCGCCGGAGCTGTTCGCGGGCATCATCGCGGATGTGCCTTTCGTGGATGTGCTGACGACCATGCTCGACGACACGCTGCCGCTGACCCCGCCGGAATGGCCCGAATGGGGCAACCCCATCGAAAGCGCCGACGATTACCGGACCATCGCGGCGTACTCGCCCTACGACAATGTGCGCGCGCAGGCCTATCCGAACATTCTCGCCACCGGCGGACTGACGGACCCGCGCGTGACCTATTGGGAGCCGTCGAAATGGGTGGCGAAGCTCCGCGCGCATAAGACGGACGCGAACCTGCTGCTCCTCAAGATCAATATGGACGCGGGCCACGGGGGCGCGTCCGGCCGCTTCGACCGTCTGAAGGAGGACGCGCTGGCCTACGCCTTCGCGCTGAAGGTTGCTGGCGCGGCCAAGTGAGCTTGCAAACGCCGGGGTCGCTGCCGCCGAGATGCAACTCCGCCGCAGCATCGGGCGCCAGCGACATGAGGCTGAGGGATGATTTGCGGCGCGCGCGTAACGGACGGCGTCTCGATTATTCGCCCTCGTTGAACCCAGCCTCGACGAGGGCGGTCAGCGCCTCCAGGGCTTCTTCCGCTTCCGGCCCCTCAGTCTCGATCGAGATCGTAGTGCCGGGGCTTGCGCCCAGCATCAGCAGCCCCATGATCGAGTTGCCGGGCACGGTCTGGTCGTCTTTTGTGACCGTCACCTCGGCGTCGAACTGCTCCGCCATCTTGACGAAAGCGGCCGACGCGCGGGCATGAAGCCCTCGCTTGTTGATGATCGTTACCTCCGCGAGGCATTGGTAGATGCCGTCGGCCGCGTCGAGGGTCGCCCGTTTGCGATTGGTCGATCGTGGGCCGTTGCGCGCGTCTCTATCGGATTTCATGAGTGCGGGTTTAGAACCAAGCTCGCGACGTGGATATACTTGCGGCCCGCCTCCTGCGCCTGCTTGAGGGCGTCGGCCAAGGCAACCTCTTCGCGGACGCGCGCCAGCTTGACGAGCATCGGGAGATTAACCCCCGCAATCACCTCGACCGACCCGGCGTCCATCACCGATATTGCCAGATTTGAAGGCGTCCCGCCAAACATATCGGTCAAGATGATCACGCCATCTCCGCTTTCAACATTTTTGACCGCGGCGAGGATGGCGTTGCGCCTCTCCTCCATGTCGTCGTTCGGCGCTATCGAGATGGTCGCGATCTGCTGCTGCGCTCCGACGACGTGCTCCAGCGCTGCGACAAACTCCCTCGCCAGATTGCCATGGGTCACAATGATGAGGCCTATCATGGTCTTTCCGAAGGCTTGGGGGCGGGCCGGTTCAACTCGGCCGAATTATTTTGCGGCGCAACCCTTCAACGTTCAAGCTCATTATGGCCCCTTCCACCATGAGAGTTCGTTAATCCACTGACTCTCCAAAGCTATCTTAAATCGCAAGAGCCAGCTTGATCGGCGCGGACAGCTCGAAAGGGTCGATGAGAATGCTGCGCACCGCGACGTCCAGCACTGTCTCCCACTCAGTCCGTTCTGGAAAACGCGGTCTGTCGCCCGTCCAATCGAGGTTGACGACGACCTTCAGCTCGGCCTCGCGGACCGTCGCCTCAAGATGGGCTATTCCGCAGCCGCGCACCTCGATCTTCCCGGCGAGCGCCTGCGGACAGGAGGCGAGGATGCGGTCGCCGTCGCGGCGAAGGACAACCTGATCGTCCGCGACGAGGGCGGGGGCGGCGCCGAGCCGGTCCGCCGGCAGGTAGAGAAAGCGCAGCGCAAGATCGGACTTGCCCGCCCCGCCGGAGCCTTTGATGAGCGCGGCGGCCCCGCCAAGAGCGACGCAGGTCCCATGAACAATCGTTCTTTTCATGGGCGCGCGCTCCGATCAGACTTTCGGGCAGATGGGCAGGCGGACGACGAAGCGTGCGCCCCAGGAATAACGCTCCTTGGCGCCGCAAGCGAAGACCTCTTCGCCCTTGGGGACCGGCGCGGGGCTGCGCGGGTTTCGCCGGTCACGAAAGCCTTTGCGCGGCGCAACGGTCTCAAGGTCGGGAGAAAGGCGGTTTTCAGCCCAAATCCTTCCGCGGTGAGCGGCGACGATCTGCTGGGAGATGTTGAGGCCAAGCCCGGAGTTCTGCCCGAAAGACTCGGGCCGGTCCGTGTAGAAGCGCTCGAAAATCTTTTCGAGATTCTCGTCGCTGACGCCCGGCCCTTCGTCCTCGACGCTGATCTCGATCTCGTTGTCTTTCGGCAGCCGCGCGGCCTTCACCCAGATTTTCCCGTTCTTAGGCGAAAACGAAATGGCGTTTTCGAGGAGGTTCGCGATGACCTGACTCAGCCGGCTGTCATGGCCATTGACGATGTAATCCCGGGTCAGCGCGAAGTCCCCCGCCGTCTTGCACCCCTGCACGTTCAAGACGATGTCGAACCCGCTGCCTCGACGGCTTTCGCGCGTGACTTCGCATAGCGTAAAGAGAAGGTTCGCCATGTTGACGGGTCTGGCCGTTTCGCGGGCCAGCTCGGCATCGAGCCTCGACGCATCGGAAATGTCGGTGATAAGGCGGTCGAGACGGCGCACGTCGTGATTGATGATGTCCACGAGCTTCTTGCGGTCGCCCTCCGCCTTGATCGAAGGCAAAAGGCTCGCCGCGTTTCGCAGCGACGTCAGCGGATTTTTGAGTTCGTGAGAAACGTCCGCGGCGAAGCTTTCGATGGCGTCGAGGCGGCAATAAAGGGCGTTCGTCATATCCCTCAAGGCGCGGGAGAGATGGCCGATCTCGTCCGGCCGGTCGCTGAAATCCGGGATCTGCTCGCGGTTCTTGATGTTCTTGCGCACGCGTTCGGCGGCGACGGCGAGGCGGCGCATCGGTTCGGCGATGGTGCTCGCCAAAAGCAGCGACAGGATCGCCGTGACAATGGCGACCAGCGCCGCCACTTCCATGATTTGAAGGCGGTCCTTGGCGATCATCTCGTCGATGTCGCTGCCCTGCGCCGTCAGGAGAAGCGCGCCAAGCACGGTAGAATCATGCCGGATCGGCGCCGCGATCGAGATCACCGTTTCGCCGGCCTCTGTCACGCGGATCATGGGGACGACGCTGCCGGCGAGCGCGACGCGCACCTCGTCATAGGCCTTCCCGTCTTCGCCCAAATCCTTGTAAAGGGGCAGATCCGGCGTTCCGAACAATGGCCTCAGAAATTCCGAGATGCTTTTAAAAAGATCGCCGCCATTGCCAGGAGCCACGCTGTTCATGCGGCTTCCAATCCCGTGATAGAGTTGATCGGAAATCAGCGTGCCTTCGGTGTCGAAGACGCGCGCCCATGTCTTGGTCGGCCCCGCGAGCACCTGCAGCATGGGCGAAACGACCTCAGGATCGATACGGAACGACAGCTCCGGATTCGACAGCCCCGACTGGACGATGATCTTGTTCTCGTCGGCGGGTTGCCCAGTCTCGGCTGCCGCCTCGGCGTTGGTCTTGCTCATCTGAGCGATGGCGCTCGCGATGATCTCCGCCTGCGCGGTCAGGTTCTCGACGCGAATTTCGATGAACTTCCAGCGGTACTGATTGAGATAGAAAATTCCGCTGACAAGGACGGCGACGCCGATGATATTGATGACGATGATGCGTCGCCAGATGCTGTTGAAACGGTAATGCCCGGAAAGCTGCCTGACGACGCGCAGGAGACGGAGGCGGACCGCGCGGCCCGGCCGGCGAACGCTCACGGCTTCCCGCCACCGGGGAGTTTCAGTCGCCATCGGCAAACTCAATCGAAGCGGGGTTTAGGCCGCGAACCGTTCGCAACGGGTTATCATTCCATGTTCTCGTAGGGCTCGCAACACGCGGCGCTATTCCTTGAAGCGGTAGCCGACCCCATACAGCGTTTCGATGACATCGAAATTGTTGTCGACCACTTTGAATTTCTTGCGGAGCCTCTTGATGTGGCTGTCGATCGTTCTGTCGTCGACATAAACCTGGTCGTCATAGGCGGCGTCCATGAGGGCGTCGCGGCTTTTCACGACGCCGGGGCGTTGCGCCAAAGCCTGCAAAATCAGAAACTCGGTAACGGTCAGCGTCACCTGCTTGCTGTCCCAGATGCAGGTATGGCGCTCCGGGTCGAGCTTCAGCTTGCCGCGCTCGATGATCTTCGAGGAATCTTCCACCGCCGCCGTCGCCTCGCGGGGCTGGCTCCGTCTTAAGATGGCGCGCACGCGCTCGACGACAAGGCGCTGCGAGAACGGCTTACGGATGAAATCGTCGGCGCCCATCTTCAGGCCGAACAACTCGTCGATCTCCTCGTCCTTCGAGGTCAGGAAAATAACGGGCATCTCGCTTTTCTGACGCAGCCGCCGCAGCAACTCCATTCCGTCCATGCGCGGCATCTTGATATCCAGAATGGCGAGGTCCGGCGGATCGCTCATGATCCCATCGAATGCGGAAACGCCGTCGGTGTATGCGAGGATTTTGTATCCTTCCGCCTCAAGCAGCATGCGCAGGGACGTCAGGATATTCCGGTCGTCGTCGACAAGAGCGATTGTGGGCATCAGAGATCCAGGGTTGTTTCCGATTCGACGAGGCGCTCCGACTGTTGCTGAAATGCCTCTACGCAGGAAAAATCATAAGCACAAGCACCGCACCGGCAGATCATGGCTGAAATGCGTCGTCCAAGTCAAATTCCCCTTTAACACTTCGTTAAGCCGAATTCTTTGCGGCTGAACGCCTGCGCGGCGCCGGAACGCCACAAAAAAAGCGTGCAAGCAAGCCGGCCAAGCCAAAGCCGGAGGAAACAGGCGGATTTCCACTTTTTTTCCGGCTATACCGCCAAGGCAGCGGACGCGAGGGAGCCGAGGGCGACGGTTTCGACCTGCTTCGGCGGCGCCTTCCCACGTTCCGCCGAGGGAGAAGGTCCCGTATCAATCGGAGCAAAATCGCGAAGTGGTTGACATTCCTAATTTGCCGCGCGGGTTGAATGCAATCGCGAAGGTTGCGAATTATGCCATTACATTGGCGCGAACCGACAGTCTCAAGAAATCCATCGTGTTCACCTGGCGCACGCTCGTGCTATGGCGCAAGTCGTTGACCTGGATTGAGTACCTTGAGCGATATGGACGCCGGACCGGGCTTGGGGCGCCGCCGCTCGAACTGGTCCGCAAATCGCTTGCGACCTATTTCGTCCATCAGAACTCCATCGCCAGGACGCATGCGCTGCTTGTCGACCATTTCGAAATTGCGGCGCGCGCAATCCGTCGGGAAACGCTCGAAATGCTCTGGACCGGCGAGATTGTGCATCTCGCAACGATTGCTGGCAAACACGGCGCCTATCATGTCGCGCTGTGCCGGGCCGACCAGGCTGGCTCGCGGCACGAGGGAGAATTGACGGTCGCTTGCTCCGGGCCTCTGCTGTCAGAGCCGCTATGCCGGATGACCTTCATCTTTGTCCGCAAGCCGGATGGCGGCCTGACGCTTGCCATCGGCTCGACGCAAGGGACCGGTCAGGCCGACGGCAAGCAGGCCATCGTCGCCGCGACCCGCGATCTCGGCGGCCTCAGACCGAAGGATGCGGTTCTTCTGACGCTGAAGGGCCTCGCGCATCGAATTGGCGCGGACGCGGTTTTTGCCGTTGCCAACGACAGCCACGTCATCAACCGCCGCCGCGCCAGCCGGCGCAAACAGATGTGGACCGATCTCGATTCCTATTGGATTGATCGTGGCGGCGTTCCAGGCGGCCCGTTCGGCTATATCCTCGCAATCGAGGATCTCAGCGCGACTGGTGCGGGCGCCAATCGTCGCGAGGCGACGAAAAAGTCGTTCTGGGACGTCGGCGTCAAGAACATTTAAGCCGGCACGCCCCGCGCCGGATGAAAGGCGCGGCGACTACGTCGCAATTTTCGACGTAAGCGGCGCCACCGCGGTCAAGGAAAATTAGCCGAAGCGGCAAGGCAGGCTCGTCTTTTCGGGAGCGACTTTGCTCGCCAAAAGTTCACTCGTTCAAGGCGTCCGGCCTGGCCTCGGCGCCTTCTCGCTCAATGTCTGAAACCAAGGAAGATTCTCGCCATGATGGCAGCGACGCCAGGAGATCATGTCAGGGATGCGCCGCCTAAGTCTAATTTCCATTTAATGGAGCGTTAAGGTAAATTTGCGGCCAGCCCCGGAAGCCGGCCTTTCCGCGAGGGGCGCCGGGTTTGGCAACGGCGCCGAAGTGCGCTTTCCGAAGTTTGCTCCCGATTCCTTTCGAGATACCGGGCATTTTTTCTCAGGCCGGATTTCCCGGCGCAGCGTTGAACTCATGGTTGGAGATGAACAGTGTCATCCGCTAACACACCCCACGACGACAACCGGATGAAGGCGCCCGATCTGCGAAGCGCGCTGCTCCACAATGCGCCGGTCGCAGCGCTTTACGAGCAGGCCATTCGGCGCGGAGAAGGCCAGGTCGCGGCGACAGGCGCCTTCGCCGTCGTGACCGGCGCGCACACGGGACGGTCCGCCTCCGACAAATTCATCGTGCGCGACGAGGAGACCGAGAGCACGGTTTGGTGGGACAACGCGAAGGCTCTGACGCCGGAGCAGTTCGATACGCTCCACAAGGATTTTCTGGCCCACGCGTCGCATCGCAATCTATTCGTGCAGGATCTTTTCGCGGGCGCGTCCTCGGCGCATCGCATTTCCGTCCGCGTCTTCTGCGAATACGCTTGGCACGCGCTTTTCATCCGTCACCTGCTTCTTGCGCCCGAACGCGAGCATCTCAACCGCTTTGCGCCTGAACTGACGATCATCGATTTGCCAAGCTTCCAGGCGGACCCGGCGCGCCACGGCGTGCGAAGCGATACGGTCATCGCCTGCGATTTCGTCCGCGGCGTGATCCTGATCGGCGGCACCTCCTACGCCGGCGAAATCAAAAAGTCGGTCTTCTCGTATCTGAATTACAAGCTGCCCGCCAACGGCATCCTGCCGATGCACTGCTCGGTCAATCAAGGCGGCGCAGGCGACTCCGCGATTTTTTTCGGCCTCTCCGGCACCGGCAAGACGACGCTTTCAACCGATCCGCGCCGCATGCTTATCGGCGACGACGAGCACGGCTGGTCCATGGATGGCCTTTTCAACTTCGAGGGCGGCTGCTACGCGAAGGTGATCAAGCTTTCCCCCGAAAACGAGCCCGGCATCACACAGGCTGTCTCGACCTGGGGCGCGGTGCTCGAAAACGTGGTTCTCGACAAGGCGACGCGCGCGCCCATTTATGCCAGCGATGCGCTGACCGAGAACACGCGCGGCGCATATCCCTTGTCCTACGTGCAAGGCGCAAGCCTTGCCGGCCTGGCGTCGCATCCGAAGGCCATCGTCATGCTGACCGCCGACGCTTTCGGCGTTCTTCCCCCGATATCAAGGCTGACGGCCGGACAGGCGGAATTCCACTTCCTTTCCGGCTATACCGCCAAGGTGGCGGGAACGGAGAAAGGCGTGAAGGAGCCGACGGCGACGTTTTCGACCTGCTTCGGCGCGCCGTTCATGTCGCGCCATCCCACCGTCTATGGCGCGATGCTGCGGGAGATGATCGACAAGCACAATGTTGCGTGCTGGCTCGTCAACACGGGCTGGACGGGCGGCAAATACGGCGTAGGCCAGCGCATGTCGCTCTCCAACACCAGGGCGCTCATCGATCTGGCTTTGTCCGGCAAGCTCGATTCCGCTCCCATGGAGCAGGATCCGGTGTTCGGGCTTTTGGCGCCAACCGCCGCTGCGGGCGTTGACCCCGGGATTCTCAGGCCGCGCGAGACTTGGGCCGACAAGGGAGAATACGACGCGCAAGCCCGCAGGCTCGCGGCGATGTTCCTTGAGAACTTCCAGAAGTTCAAGCCTCACGTATCGTCCGACGTTGCCTTGATCCCGCCTGCCTTGCGCGCCGCGGAGTAGGGGCGCGTTCAATCGCCTGTTGCAATTCTGTGATTTGGCGCTTACGGCCGTTGCATGCGCGCACTCGCTGACGGCCCCGGCGCCGCTGGACGCTTCAACTGGTTTGAAATCGCCGAGGAAAAGGCGGCTGCGCTGCTGCGTGCGCTCGCGGCGCGGAAGCTTGCGCCGGTCATTGCATTGTCGCTGTTGTGCTGCGCCCTTTTCCTTCCGGGCATTGCGGCGCTCCCCGTCACCGACCGCGACGAAGCCTTGTTCGCTCAAGCGTCGAAGCAGATGCTTGAGACCGGCGAATTCATCGACATCCGCTTCAAGGAAAAGCCCCGCTACAAAAAGCCCATTGGCGCCTATTGGCTGCAATCGGCCGCGGCGGCGGTGGCTTGGCGCGCGGGCGCGGCGCCCAACGAGATTTGGGCTTATCGCATTCCATCCTTTCTAAGCGCGCTGGCGGCAGTGCTGCTGACTTATTGGGCGGGGCGCCCCATCATGGGCCGGGAGCGCGCTTTGATTGCCGCCGCGATGTTCGCCACCTGCCTCATGCTCGCTTTCGAATCGCGCATCGCGAAGTCCGACGCGGCCCTGATGGCGAGCATCGCGCTCTCGCAAGGCGCGCTATTTCGTCTTTACATGGCGCCGAAGGGAAGCGCGACGCGCGGATTGGCGGCGCTGTTCTGGCTCGGCCTCGGCGTGGGCATCCTTGTCAAGGGGCCGGTCGCGCCGGCCCTCGCCCTCACCACATCCGCCGCCGTTTTCCTGGCGGATCGCCGCCGCTCCTGGCTCCAAAATCTCCATTGGAGATGGGGCCCCTTGCTCACGCTGGCGATCGCGCTTCCATGGCTCGTCGCGATCGGCGTCGCATCCGGCGGCGAATTCTTCAGGCATTCCATGGGCCAGGATTTTGCGTCGAAGCTGCAAAGCGGCCGCGAGGCGCACGGGCTGCCTCCCGGCTTCTACGCGCTCGCCTTCTGGTGGACCTTCTGGCCCGCCGCACTTTTCGCGACTGCTGGCGCCGCGCTCGCCATATGGCGCAAGCGGCGGTCGCGGCGCCTTCTTTTCCTCTTGGCATGGATCGTTCCGTACTGGCTCCTCTTGGAAGCCATCCCGACAAAGCTTCCCCACTACGCGCTGCCGCTTTACCCCGCCATCGCCATGGCGCTGGCGCTGGCGATCTGGGGCGAGGACGGCACGGAGACGCCGCGCTCGCGACTGACCGCTGTTGTGTGGGGAATCCTGGCGGCTGCGCAGGTTGCTATCCTCTTTGTAATGCCTTGGCTCGCGGAGGCGCCGCAGACCCCTCTCCTGGCGCTCCTGTTCGCGCTCTTTTCCGCCGTCGCCGCCGCGACTGCAATCGCCGCATGGCGCTCTTGCTGGAATGCGGCGCTGCTCGGGGCGATTCTTTCCGCCATTCTGTTCTACGCCACGGGCTTCCGCGTGGCGCTGCCCTCCATCGAACCGATCTGGCTTAGCGAAAGGGCTGCCCTTGCGGCGAAAGGCTTGAAGGGTTGCGGGAGCGAGCCTCCCGCGTTCGCGGGCCTTACGGAGCCGAGCCTGATTTTCCTTGCGGGAACGGATGCGCTGCTCAGCTATCCCAAGCCGCTCGGCGAAGCTCTCGCCACGAACAAGGCGAGCGTCGCTTTCGTCACCTGGACCAGGAGGCAAGAGTTCGAACAGTCGTTTCTTGAGAAGGCGGGCCATGAGCCGCGCTTCCTCGGATGCGTCGACGGCATCGATCTCAATGGGCAAGGCCCAATCCGCCTGCACATTTACGCGCGGCCGGCGACAGAGGGCTTAGCGGGCTGCGCACCATCCCCGGCAATTGCATGCCGCGAGAAAGCCGATACGCGCTGGCGGAGGCTCCTCGGCGTCAAGTTCTGAAAGTCGGGCGTTTCTGCCGGCGGTCGCGCCGCCTCAGGCTCGATACAGCGGCGAGAACAGCCGCCCCAGCGTTTCATGACGCTGCACCGGCTTCATCTCGGCCTTGGCCAAATTCAGCCAGGGGAGAGTGGACGGCCCGAAGTGCTTAAGCCCTTCCTCGAAAAGCGCCGTTGAAATCATCGCATCGGCGGCGCCAGCCAGCGCTCTCGTCAGCGTTGCGTTGCTGACCCAGTCGGCCAGCGCATGCAAATCCGCTCCCGAATAGCCCGCGGATTTTCGCGCAATCCGGTCAAACGAGACTTTGTCGGCGCCCGGAACGCCCAAGACCGCGCCCGTCAAAATCTTTTTGCGCGCCTCGAAACCCGGCGGGGCGACGAAAACCACGCGCTGGAACCGCCCCGCCCGCAGGAGCGCCTGGTCGATAACCCAAGGCGCATTCGTCGCCGTGATGATCATGACCCCGCCATTGTTGCGCTGGGTGCCATCGAGTTCCGACGCCAAAGCCGAAATCAGGCCGGGCGCCGCTTCGGGCGGGAGCCCCGCGCGCTTGAACGCCAGCACGTCGAAATTGTCGAAGAAGAGAATCGCGGGCGTATCCGACCTAGCTTCATCGAAAAGGACATGCAGACGCTTCTCCGCCTCGCCGGTGTACCGATCGATAATGTCTTCGGGGTTGACCGAAAGAAACCGCGCATCGCTCTCGCCCGCGGTTGCTTTCGCGATCAGCGTCTTGCCGCATCCGGGGGGGCCATAGAGAAGGATATTGCCGCCAGCCTTCTGCTTGTAGCGCTCAAAAAGGCTCGGCTTGAGATAGGGCAGGACGATGCGGCGACGGATTTCCGACTTGATGTCGTCGAGCCCCGCGACATCGGCGAAGCTGACGGCGACATCGTCGAAATCGTCGAGAAAGGCATCGGGGGCCGGGTCGCGCCGTTCCGGCTCGGATTTCGTTTCCCGCCTGGAGGAGTAGGAGTTGAGAGAGATTATCTTGGCGGGCGCAGCGACGTTCGCGCCGGGCCGGATGCCAAGGAGGCGCTCCAAATCGCGGTTGCGCATCGCCGGGTCCTGGGCGATCGCCTGCCGGTAGAGAGCGGCGGCCTCCTGCTCGCGGTTGAGGCCCTGAAGCGCCCGCGCGCGAAGGGCGCGATCCTCGGGGAGTTCGGACCCTCGGGCGAAGCGATCCGCAAGCTCGTAATCCTCGGCGGCAAGACAGAAATGGCACGCCTTCCGGCGAACCGGCGCGAACCCGTCGTCCGCCAGCGTTTCAGGCGGAAGCGAACGCAAAAGCTCCAGCAAAGCCGCCTGGGCTTGCGGGCCTTCAGACTCATCGATGATAATGGATAAGAGATCGGCGCTCGCGCGAGCCTTATAGACTTTTATAAGCGCTTGCAGCGTCTCATGATCCATGTGCGCGGAGCCCCTCACCGTGAGGACGCGCCCGCTCGGCGTCGCGTGATTAGCGCCATAGTACGATACCCCGTCAATCGTGCGCCCGATAACAGATGCCCAGGTCCCAAAACGCAAGAGCATCGCGACCGATGCATGCGCTTGACTGGAGATTCCCTCCATTTTGTGGCGAGCACGCCACAGCAAAGTCGCGGCAGCGCCAATGCCACGCTTTCGCTTCTTCAAGAAGTTATTTTTCTTTTCTGGATAATGTTGCGGTCAAGGCGTTGGGCCGGGACAAATCCGCGCTGTATCAGCTTCACACATCACGATGGCGTTATTGCGCGGCGGCGGAGACCGAAGCCCTCGTCGCGTCGTCTAGCGGCTATGAGGGATCGCATCACGCCAGTGGTTCTGGACCACCACGGACTAGCGCTGAAGCGCTTTCCGGGGCGACGATCTTCGGTCAGGCCCCGACGGCCTTAAGCCGCTCAAGCGCCGCCCTGAGCTTTTGCGCCGCCGCCTCGGCCTCCGCGCGCCGCTCGCGGTTTTCCTCGACCACTTCTTCCTTCGCCTTCGCCATGAAATCCGCATTGGCGAAGCGGGCGTCGATCTTCGAAATCTCCTGCTCCAGCTTGCCGATCTCCTTCGAGAGGCGGTCGCGCTCGGCGTCAAGATCGATGACGTTCGCAAGCGGCAGCGCCATCGTCGCTTCACCGAGAACGAACTGCGCCGACCCTTGCGGCGGCGTGTCGGCGAACGCGATATCGGAGAGCCTCGCCATGCGCTTCACGAAGCTTTCGTAGCTTTTCGCGCGGGCGATCGTCTCCATGTCCGCGCCGGCGATCGCAAGCGGAAGCATGGAGGCGGGCGGCACGTTCATCTCGGAGCGCAGCGAGCGAATTTCGGTGATCAGGTCGATGACCCAGTTCAACTCGCCGACCGATTTCTGGTCCGTCTTCTTCGCGACCTTCGGCCACGCGGCGAGACAGAGAAGCAATTCGCGCTTCGGCCCCTGCTCGCCGAGCACCGCCCACAGCTCCTCGGTGACGAACGGCATGAAGGGATGCAGAAGCTTCAGGATCTCGTCCAGCGTCCAGGCCGCCATCGCCTGCGTTTCGGCCTTCGCCGCTTCGTCCTCGCCCATGAAGACGGGCTTGGCGAACTCGACATACCAGTCGCAGAAGCGGTTCCACACGAAGCGGTAGACTTCGCTGGCGGCGTCGTTGAAGCGATAGCTTTCGATGGCCTCGGTGACCGCCGCCGCCGTCGCGTTCGCCTCGGCGTAGATCCATTTGTTGAGCGTGGTTTTCGCCTTCGCGGGGTCGAAGCCTTCGCGGCGCACGCAGCCGTTCATCTCGCAGAAGCGCGCCGCGTTCCAGAGCTTCGTCGCGAAGTTGCGATAGCCCTCGACGCGCGCCAGGGACAGCTTGATGTCGCGTCCCTGCGCCGCCATCGCCGCCATGGTGAAGCGCAGCGCGTCGGCGCCGTAATCCTCCATCACCGACAGCGGATCGACGACGTTGCCCTTCGACTTCGACATCTTCGCGCCCTTCTCGTCGCGGACGAGCGCGTGCATGTAGACGTCGCGGAACGGGACCTCCTTCATGAAGTGCATGCCCATCATCATCATGCGGGCGACCCAGAAGAAGATGATGTCGAAGCCCGTGACGAGCACCGAGGTCGGGTAATAGCGCTTCAGTTCCGGCGTCTTGTCCGGCCAGCCGAGCGTGGAGAACGGCCACAGCGCCGAGGAAAACCATGTGTCGAGCACGTCTTCGTCGCGCGTCAGCTCGACCTTCCTGCCGTAATGCTCCTTAGCGAGCGCGTGCGCTTCCTTTTCGTCATGCGCGACGAAGATCTTATTGTCCGGGCCATACCACGCCGGGATCTGGTGGCCCCACCAAAGCTGGCGCGAGATACACCAGGGCTGGATGTTCTCCAGCCATTGGAAGTAGACGGTGCGCCAGTTCTCCGGGATGAACTGCGTCTTGCCTTCGCGGACAGCGGCCAGCGCGGGTTGCGCCAGCGTCTTCGCGTCCACATACCACTGGTCGGTCAGGAACGGCTCGATGACCTCGTGCGAGCGGTCGCCATAGGGAACCTTCATGGCGTTCGGCTCGATCTTCTCCAGCAGTCCTAGCTCCGCCAGATCGGCGACAACTTTGGCCCTTGCGGTGAAGCGAGGCAGCCCCTGATACGCCTCCGGCACGGCGTCGTTGAGCTTCGCCTCGGACGTGAAGATGTTGAGCGGCGTGAGATTGTGCCGGCGTCCGACCTCGAAGTCGTTGAAGTCGTGCGCGGGCGTGATCTTCACGGCGCCGGTGCCCTGTTCGGGGTCGGCATGCTCGTCGGCGACTATCGGAATCTGGCGGTCCGCCAATGGCAGTCGGACTTTCGCGCCCGCCTTGAGCAGCGCGGCATAGCGCTTGTCCGCCGGGTTCACCGCGACCGCCATATCGCCGAGCATCGTCTCGGGCCGGGTCGTGGCGACGACGATGTGATCCGCCTTGTAGCCTTTTGCCTTCGCGGCGAGCGGGTATTTAAAATAATAGAGATGCCCGTCTGGATCGCGGGCCATGAGCTTCGCAAAGGCCGCGGCGTCGAACGGCTTCTCATCCTTGGTCTTTTCCGACCACGTGAAGTTTCCGCGCTTTTCAACCGATACGACTTCGAGATCCGAAATCGCCGTGAGAAGCTTCGGATCCCAGTTCACGAGCCGCTTGTCTTTGTAGATGAGGCCCTGGTTGTACAGATCGACGAACACCTTCAGCACCGCGCGGGAAAGGCCCTCGTCCATGGTGAAGCGCTCGCGCGACCAGTCGCAGGACGCGCCGAGGCGCTTGAGCTGATTGACGATGGTCCCGCCGGAATGCTCCTTCCAGGCCCAGACGCGCTTCAGGAATTCCTCGCGGCCAAGCTCGCGGCGGCCTGGCTGTTGCTTCTCCATGAGCTGCCGCTCGACGAGGCTTTGCGTCGCGATGCCGGCGTGGTCGGTGCCCGGCTGCCAGAGCACGTCGCGCCCGCGCATGCGCTCGAACCGGGCGAGAACATCCTGCAGCGTGTTGTTCAGCGCGTGGCCCATGTGAAGCGAGCCGGTGACGTTCGGCGGCGGAATCACGATCGAATAGGGCTTCGCCTTTGGATTCGCCGACAAGGCAGCTCCGGCGCGGAAGGCTTGCGCGTCATCCCAATTTTTCGAAATCCGCGCCTCGATGGCGGCGTGGTTGTACGTTTTTTCAAGCATGACCGGCGATGCAGTGGGGGCCAAAGTTGCGGTAGATTTAGAAAAACGGCTCGCGCCCGGCAACCGCCAATGCAGTCCGGGCGTGACATGACGGCGGTTTCCCGCCGCCTATTTGTTTACTTTGGGCAGAATTCCGCGCGATGCTATTTCTTCGCGGATCGCGCTTTCCAGGATGCGCGGCATATTCTGATTCAGCCACTCCGCAAGAAGCGGCCGCAACATATCGCGAACCGCATCTTCGAGCGTCTGCCCGCCTCCTGGGGACGCGAAGGGCGGCTGCGAGGTTCCGACAAATTGCGCTTGCGCGAGAGGCGCTTCTTTCCACGGCGCCTGGGCGCTGCGCTCCGCTGCGGCCGGCTCCTCGGGCAAAACCGAAGAGCGCCAGTCGTCGCTGTGCGCCGCCTTGAAATCGCCGAGCCATTGCGCCGCCGCGGCATCCAGCTCCGCGGGAGCATCTTCGTCCCTGTGGAGGCTCGCGGCTTGCGCTTTTGGCTTCGCCCGATCCTCGGCCGGTTCGGCCTTGGCGAACGGCTCGGCAGCGAAGTCCTGGCCGAACACTTCGTCAAGCAGCGTCGGGAGCGGAGTCCGGTCGCGGCGCGCGCTCTCCCGCTCGATCGCGTTTGCAAAGCTTTCCGTCACCTCGGCCTTGCGGCGCCCGTCGAGACTTGCGAAGTCGACATCGCCGACAGTCTCGAGTTCGTCCTCCTCCATGGCGCTCGCCGCCGACCGCGCGAGGCTCTCGGCAAGCGCGGCGACGGCCGCTTCTTCCTTCTCGCCCAGGCCGGCCTGGGCGGCGTCGCGGACCTCCTCGGCGGGGGCGCCCATCGAAGCCGCCTCCTTGGACGGCGGCTTGATTTGGACCTGCGTTTCGCCGGGGGCAATCAGCGAGATTGGCCCGCCATCCAAGATGGGCATTTGAATATCCTCGGCCCAGTTTCTTTGCGCCTGCCTTGCCGCCGCAGGTTGGGGCGCCGCTCTCGGGCTTGCCGGAGCGGCCCCCGGCGGCGATCCGGGAAGCTCGCGACGCGACCAAAGCGATCGCGACGGAACCGGCGCCGGCCGGAAGGCCGCCTCTTGCCGGGGTTCGGGCGCGGCACGGCCGGCTGGCGCCGCCTGCTCCGGGGCATCGTCCGCGGCATTCGCCGGTTCGGAGCGCTCGAGGCTTGCCGGCGCGGCCTCCTCCGGCGCTTCGTCCGCGGCATTCGCAGGCTCGGGAGCATGCTCTTGAGCTAGGGGTTCCTCCGGCCTCGTTTCCTCTTCGGCTTCAGCGGCGGGCGGAGGCTCCGAGGGCGACGCCGCCGCGGCAGGAGCGGACTGCTCCTCGGGGAAGACAAGCTCTTCGGTGAGGTCCAAAACTTCTTCGTCCGGCGAGGCGGCGGCTGGCATGGCGGCTTTCATCAGCGCCGCAGGGCGCGGAGCCTGGCCGTCTTCACGATCCGCAGGCCCCTTCTTGGCGTCATCCGAAATGATAAGGCGGATGGACGCAAGGATTTCCTCCATGGAAGGCTCTGAAGCCTGATCTGCTCGGTTCATTGGATCCTACCTCGAACGCTCGCGCTAGAGAATCGACAGCCCGCCGGTGGGGACCTGCTCAAAGCGCTAAATATCGCCGCGGCAACTCGCGCCAGCCGCCCGCAACGTTAATGATATCGGACGGGGCGCGCTAGCCCCGTATCACGGGATCTGCGGCAGTTTCTGGGTATAAGCCGGGCCGTCAGTCGATTTTTGCTCCGGTGTGCGCGCCGGATCATCGACAGGCGCCACGCGGGGATCCTCCTGGCTTTCAATGGAGGCGCCCCACCCATACCACGCATCCTTGACTTCGCCGTAATAGCGAGCGGGATCGTAAAGCTCCGCCTGCAAGGAGATGTCGTAGGCGGTCAAGCGGCCCATATAGGCAAGCACGCCATAGGACGCCACCACAAGGTCGCGCTGGAACGACACCAGGTTCACCTGTGCGTTCAGGTATTGCTGCTCGGAGTTCAGCACGTCGAGAATCGTGCGCTGGCCCACCTTTTCTTCCTCCCGCACGCCTTGGAGGGCAATCTGGGTGGCTTCGACCGCCGACTTGCCGGCCGCGACGTTGCCCCTCGCGGCGACGAGAAGCCCCCATTGCGAGCTCACATTCTGCCGCGCAAGCTCGCGCTGCTCGTCGATCTGCTGGCGGCGCTGCGAGAGCGTCTCGGTCTCCTGGCGGATTTGCGCCGAAACGCTGCCCGCCTGATAGATCGGAACCGTGAGCTGGCCGTATACGCGCGTATCGTCGAACTGCGTTACGTTGGGCTCGCCGAAGGGCTGCGCTGCCTTGGTATAGCTGGCGTTGAAGGTGAGCGTGGGCAGAAGCTGGCCTTTCACCTGCTTGACCTGATGCTCTTGCGCGCGCTCGCGGAAAATCGCGCCCAGAATGCCCGGGCTCTCCGCTTGCGCGATATCGATCGCCTGCTGCAGGGTCTTAGGAAGGAGCGCCGTCGGAGGGCCGGGGTCGCGAAGCGTTCCCGGCGGATGGCCGATATATTGGCCGAAGAGCGCCTGATCGCCATAGAGCGTGCCCTGTGCAATGCTCAGATCGGCCTGAGACTGCGCAAGCCCCGACTGCGCCTGCGCCACGTCGGTGCGCGTCACCTCGCCAACCTTGAAGCGATCTTGCGTCGCGCGGAGCTGCTCGGACAACACCTTCACGTTGTTCTGCCGCAGGTTCACGATAGCCTGATCGCGGACCACGTTCATGTAGGCGGTCACGGAGTTGAGGAGAACGTTTTCCTCGGAATTGCGGACGTCCTCGCGGCCCGCTTCGACCAGAGCCTCGGCGCCCTTGATGTTATTATAAGTGCGGAAGCCGTCGAAGACGTTCTGCTGGAGTGTGATCTGCGCCTGCCGCGGATTGGATGTGCCGTTGCCGACGGTGTTGGCGGCGCCGGAAAGCGCACTCAGCGGCAGGGGCGTTGCGATGCCTGCGGTGCAGGTGCCGTTGGGATTAATTCCGTTGGGGCATACCGGGATATCGCCGCTCGGCAGGCCGGAACTCGGCAGCCGGGTTCGGATGTCCTCAAAGCCATATTGCAGCGTGCCCGTGATGGTCGGCCGGTACCCCGACTTCGCGAGGGGCACCTGGTTGTCGGCCGCGCGGAGCTGCGCACGCGCCGATTTCAGCGTGGGATTGTAGAGATAGGCGGCCGTTAGCGCTTCTTTCAGGCTTTCCGCCTGGACATAGCCGCTCGATGCGGCAAGGAGAGCCGCAGCACTGCAAATTCGGAGCATAGAAGAGTTCCGGAAACAGGAAGCGCTTCTTGATAGCATGGGATGTTTCCGTTGTTCGGAAGCCACATAACTCACGCACATCAAACGCTTTACGATGCCCCCACATGCGCCCGCTGCAAGGTAATCGCGCAGCCGCCAGATGCAAAAGGCAAAAAGCCTGGATTCAAAGCCCCCCCGCCGTTTTGCGTGAGTGCGTTGCCGATTTGCCTCTTCGGCGCGCCTCGCCTAGAACGCGAACTGTGGCGTTGGTTCAAAGCCCGGAAGGTGCTCCGCGCCCGCGTCGAACATCGGCCGTCCCGATACGGCGCCGGAACTCTTGGAATAGAGTATGGCCCGTCCCATCCAGCCGCGCCTTAAGATGGCGACGAGGCGGCCGCCCTCCGCGAGCTGCTCGAATAGCTCCTTCGGCTCTTCGGCAACGCCGCCGTTGACGAGAATGAAGTCGAATGGTTTCGCGGCTTCGAGCCCGAGCCTCAGCGGCCCCCGATGCACGGATACGCCCTCCACGTTCTCCGCCTTCAGGTTGCGCCTCGTCGCCTCCGCCAGCGATTCGGAAACCTCCAAGGCGTCGACCTTGCCGCAAAGCTGGGCCAGAACGGCGGCGGAATAGCCGGTGGCGCCGCCGACATCGAGTGCGCGATCTCTCGGCGAGAGGCTAGCGCCTTCCAGCATCCGCGCGAGAACCATGGGCGAAAGAAGAAAACGGGGAGGAGAATCCGCCGCCGCCGGCGCCGCCAGAACCGCCTCATCCATGTAGGCGAGCGCCCTCTGCTTCTCCGGGACGAAAACCTCCCTCGGCAGCGTAGCAAACGCGTTCAAGATGCGGGGATCTCGCACTCCGTTCGGCCTGATCTGCGACTCCACCATTGCGAGCCGCGCCGCCTGAAAATCCATCGTGTTCGCCGTGCCCAAAGTTTAGCCTAGCGGGAGTGACTAACAAAAATCGTTCCGGCTGTTAAGAGGGGTCAACGCCGCGGCCGCGGCGCATCCCCGCTTTCCACGCGCCGATGATCATGATACCACATGTGAAGAGGGCCACGTGGCGGAGTGGTGACGCATCGGACTGCAAATCCGCGCACCCCGGTTCGATTCCGGGCGTGGCCTCCATCCAAATCCTTGAAAATAAACGGTTCTGGCTCAAAGCCGAAACCGATCAAAATGACGGGCGGTGAACCTTGTTGACCACCAAGGCGCCGATTTCGACCGCTGCCCGGCAGGTCTTTTCCGCCGCCACATCAGAGGCATTCCCAAATTACATCACTTTCCGGGCTCACTTATCGACCCAGGGACACGGAGAAGGACGAGGCGTGGATGGCGGCGGCGGCATGGTCTAAGCGATTATTGGCGCTCGGCGCCTTTTTTCTTGCAGCGGCGCTCCTCGGCGCTGCTCAGGCAAAGCTTGAGCCGCTGCCCGGCGGCGCCTCTCTCGTTGGAAAGCTGCTTATCGCTTCGCCGGACCTGGGAGATCCTCCCTTCCGCCGGACGGTCATTCTCGTCGTGAGGCACAGCAAGGAAGGCGCGCTCGGCATCGCCTTAAATCGTCCCATGGGCAGATTTGCGCTTGCGCGCCTTCTTGAGAGCCTCGGCGAAAAAGACAACGCGGCTCAAGGCGACGCGGAGGTCATTGCAGGGGGACCCGTGGAGCCCGAAGCTGCTTTCGTCATTCACACGGCCGACTACAACCGCTCCGGGACCATCCCCATCAATGGGCTCGTGGCCGTTACCTCAGGCAAGGAAATAGTCCGCGACATCGGCCAAAATGCGGGACCAAGCAAGTTCCTCATCGCTTTTGGCTACGCGGGCTGGGAACCTAATCAATTGGAATCCGAGATGGCTCACGGGGTCTGGCTCACAGCGATGGCGGATCGCGCGCTCATTTTCGATGAGAAACGCGAACGCCTCTGGGAGGCGGCGCTGGAACGCCGGTTGCGCGATCTCTGAGATCGGATTTTTGCGATGGTTAGCGAATAAGAGGGCCGTCAGAAACCGTTTCTTTTTGTTTCGCTTTGCCGCTACGATGATGATCAGCTCAAGGTGAAGCGCTGCGCCGCGGCTCTCAAGCCAAAAGATAACCCGCCATGATACCCCAGAAATCGCAATTCCGCCCCCAGCTCCTAAGCCTTGCGGCGACGCTCGCGCTTACAGCCTCGGCCTCGTGCGCCGAGTTCGCCCCTGTTAACTGCGACAACGCCGACGCCCCCGCGCTAAACGCGATTTGTAAATCCTACAGGCTGGTCCGGGCCGACGCGCGCATGGCAACCCTTTATGGCGTCGCCACCTCGCTGGTCGCCATGGGCCAACGCGGCGAGCTGAAAGAGGCCCAAAGCGCCTGGATCAAGGATCGGGATGCTTGCGCTGACGATGAAACCTGCCTGGCCCGCGCCTATACGCGTCGCATTCAGGAGCTGAACGAAGTGATCTCGGCCATCGCCTCGCGCGGGCCATTTTAGGCAAGTTACTGGAGCAGGCGACCGCCGCTCTTGCTTGCCGGCCGCTGATTTCCGCAGCTGGCTTATGTCATCGATCTTCAAGCAAGCACGAGGACCGACATGCGCATCCTGATGATTGCCGCTTCGTTCGCGCTCATGGCGGCGAGTTTCCCCTCGCCGTTGCGCGCGCAGGGGCAGGCCTCGAATCCTGCTGAGGCGCAAGCGGTCAGGACGGTCGTCTTAGAGTTCGGCAAGAGACTGCGGTCTGTCGCTGTGCTGGCGCCAAAGGCCGTTGCAACAGCCGCCATGGACCAAGCCTACGCAGATTTCGTCGCGCAAGACCTGCTGGCAACGTGGAAGAGCAACCCCGAAACGGCTCCCGGCAAGCGTACATCGAGCCCATCCCCAGAACGCATCGACATCGCGTCTGTCAAACCTGCCGGACGCGAAGCCTACGCGGTGAGCGGCAAGGTCATCCTATTGACCGATCAAGAAAGAAGGTCCGGCGGCATCTTCCAGGCGAACCCGGTCGAGATCACTGTCGCGCGCCAACGGGATAAATGGGTTATCACGAAATACGAAGAGAAGGAGGGCTCGTAAAACGGGTTGCCTTTGGATAATCGGAGGAAAACATAGAGAAAATCGATGCTGCACTTTGTTTTGATTTCCGCCATGTTCGCGGCGCTGGCAGACAACAAGACGATCAGTCAGCCGTCGAGACTTTCGCGGACGCCTCGCGAGACTGCAGTTCTATAGCGGCGAATGGCTTATTCTGCGGAACAAGCCGGCGGAGGCTGAGGCTCTGCTGCGCAAGGCGGCGGAGACTTGCCCCAAGGACTACATCGAATACGAAAGCGCTCTGGCCGAGCTAAAGCGGCTGAAGCCATAGACGGGGCTGCGCGAGGCGCCCGAAGCTTGGGTCAAGCGAGCGCTTTCGCGTTCATAAGGCGAGCGTCGCGGGCGGCTCGCCTGATGCTCACCCTCCGGTTCTGGAGGAAGACTCTCACTCCGCCACGCGTCGGGTCCATGTGAAGCATCGGCGCGAGCTGGCGTGCAAATCAACGCCCTGGCTGCGCGATTCTGATGTCAAAAGGCGCATGCGGCGAACAAAAGGCTTTCGCGCACCGTTCTGATTCAAGCGCTGGCGTCATCACTTTAACGAACCCGACTTACTCGGCAGGCAGCCGGCTCCCGTCAGGTCCCGGAGAGGATATGCTGAAGAACAAGGCTGACGAAACAGGCGAGCGCCATTTTGAAACGGAGGGCCCTGCGCAAAGCGGCGCATCGGGTTACGACCGGTTCCCGGAGGCGGAGCTGAGAGAGCGGGTTCCTTTGGCGCCGGAAAAGCCATCGCGAGAGCCTGCGCGTAAGTTGCCGCCGACAGCCGGAAACGAGCCGCCTGCTCCGCAGGCCGAAAAGCCGCGAAGGAGCTTTTTCCGCCGCCGTCCTATAACCTCACTCGGTATAGTCTTCCTCCTCGCGATCCTGCTGAGCGCCGGCTACCTTTATATGGATTATGCCGGTCACTTCGAGTCAACCGACGATGCTTTTATCGCCTCGCGGCCTATAGGCATTGCGCCGAAGGTTTCGGGCTACGTTACGGAAGTGCCGGTCACGGATAACCAGCACCTGCCAAAAGGCGGCGTCATTGCCCATATCGATCAGCGCGATTACCGGATCGCGCTCGACGAGGCCAATGCACAAGTCGCAGCCGCGCAGGCCAACATCAAAAACATTGAAGCGCAGCTCAACGTCCAGCAGGCGCAAATTGCGGCGAGGCAAGCGCAAGCCGCACAATCGCAGGCAGCCCTCGTTTATGCCAAGCAGCAGGCCGAACGCTACCGGACCCTCGCCCGGAAAGGGGCCGGCACCGTTCAGAACGCTCAGCAATACGGTTCGCAGTTCAATCAGCAAAAGGATGCCGAAAAAAGCGCGGAAGCAGGCCTTGCCGTTGCCGAAAGTCAGATCAAGACCCTGGAAGCCCAGCTCAGCAGCGCGCGGGCAAGCTTGGAGCAAGCCGAGGCCCGGCGCGATCAGGCCAAGCTCAATTTATCGTACACAACGGTGACCGCCGCCGAACCGGGACGTATTGCCGACCTGACGGCGGAGCCGGGGGAATACGCACAAGCCGGCACGAACCTCACCATGTTTGTACCGGACGAGATCTGGGTCACGGCGAACTTCAAGGAAACGCAGCTCGATAGGATGCGGCCCGGCCAGCCCGTTGCTTTGACCATCGATGCGTACCCCGAGCGCGTCATTCGAGGGCATGTCGCCAGCATTCAGCCGGGGTCAGGAACAGCCTTCTCGCTCCTGCCGGCTCAGAATGCGACAGGCAACTACGTCAAGATCGTCCAGCGCGTGCCGGTCAAGATTATCATCGATAATCCGCCGTCCGACGTGACTCTCGGTCCCGGAATGTCCGTCGAACCGACGGTGCGGGTTGATCCGAAGCCTTCGCTTTATAAAAAACTGATCTCATGGCTCTGAGCCCGTAAATGCGCCATGAGTGCTGAAGCAGCAGCGATAAGAAGCCCGGGGGCGGCCGCCGCAACGGCCAGCAGCCCCTGGCTGATCGCTTTTGTGGTCGCTCTGGCCGCGTTCATGGAGGTTCTCGACACCACCATCGCCAATGTAGCGCTGCCCTATATCGCGGGCGGCCTTGGCGTAAGCGAGGACGAGGCCTCCTGGGTCGTCACCACTTACCTCGTGGCCAATGCGATCATCGTGACTGCCACGAGCTTTCTGCCGAGGCGGTTCGGCCGGAAATCCTTCTTCCTTGTTTCGCTCGGCCTTTTTACGCTCAGCTCGGTCCTCTGCGGACTCGCGTGGAACCTGCAATCGCTGCTGTTCTTCCGCATCCTGCAAGGCTTGGGCGGCGGCGGCATGGTGCCTGTCGCGCAGTCGATCCTCGCGGACGCCTTCCCGCCTCAAAAACGCGGTCAGGCCTTCGCGATGTTCGGAGTGGCCGTCGTCGTGGCTCCGGTGATAGGGCCGACGCTTGGCGGTTGGCTCGCCGATAATTATTCATGGCACTGGAATTTCCTTATCAACGGTCCCGTCGGCCTTTTGGCAATGGGGCTCGTCTATGTGCTCGTGAAGGACACAAAGGCGCCAAGTAAATCCATCCGGTTCGACTATATCGGCTTCATTCTGGTCGCGGCTTTCCTTGGCGCCCTCGAAGTCGTCCTCGATCGCGGCCTTACGGACGATTGGTTTGGCTCCAATTTCATAACGACTTTCGCGATTATTTCCGGCTCGGCCTTCCTGCTTCTGATCCCGTGGGAAGCCGCGCAAAAAAATCCCACAGCCGATGTCAGGCTGATAGCCACGCGGCAATTCGGTTCGGCCTTTCTCGTGATGCTGGCGACCGGAGCGATCCTTTACGCGACGACGCAGTTCATGCCTCAGTTGGTTCAGGAAGATTTTGGTTACACGGCCACCTGGGCGGGGCTTGCGCTCTCGCCGGGCGGCCTGGTCACCGTCATGATGATGTTCCTGGTCGGCCAGCTATCAGGCCGGATACAGCCCAAATATCTCATCGCAACGGGCGCGCTCATCATCGCCTACGCCATGTACGGTCTCACGAACCTAACCCCCGATGTCAACTTCTGGTTCTTTGCGGACTCCCGAATGGCGATTGGCTTGGGGCTGCCTCTCATCTTCATCCCGATCACGGCCGCATCCTATGAAGGGCTCCCCGCGGGGAAGACCGATCAGGCCTCCGCGCTTATGAATGCGGCGCGCAATACCGGCGGTTCGATCGGCGTGTCCATCTCATCCAATGTGCTGGCGCATCGCGAACAGTTCCATCAAAGCCGGCTTGTCGAAAGCATCACTCCCGCCAGCGTGACATATCACGATACTTTGGCGCAGGTGACCCGCTACTTTGAAATCCAGGGCAATTCCTTGCTGGAGGCCCAGGGTCAGGCAACGCAATGGATCGGCCAGCAAGTCCAGATGCAGGCGTCGCTGCTCGCCTACATCGATGTGTTTTGGACGCTGATGCTGATTTCGCTCGCTGCTGTGCCATTGGCGCTGATGTTACGAAAAGTGAAAGTCGGCTCGGCGCCTCCAGCCGCGCGTTGAGAGTTGGACTGGCGCACGCGGCCCTGGGCGACGGAGTTTACCCGCAGCGGCAAATTTGGCAGTCTGAGCCAAGGCTTTGGCCGCCGGTCGGCTTCGCCTATTGCGAGAGGCGAAGCTCGTTGAGCCCGATTGCGATATTCTGGAAGGTCGTGACAAGTTCTTCGGACGTTGGATTATAGAAATACGTCGAAGCGCTGGTCGCGCATTGCTGCAAAATCTGAAGGCTGCTGTTGTCGATGACGGAGCCGAACCCGATCGCATAGATCAAGATTCGGCCAGGGCTCCCGTTGGCGCCCGTCACGGCTTTGATATTGTTGCAGAGGGCGATTTCCTTCTGGTCGAGATTGTAGTCGGGTTGATCTTGAACTCCCAAAAGCGTTCCCGGGAGCGGCAGGATGTTAAGGTGAGGCCCCGTGCCATAGCCGTAGGCGTTGTAGATCGACTGATCGAAGCCGTTGGTCGTGCCGGTGGGCGGCTGATAATTGTAGGTCAACTGCACATCGGCTTCGCCATCCGTAAGCAGTATGATGACCTTTATGGTGCTGGTGTCGGTATAGCTGACTGGCTGGTATGCGTTGCTCGGAAAAAGGACCGGGGCAACGATGGGGGAAATAACATGCCACCCCCAAACCAGGCCGGCCGGAATGACGGTCGCGCCAGAAGCCTGCATGGCGTTGATCTCAGCCACAATAGCGGCTTGGTCGTTGGTCAGAGGGATGATCGGCTGCACGGCGCACACAAAATTCGGTCCATAATTCGGCTGACCCTGAACGACGCCGTTCTGATACTTTGTGACGTCATATTGAATTTGAGCTTGGGTCGTCCCCCGCGGAAAACTGCCGTCCGGCAAATAGCTATTGTATAAGCCTTGGGGTTCACTGGGCGCAAAATAAGGGGTGAAGAGCGTATCTGGAATGGCGGAGGTGGGCGCCACGTCTTCGAGGTCATAGGGCTCATTGCGCTGGCGAACGCAGCCGCCCCACGATGCGTTTCGCAATTGGCTGGCAAAGGCGATGAGACCCTCTCCGGCGGGAACATTGAGGTTTTCCCGCGTCAGCTTTCCGACGCCCTTTGTGTCCATCCAGGAGGCGGTCTTGTATTGAGTTCCAACATTCACTGCCGCTGTGAACGGCACGACCGCGATTTGGAGATATTGCCCCGTGGGATCGGCAGTGAACAGCGTATTGACAAGCGTCGTCGCGGCGGAGCGCAAGCCAGCGATGCCCGTCATGCTCCCGTATGTCTGATTCATGGAGCCGGTATTATCGAGGACGAGCACAACCTCCATCTTGTTCTGAGCGATCGTCGTCTGACTGTTTACGGTGACCGGCAGCGTATTGTAGCCCGCGACTTGCAAGAAGCTGGTATTCATCAAGGCCTGCGCCGTCACATTGACCGTCGTGTTTGTGGGGCGCGTCACGGACACCGATGTCAACGTCCCGATGGATTTCGCGGCGGGGTAGTTCGCGGCTATGTAGGCTTGCGCTTGCGATGTCGCTTGCTCGTCGGACAGGCTGGGATTTTTGCCGATGGTCAGGGCGGCGGCGTCCGCCGCCGCCTGCAGCTGCTGTTTCATCACCAGGAACTGACTGAGATCGATCGCCACTGCTATAAGGATCAAGATAGGCGTCATCACAATGACGAACAGAACAAGTGCGACGCCCCTCTTGTCCCGACCGAGACACAATGCCTTCTCAGCAATCCTGCGCAACATGGTTGCCGCCCGCCCACGCTTTGACTTAGAAGAACCAGCGGCGAGCCTATAGCTTGAACCGAGCAAAAATCAAGGGGCGGACAGGCTCGCCGGGACAATGGGGAGCCGCTTTGTATTTTCCATCCTAACAGGAGTTTAGTCGTGCGAGAGGGCGTAAACATAGGCTGCTTTGCGGCCACTGGCGGGCGGAAGAGCCGTTGGCGCGCGCGCCTGCGCGGCTTTCTGGGAAGCGAACGAGGCGCCGCCTATGTCGAGTTTGTGATCATCGCCATTCCATTGTTTATGCTGATTTTTGGGATCATCGAAGTCGGCTTGATTTTTTGGGCAGGCTACGAGCTGGAAAACGCCACCGTAGCGGCCGCACGCTACGTCCGCACCGGCCAGGCCCAAAATGGCGGATGGAGCGTGGCCCAATTTCAGGCGCAACTGTGCAACAACGTCGTCATCCTCACGAACTGCAACACCGCCGTTATGATCGACGTGCAGACGTTCAGCACGCTCGCCGGAATGACGGCGCCGAACCCGATCAATCCGAACGGCTCCCTGAATACCAACTTCTCGTTCGAGCCGGGCGGGCCGGGCGCGTATGTGCTGGTCACGGCCTTTTATGAGTGGCAGCTCGTCAATCCCTTGATGAGCGGCCTTCTCGCCAATCTCGCCGACGGCAATACGCTGCTTCGCGCTTCGGCCGCATTCAAGAACGAACCTTTCCCTCCAACCTAGCGGCAAATCTTGTCATGATGGGCAAACGTAAAATGCGCAATGCGATCCGGCTTTATTCCGGGGCATGCCGGCGGCTGGCGATGCGCGCGGCGGCCGACGAGAGAGGCGCGATCATGACCGAGGCGGCCATCGTCTTTCCGATCCTTGTCGTGATGCTGCTCGGAATGTTCGAATTCAGCCAAGCTTTTACAGCCCGGCGCCGGGTTCAGGCCGTGGCCAGCACCGCAGCCGATCTCGTTGCGCAAAACGCGACCGTCACCACCGCGGATCTGAACGACATAGCGAGCATCGGCGCGCAGCTGATGCTGCCGTTCTCCCCGACCGGGCTGACTTTGACGGTCACCAGCGTCGGCCAGGACAACAATAGCAAGCCGGTCGTGCTGTGGACGTGCAGCTGGGGGAACATTCTGGCCGCCGCCGCGTGCTCGGCGGGCGGCGCCTACAGCAATTTGCCGGCCGGTTTGTTCGTCACCTCCACGGACAGCGTTATCGTCGGCCAGACCTCTTACACCTACACGCCTGCGATCGGGGAGTTCTTGGTGGGCGGAGTGCATTTCACCGGCGCGTCCTATTTCAAGCCGCGCCTCTCCCAGACCGTCACGAAACAATGATTGATTTATTACGATTTGGAAAAAATGGACGAAAATACCCACTTAAGTTGTATCCCGAATGTCGTGTTTATGACAATTTGCGAATGACTTTTCACAGAAACTTAACCCCCATCGCTTTTCTCCATCACGCAACAAATGTGCAACAGTACCCCCTATTGTGTACAATCTCTCTTTTAAGTGAGTGCAATCGGACCGTTCGCTACGGTCAATTACTGATGCGTACACGGCTTCCTGGACGTGGCTCAAGATACCGCCAGAATTAATCCGTGTTCAGGAGAATAAGCGAACTCAATTCATTTGAAGGAATACACACACCCGCTGAACGGCATCCTGGTTGAATATCTGGCGCGGGCTTCAGAAACTGACATTCAATTAATTAGTTATCTTTCTACTTCCCGGCTGCTGCATCCGAAAGTGGACGTGAGTTGCAAGCGCAACCCATGGTATGTTTTCTGGTGCGGGTAGCTGCTCCACTATCACCCCGCCTAGTTGTGCCAGAGGGCGCAGCCCGTTGCTTTAACAATTCGAGCAACGGACTATTGGGTGTTATTTATAACTCGTTTAGTGTGGGAGCGTTACATGCGTGATTTTCTGCAATGCTGGCTCAGATCTTTCGTTAAAGACGAAAGAGGGGCCACAATGGTTGAATATGCGATCGTCGTCGGCCTGATAGCAGTTGCAGGCATTGCTGCCGTAACGCTATTTGGAACGAACCTCACGACAGCCTTCAACTTCCTGGCGGGCAAGATTCCCAACGGTTAGAGCCTGGCTTCCCTCCATCGCTGCCTGTCCGGCGCTTCAGACGGACAGCTAGCGCCACGGTCCTCTATCCTTCCGGGTTAGAAAATGCGTCCAGCCACCGCCGTCATGTTCGCCATTGCTTTCGTCTGCGCCGGCATAGCCGCGTTCCTGATGCGCGGCCTGCTGAGCAAGCCGGAGCCCCAGGTCGTCGCGGTTGTAAGCCAGCCGAGCGTCGCGCAGGTGGTGGTGGCGGCGCGGGACATTAAACCCGGCGAGAAACTGAACGCCGACGCCGTCCGCGAGGTCGCCTGGCCTCCGGACAGTGTTCCGAAAGGCGCATTTTTGTCCAAGGACGCGCTTTTCAACGGGAGCGCAGAGCGGCAGGTCGCGGTCGCTCTCGCCCAAAACGAGCCGGTGCTTCAAACGAAGCTGTTCGGTTCTTCCAATTCAATGCTCTCGGGGCGTCTTTCCGAAGGCATGAGCGGCGTCACAATCCGGGTGAGCGATACAGGCGCCGTGGGGGGATTCGTCCAACCGGAAGACAAGGTCGATGTCCTGATGACTCAGGCCGACCGCGTCAGCGAAGGGTCGGCCTCTGGAAAGGCGTACACCATTACTCTTTTGCGGAATGTCAGAGTGCTTGCAGTGGATCAGCAGACCCTTCGCCGGCCGCAGGCGCAGCCTCCCAAGACCGTGACCCTCGAAGTAACCGCGGATGACGCGAAGAAGCTCACTCTCGGGGGGGCGATCGGGCAGCTTTCGCTGACGCTGAATCCGGGCGGCGCCTGGAACAGCGTCGACAGCGGCATCATCGACATCAACGACCTTCTGCGCATCCAACCTCAGAAGCCCGTCAGCGCGACCCCGATCGATATCGATCCGGTGGTGACGGTGACGCGTTTGGTCGACCGCAAGGACTACAAAGTTCCCGACGAGGTTCGCCGTTAGCGAGGGCAAGAACGAGGCAGGGAAATCTCTGATTTTGTAAGTGTTTGATTTGGTGAGTGCGGGGCAATATCATGGTTGGGCAAATTCCGGACGAGGGAAGGCTTGCGCGTGTCCGGCGCGGCGCGGTATTCGCGCTTGCGGCCGCATGCTTTATGGGCTGTTACGCGCCTGCCACGGGGCAGGATAAGCCGCAGGGCGGCAAGCCGGTCAAACATAAGATCGCTTCGACGAAACCGGCTGCGATCTATCGTCTCGACTTTCAGAACGAGCGTATCGATGTTCGCATTACCCTCCACAAATCCGAAAATGTGCGGGTTGAATATCCGTTCAGCGAAGCGCTCATAGGCGATCCCGATATCGCCGATGTGGTGCCGCTCACGAATGCGTCCATAAATATCCTCGGCAAAAAGATCGGAGTGACGCGGCTTTCCCTGCTCGACCAGAAAAAACAGGTTCTCGGCATCGTGGATGTCGAAGTCACCCACGACATCGAAACTCTCAAGCGCATCATGCGCGACATTGCGGCCTTCTCGAATCTTCGGGTCACCTCAGTCAATGGGCGCATCATGCTGACGGGAATGGCGCCGGATAGCGTCGCCCTGTCGAAAGCGCTCGCCCTTGCGGAGCAGTTCGCGCCGGGCGAGGTCACGAACGCCATGTCGGTGGCCGCCCCGCAGCAGGTCATGCTTGAGGTGCGCTTCATAGAGGCGAGCCGCACGCTCAATCGCGGCTTAGGTGTCAACGTCTCCACCGCTGGCGGACGCGTGGGTGGGGTTACAGGAATTGAAAATTACTCTACGAACCTGACCACCGGGCAAACCATTTACAATATGGCCACCGGCCTTGGCGGCAACCTCGTCCCGTTCGGCGCCGGGATCGGCAATTTCACCCTCGGCAAAACTAACGTCGATGTCATTATCAAGGCCCTGGAGGAGCAAGGGCTGGCTCGCAGCCTCGCGGAGCCGAATCTCGTTGCGCTCTCGGGCGATACGGCGAGTTTCCTCGCGGGCGGCGAATTCCCATTCCCCGTCGCGGGCGCAAATAACACCGTCACCACCGAATTTAAGAAATTCGGCATCGGTCTGGCCTTCACGCCGACAGTGCTTTCCGGGCGACAGATCAATCTGAAGATTGAGCCGGAGGTCAGCGACATCGATACGACGACGGAGACGATGGTCGGAAACATGCCGGTTCCCGGTCTCACGGTTCGGCGCGCGTCGACCACGGTGGAGTTGCGCGACGGCCAGAGCTTCATGATAGCCGGGCTCCTTCAGGGATCGCATACCGCCGACACAAGGGGGATGCCGTGGCTCGGCGATGTCCCGGTGCTCGGCACGCTATTCCGCAGCCAGTCGTTCCAGAAGAAAGAAACCGACCTCGTCATCATCGTAACGCCGCGCGTCGTCAGGCCGCAAATCCCGGGCGACAAGCAGGCTTCCCCGCTCGACAACCGCAAGCCGGCCAACGACCGGGAATTCTTCCTGGAAGGCAAGCAGGAGGTTCAGGTTTCAAAGACCCCTCAAGACCTCGGGGGACACATCATCGATTATACGCCGGGGCCGCAGGTCGACACGAGCTATAAGGGAGCGAAGTGATGAAAGCGTTCAATTGGCGCGTGCTTGCGTTTACGGTTGCGGCTCTGTCCGCATCCTCGACGATGCTTATCGCCGACGACGACACCCATTTCGGCCATAGCGACTTCATAACCCGGCAGGCGGGCGACGCTGTCGCGGCGAATATTGCCGCGCAGACCATCGATCCGTGGCCTAAGGAAGTGAAAGACCGCAAGCTCGACGTTGACGGCAAGCGCGCGGAGGTGGCGATCAAGCGCTACGAGCAAAACAAGTCCATTCCGCCCAGGGGACTTGGCACGACAACGATTGAGGGCCAGCAGGGACCTGGCCAGCAGCAGAGCACTTCGATTCAAAACTGAGTAACGGCGCATCGATTCGGGTTGCGGAATTTCGACGTTCGCGGGGCAAATATGTTGGAAAATATCGACCCAGAAGGAGGCTTGGGGCCATATGCCGGCCTTTTTGGTCCGTCGCCCTCCAGCGAAATGGCGATGGCGATCAAGAACGAGATGGGAACCAATCAAACGGTGGACGTCCTCCTCGTCACGCGGGATGCGGAACTCAAAGAGAAATTCCTCGAGGTCTTCACGGAGAAGGATCGCTTCGCCCTTCGCGTGATAAACACCCGCGTAAGCGACTTTGAAAACCTTATGCCTGAAATCGAGATCCCGGAACTCCTGGTGATCGATCTCGACAAAGCCGGCATGATCGATACCGAGGCGCTGGAGCGGATCAAGAAGTCGAAGTTCGTGGCCACACCCCTCCTCGTCCTTTCGAACTACCTGGATCAGGACACGGTGCGCAGCCTTGTTCGCATCAAGGTGGACGATTGGCTACCGAGCGACTGCAGCAGTGCGGACCTCTATAAGTCCTGCGAGCGGGCGCTTCGCAAGCCTGATCCGGAGGCGGCCCTCCAAGATGCGGACTGCCACGCCTTCTTCCCTGTGAGCGGCGGCTGCGGGAATACGACGCTCGCCATCCAGGCGGCCTTTCTGCTTGGCAAGAAAAATGGCCAGTTGAGCCGGACCTGTCTTGTCGATCTCAACCTGCAGGATGGAACGGTCGCGGACTACCTCGACCTTACGCCTTCCTTCAAGATTGAGGAACTGTCGACAGCGCCGGGGCGGCTCGACCGTCAACTCCTCGACGTCATGATCTCCCGGCACCCGACAGGCCTTGCCGTTCTTGCGACGCCCCGCGTCCCCGCCCGCTATCTCGATGTAAGCGATGGCATTGTCGCTTCCGTGCTCGGGTTGCTGTCCAAGTCCTTCGACACGATAGTCATCGATCTTCCGAAGAACTGGCGCCCGTGGACCGACAACGTCATTTGGGGGGCGAACAAGATTTACGTCGTGTCGGCGTTCACAGTGCCCGCGCTTCGCCAGGCGCGGTTCGCGGCCGACGCAATTGCCGCGAAGACCAACGCAACAGGGGAGGTTTCGGTAATCGTCAACAGGTACAACCGGTCGCTTTTCGGCGGCGGTCTCACGCGCAAGGACGCCGAGCGCGTTCTTGGCGACCGCCTCCGCGGCCTCGTTCCGGACCTGGGAAACGCCGTTCTGGAAGCGATCAACCGGGGTCTTCCAGTTTCCGAGATCAGCTCCGGAAGCAAGCTGGAAACAAGGCTTGAGACCATCCTCCTCGCGGACAAGGTTCGCAAATAGCTGCGCTGCAGGGAGAATGGGCGATATCATGCTGAACAGGTTTTTCAAAGAGCCCGGCGCCGACGCCTCCGATACGAAGTCCATCCCTGCGGCGAGCGGCGAGCGGCGTCTCGCCGAACTCGACCGGCTGTCGCAGGACAACAAGGTCGTGAAGCAGGGATTGCTCGAAGCCAAGGTCCGGCTTCACCGCAAGCTCATCGACGATCTCAATCTCGCGTCTCTGGAGCGGCTGCCCCCGGACGAACTGCGCCGGCAGATCAACGAAATCGTTGCCGACTATGTCCGCTCCGAGCGGATCCTCCTCAACGCTCGCGAATTGGAGGCCTTCGCTACCGAGGTCTTCGACGAATTGACAGGCCTCGGCCCGCTGGAGCCGCTCCTGAAAGACCCAGCGATCACCGACATACTGATAAACACCCATGAGAGGGTTTATGTAGAGCGCTTCGGGCAGCTCGAACCGGCGCCGATGCGCTTCAAGGACGAAGCTCATCTCTTGCGCATCGTGAACAAGATCGTCGGCGCCGTCGGCAGGCGCGTCGACGAATCCCAGCCGATGGTCGACGCGCGTCTAGGCGACGGCTCTCGCATCAACGTCGCGGTCCGTCCCATTGCGGTGGATGGCCCCCTGGTGTCGATCCGCAAGTTCGCCGAGCACGGCTTCGACCTCGAACGGCTCGTGAGCGTGGGCAGCCTCAACGCGCAGATGGCCGCGTTCCTGTCGCCCTGCGTCAAGGCCCGTCTGACGATTTTGATCTCCGGCGGCACGGGCAGCGGCAAAACCACGCTCCTGAATGCGCTTTCCGCCCACATATCGAGCAAGGAGCGCTTGATCACGATAGAGGACGCGGCGGAGCTGAGGCTCCAGCAGCCGCATGTCGGCCGGCTTGAGACGAGGCCGCCCAATTTGGAGGGACGCGGCGAAATCCGGCAGCGCGAATTGGTCAAGAACGCGCTTCGCATGCGGCCCGACCGCATCATCCTTGGCGAGGTGCGCGGCGAAGAAGCGTTCGACATGCTCCAGGCCATGAATACGGGTCACGAGGGCTCAATGGCGACAATCCACGCGAACAGCCCGCGAGACGCGCTGAGCCGCCTGTCGCAGATGATCGGAATGGCGGGGTTCAGCATGTCCGAGCTGAGCATCCGCGGGCAGATCAATTCAGCCATCCGCCTGATCGTGCAACTGCAGCGCTTCAGCGACGGCAGGCGGCGCATCGTCAGCATATCCGAGATCACCGGCATGGAGCGCGACGTGATCCAGATGCAGGAAATCTTCCGGTTTATCCGAACGGGAACCACGAGCGACGGCCAGATCAAGGGCGAGTACGTCGCCACGGGCTTGCGTCCGACGTTCATGGAGGATTTGCAGGTCAAGGGGTTTTCGTTTCCGCCTACGTTTTTCGATCCGGCAGTTTGATCATGGACGCTATCATCTCTTCCAAGACGATTTTCTTGCCCATCCTCATTTTCGGAGCGGTCTTCGCATTCCTGTTCGCGCTGCTGCTTGCAGTCAATCGGAGGGCGAGTTATCGGGGCAGCGTCGAGAACCGCTTGCACGGGGCCGTTGGGCCGAAAATCAAGTCGCAGGAAGAGCTGGTCCATATAAGACGGAACCGGAGCCTGTCGTCGGAAGGGCATTACATGCTGCCGACGATCTCTCTGAACAAGCTCGTCCTGCAATCGGGCGCTTCGGTCGGCCTGCCTGGGCTTTTCGCCATCATGGCGGGGATCGCCGGCATCGGGTTTCTGGCGGCGCAGGCGGCTGCGCTGGGGCTCGCGCTTTCGGCGCTCATCGCGGCGATTGCCGGCATCGCTCTGCCGCTGTCCGTCCTGAGGAGCATGCGCGACCGCCGCCAGAGTAAGTTCGAGGAGCAGATCCCCGATGCGCTCGACACCGTCGTCAGGAGTCTCAGGGCCGGTCACGCCCTTTCCGTCGCTATCGCCTCGGTCGGCCGCAATATGCCCAATCCCGCCGGCGCGGAATTCCGCCTGACGGAAGCGGAAGTGGCTTACGGCCTCGACCTCGAAACGGCGATGGTGAATCTGAGTTCGCGGGTGGGCCAGCCGGATTTGGCGCTCGTGGTCCTCGCAGTGTCGATCCAGTCGAAAACCGGCGGCAACCTGGCCGAAATTCTCGGCAATCTTGCGCGCGTGGTTCGCGCAAGGCTAAAGCTCAGGCGGCGCGCTTACGCGCTTTCGGCCGAAGGCCGGTTCTCCGCTATCCTGCTCAGCCTTCTGCCGATCGCGCTTTTCGGAGTGCTGCGCCTAATTTCTCCGCACTATTACGGCGACGTCTGGGCCAATCCCTATGCGAAGCCGGTCCTCGCCGGCGCCTTCGCCTGGATGCTGATCGGCGATTACGTGATGTATCGCATGGTGAGGATCCGAATCTGATGACCGAGTTTCTGGCCGATATTGCCGGCGTGGGCGGATTTGGCGGTCCTGAGACCATCGGCGCCGTGTTTTTCACCTTCACGTGCGTGTTCTTCCTCGTCCTCGCCTTTCTGGACATGGGGCGCAGGCGGAGCGACATCCGGCGTCGCGCGCTCATCGATCGCGGTTTCACACGCGATGGAAACGCGCTCGACGAGGCATGGCTCAACAGGACGAATTCGCTGCGCTATCAGAGCCTTTCCGCGACATCGGCGCTTCTGGGAGATGTGGAGCGGCAGGCCAAGGAGAAGGAGACGGAGGCGTCCAAGATCAAGCGAGACCTCCTGAAGGCGGGATATTTCGGCGCAAACGCCGTTCTTTGGTATCAGTCGCTGCGGTTCTCCCTTTGCGTCTCTTTCGGTCTTGTCGCCTATATCGTGGTCGCCCGTTCATATCCCGCGATCACGGGTTCCGGCGCGCTATTGACCGCCGCGGTGTTTGCGGCCTTGGGGTTTCTCCTGCCGAGCCGCTATGTAGCGGTGCGCCGTCGGCAGATCGTCCGGCAATGCAGCGACGGCTTTCCGGATTTCATCGACCTCATGGTGATCTGCTCGGAGGGCGGGTTGAGCCCGAGGGCCGCCATCGACCGCATTAGCCGCGAGGTGGCGCAAACTTATCCCTATCTCGGAGCAAACCTGTATCTCGCCAATCTCGAGATCCGCGCCGGCAATTCGCTTCACGAGGCGCTTTTCAATCTTGGCCGGCGTACCGAGGTCGAGGAAGCGACGGCGCTGGCAAACCTGCTTCAGCAGACCGAAGCGCTCGGCACGAGCATCTCCGACGCGCTTCGCGTCTACAGCGACGAAATGCGGGACCGCCGGCTGATGCGCGCGGAAGAAAAGGCGCACGCCTTGCCGGTCAAGCTCATGCTGCCTCTCGGATTTTACATCTTTCCCGTGGTGCTCGTGGTTATTTTGTTGCCGGTCGTCCTGCGCATGAAACAAGCGCTAATGTAAGATTTGATTGGGGGCTGCTATGAGGGGGTTCATTTGCATCGCGTTCGCAACCGCTATGACGATCATGGCGGGAGGATGCCGATACCTTGATATCGAGGAGCCGCTTGTGGCCGAGCCAAAGGGAGATGCGGCCGCCGCCTCGACCTTTGGCGCAGTCCCGGAGCAGGTGTGGCTCGAAAAAGCCAAGGAAAACTTCCGCAATGGCGAGTACGGCCTTGCCGAGCGCTACTACCGTCGCGCGGTCGAGGAAAGGTACAACAATGTGGAGGCGTGGATCGGCTTGGCCGCGGCCTACGATCGCCTCAAGCGCTTCGACGAAGCCGACCGCGCCTACAAGATCGTCCTGAAGATGGCCGGAAATACGCCCGCCGTCCTCAACAATCTCGGCTATCATTACATGCTCAAGGGAGAGTTTGCGGCTGCCGAGCACAGCCTGCGCGCGGCGGAGCAGGCGGACCCCACGAACCCGCAAATTCAGACCAACCTGAGACTGCTCGACGAATGGAAGGCGAACGCCGGCAAATCCGGCTGAGCCGATAGCCTTCACCTGGCCGGCGCGCCGGAAATGGCCAGGTCTACGATGGCGGGCAAGATCGTGATCGCGGCGATGACGATCGGGATGGAGTAGGGAAACACGCCCCTGCGCGCCCATTGCTTCACCTGACGCGGAAGATAGTCGCCAGTCTTCGGGTGGGTTTTCAGCATCCTCCCCGTCAAAACAAGGAGGATTGCCACGCCGCAACCGGCCAAGGCCACGCCCAGAACGAAGCGCGCCGCATGCTGAGGCCCAGCCCACAGAATGATGGCCGTGATCAGCTTGACGTCGCCTCCTCCGAACCACCCCAGCACGTAAAGGCAGAACATCGCTGCGAAGGCAACCGCTGCAAGGATGAAATGCGCGCGGAGGTCGACAGCGCCGCCGGCGATCCAGGCGTAAGCGAAGAAGCCGGCGATAAGCCCGAGGGAAACCCAGTTCGGGATACGAAGGCTGCGCAGATCCGTGATCGCAGCCGCCGCAAGAGGAGCGGCGAACAGCGCGCCTGCCGCAAGCCCCGCCATGATCGTTTGCATCGGCGCCTCAACGATCCGGAGGCTCGGGCAGCGGCATCCAATGACTGATCTGCTCCCGTTCGAGCAGTTGATCGCCGCCGTCGTGCCACTTCTTGAATCCCCTGTTCCAGTAGCCGACGATTACGCCGGCGCCTTGGCAGAAGGAATCCTTTCGGAAAAGCAGCAACGCCTCCTCGCTGTCGGCACGGGCGCCGATTTTCTGCCATCCGGCGAGGCCGGTCTTTTTGGCCTGCCACTGGCCGCACCAATGGTAGAGCTTCGTCCTTTGCCAGATGAAGTGATCGCGCGGCGGCCCGAACCTGCACTCGCCGCTCTTTTCATCGAAGTACGGCCGGTTTTCCGGATCGACATCCTGACAAAAGAAGCGGCATGTCGCGCACAACTCATGTCGTGTTTCCATATCCTAGCCCCCTTCGCCTTCTCACGCCGGTAGTCCCAGCGGCGGCGCATTGTCGTTTCTCGGCTCGCGGCGGTCCAGCGCCTGGAGCATCCGCTTCGCGCGTTCGAGATTGCGGGCGCGGATGCGCGCGCACAGCGCGAGAAGCCGCGCCTCAAGCTGCGGGACGCCGGTGGCCTGCCACTCCATGTCGGGGATCGGTTTTCCCGACCCCAATATCTTCGCCGCATCCTTTAGCGATAAATAGAACCGCTCTATGAAAACCGATTGCGTACTGTCTTTGAGGCGGGCTTCCAGACGCGCCCTGCTGTCGCTTGTCAGCGAATCATTGTCGGTAATGAGGAGAAGCGCGGGTTTTGCTCGCGCGATCGAAAGGCTTTTCCATGTCAGGGATTCGCTGTGCCTCCAGGCGCCGTTCGCCAAGGTAACCCAGGCCGCGATATCCGGCTGCCGCCGTGTGGGCAGGAGGGAGAAGCAAGGCCGCACGACCAGCGGCTCTTCCGCGGCGAACTCGCAGATCTCAAATTGCGCAAGGACGGGGAGCGGAAGCTGAAATTCGATCGCAAACGGATCGTCCGCATCCTCGCCATCGGCCGGATCGGTCGGGTTCTGCGGCGCCCGCGGGGAGGCGGCCGCGAGCATGCGGGCCTTGTAAATGACCCTTGCGCCGACGGCCGTTCGTCTCTGCGCGAGTTGCGCTATTCCGCGCGACGTTAGCGGGTTTTTCGTCCCGTTTTTTTTGATCGAGAACATCGCCGCCGTCTCCGCATACCGTATCAGGGTCGGCGGCCGTTTGCCCAAAACGAACTCGGGAGGGCAGGCTGAATGGCGCAAGAGGCTGTTGATGAGTGCGAACTGGCCGGCGCCCGATTCGCCGAACAGGCCGAGAAGCAGGGGACGCTCAAGCGCATCGGCAAGCCGAACTGCGATTCTTCGCTTGTTTTCTGGCTGCTTTGCGTCCCTGGCCATCTCCCTCAATTCTTTGGAATAGGTCTGCGCAACATTAGGCAAATGCATTTCTCTACCCGACGGGAACCTGCAAAGACAGTTTCTTGATATCCACCAGACGCTCCGCCACCTCCTGCTGCCGCTTTACATCCGACGTTATACGGGACTGGAAGTCCTGCAAGAAGTCCCCGTCGATTGGCGAAGCGGATCCGCTCAGCCCTTTGCCCTTGAGAAATGCGTCCGCCAGATAGGACAGATTGTCGACCAGCGGGAAGATTGCGCTCAGCGCCAAGATGCGGAGTTTCATCATCATCTCATTGGCGGTCAGCTTCAAGTCGCTTTGCGCGGTTTCGAGGAGCTCCTTCAAGATGAGCACGAACTCGGAGGCGATCACGAGCTTGAGCTCGCGTATCCTCTCCGCCTCGTCGCCTTCCGACGGATGCTTCAGCAGAGCCCAGAATTCTGCCGTTTCGAGCGAGGTCGCTTTCGCCAGGGCCATCACAGAGAGCGGCCTCGTCTTTCTCGACGAGAGGCCGAACTGAATGACGTTGTCGAGGTTCGGCAATTTGGCCTGCAGGGTCCTACGCAAAAGCGCCTCGGCCTCCGTCTTCCTATCGAGAAGCCCCTTGCTGATTTGCGTGTGATGCCGGGCAAACTTATCCGACAGCTCCGAGCGAAACCGGAGGGCGTCCTGGAAAAAGCGGCCCGTGAAACTCTGAGGGTCCTTCAAAGATATGAAGGCCTTGACCTGGGTTTCGGCGAAAATATCGATTGAATAAAAGAGGTAGCGTTCGAGATTGACAAGTTCCTCTTTTGCATGCGCCTCCCAGTCGTTGACGATGCCATTGTGGAGGTCGTCAATCTCCCTGACGACTTCGCTTAGCTGATCGAGACTGAGCTGCGCCTGCCGTTTCAACTCGTCGGGCCGGGGATTCTTGACGAGCCTGTCGGGAGCGAGCGCCCGCAAGGCGAGGCGGGAGGACATGGCAGTGTTGTGAGCGATTGCGGCGAAGGTGGCGGCGGTCGGCAGCAACTGGTCCTCGGTCACTGAACTCATGATGAATCGGCTGATGAAATCGACGACCCTTGGTATTCCGGAGGCGGCAAGCAAAGTCGAGGGACAATTCGGGTCTTCGGCGCTGGCCTGCGACCTCAATATGCCGCTTTCCTTCACGTACCGGTGAAAATTCGCGTTGCAGACGCGCTTTATCTGAGTTTCGTCGGAAGCAAGCGCCGCGTTCGCCCAGAGCGCGCTTGCGAGGAGCACGGGGATCGACGCATGCGGGAATTCCTCTTTGAGCTTCTCCCGGACGAAGGCCTCCACCTTTCGCGATTTATCGGCGATGTTGTCCAGGCTGTCGATGCGGTTGATGACGGCGATAATCTTATCGCGCTGGAGGCCGCGCAACAGGCGCAACAACGATACTTCGGCAGAAGAAAGCGGATTTTGCGCCGACAGCACAAGAATGTAGATGTCCGCGTCGGCAAGGTTCGAATGCGTGATCTCATCCCTGATGAAAAACAGATCGTTCACGCCTGGGGTATCGATCATGACCGTGGGATGAGAAAAAGGCGGACTCTTGAGGAAGACCTCCGCCATTTTCGTCACATCCGAATAGAGCATCGGACTTTCGGGCGCATCGGGCTTGTAGTCGGAGGCGCTGACATACTGATCGAGGATTTGCGGCGTGACCGCCGAGAAGAGATGGTGCTTGCCGAGCATCTTCGAATAGCCGGGGCCCAGGCGCTTCTCCGCCCTCCGCTGCAAATCTTGGAGCCTTGCTCGCGAACTTGGAAGCGTCAGCAGGCTCCGCCCTTCGGCGCCCGGCCCGGCGGACATGATGTTGTCCCACTCGCTTTCGGTAAAGAAGTGAAAAAGAGCGGTGTTGTCTTTCTGATTGGAGCCGCCAATAAAAACTTTCGTCACGACGGCAGTCGAAGGATTGATGTCGGTCGGCAGGAAGCCCGGCTTATTGATCAATGCGTTTATGAGCGAGCTTTTCCCCGCCTTGATCTGACCGACGAATGCGATTTTACAGATGTTCGATTCCAGGGCGCCGCGCATGTCCCGCACGAGCCAAGAAATACGGCTATGAAGGAGGTCTTCAAGGTCTGCCCCCGCCGTCACAAGACCAGACTTGACGTCATATAAGGCTTTCGATACACCGATATTCACGGGGCTGTCCGGTTCAGAACGCACTGCCATGAGCACCTAAGCCCTACCGCATTTGCCGAAAAAAGTTACTTTCATTGAAGTTTTGGACCGGTCTCCGGCATTTCCCCGGCCTAGCTTTCCGTTCATAACATGCAGCCCCCATCAGGGCTAGTGGCGCTTGGCGTTATCACAAGCGCAGGCGCCCTCGTGCGCACTCGCCAAATACGCGACGCAGAAAATGGGCGAGGGGATCGATTATCGCTCACCCGCCGAGGCTCACTGTCGACGCAGCCATCGATGACCGAAATTGTGCAGGTTTTCGGATGCCTGCGGCCCGACGCAGACAAATCGCCTATTCCGCGGAACGCAAAAAGCTTCTAAGTCTTTTTCGGCGAAGGTGGTGCGGTTGCGGGTTGGCTGATTTCGTGTCGAGTAGGACGATGTCGCGCGTGATGAATGTCTTCTGCGAACGCGCTTCTGCTCTTGGATCTGATAGCGGCCGGACTCTTTAGGAGGCCAGGACGGCAGTGGTGGGCCATGAACAGACATGCATCATTTAATCAAGACGATACTCTATTCCGTGGAGCATGGCGTACCAAACCATTGCGTCGCGACGTGCGCCACATTCTCCAGATCTGCCTTGGCCTCGCACGCCCAGGCAACGATGCCATCGGGCCGCACCAGCGCGGCGGTTACGCCGAGACCCTCTGTCGAACCTCCCAGGACATAGTCGATTTGTCCGATCCAGCGGGCGCCCAGAGCTTCCAGCGATTTGTCCGCGCAAAAATCCAGCAATAAACCACGTCCAGTCCGTAGACGCTGGTTCACCCTGCTACCGTCGAGCAGCTTGAAATCCGGCACACTGCGGCCGGCGAGCAAATGCTTTTCGTTGAGATCATAGCGAAGTCCGATGCCCCATACGCGCTCGGCGAAATAGGTAGCGCCGTCGTTCGTCTCGATCAAGCTGCGGACAATAGCCTCTAATGCGCGCGAGCTTGGGCTGGGCCGCATGAGCGCGACCTGGGCGCGGGACCAATCGAGGACCTGCGCGCCGATGGGGCGCCGCTCGCGCGAATAGCTGTCAAGCAGGCCGGCGGGCGCCCGCCCCCCTATGGTGGCAGCGAGTTTCCAACCGAGATTCATGGCGTCGCCGAAGCCAAGGTTAAGGCCTTGGCCGCCCAGCGGCGAATGGATGTGCGCGGCATCCCCCGCCAACAGCACGCGACCCTGGCGATAGTCGGAGACCTGATAGGCGCGATCGGTCCAGGTGGCGGCAAGTTGCAGGGCCGTTACCGTCACATCGGCGCCAGAAATTTTCCGCAGCACCGCTTCGATATGGTCGCGCGTGGGTTCGATCCGGTGGCAGGCGCCGCCGTCGAAATCAACCATCGCGATCGTGCCGGGCGCCGCATAGGTGTACATTCCGGTGGGCGTGTAATGCTGGCCGGGCTTGAGCGCGCCCGGATTAGCCAGCTCGACTTGAACCGAGTAGCCCGTGAACTCCGGATTGCTGCCAGTGAAATTGAAACCGGCAATCTTACGCACGGTGCTGCGGCCTCCGTCGCAGCCAACGAGCCAGCGGCCGTGAAATGTCTCACAGCCTGCCAGAACAGCGACGCTATCTTCCGAGGACGCAAGAGCCTTAACGCAACAGCCGCGCCGGATTGGGACGCCTAGCGCATCCGCGCGGATAGCGAGGACGGTTTCGATAGTCTCCATGTCGGCCGCGATGTTGCCGATCGCGTCGGGCAGACGGTGTGGCCATTGTGTGCGATCGATCTGATCGTGAAAGAATTGAATTCCGGCGAAGTGGCCACCCGGGCTGCGCTCTCCTGGCATCCAGTGCGCGGCGGCCGGTGCATCGCGGCCGGCCGATCGGGCCTTGAGATCGTTCAAAAGATCACGGCGATCAAAGCTTTCGATGGTTGGCGCCGAAAGGCCACGGAGGCCAAACGGCAAGGCCTTTAGCGGCGAATGAGGGTCTTGCGCTTGTTCCAGAACGAGGACCGAACAGCCCGCGAGCCGTAGCTCACAGGCAAGGAAGAGGCCTACAGGGCCGGCGCCAGCGATGATGACGTCATAAAGTGCAATTCCGGTGGGGCGCATAAACGACTCCATGTCGATATTCGACCGGAGCGTTTCTCGAACCTGAGCGCCTCACGGACGAACGATTGAGCGCCTGAACAGCGCTTTGTTCGTCGTGGGGGTCACGTGTACGAAGCCAAAGACCAGAGCTTTCGTTACCGAAAGGACTTGGGCTTACCAAACCAAGTCTGCCTTTTCCGACGTGGCTCAAATAGCATTATCGCAATCATTCTGCAACGCCCGCTACCCAGACACTTCTAATGGGCGGATCGCACCATGCCGCCGGTTGATCTCGCCTCGACGCAATAAGAGAGGCTCACCCCCGCAGACTTCTTTACGTTCATTTGCTGCTGTAGACATCCACGATTTTCGCTCCGGCGCGACTGAGCCGAAGCAGGCTAACCTTCACCTTCCGCCCGATGTCCTCCCGTGTTTCGAAAAGGCTAAAGCGTAGTCGTGTGCGAAAGCGGAGAATGGCCTTGGCTGTTGCCCCGTGGCATCCTGCACCCCGGCCGTAACGGCTGCCGCCTCGCCACGCCTGTAATGCGCATAGTCTTCGATTAGCCCATCAACCTGCCAGTGAGGCATCCGCATTTCTAGTAAAACATCGCCCATCGCCTCGGAGGATATATCGACGAATGAAACCGGGGATTTGACCGCGTCTGAGAGGACGGCGGCCATCTCGGCATGCGTTAGCGCGGCTGGGCCCGTCAGGGTATAGGTCCGGCCCTCGTGGCCAGCTTCCGTGAGCGCCGCCGCCGCCACGGCCGCGTTGTCGCGAACATCTACGGCGCTGATCTTGGCATCTCCCGCGGCGGCGAAAAAGACGCCTTGCTCTCTAATCGATTTGGCGAAGACGAGCAGCCCTTGCATGTAGAGGTTGGGGCGCAAGAAGGTGTGGGCCATCCCGGTCTGCTCGATGGCGCGCTCTATCGCGGCGTGATAGCGCAGGAAACGAACGGGGGAAGCCTCGCACGCTCCATATTGCGATATCTTTACGATGTGCTTCACCCCGGCCCTGGAGGCCATATCTACGAAATTTCGCTGCTGGGCCTCCGCGCGCTCTGTTGAATTTGTGAGCAGGAAGGCTCGCTCGACACCATTGAGGGCATGCAAAACGGAGTCGGGGTCGTCGAAGTCTCCGGCGACCACCTCAACCCCTTGCGCTTTGGCGATTTCCTTTGCTTTCTCCGGCTCGCGAACCATGGCGCGAAAGGAGACATTGCGCGAAATCAGGAGCTTAACAAGTTCCTTACCAGTGTTGCCAGTCGCGCCGGTCACAAGGATCATGCGTCCGTCCTCCGGGTTGTTTTCCCGAGTAACGGCTTCCGCTCAATAAGGTTCGTTTCTCTGCGCGAGCCACAACGGCGCATGCCGGCGGGGACACAAATGTTTGCCGCCAAGACAAAGCCTTTTTGCACGCGCCGACTCCCCCTAGCCCACACCCCGATATATCTAACCGAGCTCCTTGCTGCAGCCGCGCCGGTTTGCCAAAAGCTTGGAAAGTGGACCGCAGCACGTCAGAAAGGGGCTCCGGGTCTGAATGGATTGAGCGTCCGCCGGAACCGGCTCGTCGAAGGAAGGAACGCTATCAATGACCAAGGCCGCCGCCGCTCTGACGCTGCTTCTTGCCCTCCCGCTCGCCCTTGCGCAGCCGGCCGAAAGCGCGAGTCTGGAGATCAATGAATCCGCCTTGCAGAAGCTTCTCGACTCGAAACTTAAGGACGGCAAAATTCCTCTAGGGCGGCAGGACAATTGCAACAACGCCTATATCGAAACGGTGCGCATCACGATCAGCGGGGGCCGGGTGCGTGTGACAGGACATCTGTCCGGCCATGTCGGCAAGAAAATCGCCGGAGTGTGCATCTCGGCGGCGTACCCGTCGAATTTCAGCGTGTCGGGCGTGCCTGCCGTTGGCGGCTCGATGCTTAAACTGACAGGCATCAGCCTCGACGACATCGAAAAGAAAGAACTCCAGGCGCCGCTTGGCCTCCTATTGAGAAACTTCGCGGGAGACGTTGTGCAAATCGACCTAAGACGTGCTGCAGAAAGCGCTCTCAAAAATACCGCTCCCTACGCCATCGCCCTGTCCAGCCTCGACCTGCGGGGCATTGCCCCCGGGGAAAATACGCTGACAGTGGATTTCGACTTCAAGCTATCGATGCAATAAGTGAAACAACGCGACGGCATGTGTTCCGTGATTTGCCAATGATGGCATGGCCATGCGATCAGCCGGAAAGCTCGCCCTGACAATTTTCTTTGCTTTCCAGGCATCTCTTGATTTCCGCAATAAGCAGGTCCGGTCGAAGCGGCTTCGTAAGAGCGGGGACGCCTTTAAAGATCGGGGGGTGTTGCGTCGGCGCATAGCCTGAGAGCGTGACGAACTTTGTGCCGTTCGCCAGCAGCCTGCGCGCCACGAGCTCGGAGGTTTCGCCACCCAGATTAATATCGAGCACCGCGGCGTCGCATCCAATCTCGTCGAGAAGCGAAAGGGCTTGAGCCGCAGTTCTCGCAGGCCCCAGGACTTCAAAATCTGCATGTCTGAGCACATGCGCTATTTCCATCGCAACGAGCGTTTCATCTTCGACAACGAGCACCTTCGGACGAGAGCTTCTTGTTGCCTTGTGCTCAGACCTCGCCTCGGCCGCGGGCGCAGAGAGCGTTCCTTCGATGACCCCTGAAGCCGGGCATTGCAAGCGCCAGAAAAGCCCCGTCTCCCGGAAATCGAGATCGACCCTGGCGTCCAGGCTGCTTTCGGCCAATGGGCCAATGACTTTCGAACCAAACCCTTTCATGGATGGCGGAGCGACCGGCGGACCGCCCTCCTCGCGCCAGCTCATCGTAAAGGTTTCACTGCCGGCGCCGTCGCGTTCAAGGCTCCAACTGATCGCAACACGGCCCTGATTTGCGGAGAGCGCCCCGTACTTACCCGCGTTGGTCGCGAGTTCGTGGATCACCATGCCAAGGGTTTGAGCCGCTGACGCCGAAACCAAAAGCGACGGCCCTCCGATTTCAATTCGCGTTCCGGTCAAATCCTGGAACGGCGCCATTTGCGAGCAGACAAGCTCGCTCAAACTCACGCCGTTCCATTCGCCTTTGATGAGCAAGTCCTGGCTTGCCGCCAGGGCCTGAATGCGCTCGCCAAAACGATCGAGGAAGTCATCGGCGCCTGTTGCCGCGGTCCGCCGGGCGATAGCTTGAACGAGCATGAGCATGTTCTTGGCGCGATGGTTCACTTCTTTCAGAAGAAGTTTTGTTTGCTCTTCCGCCTTTTTACGGGCGGTTATGTCGCGAAGCACGCCTTGGAAGCAGCCGTTTGAAAGTTGGCGGCCGGAAAGCTCCCCGATAAAGACGGCGCCATCTTTCCTCCTGTAACGCCACTCATCGTGATAAACGTTGCCGTCCGCCATGCCTGCGAGCGCACCCGGAAGACGCGCGAGTTCATCAGGGTGCAGAACATCCGTGAAGGTGCTGGCCAGGACCTCTTCGCGGGTCATGCCAAGCATTTCGCAGCCGGCTAGGTTGACATCGATGTAATGTCCATCAGGAGTTGCAAGAAAGATACCGTCCGTTGTTTGCTCCACGAGCCTCTTGTATCGGTTCTCGCTCTCGATCAGCGCCTCCTCTGCCTGTCTGCGCTCGGTGATATCAAGGGCGATGCCAGCCATCCGCACGGGCTTTCCATCCTCGAATACGGCGTCTCCCTTGGCGTGAATCCACCGCACGGTCCCGTCGGGCCACTTCGTTCGGTACTCGATGTCGTAGTCCCATTGACCGCCGCTCTCCAGGCAGGCGCGGACGGCGCGGTCGGTGCGCTCGCAATCGTCCGGGTGTAGCGCCGCCAGAAAGCGCTCATAGCTCATCGGCTCCTCCGGCGGGATGCCGAAGAGCCGCTTGCAGAGCGGCGACCATTCGAGCCGGTCGGCTGCGATTTCCCAGTGCCAGTGGCCAACCTGCGCTCGATCGGCAATGAAGAGCAGCCGCTCCTCGCTCTCGCGCAGCGCCTCCTCGGCCTGCTTCCGCTGGGTGACGTCCTCTGTGGCAATTAATATGCCGCCGACCTTGCCATCTGCATCGCGCCAGGGAAGCGTTTCCCACTTTACCCATTGAACGCTGCCATCCGCGCGCTCAAACCGGTCTCCCTCCGAGCGCATGATCTCGCCGCCCAACGACCGGCGATGCACCTCCTTCCATGTTTCGGGTACTTCTGGAAACACCTCATAATGAGAGCGGCCGATGATGTCGCCCGTCACGCCGTAATCCTTCAGCCATCGGCGGCTGACGGCGATGTAGCGCATCTGGCGGTCGAACTGCGCGATGCTCGCGGGCGCGTTCTCGATGAACAGCCGCAGCCGCGCCTCGCTCTCGCGCAGCTTTCCCTCGATCTCGTTGACGTCCTCGACGCGACGAACGCCGCTCCGGTTGCCGGCCATCGAGCGCCCATCCAGGTAAGCGACATCGGTCAGGTCGACGTTGAGCCCTCGGATGACCCGCGCGATGCCGTTCTCGTCACGTTCGATTGTTCCGCGATCCAGGATGAAGCGGACGGCGCCATCCCCCCGGATTATGCGGAAGCTGTGGCTATAGCTTTCGGCATCGGAGCCCAGATAGGCTGACGTCTCCGCCTCGACGCGGCCCCGGTCCTCGGGATGGACGAGCCGCGAGAAACCTTCCTCCGCCGCGGGCGCTTGCGTGAGGCCATACATGCGAATGAGCTCGGGGGACCAGAGCAGGCGATCCTCTGCCGGGCGCCATTCGTAGCTGCCGACCCCGCAGGCCGCCTCCAGGGCCAAATCGTGCCGCGCTATCGTCCTCCCCGTCTGAGGCATCCGAGCTCTCCAACACGCGGCGCCACAGCCAGGTCGCCTCCGCGACGCTATCTAATGCAAGAGCAACGAGGTGGCAACTTGGTTTTGCCGCGATGTCCCTCGGCTCTGGCTGGCCCGCTACGGCCTGAATCTGACGGGCCAGCGCGCCTGCTTCAGCCTTGCGAACAGGCGCCCGTTCAGGCATTCGTCGCCGCGACGCCCGATGAAGCTCTCTACAATCCCGACCGGACAAAATCGTTTCACTCAACATCCTGAGGACCAAATGGCGCAGCGTATCGACCTTACAAAAGTTTCTCCCGACGGCTACAAGGCCATGCTTGGAGTGCACGCGTACGTACAAAACAGCGGCCTGCCACTCGGGCTGCTGGAACTCGTAAAGATGCGTGTGTCACAGATAAATGGCTGCGCCTTCTGCATCGCCATGCACGTTCCATTGGCTCTTAAGCATGGCGTCAGCGACGACCAATTGCACCTTCTCGCCGCATGGCGAGAAGCGCCGATTTATAGTCCGAAGGAGTGTGCTGCCTTGGCCTGGGCGGAAGCTCTGACCCGCCTTACCGCAGGCGATGTTTCTAATGAAGTTTACGGAGAGGTGCGCCAGCATTTCTCCGAAAAAGAAGTGGCAGATCTTTCTTTCGCGGTCGCTGAGATCAACGCCTGGAACCGCCTGATGATTTGCACTCGGACCCCGCCCCAGCTTGGAAATAAGCCGGCTTAGAATCGGTCATCCCAGGCCCTTGATACGGCATGGATAGCGGAGCCCGAAGCTTCGCTGTTCATCGCCGCTTGCCATTTCGAGCCATGATCGCAAGCAGCGCCAACCAGCTCCCATCATGAGATCGGCGTACGTGAATAGCTAAACCGGGATCGCCATGCCAAGAGCGTATGAGTTTATGAACATAGTGCTAATATAGCAGACATAATAGTCTCAATTTCCTGAACACAATATTCGGAAACATGACTTGATCTGTGAAACTCACGTCAAGACTTACATGCTGGAGCGCGAAATTCTTCCGAAAATGCCGTAAAAAAGGCCAATTTTACAACCTGAGCGGGAGAAAGATTCGTGTACATCCTCAATTAAGTATAGGACACTCCCAACAGTGGCCTATCGTCAATATTGTCACGGGGAAATGTCTATGATTAGCAGAGTGTTGTTGAGTGCAGTCAGCGGAATTGCGCTCGTATCCTCGGCCTTCGCGGCTGATATCTACAGTCCAGGCCCGGCGAACTATGCGCCGGTTGCGCTGCCGCCCAATTGGGGAGGTTTCTATCTGGGCGTCAACGGCGGTTATGGCGGCAACAACGGAAATCAATTCAGAGACGACGTCTTTTTTCCCGGCGGCTCTCCAGATACATCTGTCTACCCGACCGCCGAATACTCGCACCTCACCAGCACCGGCGCCATAGCGGGCGGCTTCGGCGGCGGCCAGCTGGGCTATAATTTCCAGGCCGGGAATTTCGTCTACGGTTTCGAGACCGACATACAGGGCGCGAACATCATGGGGAGCAGCAGCGCCTTCGCAGTCAATCCCACGACAGACGCAAACCCCCCCTATTGCGGCGCCACGGGCTCAATTAGCAGCCCGACCACAGGCGCTGTCGGCGTATGCTCGGCCAAAAACGACCTACAGGTGGACTACTTCGGAACCATTCGCGCACGACTCGGATATGCCTTTGGCGGCACGCTGATCTACGCCACCGGCGGCTTCGCCTATGGCGGCGTACGTTCGTCGGCGTCCTATGTTGACAATTCCGGCGGCCTGGCGGCAAGCGCTGGTTTGCCTCTTAACGCCCGAACCTCCAACACGTCTACCGCCACGGGCTGGGTTGCAGGCGCCGGCATAGAATATAAAATAAGCCCGAACTGGTCTCTGAAAGGCGAGTATCAGTACATCGATCTTGGTTCTGGGTCAGACGCGGCTGTGCCTGCGGTTAATGGCTATGGATCGTCAATAGTTTCGAATTGCGCACCCGGCAACTCTTCTTGCACGAATCTCCGGGGGCGCTATAACGAAGTCGCGTTCAACACCGTGCGCGTCGGCGTGAACTATTACTTCAATACGCCCTATGAACCGCTGAAATAGCAACGCCGTCATGTGTTGCGGGGCTACGGCGCCTCCGGGCGCCTTAGCCATTTTCTGCCCGCTTCCGTCGCGGCTTTTTTCTCCCCGTCTGGCTGAACGGGCGCTTTACGGCGAGGGGCGCAAATCCGCCCCTAACTCGTTCTCCTGCGCTTCTCAGCCGGCGTCAGCCTTGGCAGCCCTCCGTGCTCGCCGGCCGAAGACGGCGACGAAGTCTCATGGCCTCCGCACGAACGCAATGCGCGTGACCTGCTCGCCCTCACAATGAAGTTTACAGCCATTGGCGTCGCAGAACTGCGGGCAGCTGTTGGGGCGGCTGCAGTTTCGTCCTCTGACGGGAACGTAATCCGGTTCGCCGCGGACAAGCACACCCACCAGCCGCTTCGTGGCTGTGTCGAACACGCCTGACCCAGAATTCCCATGAAAGGAATTGAGGTTGGCCACGAAATACTCCTTGGGCGAATTGTCCCGGACTTCGGCGCCAGGCGCGTATTTCACAGGGAGGCCATCCGGATAGCCGATCATGAACACGCCTTGACGGAGGGCGGGCGGAGCGACAGCCCAATCGCTGACCGGCTCGGCAAGGCTTCGCGGCACCTCGCGATCGAGGCGCACAAGCGCCCAGTCCTGTTCGTCTTCGGTCCACTTTCCGTCGACGAATTCCTTGCCCCTGAAAATGTTCTCGGCCGGGATCGAGGCGATGGCGTTCGCGCCCGCATTCTCGATGCGATAGCCGAACACGAACTTCGTGGAGGTTACCGCAGGCACTCCGCCGGGATCCGGCGAAATGTTCCGCACGCAATGCCCGGCGGTGAGCACCAGATCGGGCGCGACAAGAGTGCCCGAGCAAAAAGCCGCGGCTGGCTGAGCGCTGAATTTCTCTTCCGGACAGAGCCCCTGAACAGCCTGGAGCGTTTTCCAGGCTTTCGGCGCAGGCGGGCTCCCCGCTTCGATTTGATCGTCGCTGAAAAGGGCGACCGTCGCCTTGGCGAGTCGCCTGATGCCGTCGTCCGTAATATCGGGCCAGTCCATGCGCGTGTCCGGCCCGTAAAGGGCGCGCGCCGTAACGTGCGCGCTCAGAACCGGCTCCGGCACCGCCGAAAGCGCGTCGGAATTTCCGCCAACGGCGCGCGCTTTGGCCCGCGTGGCCGGATATTTCCGTGCGATATACCGGCGCTGAAGTTCGTCGAGCAACCTGGCGTCGCTCGCCGATTGAAGAGCCGCGGCCGCCTCCTCGTCAGGGCCGGCGTCAGCGATCGCAGGAACGAAAACAAAAATCAGCACGCCTGCAAGCAGTTGAAGCAGGCCAGCACACCGCCGCATTGATTTTCCCCCAAAGCGCTAAACAAGAAAGCAAGATAACACCGTTGTGTCGAGGGCGATACGGCGCGCTGCTTGTCTTGCACAAGGCTGTACACTTCGGAAGCGGATGAAGTCCATCCTGAACCATTTAAGCGGGCCGAGCTTATTCCTCCACAGGCAAATAACTCGAAATGGGGCAATCTTCAGCAGCGGAATAGGCGGCAGGACGGCTTTGGAAAGGAGGCCAAGCCATTGCTCCCGCAATCAAGGCCAATTTTCCGGCCTTACGGCGCCAACGCTCGCAGGTTCATTTCGAGACAATTTGTTACAAGCTGCTAGCGTACGAACGCCATCCGACAGGCTAGGTTTCAGCCTCCAAAGTTTGTAAGGAGGAAATCGATGAAAGTCAGGACTGCTGGACTGATGGGCGCCGTTTGCGCCCTGGCTCTTACGGCGACAGCCGCCTCGGCGGAAATCGTCTGTAACCGGGAGGGTGATTGCTGGCATGTCAGCGAGAGACATCCCTATCGGCCTGAGTTTGGGGTTGTGGTCCATCCCGATAGCTGGAGGTGGGAAGCACGCGAAAGATACAGATGGCGCGAACACGAAGGCCGCGGCTATTGGCGCCGTGGCGTTTGGGTGAAATTCTAATCCGCTCCAAAACCCTCCAGCTCATAGCTGGAGGGTTAATGCTGCGAGGCGCTGGCTTTGGCTAGTACTCCTCCCCGTTCAGCGGCGAAGAGAAGCGATGGGCGCGCTTCTTGTAGAAATCTTTAACCCAGGCTGGAGCAACCACTTCGCGACGGCGATCGCACAGGCAGCGCCGGCAAGCTGCGCCACAATAAAAGCAGGAACATCGGCGAGCCGGATCCCTGCAAAGGTGTTGGAGAGGGCGCGTGCGATGGTGACTGCCGGGTTCGCGAAACTGGTCGAGGCCGTGAACCAGTAAGCCGAGGTGATATAGAGGCCGACCGTGAACGGCACGGCGTCCGGCCGCCAGCGCAGCGTTCCGAAGATCGTCAGGAGGAGGCCAAACGCCGCCACGAACTCCGAAAACCATTGCGAGGGCCCGCTCCGCGCCTTCAGCGACAGCTGGAACAACGTTTCGTCGAACATAAGATGGGCGGCGAGGGTGCCGAGGACGCCGCCTGCAATCTGGGCCGCCACAAAGCTCACGGCCTCTTTGCCGGTGAGTTCCTTGCGTATCCAGAAGGCCGCCGTAACGGCTGGATTGAAGTGCGCGCCCGAAATGCCGCCGAACACGATGATCAACACGACAAGGATCGCCCCGGTCGGGATCGTGTTGCAAAGGAGCGCGAGCGCTTGGTTTCCGCCCGCGAGTTTTGCAGCCATGATGCCGGAGCCGACTACGGCGGCGACCAGAAACCCCGTCCCAAGCGCTTCCGCGGCAGCCTTATGCGGGAGACGGTGCTCGCTTCCGCTGTCGCTTGGAACGGGCGTGCTCATGTCGATCCTCTTTTCAAAGACTGGCGCCTTTGACATGCACTTCTGTCGCTCTGTCGATTGGCGTTATGCGGCCGGCGTAGAGGCGCCGTTTAGAAAGGCGGCGACAGCGGGGTTTTCTTTGAGCCGCGCCAGTTCCTCCGCGGCGGGAAGTTGCGGCTTGTCGCGCATCGCGTTCACCATGCAGAGGAAGCCGAACGGCTCGCCCGCGCTCGCGCGGAACTGATGCCACGTCATCGGCGGGATGAACACGAGGTCCGGCGCCGCCACGTTGCGCACCTCCTCGCCGACAAGGCACGTCCCGCGCCCGCGAAAGATCATCACCGCATGCACATGCTCATGCCGCTCCAGCGTTGAATGGCCGCCGGGCGCCATCTCGAAATAGCGCAGCTCGCAGCCAAGCTCGGGCCGGTGGAACAGGAGCTGGCGCGTGATCGCCCTGAAGGGCGCGCTGCCCTCCTCCTTGTAGGCGAGCACGTCCACGCCCTCCCAGCGGAAGCCGCCTTGCGCCTGCCGGATGTTCGACCCGTTATCCATCGCTCTTGCCCTCGAAATACCCGGCCGCGCGGCGCGCGAATGCGGCGGTTTCTTCCGTCAGCCGATCCCTCGCCGAAAGCAAGCTTCCGCCGATCAGCAACATGGTATCGGGGCCATAAAAATCCAGCATTTCAGGGACGCGCGAGAGCGCCATGCCGCCGGCCGGACAGGGCATGCAAGGCTTGAGGCTAGCCGAGGGCGCGCGGGCTTCGTCTGCGATGGCCTTGCAGGTCTCCGGCGCGTAGGCGAAGCGTCCGCCATAATTCGGGTAGATCGTCACGTCCGCGCCGAACAGCCGGAACAGCTTGCCCAGCAGCAGCGGAGGCGCGATGCGCGCCGCGCCCGCCAGCGCCGGATGCGCAAAGAACGCCACGCCCGGAAACGCCTTCACGAGCCGGTGGAAATTCGACGCGCCGATGATCATCGGCTCGACCATGACTGCTTCGACGCCTTCTTCAACGGCGAGAGCGATCTGGCGCTCCGCCGTGTGGGCGCTGCCGGTAACGCTCGGAACGTAAAGCGTGCGCGAGCCAGTCTCCGCCCGTGCCCGGCGCACCGCTTCGGCGCAGGCGCGCACGCGATCCGCGAACGGGCTGTAGGCCTGATCGGCGAGGCCGTGATCGTCCTTCAGAAAATCGACGCCGCCCGCCGCGAGCCGCCCCGCCAGCGCCGCCAGAGCCGCGGGCGGCATGCCTTGCGGCTTCACCGCCGTGCAAGTCAGCGGCCGCGCCCCCGCCCCACATTTCGCGCGCAAGCCCGCCACGCCGAAATTCGGGCCGCCGAAATGCGACGCCATCGCGTCCGGGATGTCCGCGTCGATCAGCGCCACATCCTCTTGCAGCGACGCGTTGCCGAACAGCATGGCCAGCAGCTGCCCCGCCTCGGAGCCCGTCGTCTCCGCCGCAAGCCCGATGCGAATTTCGAACAGACCCGCCTCAAGCTCGCGGACGCCCTGAACCTCGCCCACGATCTCGCGCAGCACGCGCTCGTCTTCGATCGCGGCGAGCGGCGTCTCGACGCTCTGCTCGACCGCAATGGCCTCGGCGCGCGCCTCGATTGCGGCGGCGGACGCGCGAACGCGGTATGTGACAGTCATGCGCATGGTCGGCGCGGTCTCGCTCTGGCTGTTCGTCGCATTTTATCTTATTCCAGCTCAGGCGCCGGGAATTTTATTAGTTCGACGCCTTCATCGTCCATTCGATCGCGATGTCGATCGGGGCGTCTTCAACCGAAACGCGCCCGGAGCGGCCAATGCGTCAGGCGCAGCTAACGCTTCCTCAAGGCGCATTCAGGGAAATGAACGGGATGGGGGCGCAGGAGACAAAGAGCCGCGAGATGGCGTAACGTTAATCCGAGGCGCCAGGGTTAATGAAGGGTTGCCATAGACAAGAGCGGAGCGGCGGGCTATTCGAGCGCAAACGCCCGAGGGAGCCGATGCTTAAGCACCTTTATGCCTGGACGATGCGTCTCGCGGAAGGGCCGCGCGCGCTCCTTGCGCTGATGGCGGTCTCGTTCGCGGAAAGCTCGTTCTTTCCGATTCCGCCGGATACGCTTCTCATCCCGATGGTGCTGGCCCAGCGCGAGCGTGCGTTCCGGCTCGCCGGGTGGTGCACGCTGGCGTCAGTGGCGGGCGGCGTCGTGGGCTACGCCATCGGCTCGCTGCTCTATGACAGCGTCGGCAAGTGGATCATCGACTTCTACGGCTACGGCCATAGCATCGAGTTGTTTCGCGAGACCTATGCGAAGTGGGGCGGATGGATCATCCTGCTTAAGGGCCTGACGCCGATCCCCTACAAGCTTGTCACCATCGCAAGCGGCTTCGCCGGCTACAATTTCGGCCTGTTCATCCTGCTTTCGATCATCACGCGCGGGCTTCGGTTCTTCATTGTGGCCGGGCTGCTCTATATCTATGGCGAACAGATCCGCGATTTCATCGAGCGCCGGTTGCGCACGGTGACGTTCGGGATGCTGGCGGTGATCGTGTCAGGCTTCGTGATTGTGAGATATGTCGTCTAGCGCGCTTGGAACTCAAAGCGGGCGGTTTGAGCTGAGCCTCGGCGCGGCGGGCCTGGCCATCGCAGGCGTAAGCTTCGCCGTTTTGGCCGCCGTTTGGGCGCTTCAACTCGCCGGCTATGCGCCCTGTCCGCTGTGCCTTCAGGAGCGCATCCCCTATTATGCCGCCATTCCCGGCGGCCTCCTTGCGGCCAGGCTCGCCCGGCCCGCGCCGAAACTGGCGGCGCTCATCCTCGCCGCATTTGCCCTCGCTTTCCTTTATAACGCTGGGCTTAGCGTCTATCACGCTGGCGCCGAGTGGCGTTTCTGGCCGGGTCCCGACACATGTACGGGCGACGCGCTGGAGCCCACCAGCCTCTCGAAGGCGTTGCGCCGCAACACCGCAGTGCGCTGCGACGAGGCCGCGCTTCGCATTTTCGGCATCTCGCTCGCGGGCTACGGCGCTCTTCTTTCCGCGGGGTTGGCGGCGCTCGCCGGCGCGACCGTGTGGCGGCGTTTCCGCAGCCTTTGACTCAAATCCGAGCGCAGCTGCATCGGCAATTTTAGAAGTTTGTGAGAATACTTGCGGGCTCAGCTGTCAGCGAGGCGCCCCATGTCCCAGTCAAGTCTCGATACGCGGTTGGAGCACAGCGCTACGGCTGCGCCGCGGCGTCAATCGCTTATGTATGGCGCGCTGCCGCAAGTCGCCGTGCTGGTTCTCACGATCCTGGGCGTCGCTTACACAAGCGTCGCGAAGAGGCCGCTCGTCGGCTACTGGGAAATGCTCGGCGTAATCACGGGCGCCGTTTGCGTCATCAGCGGTTGGCCTCATGCCCGCTCAAAGGAGGCGCGGGTGCAGCTGATCTGGACGCAAGGCCTGCACTGGCTTGCTTTTCTGGTCGCGATGAACCTCGTGCTCATCTCTGACGTTCAGCGCATGCTGAACGCGGATGCGACGGGCCTTGCGATCCTGTTGCTGCTGGCTCTCGGCACATTTGTCGCGGGCGTTCACACGCTGTCCTGGCAAACCTGCGTGCTCGGGCTCGTCATGGCGCTCGGCGTGCCCGCCATCGCCTGGGTGGAGGAATCCGCGCTGATTCTTTTGCTGTGCGTGGTCGCTCTTGTCGCCATCGGCGGCGCATTTTTCTGGTTCCATCGCCGTCGCATCCCTGCCGCCGGCGAGGCCGCCTGACCTGAAGCTGCCCGGATAGCCTCAAAGTGTTGACGGATCCGCAGTAGACCGGAATTGCTGAGGCGTCGCCCCCCTTCCATCCGGTCGCGGGGGCAGGCGCTTTAAATCGGGAAGTCGCGTTCGCGGGTTCGCTTGTGGAGGGACAGGCTTGAGGGGCGTCTGAAGATCGTCACCCCGCGATGTCGGGTTGCCAAGCGGACTCTTCGGGCTCCCCGCCTTTCGGCTCGCGCACGATCTTCCCAAGCTTCAACAGAGCCTCGCGAACGCCTGCGCCCGAGACGGCGGACAGCAAAAGCGGCTTCTTGCGTGCGGCGCGCTGCAACTCCGCCCCCTTTTCCATCGCGACCTCCGGCGTGACGGCGTCGCACTTCGAAAGCGCCACGATCTCGCGCTTCCGGCCAAGGCTTGCGCCATAGGCTTTCAGTTCGCCGCGCACGGTGCGATAGGCCTTGGCGACGTCGGGCTCGGTCACATCGACCAGATGCAAGAGCACGCGGCAGCGCTCGATATGGCCGAGAAACCGGTCGCCGATGCCGGCGCCCTCATGCGCGCCTTCGATGAGGCCCGGAATGTCGGCGAGCACAAAGTCCGTGTCCCCGGCTTTGACGACGCCAAGATTCGGATGCAGCGTGGTGAAGGGATAATCGGCGATCTTCGGCTTCGCCGCGCTGACCGCCGCAAGAAAGGTGGACTTGCCGGCGTTGGGCAGGCCGATAACGCCGGCGTCGGCGATGAGCTTCAGCCGCAGCCAGATCGTCATCTCGACTCCGGGCTGGCCGGGGTTTACGCGGCGCGGCGCGCGGTTCGTGGAGGATTTGAAATGCGCGTTGCCGAAGCCGCCATTGCCGCCGCCCGCAATGACGGCGCGCTGGCCGGGCTCGACGAGGTCGGCAAGAAGAGTTCTCGTTGTCTTCGGCGAAAACTTGCGTTCCCGGCGGAACTCTCAGCACGGCGTCGTCGCCCGCGGCGCCCGCCCGATTGGCGCCCATGCCGGGCCGGCCGTTTCGGGCTGTGAAGTGCTGCTGGTATCTGAAGTCGATCAGGGTATTCAGGTTTGAGACGCACTCGATATAGACGTCGCCGCCCCGGCCGCCATCGCCGCCGTCAGGTCCGCCAAACTCGATAAACTTCTCCCGCCGGAAGGAAAGGCAGCCATTTCCGCCATCCCCCGAGCGAATGTAAACTTTTGCCTGATCTAAAAAGCGCATGGTCCGCAATTAAGGAGCCTCGCTCTCCGACGCAAGCGAGACGCTCAGGTTATTTTGGAAGGCGCCCTGAAGAGGCGAAACGCCCCCGATCCGCCCGTTACTCGGAGCGCTCGAGGTTCACAGCCTTGGGACCCTTGCCCTTGGGATCTGGCTGGGTCTCGTAGGTTACGCGCATGCCCTCGTCGAGCAAACCGATCCCGGAGCGTTCGACCGCGGAAATGTGAACGAACACGTCTTTCCCGCCTTCGTCCGGTGTGATAAAACCAAAACCCTTCGCCTGGTTAAAAAATTTGACCGTTCCGGCCTGGCGCATGGGATACTACTCCTCTTCCCCAACGAAAAAAACATGGCCGATAGACCATGTTTCGAATTACGCAGGCATAACAGGTATCGGGGGAGGACATGCGTACCTTTAACCGCGATAGGCGGCTTATTCTCGTATAACGCGTAGTTCCACGGGGTCCGATAGTTTGCCCGGTTGCGGCGGATTATGCGCGATCGTGGCCATTTCGTAAAGAGCCGGGCGTTAAGTTTTCAAACACTTTAACCTTAAACAGAACTGTGATGCAGGAACGCATCAGTGGGAGGGGCGTCAGCCGGCGGGCTTCTGCTGCCCCGCCGATTTTCCACGTTCTTTCGCGAGGGCGTCGACGGCTTGATCTTTTTCCTGCTGAACCTTGGCCAGCGCGTTCTGCACTTGCGTCAGACGCTCGTTTGCCGCTTTGGCGGATTGCTCGGCGGCGTCGTGCGCGGCCTGCTCCTCGGCCAGCTTGGAGGACACGCCTTTCGCATCCTTCTCCGCCACTTGCCGGGCGCGCTCCTCCGCCGCAAGCTTCTCACGCAAGGCCTGCAGCTCTTTCTCGGCCTTTTCCCGCGTCTCGACGATAAGTTGCGACTGCTGATCGGCAGCCTTGGTCGCCCGCTGATATTCGTAGGCGAGCGTCGCGGTTGCAACGGCCAAGGCAGCGATGACGACGTTGCGGACCATGGCATTCTCCAGGGGCGGGGCGGCGAGCTTGTGCGGCGATTCGAAGGGCGACGCCCGCTCTTACCATAACGATTTGCCTTCGATTATGGCATTTCCGCAGGCAAATGAATTTTCGAGCCCCTGTGGTATTGATGCAAAATGCCGCTGCAAACCTCAAGGGAAAAGCGGCGCCTGGAGTAGGCCGGCGTTTTCTGGCAAGCCGAACATGAGATTGAAATTCTGGATGGCCTGGCCCGCCGAACCCTTGACGAGGTTGTCGATCGCCGAGACCACGATGGCGCGCCTGGGAATGCGATCCGCATAGACGCCCAGCATGCAAAAATTCGATCCCCGCACGAACTGCGTCGAGGGCGGCGTCCCCTTCGGCGCGATGCGCACGAACGGCTCGTTCGCGTAAACAGCCGCGAGCGCGGCCGAAAGGTCCGCAGCGGCATGCGAGCCCGTGAGCCGGACATACGCCGTAACAAGTTCGCCCCGGCTCATGGGAACGAGGTGCGGCGTGAAATTCACGAGCACGGAGGCGCCGGCCGCAGCCGAAAGCTCCTGCTCGATCTCCGGCGCATGGCGGTGGCTTGCGATGCTGTAGGGCGAAAGCCCCTCCCCCGCCTCGGAAAAGAGGATGTTCTGCTTGAGCGAGCGCCCCGCGCCCGACACGCCGGACTTGGCGTCGATGACGATGTCGAAAGCGTCGATCAGCTTCGCCTTGACGAGCGGCAGCAGAGCGAGCAGCGCGGCCGTCGGATAGCAGCCGGGGCAGGCGACGAGGCGCGCGGCGGCGATCTCGTCGCGGTGGTGCTCGGTAAGGCCGTAGACGGCATCCTTTATGAGATGAGCCGCGACGTGTTCGCGCCCGTACCACTTGGCGTAGACGGCCGCGTCCTTCAGGCGGAAATCCGCCGACATATCGATGATTTTGACGCTCTCGGGCAGCGTGGCGATGATGTCTTGCGCCGTGCCATGCGGAAGTGCGCAGAACACAGCGTCGCATGCGCCCCAATCCGCTTCCTCCGCCTTGACGAGCGCCGGCGCCGCCATAAAGCCGAGATGCGGAAACACCTCGGCGAGCGGCTTGCCCGCATGCGTGTTCGCAGCCAGCACGGCGATGTCGATGTGAGGATGGCCGGCGGCGAGCCGGATGAGATCGGCGCCCGTATATCCGCTGGCGCCGATAACTCCGATCTTGATCTTCTGCCCCGCCGCTTTCGCAGGCATGGCGTATCCCGGTTAGCGTTTCGAGAACTGGAAGCTGCGGCGCGCCTTGGCCTTGCCGTACTTCTTGCGTTCGACCACGCGCGAGTCGCGAGTAAGGAAGCCCGCCTTTTTGAGGACGCCGCGGAGCGCCGGCTCATAATAGGTCAAGGCCTTGGACAAGCCGTGGCGCACGGCGCCCGCCTGGCCGGAGAGTCCGCCGCCCGATACGGTCGCGACGATGTCGTATTGGCTCGTGCGGTTTACGGTGACGAGCGGCTGCTTCAGGATCATCTGCAGCACGGGCCTGGCGAAATAAGCCACGTGATCCTTGTCGTTGACGGTGATCTTGCCGGCGCCGGGCTTCACCCACACGCGGGCGACGGCGTTTTTCCGCTTGCCCGTGGCGTAGGCGCGGCCATGCGCATCGAGCTTCTGAACGTGAACCGGACGCGAGCGGTCTTCCGCAACCGGCGCCGAAGCGCCCTTGTCCAGGCTCGAAAACGATTTTGTTGCCTCAGGCATTAGCGGGCCCTCGCCACGTTCTTGGAATTCAGGGAGCGAACATCGAGCACTTCCGGATTTTGCGCCGCATGCGGATGCTCAGACCCGGCGTAGATTCGCAAGTGCGTCATCTGCTTGCGACCGAGCGGACCGCGCGGAACCATGCGCTCCACGGCCTTCATCAGCACGCGCTCCGGGAACTTGCCGCCGAGGACCTCGAAGGGACGTCGCTCCTTGATGCCGCCCGGATGCCCTGTGTGCCTGTAATAGACCTTGTCCTGCGTCTTGGCGCCGGTGAAGACGACCTTCTCGGCGTTGATGACGACGACGTGGTCTCCGTCGTCCATGTGCGGCGTAAAGGTGGGTTTGTGCTTGCCGCGCAGGCGGTTGGCGATGATCGTTGCGACGCGGCCGACGACAAGTCCTTCGGCGTCGATCAAGATCCACTTCTTTTCGATGTCGGATGGTTTTGCGGAATAGGTTGTCATGAGTGTCTCCGGCCTGGCCGGCTTGCGCTCCAATAAAAAAGGGCCGCGCGGCCCATTCGTGGATCATGAATAATTCAGCGCGCCCGGCGTGTCAACCGCCGCTCGCGCCAAATACGAAAAAATAAGTCAATAAAAACAGTGATTTAAAACAACGGTGTTATAATACCTCATTTTCTCGTGTTTTCGGCACTCAAAAATATTGCGCCGCCGCCAACCGCGCTAGCGCTCAAGGCGCAAGCCGCCGGTCAATCGTCCGCTGCGGACTGTCTTGCGAACGTCACAATTTAGCGGGAATCCGGCAATAACGCCCCGTAATGGTTAACTCTCCAAGCCGATCTCTGGAGATGGCGGTTTTCAGAGGCATGGCCGTGTGGGACTTGGATACGCCTGAGGCATTGAAAGCGCTGGCGAGCAGGCTCGCGCCGTTTGTCTCGCCGGTCGACTTCATCGCGCTCTACGGCGAACTCGGCGCGGGCAAGACCACGTTTGCGCAAGGCCTTCTTCCGGCGCTGGGCGTGGATGAGGAGGCGACGAGCCCAACCTATCAGCTTGTGCATGCCTATGCCGCGCCGCGCCATGCGGTCTATCACTGCGATTTCTACCGGCTCCGCCCAGGCGAGGAAGAAGAGATCGGCTTTCGCGAACTGTGCGAGACCGGCGCCGTCATCGCCGAATGGGCGGGCGCCATCCGGAGCCCCTTGCCGCCAGACCGGCTTGAGGTGCGCATCGAGGGCGAGGAGACCGCGCGGCGCGTCGCGCTTACAGGCTTTGGCGCGTGGGAGAAAAAGCTCGCGCGCTTCCGCGAGGCCGGCGCCTTTCTCGACGCTTACGGCTGGGGCGCCGCGCGCTGCACGGGCATTCGGGGCGACGCCTCCGCGCGGCAGTTCTCGCGGCTCGTTCGCGGCGCCGAGACCGCCATCCTCATGGATTGGCCGCCTGTCAGCGATGGCCCGCCAATCCGCGACGGCCGCCCCTATTGCGAGATCGCGCGCCTTGCCCGCAAGGGCCTCTCCTTCCTCGCGATTTCCGAATGGCTGCGCGCGAAGGCCGGGGTGAGCGCGCCTGCCGTGGCCGCATTCGATCTCGACCGCGGCCTCTACCTTATTGAAGACTTGGGCGATGCGGTGTTTGGCGCACTCATCGCGGCGGGCGAGGCGCTCGAACCGCTCTACGAGCTTGCCGTGGATGGGCTGCTTGCGATCCACGCCTCGAAGCCGCCGCGCGATCTTGCGGCGCCGGGCGGGGCGGCCTTTCACGCGCCGGACTACGATCGCGAGGCTTTGGACGTCGAACTTGACCTGCTGCTCCAGTGGTATTTCAAGCTTGCGCCCGCGGCCCTGCCGCCGGATGCGCTTGCGAGGACGTTCTTTGAAGCCTGGTCGCCCCTGCTCGACTGGCTCGAAACGCAAGCGAAGGTCCTTGTGCTTCGGGATTACCACTCGCCGAACCTGCTTCTGTGCGACGGCCGCGCAGGGCTGGCGCGGCTCGGCGTGATCGACTTCCAGGATTCGGTGTGGGGGCATCCCGCCTACGATCTCGTCTCGGTCCTTCAGGATGCGCGCCTCGAAGTGCCGGAAGCAGCCGAGCGCGCCCTGTTCGAGCGCTATTGCGAAGGCGCCGCCGGGCAGGATGCCGGTTTCGACCGCGCAGCCTTCGCCAAGGCCTATGCGATCCTCGGCGCGCAGCGAAATACCAAAATCCTCGGCATCTTCGCGAGGCTTTCCTTGCGCGACGGCAAGCACGGCTATCTGGCTCATTTGCCACGCATCGCGCGTTATCTGTTCAGAAACCTTTCCCACCCGGATCTCAAGCAGCTTCATGCGTGGTATGAAGCCAACGTTGGCGAGACGCCGGGCGCAAATGCGCGCTAGAGGGGAGAGGATTTGGACAAGGACAGCGCGGATAGCGGCGGGATTCCGGCCGCAATGGTGCTTGCCGCGGGGCTTGGCACGCGGATGCGCCCGCTCACGGAGCGCGTTCCGAAGCCGCTGATCCGGCTTGAAGGCCGTGCGCTGATCGATCATGCGCTCGACCGGCTCGCCGAGGCCGGCGTCGAGCGCGCCGTCGTCAACGTCCATCACTTCGCGGATCAGATCGAAGCCCATCTGCGCACTCGCGCCGCGCCGCAGATCGTTATCTCGGATGAGCGCGGCCTTATTCTCGAAACCGGCGGCGGGGTGCTGAAGGCGCTCCCGCATCTCGGGCCGGGCGCCTTCATCGTCCAGAACTCCAACTCCGTCTGGAGCGAGGGCGCGCGCTCCAACCTGAAATTGCTGGTCGCGGCTTGGCGGCCTGCGCGCATGCGGGCGCTGCTGCTGCTCGCGCGGCGCGAGGGAAGCATCGGCTATGACGGGCGCGGCGATTTTTTCATGGACGACGCAGGCCGGCTCCGGCGGAGAGGGAAGGCGGAGAATGCGCCCTATGTTTTCGCGGGCGTGTCGATCCTCACGCCTGCGCTTTTCGAGGGCGCCGGGGAGCAGGCCTTTTCCCTGAACGCGATTTTCGACCGGGCCATCGCTGAAGACGCCTTGTTCGGCGCCGTTCTCGACGGAACCTGGATGCATGTCGGGACGCCGGCGGCCCTATTGGAAGCGGAAAGCTATTTAAATGAAGGGCGCCGTCGCACAGCCTGAGGGGCGGGGGCCATTTTCGGGCGCGCCGCAAATCCTGAATTGTCCCGCGACCGCGCCCTTCTTGAAGACGCTTGCGGCGTCGATCCTCGACGGACGGATCTGGAACGCGGGGGCGCCCGAACCGCACGATCTGCCGGCCCTCACAATCTATCTGCCGACGCAGGCCGCGACAGAGCCGCTGAAGCTTGAATTCCTGTGGCTTTCGCAAAACGGGGCGACCTTCCTGCCGCGCATCCGCGTGCTCGGCGAGGCGGACCCTCTCGATCTCTTCGCGGCGTATGGAACGCGCATGGCCTCGACGGGCGACGCGCTCGCGCTTCTTGAACGGGCGCTCGCTATTCCCCCAGCCTTCGAGGACATCGAGCGGCGCATCCATCTCGCGGGCCATGTCTTGAAAGCCGCGGGCGCATTACACAGCGTCAAGATCGAGCCGGGCGCGCGCCTTTTCGCGGATGTGCGAGCCGCCAGCGCCGCCGAGATTGCGAGAGAGATCGCGGCGCTTTTCGACGAGGCGCACTCCGACGCGGCCGACTTCTCCCGCATCGACCGCCTCGACGCGGCGCAATCAGCGGGCGGCGAGCAGCTCGCGCTGCAGCTCCTGCGCGCGGTGCGGCGAAGCTGGGAGGCTCACAAGGCCCGGTCGGGAAAGCTCGACCCGCAGGAGCGCCGCAACCGGCTGATGGCCATCGAGGCCGAGTTCATCCGCGAGAGCGGCGCGCCGGTCGTCGTGGCTGGCTCGACGGGAAGCGTCGCCGCGACCATGGCGCTCATGGAGATGCTCGCCGGCCGCGCGAATTCGGCGATTGTGCTCCATGGCATCGACCGCGATCTCGACGCGAAATCCTGGGCGGCGCTTCAAAACCATCCCGAGCATCCGCAGCATGGCCTGCATTGCTTGCTCGCGCGGATCGGTGCGGGCCGCGAGGCGGTGCGCGACCTTGGACATCCGGCAGCAATGGATGCGCCGAAGGCGAGGCGCGCGGCGTTCCTCGGCCAAGCGCTGCGGCCCGCCTCCACCACCGCGCAATGGGCGGCGTTTGCGAAGACCTTACGAGCGGCGGACCGCGCTGCTCCGGGCCTGTCGCTCATCGAGGCGGAAACGATCCACGAGGAGGCGGCGGCGATTGCGCTGATCCTGCGGAACGCGCTCGAAACGGAGGGCGCCGCGGCGGCGCTGGTCACGCCCGACGAGAAACTGATCGCGAGGGTGCGCCATGCGCTGGCGCGGTGGGGTTTGACGAAGCCAGCGGATGATATCGGCCCCGACGCGCTGGCTTCACGCGCCGCTTTTGCCGCCGCAAACGCGAAGCCCGAAGACCTCGTTGCGCTCATGCGGCTCGCCCAAGGCGCGGACGCGATCCGCCGCTGCGCCGAGATCGTGGACCTTGGCGTGTTGAGGCAAATGTGGCGGCCGTCCTCCATGGCGGGCGCGCCGGAAGCCTTGGCCCGCGCCCAGCACGCAGTCGCGGCAGGCGAAGCGCGGCATCCGGCGATGAAACGGATCGCCGCCGGCCGAGTGGGAGAGGGCGCGAGATCTAACGGCGCGCGTGCTCGACGCCCTTGAGCCTCTCACATCCAAGGCCGGCGCGCGCCTTCCCTTCAACGAATGGACCGCGGCCCATCTCGACACGATGGCGCGTCTTGACGGGCTTGGCTTTGACGCGGGCGGCGCGGACCAGCAAGAAGCGCGCTCGACGCTTGAGGCCGCCGCAGGCGTCTCCAATCCGGCGCTGACGCTCGGCCTTGCCGATTATGCGCAGTTTTTTGCCGAGCTGTGCGCCTCCGGACGCAAGGTCGCCGCTGATGATCCGCATCCGCGCCTGTTCCTCAGGGCGCCGCTCGACTTCCGGCTGCTCTCAGCCGACGTGATCGTGCTCGGCGGGCTGAACGAGGGCGCCTGGCCGCGCGCTCCCGGCCCGAGTCCATGGCTCAATCGGCGGGACCGCGCCTTCGCTGGCCTTTCGCCGGAAGAACGCCGCGTGGGTCAATCCGCGCAAGATTTCGCGGCGCTGGCCGCCGCCGCGCCCAGCGTTGTGCTGACGCGGTCGCGAAGGGTGGATGGCGCGCTGATGCGGCCGAGCCGCTGGATCGCCCGGATCAAGGCGCTCGCCTCGGGCGCGGGCCTGTTGCAAACGCTTGAGCCGGACAAGACGTGGATCGCCTGGGCCCGGTCGCTCCGCGCGCCTGAAAATCTGGCGCCCGCGCTGCGCCCCTCCCCCGCGCCACCCGTGCCCTCGCGACCGCGCCGCTTGAGCGTCACCGCCATCGAAACCTGGCTCGCCAATCCTTACGCGATTTACGCCCGCGCTATTCTTGGCCTGGAGCCGCTGCGCCGCATCGGCGATACGCAAGACGCGCGCGACAAGGGCGTGCTCTATCACGCCGCGCTGCACCGCTTTTTTCAGGCTTATCCGGAAGCGCTTCCGGCGAACGCGGCGGCCGAACTTGTGCGATGCCTCGATCGCGCAGCGGGCGAACTCGGCTTCAATCTGGAGAATGCGCCCTTCTGGCGGCCGCGCTTCGCTCGCTTCGCGGAGTGGTTCGCAAGCACGGAAGGCGCGCGTCGCGCTGGCGTTCGCATGCTGAAAAGCGAAGTGGGCGGCAAGCTGAAGCTGCAGGCGCCCGCGGGGCCGTTCGAGATCACCGCGCGGGCCGACCGCATCGACGCGCTTCAAGACGGACGCTTGCGCATCTACGACTTCAAGACAAGCACGAACGCCGCGACGGTTTCGGCCGGGCGCGGCGCGCCGCAGCTTGCGCTCGAAGGCATGCTCGCGCAGGACGGCGCTTTCGCAGGCGTCCCGGCAGGCGCCGCTGTCGAGCTTCTCTATATCGTCGCCACGGGGGGCCAGCCGCCGGGCGATCTCGTGGAGCTGAAGAAGCCGTCCGCCGACGCCATCGAGGAGGCGCGCGCGAGCGTCGTCGAGCGCATCGCGCTGTTCGACGATCCCTTGACGCCTTACGCCTTTCAGGCGCGCGCGGTCTTCCGCGACAAGGCGGACCACGACCCTTACGCGCATCTCGCCCGCGTGAAGGAATGGTCGGCGGGCGAAACGGAAGGCGAGGGCGGCGATGACTGAGACGGACCGCCAAACGGCGCTGCTCGACGCCGCGGAAGCGAAGCAGCGCTCGGCCGCGGACCCGTCCGTTTCCGCCTGGGTCCGGGCAAATGCGGGCACGGGCAAGACCCATGTGCTCGTGCAGCGCATCTTGCGGCTGTTTCTGTCCGGCGCAAGCCCAGGCTCGGTCCTGTGCCTGACGTTCACGAAGAACGCCGCCGCCGAGATGGAAAGCCGCGTGCTGGGCGAGCTTGGCAAATGGGCCACGGCCGGCGAAGAGGCCTTGACGGCGCTTCTGGCGAAGCTGCTTTCCCGCGCGCCTCGCGAAGAGGAAATGGCGCTGGCGCCGTCCTTGTTCGCAGGCGTGATCGATGCGCCGGCCGGCCTCGCCATCATGACCATCCATGGCTTCTGCGAGCGCATCCTTCGCCGCTTCAGCTTTGAGGCCAACGTTCCGCCGGGCTTCGCGGTCATGACGGAGCAGGAAGCGCGCGACGCCTTGAACGAGGCGGCGGCGCAGGTTTTCGCCCACGCTGCGGATGGCCCCTTGCGCGATGCGTTGACGGAGGCCGTCGCCTATGCCAGCGAGACCGATTTCTCGAAAGTGCTGAAAGCCATGCTCGGTCATCGGAGCGCGATTGGGCGCCTGTTGCGCGTCTCGAACTCCGCCGACCCCGTCGAGGACATCGAGGCGCGGGCGAGGCGCATCTTCGGCGTCGCAGCCTCCGATACAGCGGAGAGCCTGACCGTCCGCGCCGTTTCCGCGCTGGACGCAGCCACGCTCGCGGACGCGATAGCAGCGCTGTCGCAGGGGGGCAAATCCGATCTCGATGCGATGGAGCACTTCCAGGCTGCGGCGGCCGCAAAGGACGCCGATCAGAAATTCGCCGCCTTGCGGGCCGCTTTCCTCACGCGAGAGGACCAGCCGCGCAAGTCTATAATGACCAAGTCTGTTCGTGAGAGGCATCCCGCCCTGCACGAGCGGCTGACGTCCGCGCAGGCGGCCTTCTTCGCGCTTGCCGAAAGGATTTGCGGCCTCAAGGTTGTGACCGCGACCGTGGCGCTCCTGCGACTGACGGCGGCGATCTTCGAGCGTTACGAGGCGGAGAAGCACGGCCGCGCCGCCGTCGATTTCGACGACCTGATCGAGCGGACGATCGGCCTTTTGTCGCGCGAGGACGACGCCGATTGGGTGCTTTACCAGCTCGATTCCCGCATCGACCATATTCTCATCGACGAAGCCCAGGACACAAGCCCGGAGCAGTGGCGGATCGTGGAACTGCTGACGTCGGAATTCTTCGCCGGGCAAGGCGCGCGAGCGTCGATCCCGACCGTGTTCGCCGTCGGCGACGAGAAGCAGTCCATCTATGGCTTCCAGGGCGCGAGGCCGGAGGAGTTGCAGCGCTACGGCGCGATCTACGAGAAAAAGGCGCGCGACGCGGGCTTCCCTTGGCGCGCGGTCGATCTCGGGCTGTCTTTCCGGACGCTGGCCCCGGTTCTCGACGCCGTGGACAGCGTGACGGGCGCCTTGCCGGGATTGAGCGATGGCGAGCGCGTCCCTCATGTCGCGTACCGCGGCGCGTCGGGCGGGCTTGTTGAGCTTTGGGAGCCGGAGCGGGGCGAGAAGGAGGAAAAGGGCGCCGTCTGGGAGACAGAGGCCGCGCGTGCGCCCGAGAAGAGTCCGGCCGAAGCGCTGGCGGCGAGGATCGCGGCGAAGATCAAGCATTGGCTTGCCAGCGGCGAGACGCTTGCGTCCGGACGGCCGATTCAGCCCGGCGACATTCTGATCCTGCTCCGCAAGCGCGCGCCGATGGCGCGGCTTCTGCAGGCCGCGCTCAAGCGCGAGGGCGTGCCTGTGTCCGGCGCCGACCGGATGGCGCTTCTCGAAGAACTCGCTGTCATGGATCTGCTTTCGCTTGCAAGCGCGGCGTTGCAGCCCGACGACGATTTGGCGCTGGCGGAAGTTCTGAAAAGCCCCTTGTTCGGCTTTTGCGACGACGATCTGTTCGAGCTTTCGCAGGGCCGCGAGACGTCGCTGTGGCAAGCCTTGGCGGAAAAGGAAATCGGCGGCGTGAAAAGCGGCCGATATTGCGCCGCCGCGGAGCGGCTGCGGCTTTGGCGCGAGCTTGCCCTACGCCTGACCCCCTTCGATTTTTTCGCGCATGTCCTCGAAGCCGAAGGCGGGCGGAAGGCTTTCGCTTCGCGGCTCGGCGCCGAATGCCTCGACGCGCTCGACGAGTTTCTGAACCTGGCGGAAGCGTTCAGCGCGAGGGCGCTGCCTGGTCTTTCGGAGTTTGTCGTTTCCGTGCGGCAAGGCGCATCCGAGGTGAAACGCGAAACCGATCAAGCCAGCGGCGAGGTTCGCGTCATGACCGTGCATGGCGCCAAGGGCCTTGAGGGCGCCGTCGTCATCCTCGCCGATGCGTGCGGCAACCGCGACCCGTCGCGCTCGCCCATCTTCCTTGTCGGGGGCGAGGATGGAGCGCCTGCTGTCCCGGTTTGGGCGATCAAGGGAGCATCGGAGCTGCCGCCCATCGCAGCCGCCAAGAGCGTCCTGAGCGACGCCGAGCAGCGAGAGAAGGGGCGGCTCCTTTACGTCGCCATGACACGAGCGCGCGACAGGCTTCATATCGTGGGCGCTCATACGGGCGCGCTTCCCGCCGGCTGCTGGTACGAAACCATCCGCACGGCGCTCGCGCCATCTCTGCGGCAGGATGTCGATTTTGCCGGGCGGCCCGTGTGGCGGAGCGGCGTGGAGCTTGGGGTTCAACGGGGCCGCGCCTTGGGGGAGACGGTTCCGTTCATGGCGCCGCCGCCTTGGCTTGACGCTGGCCTTCCGAAAGAGCGGCCTCTCCCAATCCTCTCGCCCTCGGCGATTTCAGCCTCCCTGGAGGAGGGACTCGGCCAGCAGAAGCCGCGAGACATGGGTCGCAAAGCGGCGCGAGCCTGGGGAAATCTCATTCATAGGCTTCTGGAGGTTCTTCCGGCTCTGCCTCCCGCCGAACGCGCGCGCGCTGCAACCGTCATCGCGACGGCTTTTTCACGGGCTCTGCCATTGCGGCTCAGGGAAGACGCGGTCGAGGATGCGCTTAGGGTGTTGAGCAGCGGCGCGTTCGACAGAGGCGGGGGCCGCGCCTTGGCCGAAGCCGGGGTCGCGGTAGCCGTGCGCGATGCGGGCGGCGCATGCCGCGGCGTCTTGCTGGGGCAGACCGATAAAGTCCTGTTCGGCGCGCCGGCGATCCATGTCCTCGATTACAAATCCGGCCGCGCCGGGCAGTCCTCCGCCTTCGCCGCTCAGCTTGCGAGCTATCGGCTGGCGCTCCAGCGCATCTATCCCGCCGCGCAGATCCATGCCGCGCTGATCGACACAGGATCGGCGACCGCTCTGCAAGCGGATGAAGCGGCGCTCGCCGAGGCGCTCGCGCGCATCATGGACGCGCTTGCCGGGAGCGACTGATACGGACGTCTGAAAGCAACCGCCGGTTAAGTCTATTGGGTTCGTTTGGCAAAAAAGCTTTATTCTTGCCTATCTAAAGTAGAAACATATACCCGCCTAAGTTGAGCTCTGCGAAAACGGGGCGCGGGAATGACGCAGAAGCCCCGATAGAGTTAACTGACGGTTGCCAACGAAGCGCCTTCGCGCAATTCACAAGGCAAAGCCGGAGGCGATGACGTGACGAAGCCCAAACTCCTGATGACGCGCGTGCTCAGCCCCGCGGTCATCGAGCGCGCGCGCCGCGACTACGACCTCGATCTCAATGAAACCGATCATATCATGGGCGCCGACGAGCTTGCAGCGCGCTGCCAGGGCAAGGACGCGGCGCTGATCACGCTCACGGAGAAGTTCACGGCGGACGTCATCGGCAGGCTGCCGGCGAGCTTGCGCGTCATCGCAACTTACTCGGTCGGCTTCGACCATATCGACCTCGCCGCCGCCAGCGCGCGCGGCGTCCGCGTGACGAACACGCCCGACGCCGTTACCGTCGCCACCGCGGAAATCGCCATGCTTCTCATCCTCGGCTCGGCCCGGCGCGCGCCTGAGGGCGAACGGCTGCTGCAAGCGCGGAAGTGGGGCGGCTGGCAGCCCATGCAGCTCATCGGCAGTCGGCTCGACGGCAAGCGGCTCGGCATTCTCGGCATGGGCAAGATCGGCCGGGCGCTGGCCAAACGCGCCCGCTCCTTCGACATGGAAGTGCATTATCATAACCGCCGTCGATTGAGGCCGGAGGAGGAACAGGGCGCCACCTATCACGACACTCTCGAAAGCCTTCTCGCCGTCAGCGACGTGCTCTCGATCAACGCGCCGTCCACCCCGGAAACGCGCGGCTGCATCGACGCCGCGGCGCTGGCCAGGCTGCCGCGCGGCGCCATCGTCGTAAACACGGCGCGCGGCGACCTTATCGACGACGAGGCTCTGATCGCGGCGCTGAAATCCGGCCAGGCAGGCTATGCCGGGCTCGACGTCTACAAGGGCGAGCCCAGCATGCATCCCGGCTATTACGGGCTTGAGAATGCGTTTCTCCTGCCGCACATGGGCACGTCGGCGATCGAGGCGCGCAACGAGATGGGCTTCGCCGCTCTCGACGCTATCGACGCCGTGCTGGCGGGGCGCGACCCGCCTTCGGCGCTCGTTTGATCGGAAACTGGAAAAGCCAGCCGCACGGGACGGCTGGCCTGTGGAGTTCGAAGCTTACGCGGCGCGGCTCATGATGCGATCGCGAGCCTTGTCGATGGGCCGGCGGATGTCATAGATCGGCGCGAGCGCGCTGCGCATATGCGAGGCGAAGTGTCCGCGCCCGCCCCTATGGGAAACGAACGGCACAACAGACGCATAGCGCGCGGCGAACGGCCCGTACAGCTTCACGTACTCATCCGCATTGTCGAAAGCTTCGCGGGCTTCGCCATTGAAGCTTTCCACGCCGAGGCCCTCGGCGAGAATGACCTCATGCAAATCGAGTTCGACGTGGAAATAAGTGACCGTCTTCAAGTCCGGCCGGGCGTTCGCAACGATGGTAACGCCGTTGACGAGATCGCCCGCCGGGATCAGCATGCCATCGATGAAAATCGCATGGCCACGGGAAACATAAAGGTCGGCGAGCGGAGCCTTGCCGTCGATGGCGAAGCGGGCGATTTTGACGGGCGCCGTGTCGGCTGTCCACTTCGCTTCCCGGCTGCCGATCCACTTTACGGGCTTGGCGCTGCCGGAAGCGGTTAAAACCATGTCGCCGATCTTCAGGTCTTCGACCTTGCGGCTGCCTTCCGGCGTTTCGATCATCGTGCCCAGCAGCAAACAGCGCGGATCACAATCGGGATCGGGGGTCGCCTTCGCCGGCCCGCTTTTCACCAGCCCGAGACCAACCGCCAGTCCGGCGCCCAAAGCCAGACGGCTTCCCGCGAGAAAATTCCTGCGCGAAGTCGCGAGCGTTGCCTTAACCTCTTCTGCCATCGATACATCCTCACTCAAAACTGCCCAATATACCCGTTGGACGTTATTTAGGTTTAAGGGTGTATGCAATCCAAAGAGCGGGTGCACGCCGTCCACGCAACTAAATCCTGCAATCACGTTGCGAGCAAGCAACAATATTTCGTCTTTGTAGAAACTGATTATTGGTAGAAGCAAAAATAGGATCGTTTCCGTCGATCTCGGGGATCGAAGGCGCCCGCTGCCGCGCGCCGCGCCGGTGGAATTGCGAAGAGGAGACTTAAAGCAGTAGACGATGACGGGCGGGGACCGGCGAAATTTCGGGCTCAAATGGATATGATGACGAACCGCACACTGTCCCTTGTGCGGTTGAGACTTAACGGTGCGCCTTGAACTATCGTCACATCTATCACGCTGGCAATTTCGCCGATGTCGTCAAGCACATCGTCCTCGTGCTCGTCCTCTCCTATCTCCAGAAGAAGGAAGGCGGGCTTTGCATCATCGACGCCCATGCGGGGGCGGGGATTTACGATCTCGGCTCCGAGGAGGCAGGCAAGACCCGCGAGTGGGAGCGAGGGATCGGCCGCCTCAAGGGCGCCGCGGATGCGCCCCCCGATCTCGATCCCTATCTCCGGCTTGTCGCCGGGGACCTGGACGCGGGCCGCTATCCCGGCTCTCCCCTGCTCGCCGCCCGCCTTTTGCGCCCGCAGGACCGCTTGATCGCAAATGAGCTGCACGAGCCGACCTTCGAAGCGCTGCGCGGCACGCTTTCGCCCTTCGCACAAGCGCGCGCCACGCGGATGGACGCCTATGAAGCCTTGCGCGCGCATCTTCCCCCGAAGGAGCGGCGCGGCCTCGTGCTGATCGATCCGCCCTTCGAAAAGAAGGATGAGTTCGAGACGCTTATGAGAGAGATGAAGCAGTGGAAGAAGCGCTGGGAGACGGGCGTTTTCCTGCTCTGGCATCCGATCAAGGCGCACTTGCCGGCAGCGGCGCTGAAAGAGGCGGCGCGTAACCTTGGGCTTGCGCGCACATGGTCGGCGGAAGCGCTTGTGCTGCCGCGAGAGCAGGCCGGCGCGCTGAATGGATGCGGTCTTATCCTGTTCAACGCCCCTTATTCCGTCCCTGAGCGCGTCGAAGCGCTTCTGCCCTTCCTGGGCAAGGCCATGTCGCTGCACGGGACGGCCTGTTCGTGGCTCGTACCGGACGCCGGGGCCTCGCGGCGGTAGCGGCGCTACATCGAAAGGGAGCCTTCCCGGAAGGCCGAGCGGTCGAGCCAGACGTTGATGAGCACAGGCTTTCCCGCACCTGCCGCGGCGCGCGCGCGGGCCAGCGCTTCCGGAACCTCGGCGTTCGACTTGACGAGAATGCCTTCGGCGCCGAAGCCCGCCGCGACCTCATGATAGTCGCTCCGCGCCAGCGCCGTGCCGATGTCGTCGCCGAGCGCCTTCACCTGCTCGCGCGCGATTTGCGTCCAGCCGGCGTCGTTGCCCACCACCGCGATCACCGGTATGCCGTGGCGCACGAAGGTATCGAATTCGGCGAGGCTGTAGCCGCAGGCGCCATCGCCAAAGATGATCCAGATTTCCGATTGCGGGCGCGAAATGGCGGCGCCGAGCGCGAAACCGGCGCCGACGCCCAGCGTGCCGAATGGGCCGGGATCGAGCCATGTGAGCGGGCCTCGCGGGCGCAGGATATAGGAGGCCGTGGCGACGAAATCGCCGCCGTCGGCAACGAAGATCGCGTTGTCCGGCGCGGTGCGATCGATGGCGCGGAAAAGCGCGATGGGGTTGACGAATTCGCCGCCGGCGGCCGCCTGCCGGTCGATCTCCGCCTCCCGTTCGTCGTCGCGCGCTCTGAGTGCGAGGGTCCAATCCGTCCAGCGCTCGTTCGCGGCGGCGCCCACGCTATCGGCCAGACGATCGAGGAAGGACGCGGCGTCGCCGATCGCGGCGATGTCGGGCCTGCGGTTCAGCCGCGCGTCCTTGGCGCTGCGGTTCGCGGCGATGAGCTTGGCCGAACGCCGGATTTGCTTGCCGTAGTCGAGGCGGAAATCGCAAGGCGCGCCGGCAAGGATGACGCAGTCGGCCTCCTTCAGCGCATTGCGGCGCTGGTGGCGAAGCTGGAGCGGGTGATCGCGGCCGAGCAGCCCGCGCGCCATGCCCGAAAGATAGACCGGAACTCCGAGGCGCTTCACGGCGGCGGCGAGATAGCCGGGGTCCGTCCCCGCGGCAAGCGCCTGGCTGCCGATGATGGCGAGCGGGCGCGAGGCTTGCGCGACGGCCTGCGCCGCCGCTGCGACGGCCGATTTCGAGACCGCCGGCGCCGAGACTTTCCTGGCGCCTGGTTGCGGCGCGATTTTGCTTCCGCCGAGCAGCTTTTCGAGATGCCGGTTGATATAGAAGCGCATCAGTTTTTCCGCGACGGACCCGCCCTTGCCCGCCGCCTCGCTGTACCACTGCCGCACGAGCGCTTCAGGATAAAGGAGATCGACCGGAAGCTCCACGAAGGCCGGTCCCTGCACGCCTTCGAGCGCCGTGGCGAAGGCCTCTTCCAGAGCGCCTTCGATGTCGCGCACGCGGCGCAGGCGCTTGAACGCCTTAACATGCGGCGCGGCGAGCGGGCGCTGATCGATGTCCTGGAGCGCGCCGCGCCCCTGCAACAGCGTCGGCGCCGCGCCTCCAAGCACAATGACGGGCGATTGCGCGAGCTGAGCGTTCTTCAAGGCGGTCACGGCGTTTGAGACGCCAGGGCCAGCCGTAACCGCCGCAACGCCTGGAACGCCGGTCAACCGCCCAGCCGCGTCGGCCGCGAAGACCGCCGTGGCTTCGCCGCGCGCATCGATTATGCGGATGCCCCGCGCCTTCGCGCCGGTGAGGATGGGCGAGATATGCCCGCCGCACAAGGTGAAGACGGCGGCGACGCGATGCGCCTGGAGCGACGCGGCGACCCGGTCTCCGCCGTGAGCTTCGGCGCCGTCACGCGCAGCGCTGGCTTCGGCGCTTGCCCTTTCGTCTTCAATCGCTGCTCTTGTGCTGACCGTTTCTGCCGGCATCGGTTTTCTCGCTAAAATGCTAGTCGCCGTGTGAGTCCGCTGGGATGGAAACCGGCGCTCCAGGTCGCGCGCCGCCTTCGCGAAGGCGCACGCCCAGGCCGCCGCCGTCCGCGCCGATAAACTCCACGCCGCCCTCCTCAAGCGCCTTCCTGATCGCGCCGAGCGATGTCTTGCGCGGCTGCACAGTCTCGCTTTCGATCATGTTGAGCGTCACCACGGACAACCCCGATTTTGCGGCCAGCATGGCTTGCGTCCACTTCAAAAGCCCGCGAGCGGCCCGAATTTGTGCGGCGGCGATCATGCCCGCATCATAGCCCAAACTTAAAGGAATATAAAGTTTCTATTGACGCTCTGCTCAGCTTGCGTCATAAAGCAGTCCCGGGCCGGAGCCTTTGCGTTGTCCTCCTTGATACGGCCGAAGCCGCATCGGCGCGCCACGCCCGGGAAAAGAGTTTCCCGGGCGGGCCGGAACTTGAGGATTATCCTCCCACTTGGGGGGCGCGGGCCGCATGGCTCGCAAGCGCTTCGGCGCTCTCCTTGGGCGTCACATGTCCGCGCGACGCTTTTGTTGGTCGGGGTGGGCCGAAGACAGAAGGTTATCATGGCGAAGGGCGCCGTCTTGGCGGCTCAGTAGCACACATCCTTTTGTCATATGCTAGGCCACAACTGAAACTGTGAATTGACGGCGCGGGCCGGAGTTTGAAGGTTACCGCTGCTAACGGGGAGATGCTGGCCGCAAGGCAAAGCGCCTTTCCTTTAAACGCAACACGCCCGCGCCGCCTTAGGTTCGATTCGCCGCACCACGCGGTTCGCCCGGACGCCTAATTTTATGATTACACACTCTATTCACGCGGATAGAGACTTCGCGACGATACGATTTGGAAGGGAAGGCGCGGGCGGGCCGGAGATTGAGGGTTATCCTTCAGGAGGAGCAGGACATAGGTTCGAATCCTATCGCGGGGACCATCGCCCTCGCGTAGCTCAGCGGTAGAGCGGCTAGAACATCCTTGGTCATGACACGCCCGCCTCGTCCTTCACCGTTTCCGGAGGCAGGCCATGTTCAGTTACAAGAAGTTTTTCTCGATGCGCCCCGTTGCGGGGGCGGTTCCGAACTCGGCTGGCGGATTTGCTTTCCCGGTTGACGATTGGACGCGGCTGGACCGTTTCATCGTGCTCGGCTCCGAAGGCGGCAGCTATTATGCGGGCGAGCGGACGCTGACGCGCGAGAACGCCGAGGCGACGATCAAGGCGATCGGCGCGGACGGCGAGCGCGCGGTCGGCCGCCTCGTCGAGGTCAGCGAGGCGGGCCGCGCGCCGAAGAACGACCCCGCGATTTTCGCGCTTGCGCTTGCGGCGTCGCTCGGCAACGAGCGGACGAAGCGCGCGGCGATGGCCGCCATCCCGAAGGTATGCAGGACGGGCACCCATCTGTTTCAGTTCGCGGAAGCCGTGGAAGGGTTCCGCGGCTGGGGGCGCGGTCTCCGGCGCGGCATTGCGGCCTGGTACACCGAGAAAAGCGTGGACGATCTCGCCCTGCAGGCCGTGAAATACCGCCAGCGCGGCGGCTGGGGGCATCGCGATCTCTTACGCCTCGCCCATCCCCTGACCCATGACGGCGCCCGCAAGGCGCTGTTCGATTGGATTTGCCGCAGCACGATCGCGCCGGCGCTGCCGGAGCTTGCGGCGGCTTTCGTGGCCTTGAGCAAGGCGAAGGACGCCGACGAGGTCGCGACGCTGATCCTGAAGCACAATCTGCCGCGCGAAGCCGTGCCGACCGAATGGCTGAACGACGCGAAAGTCTGGCGCGCGCTCCTGGATCGCATGCCGATAACGGCGCTGATCCGAAACCTCGGCAAGCTGTCGTCGGTGGGCGTGCTGAAGCCGCTCGGCGACAGCCTGCCGCTCGTGCTCTCTGCGCTTGCCGATACCGGCCGCATCAGGAAGGCGCGCGTGCACCCGCTTGCGATCCTGCTCGCGCTGAAGACCTATGCGCAAGGGCGCGGCGAGCGCGGTTCGCTGACCTGGGAGCCCGCGCCGCAGGTGATCGATGCCCTGAACGCCGCCTTCTACACGGCCTTCGCCAATGTGGAGGCGACCGGCAAGCGCATCCTGCTCGCGCTCGACGTGTCGGGCTCGATGGCGGGCGGCGGGATCGCGGGCACGTCTCTGTCGCCGCGCGAGGGCTCCGCCGCGATGGCGCTTATGACGGCGGCGACGGAGGAAAATTACCATATCGTCGGCTTTACCGCCGTCGATGAGACGCAGGGCTACTCGCAGGCCGCCAAGCTCACGCCGCTGCCTCTTTCGCCGGGCATGCGGCTCGACGACGCCGTGCGCGCGGTTGAGAACCTGCCCTTCGGCGGCACGGATTGTGCGCTGCCGATGCTGCACGCGCTGGAACAGGGCCTTTCGGTGGATGCCTTCGTGGTCTACACCGACAGCGAAACCTGGGCCGGGAAGGTCCATCCCGTGCAGGCGCTGCGCGAATACCGGCGGCAGACCGGCATCCCGGCGAAGCTTGTCGTTGTCGGCATGGTTTCGAACGGCTTCTCCATCGCCGATCCGAATGACGGCGGCATGCTCGACGTGGTCGGCTTCGACGCCGCCGCGCCGGCGCTGATCGCGGACTTCATCCGCGCGTAATCCAAAGCGCGCGCATGGTCCCATGGTCGAACTTGCGCTTTCCGCATGGCTGTTAGTACAACGCGACCGTGACTATGCGTGGCACGCCTCTTGCTCGTAGGGGGGCGACATTGTAACCACCGAGGGAACTGAGCATGTTGGGTATTGGCGATAAATTGCCGTCGTTCGAGATCGTTGGCGTCAAACCGGGCTTCAACTCGCACGAGGAAAAGGGCCAGAGCGCTTTCGAGAAGCTGACCGAGGCGAGCTTTCCGGGAAAGTGGAAGGTCATTTTCTTCTATCCGAAAGACTTCACCTTCGTTTGCCCGACCGAGATCGCCGAATTTGCACGGCTCGCGCGCGAATTCCAGGACCGCGACGCCGTCGTTCTCGGCGGATCGACCGACAACGAATTCGTCAAGCTCGCCTGGCGGCGCGACCATAAGGACTTGAACAAGCTCGCGATCTGGCAATTCGCCGACTCGAAGGGCTCGCTCGTCGACGGGCTCGGCGTGCGTTCTCCGGCGGGCGTGGCTTACCGCTACACCTATATCGTCGATCCGGAGAATGTCATCCAGCATGTCTATGCGACGAATTTGAGCGTCGGCCGCAATCCCGCCGACACGCTGCGCGTGCTCGATGCTTTGCAGACGCGGGAGCTTTGCGCGTGCAACCGCACCGTCGGAGGTTCGACCCTGAAGGCCGCGTAACGCGCGACCGTCTGACGGCTGCATTTTGGAATGTCGGTTTTCCGACATTCCAAAATGTCGCAAACGACGCAGCGGGCGGGAAAGACGCGCTATCGATGACAATCGCGGACGCCTTGGCCGCGCGTTCATGCGTCAATTGTTGACCGCCGCATCGCCAGGCTGCTGGGGCGCGGTCGCCGATATCATCTCCGCTTTGAGCGCTGCAACGGCGGCCCGTATCGTAGGAGCTGTCAATCGGCCGCCCTCGCTGTTGAGATGATGGCCGTCGGCATAAAGCCAGCGCCCTGCGCTCGACGCATAGCAATGAGTTTCGTCGCAAAAAACGCCGGTTGGCGAATAATAGCGGACATTCCTGTTCTGCGCGGCGGCAAGCGCGGCCGCGGTGGCCTCAAGGCTTTGCTCAACCTTCGCCCTCTCGGTGCGCCCGCAGTCCTTGTATGGCAAGCCGAGATAGAGGCGTATGCCCTCGCAGCGGAGCGAATGCGCCGAATAGCCCGGCACTTGACCGAGGATCAAAACCTTCGACCCTTGGCGGGTCAGTTGTTCCGTCATGTCCTTGACGAACGCCGCCAGCTCCGGCGCATCCGTGATGCGGCTCCAGACCCCGGCGAGCACGACGACCCCGGGGCGCTCCGCGAGGATGGCCTGCAGCGCCTTGGAATTGTTCTCGGCGCAATGTCTTATGGCTTGCGCAAATCGGGGGCTGCGGCCGGGCAGGGCGACGGGCGGGCAGCTCGGCGTCATGAGGAATTTGCCCGAGCTGAAAACCTCGACGATGGCCGGAAGGTAATGATCGGCGTGGGAATCGCCCCAGAGGATGACAGGCGTTTCGCCGCTCGAAGGCTTGCCCCAGGAGCATTCGTAGAAGTCGGTCTTCGACTTCTTGAACTCGCCGCAAAATGTCTCGAGCTGGAACGCCCGCTTCTGCGCCGCTATGACCAGCGCTTGCGGCGAAAGACGCCAGCTTGCGCCCGCGCTCATCTGGAAATAGGACCCGCAGGCGATCAGGACCGAGGCGGCCGCGACGGCTTGGAGAACCCGCGGGTTGCCGATCATCGCCGCGAGGACAGACCTCCGCCGCTGGAACGCTCCGCCCGGCGCCGGCGCCAAGCGAGGCGTCGCCTTCCGGAAAGGGCGCTCGACAAAGCGCCAGGAGAAGGCGGCGATTGCAATCGACAGCGCGATGGCCGCCAAGGCTTCACGCCCCGTCAGCTCGCGCATGAGCAGATAGGACGGTATCGCAATCAGCGGCCAATGCCACAGATAGAGCGAATAGGAGATCTTGCCCAGGAAGACGACCGGCTTTGCGCTCAACAGCCGCGCGGCCGCGGGACGCCGATGCGTCGTCGCATGGATCGCAAGCGCGCAGCCGAATGTGGGAAGCATAGCCGCGAAGCCGGGGAACGGCGTCGCGCTGTCGAAAAGCAAAACCGATAGCGCCATCAGGGCAAGACCCGCCCAGCACGCAATTTCGGCAAGCCGCTTTGATGGAAAACCGGGAACAAGGCCAAGCGCAAGCGCGGCGCCGGTCAGAAGCTCCCAGCCGCGCGAGGGAAGATGGTAGAAGGCGCTGCGGGGCATCCAGTGCACAAAGGCCGCCGAAATCGCAAAGGAGACGGCAAAGAGGGCCAGCACGACCGGCCCAATCCGCCGTTGCGTTCTCACGATGAGCAGCAGCAGCACGGGCCAGACAAGGTAGAATTGCTCCTCCACCGAGAGCGACCACATGTGCAGCAGCGGATTTTCGCGCGTGTCTTCGTCGAAATAGCCGCGCTCGGCCGAGAGCCTGAAATTGGCGCCGAAGACGATCGTGAAGACAAGGGTCTTCCCGTATTTGTAGAGGTCGGGCGGCAGGAAAACGAAGAGGCATACGGCGCTGACGACAGCGGCCATGAAGAAAAGCGCCGGCAAGATACGGCGCGCCCGCCGCGCATAGAAAGCGACAAAGGTGAAGCGCCCCTCCATCATCTCGTCTGCGATGATTTTCGTGATGAGATAGCCGGAGATGACGAAGAAGATGTCGACGCCGACGTAACCGCCGGAGAACAGAGAGGCGCCGGAGTGGAACAAGATCACGGACGAGATCGCGATTGCGCGCAGCCCGTCGATCTCGTCGCGATATTGCATCCCCCCTCCCGGTTCGGCGCGACAGCGCCTATTGCGGCGGATTAGCACCCTGGGGCTTGCCGCGCAACTTGAACCCGGCTTTCCGGATGGCCTGAGGAAAGAGCGCCGCCTAAGGCCTTACCAGGACAGCGCGGCGGCGGCGAGCGACAGCGTCGCGACGGCGGTAATCATGCCGCGCACGCGTCCATACCAGGACGGCAGGGGCAGCGACGGCGGCGTGGCCGGCTCCGCGAAGAACCAGAACACAAGCGCAAGCGCCAGGATGAAAAGCGCCTCCGGGCCGCCGGTCACCGCGCCAACCCACGCGAGGATCGACGGAACCGCGCCAAGCCCGTATGCGCTCCAGCTTCCTTCGCCGCCTTCGATGACCGCGAACCCCCAGCGGACGCCCCCCAGAAAGGAGAGTGCGATCGCGCCGTAAACGATGAGAGCCGAGGCGGCCGCCGCCCTCAATTCGGGCGCGAAACAAACGGCTAGCGCCCCGGCGGTGAATGGGAGGAGGCCCAGGAGCCCGATGGTCCGCGCTGGCACAGGCATCGCCTGAGGCGCCTTAATATTCGTCTGCAGCGACATCCTACGCGCCTCCCAGCTCCATTCCCGACAACTGCATCTATTTTATTTACGCCTGCATGCTTGAAGCTTGCGGGCTTGCCGGACCTGGCGGCCCGCCGCAAAGTTTGGGGATAAGCTTTGGATATTCGGAAGCTGAAGCAACCTGCGTCGTCCCCGAACGCGGAGACCCAGGGTTCGATGAGCGTCGAGGATTACCGGAATTCTGTTTTCGCGCTTCGCTCTAGGAAGCGGCCGCGCCGTGATCCAGCCCGTTCGCCAAGACTTTTTGAATCGCCTGGATCAGAAGCCTGGGCGGGGTGGGTTTTGTCAGGACCTGAGCGTCGGGCCACTCGCGCCTGAGGGCCTCGACGGCGGCGTAGCCCGTGTAGAAAACGATGCCGACGCCGCGCTCCTTCAGCTCAAGCGCCGCCGGAAACACTTCCTCGTCGCGCAAGCTGACGTCGAGAACCGCCGCGCACATCAGCGTCGTCTGGGCGAGCGAAAGAGTATGCGCGAGCGTCAGAGCGGGGCCGACCACTTTCGCTCCCGCCCTTTGAAGTGTGATGCCCAAGTCGAATGCGAGGATAGCATCGTCTTCCGCGACCAGAATACGCGCGCCCTGCAATGGCTGATCTTCCGTCGAGTTCATTCGCTCCGCACCAACTTCGCCGGCATGATCACAGTGTAATTAAGCCCGTCCGGCGCATATTCCAGCGCAACCTTCGCTTCTGGCAGCCCGTTCTGTATCAAATAGGATCCGAAGCCTTCCTTCCGGGGCGGGCGCACCGCTGGTCCGCCGGCTTCCCGCCAGCGGAATTCGAAATGCGATCCCGATCCGTCCGGTTTAAAGCCCCAGTCGAGCCGAAGTGTTCCCGTCTTCGTCGACAGCGCGCCATATTTTAACGCGTTAGCAGAAAGTTCATGCAAAACAAGCGACAAGGGCGTGGCCAGTTCCGCCGGCAGAGAGATGTCCGGGCCGTCGAGCGCGACCCTCCGGTCCTCGGCCGCATAAGGCGCAAGCTGCTTTTCCGCCAGCTCCCGCAAATTGGCTCCCCGCCAATCGCTTTTCACGAGGAGATCATGCGCCGCCGCAAGCGCGCGCAGCCTGCTTGTGAACGCCTCCAGCGCCTCGACCCTCGAAACGTCCTCCGCGAAGGAGAGCCGCGCCATCGCCTGCACGACGGCAAGAGTGTTTTTCACCCGGTGGGAAAGCTCGCTCAGGAGCAGACGCAGATGCGCCTCGTTCGCTTTCAGGACTTCTTCGGTCTTAACCCGCTCCGTGACATCGACGAAGGTGCAAACCACGCCTTCGATATGGTCGTCGACCGTTCGATAGGGCCTGATCCTCGTCAAATACCACTTTCCGTCGCTCCATATTTGGCGCTCGACGACGGCCAAATCCTTGAGAACGCCTTGAGCGTCCTTGGTGAAGTTTTGATAATCGAGTTTATGGGTGAAATCGGTGATCGGCCTGCCGTCATCCGTCGGCTGGATATTGAAAAGCTCCGCGATCCTCGGCGTGAAGAGCTTGATGCGAAGCTCGTTATCGAGAAACAGCGTTCCGACATCGGTCGACGCCATCAGGTTCTGCAAATCGTTGTTGGCGCGAGAGGCGCTATCGAGCTTGATCTTCAGTTCGGAATTAACGGTCTGCAATTCCTCATTGATGGATTGCAGCTCCTCCTTGCTCGTCTCCAGTTCTTCCGCCAACGATCTGTATTCTTCGTTGATCGATTGCAGCTCTTCATTCGTGGCGCGAAGCTCCTCATTGGCCCCCTCGAATTCCTGATTGCTTGCGCGCAGCCGCGAGCGCGTCAACTCAAGCTCTTCCTTGAGCTGGCGGATGGCAATGTCCGAGGCTTCGTCGATCGCGACGGGAGCCGTATCGTCCGCCGGCGGCTGAACGGTGTCGCCCTCGATGAAGAAGACCAGAGCTTGCCGGGGGTTTTCCTTGTCGAAGGCCAGGGGCTTCACCTGCAGGACAACCCGCTTCAGCGCGCCATTGAAGTTAGCCGGAATGGGCAAGCTCAGAGTTGGCGCATTGCCTTCAAACGCACGGTGCAGCGCCGCTCGCAGATCGAAACGAAGCTCTGGCATGACCAATTCGGCAACGTCGTTTCTGATCGGCCCGCCGGAGGGTCGAATGAAACGCCCCGCCCCTTCGGACATGTTGAGGATTTGGTGACTGAAGTCGACGACCACGCTTGGCGGCGCGGACAACTCCAGCGCGCGGCTGTGGAGCGCGGCAGGCGAGCGATCTCCGCCGCGCGATGGCCCCAGGAGCGGAACGTCTCCCAGCCGGGACGGGAAGAAAACATTGGGAAGCGCTTTGGCGGCGCCGGTCAGCATATTGGACTGGTATATCTTTGCGTCCCTGTCGACCAGCCGGAACAGCCCGGCCGGACTCTCGGCCGGTTCCGAAGCTCCAACGAAAAGATAACCGTTGGGCCTCAGGGCATAGTGGAACGTCGAGACGGCCTGCTGCTGCAAATCCTTTTCCAGGTAAATGAGAAGGTTGCGGCAGGAGATGAGATCCAGCCTTGAAAAGGGCGGATCCTTCAGAAGGCTGTGCGTCGCGAACAGCACCATGTCGCGGATTTCGCGCCGGATGCGGTAGTGATCCCCCTCCTTCGCGAAATATCTCTTCAGGCGTTCCTCGCCGATGTCGGCTTCGACCGTGAGCGGGTAGCGCCCCTCCCTCGCGACCGCGAGCGCCGCGTTGTCGAGGTCGGACGCGAAAATCTGCACTTCCGCCTGGATTTCGCGGCGCGTGGCTTCATCGGCGAACAGCATGGCGATCGAGTACGCCTCCTCGCCGCTGGCGCAGCCGGGAACCCAGACGCGAATTGGGCCGGATGATGCCTCCATGGCGCAGAGGTTCGCGACCGCCTCGCGCGCCAGAGCGTCGAAGGCCGCCGGATCGCGAAAAAACGTCGTCACCGAAATCAGCAGGTCGCGGAAGAGGCTCTGAATCTCCTCGGGGCGCCGCTTCATGAGATCGAAATACTCGGTGAGCGAGGAGAGCTTTCGCACCTGCAGCCTCCGGCCCAGCCGCCGGTAGATAGTCGAGCGCTTGTAGCGCAGGAAATCGTGCCCGGTTCTTGAGCGCAGATAGCCAAGGATGCGCTTTAGCGTCTCCTCGTCGCTCGATACCGCTGTTTCCGCGGACACGTTCGCCCCTGCCTTCACCAACTCCACGAGCTGGCGCGCGAGCACGCGGACGGGCGCCACCACACCCGCGAGCCCCGTGGCTATGGCGCTCCTCGGCATGGAGGGATATTCGGCTTCAGCCGGATCCTGCACGAGGATGATCCCGCCCGCCTCCTTGATGGCTTTCGCGCCAATGGCCCCATCGGAGCCCGCGCCCGTCAGCACGACGGCGAAGCCGTCGCCGCGCTGGTCCGCGAGCGAGCGGAAGAAATGGTCGATGGGGAATCGTTTTCCGCGCGGCTCGTCGAACGGAAAGGAGGAAATCTCGTGGTCTGTGAGAAGCAGCTGCCGATTCGGCGGTATGACATAGATGTTGTTCGGCTGAAGCGGCGCTTTCTGATTCACCTGCTGAACGGGCATGTGAGCTTTTTTCGCCAGGATTTCGGCAAGCTCGCTCGTATGCGTCGGCTCAAGATGCACGATCACCACATAGGCGGCGCCGGTGTCGGCCGGAATTTCCTGGAAAAACTGCTGGAGAGCGGCGACGCCGCCGGCCGACGCTCCGACGCCCACAGTTGGGAAGGGCGTCCCAACCTCCAGTCCGGCGTCGCTACAATCCATTTCGCCTGCCGGCTTTTTGCCCATGGCCATGTCCATTCTCGCAACTTTAATGGGGAAAGAGTCATATCTTCAACACGCGGGTGGTCAACAAGATTTGTTGCCCCTCTAAATATAGTTGGGTTGAGCCAGAACTTTACGTACAGCTTGCTGTTATTGATAAGCTTCGAGGAAAAGCTGGATGTACTGGCGTCTAGACTGATTTGGCGCGTGAGAGGATTTCGGCATCTCTCCGCGAGCGTTACGCCGCAGCCAGTTCTTGCTGCTTATACGGAAGGGTGATCGTGAAGATCGCGCCGGAGCGGTCGGCCCTGTTCGCCGCGACGATCCTGCCTCCGAGCGCCTGCACGAAGCCGCGACAGATGGCAAGGCCGAGCCCCGTTCCCGCACGCTGCTGGTCGCTGCGCTTCACGCGATGGAACTTCTCGAAGATCCGCTCAAGCCGGTCCTCCGGAATTCCCGGACCTTCGTCCAGAACCTCAATCGCAATCGCTCCATGCGACCGCCGCGCCCGGATCACGATTTTTGACCCAGGCGGCGCGTATTTGGCGGCGTTGTCGAGAAGGTTCACGAGCACCTGCTCGAACAGCATGACGTCGACGGCAAGCGCGGGCAGCCCGGCCTCAAGATCGACCGCCACCTCATGGTTCGCGATCAGGCCCGCAGCGCGGTTGAGCGCTGAGCCGATGATCTCCTCGATGTCCGTCTGCTCAATGTCCAGCTCAATCGAGCCGGCCTCGATCTTCGTCATGTCGAGCAGGTTGGCGACGAAGCGGGAAAGGCGCTCGGCCTCTTCCTTGATGGTCGAAACAAGGTTCTCGCGCACGGAATTCTGGAGCAGATCCCGGTATTGCCTGAGCGACGTCACCGCGCCAAGGATCGAGGCGAGCGGCGTCTTGAGGTCGTGCGAGAGCGAGGTCAGAAGCGCCGCCCTGAGCCGCTCGGATTCCGCGGCGAGCCTCGCCTCGTTGATCTGGCCCACAAGCCGCACCCGTTCGAGCGCCACGGCCGCCTGATCCATCAGCGCGTCGAGAAGGCGCCGCTCGTCCGGCGTCAGCAGCATCTCGGGCCGTTGCCCTCTCGCCAGCCCCACCACGCCGATGGCGCCGTCCGCCGTCCTGAGCGGCAGGAAAAGCCTTTTGGCGCCAGGCAATGTGTCCGAGCCGCGCCCCGCGGGCCGGTTGTTCTCGAAGGACCACTTCGCGGCGCCAAGCTCCGCCTGATCGAGATCGTCCTCAGGCGGAAAACCGGTCTTCACGCGCAAGATGCCGCTCGCGTCGGGCAGCACGATCACGACGTCCGTCTTCAGCGAGTGCGCGATCTGATAGGCGATGGCCCAAACGAGGTCGTCGAGCGAGGCGATGCCGGCAAGTTTCTTGGAAAACGCGTAAAGCGCCTCCGTCGTAGCGGCCCGGTTGCGCGCGGCGTTAGCCTGCGCCCTGACTTTCGCGGTCAGATTGCTGACGACGAAGGCGGTGAAGAAGAAAAAGATGAGCGCCGTGAGATCCTTCGCCTCGGCGAGGCCGTTTTTGGCGCCCGGCTCCAGAAAGAAGAGCTGGTAGCACGCCATGCTGAGCACGGCGGCGGCCATCGAGGGCCATAAGCCATATCTGTATGCAACGCCGATGACCGCGACAAGGAATACGAGGTTGGCGCTTTCGATGCCGATGAGCGGCTTGAGAAGATACGCAAAACCGAGCGCCAGCCCCACCGCGGCGACGGTCGCGAAATAAGGGATCGCGTCCGAAATATCCCGATCGCTGGCTGCCCTGGTCTTCACCGTCTTGCTGGGTATCGCCTCGCCGACGAGATGCTCGCCCGCAATCACATGCACAGTGATGTTGCCGGAGCCGCGGACCAGCTCGTTGACGACCGAGCCGTTCATCAGCTCGAACCAGCGCGTCCGCGTGGACTTGCCTACAACGATCTGCGTGACGTTGTTCGCCCGCGAAAACGAAAGCAGCTCCTCCGCGATGTTTCCGCCCGGCAGCGTGATGGCCTCGCCCTGGAGCTTTTCGGCGAGCCGCAGCGTGTCCGCGATCCGGTCGCGTTCGACCACGCTCAAGCGCTGGCTGCGCGCCGTTTCGATATAGACAGCGGTCCAGGGAGCGTGCAGGCGGTCGGCGATGCGCTTGGCATAGCGGACGAGGCCGGCCGAGCGCGCGTCCTCGCTGACGCAGACGAGCAGACGTTCGCCCGCGGGCCAGGGGCCGGGGATCGCGTGCGCGCGCATATGCGTCAGGAGCTGCTCGTCGACGCGCTGCGCGGTGCGCCGAAGCGCCAGCTCGCGCAACGCGGTGAGGTTCCCCGGCGAGAAATAATGCGCCAGCGCTCGCTCGGCCTGCTTCGGAACGTAGACCTTGCCTTCCTTCAGGCGCTGGATCAGCTCCTGCGGCGCCAGATCGACAACCTCGATGTCGTCGGCCTTGTTAAGGATCTGGTCGGGAACCGTCTCGCGGACCCGGATGCGGGTGATCTGGGCAACCACATCGTTCAAGCTTTCCACATGCTGGATGTTCAGCGTGGTATAGACGTCGATGCCGGCCGCAAGCAGCTCCTCCACGTCGAGGTAGCGCTTGGGGTGGCGGCTGCCCGGCGCATTGGTATGGGCGAGCTCGTCGACAAGCGCGATATTGGGATGCCGATTGAGAACGGCGTCGAGGTCCATTTCCTCAAGCGCGTGACCGTGATACTCGGACTTGAGGCGCGGGATGATTTCGAAGCCCTCAAGGAGGGCCTGCGTTTCGGCCCGCCCATGAGTTTCCACCACGCCAATGACGATATCCTCGCCTTCCGCGAGCTTGGCGCGCGCCGCTTGCAGCATTGCATAGGTTTTGCCGACCCCGGGCGCCGCGCCGAGAAACACCTTGAGGCGGCCGCGGCTTCGGTCTTCGCGCCGGGCCTCCTCCAGTAGGGCGTCCGGCGAGGGGCGCATCATCGCGTGGGGCTCGGCCATTTCATCCTCACGCGGGCGCGGCCGCGCCGGCCGCCTTCACGATGATGTCGGAGACGCCCCAGGGGTCGGCCGCCTTGCGCAAGGCGGCCGCGCGCTCTTCGTCCCGAATGATGCGCGAGATGGCGGCAAGGAGCGAGAGCAATTCGCTCTTGCCCCGGTCGGCGTTGGCGGGGCTGATGATCGCGCAGATGAGATCAACGGGCGCGCCGTCGATCGCGTCGAATGCGATTGGCTTGGCGAGCGTGAAGAATAAGCCGTAGGGCCTGTCGAGGTCCGCCAGACAAACATGCGGAACCGCGACGCCCTTGCCAATCCCGGTTGAGCCAAGCTGCTCCCGCGCGGCGAGCGCCTGACGGATGCGCTCCGGGTCGAGTCCGCACCTCGATCCGAGCGCCATCGCGGCGAAGCGAAGCGCGTCGGCCTTGTCGTCGATATGGACGCGGACCGCAATCGACGCCGGGGTTATGAGATCGGAGATATGCATAGGCTTTACCTGCTGGCAGGGACGCGAAGTTTCAAGCCGCGGCGGCGATCCATTCGGCCGTCGCCGCCGAAACGCGGCTCAGGCGCACATCCCGTGCGAGCCGCTCCGGGATGAACGCCGCGGCTTCCACTTTCGAACAGCGCTGGCGGCGCCATTCCGGCCGCAAACAAACGCGCCCGAGAGCGAACGCGGAGCAGCCAGCGCCAAATGTCAAATTCGCTCCACTAGCGGCTTGCGCGGGTCGATTGCAGCGCGTCTAGCGCCAGATTGAGCTTGAGCACGTTGACGCGCGGCTCGCCGAGGATGCCGAACGTCCTGCCTTGGACGCCGTGATCGACAAGCTCGCGAAGCCGCGCCTCCGAAAGACCCCTCGCCTTGGCGACGCGGGGGATCTGGAAGATCGCGGCCGCCGGCGTGATGTCGGGATCGAGCCCGCTGGCCGATGTGGTCACGAGATCGACCGGCACGGGCGCATCCGGATTCTCCGCCTTCAATGTCTTGACGTCCTCGCCGACGCGGTCGATCAGGCTCTTGGATGTGGGCGCCAGGTTCGAGCCGCCCGAATTTGTGGCGTTATAGGGCGCAGGCACGGTTTTCGACGGATCGTTCGGATCGGCATCGGTTGTGGCGGACGGCCTGGCGTGGAAGTAGCGGTCGCTTGCGAAGTTCTGGCCGATAAGCTCCGAGCCGATAACCTTGCCGTCGCGAAGGGTCAGGCTTCCGTTCGCCTGATGGGGAAACAGGAGCTGCGCCAGCCCCGTCATTCCGAGCGGGTACGCGAGGCCGGTGATGAGCGTGAGGCCGATAATCATCGCGATTGCGGGCCGGATGTGACTCCACATGGCGTTCTCCAAGAGTGCGTCCGGAAAAGTGTGAAGCGGTTTTCCGGTAAGACGCACGGCAAACAAAGAGCTCTAAGCGAGGCCCATGGCCGACACAGCCATGTCGATCAGCTTGATGCCGATGAACGGCGCGGCGATGCCGCCCAGGCCGTAGATCAACAGGTTGCGGGTGAGGATTTTCGAGGCGCCGAGCGGCCGGTACTTCACGCCGCGCAGCGCCAGCGGGATCAGGGCGATGATGATCAGCGCGTTGAAGATGATCGCCGAGAGGATCGCCGTCTCCGGCCTGGCGAGGTCCATGATATTGAGCGCCGATAACGGGCCTTTGCCTTCGGCATTTTTATAGAACACGGCAAAAATCGCGGGAATGATAGCGAAATATTTCGCCACATCGTTGGCGATGGAGAAGGTCGTCAGCGCGCCGCGCGTGATGAGAAGCTGCTTGCCGATTTCCACAACCTCGATGAGCTTCGTCGGGTCGCTGTCGAGATCGATCATGTTGCCGGCTTCGCGCGCCGCCATGGTGCCTGTGTTCATGGCGACGCCGACATCCGCCTGGGCGAGCGCGGGCGCGTCGTTGGTGCCGTCGCCGCACATGGCCACGAGCTTGCCCTTGGCCTGCTCCTCGCGGATGAGGCTTAGCTTGTTCTCGGGCGTAGCCTGAGCAAGGAAGTCATCGACGCCCGCTTCCGCCGCGATCGCCGCGGCCGTCAGCGGATTGTCGCCCGTGATCATGATCGTGCGGATGCCCATGCGCCGAAGCTCGGCGAAGCGCTCCCGCGTGCCGCCCTTCACGATGTCCTTCAGATGGACGAGGCCGAGAAGCCGCCCCTCCCGCGCAACCGCGAGCGGCGTGCCGCCCGTCTTGGCGATGCGTTCGGATTCGCGCTCAAGCTCGCGCGGAACCGGCATATTCGGATGGCCCGTCACCTGACGCACATAGGCGACGACGGCATCGACGGCGCCTTTGCGGATTCGATCGTTCTCCATGTCGATGCCGCTGATGCGCGTGTGGGCGGAGAAAGGAATGAAGTGCGCGCCAAGCGGCGCCATGTCGCGACCGCGGATGCCGTAGCGCTCCTTGGCGAGCACCACGATGGAGCGTCCCTCCGGCGTCTCGTCCGAGAGCGAGGCAAGTTGCGCCGCGTCCGCAAGCTCGACCTCCGACACGCCCATCAGCGGCACGAACTCGGAGGCCTGCCGGTTGCCGAGCGTGATCGTTCCGGTCTTGTCGAGCAGCAGCGTATCGACGTCGCCCGCCGCCTCCACCGCGCGGCCCGACATGGCGAGCACGTTGAAGCGCACGAGGCGATCCATGCCGGCGATGCCGATGGCCGAAAGCAAAGCGCCGATGGTCGTCGGGATCAGCGTCACAAAAAGCGCAACCAGCACGATGATGGAAATCTGGCCGCCCGCATAGGCCGCGAAGCTCGGGATGGAGGCTACCGCGAAGACGAATATGATGCTCAAGCCGGCGAGCAGGATGTTGAGCGCGATCTCGTTCGGCGTCTTCTGCCGCTCTGCGCCTTCAACGAGCGCGATCATGCGGTCGAGGAAGGTCGAGCCCTGGCTCGCCGTGATGCGCACGACGATCCAGTCCGAGATCACAAGCGTGCCGCCCGTCACAGCCGAGCGGTCGCCGCCCAACTCGCGGATCACAGGCGCGGACTCGCCGGTGATGGCGGCCTCGTTCACGGAAGCCACCCCTTCAATCACATCGCCATCGGATGGGATGAGGTCGCCGGCCTCGACGAGCACGATGTCGCCCGCTTTGAGCTGCACCGCAGGCGTATCGACCCAATGGCCGCGCTGGCTGGCGTCGGGAAGCTTCTTCGCGAGGATGTCCGTCTTCGTGGCGCGAAGGCTCGCGGCTTGCGCCTTGCCGCGCCCCTCGGCGACGGCTTCCGCGAAATTCGCGAACAGCACCGTGAACCAGAGCCACAGGATGATCTGCAGCGAAAAGCCAGTGTTGCCGGCGCCGGCAATCAGATCGCGGATGAACAGCACGGTGGTGAGCAGCGCCACCGCCTCCACCACGAACATCACCGGGTTTTTCGCGAGCGCGCGCGGATCGAGTTTCGTGAACGATGCGCCGATGGCGGGGATCAGGATCTTCGGGTCCGTGATCGTGGCCCTGGGGGCCCTCTTGCTGGCGGCGGGTGCTGGAGCGAGCATGGATGTTGCCTCGAACGTTAGAACGTTTGGCCGGCGTTCATCGCGAAATGCTCGACGATGGGGCCGAGCGACAGCGCGGGGAAGAAAGTCAGGCCGCCGACGATGACGATCACGCCGGAGACGAGCAGCACGAATTGCAGGCCGTGCGTCGGGAAGGTGCCGGCGGACGGCGGCACTATTTTCTTGCGCGCCAGCGCGCCTGCTATGGCCAGCGCCGGAATGACCATGAGAAAGCGGCCGATCAGCATCGCGAAGCCAAGCGTCGTGTTGTAGAATACCGTGTTGGCGGAAAGCCCGGCAAACGCGCTGCCGTTGTTGCCAGTGGTGGAGGTGTAGGCGTAGAGCGCCTCGCTGAAGCCGTGCGGCCCTGCGTTTGCGAGGCCGGCGAGGCCGTCTTTCAAGACGACGGCAAGCGCGGTAAAGCCAAGGATCGACAGCGGCAGGATCAGGATCGCGAGCATCGCCATCTTCACCTCCTTCGCCTCGATCTTTTTGCCGAGATATTCGGGCGTGCGGCCCACCATCAGCCCGGCGATGAACACGGCGAGGATCGCAAACAGCAGCATGCCGTAGAGGCCCGAGCCGACGCCGCCGAAGATGATTTCGCCGAGCATGATGTTCACCATCGGGACCATGCCGCCGAGCGGCGTCAGGCTGTCGTGCATGGTGTTGACGGCGCCGCATGACGCGTCGGTGGTGACGGTGGTGAACAGGGCCGAGGCGGAGATGCCGAAGCGCACCTCCTTGCCTTCCATGTTGCCGCCGGCTTGCAGGGCGCCCGGCGCCGTATCGACGCCAAGCTGCGTGAAAGCGGGGTTTCCGGCGCCTTCCGCCCAATAACAGACGGCCACGCCGGACAGGAACAGCAGGCCCATGATCGAGAAGATGGCCCAGCCCTGCCGCTGGTCGCCGACCATGCGACCGAACACATTCGTGAGCGCCGCGCCGATGGCGAAGATCAGCACGAGTTGCACGAAGTTCGTCAGCGCGTTCGGGTTTTCATAGGGATGAGCGGAGTTGGCGTTGAAGAAGCCGCCGCCATTGGTCCCGAACATCTTGATGACTTCCTGGGACGCGACCGGGCCTTGCGCGAGCACCTGCTTGGCGCCTTCGAGCGTCGTCGCCTCCGTATAGGCGTTGAGGTTCTGCGGCATGCCCTGCCAGACGAAGAACAGCCCCACCACGATCGAGACCGGCAGCAGCACATAAAGCGTGCAGCGGGTCATATCGACCCAGAAGTTGCCGACCGTGTTGGAGGAGCGGCGCGCGAAGCCGCGGATCAGCGCCAGCGCCAGCGCAACGCCGGTCGCGGCGGACAGGAAATTGTGCACCGTCAGCCCGGCCATCTGCACAAGATAGCTCATGGTCGTTTCCGGCACGTAGGATTGCCAGTTCGTGTTGGTTATGAAGCTGACCGAGGTGTTGAAGGCGAGGTCCGGCGAGATGGCCGCCTGCCCTTGCGGGTTGAACGGCAGCGAGGCCTGGAAGCGCTGGATCGCATAGAGCGTCAGGAAACCCGCGACGCTGAAGATCAGCATCGCGACCGTGTAGCCGATCCAGCTCTGCTCCCGCTTCTCGTCCACGCCGCCGATGAAATAGAGCGAGCGCTCGACCGGCCTCAAAACCCACCAGAGAAGCACGCGCTCGCCGTTGAAGACGCGCGTCATGTACCAGCCCAGCGGCTTTGCGATGAGCGCCACAATGAGCGCGAGAAGCGCAATCTGCGCCCAGCCCAGTATCGTCATAGGCAGCGTTTCCCTAAAACCGCTCGGGGCGGATGAGCGCGTAGACGAGATAGCCGAGGATGAAGAGCGTCACGGCCCCCGCAAGGATGTAGTCCAGAACCATCGGAGTCCTCACAACCTGTCGCAGGCGGCCACGTAGGCCAGGGCAACGAGGAAAAATCCAAGCCCCGAGGCGATCAAGACTGCGTCTAACATGTCGAGCCTCTAACGTTGCCTTACAGCCAATACCCGGCTACGAGCGAAAGTTCAGCACATGGGCATAAAAAAACAATTCGAGCGCGCTCCTACCCTTATAGGAATCTTATAGGGCCGGCGCGCTCATCGGGTCCGCATGGTTAAGCCGAAGAAAACGCGGCTCTTTCTTTTTGACGAAGCCGGCCGACTTCTATGCGGCCCTGGCATTGTGCAGGGACGGGCCATCCCCCTCGGGAGCGGGCGTCGCAGGGCCGTCATCGGGCGGCGGAAGCAACAGGGGCTGCTCGGGAGCGCCGAGGCGACGCTGCTTGTAGATGCGCACGGTATGCACGCGCCGCGGCCCCGCGTCGACGATCTCGAATGTCACGCCCGAAGGGTGCGGAATGATTTGGCCGCGCTTCGGCACGCGCCCGACGGTCGCCATGATCAAGCCGCCTAGCGTCTCGACGTCCTCCCGCACGCCCTCTCCGGTCAAGCTCAGCTTGAGCGCCTGCTCGACATTCTCGATGGGCGTTTTTGCGCTTGCGATGAAGGCTTCGTTCTCGGAGGCGATGGGATGCGCTTCGCTCTCGTCATGCTCATCGGCGATATCGCCCATGATTTCCTCGACCACGTCCTGGAACGTGACAAGACCGTCGGTTCCGCCGAATTCGTCCACGACGAGCGCGAGGTGGATCTTCTTCGCCTTCATCCGCGCCAGCAGCGCCAAGGCCGGCATCGACGGCGGCACAAACAGCGCCTCGCGAACGAGCTTCGCCGAGGCGATCGTCGTTTTCAACGCCGCCCTGCTCAAGTCGAGGCTTTGCGGGGCTTTCTCCGCGCCCTTTTCGGGCGAGCCGGGCTTCGCAGCGGCGGGCGACAACCAGGCGATCGCGTCCTTGATGTGCACCATGCCGACCGGGTTATCGAGGCTCTCCTGAAAAACGGGGACGCGGGAATGGCCGACGCGCGCGAACAGGTTCAGCAATTCGCCAACCGTCCGATTGTCCTCGATCGCGACGATGTCGGCGCGAGGGATCATCACTTCGGAAACTTTTGTCTCCCCGAACTCCAGCACGTTGAGCAGCATGTTCCGCTCCTGCGGGGAGAGCGATTCTTCGTCTTCGTCCTCCTGAGGCTCGCGGATCGCGCTTTCCAGGGTTTTGCGGAGGCTCGGGGCGCTGGCGAAACCCAAATTCGCGGCCATGCGCTGAATCCAGTTTGGCGACGCTTTCAATTTTCCCGTTTCAAGCCCGGGTTGTGGCGTTATATCTTTCATCGACATATGAGTTTGGATCAAAAGGCGGTTGCCGCCGCGTCGTCCCGGTAAGGGTCCGGGATGCCGAACTTGGCGAGAATAACTCGTTCAGCTTCCTCCATGCGCTCAGCTTCGGACTCCGCGCCGTGGTCGAAGCCGGCGAGGTGGAGGACGCCATGCGCGACGAGGTGAGCGGCGTGTTGAAGAACGCTCTTGCCTTGGCTGGATGCTTCGCTTGCAACGGTTTCGTAGGCCAGGGCCACGTCTCCGAGGAATACCGGCTCCCTCTTGAACGCGCCTCGCGCCGCTGAAGCAGACGGAAACGACAGCACGTTCGTCGGCGCGTCCTTGCCGCGGAAAGCCTTGTTCAGGGAGCGAACCTCTGCGTCGCTCAACAGGGCGATGCTGACGCAATGACTTGCGGGCGCAAGCTCCGCCTTCGTCAGCGTTTCCTCGGCGAGATTTTCGATCAGGTCTTCAATGCCTGCGACGGACAGCCAGCGGTCGTCGCCGACCGTGATGTCCGTGCACATTCGTGAGGGATCGCCCTCGGCGCTTGCGGCGCTAGTCTCTGCCGGCGGCGCTGGCTCGGTGTTCGTGCTCATGCCAAATGATATCATAACGATCTTAACTTAGCGCTTTGTTTCGTATGCTTCAATGATTCGGCCCACAAGCGGATGGCGAATGACGTCGGCGCGAGTGAAGGCAATATGCGCGATTCCCTCTACCCCGGCGAGAACCGCGAGCGCGTCCGCAAGGCCTGAGGATTGGCCGGGCGGCAGATCGATCTGGGACGGATCGCCGGTGATGATCATCTTGCTGCCCTCGCCAAGGCGCGTGAGGAACATCTTCATTTGCATGGCGGTGCAGTTCTGCGCCTCGTCGAGGATCACGATCGCGTGGCTCAGCGTCCGGCCGCGCATGAACGCGAGCGGCGCGATCTCGATCATTTTCGTTTCGAGCCCGCGCTCCACCCGCTCCGACGGCAGCACATCGTAAAGCGCGTCATAAAGCGGCCGGAGGTAGGGGTCCACCTTCTCCTTCATGTCGCCGGGGAGAAAGCCGAGGCGCTCGCCAGCCTCGACGGCGGGCCGGGACAGCACAAGGCGGTCCACTTCGCCGCGCTCCAGGCAGCCGGCCGCGTAAGCAACCGCGAGGTAGGTCTTGCCGGTGCCGGCGGGACCGGTGCCGAACACCATCTCGCGGCTCTGCAGCGCGTTGATATAGTCCGATTGAGCAGGCGTGCGCGCCATGACGGTGCGCTTGCGCGTCTTGAGCTCCGCGAGCGCCGGGACAGGCTGCGGCGCCGCAGCCGGCCCCGCGACCTGTTTTTTGGCGCCGGTATTCTTCAAATGCCGGATGGCGCCGTCTACGTCGCCTTGGCTCAAGGCGGCGCCGCCTTTCGCGCGTTCATAAAGCGTTTCCAGAACGGCCTTCCCTTGCAGGCAACTTTCCTTTTCGCCGTCGAGAACGACGACGTTGCCATGCACAACGGCCCTGAGGCCGAGCTTATTCTCGATTAGCGCCACATTCACGTCGAACTCGCCCAGGACATCGGCCAGCTTGCGATTGTCATCGAACGTGATCTCAATCCGGTACAGGGATTGCGACGACTGCAGCTTCGAATTGACGCGCCAAGCTGGGTTACGGGAACTTGCGCTCATCGTAGGCCGGACGTGCGGCGCCTCAACGCCGGGCAAATATTCGTGTTTCGCATTCTACCGCCGCGGGAAGCAACACCTTATTCTCTAATTATGTAGCAGCGCCGTCCAGAAATTTTATGACGGCTTGGAGACTATTTTGGCCAGCGGCCACGATTTCAACCGGAGTTATTCGTCCGAGCAACGGCAGGCCGCCTTCCGCATGCACCGCTTGCAGATAGGGCGAGCGCCCGGCGATCTGCCCCGCTCTTCTGCCCGGCGCTTCCCAAAGCACGTCCAGCGTGCGGCTGATCATGCTTGTGTTGAACGCAGCCTGTTGCGCCCGGAGCGTCTCTTGAAGCTGCGCCAGCCGATCCGCCTTCACGTCTTCGCCGAGTTGGCCGCCGCGCTCGGACGCCGGCGTGCCGGGGCGGGCGCTGTACTTGAAGGAATAGGCTTGCGCGAACGTCACCGTTTCGACGACGCGCATCGTCTCCTCGAAATCGGCGCCGGTCTCGCCTGGAAAGCCGACGATGATGTCGGTGGAAAGCGCCAGGTCGGGGCGCGCGGCTCGGAGCTTTTCCACGATCCGCAGATAGTCCGCCATCGTGTGCTTGCGGTTCATCGCCTTGAGGATACGGTCGGAGCCGGCCTGGAACGGCAGGTGCAGATAGGGCATCAGCTTGCCGAGGTCGCGATGGGCGGCGATGAGCGCGTCGCTCATGTCGTTCGGGTGGCTTGTGGTGAAGCGAAGGCGCTCCAGGCCCTCCACATCCGACAGGGCGCTGAGAAGCCGGGGCAGGTCCCATGAGGCGCCGGATGGGCCGGCCCCGTGATAGGCGTTGACGTTCTGGCCCAGCAGCGTGATCTCCTTGACGCCGCGCAGCGCCAGCCGCTTCGCTTCCGCGAGAATGTCGGCCGCCGGCCGCGAGTATTCGGCGCCGCGCGTGTAGGGCACGACGCAGAAGGTGCAGAACTTGTTGCAGCCCTCTTGAATCGTGAGGAACGCCGTGGGCGCGGCCCGAGGCTTCGGCGCCGGCAGCGATTCAAATTTCTCGGCGGCCGGGAATTCGATCTCGACGATTGCGCCGCGGCTTTTCGCCCGCTGCTCCAGGAGCTGCGGCAGCCGGTGATAGCTTTGCGGGCCGACGACGATATCCACGGCGGGCGCGCGCCGGGCCAATTCCTCGCCCTCGGCCTGGGCCACGCAGCCGGCGACCGCGATGACGCAATCGCGGCCCTCGCGGCGTCGCGCGTCGCGCATTTTACGCATCCGCCCAAGCTCGGAGTAGACCTTTTCGGCGGCCTTCTCCCGGATGTGACAGGTATTGAGGATGACGAGGTCGGCCTCGCCGGGCGCATCCGTTTCAGCGAAGCCGGCGGGCGCAAGCGCATCGGCCATCCGCTCGGAATCGTAGACGTTCATCTGGCAGCCGAACGTCTTGATGAAAACTTTTTTGCCCGCTTTTGGAGTCTCGTCTTCACGGAACGGTTCGGCTATGAGCTCGCCCGTGGCGGCCTTCTGCATCGCTAGGCAGCCCTTCTAAGCCGCATGGCGCCGCGCCGTGACCTGCTCGACGTAATACCGCCGCACCTGCGCCTCGGAGAAAGCCGCAAGCTCCTTGCGGTCGCGCAGAGACGACAGGCGGACCGGCTCGCCAAGGCGCACCGTGACGTCCAGCGGCCCGCTTTTCAGCACGTTCCAGGCATGGCTCAAAATATCCATCTCACCGTACCACGCGACGAGCGGCCGTTCATGCCTGAGGATCGGCAGGCCGTGGAGATGGGTGTAGGCGATCGCCGCCGTTTGGACAACCGGCTCAACATTTTCGTTGGCCGCGTTCGGGGCAATGGACGCCGCCGAGAACAGCGAACTGCGGAAGGGAAGGATTCGGTTGCCGTCGCTGCTGGTGCCTTCCGCGAACAGCACAATATTATCGCCCTTGCCCAGCCTCTCGGCGATTTCCCCGGCTTTGTCCTTCACGAGGGTGCGGCGGGCGCGGTCGATAAAGACGCTGCGCTGCAGCTTGGCAAGCAGGCTCACGAAGGGCCACGTGCCGACCTCCGACTTCGCCACGAAGCTCACCGGCGCGACAGCGCTCAAGGCCGGAATGTCGAGCCAGGAGACGTGGTTCGAAACGAGAAGAACGGGGTGGTCCGGATCGAGAGCGCCGCTGACGTGAACGCGGATTCCGAGCAGGCGGCATACCAAGCGGTGATAGGCATGGGGCAGCGTCCTCGCTTGCTTCAGCCCGAACCTGAGGAGCGCATATTGAACCGCCATCAGGGGGAGCGTCACGACAAGAAAGACAACCAGGAGCGCCGATGCCCTTATGCTTCCGAGCACCCTCATCACCCAGCCATGAAATACGAGAGACTCCATGCCTCCCTCGAATCCTGCAGCATTCTTAGGTAAATTCATTAAGTGCTGCTTCTTTCCTCGTCAACCGCCTGCGCCGAGTTTTGCAACCCGCCTCATGATAATGGCTGTCTCCGGCGTGAAACCTGCCGGCCGGTAATAGTTCTTCCGGCGCGAGACGGCCGAGAATCCAAATCTCTCGTAGAGCCTCAGCGCAAGATCATTACTTTCGGCGACTTCCAGATAAATGCAAGAGACGAATCTTCTTTCGCAAAGATTAATGGCGGCTTGCATCAGAGACGCCGCACATCCCCGTCCCCGGCTTTCACGGCCCACCGCGATCGCAATGATCTCGGCCTCGTCCGCCGCGAACTGGAGAAGCACAAAGCCCAGCAGGCGGGCGCCGTCCGTCGCCTTCAGCACTGCCCGGCTCGCATCGCCGAAGCAGGCCGCAAGCTCGGCCTCCGGCCAGCCGGGCGGCAAGGCGTCCGCGAAGAGGTCCGCAAGGCTGGCGGCGTCCTCCGCGGCTGCCTCGGTCACGGTGAAGGGCGCGTTCAATCGGCCCGGAGCGCGATGACATGGCCCGCTTGGGGCTTGGCGTCGGCTTCCCGCACATAATAGGGGTTGGGCAAATCCCGCTCGGGATCGAGGCTCATGGCGATGGCCGCAAGCGTTGCGGCGTCGGGATGAAGGCCGGGCGCCTTCACGGGCAAAGTCACAAAACCTCCCTCGGACAGTTGGGCGGCGGCCGGCCCGGCCAGAATTGCGGCGCTGCCGGAGAAGAACGACTGACATTCGACCTGAGGCAAGGCTACGATGCCGGTGAGGGCCTTCTCTCCGCGCGCGAAAATCTGGCAATAGACCGCGCCGAGCCCAGCCGGCGCCGCGATCCCGTAGGTCTCGGGCGCGGCTTGCTCTTTCTCGAACGCGTTCGCCATGATGCGGAAGCTCGTAGCGCCGGCCACGGGAACCCCTGCGGCGAGCCCGATGCCCCGCGCCGCCGCAACGCCCGTCCGGATGCCGGAAAAGCCGCCGGGGCCAACGCAGACGGCGATGCGGTGCAGACGCGCGAATGCGACGCCCGCTTCATCCATCAAAGCGCCGATGAGAGGGACGAGCGCCTCCGCCTGGCCTTTTCCGGCTTCAATGCGCTTCGCAAGCAAGGGCGTCTCCGCGTCCGCCCTCGCCAAAGCGACCGACGTGCGGCCCATGCTTGTTTCGATTGCCAGAATGATCACAGCTTTATCGCTTCGCTGGAACGGCCAAGAGCGGCGCTAAACGATTTTCGCCATTTCTTCGAAAGAGAAACGCGGCGATCGAGGAAACAGTCCCGCTGGGTCGCCATAGCCGAGGTTGCAAAGGAAGTTGGATTTAACGCTTGATCCTGCGAAGAACTCGCGGTCGACGCCGTCATTGTCGAAGCCCGACATCGGGCCGGCATCGAGCCCCAGCGCCCGCGCCGCGATGATGAGATACGCGCCTTGCAGGCTGCCATTGCGAAAGGCGGACGTCTCGATCTTGTCCGCGGGCTTGCCCTCGAACCAGCTCTTGGCGTCGGCGTGCGGGAAAAGCTTCGGCAACTGGTCGTAAAATCTGAGGTCGTAGCCGACGATCGCGCAAACGGGGGCGCTCAACGTCTTGGCGCGATTCGCCTCCGAAAGATGGGGCGCGAGGCGGGCCTTCGCCTCCGCCGACTTTACAAAAACGATCCGCGCCGGAGACTGGTTGGCGCTGGTCGGCCCCATCTTCAGGATGTCGACCAGGCGCCGAAGCAACTCGTCGGGGACCGGCTTTTCGAGCCACTTATTGTGAGTGCGAGCTTCGAGGAAGATTTGGTCCAGACAATCCTTCGCGATAGCCCCATCCATACCCGCTCACCCAAGCTTGTGTGTCTCGTCTCAAAGCCCACACGATATAGTCCGATCCGGCCCACCGCGCTAGTGGTCCGGATGATCCAGCATTTGCAAACGCTTGGGGGTCAAAAGCGCCACTAGCAACTATCTGATTCCACGGATCTTTCGCATTTGCCATTTGAGCGCGAACCCATGACGCAGGGGACTCAAATGTCAAATTCGCTCCACCAGCAGGCCGTTGAAAAAAGCAGTTGCCCATGGTTCGACAAGCTCACCATGAGGTGTAACACTTTGATAACCCCCGAATTCATCCTGAGCTTGTCGAAGGATGGAGCCACAAATTCGGGTTTTCAGCGGCCCACTAGACGGGCTGAACCTCCTGCACCTCTGGCACGAAGTGCTTCAACAAGTTCTCGATGCCGTAGCGCAGCGTGGCCGTCGAGGAAGGACAGCCCGAGCAGGCGCCCTGCATTTTCAGGTAGACGACGCCTTGGCGAAATCCGCGGAATATGATGTCGCCGCCGTCATTCGCCACGGCCGGCCGGACCCGCGTCTCGATCAGTTCCTTGATGGTGGCGACGAGTTCCGCGTCGCTCGGATCGAAATCCTCGTCCGCGCCGCCGCCGCCGCCCTCGGAAACGGCCGGCGCGCCCGACAGGTAGTGCTCCATGATCGCGCCAAGAACGGCGGGCTTCAAATCCGGCCAGTCGCGATCGTCCTCCTTGGTGACGGAAACGAAGTCGGCGCCAAGAAAAACCCCCGCAACGCCATCCACGCCAAAAAGGCGCGCCGCAAGCGGAGACGCAGGCTCCGCCTCGGACGCGTCGCGAAACTCGCGCGTGCCGCTCGCCAGGACAGTCTTCCCAGGCAGAAACTTCAAAGTCGCCGGGTTCGGCGTCCCCTCGGTTTGAATAAACATCCTGATTTCCCTTTTGCGCCCATGCTACCGCATTAATAAGGCAGGCCCCGCGCCGGTTGCAAGCGAAAACCCGACTTGCCTAGTCAGGCTAATCCCCTGATCTCGTCCAGCGTCAGATTGCCGGGCACGATGGTCACGGGGATGGGGAAGGCGCCGAGCTTCGCGCCCGCGGCGAGCGAAGAGACCAGTGGCCCCGGCCCTTCCGGGTCGGTCGCGGCGCCAAGCACCAGCATGCCGAAATCCCTGTCTTCCTCGATCAGCTTCACGATTTCGTCGGCCTTGTGACCCTCGCGGATGATCTCCTCATGGGCAGTGTCCTCGAAGCCCCAGGCTTTGAGCTTTCGCGCGCGAAGCCGGAACACGGCGCGGGCTTTTTGCCGCTGCTCGTCGCGAAACGCCTCCTCGACGCCGAGCCAATGCGTCATTTCGGGAGGCTCGATGACGAAGAGGAGCGCGAGGCCGCCGCCGGTGCGCTGGGAGCGCCGCGCGGCGTAGAACAGCGCGGTCTCGCCCTCGGGCAACTCGTCCACGATGACGAGGAACTTGCGCTTGTGGCCTTCGGTGAAGAGGTCGCGGGGCTCCGCCATGGGCTTTCGCCTGCGTTGCTATCCAGAAGCGTCTACCTTAGCATTCTTTCTTGCGCCGCGCTCCGCCTGCACGAAACCGACGATGGTGCGGACATGATGCACCGTTTCGTCCGCGATGGCGCGGGCGCGCTCGGCGCCTTCGGCGAGCACGGCGTCAATATAGGCCTCGTCGGCGGAGATGCGCTTCATTTCGGCGCCGATCGGCCCAAGCTTCTCGACGGCGAGATCGGCCAGCGCGTTCTTGAACGTCGAGAATTGCGATCCGCCGAAATCGCGCAAGACCGCCTCCACGCTCTGCCCGCTCAGCGCCGCGTAGATGCTGACGAGGTTCTCCGCTTCGGGGCGGCCCTCGAAGCCTTTCTCGTCGCCCGGCAGCGGCTCGGGGTCGGTCTTTGCCTTCCTGATCTTTTTGGCGATCGTGTCGGCGTCGTCGGCGACATTGATGCGCGACAGGTCAGACGGATCGGACTTCGACATTTTCTTCGTGCCGTCGCGCAGCGACATGACGCGCGTCGCAGCGCCGGTTATGAGCGGCTCCGGCTGCGGAAAGAATCCGTCCGCGAAGCCTTCCGCCGCGATGGTCTCGGCGAAATCCACGTTAAACTTCTGCGCAATGTCGCGCGCCAGCTCCAGATGCTGCTTCTGATCCTCGCCGACCGGCACATGCGTCGCGCGATAGGCGAGGATGTCCGCGGCCATCAGCACGGGATAGACGTAGAGGCCGACGCTGGCGTTCTCGCGGTCCTTGCCGGCCTTCTCCTTGAATTGCGTCATGCAATTCAGCCAGCCGATGCGCGCCACGCAATTCAAGATCCAGGCGAGCTCCGCATGCGCATAGACCTGAGACTGGTTGAAAATGATGTGCTTCTTCGGGTTCACGCCCGCCGCGACGAAGGCCGCCGTGACCTCGCGCGTGGAGCGGCGCAGATCGGCCGGATCTTGCCAGACCGTGATGGCGTGCATGTCCACGACGCAATAGATGCAGTCGTAATGGTCCTGCAGCGCCACGAACTTTGTGATCGCGCCGAGATAGTTGCCGAGATGCAGGTTGCCGGTCGGTTGAACGCCGGAGAAGACGCGCTGTTTCATGGTTTGGACCCCTGAATGACAAGGCGCCGTTATGGACTGCGTTGGGCCGGAAATGCAAGCCTTCGCGGCGCTGCGCCAACAAGCGGAGCGAGCGAAGTGGCTTATCCTTGGACGGGTTTTCCGGCGCGGGCGGAGGGTTGTCCGGGGCCATAAGCCGAGAGGAACACCCGGATCGCGCTGTCGATGTTGCGGTCGATCTCCGACTGCTCCGGCGCCGTGCGGTATCCAAGCATCATCCGCAGGTGAATGCCGGTTTTGCAGAGATCGAGGAACTGGCGGGCGGCAAGCAGAGGGTCGTCGACGGAAAGCACGCCTTCGTCTGTGAGGCGCCGGAGGTAGGAGCCGAGCCTGTTGCTGCCCTCACACGGCCCGGCGTCGAAAAACGCCTTCCCGAGCTGCGGGAACTTTGTCGACACGCCGACGACGATGCGTAGGAAGTCCAGGTTCTCCCGGCTCAGCAGCATATCGAGGAAGGTCAGGCCAAGTTTTCGCAGCACGCGAACGACGTCCCGGTCATTCTCATCCAGCGTGAACAGCGCTTCAGCCTGCTTTCGGCGGTCTTCGATGATAAGCGCTTCGAACAGCTTCTCCTTGCTGGGGAAATAGGCATAGAGCGTGCCCTTCGAGACGCCCGCCGCCCGAACGATGTCGCCGACGCTGGCGCCGTCAAAGCCGTCCTGCAGGAAAATGCGGCGCGCGCCTTCCATGATCTGCTGCCGCTTGGCGGTGTCGCATGCCGCGTCGCACGCCAAGGCGGCGCCGTCCTGTACGCTCAAAAATGAGATGCTGTTTTCGGTCATCGCTCGTCTTAATCGAATCGCGCTGGCGCTGCTTAATATAGGATCGGTTGCTTGCCTTGTCCTAATTTCGCAAAGGCGTCGCCCTTGACCTTCCCGTAACTATCGCTTATTTCGTTATCGAACCGAACGGTTCGGTTCATTTGAGATGTCCCTCTTCGAGCGGAACGTCAAGAGCAAAGATGATGAAAACGGATACGTACGACGTTCAGCATTCCGATTTGGCGGTCCCTCTGGAAGACGGCGAGGCGCAGGCTCTGGGCTTGGATGAGGAGTCCAGGCCCTCCGCGCCGGCGCCGCAAGCGAAACCATTCCAGCGGCAGGCCGAGCCGTCGGCCGTAGACGGCACTATCAAAAAGGCTCCCAGGAAGCGCCGCATTCTGCTCACGGCGGCTTTAATCGCGGCGCTTGGGGCAGGCGGCTATTATGGCCACTACTGGTGGACCGAAGGCCGGTTCTTCGTGTCGACGGACGACGCTTATGTCAAAGCGGACCTGTCCGTCATCTCGGCGAAGGTTGCCGGCTTAATCGCCGCCGTGCCTGTCAAGGAGAACAGCGCTGTCCACGCTGGCGACGTCCTCGCGCGCATCGACGACCGGGATTATGCCATCGCCGTCGATTCGGCGCGGGACAAGCTCGCCACCCAGCAGGCGACAATCGAGCGCCTGAAACAGCAGGCGATTGCCCAGAAGGCCGTCATCGAGCAGGCGAAAGCCCAGGTCGCGTCGGCCAAGGCCAGCCTCGTTCGCGCCTCGGCGGATTACGAACGCGCGGACGCACTCGCGAAGAAGGAGTTCGGCAGCCTGCAGAAGCTCGATCAGGCGCGCGCGGATCGCGATCAGGGGCAGGCCGCGGTCAGATCGGCCGAGGCCGCGCAACTCTCAGCCGAGGCGAACCTCGCAGTGCTCAACGCACAGGTGAAGGAAGCGGAGGGCGTGCGCGCGGAACTGCAGTCGAGCCTCGACAAAGCGCTCCTCGACCTCAGCTACACGACGGTGAAAGCGCCCGTCAATGGCGTCGTCGGCAACAAGGCGGTGCAGGTGGGCCAATATGTGCAGCCCGGCACGCGGCTTCTGTCGATCGTGCCTCTCGACACGGCTTACATCGAAGCGAACTACAAAGAGACGCAGCTTGACGGCATTCGCCCAGGCCAGCCCGCGGAGGTCGCCGTCGACGCCGCGAGCGGACGCGTCTTCCACGGCACGGTGGAAAGCATAGCGCCCGCCTCGGGCTCGCAATATTCGCTGCTGCCTCCCGAGAATGCGACGGGCAATTTCACCAAGATCGTTCAGCGCGTGCCGGTGCGCATCCGCGTCCAAGGCGACGCTATTCGCGAGGGCGTTTTGCGTCCCGGCCTTTCCGTCGTGACGTCCGTGAACACCAAAGGCGATCAAGCCGCTGGAGGCGCGCAAGCGGCCCCGGCCAAGGCCGGTAAATAACGCCGGAATTGTGCCCCGGTCGCTTTTCGTGAGGGGTGGAGCCCTCGACCATGTCAGCATCCGCGCAAACCATGCCAGCCCCCGCCATCGCCGTTCCGGCGGCGCACGCCGAACCCGAGGTGACGACGCGCCGTGTGCTGGCTTTCGTCGTCATGGTCTTCGGAATGTTCATGGCGATTCTGGACATCCAGATCGTGTCGGCGTCGCTGTCCGAGATCCAGTCCGGCATCTCGGCGAGCGCGGATGAAATCCCCTGGGTGCAGACCAGCTATCTGATCGCTGAAGTGATCATGATCCCGCTTTCGGGGTTCCTGTCGCGGGCTTTGTCCACGCGGTATCTTTTCGTGATCTCGGCGGCCGGTTTCACGCTCATGAGCATTCTGTGCTCCACCGCGACCTCGATCGAGGAAATGATCGTGTGGCGCGCGCTGCAGGGCTTCATCGGCGGCGGCATGATCCCGACCGTGTTCGCCTCGGCCTTCACCATTTTCCCGAGGAGCAAGCAGCCCGCGATCCAGCCGGTGATCGGGCTTGTGGCGACGCTGGCCCCGACCATCGGCCCGACCATCGGCGGCTATCTCACCGATCTCTTCTCCTGGCATTGGCTGTTTCTTGTCAACGTCTTGCCGGGGATCGTGGTGACAACGGTCTCCTGGTTTCTGATCGATTTCGACAAGCCGGACTTCAAGCTCTTGCGCAAATTCGACTGGACCGGCTTCCTGACCATGGCCGGCTTTCTCGGCGCGCTTGAATACATCCTCGAGGAAGGGCCGACCGACAACTGGTTCGACAGCGATCACATCACAATTGGCGTCCTCTTCTCGGCAACATGCGCCGTCTTGTTCTTCTGGCGGGTGCTGACGGCCGAGCATCCCGTTGTCGAACTGTCGGCCTTCAAGGACCGCAATTTCGCAACCGGGTCGCTGTTTTCCTTCGTTCTCGGCATCGGGCTTTACGGGCTCACCTATCTCTATCCCGTCTACCTCGCCCGCGTGCGCGGCTATTCGGCTTTGCAGATCGGCGAGACCATGTTCGTGACCGGCGTCTGCATGTTTTTCATGGCGCCGGTTTCGGGCAAGCTCATGCAACGCGGCGTCGATCCGCGCCTGATGCTCGCGCTCGGCTTCACGGGCTTCGCGGTCGGAACCTATCAGGCGTCGCTGATGACCGTGGACTGGGATTTTTATGAGCTTCTGGTTCCGCAAATTCTGCGCGGGATCTCGCTCATGCTGATCATGATCCCGGTCACCACCACGGCGCTCGGAACGACGCCGCCTTGGAAATTGAAGAATGCGTCGGGCCTCTTCAACCTGACGCGCAACCTTGGCGGCGCGGTCGGGCTGGCTCTCATCAATACGCTGATGAATAAGCGGCTCGATCTGCATTTGGACCGTCTGCATGCGCAGGTCGCGTGGGGGCGCGCCTCCGCCGAGGAAACCCTTGCCAAGCTGACGGCGCAGATGGCGCATCTCGGCTCGGACGCATCGCTCGCCGCTACGAGGAAACTCGCCCAGATCGTGCGAAAGCAGGCCACCGTCATGTCTATCGCCGACGTGTTCGTGGTCTTGACAGTTCTCTTCCTGGCGATGGCCCTGCTGTCGCCTTTGATGCGACGCCCCAAATCGACCGCCGCCGGCGGGCATTGATTTTTCATGCCTGCCGGGGTTTTTTCAGCGCCCTGTTAGGCCCTTGCGAGCGCCAAACCGGTCATCAGAACGACGCTTGCGAGAAACGCAATTTTCAAGGGCTTCTGCGGGACGCGCAGGATAATATGGGCCTTGAGATAGCCGGAAAGCATGCACCCCGCCAGCATGGGTAGAAAGAGCTGCCAGACCAGCCATCCCTTCAGGAAAAATCCGATCAAGGCCACAGCCTCGGCCACAAGGTGAAACGGTATTTTCGTCGCTGACGCCTGCCGGATGGTTTGGCCGAACAGAATGATCAGAAGCATCAGGCTGAGGGCGCCCGTTCCGAGCCCGGAGAACCCCGTCCAGAAGCCAAGCATAAAGCCGCTGGCGAAGGCGCAGAGACGCCAGCGTTGCGGAAATTTCCCTACAACAACGCCTGCATCCCGATTTTTGAGGAGCATCGAGACGGCGCCCGCCACGGCTGTCGCCAGGATGATCTTCTGCAGGAGGGCCGGCGGCACTGCGGATAAGACGGCAAGTCCCACGAGAGGTCCGATGACAAGGCCGGGCGCCCACCAGCCGAGAAGCCTGTAATCGATCGCGCCATTGCGGTGGTAGACAATGTAGCTCGTGGCGCTTGCGCCCATGGTTGCGGCGCCGTCGTGGGCCACGACCATGTGAGGCGGAATGCCCATCGCGAGCAAAGCGGGCTGGATGACATAGGCGCCGCCGCCGAACAGGCCGGCCGTTTCGGCCAAAAAGCACACGAAAAAGGCCAGGACGGACTGCATAGGCGTAATCTCATGAATATGCATCAGCCAGCCTAATCGGGTTGATCCGGAATAAGAGCGCAGGTCTTTGGGGGTGTGATGATTATAAGAAGTGTCAGAAAAGCAGGCGGCGCCGAAAATTTTCAATCGCGGAAGGCGCGAAGGTGCTTTCCGAGCCCCCGGCGCCACTGCGCGCTCGTCGGAAAGGCAGCTTGACCCGTCAACGACGTCGTGGAAATCGGCGCGATGCGGCTATCAGGCTCTTGCGCTGGTTCGGGGGCGCCATAATCGGCGGCGCTTCCGAGGGACCGCCCTAGATCGCGACCTCTCTGCCGATCTCCACGACGTCGTTGACGGGAAGCCTGAAGAGTTCGGTGACCTTGGCCGCGTTCCGGTCCATGACGGAGAAAAGGCTCACATGCCATTTCGGCAGGCCCCCGGCGTCTTCTCTGGGAACGACGGTCTCGTGCCCGACATAATAGGTCACGTCGTCAAGAGTAATGCCGCAGCCCTTTTCCTTCGCCTCGCGCAAGACGGCTGGGATGTCGGGCCGCTCCATAAAGCCGAAACGCGCCTCGGCCCGCCAGAAATCCGGGGCCTCCTGCGTAAGACGCAAACGGTCTTGTTTGTCGACCCACGGGACGGGCTCGATCCTAACACTGACGACAATGACCTTCTTATGCAGCGAGCGATTGTGTTGAAGATGCCAGGCCATGACCGGCGGGACGCCCGATCGTGAGCGCGTCAGGAAAACCGCGGTTCCCGGCACCCGCGGCACGCGATTTTGCGTAAGCTCCGCGATGAATTCCGGGAGCGAGCCGGGCTTGTTTGTGATCGTCTGCGTCACCGCTTCCCGCCCGGAATGCCAAATCCACATCATGCCATAGACAAGCGCGGCAAGCCCCAGGGGAACGTATCCTCCCTCCGCGATCTTGGTCGCGTTCGAAAGAAAGAACGCGCTGTCGACGACGAGGAAGCTCCCCGCCACGGCCGCGCTAAGCGGCTGGCTCCATTTCAGGCGCTCCTGCATCGCCATGTAGAGCAGCACCGTGGTCATCAGCATGGTCGCCGAGACCGCGAGGCCGTAGGCCGCCGCGAGATTGTCCGACTTCCGAAAGATGAGCGTCAGTCCGAGCGTAACGATCATCATGAGCCAGTTGACGATCCCGACATAGATCTGCCCGTAGCCAAACGCGGACGTCTGGGTAATGCGAACGCGCGGCAGCCAGCCGAGCTGCATCGCCTGCCGCGTCATGGAGAAGGCGCCTGTGATAATGGATTGGCTCGCAATGATGGTGGCGACGGTGGCGAGAATAACGAAAGGCGCAAGCAGGCTTTTCGGACAAAGCGCGTAGAAAATGTTCTCGCCCACGGGCGCGCCATTGAGCACGAGCGCCGTCTGCCCGGCATAGTTCAAGACGAGGCAGGGCAGAACCACGAACGTCCAGGCAAGTTGGATCGGGCGGCGGCCGAAATGCCCCATATCGGCGTAAAGCGCTTCCGCCCCCGTGACGCAGAGAAAGACCGCGCCGAGGACCAGAAAGGACGTGAAGCCGCCGGAAAAGAGATATCGCACCCCGAAAACCGGATTGAGCCCGAAAATCACGGACGGGTTCTGAGCGATGCCCCAGATGCCTAATACGCCGATGGCGATGAACCATGCCGCCATGATCGGGCCGAACATCTTCCCGATGCGCTCCGTGCCGCGCGGCTGGACGAGAAACAGAAGCACGAGAACGGCGACTGTGAGAGGCACGATGTAGGGATCGAACCTGTTTGTGAGGTTCGAAAGCCCTTCCAGCGCCGACAGAACCGAAATCGCCGGCGTGATCGCGCCATCGCCATAGATCAAGGCTGCGCCGAACAAGCCAAAGGCCACGATCGCGGAGCGCCTGTTGTTTCGACCCGCGAGCAGCGACATCAGCGCCATGATGCCGCCTTCGCCATGATTGTCGACGCGCATGGCGACCCCGACATATTTGATCGAGGTGACGATGATCAGGGTCCAGAAAATAAGCGAGAGGCTGCCAAGCGCGACGTCGCGGTCGAGCGCCTCGCTCGCGTTCACGCCCAGAACCGTTTTGAGCGTATAAAGAGGGCTGGTGCCAATGTCGCCGAAAACGACGCCCAGAGCTGAAACCGCCATCGCGCCCACGCTTTGAGAAACAGGGCCGGGCGCATCTCGCGTTACTGAAATGGGGGGATTCGTCACGGTCATCTTGGATTTAAGTCTCTCGCTGGCTCAGTCGCATGCTGCAGCTTTAACACGAGATCCTGAGCCTCGGATTAAACCGAACCGTGAGGCCCGCGGCTGAAAATAGGATCGCAGATCGCGATCCGGGCGCCGCCCTTGTCTGTTTTCCTTGAACCAAACGCGTTGAACGCGGAGAGCGTTCGCCGTCTTTTTGTATTTGAATTATTTTTTCAATATCCTCGCCGTCGCCTCCCTGTCTGCGGACTCGCAGAAGACTTTTGGTCTCGATGCTTGGCGCTTTGCAGAGCAGTTGCGGCCTTCAAAAGCATTGGCTCATCGCCGCGCGTATAAACGGCGGAAGGGTATGACCACGGCATCGCTGGCAGGGCTGGCCGCGCTGGAAGCCCGCGCCCTTTTGAGCCTCGGCAAAATCACAGCCGCGAAATACGCTCTGCCCGCAGCTGTCAGCTCCAGCCGCGTCGCCGGCCGGCAAAAAAGCCGCGCGCCCAGCCTGCCTTCGAGAGCGCGGATGTGCACGCTTACCACGGCGGCGGAGACGCCCAATTTGCTCCCCGCTTCACACATGCTTCCGGTGGCGACGATGTGCTCGAATAACTCAAGTTCTTCGATCGGCGTCATGCTCCCCTCCGCCGGCGCAAGTTTCAAGCGCGCTTTAAGAGCGGCGCCAATGCCAGCGCGAGCTAAACCGATGGGATTGTGAAAGTCTAGCTACGGAAACTACCTATTAAAAACGCAGCGGGACGTTCAGAAGACGTTCGGGTTGAAGACAGCGCCTGTCCATCCCGGCGAAAATGTGCTCTCGAAGCGCTGTGGAGACCCGCAATCGGCCCTCCAACATGGCCCGATAAGAGGAGCTTGAACTTGGCTATAGGAAAGCCAGCCCCTTTCTATCCGGGAGCTTGGCCAAATTTGTTTTTGACCTTGGCAATATCTTCGGCGGAGTCGAGCCATTCTTCGATAAAGCCGCAGCCAGCACAGAGATACCGCGACACCGTGACGGGCGCGCTCCGGCCCAGCAAAATGATGTTCCCAGCCCCATAAGGGCCGACTGAACCCGGAGTCCGGACGATATCGGTTGACCGGCATTTTGGGCACTGTTTGGAGTTTTTCATCAAAACGCTCCACGCATGCAGAGCTTAAATGATAACCCTTCAGCATTAGCTTGCCGCAGCGTAAATAGCGCTCGGTATCAAATCGTCGCTGCCGGACGCGCAATCAACAAGCGGCGCGTCGCGAGGCGCCCGCCAGATGCCGCCGGCGCCATTCGCACTCGCGATAAGTTGCGCCCCCCGTTTTGTGTGCACTGCAAAATGACACTAGCCAACTCCGCGGACCCATGTCACCTTTGCGGGACCATACACGCTCGCCTCGCGCGCCAAAACGCCATCAGGAGAAGGGCATGAGCACCGACGAAAAGCGCCCCAGCCACCCGTCGCGATACGCCAAATCGCACGGCGCCGCCACACTCACGCTGCAGGGCAATCAATACGAATTCCCGGTTTACTCCGGAAGCCTCGGCCCGGATGTCGTCGACATTTCAAGCCTCTACGGAAAGGCCGGCGTGTTCACCTACGATCCGGGCTTCACCTCGTCCGCGTCGTGCAAGTCCGACATCACCTTCATCGATGGCGACAAAGGCGTCCTGCTCTATCGCGGCTATCCCATCGACGCGCTCGCGGAGCATGGCTCCTTCCTCGAAACCTGCCACCTGCTCCTCTATGGCGAGTTGCCGAACAAGGAGCAATATCGCCATTTCACGAACCGCATCACCTATCACACCATGATCCACGAGCAGATGAACCGGTTCTTTTCCGGGTTCCGCCGTGACGCCCATCCCATGGCCGTGATGGTGGGCACGGTCGGCGCGCTCTCCGCCTTCTATCACAACTCCATCGACATCAACGATCCCGTCCAGCGCGACCTCGCCTCTATTCGCATGATTGCGAAAATGCCTACGATCGCGGCGACCGCCTTCAAATATTCGATCGGCCAGCCTTTTATCTATCCGCGCAACGAGCTCGATTACGCCTCGAATTTCCTCTACATGATGTTCGCGGTGCCGTGCGAGGAATACAAGGTGAACCCGGTGCTCGCCCGCGCGCTCGACCGCATTCTTATTCTGCATGCGGATCATGAGCAGAACGCGTCGACCTCGACCGTGCGGCTCGCCGGCTCATCCGGCGCGAACCCCTTCGCCTGCATCGCGGCTGGCATCGCCTGTCTGTGGGGTCCGGCGCATGGCGGCGCGAACGAAGCGGCGCTCAAGATGCTGATGGACATCGGCACCGTCGACCGCATCCCCGACTTCATCAAGCGCGCCAAGGACAAGTCGGACAATTTCCGTCTCAGCGGCTTCGGCCATCGCGTCTACAAGAACTATGATCCTCGCGCGCGCGTCATGCAGAAGACCTGCAAGGAAGTGCTGGATATCGTCGGCGTGAAGAATGACCCGCTCCTCCAGGTCGCCATGGAGCTTGAGCGGATCGCGCTCGAAGACGATTACTTCATCGAGAAGAAGCTCTATCCGAATATCGACTTCTACTCCGGCATCACGCTGAAGGCGCTCGGCTTCCCGACCTCCATGTTCACCGTGCTGTTCGCGGTGGCCCGCACCGTCGGCTGGATCGCGCAATGGAAGGAGATGATCGCGGACGCGGAGCAAAAGATCGGCCGGCCGCGCCAACTCTATATCGGAGAAAAGGCCCGCGAATATGAGTCTCTCGACGAGCGTCCGTAAAGCGCGGCTTGGCGTCGGCTCGGAACAAGTTCTGCGCGTATGCAGGCCCGTTAAGAGCCGAACGCTGTTTGACTTTACTTCCGGCGCCCGAGCCGCGGGCTGCGGCGATTTCCGCGATCAATGCTCGTGGTGAAGGATCGATATCAGCGAGCAGATGAAGGTGAAGCATCCAATTGCGCTGAAGATCACCGTGGCGCTGCGCTCCGGGGACACACCGAGATAGCCGGCGGCCGCATTGCCTAGGATCGCCCCGAGCATTGCCCCCGCGATGGCGTATGCGAGAAACCGGGCGACGCCGTGGAGGATTCCGTGCCGGATTCGCTCCGGCGCGGGCGCGCGAGAGCCGCGGGCGCCCATTGGAGGCAGGGCGCGGCGTTTCGGGTGCGGCATCTTTTTCGTGGGAACGGGCTTTTCAACGGCCGTTTCCTCTGACGGCGCGAGAGTTTGGAGGAACACAGGCGCCCCGACCGAGGCAAATCGCTCCGCCTCCGCTGGCTGGGCCGCGAAGGGGAGCCCGGGCTCGGCCGCTTGCGCGCGCTTTTGCAACGCAAGCGCTTGAGCCTCGCGTTCGGCCTCTTCCTGCTGTCGCACGATGTCCGGGTCCATCGCGATCGTCCCTTCCGCTCAACATTGGGCCCAATGCGCCGACGTTAGACTGCGGCCCCAAGCGCCCACCAAGGCGCTCGAAGCCGCAGGCATCGATGATCTAAAGCTTCTGACCCCCGGAGCCGGCGAAGGCGATCAATGGTGGTCGAAATGAAGCAGCCCCCAAAATCCGAACAGGAGTGCGCCCCCGCCGGCGCCTGCGCCGATGTAGAGCTGCTTCGCCTGGTCGCCGGTAATGCCGAAATAGCGGACGGCGCCATAGCCGATCCCGCCGCCGATGAGACCGCCAACGAGCACTTCGATGATGAGCCTCAGCGTTCCGCGCAGGCGCCGGCGCTTGGTTGGCTCGTCGCCCGGCCTGCGGCCGGTGCCAATGGGAGGCAGGGGGCGGCGGTTCGGGTTACTCGCCTTTTTAGGCGCCGCAGCGGGCGCCGGCGCCGCGACGGGCGGCGTTTCGACTGCCACGGGCCGCGCCTCCACCTTGACCGCAGGAGTGTCCGCAATAACAGCCGCCGTTGCCGGCGACTCGATGAGAACTGCTTCGGCTGGATGAGGTTCGGCGGCGGGCGCCACGGCTACTGGCTTCTTTGGCGCAAGACCTTCGCTTGCCCCTTCTAATTCTTCATGATCACGCGACATGTCCAGATCCATTTTTTGAATTTATTCCCTCTAAGCGATAGCATCGATGCGGGTCTACGGCGCTCACCCATACATCGCGTTAACCATATTTATACCATAACACGCGGAATAAAAAGCCAGTGCGGCAAAAGCGAATTTCGCGGCCGTCCGCGCCGGTCGCGAGGGCGCGTCCAGCTGCCGCATAAAATTCAAGAAGGCTAATAATAACATGGCGCTTGCGACCTTCGCGAAGGCCGGCTTCGCCAGGCCGGAGGCGCCTTAGCGGAGCTGTGGACGAATCGCCACGCTGAGGGTGTGGCCGGGGATGGCGCCGCCGCCGACATCGCCCTTTTTGAATTCTCGGCGAATCGCCAGCAGCAAAAGCATGGGATCGGGCTGCCAAGGAGCATGCTTGACCGCGCGCCGCGGAGCGACCAAGAGACTTCCACAATTCCGGCCGCGAACCCGAAAACCGGTTTCGGCTCTTGAAGAGCGTCATCATGAGGATGAGTGTTAGCGGCGCGTCAAAACCGCTGTGAGCCTCTGCCGCCATGGCGCATTTTCGCTTGCGAGGAAGCATGGAAAACGACGACGATTTTGCAACCGCAACCGCGCTGACCCAACTTGGGCGCGATCCGAGCCGCTATTTCGGCTTTGTCAACGCGCCAGTATTTCGCGGCTCCACCGTGCTCTTCCCCGACGCCGAAAGCCTCGAAACAAGAGCGGTCGAATACACCTACGGCCGCCCCTCGAATCCGACCACGCGCGCGCTCGAGCAGGCGCTGGCGAAGCTTGAGGGCGGAGATCGCACGCTCCTGACGCCTTCGGGGCTTAGCGCTGTCGCGACAACGCTGTTAACATTCGCGGAAGCCGGCGGCCACATCCTCGTCAGCGACAGCGTCTATCAGCCGACGCGACGTTTCGCCGGCCGCGTGCTGAAACGGCTGGGCGTCGACGTCGAGTATTACGATCCCTTGATCGGCGGCGGGATCGCAAGCCTCTTGCGCCCGGAAACCAAGCTTGTCTTCGCCGAGTCGCCCGGCTCTCAGACCTTCGAGGTCCAGGACATCCCGGCGATTTGCAGCGCGGCGCGCGGGCGCAACATTCCCGTTGCGATCGACAACACCTGGGCCACGCCCCTTTACTTCCGCGCTTTCGAGCACGGCGCGAACATCTCGATCCAGTCGGCGACGAAGTACATTGTCGGACACGCCGACGCCCTTCTCGGCGCGATCACTTGCGACGCCGCTTCGGCCCAGGCGGTGGGCGCGACCCATGAAGCCTTGGGGATCTGCGCGAACGGCGAGGATTGCTTCCTCGCGTTGCGCGGGCTTCGAACTCTCGCCATCCGGCTAGAGAGGCATGGGAAATCGGCGCTGCACATCGCGGAATGGCTGCAAGGGCGCCCGGAGGTGGCGGCCATTCTGTGCCCGGCGCTTCCCGGCGATCCCGGCCACGAGCTTTGGCGCCGCGATTTCCTGGGCGCAAGCGGGCTATTCTCGATCATCCTCAAGCCCTATCCCAAATCGGCGGTGCGCCGGATGCTGAACGCGTTGCGCCTTTTCGGAATGGGCTATTCCTGGGGAGGCTTCGAAAGCCTGATCGTGCCTTTCGACTGCGCGGCGGCCCGCACCGCTACGGCATGGAAGCCGGACGGGCCGGCCTTGAGGCTGCATATCGGTCTGGAGGATGTCGAGGACTTAAAGCGCGACCTGACGCGGGGCTTTGCCGCGCTCGCCGGCTGACGACCGGAAGGACCGCAAAACCCTCCGGCTGCTTTGCTGAGCTGCCGCTGGCGACGAATAGCCGCAAAAGAACGGTGCGAAAGCGGGTGAATATCTTATTCTTGTTGATAGACTTAACGCTAACGCAAAGCTTGTGCCTCTGTCGATATTGATTGAGCGTCGAGCTGGAGTTTTGGCGTTGTCGAAAAGCCGTCGGTGGGAGTGATGTGACTCACGGCCGTTTCTTCTTTTTGTTCTCGTGACTCGCGTCGCCTTGACCGGCATCTCATGTAATGAGGAGTGTACGGGGAATGGCTACTTATATAATCATCTACGACGTTAAGCGGCAGGCGACGGCCTATCATTCGGGCGATAAGGCCATTACCGACGCGATCAAATCCGTCTCCGACGTTTACTGGAACCATCTCAGCAACACCTATCTCGTCGTGTCGGCGCTGTCCGCTTCCCGTATCAAGGACAAGCTCGCCGCTTACATCGGCGATGGCGACAAACTGCTCGTCACGAAGGTGGACGTCGGCAACGCGGCCTGGAAGGGCTTCACCGACAAGGCCGCCGACTGGCTGCACGCCCGCGCCTAAACAAGCGCTCGCAAAGACGCGGGTTGCAGCGAATTTGTGAGGCAGGTCACGGCGACGCCATTTGTTGGGAGCCGTTGGGATCGGTCTCAGCGGCTTTTTTGCATCTCATTCCGCGCTGTTGACAGAGCCAGGACTTTGCCAGACCCAAGCAAGGCGAATCAGATAGCATTCCGCTCCAATCTCGTTTTGGAGCTTGCCATTTGCGTTCGCTTCCCCTGCCGCTGCAACAGGCCCCGCGCGACAACGCAGCGTTTCTCGGCGTGGAGCGCTCCGCGCGCGGGCTGAAATGGGTCGAGCGGCTTTCGCCGTCGCAGGCCTATCTTGCGGCGGCCATCGCCCAGCGGCACGATCTGCCGGAGATCCTTGGCCGGATCCTCGCGGCGCGGAACGTGACGCTGGAGGATGTCCCGACCGTCATCAATCCGACCATCCGCGCGCTCTGCCCCGACCCCGCGACGCTTGCCGACATGGAAAAGGCGGCGGAGCGCATCGCGCGCGCCATCCTTGCCGGAGAGCGCGTCGCGATCTTCGGCGACTACGACGTCGACGGCGCTTCGTCGTCCGCGCTTCTGCATCGTTTTCTCGCCTGGCATGGGCTTTCCGCGCGCATCTATATCCCTGACCGGATCACCGAAGGCTATGGCCCGAACGCGGAGGCGATTGCCTCGCTGATCGCGGATGGCGCAAAGCTGATCGTGACCGTCGACTGCGGCTCCACAAGTTTCGACGCTCTCGATGCCGCCGCCAAGCGCGGCGTCGACGTCATCGTCGCCGACCATCATCAGGTTGGCGAAAACCTGCCCGCCGCGCACGCCATCGTGAACCCCAATCGCCAAGATTGCTTGAGCGGGCAGGGACATCTGAGCGCAGCCGGCGTCGTCTTCCTGATGTGCATCGCCGTGCAGCGGCGCCTGCGGGCTAAAGGCGCTTACGCCAAGAAAAAGGCGCCCGACCTCCTGGGATGGCTCGACGTCGTCGCGCTCTCGACCGTTTGCGACGTCGTGCCTCTCACGGGCGTGAACCGCGCCTTCGTGGTCCAGGGTCTCAAGGTGCTTCGCAATCGCCAGAACGCCGGCCTTAAGGCGCTTTGCGATGCGGCGGGCGTCAACAAGCCGCCGTCGCCCCATACGCTCGGATTCGTTCTTGGGCCAAGGATCAACGCGGGCGGCCGCATCGGAGAGGCGAGCCTCGGCGCAAGGTTGCTAGCCTCCAGCGACGCCGCCGAATGCGCCGCGATAGCCGAGACCCTCGACAGGCTCAACCGTGAGCGGCGAGAGATCGAGATCAAGACGGTTGAGGAAGCCGTCGCATGGGCCGACCGCACCTTGCTCGAAGACCCCGCCTGTCCCATCATTATCGCAGGGTCCCCGGCGTGGCATAAAGGTCTTGTCGGCCTCGCTGCGAGCCGCTTGACGGAACGTTTCCAGCGCCCATGCCTGATTTTCTCGCAAGATGAGAGCGCCGGCGAAGCCACAGGCTCGGCGCGTTCGGTGGCGGGAGTGGATATCGGAGCCGCCGTGCGCGGAGCGGTGGAGGCGGGCGTCGCGAAAAAGGGCGGCGGGCACGCCATGGCCGCTGGCGTAACGGTGGCGCAGAGCAGGCTGCACGAACTCGCGGCCTATTTGCGTCAAGCGCTTGAGCCTTCCTATCGGGCGGCCTCCGCCGCCCCCGTGCTGCAGATTGATGGCGCGATTGCCCCACGGTCGGCCACGCTCGATTTCTCGCTCAAGCTCGAAAGCGTTGGTCCCTATGGCCAGGGAAATCCCCCACCCCGCTTCTGCCTGCCGTCCGTTCGCCTGACGATGGCGAAGGAAATCTCGGGCGGCCATTTGCGATGCGCTCTGCAAGCCATGGACGGGAGCCAGATCAGCGCGGTCGCTTTCCGCGCCGCAAACTCGGAAATTGGCGCCGCGCTGGACCAGGCGCGCGATATCCCATGCCATGTGGCCGGGCGCATCGAGCGCGATGAGTGGGGCGGCCGCAATCGCATCGAGTTTCAGATCGAGGACCTCGCGGCGGTCAAGCGCTAAACCGGAATGCCGGCGTTAGGGATTGTTGCGCTTGCCAAGCTGCGCAAACCGGAATTATATCGTAGCACGGCTCTTGAAGCCGAAGCGCCCCCTTCGTCTATCGGTTAGGACGCAAGATTTTCAATCTTGAAAGAGGGGTTCGACTCCCCTAGGGGGCGCCAATTATCCAATAAATCAACTAGTTAGCGTTCCAGAACCCTAACAAACCCCTCATACGAGGGACTTGGGTGGAACACCGTTTTCGAACGCCTCGGTCCGCGATGCATTCCTTCGGCGCTTCGAAAATTCATCGCTCGTTTTCAAGAAGATAGATGGCATTGAATGCTCTCCGCGACGTGAGCGACCGCGCGCTCCACAAGATCGATGTCGTCCGCTTCAGCCATAATGCGAATGACAGGTTCGGTCCCTGAGGCCCGCACGACAAGCCGGCCGCACCCATTGAGTTTGCTGCGCGCGGCTTCGATCGCCACCCTCACGTTCGGATTAGCAAGCGGCTTGTCACCCACGAAGGCGATATTGCGCGAGAACTGCGGCACAGGTTCGAAGCAGTGGCACACCTCGCTCACGGGCCGGCCCTCCTCGGCCACGCAGGCGAGAACTTGCAGCGCGGTCAGGAAACCGTCGCCCGTCGTAGCGTAGTCCGACAAAATGATGTGGCCGGAAGGTTCGCCGCCGATATTCAATCCGTGTTCACGCATATGGGCGATGACATAGCGGTCCCCGACGGCGGTCCGGGCAAGACTTAGACCGAGATTCTCCAGATAGCGTTCGAGTCCGAGATTTGCCATTACGGTCGATACGACGCCGCCGCCCGTGACGCGCCCTTTAGCCGACCAGTTTCGTGAGATCAGAGCCAGGATTTGATCGCCGTCGACAATCCTCCCGCGCTCATCGGCGACGATGACGCGGTCGGCATCGCCATCGAATGCAATACCTATGTCGGCCCGCACTTCTTTAACTTTGGCGCATAGCGCTTCGAGATCTGTCGACCCGCATCTGCCATTGATATTCATGCCATTGGGCTCTACGCCGATGGATATTACTTCAGCGCCCAGTTCCCAAAGCGCCTGAGGAACGACCTTGTAGGCCGCCCCATTTGCGCAATCGAGGGCGACGCGCACGCCTCCGAAACTCATGTCCCTCGGCAGCGAGCGCTTCGCCCATTCCACGTAACGTTCGCAAACGCCCTGGACACGCTTCGCCCGTCCCAAGTCATCGGAAGGAACGAGGAGATTTTGCAGTGGCGCTTCGATCAGCGCTTCGATCTTTTTCTCGATCTCATCTGAGAGTTTGTAGCCGTCCGGCCCAAAAAGCTTGATGCCGTTGTCGAAATAGGGGTTGTGCGATGCGGAGATCATGATGCCCACATCGGCGCGGAGCGAGCGCGTGAGGAGGGCGACCGCGGGCGTTGGCGCGGGTCCGAGTTGCAGCACATCCACGCCAACGGATGTTAGCCCTGCAACGATCGCAGATTCGATCATATAACCTGACAGCCGCGTGTCCTTTCCAACTACGGCGCGCGGTTTGTGCTTCCCCTCGCGGAACTGCCGTCCGACCGCCGCGGCAATCCGGATGACAGCGTCCGGCGTCATGCTTCCGGCATTGGCGCGGCCGCGAATGCCATCGGTGCCAAAGCACATGGGTTTCATATCTCGCCTCTTGTGTTTGCCTTGGCGGTCGGCGGGGTAAGGACTTTCGACGTGGCGACTTGAATAAGCTTGCCGAGGCGCGCGGCGGCTTGTTTCACGAAGCTGCCAAGTCCAACCTGGCAGTCAGAGGTCAAGCTTGCGGTCACGCTTATCTTCTGGCCGATGGCGAATGTCGTCTCGTCCACCAGTGCGATTTTCACCAATTGCCCCCGGTCGCGGACCTTGATGGGCAGCTGAAATTCGGGGGGCACGGCCTCTGTGACAGGAAGAATGCGGTCGATGCGCGCGTTGAAAATCCGGTTGTAGGCTTTGACGCAAACGGCTTGGCCCGGGGCGACATCGAACAAGTAGCCGTCCGGCATATAGGCAAGGACATAGCTTGAGCCGGTATAGATGTCCGTTACCGAATTTTGTCCCGTCAGAACTTCGCCTGCGACAGCGACCATAGGACCTACGACGCCGCTGTAAGCGGAGATGAGCATCCCGTCATTGTAAGCGCGCTTAAGCGAATCGTAGGCCTTGCCGGCTTCCTCAAGAGCAGACTGGTTTGTGGCCAACTCCGCTTCCAGAGAGTCCCGCTCCGCTCTTAACCCCGCAGCCTTATCGGCGGCTATGACGTTGGCCGCCGAGATTTCTTGGGTCGACCGCCATACGGCAAGCCCTTTTTCCTTCGCTTTCATCAACTCGCCCAAGAAGGCATCTGCCTGCCGGGCGCTGGTTTCGGCAATCGGCAGTGTCGATTTGATAACGTCGCGTCTCGTACGCAATTGGGCAACCCGGCTGGCGAGCCTCGCGCGTTCGGTTGCGACGTCGGAAAGCGTCCGGATAATCGAACCTGACTCCACACGGGCAATTTTCTGGCCGGTCTTCACTGGATCCCCCGGATGGACGAACACTTCGGCTATCCGCGCTTCGAACGGCGAGGCAACGCGAATGCGGTCCCGGGTCACGAGACCGTTCGCTTGCAGCAGCAAACTTCCGCCGCTCATGTACAGCGCTATCGCGCCAGCCCCTGCAGCGAACAGCGCGCCATTACGTAACAGTCTCCAAAGGCGCGGCCACTGAAGTTTGCTCGCTTTGAGCGATCTGGCTGCGTCCGCGCTGATGGCTTGATCGGTCATGTTGCAACCTCCTTTTCCTATAAGTTTCCTGCCGCCGCTATCCCCGACGCGCTAACGCCACAGTGATGCCGCCGGGGTTCGGGAACAAAATTCCTAAGCACAGCCGCGATTTGCTCAGCTGCGTCTCCTGAGCCGAAGGGGTTTTCCGCTGAAAGCAACTGGCGGCATCCGGTCGCCGTCAGCGCGCGGACGCCAGACAAGATTGCGTCGTAGTTCGATCCGACGAGACGTCCGAACCCGGCCTCCACGACTTCGGGGCGTTCCGTGGTGTCCCGGGTGATCAGAACCTGGAGGCCGAAAGTGGGAGCCTCCTCCTGAATCCCGCCCGAGTCGCTGACAACCGCCCAGGCAAGGGACAGCAAATGAACGAAATCCGGGTACTGGAGTGGCGGAAGAAGCAATATGTTGGTCGCCCCTTCGAGTATCTGTAGAACCTTCGAACGCACATTCGGATTGAGGTGGACGGGAAGGACGATGAGCTTGTCGCCGTCGCTGCCGAGATCGCGGAGCGCACGCAGGATCTCCAGCATCGGCCGCCCGATGTTTTCGCGCCGATGCATCGTGGCCAGGACGATTTTCTTGCCCGGCGGCAGCGCGGCAAGCGCCGGATCGACTGGCCTGTAGTTCCCGGAAATCTTCTCTCGCGCATAAAGAAGCGCGTCGACGACCGTGTTCCCGACGTTCACTACGCTTGCGGCCGGGATGCCTTCGGCGAGAAGATTCGCTTTGGCCCCTTCTGTTGGAGCGAAGTGGAGCGTCGAGCACAGGGTTATGACACGCCGATTGAACTCTTCCGGCCAGGGGGAGTGCAGGTTTCCCGTCCGCAGTCCTGCTTCGACATGAGCAACTGGAATATTATTCAGAAAGCCGGCGGTCGCCAGGGCCGCCGCGGTAGCCGTATCGCCCTGCACAACAATCCAGTCGTAATGGGCAGCTGTAAGCAGTCTGTCGACTTTTTGGGTCATTAGCCCAAATTTGCCCGCGACCCTCGGCTCGCTCACGATGCCACTGTAATTGTGATCGATCTCGATGCCGAAGAATTCGAGAAGGCCGTGGGCAAGCTCAACGTGCTGGCCCGTCCAGAGCGCCTCTACGTTCAGCCCTGTCCGGCGGAGCGCCTGATAAACGGGGCCGAGTTTGATGATTTCGGGACGCGTCCCGAACGCTACAAGAATACGCATAGGGTTACCGCCTTGCTGCAGTGAGATCGTCGGGGAGTTCGTGGTCAGTTTTCGACCAGACGATTGGCTTCGTCGCGTATGCGCTCTCGCCAAGGTATGTTTTCCAGGCGCGCCAAACCGCCATCATGTTCACGAAAAGCGCGACGGGCCATCGCACCGCGACCCCCAGCAGATCGTAGATGCCGTAAACCTGCCTGCAGGCAGCGACCCGCGTCAGATACCGGATTGCGAGCGCAAGCACATTGAGGTCAAGCGACACCTGAAAGGTGGTCTCAAGCTCGCTTGGAAGCTGGGTAAGGTCGATCATGTTAAAGGCTATCAGCACCCAGAACATGAGCGAGATCGGCGGGAGGAAATTTGTGATTATGCCTTTGCGGTCGCGAAAGAAGAAATAGACATCCCAGACGTCGCCGCCCCAGCCAAGCTTGTGCATCGCTTCGAAGTTAATGCCGTAGACCCAGCGTGTTTTTTGTTTTATCGACGCCGAGAGCGACTTCGGGAAGAACTCGCGCGTTGCTACGAAATCGAGCCCCTTGCGGTCATCGGCCGAGATTGAGGCGAAGGCCGATTTGAAGCCTGCACGCTTTGCTTCCACGCCGAGGATGTAGTCTTCGGTCACGCAACCCGTCATCAAAACGTAGCCGCGCTGAGAAACGAAATGATCGATCAACTTTCTCGTCAGGCAAGTTCCCACGCCTGCGGAGGGGATCATGGCGCCAAGGGCGTGGCGGACCACCATTTCGCGCGTGTGCCGCTCAGCAAATTCGTCCATGTAGGTTGCCGCAACTCGCGAGCGCGCGATGGAGTTCAGCGAGAAAACAGGCACTTGAATGAAGTCGTAGTTTTTTGCGTAGTCTGCATAGACCTCGAAAGTTCTCGGATCGATAATGTCTTCGCTGTCGTGCAGGACCACGAGTTCAGGCGGCTCTGGCGCCTGAAAAACCTGCCGGAACATCTCGTTCAGCATTTGTCCCTTGGATGTGGGTCCAGGGAGCGTGTTCACGATCACGCGGACGCGGTCGGGGTGATTCGCGGCGAGATCGAGCGCGATTTTCAATGTACCCGTGTCGTTTGGGTAAACGCCGAGGTAAAGCTGCACAGAAGGTATAGGTATCCGCGCAAGATTGCCCTCTACCATTCTGCCCAAAACATCTTCCTCATGCCAGTTTGCGACGAAGACCCCAGTGTGAGGGATTGCCTCTTTTCCAGCTGTGCCCTGCTTCCGAAAGGAAAATCTCTCGATCCCAAGCGCCAGAACGTCTATGAAAGCATCGTCTAATGAGGATATATTTATTAGTATGCTTATAAAAAGTATAGTTAAAAGCAAAAGCGTATCCATAGTCGCTACTCCAGTCTTAGTCTGAACCTCTGTCTCATCGCCGCTGATATCATTTGATATATCGCAAATTAAAGCGGGTTAGTGGGCTATTAGGTATAAGTAGACTTTCGTATCATAGCCCCCGAAATAGGTACTCATGCTTGACATTTGCTTCGCGCTTTATCTTGGTCGTAATGATATATGCGCTGCTTTTTTCCAGCATTTTGCGCAAATGCCTCGTTTGCAATTCAGCGGAATCATACGCTCGCTGCCGTTTTTTCTGGCGGTACGATTTGATCTGAAGGGTTTATGTTCAAGCGCCACCAAAACAGGGCGGGCGCCCGGATCGCGATCAGTCCTTTACAGCCGACGGCTCGTCATGCGGCGAAATGATTTTAGATAAAATTCAAAAAATTCAAGAACAATACCATCTCGATACTTAAAGTGGATATGAGCAGCGCTCGATGTTAATCATTGCATAGCTTTGGCCAGGGAATATATTAGGTGCATAGCTTGATGAGGAATTCTCATTGTGAATACTCAAGTCATGAACACACCGTTTCTCAATCCGCGCATCCGGGCAGCATTTGATGGAATCCCGTCGCATTTGGCGATCTTGGATGCAGCGGGTTCAATCATTTATGTCAACGAAGCTTGGCGAGCGTTCGCAGCCCAGAATTATTCTCAGGATCTCCAAGCCTACTTAGGCGTAAACTACCTTGAAGTTTGCCGGCGCTCGGCGGCTGCTGGCGATGCGTTTGCAAGCGAAGCGCTCGACGGCATCAGCAGCGTGATCTCGGGAAAGTCACGGCGATTTATGCAGCGATACCCGTGCGCCGTGGGCGGCCTTGACCGCTGGTTCATGATGACCGCCACCCGGGGCCGCGACAGCTCTGAAATTGTCATAACCCATGATGACGTTACGGCGATCGTAAACGCGGAAAACGTTAGCGCTGCAGAAACACAGAGCCCGAGGCCCGTCTGTCCTGAGAGCCGCGATCCTAAGATTGTTATAGTCCATCCCAGCAAACTTTTTTCCGAGGCTTTCTGCCGCCTTCTCCAAGGCGCCCCATACAGGGCTCAGACAACCAGCCTGGAGGATATGGATTTCGAAGAATTTCTGCTTGAGGATGAGCTCATTTTTCTCGTGGGAGGCCGCACTCCTGCGGAAATCGAAGAAACGGTTCGGGGCATCCGCGACCGCCTGTCCCTCGCATTCATCGTCGTTATAAGCGCCAGTTGCCAGCCGTTTGAGGTGAAGCAGGCGCTTGAAGCGGGGGCGAATTGCTACTTGCGGGACGCCATGACGCCCCAAACACTGCTCACCGCGATTGAGCTTGTTCTTCAGGGCGAAACGATCCTTCCCGCGGCATTTTTGAAAAGCTTGCCAAACTTGGGCGGCGCCCTGGAAGGGGGAATTCAGCCCGTTGAAAGCGGTCTTGAAGCTACGAAGAATGATGGAGAAAACTCCGGCCCTTCCCCCGGCGTCGATTTATCGGCGCGAGAGGAGACGATCTTACAAGCTCTTGTGGATGGAGCGCCGAATAAGGTCATCGCGCAAAGGCTGAATATTTCGGAGGCAACCGTAAAAGCTCATGTGAAGGCGATTCTTCGAAAAATCCGTGTCCGCAACCGCACTCAGGCGGCGATGTGGGCCGTCAAGCACTTTGCGTTCGCACGGGGCAACCTTCAGGCCGCTTCAAACGCGCAGCGCACGGCCGAGGTCGAGAGCTCACAGCTTCGACGACCGCGAACCAAGTAACGCGAGCAGTCCGCATTCCGCATGGATATGGAATATAGCAGCACAAGATGTAGCCTTCAGGCGACGAGTTTAGTCATTAAAAATTTAATGAACCCCTTCAGAGAAATTCAGAATCACGGAGCTACGGTATCTTTGGATCTTTTTTAGTACGGGTTCAAGAATGACGCGCGGAAGTAGACAGACCACCTGGCTGCTCTTGGCGATTATCACATTCGCCGCGGTGATGTTTTCGTGGTTGCAGTCCCAGGAATCTAAGTTTTCCTGGTGGCATATTATTGGCCTTGCTCTTACTATTCTATTTTTAGTGCTTATTTGGCTGCGGCCTGGCGTTCGCCAGCCCACTCAACCGCCACCGTGATAGCAGGAATTGCAAAGCGGCTGTTCAGAGGCCGCTAAACCAGTTGTAGCCCCCCTCCTCCCAATAGCCGCCGGGATTTACGTTCGTCACCTCCATCGCATAGATCCATTTCGGCTGCTTGAAGCCGAGCTTCAGCGGCGTCTTGAGGCGCATGGGAAAGCCATACGCATCTGGCAGAGGCGCACCCGCGTAGTGGGTGGCGAGTATGGTCTGCGGATGCAGCGCTGTCGCCATGTCGATGCTGCTCCAATAGTTGTCGTTGCACTTGAAGCCGACATATCTGGCGGTCTTGTCCGCGCCGATCCGGTCGAGAAAGACGCGTAGCGGGACGCCGGACCATTTGCCGATATAGTCCCAGCCTTCGACGCAGACATGGCGTGTGATCTGCGTCTCGTGCGGCAGCGCATAAAGCGCATCTTTTGTCCAAGGCTGCTTGTTCTCGATGGCGCCCGCCAGTTCCAAGCGCCATGCCGCGCCGTCGATTTTTTTCACCTCGTCGATGCCGTAATAGGCATTGAAGCGCGGCGGGTTGAGCACATCGGCGTCCGAATAGGTCGGCGCAAGCTTATTGGGATCGAACAGCCAGGCCTGGACGCGGTCGTTCCAACCCGACATGGCGCGCAGCACGCTTTGGAGAGCGCCGTCGTTGCTGATGTCACAGCCGGTGAGAAGCGTCAGCGCGCCGAGGCTCACGGAGCCGCGCAAAAAAGCGCGCCTCTCGACGCCGGCAATCACCTTGCGATGCTCGATCAGCGCGGACTGGTCGACGCCGCCTCGCGGCCTGTTTATCGAGCCCCTGGGACGCATGATGGCCATCTCTATTCTCCAGCCTGAATGGCTTGAGGGGCGCTCTCTGCCTTGACAAGAATGCTGCCCCTCGTCATGGCCGCGATGGTCTTGGGAACGAGGAAGGCCAGCGACACGTGAACCAGAACGAACAGCGCAATCGCGGCCATGCCGATGAAATGCGCGAGCCTCGCGCCCTGGAAATCATAGAATAGCCAAGTCAGCGTCTGGAACTGCACCGGCTTCCAGATGGCGAGCCCGGACACCACCATCAAAATCGCGGCCAGGATCACGCCGATATAGAGAAGCTTCTGCACGGCGTTGTAGACCGTGATGTCGTCATGGGCGAGGTCGAAGCGGAGCGCAGCGCGAATGTCGTGAATGAGTTCGGAGACAGTCACAGGCAGCCACTTCATCCTCAGCCGCCCGCTTAACACGCCAACCGCCAGCGCGACCATACCGTTCACGAAGAACAGCCACATGGCCGCGAAATGCCACAGCAGCGCGTTAGAGAAGCCGACATCCTTGTTGAGCTTGTAAGTAATCTCCGGATCGCCGCCGAGCGTGGCCCACTCGGGAAAGGCTAGCCAGCTGAAGATCGGCACGTTGTTGTAGATTCGCCAGCCGCTCCCGATCATGATGAGGATGGCGACGGCGTTGATCCAATGAGTCGCGCGAACGAAAGGCGAGTGCACCCTTACGCGGCGTTCATAGCCCGCTGCTCCGTCTTGCGTCCCCAGTGTTTCCGCTGAAATCAAGCTGTCGCTCCACATCCCGCCGGGCGCCCTTGCCGCTAAAGCGGAAACGCCCGGAGCGCGGTTTTGTGACGGGCTGCGATGAGGAAGTTCTAAACCGCTTCACAATGTTTAGACGAGGAGGATGCGCTCTTTAAATGCCAATTGGAAATTGTTTCCATTCGCACGGGCTATAAATGAAATTTGTTTTGATTGGATGGCAAAAAGAGCGTGAACATAACGGCGCGTCGCCTCGGTGCAATTTCAGGGAGCGTCCAAGATGGAAATGCACGAGATCAAGTATTTTCTCGTCCTCGCGGAAGAATTGAACTTCACGCGCGCTGCCGAACGCTGCAACGTGTCCCAGCCCTCGATTACCCGCGCGATCAAAATGCTGGAGCTGGAGTTGGGCGGCCCTCTGTTTCATCGCGAGCGCTCGAACACCCATTTGTCCGAGCTTGGGCGCATGATGAAGCCCTACCTAGAACAAGTGTACAACGAAGCTCAAAACGCCAAGCGCCGCGCCGCCGAATTCATGAACCTGAAAAATACGCCGCTCCGGCTTGGCCTGATGTGCACCATCGCGCCCGACACCCTCTTGGACTTCATCAAAGGCGTTCTCGAACGGCATCCCGGCATCTCGCTCAAGATCGCAGACGCGCAGGCGCGGCAATTGGAGGAAGACCTCTTGGCGGGCGAACTGGAGGTCGCGATCTACGCCATGCCGGGAAAGCAGCAGGACGGCCGCCTTCATTACATCCCGCTCTATGAGGAAGATTTCGTCGCCGTTGCGCCGCGCGGGCACCCCGTCTGCAAGCGCGCCATCATTTCCATCAAGGACCTGCACGGCCAGCGCTATCTGTCGCGCATCAACTGCGAATTCGGCGACAGCATCGACCATATCTTCGACGATGCAAAGGTCGAATGGCCGACGGTTTACGAAAGCGAGCGCGACGACTGGATTTTGGCCATGGTCGCGGCGGGCCTCGGCCTTGCCTTCATGCCCATATCGAGCGTCAGGCACGAAGGCGTAGAGGCGCGGCCTCTCTCGCCGCGCTTTACGCGGCAAGTCTGTCTGGTGACCGTCAGAGGCAGGCCGCGATCTCCGGCCGTCGGCGCGCTCGTCGCGGAAGCGATGCGGAGCAGCTGGCTCTCACACCCGGCCTTGGCGTTACGGGACATGATGACGGACGGCAACGGCGATCCGCTGTCGGAAGCAAGCACTTAATACAATCACTTAATAGAAGAAAGCTATAGATCCAATCCGAACTCGATAATGGAACATCGCCTGTGGCGACCCCAACTCTTGCAGTGCAAGGGGCATGGGCTGGAACAATCATTTCTCCGTTATCGGGATTTTGCGATAGCCGTTTTGCTCATGCACTCGCTTGCGCCCAAGGCGTTCTACGTGGCACAAAAATGCCGGTAAAACATTCTTGGCAATGTGCCGGTAAAAAATTGGCAATGTGAAGCAAAATGAGGGACGCATGCCATCGCGTAAACCGGGCGTTTCCTTCTGCGGCGTCGCCGTCATGGCCAAAGCTTCGCAGCCGGGCCTGACGAAAACACGGCTCTGTCCTCCTCTCACTTTCGAAGAAGCGGCAAGCTTCAACACAGCATTCCTTAAAGACATCGCCGAGAACCTGCTCGCGGCGGCCGCGGAGACAAGCCTTTCCGGCGCGTTCGCCTACGCTCCCCCAAAGAGCGAAGCGTTTTTTCGCGCACATCTTCCAGCCGGCCTCGCTCTCCACGAGGTTTGGCGCCCCAATTTCGGAGACTGTCTCAGCGAAGCGATGGCGCGCCTGTTCGCTGCTGGGCACGAAGCGGCCTGCGTTTTGAATTCAGATAGTCCCACTCTGCCAGCATCTGTGCTGGTTGAGATGACCGAATATCTTTCACAGCCCGGCGACAGAGCCGCGCTCGGCCCCTCCAGCGACGGAGGCTACTATCTTCTCGCCTGCAAGAGGCTTCATCCGCACCTCTTTGAATGCATCGACTGGAGCACCGAGAAAGTCTTCGCGCAGACGCTGGAGCGCGCAGGGGAAATCGGCCTTCCCGTGCATGTGCTTCCCGAATGGTACGACGTCGATGACGCCGTTTCGCTGAAGCGACTGGCTGAGGAACTTCTCGAAGGGAAGTGTTTTTCCGCAAGCCTCAGGTCAAGTCCGGCGGCCCATTCAGCGGAACTTCTGAAGATTATGGCCGCTGAGGCGAAGCTCTTAGACCGCCTTGACCGCTTCCTTGCGGCGGGCGCCGCAGAACCGTTGCGTGAGGCTGCCGCGTGAATATTGCGGCGGCGCCGAGATCTTTCGCCATCGCTGCGGGAGCGCTCGCTCTTTCCATGGCTGGAGGCGGCTACGCGCTTTTTATCGAGGAGCACGACACGGTCGTCTATCTGAGCCTCGCCCAGGGCGCGCTCTTCGCGGTCTTCGCATGGCGCCTTTGGCGCGAGAAAGGCCTGCTGACGGAGCGCGAAAACAGCCGCTACTTTTTTTATCTCCTGGGGCTCGCGGTCTTCATGCGCGCGGCGCTTCTGTTCGCGCCGCCCCATTCGACGGACATCTACCGCTACATCTGGGACGGCCGCGTGCAGGCTCATGGCGTCAGCCCCTACGCTCACGTTCCCGCCGATCCCGCGCTCGCATCTTTAAGGGACAAGGCGATTTATGAAAGCGTGAACCGCAAGGAATACGCGCCGACGATCTATCCCCCCATGGCGGAAGCCGTTTATTTCCTCGCGAGCCGCGCCGGCGAGACCGTCGTCGCGATGAAAGCGGCGATGCTGGCCTTCGAGGCGCTGGCGATGTGGGCGCTGATCCGGCTCCTGAAGGTTCGCGGGCGCCCTGCCATACTCGCCTTCCTTTACGCCCTGCATCCCATGCCGATTTGGGAAATTGCAGGCAGCGGGCATGTCGACATCGTCATGGTCGCCTTCATGCTGCTGGCGATGCTGGCGGCGGAGAAAGGGGCGCGTTTCTCTGCCGGCGCCGCGCTCGCCGCAAGCGTGCTGGTGAAATATTTCACATTCGCGATAACGCCCGCGCTCTACCGGCGCTGGGATTGGAAGATGCCGGCGGCCTTCGCGGCAACGGCGCTGCTGCTGTATATGCCTCACCTGTCCGAAGGCTCCAAGGTATTCGGATTCTTGGGCGGATATGCGGGCGAGGAATATGCGGGCGGCGGGGGCCTCTACGGCGCGGCGCTCCTAAAGCAACTCGGCTTGGGCGCGGCGGCGCTCCCTGTCTTTCTGGCGATCGCGGCGGCGACGCTGATTGCGCTCGCCTGGCGATCCGCTTTTCGTAGCGATCCCAGCAAGCCCGACATCGAAGGCGCATTTAGCATCGCCACCGCTTTAACAGTGTTCATGTCGCCGCATTACCCTTGGTACTTTCTGTGGCTTACTCCCTTCCTGTGCTTTTCCCCGAAGCCGTCGGTCTTCTGGCTGACGCTGTCGGCGCCGGCGCTTTATAGGGTCGGATGGCCGCCCAGCCTCCTCGGCGCCAGCGTTCAATACGCGCCCTTCGCGGCTCTCCTTCTATTCGAGAATTTCGCTCTTATCAGCCGAAAGGAGGCGAGCCATGAACGCGCCCTTGCGTGATCCGCAAGCCGGGCCGAAACGCACGATTGATCCGCGCCGCTATTTCGAGGGCGTGGGTGAAAAGCGCGGCCCGGTTGCGCCTCACGGTCCGGTCTGCCTCTACCTCGAAGTCACCAACCGCTGCAACCTTCTCTGCACAACCTGTCCGCGCACCTTTGAAGAATTGGAGCCGCCTGCGGATATGAGTTGGGAGCTATTCACGAGCATCGTGGATCAGTTCCCTGGGATCGAGCGCGTGGTGCTGCACGGCGTTGGCGAGCCTATGATGGTGGCCGAGCTGCCCCGGATGGTGCGGTATTTGAAAGAGCGCGGCGTCTATGTGCTGTTCAACACCAATGGCACGCTCATGCGCGAAAAGAAAAGCCGCGAGTTGATCGAGGCCGGTCTCGACGAGATGCGCATTTCGCTCGATGCCGCCGACGGCAAGACGTTCGAGGCGGTGCGCGGCCGGGATCTCTTCGAGCGCATCGTCCGCAATGTCCGGAATTTCGCGGCCTTGAAGGATCGCATGGGCGCGGCGAACCCGAAACTTTCGCTTTGGCTGACGGGCCTGCGGGAAACTTTGGAGCAGCTTCCAGCCTTCATCCGGCTGGCGCATTCTATGGGCGTGCCGGAAGTCCATTTGCAACGGCTCGTCTATTTCGAAAGCGGGGTTGGACTGGCGCGGCCGGAATCGTCCTTGTTCGAACAACGCGACCGTGAGGACGGCAACTACCTTCTGGAAGCAAAAAAGGCCGCTGCCGAGCTTGGCGTGTTTTTCGACGCGTCCGGCGCCGCGGAGCCCGAAGAGAGCTTGCGACGGTCCGGCGATGCGCCGTGGTCGCTGTGCCGAAGGCCGTGGTCTCTCATGTATTTCACAGCGCATGGCCGCGCGCTTCCTTGCTGCATCGCGCCTTTTTCGATGCGAGGCTACGAGAATTTCACGCTGGGCGACGCTAAAACCACGCCGCTGCCCGAAATCTGGAATGGCGAGGCCTATCGCAGTTTTCGCCAAGCTCTCTTGAGCGATAAGCCGCCGCCATCTTGCGCGGGATGCGGTCTGCGTTGGAGCCTGTAATGGCTGCGTTTTTTCCCGCCGCGGAAGCGAGGCCTTCTCGGTCGAAGGCGCAAACACGAGTTTGCATCGTGATACCCGTCTTGAATGAGGAAGAGTCGCTTGGCGGGGTCATCGACCGAATTCCGCGAGACGCCGTTCAAGAAATCATCGTCGCCGATGGCGGCTCGACGGACAGGACCGTCGAAATCGCGAAAGCGAAAGGCGCGCGCGTGCTGGACGCAGGCAAAGGCTATGGCCGCGCCTGCTTTGCGGGAGCGCTCGCCGCCGGGGATGCGTGCGACATCATCGTGACCATGGACGGCGACGGCAGCGACTATCCAGAGATGATCCCGGCGCTCATCGCGCCGATCGCCGCCGGAACGCATGATTTCGTGATCGCTTCGCGCGCCCGGGGAGTTCGCGAGCAGAGAGCCATGGCGTGGCACCAAGTCCTGTCGGGCCGCATCATCGGCGCGGCGATTGGCGCGCTGTACGGGTTTGCTTATACTGATATGTGCGCTTTTCGCGCCATAAGGCGAAACGCGCTCCTGGAACTTGGCATGCGCGAGATGACTTATGGCTGGAATCTCGAGTTGCAGATGAAGGCGGCCCGAAACGGCTTGCGCATTCTGGAACTGCCGGCGCCCTACGCCCGGCGCGTGGGAGGCCATTCCAAGGTGGCGGGCTCGTTTCGCGGGACAGTTCGCGCAGGCAGCCGCATCGTTCTCACGTTTGCTCGCATCGCGCTCAAACTCTGATGAATTCCCGGCCCAGAATGGCTTTGCCGCCCGTATGCGATCGCCGCATCAACTCGCCGGCTTCCCGCAAAGCGATCCGCAAACGGTCGCGCCGTCGCTAATGAAAAGAGCGACGGTTGTGGCGGCCGTCTTTTCTCTGTCACAGCTCTCGCCCAGACTGCGGCAAGGCCGCTTGAGCAAAAGTGCGGCAGCAAGAATGTTGCGGCAAACGGAGAGATGGAGGATCGCAATGGACGAAGACGACTCGAAACTCGATGAAATGCAAGGCGCCTATAAGGCCGCAGTCGAGAAATGGATCGCCGCGATCAGGGAGGAAGAGGCGCTTGTTTCGGTCACCCCCCATTCAGTGGCCGAAGTCGACAAATGGGAGGCGGCGCACTTCAAGGAGGAAGAAATCCGCAGCGATGTAAAGGCCGCCAAGAACGCGTACGAAGACGCGTTGCGCGAGAAGTTTTTCGGATTTTGACGGGTTTCCGTATCGTTGACGGATGCGCCGCTCGAAACGGCCAGGACTTTCTTCGAATTCGCCGCCGCGGCGGTGAATGCAATCCTTCTGCGACGTGGTCGTCATTCGCTTCAGTTACACGCCTATGCCCATATGATTTTATGGTCCGGAAGGGGACGGGAGATGCTGCCGCGGGGCGAAAAGTGGATATTTTTCTGCGTTATCGTTATCATGCTCAGCTCGCTCGCCGCCTGCCCGTCTCGCGCGCAGAACGATGACGGAAAACCGCGCACGGCAACCCCGGTCAAGCATCTCATCGTCATCATCGGTGAGAACCGCACATTCGACCATGTCTTCGGCGTCTACAAACCACGGCCTGGCCAATCTGTGTGGAACCTTCTGTCAAAGGGCATCGTGGACGAAGATGGCTTTCCAGGTCCCAACTTCCATGCAGCAGCTCAATTCCAGGCCCTTGCTCAACCTGCTTATTTTATTAGCTCCAACAAAAGGACGCCTTACGCGTTTTTACCGACGCCCGAACTGGACGGGACCCCGAACGTAACCCATAGGGACAAACCGCCGTTTATCAGCGTGGACGAGGCCGCCAAAGCCGTCCATGATCTGGCGCCCGGCGATCTTGCCTTGATGACCACAGGCGCCAGCGGCTTGCCCTCCACTGCTGGCCCCGACACGCGGATCGCCAGCGCCGCGAATCTGCGCTCCGGGCCATTCCAGCTTACCGGCGCCACGCTCGCCTACGACGCGTACACCGGCGACATGGTCCACCGCTTCTTCCAGATGTGGCAGGAGTCGGACTGCGACGCGCGAAAGGCAACGGCGGAGAACCCCACCGGCTGCCTGAGCGACCTCTATCCGTTCGTGGCTACCACCAGTTCCGCGACACGCCACGACGGCGGCAACGCCATGGGGTTCTACAACACCGAACAGGGCGACGCGCCCTATCTGCGACGCCTGGCCGATGACTATGCCATGAGCGACAACTACCATCAGGCGCAGATGGGCGGCACCATGGTGGAGCACTTCTACATCGCAATGGCGGACAACCTTTTCTACAGCGACGGCAAGGGAACTCCGATAATGCCGCCCGCGGCGCAAATCGCGAATCCAAATCCGCAGCCCGGCACGCTCAACCGCTATACGCTGGATGGCGCCTATACCGTCTGTGCGGATGAAACACAGCCGGGCGTGGCGCCCATTGTCCGCTATCTTGCGTCACTGCCCTACGCGCCCAAACCCAACTGCGAGCCGGGGCATTATTATGTCCTGAACAACGTCAACCCCGGCTACGAGGCGGACGGCACGAAAAATAAGGACCCCAAAGCCATCCCGCCGTCGCACGTTCGCAGCATCGGCGATGCGCTGGATGAAAAGCACATCTCCTTCCGCTTCTATGGCGGCACGTTCAATGAGGCTAAGGCCGGCAAGCCCAACCGCTACTGCGACATCTGCAATCCGTTCCAGTATCAAGCTTCCATCATGGCGGACGCCGGGAAGCGCGAGGAACACTTAAAGGACGTGCAGGACCTGTTCGCGGATATCGAGGCCGAAACGCTGCCCGCCGTCTCTTATGTGAAGCCCGACTGGTGGCTCGACGGCCATCCGCAGAGTTCCAAACTTAGCCTGTTCGAGGCGTTTGCGCGCAATGTCATCGACCGCATTCGGGCGAAGCCGAAACTGTTTGCGGAGACGGCCATTTTCGTGACATTCGATGAAGGCGGCGGCTATTACGATTCCGGCTTCATCCAGCCGATAGACTTCTTTGGCGACGGGCCGCGCATCCCATTCATCGTGGTATCGCCTTACTCCACGGGCGGGCGGATCACGCATACATATGCGGATCATGCGTCGGTGGTGAAATTCATTGAACGGAATTGGGGATTGGAGCCGCTTACCGCGCGCAGCCGGGACAATCTGCCCAATCCGGCGCCCAATCCGCAGACGCCCTACGTGCCGGCCAACATGCCGGCTATCGGCGACTTGTTCGACATGTTCCAATTCCCATAACCGCTCCTCGCGGGGACGGCCTTGAACCGCCCTTATTGGCATGCAGAAGAAGCCGCGCTCGCCGGTGAGGATCGAGGATATCAATAGCCATCGCGGAGCGCGCCGGGCGGATGCGATAGGGCTGGAGCGCGTGGCTCCCCGCGCCGCTTATTCTGCGGGCAGGATGGCGAGCCGGATCAGCGCTGCGTTGACGCCGCTCACCTGCACCGTGAGCGGACCAGCATCAAGGTCGAAGCGCAGGCTCTTGCGCACGCCGGGGCAGCCTTCCTTGCCGGTGTGCGCGGCGGAGGCCAGCGCCCGGCCATTCTGAATCACGTCGATCCAGGCCTCGCTGGAGACCGTCACCAGATAGGCGCCCGCCTTCGGCACATTCGCAATCGTAAGCACGCCGCCGAAGCTGTCCTCCGTCTTGGGCTCGCGGCCGGGAGGGAGCGCATAATCCACCGTGGGGTGCGGCTGAAGCTCCACGGCGACGCCATTCGGCGGAAGCGAGCCGAGCGTCGCTCCCGAGAGCACCGTCTCCATATTCGGATCGCTGAACAGCGCCAGTTCGCGCGCGATCGACCAAGCGAACTGGCCGCAGGCCGGATTGTCTTGAGGCGCGGCGCAGAGAGGCCCAAGGCCGGCGGCGCCGATCAAGGCGGCCAGCGCGGTCTGTTGAATGAGGCCCCGCGTCCTACTCGACAGCGACGAGAACGTCCGAAGATTTGATGATCGCGGCGGCATCCATACCCTCTTTCAGCTTCAGATCCTCCACGGCCTCGTTTGTAATCGACGCCGTCACGGTCGCTCCATTCACGTCGATGAGAACGTGAGCGGTGGTGGTGCCCTTGACGACCTTCGTGATCTTGCCCCTGAGCACGTTTCTTGCGCTGAGTTTCATCGAAGCCTCCGACTGGGTTGAGTTCCGTGCCTGCCTAGCACGCTTTGGCTACAACTGTTAGCGGAAGCCGGTTAATCCCATCTTTAGGATAGAATAATCACCCTGTGTTTCGCAGGCCCGCCGCAACGCCGTTGATCGCGATCAAGATAGCGCGCCGCGTCTTCTCTTCGTGCTCGCCGCGGCGCCAGCGCCGGATCAGCTCGATCTGAAGATGGTTCAAGGGCGCGATATAGGGGACGCGGCGGTTGATCGCCCGCGCCAGCGCCGGGTTGTCGGCAAGCCGCTCCGCGGTCCCGGTGATGGCGTTCAAGGCGTCCACGGTTGCGCTCCATTCGACGCTCAAGGCGGTGATGACCTTCTGAGCAAGATCGGGATCGTGAACGAGTTCCTCGGCATACTTCCGCGCGAGCCTCATGTCCGCCTTGGCGAGCACCATGTCCATGTTCGACAACAGCGCCCGGAAGAACGGCCATTCCTCCCTCATTCGCCTCAACAGCGCCGTTCGCTCCTTCGGTTCGGCCTTCGCGAACTCCCGGACGCCCGTTCCGAAGCCATACCACCCTGGCAAGGCGGCGCGCGCCTGGCCCCAGGAGAAGCTCCAGGGAATGGCGCGAAGATCCTCGATGCGGTGCGACGCGCGCCGGGACGCGGGACGCGAGCCAATGTTCAGCTCCGCGATCTCGGCGATGGGCGTCGCGAGGAAGAAGAATTCGTTGAATTCGGGCATGTCGTAGACGAGCGCGCGATAGGCTTTCATGCTCGCCTCGGAAAGCTCCGCCGCCGCCTCCAGGAACTCGTCCGGCACGGGCCGTTCGGGGCTCAGCAGCGTCGCTTCGATCGCCGCCGCAGCCAGCGCTTCGAGATTGCGCCGCGCGATGGCCGCGTGCGAATACTTCGAAGCGATGACCTCGCCTTGCTCGGTCATGCGGATCTGCCCGTTCACGGTACCCGCCGGTTGCGCCAGGATCGCCTGGTAGCTTGGCCCGCCGCCGCGCCCGACCGTTCCGCCGCGTCCGTGAAAGAGGCGCAGCCTGACGCCGTGCTCCTGCTTGAAAAGCTTGGCGAGCGCAACCGAAGCCCGATAAACCTCCCAGTTGCTTGTGAAGAAGCCGCCGTCCTTGTTGCTGTCCGAGTAGCCGAGCATGATCTCCTGCACGCCGCCGCCAGCCGCCATAAGCTCGCGGATGCCGGGCAAGGCGTAGAAGGCGCGCATGACATGCTCCGCGCGGCGCAGGTCGGCGATCGTCTCGAACAACGGCACGGCGATCAGCTCCGCCGCGGCGTTCTCGTCGCCGAGCACCCCTCGCATCATGCCGCCCTCCTTCTGGAGGACGAGAGCTTCGAGCAGATCGCTCACCGTCTCGGTGTGGCTGATGATATATTGCCTGATGGCGCGCTTGCCGTAGGCCTCGCGAAGCTCGCGCGCGACGTCCAGGATCTCAAGCTCGCTTGCTGTTCTCTTGGAGTAGGAAACGCCCGGCACGCGAAGCGGGCGAGGGTCCCTCAGCACGCTGATAAGCGCTTTCTGCTTCGCATCCTCGTCGAGGCTGCGGTAATTCGGCACGACGCGCGCGACCGCCAGAAGCTCCGCGACCGTCTCTTCGTGCACATCCGAGTTCTGGCGCAAGTCGATGGTCGCGAGATGGAAGCCGAAAACCTCGACCGCCCGGCGCAGCGGCCTGAGCCGCCCCTCGACCAGCGCCTCGCCCTTGTTGGCGACGAGCGAACTCTCCACCACGCCCAGATCGGCCTGAAGCTCTTCCGCGCGGTGGTAAGGCTCCGCGGACGAATGCGCTGCCTTCGGAGCGTCCTGTTTGCTGAAAAGGCGCTGCTGCGTCGCCGCGAGACGGGAATAGATGCCGATCACCGCGCGGCGATAGGGTTCGTCCTGCCGGTGGGGATCGTTGACATCGGCGCTGTCGGCCAGCGCGCGCAACTCGTCCGAAAATTCGACAAGCCTCGACGACATCGGCATTTCGATGCGCAGCTCGTTGATTTCATTCAAATAGTGCCGCAGCGCCACCTCGCAATGGCGCCGCAGCGCATGAGCGAGGGTTTCGCTGTTCACATTGGGATTGCCGTCGCGGTCTCCTCCGATCCAGGAGCCGATCTGGAAGAACGGCGGCACGGATGCGCCATTGAGCCCTTCTTGAATGTTCGCATAAAGATGCGGGATCTCGCGCAGGAAGCTGGCGTAGTAGAACCTGAGCGCGTTTTCGATTTCGTCGGCGACGGTCAGATGCGCAGACCTGAGCAGGCGGGTCTGCCAGAGCTGGACGATCCTCGCCCGCAAGAGATTCTCGTTACGCCTCAGTTCGAGTTCGCCCTTCAAGGTTTCCCTGGCGGCGAGCAGATGCTCGATGGAGCTGGTGGCGTCGAGGATGCTTCTGCGCTGCACTTCGGTTGGATGCGCCGTCAGCACCGGCGACACGAGGCTCGACTTGAGCGCCTCGGAGATTTTCTCAGGCGCGATCCCGGCCTCGGCGAGAAGCTTGAACGTCAAGTCGAGGCTGCCTTCCTGGAGAGGAGACGGCCCGTGGTACAGGAGCGCGCTGCAGCGAATGCGATGCCTGTCTTCGGCGATATTCGTGAGATGCGAGAAATAGCTGAAGGCCCGCGCGACGTCGACGGCCTGCTCGGGGCGCAGCCGGCTCAACAGTTTGTCGAGCTTGCGGCCGGCGTCTGCGTCAGCCTCATGCTCGAAAGCTGTGCTGAGTCGCCGAATCGTTTCGATCAAATCGAAGGTTTCGCTGCCTTCCTGATCCTTGATCGTCTCCTCAAGCAGCCTCGTCAGCAGGCGGACATCGTCGAGGAGACGGCCTTCCATGCCTGGAAAGTCGCCCAAGCCGGGGCTCAGCGTGTCGATCATGGCGCTACTCCCTCGGCGGCGAAGTTCCATAAGGAGGGCGCCGCTTCATCCGATGCTGAAATTCGACCAACGCGAAGATGAACTTTAAAGCGCATGATTGTGCAACAGCAAAGTGTCAAGCCGCCAGCTCTCCGCCTTTTGAAGGTTCCGGTTCGAATCATCGCTGATTTTGACCTTAACGCAAGAAAGCGAAAAGCCAATCCGCGCGGCGCAGATACACGACATCGATATCGACAGGCGACTGCCAAAGCTATATAGACGCCGATATATTTCGATAGGCAAAAGGGGAAGAGAATGGGCTTGAAGTCGCGCCTGGCCGCTTTGGGCGCCGCCGCGTTTTTGTTCGCCGCGCTGCTATCTGGCCAAACCGCAACCGCCGAAGATCGCGACGCCAAGGCTCCTGTCATCGTATTCGCCGCCGCCAGTTTGAAAAACGCTCTCGATGAAATCTCGACGAACTGGCAGCAAGAGTCGGGCCAAACCGTCAAAATCAGCTACGCCGCCAGTTCCGCGCTTGCGAAACAGCTGGAGCAGGACGCGCCTGCTCAAATCTTCATCTCCGCCGATCTCGATTGGATGAATTACGCCGAGGCGAAGGGGCTCATCAAGGCCGGCAGCCGCTCCAACCTGCTCGGGAATACGCTCGTTCTCATTGCCCCGAAAGCCAGCACGGTCGCTATCGACCTGAAGCCCGGCGCGGATCTGGCGAAAGCGCTCGGAGACGGCCGGCTCGCCGTGGGCAATGTCGATAGCGTGCCGGCGGGCAAGTATGGCAAGGCCGCCCTTGAGAAGCTCGGCCTATGGAGCAGCGTTTCGAGCAAGCTGGCGCAGGCCGAGAGCGTTCGCGCCGCTCTGCTTCTTGTCTCGCGCGGCGAAGCCCCGCTCGGCGTCGTCTACCAGACCGACGCCGCCGCCGATCCGGGCGTGAAGATCGTCGCAGCTTTCCCTGCTGACTCTCATCCGCCAATCATCTATCCCATAGCGCTGACGCTGAAGGCGAACGAGGCCGCGGCGGCATTTCTTGGCGCCATCAAGTCGCCGAAGGCCGCCGCCGTCTTCAAGGCGCAGGGATTTACAGTTCTGGCGGAGAAATAGCCCTGAACGACTGGCTGTCGCTTAGTCCTGACGAATGGACCGCGGTGCGGCTGAGCCTCCTCGTCGCCACCGTCGCCATGGCGGGAAGCCTGCCCTTCGGCTTGGGGATCGCCCTGGCGCTCGCACGACGGGATTTCTGGGGCAAGTCTTTGCTGAACGGCATCGTGCATCTGCCGCTGGTGCTACCGCCGGTCGTGACGGGCTATCTCCTCCTGATCTCCTTCGGCAGGAAGGCCCCGATTGGCGCTTTTCTCGACCAGCATTTCGGCCTTGTGTTCTCGTTCCGCTGGACGGGCGCCGCGCTCGCCTGCGCAGTCATGGGCTTTCCGCTGCTCGTCCGCGCCATCCGGCTTTCCGCCGAGAATGTGGACGCGCGCCTTGAAGCCGCCGCCTCAACCCTTGGCGCGAACCCGGCCTGGGTGTTCGTCACCGTCACCCTGCCGCTGATCCTGCCGGGCGTTATCGCCGGCATGATCCTTTGCTTCGCGCGCGCCATGGGCGAATTCGGCGCGACCATCACTTTCGTGTCGAACATTCCGGGCGAAACCCAGACGCTGCCTTCGGCGATCTACACGCTCACGCAGGTGCCGGGCGGCGACGCGGGCGCGCTTCGCTTGACCGTCATCTCGCTCTCCATATCCATGACGGCGCTTCTTGCTTCTGAATTTCTTGCGCGCAGAGCCGGGCGCGGGCTTCATCTTTCCTCATGATCGAGGTTAGCGTCACCCAAAGGCTCGGCGGCTTCACGCTCGACGCGGCGTTTGCGGCGGAGGGGCGGTTCATTGCGCTGTTCGGTTCCTCCGGCTCGGGGAAAACCTCCCTCATCAACGTGATCGCCGGGTTGACGAAGCCAGAGCGCGGACGCGTCGTCATCGACGGCGCCGTGCTTCTCGACACCGCGCACGGCGTTTTCCTGCCTCCGCACAAGCGCAAGCTCGGCATGGTTTTTCAGGAGGGCCGCCTTTTTCCGCATTTGAGCGTGAAGCAGAATTTGCTCTACGGCGCCTGGTTCGCCCGCGCGCCGGACAGCGCCGCAAATCTCGCGCGCGTGGCCGGCCTGCTCGGCATCGAGCGCTTGCTTGCCCGCTATCCGAGCCGCCTTTCGGGAGGCGAAAAACAGCGCGTCGCCATTGGTCGCGCGCTGCTCGCCGCGCCGAAGCTCCTCCTGATGGACGAGCCGCTCGCCTCGCTCGACGAACCGCGCAAGCAGGAGATCATGCCCTACCTCGAACGCCTCCGCGACGAGGGCCGCATTCCGATCGTCTATGTGAGCCATTCCGTGGCCGAGGTGGCTCGGCTGTCGGACACTCTGGTGGTTCTCTCGGGCGGCAAGGTTCGCGCCGCCGGTCCCACCATCGAGCTGATGCAACGCCTCGATCTCATGCCCGCGACCGATGACGGCGAAGCGGGCGCGGTTATCGATGCTGTCGTCGAAAGCCACGATGACGCTTATGGCCTCACCACGCTGGCGTCGCGGGCGGGGCAGTGGAAAGTCCCGCGCCTCGACGCCGCGCCGGGGAAATCCATCCGAATGCAGATCAAGGCGCGCGATGTGATGATCGCCCTCAAGCGCCCCGAGGACATGAGCGCGTTGAACGTGATCGCCGCTGTCGTCGCGGAGATCGGCCCGATGGATGGGCCGGGCGTGGAAATCAAGCTCGACTGCTCTGGCGAGGCGCTGATCGCCAGGCTGACTCGCTACTCGGCCGAGCGGCTTTCCTTGCGCGTCGGGACGCCGGCGTTCGCGATCGTGAAATCGGTGTCGTTCGACCGGGCGAGCCTTGGCGCCGCCTGGCGCGATATTTGAGCCGCCGCCGCGCTCCGCTATTTCAATAAGGGGAGTCACGCGGGCGCAAACCTGGGCCGTTCCAGAAGCGTTCAAGTCCTGTTGTTATTGGGGCGCTTAAGCCTAAAAGACCTGTGCCCTTATCGATTGCGCGCTTGTGCGGCAAAACCGGTGCAGTTAACGTCGTAGGGATAGCGATCCGCAACGCGGCGTATTCCACAGCTATCTCAGCGCACAAGAAGAACCAAGCGATGTCCCCCTCAAAATTTGCCTCACGGGCGAAAATTAAAACCGTTTCGGAAAAGCCGGCGCTGGAGCCGCGCGAAGAGGCGGTCAGCCCCCAGCGCAAGTTCACGCGCCAGGAAGCGCTGCAATTTCACTCGGAAGGCAAGCCCGGCAAGCTCGAAATCGTGCCGACGAAGCCGATGGCGACGCAGCGCGATCTGAGCCTCGCCTATTCGCCGGGCGTCGCGGTTCCGGTGGAGGCCATCGCCGAGAATCCAAGGCTCGCCTACGACTACACGGCGAAGGGCAACCTCGTCGCCGTGATCTCCAACGGCACGGCCATTCTCGGGCTTGGCAATCTTGGCGCGCTGGCCTCGAAGCCGGTGATGGAAGGAAAGGCCGTTCTGTTCAAGCGGTTCGCCGACGTCGATTCCATCGACATCGAGGTCGATACGCAGGATGTCGATCAATTCGTGAACGCGGTGCGCTATCTCGGCTGCTCTTGGGGCGGCATCAACCTTGAGGACATCAAGGCGCCGGACTGTTTCATCATCGAAAGCCGCCTTCGCGAGCTGATGGACATTCCGGTGTTCCACGACGACCAGCACGGCACCGCCATCATCGCCACCGCCGGGCTGATCAATGCGTTGCACCTCACGGACAGGGAGATGTCCGACGTGAAGGTGGTGTGCAACGGCGCGGGCGCCGCGGGCATCGCCTGCCTTGAGCTGATGAAGGCGGTGGGCGTGCGCCATGAGAACGTGATTCTTTGCGATACGACCGGCGTCATCTACCGTGGCCGCGAGAAGGGCATGAACCAATGGAAGTCGGCCCACGCGGTCGACACCAGGGCGCGCACGCTCGCCGATGCGCTCCACGGCTCCGATGTCTTCTTCGGTCTTTCCGCGGCTGGCGCGCTGACGAAGGAAATGGTCGCCAGCATGGCTGCGAAGCCCATCATTTTCGCGATGGCGAACCCCGATCCCGAGATCACGCCGGAGGACGTGGCGCAGGTGCGCAACGACGCCATCGTCGCCACGGGGCGGTCGGATTATCCCAACCAGGTCAACAACGTTCTCGGCTTTCCCTACATCTTTCGCGGCGCGCTCGACGTGCAGGCGCGGACCATCAACGAGCCGATGAAGATCGCCGCCGCCCAGGCTCTCGCCGCTCTCGCGCGCGCCGACGTGCCCGACGCCGTCGCCAAGGTTTACGGGCGGCGCCTGCGCTACGGTACGGACTATATCATCCCGGCGCCGTTCGATCCGAGGCTGATCTGCGAGATCCCGATCGCGGTGGCGAAGGCCGCCATGGATTCGGGCGTGGCTCGCCGGCCCATCATCGATATGGAAGGATACCGGGCGCGTCTGTCGGCGCGGCTCGACCCGGCCGCCGGCTTCATCAACTCCATCTTCGAATCGCTTCGGCTGAATCCGAAGCGCGTGGTCTTCGCCGAAGGCGAGGAAGAGCTTGTCGTGCGCGCGGCGAGCGCGTTTTCCTCGCAGCGGCTCGGGCACCCGGTCCTGATCGGCCGCGACGCGAAAATCCGGCACGCCTCTTTCATGGCGGGCGTGAATCATCTGGAGAGCTTCGAGATCCACAACGCGCAGCACTCCGAGCATACCCAGCTCTACGCGGAATTCCTCTATCAGCGGCTCCAGCGGCAAGGGTACCTCTACCGCGACTGCCAGCGCCTCGTGAACCAAGACCGCAACGTGTTCGCGGCATGCATGGTCGCCATGGGCCATGCCGACGCGATGGTGACGGGTGTAACGAGGAACTGGTCGACGGCGCTGCAGGATGTGCGCCGCGTGCTCGATCCGAAGCCCGGCCGGCGCGTTGTGGGCGTTTCCGTCATCGTCAGCCGCGGCAGGGTCGTCCTCGTCGCCGACACCTCCGTAACCGCCATGCCCGATGCGGAGGAATTGGCCGACATTGCCGTGGAGGCGGCGGGCGTGGCTTCGCGCTTCGGCATGACGCCGCGCGTCGCGCTGCTCGCGTTTTCAACCTTCGGCAACCCGCCCAGCGAGCGCGCCGAGCGCGTCCGCGAAGCAGTGAAGCTCCTCGATCGGCGCAGCGTCGAGTTCGAATATGACGGGGATATGGGCGCCGACGTGGCGCTGAACCGGCGCGCGATGGCGCTCTATCCCTTCTGCCGCCTCACCGATACGGCGAACGTGCTCGTCATGCCGGCGTTCCATGCGGCGAGCATCTCCACCAAGATGGTGCAGGAACTCGGCGGCGGCACGGTAATCGGCCCGATGCTGGTCGGCCTGTCGAAGCCGGTGCAGATCGCCTCGCTCGGCTCGACCGACAACGACCTCGTGAACATGGCGGCGCTCGCCGCGTTCGACGTGACAGGCTGAACCGGAAGCTCTCGCCGCGGATCAGTGACTGGGTGGAACCACAGGGAGGCGATTTCCCTCGCGCCGTCATCCCGGAAGCCGCTTGCGGCTATCTGGGGTCGAGCGCTGCTACGAGATTTGCAGCACTCCCGGCAGGGTCTTCAGCGCGGAGAGCTGACGCGCGGAAATAGAGAAGTTGCTCCCAAGCATGAATTCCACGGCTTTGTTCGCCCCCCGCAACTCCACCACCAGCTTCAACTCAATCGAGCCTTCCCGGCTTAGATGCTTCATGAGGTCGCCGATCCGCAGCCTTTCTGTCGCGGTGATCGACATCCGCCGCGCGCTCTTTCCGAGGGCTTCATCAAGCGTCTGCACCGTCTGGACGCGCACCTTCACCGCTTCGCCCTCAGCCTCGCCCTCGACCTGGATCAGCACGTTCATCCCGGGTTCGAGCTTGTCTCCCGCGGCCGCCAGCGTGTCGGCGAAAATCACAGCCTCGAACTGGCCGGTTGGATCGGAGAAGCCGGCAAAGGCGAAGCGGTTGCCGGACTTCGCCCTGCGGTCCTGCTTGTAGGTGACGGTGGCGGCGAGACGCGCCTCCGCGCGCCCGTGAGCCTGCGCGCGCGCCGCGAAGTCGCCCCAGCGCAAGACATTGAGGCGAGCGAGCTGATCGCCGAAATCGTCGAGGGGGTGCCCCGAGAGATAGAAGCCCGCCGCCGCAAGCTCGTTGTCGAGCATTTCGACCAGCCCCCAGGCGGGCGCGTCGGCCAACTCCAGCGTCTCAACTGCAAGCCCGGCAGCGGCGCCGCCGAACAGGTCGACCTGGCCCGCCGCCTTGTCCTGCGCGCTTCTCGCGCTGAACTCGACAAGCCGCTCCAGGTTTTTCGCCACCTTCGCCCGGTTGCTCTCCAGGTCCTCCAGCGCGCCCGCCGCGTTCAGCGTTTCCAGCGCGCGCTTGTTCACGGTTTTCGGATTGATGCGCGACATGAAGTTGGCGAGGTCGCGGTAGGGGCCGCTTGCGCGTTCCTCCACAATGTGGGCCGCCGCCGCCTGTCCCATGTTCTTCAGCGCCGCCAGCGCATAGCGGATGCCGCCGCCTTCCGGCTCGAACTCGACGGCCGACTTGTTCACCGACGGCGGCAAGATGGCGATGGCATGCTTCTTCGCCTCGCGCGTGAAGCTATAGAGCTTGTCGGTGTTGCCCATGTCGAGCGTCATCGAAGCCGCCAGAAACTCCTGTAAATGATTGGCCTTGAGATAGGCGGTCTGGTAGGCGATCAGCGCATACGCCGCGGCGTGGCTCTTGTTGAAGCCGTAACCCGCGAACTTCGCGACCAGCTCGAAAATGTAGCGCGCTCGGGCTTCGTCGATGCCCTTCTCCATCGCGCCTTTCACGAAGCGCGCGCCTTGGGCGTCCATCTCCGACTTGATCTTCTTGCCCATGGCGCGGCGCAACAGGTCGGCTTCGCCGAGGCTGTAGCCCGACAGAACCTGCGCGAGTTGCATCACCTGCTCCTGGTAGATGATGACGCCGTATGTCTCCTCCAGGATCGGCTGGGCGAGCGGATGCAGATAGTCCGGTTTCTCGATGCCGTGCTTGCGATTGATGAAGGTCTCGATGTTGTCCATCGGCCCCGGACGGTAGAGCGCGTTTATAGCGACGATGTCGCCAAAGCGGTCGGGCTTCAGCTTGCGAAGCGCCTCCCGCATGCCCGTACTTTCAAGCTGGAACACGCCGCCGGTATCGCCCCTCGCGATCAGCTCGTAGGTCGCCGGGTCGTCGAGCGGCAGCGCGGCAAGATCGAGCGGCCTGCCCGCCTTCCTGAGGAGTTCGCAAGCCTTCTGCAGCACCGTCAGCGTCTTGAGGCCTAGGAAGTCGAACTTCACGAGCCCCGCCTGCTCGACCCATTTCATATTGAACTGGGTGACGAGCATGTCCGAGCGCGGATCGCGGTAGAGCGGGATCAGCTCGACGAGCGGCCGGTCGCCGATCACAACGCCCGCCGCATGCGTCGAGGCGTGGCGGTAAAGCCCTTCGAGCTTGTTCGCGGTGTCGAGCAACTGCGCGACGATCGGCTCGCGGTCGCGCGCCTCCTGCAGCTTCGGCTCGCCCTCGATGGCCTGGGCGAGCGTCACCGGGTTTGCCGGGTTGTTCGGCACGAGCTTGCAAAGCCTGTCCACCTGCCCGTACGGCATTTGCAGCACGCGGCCCACGTCGCGCAGATACAGCGCGGGCTTGCAGCTTGCCGAAGGTGATGATCTGCGCCACGCGATCGGCGCCGTATTTCTCGCGGACATAGGCGATCACCTCGTCGCGGCGGTCCTGGCAGAAGTCGATGTCGAAGTCTGGCATCGACACGCGCTCGGGGTTCAGGAAGCGCTCGAACAGGAGGCCGAAGCGAATGGGATCGAGGTCCGTGATGGTCAGCGCCCAGGCCACGACCGAGCCCGCGCCCGAGCCGCGGCCCGGACCGACGGGAATGCCTTGCGCCTTCGTCCATTTGATGAAGTCGGCCACGATCAGGAAGTAGCCGGGGAACTGCATGCGGGTGATGACGTCGAGTTCGAACGCCAGCCGTTTTATGTAGTCTTCCTCGCTCGCGGCGCGCAAATGCGGCGGAACCGCCGCGAGCCGCCGCGCCAGCCCCGCCTCTGCCTGGGCGCGAAGCTCGGCGGCCTCGGCTTCGGCGGCGTTTTTCGCGCCGGGCACGAATTGCGGCAGGATCGGCTTGCGCGGAACGGGCCGGAACGCGCAGCGCTTCGCGATCTCGACCGTGTTCGAGATCGCCTCGGGCAGATCCGCGAAAAGCGCCGTCATTTCGCTCTGCGATTTCAGATAATGGTCGGGCGAAAGGCGGCGGCGGTCGTCTTCGGCGACGTAGCGGCCTTCGGCGATGCAGAGCAGCGCGTCGTGCGCGTCGAAAACGTCGCGCTTCGGGAAGTAGGCTTCGTTCGTCGCGACGAGCGGCGCGCCGTTTTCATAGGCCCAGCGCAGAAGCTGCGGCTCCACCGCGCGCTCCCGGGCGAGCCTATGCCGCTGGATCTCCACGTAGAAGCGGCCGGGGAACATGCTTGCGAGCGTTGAGAGCCTTTCCTGCGCCAGCGCTTCGTTTCCCGCGGCGAATGCGCGATCCACCGGACCGTCGGGGCCGCCCGAAAGCGCAATCAAACCCTCCGCGCACCGCTCAACGTCAGCGAGCGCGACGTGCGGCGCGCCGTCGCTTGCATGATCGAGGAAGGCCTGGCTCGACAGGCGCATCAGATTGGCGTAGCCCGCGGCGTCCTTCGCGAGAAGCACGACGGCCCCATGATGGGAGGCGGCGCGCGCGCCTGGCCGCGTCGTCTCTTCGGCGGCAAGCGGAAAGGCGAGGTTCAGCGAGCAGCCGATGATGGGCTGCACGCCCTCGGCCGCCAGCGCCTCGGAGAATTCGAGCGCGCCGAAGAGGTTGTTGCGGTCGGTGATGGCGAGCGCGGGCTGCCCGTCGGCCGCGGCGAGCTTCGCCAGCGCCTTGACCGGCAGCGCGCCCTCCAGGAGCGAGTAGGCGGAATGGACGTGAAGGTGAATGAATCCGGGCGTCGTCATCGCTCACGCTGGGGCAGGTTTCGGGTCAGCCTCGAACATAGCGCGCGCCGCCGCGATTCGGCAGGAAGCTTCCCAAATTTCCCCAATGACCAGCATCCCCGTGCGGCATGTGCTGGGTCGAAAAGCGGTGGGGCTCGATCGAGGCAGCGGCAGCGGAGCGGCTTCCATCGAATAAGAACTTCCGAATAAGTTAACGCCATCGGTGTCGCCGTTAAGGAAATTATTGCGCGCTCTTATCCTTTGGTATTTGCCCGCGAGCCAAGGCAAGACTAGTCTTGATCTAAATCAATATCGGATCGGGTTTCCGATAAAAAAATGCAACCGAAGCTATTCGGTCACAACCTCTCGGGAGGACAAGTGGTGGAATCAGATTTCACAGTTTTGCGTTCCAAGCTGGCGGCGGCCTGCCGTAAGCGCAACGTGTCTCATGACCCGCAGAGCCGGGCTGCGGTCGATCTCCACTTCGCTGGGGTGAGGGCGCTCGACATCTACCGGCTCGCTAGAATTGCGGATGAACTCGACGTGAGCGTGGATTGGCTCCTCGGGCGAACGGATGCTATGGAACTGCCGGAAGCAAAGCGAAAGGCCAGTCTCGCGAACTGGCGCGCAACAAGCACTAAATACACGAGGCTGCCTTCATAGTTGTGAGCGAGCCCGCGCCTAACGCATCGAACTTAAAGCCGGGCTCGGCTTAAGCACTTGGGCTTCATTCCTGCGCCGCCTCCGCGGGGTTTGAACTTCGCGGGGATCCATTTATCAGCGCTCTTCGAATACCCGGTCCCCGCATTCGCGGGGACGAAAAGTGCTGCTGCGTCCGAATGCTCTAGCCGTAGGGGCTTGGAGCGGCGTATTCGGCCTCGGGCGCGGCCTCGGCTTGGCGATGACGAAGCGTCGCCTCCACCAGGAGCCCGTCTTCGAGCGCAATCACGCGGTCCATGCGCGAGGCGAGGTCGAAATTGTGGGTCGCGATCAAGGCGGCGACGCCGGTGGTGCGGATGAAATAGGTCAGCTCTTCGAAAACGCGGTCCGCCGTATGGGGATCGAGGTTGCCGGTTGGCTCGTCGGCGAGGAGCACGCAAGGGCCGTTCGCGACCGCGCGCGCGATTGCCACGCGCTGCTGCTCGCCGCCCGAAAGCTCGGCGGGCCGATGGGAGGCGCGTTCGTAAAGGCTGAAGCTCGCCAGAAGTTCAAGCGCGCGGTTCTTTGCGTCCTTTTTGCGAACGCCAGCCAGAAGCTGAGGCATCATCACATTCTCCGCCGCGGTGAATTCGGGCAGAAGATTGTGGAACTGGTAGACGAAGCCGATCTCGGTGCGCCGGATGCGCGTGCGCTCCTTGTCGGAAAGCGAGGTGCAATCGATGCCGTTCAAGATGATGTTGCCGCCGCCCGGTCTTTCGAGCAGCCCGGCGGCGTGAAGGAGCGAGGATTTGCCCGAGCCCGACGGGCCGACAAGCGCAACCGCCTCGCCGTCGTAAATCTCGGCGGACGCGCCGCGCAGCACCTCAAGGGACTTGTCGCCCTGGAAATAGGTCCGCTCCAGCCCCACGATCTGAAGCACGGGCTTCGTTCCGGCAAAATCGCGCATCATCTTCGTCATTCGTAGCGCAAAGCCTCCACGGGATCGAGGCGCGCCGCTTGCAGCGCCGGGTAGATCGTGGCCACCATCGACAACAGAATTGCGACGGTCACCACGACGAAAACCTCAAGGGGATCGAGCTGCGACGGCAGGCTCGACAGGAAATAGACCTGCGGATCGAACAGGTGCGTGTTCGTCAGCATGGAAACGAACTGGCGAATGTTCTCCATGTGCAGGCTGATCAGCACCCCGAAAATGACGCCGAAAAGCGTGCCGATGAATCCGATGCTCGTGCCCGAGATGAAGAATACGCGCATGATCGAGCCGCGCGTCGCGCCCATGGTGCGCAGCACGGCGATGTCGCGGCCCTTGTTCTTGACCAGCATCGTCAGGCCGGAAATGATATTCAGCGTCGCCACCAGCACGATCAGCATGACGATCACGAACATCACGTTCCGCTCAACCTTCAGCGTGTTGTAGAAGGTCGCGTTGCGCTGCCGCCAATCGTTGAGGATCATGTCGGGGCCGGCCGCATCCTGGAGGGCCGGGCGCAGGGCGTCAACATGGTCGGGATTGTCGATCACCACTTCCAGCACATGCACGGCGTCGCCCACGTTGAAGAAGGATTGCGCTTCCTTCAGGGGCATGAAGGCGATCGAGCCGTCATATTCAGACATGCCCATTTCGAAGATCGCGGTCACAGGATAGCGCTTTACGCGCGGCGCGGTGCCGAAGGGCGTGGAGGCGCCGCGCGGCGCCAGAAACGTGACTTCTCCGCCGACGAAGACGTTCAGCGTGTTGGCGAGCCGCGTGCCGATGGCGATGCCGCCGGATTCTTCGAAATTGGCGAGAGAGCCGTAGCGGACGTTTCCGGAGATGGCGCTGAGGGAGTCCAGATCCTTGGCCCTGAGGCCGCGCACGATCACGCCGGATGAGGAGGACTGGGATGAGACCATCGCCTGCCCCTCGACCACGGGGAGAGAAAACTTCACGCCCTTTACGGCATCGAGGCGGTCCGCGGTCTGCGCAAAGTCGGTGAAGGGACGGGCCAGCGGTCGAATGATGACGTGGCCATTCAGTCCCAGGATCTTGTCGAACAGCTCCTTGCGAAAGCCGTTCATCACCGAAAGCACGATAATGAGCGTCGCCACGCCGACCATGATGCCGAGCACGCAGAAGAAGGCGATCACCGAGACGGAGCCTTTCTTGCGCCGCGCGCGCAGGTAGCGAAAGGCGAGCAGCCATTCGAATGGCGCGAACGCCCCTGGTTCCCTTGCGGCTTTGCTCGTCATTCGTAGGTCCGCGTTTTGGTTCGCTCTGTCACCCGGGGGCGGGCGCGCCCCGCGCGGGGAAATGCGCCCCGCTACCTCAGGGCGCCCTCATGCCGCGCCGCCGTCTGTTGCATCTTATTTATGGCCGCATCAAGGGCGAGCGCGCTCCTTTCCCCGGTCCGCCGATGCTTCAACTCGATTTCGCCCTTTGCGAGGCCCTTCGGCCCCACGATGACCTGCCAGGGAAGGCCGATCAGGTCCATCGTCTTGAATTTCGCGCCCGCGCTCTCGCCCGTATCGTCGTAGAGCACCTCGCCGCTCGCGCCGCCGAGAGCCGCGTAAAGCTTCGCGCAGGCCGCCTCGCATGCCGCGTCGCCATGCTTCAAATTGATCAGCCCGATCCTGAAAGGCGCGACCGGCTCCGGCCATATGATGCCGGCGGCGTCGTGGCTCGCCTCGATGATCGCCGCCACGAGCCGGGAAACGCCCACGCCGTAGGAGCCGCCTTGAAGCGTGATGAGTTCGCCGTCGGGGCCCTGGACCTGGCACTTCATCTTGGCGGTGTATTTCGTGCCGAAATAGAAGATGTGGCCGACCTCGATGCCGCGCGCCGAAAGCCGCCTCTCGGGCGGCGCCTCCCGCTCGAAGCGCTCCGGGTCGTGCATCTCGCTCGTCGCCGCGTATTTCTCCGTCCAGCGCCGGACGAGCGGCGCGAGATCCTGGTTGTAATCGATGGTTTCGTCCGGGACGGGCATCTCAATAAGGTCGCGGTCGCAATAGACTTCGGATTCGCCCGTGTCCGCGAGAATGATGAATTCGTGGCTGAGGTCGCCGCCGATGGGGCCGGTATCGGCCTTCATGGGCACAGCCTTCAGCCCCATGCGCGCGAACGTCCGCAAATAGGCGATGAACATGCGGTAGTAGGATTGGCGCGCGCTGTCGGCGTCGATGTCGAAGGAATAGGCGTCCTTCATCAGGAACTCACGCCCGCGCATCACGCCGAAGCGCGGGCGCACCTCGTCGCGGAATTTCCACTGGATGTGATAGAGGTTCCTCGGCAGGTCGCGATAGGACTTCACCGCGTCGCGGAAGATCTGCGTGATCTGCTCCTCGTTGGTCGGGCCGTAGAGCATGTCGCGCTCGTGGCGGTCCTTGATGCGCAGCATCTCCGCGCCATAATCGCCGTAGCGGCCGCTTTCCTGCCAGATGTCGGCGGGCTGGATCGTGGGCATCAGGAGTTCGATGGCGCCGGCGCGGTTCTGCTCCTCGCGGACGATCTGCTCGATCTTCTTCAGCACCCGAAGCCCAAGCGGCAGCCACGAATATATGCCGGCGCTCGATTGCCGGATCATTCCGGCGCGCAGCATGAGGCGGTGGGAGACGATTTCCGCTTCTTTGGGATCGTCGCGCAAAACCGGAAGGAAATAACGGCTTAGTCTCATGGGATCGCTCCGCGGCCGCTCATGGATCGGCGGCCCAGATCACCCCCGCTTATAATCGGAATTGATTAATAGCGGAAAAGTTGATCGATTTTAAAGGGCAAAAGCAGCTCGTACCCGGCCAAGCCGTCCGCTCTAGGCTGACGGACATACCGCGTTCCAAGGGCGCGCGCAACGGATCGACTAGCGTTTATCAAAAACAGAAAATCGCGTTCTCGCGACATTAAGTGTCGAGGTAAAAATCCGGGCGGGATTTGCATTTTTTCACATTGTCAAGCATTAAGATTTCGTGACATGCCCTGCCATTTTGGCTAGGCTGCCATCTCAATTTGACATGGGTCGAGAATGGTCAAGCAAAACAAGAGACGCGGCGCCCAGGTCTAGGGAGGACACGAGTTGGCGATCTTCCCATTCGCGCCGGCTTCTTCAAAAAAAAGCATTCGATCATTGAAACTGAGAACGGCGCGGCTCAGCCCCGCCGTTCTTTTTATTTACTGCGGTGGGGCCGTGATGCCACGCATCGCTAGCTTCCCGGCCCGCCCTTGGAGAGCCCCTTGCTCTCAACGGCATGCCGACTTCCTGAATGTCCAGCGAGTAAGCTTCCAACCTCTGGCTGGTCTTACGCCAGCAAGAAGTTGAAACATAGCAGGCTGACTTGCCGGCTTTAGTGGGGCAGCGTTGTTCCGTCGCCGTCCTGCGCCAGCGGAGCCGACAGGCCTTTCATCTGGGCCGCCGCGAGCGCCGCCGCCTCGTCCCATTCGATAGGCTCCAACTTGCGTGCGAGCGCGATCGCAAGCACCTCGTCCATCCGGGCCACGGGGATGATTTCAAGCGCGTTTTTCACATTGTCGGGAATTTCCGCGAGGTCTTTCGCGTTCTCCTCCGGAATGATGACGCGCTTGATCCCGCCGCGCAACGCCGCGAGCAGCTTCTCCTTCAGGCCGCCAATCGGAAGCACCCGGCCGCGAAGAGTGATTTCGCCCGTCATGGCCACATCGCGCCGGACCGGAACGCCGGTCAGGACCGAGATGATCGCCGTGACCATGGCCACGCCGGCGGACGGTCCATCCTTCGGCGTCGCGCCCTCCGGCACGTGCACGTGGATGTCCTTCTTGTCGAAGAGCGGAGGCTCGATGCCGAAGGCCACCGCACGGCTGCGGACATAGGCGTTCGCGGCCTGGATCGATTCCTTCATAACGTCGCGCAGATTGCCGGTGACGTTCATCCGCCCGCGGCCTGGCATCATGACGCCTTCCACCGTGAGGAGTTCGCCGCCGACCTCTGTCCACGCCAGCCCCGTCACGACGCCGACCTGGTCTTCAAGCTCGGCCTCCCCGTAGCGGTATTTCTGGACGCCAAGGAAATCGCGGACGGTTTCAAAAGTGACATGCACCTGCGTCTGCTTGCCGCTTTCGATCTCCTTCACGGCCTTGCGGGCGAGCTTCGCGATTTCGCGCTCCAGGCTTCGCACGCCGGCTTCGCGGGTGTAGCGCCTGATGATCTCCACGAGAGCCTCGTCATCCACCGTCCACTCGCCGGGCTGGAGGCCGTGAGCCTCCATCTGACCGCGCATGAGGTGGCGCTTGGCGATTTCGAGCTTCTCATCCTCGGTGTAGCCCGCGAGCCGGATGATCTCCATGCGGTCCTTGAGCGCCGGCGGGATGTCGAGCGTGTTGGCTGTGGTCACGAACATCACGTTCGAGAGGTCGTAATCGACTTCGAGGTAATGGTCGTTGAACTCATGGTTCTGCTCCGGGTCGAGCACCTCGAGCAGCGCCGAAGCCGGATCGCCGCGGAAGTCCATGCCCATCTTGTCGATTTCGTCGAGCAGGAAAAGCGGGTTGGTTTTTTTCGCTTTCCGCATCGACTGAATGACTTTGCCGGGCATGGAGCCGATATAGGTGCGCCGGTGGCCTCGAATCTCGGCCTCGTCGCGGACGCCGCCGAGCGACATGCGCACGAATTCGCGACCCGTAGCCTTGGCGATGGACTTGCCGAGCGAAGTCTTGCCGACGCCGGGCGGGCCGACGAGGCAAAGGATCGGGCCTTTCAGCATGTTGGTGCGCTTCTGCACCGCGAGATACTCGACGATGCGCTCCTTTACGCGATCGAGCCCGTAATGGTCTTCGTCGAGCACGGCTTGCGCTTCGTCGAGGTCCTTCTTGACCTTGCCCTTGACGCCCCATGGAATCGACAGGAGCCAATCGAGGTAGTTGCGGACGACGGTGGCCTCGGCCGACATCGGGCTCATCTGCTTCAGCTTTTTCAGCTCGGCGACGGCCTTGTCCTTGGCTTCCTTCGAGAGCTTCGTGCTCTCGATCTTCTCCTCGAACTCGGCAATGTCGTCGCGCTCGTCGGAGTCGCCCAGTTCCTTCTGAATGGCCTTCATCTGCTCATTCAGGTAATATTCGCGCTGAGTCTTCTCCATTTGGCGCTTCACCCGGCTGCGGATCTTGCGCTCCACCTGGAGCACGGAGATTTCGCTCTCCATCAGCGTGAACACACGCTCAAGCCGCTCCGAAACGGGGAGCAACTCCAGAATGTCCTGCTTGTCCCCGATCTTGATCGCAAGGTGAGACGCAATCGTATCGGCGAGCTTGGAATAATCGTCGATCTGGCCGAGCGTGCTCAACACCTCAGGCGAGATCTTCTTGTTGAGCTTGACGTAATTTTCGAACTGGCTCACGGCCGAGCGGGCGAAGGCCTCGATCTCGTCTTGGTTTCCGAGAGATTCCTCAACGCGCTCAACCTCAGCCTCGAAGTAAAGCTCATTGGGCTTCAGCCGCTTGATCTTAGCGCGCGTCGTCCCTTCGACCAAGACTTTGACAGTCCCATCCGGAAGCTTCAAGAGTTGCAGGACTGTCGCCAAAGTTCCCATGGAATAGATGGCGCCTGGCTCGGGATCGTCGTCGCCCGCGTTTTTTTGCGCGGCAAGGAGGATCTGCCGGTCCGTCCGCATAACCTCGTCGAGCGCGTTGATGGATTTTTCACGGCCCACGAAAAGCGGAACGATCATGTAAGGAAACACAACGATGTCACGCAGCGGAAGGACGGGGAAAACTTCGTTGGGACCCGACGTTTTGGAAAAATCCGAAGGCGCGTTCGTCATGTAAGTCTCCTAAATCCGACGGCTGGAGCCGCCGCTTACTGAAGCCGGGCCAATCCGGCTGGTCTGGCGAGTATGGCCGCCAGACCACTACTTTGGGCAGAGTACACGCTCTGTGAGGCGCGTCCACAGAGCAGTGTATAAGCCGTTAATGTCGCGCATTGTATGCACCGGAAGGGCTGGTGCAGGGACAACTTTCGGTGGGACCGTCTGTCTCGGTGCTTTGGCTTGTGGTTAACAAACCTCTGCATTATGCACTCGATTCATCTAAGCGTTCGGCGTAGATCCGCAAGGGTTTCGCGTTCCCTTCGATCACCTCGGGACTAATGACCACTTCCTCAACGCCCTTCAAGCTCGGCAATTCGAACATGCTGTCGAGAAGAATGGCTTCCATGATCGAACGCAACCCGCGGGCGCCGGTCTTGCGGTCGATGGCTTTCCGCGACACGGACTTCAGCGCTTCGTTGGACAGCGTAAGCTGCACGCCCTCCATTTCGAACAGGCGCTGATATTGCTTTACGAGTGCGTTCTTCGGCTCGGTCAGGATCTTGACCAGAGCCGCCTCGTCGAGGTCTTCGAGCGTTGCGAGCACGGGCAAGCGGCCGATGAATTCCGGGATCAGGCCGAACTTCAAAAGGTCTTCCGGCTCCACGCCGCGCAAGATGTCGCCCGTCCGGCGATCGTCCTCGGACGTGACCTTGGCGCCGAAGCCGATCGAGGTCGTCCGACCGCGCTGCGCGATGATCTTTTCGAGGCCCGAGAAGGCGCCGCCGCAGATGAAGAGGATGTTCGTCGTGTCAACCTGGAGGAACTCTTGCTGCGGATGCTTGCGGCCGCCCTGGGGCGGGACGCTCGCGACGGTGCCTTCCATGATTTTCAAGAGCGCCTGCTGCACGCCTTCGCCGGACACGTCCCTCGTGATGGACGGGTTGTCGGACTTGCGGCTAATCTTATCGACTTCATCGATGTAGACGATGCCGCGCTGCGCCCGGTCGACGTTGTAGTCCGCCGCCTGAAGAAGCTTCAGGATGATGTTCTCCACATCCTCGCCGACATAGCCCGCTTCGGTGAGCGTGGTGGCGTCCGCCATTGTAAAGGGAACGTCGAGAATGCGCGCCAGCGTCTGGGCGAGCAAGGTCTTGCCGCATCCCGTAGGGCCGATCAGCAGGATGTTGGACTTCGCCAGCTCCACATCGTTGTTTTTCGCGGAGTGGTTGATGCGCTTGTAATGGTTGTGGACGGCCACCGAGAGCACGCGCTTGGCGTAATCCTGGCCGATCACATAATCGTCAAGGACGTTGCAGATTTCCTGAGGGGTCGGAACGCCATCGCGCGATTTTACATAGGAGTTTTTGTTCTCCTCGCGGATGATGTCCATGCAAAGCTCGACGCATTCATCGCAAATGAAAACCGTCGGCCCTGCAATAAGCTTGCGAACTTCGTGCTGGCTCTTGCCGCAGAACGAGCAGTACAGCGTGTTCTTGGAGTCGTGACCCCTACTATCTTTCGTCATTGACCTACCTTAGCACCCACATACGAGGAAGTTGGCTTCGGATTGCGCCCGACTGATGACTGGCCTCCCCCGGTTATCCCCGGCTTAACCGTCGCCTCCCGAGCGTGTCTCGTCTGCCCCACCTTTCCTTGTACGCTGCCCTTAGTCTTACGGCTTCCCGTGCGATTGTCCATAGCTTCGATTCGCAGCAGCGCCCGGCGACCGACGCCACGTTGGACCGCTTATGCTTTCCAGGCCGTTAAAAGCCGCGCTTCTCTTTTTCGCGCTACCAAGCCAGAGGCGGGCTCAGGAACGGCTGGAGGCAGGCTCGTCCGCGGGCGCCCTCTCGGTGAGCACCCCGTCGATGATGCCGAAGGCTTTCGCCTCCTCAGCTGTCATGAAGTGGTCGCGATCGAGGGTACGTTCAATGATTTCGTAGGGCTGGCCGGTGTGCTTAACATAAATTTCATTCAGCCGCCGCTTGGTCTTGAGAATGTCCTGGGCGTGCCTTTCGATGTCGCTCGCTTGGCCTTGGAAGCCAGCGGAAGGCTGGTGCACCATGACGCGCGCATTCGGCAGAGCGAAGCGTTTGCCCGGCGCGCCTGCCGACAGGAGCAGCGAGCCCATGGAGGCCGCTTGGCCCACGCAAAGCGTCGACACCGGCGGGCGGATAAATTGCATGGTGTCGTACATCGCCAGCCCGGACGTCACATGGCCGCCTGGCGAGTTGATATACATCGCGATCTCTTTCTTCGGGTTTTCGGATTCGAGAAAGAGAAGCTGGGCCACCACCAGAGAGGCCATCATGTCCTCGACGACGCCCGTCACGAAGATGATGCGCTCCTTGAGGAGACGGGAATAGATATCGAATGCGCGCTCGCCGCGGTTGGTCTGCTCAACCACCATCGGGACAAGCTGGCTCGTGTAGAATTCAACTGGATCGCGCATGCGTTTCTCCCAGGCTTCAAAGGCCGCGGCGCTATAGTTTTTAGATTTGAGCCCGCGAGGCGGACGGCTTCCGGGCGGCTAGAACTCGGCGGCTGTCAAACAAAAGTGCGCAGGGCGTCGCGCCGCTTCGCTTCCCTTACATGGGGCGATTTGAGCGCGAACGCAACTGGCTGTTGCGCCGGGGCTCAGTCATGGTCATGATGGCCGTGATCGTGACCGCATTCGGGGCCGCACTCTCCCTCATGATGATGGTGGTCATGGTCGTGGCCCGCATGTTCGTCGTCGCCCTCGAACAGAGCCTGCTCGCGCTGCTGCGCTGCAGCGAACTCCATGAGCTGAGCCGGCGTGACCTTCTTCTCCTCGACCTTCACGAGTTCGAGCGCGAAGTTGATCACCTTTTCCTCATAGACGGGCGCGCGAAGCTCATTCATAGCGTTCGGGTTCTTGCGATAGAAGTCGACGACCTGCTTTTCCTGCCCCGGGAACTGGCGGGCCCGCTCTATCACGGCGCGGCGAAGCTCTTCGTCCGAGACGCGGATCTGATTCGCGTTGCCGATCTCGGCTAGAACGAGGCCGAGCCGCACGCGACGCTCGGCAAGCTTGCGGTAGTCGGTCCGGGCCTGCTCCTCGGTCGTGCCTTGCGCCTCGAAGCTTGACTTCGACTGCTCAAGCTGGCGCGTTGCATTGCGCCAAATCCCCTCGAATTCGCTGTCAAGAAGCGAAGGCGGCATCTCGAAAGAATGCTTCTCATCGAGCGCGTCCAGCAGCGATTTCTTCAATTTGTTCCGCGACACGCCATCGAGTTCCTTCTGGAGCTGGCCCCGAACGGCTTCCTCAAGCTTCGCAAAGGACTCCATCCCGAGCGTGCGGGCGAACTCGTCATCGGCCTTGGCCTCAATGGGCTTGGCGACTTCCTTCACCGCGACGTCGAAGACGGCGTCCTTGCCCGCGAGATTTTTCGCCTGGTAGTCGGCCGGAAACGTCACATTGACATCGCGGCGCTCGCCAGCCTTCGCGCCGATGAGGCCCTCTTCGAAACCAGGAATGAAGCGGCCCGATCCAATGACGACGTAGGCGTCCTCGCCCGTCCCGCCTTCAAAGGGCTCGCCGCCTACGCTTCCCTTGAAATCGATGGTGAGGCGGTCATCCTTCTCGGCCGCGCCGTCCTTCGCCTCGTAGGAAACGTTCGCCTTCATGAGGCGCTCAATGGCGTTCTTGATGTCTTCCGGATCGGGCTCGGCGGCTTCTTTCTCAAGCGCGACGGCTTTCAAATCCGTAAGCTCGATCTTCGGCAGAATTTCGAAGGACATGGTGTATTCCAGGTCCGAGGCGCCTGTGATCATGCGCTCGACCGCTTCCCTGTCCTCGGGCAGCTTGATGTCGGGCTGGAATGCGGGGCGCTCGCGCCTCTCCTGCAAGGCCTTCGCGCTGCTTTCGCCAACCGTCTCCTCAAGAACCTCCGCCATCACCGAGCGGCCGTAAAGCTGGCGCACATGCGAAAGCGGCACCTTGCCGGGCCTGAATCCATTCAGCCGGACCTTTGTCTTGATGTCCACAAGCTTTGTTTCCACCCGCGACAAGAGATCGGCCGCGGGCACGACAACTTTCAATTGGCGTTTCAGACCCTCTGAAACAGTCTCTGTAACTTGCATATTAAAACCGGGTTTTGGTTGGCCGCTTCTCGGCGAGGGTGAAATCGGCGACGCGCCATGGTCGCCGCGCGGGCGCTGGCCCCGCATCTGCGAGTGAAATTGCATATTGGCAGGCAATTCACAAGGGGCCGCCTCAGAGGGGGTGGAAAAATGCGGTCCGGGATTCGCGTAATCCACGCCAAAGGTTGAAAATTCGACCCTCGCTCTGGCCATTTCATCGAAACGACACCAAAAAATGCTCCCGCTCTCGGAAGCATTCATTATGCACTTTCGCAACAGGCGCGTGTTTGATACGGCATGGATATTCTCGAAGGAACGCTGTCCTGGTTTCAGGGGCCGATCGTTAGGCGGCTCGACAAGGCCAGCCGCGCGATGCTGCTTCCGGACGACGGCAAGGCCGCCGATTTTAAAAGTCCGCCGGGCGAGCCGGCGCTGGCGCCGCCCACGTCCATGTCGTGGCGCATTTTCAAGAACCCGGTGACGGTGTTCGTTGGCGGCGTCGCCGCCGTCCTTCTCGAGTTGGCGGAGCCTCGCGTGCGAACCGGCGTCTGGCGGCATAGCGGCTTTCGCAAAAACCCGCTCCGGCGCCTGCGCCGCACCGGGCTTGCGGCAATGGTGACGGTGTACGGTGCGCGCAACGAGGCGGAGACCATGATTTCCGAGGTAAGGCGGATGCACGAACGCGTGCGCGGCCAGACGCCCGGCGGCGAACCCTATTGCGCCAACGATCCGGATTTGCTGACGTGGGTGCACGCCACCGCAGCATTCGGCTTTCTCCAGGCCTACCATGTATACGCCGCGGCCCTGCCGCTTCCCGAGCGCGACCGCTACTACCGGGAGGGAGAGACTGCGGCGAGGCTCTACGGCGCCACGAAGCCTCCGCGTTCCGAGGCCGAGGCGCTCGCCTATTTCGAGGCCATGCGTCCGCGGCTTGAGGCCTCGCCCATCATCTTCGAATTCATTCACATCATGCGCACGTCGCGCATCCTCCCGCCGATGCTCCGGCCGGCCCAGCCGCTTCTCATTCGCGCGGCGGTCAGCATCACGCCGCCATGGCTGCGCGATCGACTTGGACTTGGCGAGGAGTTTGGTCTTAAAGCCTGGGAAAGCGCATTGGTGCGTCAAGGCGCGGCCTTCGCCGAGCGCATCGTGCTCGAATCGAGCCCCGCGGCGCAAGCCTGCCTGCGCTTGGGCCTGCCCGCGGATTATCTCTACAAAAGGCGCTAGCGGCTCGTACCGCCTACCTCTTATTATACCACGGCGTCTTCGGGGCTGAAGGGGCGGAGGAAGCGCCGCCCACGAGCTTGTACGTGGCTTCGAATTCCGCGCGATTGATGAGATACGGCTTTCCATCGCGCTTTCTTGTCGCAGGATCGTAGATGTCCACGATGATGCTATCCGCCGCGCCGTTCTGGATTTCGCCCCATGGGGCGACGATGTGCAGCGTTCTATTGAACGGATTCGGGATCGCCTTTACATGGCCCCGCGCGAGATAGACGCCCGTATACCCAGGCTTCGGCTCGTAGCGCGCCGTGAAAACCTCCGGCTTCACCACGTAGCGCTCGCCGCCTGTCCCGGTCACAATATAGTCGCCTGGAAGGGCGGTGTTCTTGGTTTCCTTTATTCCATTCGCGAGGACAGTCTCGACAGGCGTAGTAACAGTCACGCGCGTGGCCAGATACTCTCCTGTCTTGCGGTACACTTTCCCCTCGCGATCCAAAGCGTCCGAGATAGCTTTGTCTTGAGGAATTCCAGCGCTTTTCTCTTTCGTTGTCATTGGGAAGAACTCCCTCCTTTGCCTAACCTGCGGGCACCTCGAAGGGTCGCGTGTGCCGGAGCCATACCCATTCGGCTTGCTCCTGCAAAGCTTCCTGCCCTAGTTTCTCAAGAATTTCCGTTGGAGTCCATTCGGGAGCCGCGACATTTTTAACGGAGTCCAGCATCCCGCTTGCTTTCTCAAAGATCCGTTTTTGCGAGGCGTATTGCTTGGCGATCTCCAAATGCGCTTTGCGAAGGAGAAAGCCGCGCGCTGCAACGGTTCCAGCGGCGAAAAAACTCAGCGCCGCCTGCCAGAAGTCGTTGTATTCAGGCCGGTTAACGATCAACTCGAAGTAGGTCTCGCCACTTGCTCCATGCGTTACGGTGAGCGCAGCTATGAGGCCGGATGTCGCGAATGAGCCGGCCATGCCAACGTAGCCCAAGACGCTCCAGAACCTGTATTTCCCTAAATGATAAGCTTGCTTCCGAGCGAACCAGGCGCCCTGATCGTCGACCCATTTCTCCTTGGCGAGCCGAAGCCCCTCGGACATGGACCCGCTTCCCAGCTCGGGATGCGAGCAAGGCAGGCAATCCTGACAGAACTCCACAGTCCGAACCGCCTGCCTGATCCAGTGCACAGTCCCCGATTGCCGCGACAGGAGTGGAAGCCAGACCGGACGCGCCACGCCTGCCGCACGCCAGAAGAACAGCGTGCGCAGCGCCTCCGCGAGGCACCGATATTCAAGGAACCGGTTATCCAGCGACGGCGCAAGAATGCGCAAGCCGAGCCCCGCCATAACGCCGGTGATCCCCAGATAAGTCCAGGGCGCCCAGTCCTTTGAGCTGACAAAGTTGAAGACGACGACGGCGAGTATCGCGAGGACATAGACAAACGCGTCCGCATTTCGCACGACATTGGCGAATCGAACCGACACGCCGTCCGCGGCGTGATAGACCGCGTCGGTCAAGGCAAGTTCGCCGACGCTCGCCTCATCGACCAGCGGATAGCTTTCCGCAATAGCGGCGGCGCTTGTCTTCACATTGCCGTTGAACTTGTTTGTTTTTTCGAGGATTTGTTCAATCCTGCTTTTCCTGCGCTTTATCGGAGCTGGGTAATCCGCGACAGAGACATTCACGCCTGTCGGGTCGATTCGTACGCACCGCCCCGGCTCACGCGGATCGAGCGGCGTCGTTTCGTCTTTGTAGGGAGTGAATTTCTTCGGGGAAGACCCGCGCTCGAACCACGCCACTTGGTCCGCCGTGCCGCCCGTGCCGCGAGCCGGCTTGCCGTCCCAGATGGCGAAAAGAACTTGCGCGTGATCAACGATGATGGCCCCGGCGCGCGCATATTGCTCATTGCGCGGCTCGCCCTCTATCTTCCAGGCGTTGCCCGAAGGCACGGCCGCTATTCTGACGTAAAGCGCGCTCGTCAACAGCGCCCGAAACTCCTCCCGCGACTCGCTGCTTTCGAAGTCGCGCTCGTACTCCTCCGCTGGCATAGGCAGCACCGCGATCAGGTCCGCCCCAAGGGCCTTCATCGCGACTTTAGCGATGAGCCGGTCGGCGCCCTCCGCGAGCGCGGACAATATTATAAAAGGTGAATTCGGATAGCGTTTCTTCAGCGCCTCGCACTGCGACTTGATGGCGCCAACCAGCCGATCGGAGGCTGAGATGGTGCGGTGGCCGCAAGCGCCGACAAGGATCGGAACGCGTCCGTCCCAGCGTCGAACGGCAGCCGCATCGGCCCTCACATCTGCTGCGGCAACCGAGCCCATGCCGGCGTTTTCCCGCTACTTTTTGCTATTGACTTGACCTAAGCATCTACCCGCGGAATCGCAAGCAAAAAGCGCGGTCGCGGTGGACGTTGGCGGCGGTTTCGCGTACAACCAGTAAAAAGGCCGAGGGGCAAGGATGGGTTGGTTCAACGATCTCTTCACATGGTGGCATGAGGCGACGCTATCCACGAAGCTTTATACGAATGCGCGCGGACGTTTCGTGGGCGAGGATGAAGGCGGTAATCGCTATTACGAGGACACGGGCGGAAAAGGCCCGGCGGGGAAGCCGCGCCGCTGGGTGATCTACAAAGGGCTCGCCGAAGCCAGCAAGGTTCCGCCCGAGTGGTTCGGCTGGCTGCACTACATTGTCGACACGTCTCCGCCGGAGGAGAGCTACCATCCAAGGCCGTGGCAAAAGCCGCATGTGGAGAACATGACAGGGACGCCGCTGGCCTATCGCCCGCCTGGAAGCCTTGTCGGCGAGATGCGCCGTCCGAAGGCCGACGGCGATTACCAGCCCTGGCGCGCGGAGTAAACCGCCGGCAAGGGCGGCGGCCGCCTTCGATTACCCCAGGTCGAAACGTCAACGACGAAACGGGCGCCCGCCCGGCGAAGCATGCAGACCCGGCTCGAAGCCAGGCGCCGCGCAGGCGCAACGCGCCAACTCGGGAAAGCTTCGACCCCCAGATGCGCGGCCGGGTAATTCCCTTAAAATGGCCTCCGCGGCGCGCGCGTCGCTGGCGAAAAGCGGCCCGATCTTAAAGCCTTCGCGACAGATGCGTCGCGGGCGCGGCAACGCCGCCTCCCCGCCATCGAAGCTACGCCTTCACATCCAGAAGCTCGACCTCGAAAATCAGCGTCGCGTTCGCTGGGATCGAACCGGAGCCCGTGGCCCCATACCCGAGCGCCGGCGGAATGATGATGCTGCGCTTGCCGCCGATCTTCATGGTGCTGACGCCCCGCTCCCACCCCTCGATGACCTTGTGATCGCCCAGCACGAAGGCGAAAGGCTTCTTGCGATCGAGCGAGCTGTCGAACTTCTTGCCTTTTGCGCCATTTTCGTAAATCCAGCCCGTGTAATGGACGATGCAGGTTTGTCCAGCCCTCGGCGAGAAGCCGGTTCCAACCTTGATGTCGGTGATCTCGATGGCTGGCGAGGTCGTGGCGGCCGGCGTCACTTGAACGGTTCCGGTGTCGGACGCACCGCCGGTGCACGCCGAAACGGCGATGGAAAGGGCCAGCGCGGCGAGTACGCCAGCGCTTGGAAAAACGAAAGTGCTCAATTTATTGCTCCTTGGCGAGTGGCGTGACCGTCATGGTTAGTCCAACTGCACGCGGCGTTCCAGGACCTTTTTTGCTGCCGGTCGCAGCCATCGAGTCCTTCTGCCGCAGGCTGGGGTCCGAGGCGGGCGCGGGGGCCGGAGGCCCGCGGCTTCCTCGCTATTTGAGAGCCCTTTTTCTCCGGCGAGGCCCGAATCCGCGCTTTTTCAGCCTGCGCCATTAACTTCGTCAGGCCCACACCCATTCCGCCGCCAAGCGCCCGGAAACGAGCGCGGCGCACGGCGACGGTCACGGGTCGTGGGCGCATACCAACGCGCCGAGATCGATAGCACCGCCACCGGGCTTGAAATGCGCTTCCCAATCTGCCCCCACGCTTGCATGTAACCATTCCTCCAGAGCGCATGCATGGGGTTGCCGTGGCCGAAGAAGATCGCCGGAATCCGGTTCACAACAGCCATGTCAAAAGCCTAGGCGGCCGCCGCGGCGCCCGAGAGCCGGCTCGCAATGGCGTCAAGCGCAGCTTGCGCGCTCGCCCCGTCCGGGCCGCCGGCCTGAGCCATATCGGGCCGGCCGCCGCCGCCCTCGCCGCCGAGCGCGGCTGCGCCGGCCTTCACGAGGTCCACGGCATTATATTTTGCGGTCAGGTCATCCGTGACGCCCACGACAATCCCGGCCTTGCCTTCCTCCGTCACGCCGACAATCGCTACGACGCCAGACTTGATCTGCCGTTTGCCGTCGTCCACGAGGCTGCGAAGATCCTTCGGCTGAACGCCATGAACGGTTCGGGCGAACATAGTGACGGAGCCAACTCGGCGTACGGGACTTTCGGCATTCGCTTCGCCATTGCCTTCGGCGCCAAGCGCTAGTTTCTTCTTGGCGTCGGACAATTCGCGCTCGAGCTTTTTTCGTTCCTCAAGGAGCGAGGCGAGACGGGTTGGAACCTCGGCGGGCTGAACGCGAAGAAGGTCGGCGGCCTGGCGAAGCGCAGCATCCCGCGCGGCGAGATAACCTCGCGCAGCCTTCGCCGTCAGCGCCTCGATGCGGCGAACCCCGGCCGCCACAGCCCCTTCTTGGATGATCTTGATGAGGCCAATCTCTCCGGTTGCGCGGACATGCGTGCCGCCGCAAAGCTCGACGGAGAAAACGCGCCCGCCCTTATCGCCGTGCGAGGCCTCTCCCATCGAAACGACGCGAACCTCATCCCCGTATTTCTCGCCGAAGAGCGCCATGGCGCCCGCAGCGATGGCGTCGTCGACCGGCATCAGCCGCGTCACCACCGGGCTATCGCGCAGCACAACGGCGTTTGCCAGGTCTTCGATCGCGGCGATCTCTTCCTTCGCGAGCGGTTTGGGGTGGGAAAAGTCGAAGCGCAGCTTGTCCGGATCGACAAGAGAGCCCTTTTGCGTGACGTGCGCGCCAAGCGTCTCACGCAGCGCCTCGTGAAGGAGATGCGTGGCGGAATGATTGGCGCGGATAGATGTACGCCGAGCGCTGTTCACATGCAGTTCGACCGCGTCGCCTACCTTGAGGGGGCCTCTCTCGACCGTTCCGACATGCGCGAAAATCTTGCCAAGCTTCTTCTGTGTGTCCTTAACGTCGAAATGAACGCCCCTCGGCGCCATAATCGCGCCTTCATCCCCAACCTGCCCGCCGGATTCGCCGTAGAATGGAGTTCTGATTGAGGATGACGATGCCTTCCTCGCCTTTTTTCAACTGTTTGACCGGTTGCCCGCCTTTGATCAGAGCCACCACCTCGCCCTCGGCTTTGTCGGTCTCGTAACCGAGAAATTCGGTCGGCCCGACCTGGTCCAAAAGATCGAACCAAAGCTTATCAGTCGCCGCTTCGCCGGAGCCGGCCCAGGCCTTGCGCGCCTCGGCTTTCTGCTGCTCCATCGCCAGGTTGAATCGCTCTATGTCCACGCCGATATCGCGAGCCTTCAAGGCGTCTTGCGTAAGGTCGAGCGGAAATCCATAAGTGTCGTAAAGCTTGAAGGCGACTTCGCCGGGCAAGGTGTCGCCAGCGGCGAGCGACGCGGAAGCCTCATCCAGCAGGCTTAATCCTCGCGCGAGCGTCCGGCGGAAACGGATCTCCTCGATCCTGAGCGTTTCGCCGATCAGCGCTTCGCCGCGGATGAGTTCGGGATAGGTCTGGCCCATCTCGCGGATCAGAACAGGGAGAAGGCGGTAAAGAAGAGGCTCTTGAACCCCGAGCAGGTGGGCATGGCGCATGGCCCGTCGCATGATGCGGCGCAGCACATAACCGCGTCCCTCATTCGAAGGCAGAACCCCGTCGGCGATCAGGAAGCTTGACGCTCTGAGGTGGTCGGCGATCACGCGATGGCTTGGAAGTGCGGCGCCTTCCGCCTTGACGCCCGAAGCCTCGACCGAAGCGCGGATGATTGCCTGAAAAAGATCGGTTTCGTAGTTGCTATGCACGCCCTGAAGGACTGCGGCGACCCGCTCCAACCCCATGCCGGTGTCGATGGAGGGCTTCGGAAGACCGCGCCGCTCATTTTTCGTGATCTGCTCGTATTGCATGAACACGAGGTTCCAGATTTCCACGAAGCGGTCGCCATCGGCGTCGGCGCTGCCAGGCGGACCGCCCGGAATTTTGGGGCCGTGATCGAAAAAGATTTCAGAGCACGGGCCGCAAGGGCCGGTCTCGCCCATGGACCAGAAATTGTCCGATGTCGGGATGCGGATAATGCGGCTTTCGGGCAGTCCCGCAATCTTGCGCCAAAGCCCCAAGGCTTCGTCGTCCTCCGAAAAGACGGTGACCAGCAGACGCTTCTTGTCGAGGCCGTACTCCTTCGTGATCAAGTTCCAGGCGAGATCGATGGCGACGTCCTTGAAATAATCGCCGAAGGAGAAATTGCCGAGCATCTCAAAGAAGGTGTGATGGCGAGCGGTATATCCCACATTGTCGAGGTCGTTGTGCTTGCCGCCCGCGCGCACGCATTTCTGAGCCGTTACGGCGCGCGTGAACGGCAAGGTTTCCATGCCGGTGAAGACGTTCTTGAACTGCACCATGCCGGCGTTCGTGAACATCAGCGTCGGATCGTTCCGCGGCACGAGCGGGCTGGATGGCGCGTGCTCATGGCCGTTCTTCTTGAAGAAATTGACGAAAGTCCCGCGGATATCGTTGAGGCTGCTCATAACTAATTCTTTTCCAGTGCTGGCGCTACGTCAATGTAGGTGCGAGACCTCATCACGCCAGAGATAAAGCATACCAGACGTCAACAGCGATACCGCAAATTCTCATTGTAAAGCAAGCAACCCACAGCGATCGCGCCACGCTCGCACTTTGAAAATTCAAGCTCGGTTAAACAGATTTTGACGGCTAGCGGCGGCCGCCTTTGCGCTCCTGCACAACCTCCCCCGAAGGCGGCATTTCACCATCGCTCATATCGTCTTCGCCGCCGTCGGCGCCGTCGAGGATACGCGTCGCGATCAAGCCGGCGTTCGCCCTGATTTCGCGCTCGATGGCTTCCGCAACTTGAGGGTTGTTCTTCAGGTAAAGCTTCGCGTTTTCACGGCCCTGCCCGACGCGCTGGCTGTCATAGGAATACCAGGAACCGGACTTTTCCACGATATTGGCCTTGACGCCAAGGTCGACCAATTCTCCCGTCTTCGATATGCCCTCGCCATACATGATATCGAATTCGACCTGCTTGAAGGGGGGCGCGACCTTGTTCTTAACAACCTTGACGCGCGTCTGATTGCCGACAACCTCATCGCGCTCTTTGATCTGCCCGATGCGGCGGATGTCGAGCCGCACCGAAGAGTAGAATTTCAGCGCGTTGCCGCCCGTGGTCGTCTCCGGGTTGCCGAACATCACGCCGATCTTCATGCGGATCTGGTTGATGAAAATGACAAGGCAATTCGACTTGGAGATCGAGCCCGTGAGCTTGCGCAGCGCCTGACTCATGAGGCGGGCCTGCATGCCGGGCAGCACGTCGCCCATCTCGCCTTCGATCTCGGCCTTTGGCGTCAGCGCGGCGACCGAGTTGACCACGATCACGTCGATTGCGCCCGAGCGCACGAGCGTGTCCGTGATCTCAAGCGCCTGTTCGCCCGCATCCGGCTGGGAAATGATCAGCTCTTCCAGATTGACGCCGAGCTTTTTCGCATAACCAGCGTCAAGCGCGTGCTCGGCGTCTACAAAGCCACAGGCGCCGCCCTTTTTCTGGGCTTCGGCGATGACGTGCAACGCCAGCGTGGTCTTGCCCGAGGATTCCGGCCCGAAAATCTCGACAACGCGGCCACGCGGCAACCCGCCGATGCCGAGCGCGATATCGAGGCCCAGAGACCCTGTGGAAATGGCCTCCACCTCAACCGGCTTTTCGTTCTTTCCAAGCCGCATGATGGAGCCTTTGCCGAAATTCCGCTCGATCTGGCTCAGCGCCGCTTCGAGGGCTTTCTGTTTGTCCATGGTCCCCAAATTCCCTTCAATCACGCGGAATGGCGCATCGCTCATGAATCGTTACCCTTTATTATCCCATGCGGTCGTGGACTTGCAAACGACGCCGAATGTACACCTTTTGTTCCTGTGCGCAAGTGGGCTATGTGGCGCCTTAAATACCAATCCACAGGTTGTAGTTTCTTTGCCATACACATTCGCACGATGTCCGGCCTATGCTTTCCAGCGCAGGAGCACCCGCGCGCCGGCATAAGTCACGGCAATGGATCCGGCGATCATATACATGCCAAGCGAGATTGCCTCGCGCCCCGTCGCGGCGGCGCCGCTAGCGACCGCGAGGAGGACAAGCGCCGCCGCCGTGCGCCAGCCCCAAAGCGCGACATCGCGAAGGATCATGGTGGGGTAGAAGTCGCTTGCGCTATGGGCCATACCGTCCATGGTCTTCAGGTCGATGACGTGCTGCGAGACGCGATACATGGGTTGGATGATGCTGCCGCCGAGGGTGTAGACGATCAGCGCAGCCAGCGTCAGCGAGGCGCCGAGCATGAAATTGAGCGCCATCAGCGCAATAGAGGTCACGCCGAGGATGAACAGCCGGTTTTCCGGTCGGCGCCGCGATCCGACCGCCAGCAAGGCAAGCGCGCCGGCAATGGCGAAGACCGTGTTGAAACTGCCGACGTTCAGCGCGGCGCCAAGCACGATGATCGACGCCAGCGGGATAAGGGTTTGCTGAAGAATGTGCGACGCAGCCCCTCCCATGAGGTAGATCTGGGCCGCTTGATTGTGCCGGTCCGCGAGGAAATGCACGAGATCGTGCTTCTTGATCGGCTCAGGGCGATAATCGGGCAGCGCGCCAATGGATGGCAGCCCGAGCAGGAAAATCGGCGGCGTTAAAAAAAACAGGAGCGTGAAATCGCCCGCTCCATGACTCTGCGAGACCCAGATGAGAAGCGTCGCAAAAGCCGGGCTCGCCACGGTCACAATCTGGTCGCCCGCGGACGCAAAGGTCGAATAAACGTCGCGCTCGTGATCGCGCGTTTCCATCAGCTCGTAGGTGTGGATGGTAAGCCAGAACAGACCGAAGCCCACGCCTCTTACAGTTACGGCGGCGCATGCTTCCGTTATATCGCGCGCGAGCGGCAGGAGAATAAGGCCCAAGCCGGTGACGATAAAACTGAGGACGAAGCCGTGCTTGGCGTTGAGCCGCCACTGCGCGGCAATCGCGCCATAAATACAAAAGCCAATCATGCAGCCGGTGAACATCGCGATGCCGGCGATGATGTTCAGTTCGACGCTAGTGAAAACCTGGTAGATATAAATCTGCGTAAATGCGGTAACGGCCCTGCTGACAAAACTGTAGATCCAAAACAGGTAGACCAGCGACCGCACCGGGCGCCGCATCGACCGGAAGTGCGCAATCGAAAGCATGGCGATGGCCTCAACTTTATCCCGGCGGGTGACCGCACAGATCGCAATTTGCCTGCGGGAAGAGCATCGGTAGCAAAAAAACTGTGATGAAATTTCACAATCAGCTATTCTCTATTAGAGACTTCCCTAATACGCCTCAAGCGGATATCAACAAATCGGCGCGGTATGAGCTTTTTGCTTCCGCGCACGAAACAGAACTCAGGAATCATTATGACAGACAGCACCGAAATCAATCTAACTCCGCTGACCGCGGACATCGTGGCGGCCTATGTTGCGCACAACGCACTTAGCGCCGACAAACTTCCGGACCTGATCGGCTCCGTCCATGCAGCTTTGAGCAAAGCCTCAACGCAAACGGTCGAGCCCGAGAAGGTTGAGCTGATCCCCGCCGTCTCGGTCAAGAAATCGGTCACTCAGGACTACATCATCTGCCTTGAGGACGGTCAGAAGTTCAAATCCCTGAAGCGGCACCTCAAGACTCATTACGACCTTTCTCCCGAGGAATACCGCGAAAAGTGGGGTCTGCCGCGCGATTACCCGATGGTGGCTCCAGCTTATGCCGCCGCACGTTCGAACTTAGCCAAGAGCATGGGGCTCGGCCAGAAGCGCAATGGCGCGAAGGCCAATGGAAGCGCTGTATCCGCGGTTTCGTCCGCGACTGCGGCGAAGGGGGCGAAAGCCGGCGGCAAACGCGGGCAGGCGAGAACTGGCAGAGAGCGTCGCCAACAGAAAGTCTCGGAATGAGCCAATAGGGCGGCTTTGTCTTCGCGACCGGGCGCCGCGTGAAGCAGCGGCTGCGGGAAGTCATAGAAAGCCCGGTTCCCCCCGCGGGCCAGATCACGTCTTTTCAGAATCAAAGAAGCGCCTCGATGCTGGTTTGCAAGTCTTCTGGCTTGGTCGTCGGCGCATAACGTCCGACAACGGCGCCGTTGCGACCAACCAGGAACTTCGTGAAGTTCCATTTGATTGATTCTAACCCCAGCAGACCGGGCTTGGCGTGCTTCAGAAACCTGAAAAGCGGATGGGCTTCCTTCCCATTGACAGCGACCTTGCTGAATAACGGGAACGTGACATTGTAGGTCAGCGAGCAGAAATTCTTGATCTCCTCGGCATCGCCTGGTTCCTGGCCGCCGAACTGATCGCATGGGAAAGCGAGCACCTCAAAGCCGCGCGCTGCATATTTCTTATGTAACTCTTCCAGCCCCGCATATTGTGGCGTGAAGCCACATTTGCTGGCCGTGTTTACAATCAGCAGCGCCTTGCCCTGAAATTGTTTCAAAGAAATCGTCTCACCCGATAGGGACGTGGCGGAAAAATCATAGACGGTTGTCACCTGGCGTTCCTCGCTGACAAGACCACAGTGAAAGAAGAGGTAAGAGCTTTATGGCTAAGAAAAAGCCTGCCGCATCGTTTGCCTTCGATTGCTGAAGCGATTCCGGGTACGAAAAGCGCCTCAGAGCCACCCATTGGCGGGCGGCGGCCGGAAGTTCCAGAGGCCGCTGCGCGGCCCTCTCCACGTGCCGCCAATATGGCGTGGCGTATGTCAACGATAGGTAAGGCGGAATAGCCGACGTCGTCTTATCTTTTTCCGATTTTTTGGCTAAAATCAAAAGCGTCAAACAGGCTTTCCCTGTTAGTGAGAGAATGTCATGCCCAGTTCGCATAGCCCCTATCGCCTTTTATGCCTCGATGGCGGGGGGCGTTGGTCTTTGATTACGGTGATGGCGCTTCAGAAACTCTTTGGAGACAGCGCACGCGGACATGAAGTGCTCGCCAGCTTCGATCTCGTGGCCGCCAACTCAGGCGGTAGCGTGGTTCTCGGCGCCCTCGCCGAGGATATGGCGCTGGATCAGCTCCTCGATTTTTTCCAGACATCGCACCTGCTTTTTCCGAGAGAATCCTGGTTCGCACCGGGCTACTGGTATCATGGGCTAACGCGCCGGCTCCTCCAACTGGGGCCGAAATACGACACACAGAAAAAACTGAACGTTCTGCTCAAGCTCTTGCCGAGCCTCGGATCGGTGAAATTGACGGAGATCCCCCAGCGCATACAGCAAGCCAACGGCCAGCTTACTCACTTCCTCATCGTCGGCTTCGATTACGACTGGAAACGCGCGAAATTCTTCAGGTCCAATGCAGACAGTCTTGCGAATTCGTCGGGTCCGACCGAGGCCACGCTTGCCGAAGCGATCCACGCATCGAGCACAGCCCCTGTCAATTACTTCAACGCGCCGGCCCGTCTGCCAGGAACCGTGAGCTTCGGAAACAGGTTCTGGGACGGAGGCGTCACCGGCGATAACAATCCGGTCTTGGCTGCCGTGACTGAAGCGCTCGCCAACGGCCAGGGCCGCATTGCGCATCAGGACATTCGGGTCTTGAGCATCGGCACGGGCGCCGTCACCTTGCCGATCGTGGCCCGGCCAACGCCTGAAGAACTCGGCCTGGTCGACGCGCCGGCGCGGCACGGGCTGTTTACGGATTTGCGGGAGCTTTCGGAGAGCATTCTCGACGATCCTCCGGACTCGGCCACTTTCGAAGCGTGGATCATGCTCGGCAACCCTGTGCCGTCGCTGCCGACCGGCAAGTTGCTGGCGAGCGAGCTACGCCAACTTCCCGAACCCGTCTCCCTGGTCAGGATGAACCCGCTTGTGCGGCCAGTGAAAGACGTCCATAGAAATTGGCAGCCTCCGGCCGGGCTTAGCCGGGAGGAATTCGCCAAGCTCGCCAACATCGATCTCGATGCGCGCGTTCCCGACGACGTGACCTTGATTGCTCAATACGCGCGCGCATGGCTCAACGACGAAGCCCCCAACCAGCCAATCCGCGAGAACCCCTACACGTTTGACGCGCGCATCGGCCATATTCTATTCAGCGAGGCTTTAGAGGCGTGGCAGGCGCGACGCGGCCTTGACCTCGAGCGGCGCCAGAAAGCGTAAGTGATGCGCCTCCTGCCAGGGAACCCCGCCTGAGTTGCGGGGAAGGTGTGCATTCAAATGCTTAGATCCGGACGGGCACCGCGTTGAATGCGGCTACCAAATCATGCTCGCAATAGGGTTTAATGACGCGTGGGATGCGTTCAAAACCCTCAAACGCATGGCTGTAGGCCGTGCAGAAAACGAACGGGATTCCCCGCTTTTGCAGTTCGGCGGCGATTGAGATGGACAGGTCGCCGTTGAGGTTGACATCGAGCATCACGCAATCGACACCCGGCTCCCGGATTTTCTCCTCGGCCGCGGCAACGGAGCAGGCTGTGCCTGCAACGATCCCTCCAACCCATCTCACCATCTCGTTGGCCGCCATTGCGACCAGAAAATCGTCCTCGACAATGAGGACGCGCGCTCCTTGAAGATGCATGTTACGACCGTGCTTTCTGATGCCGCGTTATCGGCAATTTTAGTTATTGTTCGGTCAGTGCGTGTTCGCTGTTTTCCGTTGCTCAAGACGATGATTGGGCTTCCTCGGTTGAATTTACCGTTATGTCCGCAGGCGAGGGGTTCACTCGTCCTCCAGGGTGGCGGCGGCTTTGCGATTGGTGAGTTGCCGACGCGCTGCTAGCTTCTCTACAAACCGTGGAGTTCCCATCCGATCCATGTTGGCACAGTCTAATTCGGCTGGCATAGCTTCGGAATATACTTACAGTGAAAGTGTGCAACCAATGTGCGCCTAACAATTACATCTCTATGCGCCGTAATGTTCACGGATAAACTCGCCGCCTCCCTATCAAAATGTTAATATTTGTTATAATATACGGCGCGACTTAAGTCATGCCTCCGTCCCGCTGACTATAAACCTCGCCGAATAAAGGCGCGATGCAACAAGCCGCATATCATCCAATCGTCTCTTCTCGCAGAAGCCTTGCCTCGATCGCTGGCGGCTCCGAGCGTCCCGTTTTAGGGAGCGTTTTCTGCTGCGCGATGCCAGCGCTCCACAAGGTGGTCGCGATCAGATTTCCAGCCGTGATCAGCACGGCGAGATAGGTCGGAAGGGCTTGGAACAGTCCCGCGCAAAACGCGGCAAGAGCGGGAAGGGTGATAACGCCGCTCAGTGTCGCCGGATTGCGTTGCAGCAGCGTCTTCGCGTAAGCGACACATTCCCTGGCGCTTCGTGCGTCGAAGCGCTGGCAAGTCGCCGGCTCGCCTTGCTTGAAGCTGTATTCGACCCAGGCGGCGGCCAGATAGAGCGCGCCGCCTGCAATGATTGAAAATGAGGCGAGCGCAACGCCCGCGGCAATGTAGGCGGCGGAGGCAGCCGCGCTAAACCAAGCCGCGCGTTTGATGAGCCTGTTCCTGCGCCGAATGGCGCGATTGAGGTTCTCAGGGTGAAGCGGAACTATGGGCGCTTGCGGCAGCGCGATGGCAGGTCCGGCGCCAAGACATGCGATTTCGGCGGCGAGCCAGAAGAACAGAGCGAGGGCGATGACGGCTTCGCCCAGCGGCACGGATGGCCTCAAGAGCGCGTCGGCGATGGTTGCCGAGGCAGTGCCTGCGGTAAGGGTGATTTCGGCCGCCGACGACAGCATGAGCGCGTGTCTGCGGGCTCCGACGGGCAGCCGGAATTCATGGAGGCTGCGCCGCAGCGGGAGGTGCGTTTGGTGCTGTTTCTGGCTCTGCATGGTATAAGCATGAAAAACACAAGACTATCTTGCATACCAGGCATGCAAGGCCCGTGAATTCTCGTTTTTCCGAATTATATGTTGTCAGGAACGCGCGAAAGGACCCATGTCCTAGAGCGCAACGTCTTTTGCTATTGATCGATATATATGCAGTGATCGCCGCAATCCAAGGCTTGACGCCAATGATATTCATCACCCGCGTGGAATTGTAGCACTTGCAAGGCCATTTCGGCGGCTGCCTCGGGTAGCCTTTTCATCAGGAAGTGCGTGGCGCCCATGCGAGCCTTTAGCGTCCCAAAGAGATGCCCAGCTGTCTGGCGCCGCACACGCGCAGCCTCGGGGGTTTTATCAAGCCGCCGCTGCACCGCTTCCAGCGCGTGCTCGCGCTCCCAGCGCGTAATGCGGCGGTCGCTGATCACGCTTACGCGGCGATCTTTGGCGCCTGAATTCGGCCCATCAAGGCGCGCCTGCCAGATGTCGCATCGAACAAGGATGCGCCCTCACAAATCAGGCGTGAGCTTCTACTTTGCGGAAAATACCCATATACGAAGTAATACTAATAAATGTATGTGGGAGTGTGGAAGAGGGCGGCAAAGACTGGTTATTGTTTGACGAACGCCTATATAGAGAACCATGAACGATGACCTTGAAATTCAAAACTCACTAGCGAACGCCGCCCTTAGCTCCGAAAAAAGGGGCGGCTCGGCCGTGTCGCCGCTTGCTCGATTTGCCGTTGACGAGTCCGCCCACAGCGACGACGGGTTGCTGCTTCATGGCTGGGATGGCCCTGAACAAGTGACGGCTTTCATAAGCCGGCGCGTTATGGACGATTGGGTCGATCCGCGACGGTCCATCAAGAGCCGGAAAAGTTTGTTCCGAACCCAATATAACGATCTCGGCAAGCGGAACCTGCCGGCGATTGAACGCATTGCAGCGCTCAAATATCAGCGCGGTACGGCGTTCAACCGGCAGCACCCGTTCGTGGATATTCTGCTTTCCGACATTACAGAAAGCGGCGAAGCGCTCGACGTCAGCCACCTTTCCTGAGCGCGTTGACGGTTTGCATCACAAGAGTCGTTTGCGATTGGAGGCGGTTATGGAACTCGACACATTCCGGCAGTGGCTCTCGGAGCACGGGTGCCATTTTGATTCGCAGGCCCATCATCGCGGGGATGGACATGGGCATCTGACGATCCATCGAGAGGGCCGCGTTGCAGAGTTGCCGCTGACAGGCTCGCGGCATAGCCTCGACGCGGCGAAGGTCCGCGAAGTCTGCGATAGGCTGGGGCTGAACGCTTCGGATCTCCCGAAGGAGCGTCCCTAGCTCATCACGAGGCGGGATATGTCTTTTGAGTTTCCGGTCTCAATCTTAAGATTGTGAAATGCCGGAGGCCGAAGACGGCGCGCGCCATTACAGCGCTCAAGCTCTGGAATTACTTCTGCCTGGATAGTTAAAATACCCGGAATTCGTAATATTTCACTAAATAAAAGGCGCAGAAATTCGTAATCTATGATAGGAGTATTGCTTGTGCAGGTCTGCTCAGCCTGGGCGGAGGGACGTCTGCATGCATTCGCAACAGAATGACCGTCTCATAAAAAACGAGGGCGCCGCGTTTGCCGAAATCGATCCGGCTCCTCTAGCGGCGGCGGGTAGCGCGCGCGGTTTTGCCGTTGCAGGCATCGGCGCCTCGGCTGGCGGACTTGACGCCTTCAAGGCGTTGCTGGCCGCCCTGCCGTCCGACACGGGCATGGCCTTCGTCCTCGTTCAGCATCTCGATCCGATCCATGTGAGCTTGATGGCCGGCCTTTTGTCAGGCCACACGGCCATGCCCGTCACGCAAGCTGCCGAGGGCGTTTCGGTCGAGCCGAACCGCGTCTATCTGATCCCTCCGGGGGTCTCGCTTGCCATCGCGGGCGGGAAACTTCATCTCACCGAGCTCACCGAGCGTCATGGAGCGCGCACCGCGTTCGATGTCTTCCTGCGCTCGCTCGCCGAAGATTGCGGCGAACGGGCAATCGCGATCGTGCTGTCAGGCACGGGATCGGATGGCAGCGAGGGCCTGAAGGCCGTGAAAAGCAAAGGCGGCTTCGTCATCGTCCAGGAGCCTTCCGAGGCGGCCTTCGACGGCATGCCGAAAAGCGCCATCCAAACCGGCCGTGTAGACCGCGTTTTGCCGGTCGCCGGAATGCCCGCGGCGCTCATCGAACACAAGAACGGTCTTCGCCCCTCCGATGCGGAACAGGCTGCGCATGAGGGCGCCGAAGGCCGGTTTCTGGAGATCCTTGGCCTTGTGCGGACGAAGACCGGTCAGGATTTCTCCCTTTACAAAGCAGGCACGCTGACGCGACGGATCGAGCGGCGCATGGCGATGGCAGGCATAACCGAGACCGCTAGCTACATCGACAAGCTCAACGCCGAGCCTTCGGAACTCGATAGCCTTGCACACGATCTCCTCATTAACGTGACGGAGTTTTTTCGCGATGCGGCCGCATTCCAGGCGCTCGCCGAAAGCGTCATCCCGGAAATGGTCGCGTCGCAGCCTCAAGATAGGCCGCTCCGCATCTGGACGCCCGGCTGCAGCACCGGCGAGGAGGCTTACGGCCTTGCAATCCTTTTTCTTGAAGCGATCGCGGTTTCAAAGCGCGCCCTCAAGCTTCAGGTCTTTGCGTCCGACGTGGACCCGCATGCAATCGCTTTCGCGCGTGCGGGGCTTTATGGACGTGAGACCGAATCGCAGGTCAGCGCGGAACGCTTGAGCCGGTTTTTCACACGCGAGGGCGCTGGATTTCGCGTTGTGCGCACGTTGCGCGACGCCGTGGTCTTCACAGTCCAGGATCTCCTGGCGGACCCGCCCTTCTCGCGGCTCGATCTGATTTCCTGCCGGAATGTGCTGATCTATTTACAGCCCAGCGCGCAAGAGCAGATCCTGTCGCTGTTTCATTTTGCGCTTCGCGCCGGAGGCGTGCTGTTTCTGGGGCGGTCCGAAACGGTTGGAGAGTTCAAGCACCGCTTCGAGCCGATCAGCAAAAAGCAACGCATCTACCGCCATCTATCCGGCGGGCAGGCGGCCGAGGCCGGAATTCGGGTTAGCGCGATCAAAGAACGCCTGGCGCCTTCATTCACCCCGGCGCTTAGAAGAACGGCGCCCCGCGCCAATTTCGAGGATCTCGCCTCGACGAAATTGCTGGAAGCTTTCGCGCCGCCTTCGGTCCTGGTCGATAAAAAATATGAAGCGCTGTTTTATTCCGGGGCCGTAGACCGGTATCTGCAAGTCGCGCAGGGCGAGGCGAACCAGAAAATTCTGGTCATGGCGCGGGAGGGGCTTCGGCCCAACCTTCGGGCGGCGCTGGAAAGCGCGCGAGAGACGGGCGAACCGGCTTCGAAGCAAGGCGCTCAAGTCCAACGCGACGGCGCAACATACAGGGTCAAGATCTCCGTTCAGCCCATCCCCTCCGAAGATGTTTTTCTTGTCAGTTTTATCGAGGAGCCCGCGCAACCGCCACAGGCGCTTGCAGCCAATTCGCTCCCCGAGGACAGTTCGCGAATTGTTCAGCTCGAACAGGAGCTTGACGCGACACACAAGGAGCTGAACGCCGTCATCCGCGATCTCGAAGTCTCGAATGAGGATTTGCGCGCGGTCAATGAAGAAGCCCTCTCCATCAACGAAGAATTTCAGTCCACAAATGAGGAGCTGGAGACCTCCAAAGAGGAACTGCAAGCTCTCAACGAGGAGTTGACGGCGCTGAACGGTCAGCTCCAGGAGACCTTGGATCAGCAGCGCGCGACCGCCGCGGACCTGCAGAATATTTTGAACAGCTCGGACGTCGCGACAGTTTTTCTCGATAACGGCCTCAACATCCGTTTCTTCACCCCGGCGGCGAAGTCGCTCTTTGGCGTTACCCTCGTCGACATCGGCCGGCCGCTCGCCGATCTCGCCCAGCGCTTTAATGACGACGCGCTTATCCGGGATGCAGGCGCCGTGCTGGCGAAGCTTACACCTGTCCGGCGTGAGATCGAAAGCCAGGATGGCAATTGGTACATCCGCAGCGTCCTGCCCTACCTGAGCGGAGGAAACGCGGTTGGCGGCGTGGTGCTCACTTTCGCCCGCATCTCCGAAATGAAGGCCGCCGAGCGCAAGATCCAGGCCGCAAGATCCTATGCCGAAAGCATCATTGCCACCGTCAAGCAGCCGCTTGTTGTGCTGGATGAGGGCTTGCGCCTCGTCTCCGCAAGCGCGTCGTTTTTTAGATTTTTCGATCTGAAGCCGGAACAGAGCATAGGCAAACCGCTTGGGCGGCTGCTCCAGGAAGAGCCGTGGGCGAACTTCCTGGCCTTGGTCGAGAGGGGCGTCCCGATAGAGAACCACGAGGTTGAGGCCGGTTTCACAGGTCTCGGGCTGCGAACATTTCTTGCCAGCGCCTGCGAGATCGTCGGTCTCTCCGACCGCCGGAAAATACTGGTCTCCCTCGACGATGTCACCGATGCGAAGGCCAAGGCCGGAGCCCTTGCCGCCGCCAAGGAAGAGGCTGAGCGCGCCAACCTAGGAAAGTCTCGTTTCCTGGCCGCCGCCAGCCACGATCTGCGACAGCCGCTTCAGACGATGAGCTTGATACAAGCGATGCTCGCCGACGACATCTCGGAACCTCCTGCATCGGACCTGATCAAGCGGCTCGATCATACGATCGTGACGATGTCGGGCTTGCTGGACAAGCTTCTCGACATCAACCAGCTCGAGGCGGGCGTCGTACAGCCGAAGCTTTGCAACTTTGCGATCAACGATCTTCTCCGGCAACTGCATGGCGAGTTCGAAATTCACGCCTCGAACGAAGGCTTGAAACTGCGCGTCGTGCCCTGCAATCTGACGGTGCATAGCGATCCGCGCCTGTTGGAGCAGATTCTCCGCAACATGATCGCCAACGCCACGAAATATACGAGCCGCGGCAAGGTGCTGCTCGGCTGCAGGCGGCACGGGAGCCGGTTGAGCATCGAAGTCTGGGATACCGGAACGGGAATACCGGAAACGGAACTCAGCGCGATCTTCAAAGAGTTTCATCAGCTTGACAACCAGGCGGCCAAACGCGCGAAGGGGCTTGGGCTCGGGCTTGCGATCGTTCAGCGTCTTGGCGATCTGCTCGAAGCGCCGATCAGCGTCCGTTCGCGCGTCGGCCGGGGCTCGGTCTTCGCGGTCGATGTGCCCGTGGTCCGCGCGCCAGCGCCTGTCCCCGCGCTTTTTGAACGCGCGGGCTCCCCAAAAGCGGATGCAATCCCTCGTCCGTCTCCGGGCCGCTCGCGCGCAATTCTTATTGTCGAAGACGACGCGGAAATCCGCGATACGCTCAAACTGCTTTTCGACAGCCGCGGCTTTTGCGCGTTCGCCGCACGAGATGGAGATCAAGCCCTTGCCCTCGCTGCTGCTTGCGGCAAGAGCCTCGATTTGATCGTGGCGGACTATAATCTGCCCGGCGCGAACGGGCTCGAGGTCATCGCCAAAATATGCGAAGCCTCGGCGCGGAAAATACCCGCCATTATGCTCACCGGCGACATTTCGGCGGCCGCGCTTCGCAATATCGCGGAGCAACGCCATGTGCATCTCTACAAGCCGGTGGACGGGCGGAGCCTTATGCGCCACGTCGCCGGCATTCTCGACAAAACGGACCAGAAAGCGGCGGCGCCGACGGTGTTCATTGTCGACGACGATCCCGAGGTCCGCAACGCCATGCGGGCCATCGTCGAGAGACAGGGAATTCGCGCGGAAGTTTACGCCGGCGGCGCGACATTTTTGGAGGCCTGCTCGCCGGATCGAACCGGGTGTCTGCTTCTCGATGCGCGAATGCCGGGCCTTGGGGGGCTTGACCTTATCAAGCGCATGACCGCCATGCAGTATTCGCTGCCTGTCATCATGATCACGGCTTATGGCGATGTCGCCACGGCCGTGACTGCGATGAAGGCGGGCGCCTTCGACTTCTTGCAAAAGCCGGTTCGCCCGAACGAGTTCATCGAATGCATCAAGGAGGCTCTTGATTACTCCGGCAGGCAGCCCGAGCAATCCGCCGACCGAAAAATTGCGACTGCGAAAATGGAGTCCCTCACATCACGCCAGCGCGAGATCCTCGATTTGGTTCTGGCCGGCATGCCGAGCAAGAACATCGCGCGCGACTTGAAAATCAGCCAGCGGACCGTGGAGAATCACCGCGCCGCCATCATGCGGAAAGTTGGCGCCAAGTCGCTGTCCGCTTTGATCCGCGTTGCGCTCGCCGCCCGATGACGCGCCGCTTTTGTGCTTTTCTCTTCGCAGCAGAAAGCAAATTCCGGCCTTATCGCCTTCGTCGGCATATTTCGAACCTAACCCTGCTGCGTCGGGCGCACTATATTAGGTCAGTCACATGCGCCGCGATGCACTTGGTCTGATAGATGGCGAAATCGGGTGATTGAAATGACGGCTTCTGCTTCGGTTTCTTATCTTACACCCCAGTTCGACGACTTTTTATTTGCGCAAATCGACGAGGATAGCGAGGCGACGCCGCTCAGCGTTCTTTCGGTCCTCGCCCGGCTTGGCGTCGATCCTTGGGAAGAGGCCGCTAAGCTCGCTCAATTGCCACGCTTATCCGCGGCCGAGAGACTCGTCGCGTTTATTGCGGCGACACCCGGGGCGCCGTCGTCATATCTGAACGCCAAGACGGTTTGCGATCGCTTGATCGATCTTCTGCCGTCCCCGGCCGGCGTCGCGGTGCCGCCCCCTCGCCAGCGCGGTGGCCTCAAATCAAAAAAGTCCCGGTTCGTCATTTGGCCGATCGTTATTGCAGTCCTTCTCGCAATCCAATTGATCGCGATAACCCGCCAGCCCGCCACCGAGCCGCACAGCGCTCCTTCCTCCAGAACAGTTCTGCCCTGATCGCCATGTGCAGAGCGGCTAGAGCATCGTGCGACGTTTTATCGGACGCGGGCGCTTTGTCCTAAATTGGATGCGCCTGTGGTTGCGATTAAGCCTCATGAGCAGATTCCGACGCTATCGCGATTGGGCTTGAGCTAACCATAATTCTCGACGGTTGGGGGGCGGCAGGGTCCCTTCTAGCCAGCCATGCTGGCTGGTATCCGTTGGCCTTGGCCAAAGCGGACAGTGTGGCTGGGCGATGCGGAAGCGGGGCGCTCCCAGCCACAGCACGCCGGCTTGCCCGTTTCGATGGACAAGGCAGCCTCGCGGAACGTGCTCCGACGCTCAGCTGCCCGGCTTTGCCTTTTGGGCAGCCGCGTTCACCAGGCTTCCTAGCTCCTGCGCCTGAAGCGCATAGGCATGCATCTGCAGCTGCGCGTGCCTGCTCTGAATTTGCCAGACTTCCGTCAAATCCTTTGCCTTTGCGAGCTCATGGGCCAGCGAGAAACTGGCGTCGAGGTTTTGCTGGGTGAACCTCATCGCCCGCTCCTGCACCTCGGTCAATCCCTGCGCCACCGGGCTTGCTGGGATAATTTTCTTTATCATCTCCTGCGCGTTAGTCGCCGCGTCCATGAGCTGGTGGAAAGCCGCGCGAGCCTGGTCGATGTTTTGCACGACGAGTTCGCGCATCTCTTTCGGTATTTCCGTTTGGTTCGTCTCGGCCATGGGTCTTCCTTCCTGTTCTGTAATGAAGCTGGCTGCCTCGTTCGCCGGGCAGGCCGGCTACCGAAAGTCTAGAACCAGCGCTTCCGGCCGTAATAGCCGCCGCCAAGCAAGAGCAGCACGATAACGATAAGCAAAAGCGTATTGGTGTCCATAGCCTTATCCTTGAGTTTTTGACGAGCGGGCGTGCAGAGTTCGGTTGGGTCCCGGTGTCAAGCGCGGTCCGTCAGATGTGACTCGCGCCGCGCAACCCCGATTCATGAGCGGGAACCCATGCTCAATTATGAGGAGGTGGCTATTGCGATGACGGAAGAAAAGTTTCGGATTGTACGCATATAAGTCTTGCCAGATAAAAACTCGCCTGACGCCGGATTTGCTGTATCCGCCTGCAAAAAGGGGCGCGTCATCAGGGAAGCCTATGGCGAGCTTGCCGCCTTGCGTGTGAACCGCGACGCTGTCGTTGTCCTCGGCGAGGAGACACCAGCCCGCCGTTTCCCGCTGGCGTCGGCCGCCCCTTTAAGCTCCGGGCGACAAGAGCACAATTCCGCCCAAACCAGGAGCTAACTGTGACCGAAGAGCCTTAGGCGCGGCGCGGCCGCATGCTTTTCGTTCCTCGCGCCTCCCATGCGATGAACAGGGCGTGACTTTTATTTCCCGGAGTGTTCATGCGCAGTTTTTTCTCGCAGGCAACCAGAGCGGCGTTCTGTGCGGCTTTGATCATAGGCTGCTTGGCTCATTCAAAAACGAGCGACGCTGCTCCTGTTGCGCCTCAACCAAAGCCTGCGGTTGTCGCGCCGAGCTGCGCCGTCCCTCCGAGATGCTCCGCCAATGTTTGTATTCGCAAGGGGCGGTGTAAATCGGGAAGTAGTATTCAGATTGCCGGCTGCATCCTCTATACGTGCCGGGCGCCAAGATAACGGCTTGCGACCGGATAGGATCATCGAGGGGTGAGCCAAACCCAGTTTTTGCAACTTGCGTGTCTTCCCCTGGTGGCCCGGATAATCCGATGATACTTTTCAAATGCTTAAATGCCGTCTTGGAGCGCCAGCGGGCGAGGTAAGCTCCCCCAATCCCGGTGCTGGAACACGCCAAGAAGAATGCCCGGCAGACAGCCAACAGGCCGCTTGAGATGGCGCAGCCTTCGAGCTTTGCGGCCTGCCGCGCTTTCGCCGGTCTCTGCCGGATTGCCGAAAGCGACCCGACAACCGGCCGGCGGCGCAGCCTTTTTGTGCGCGATCCTCACCCCTTCTAAGCCTCCGCGCGAGCGTCCAGAAATTCGACGGCTTACCGTTCCCTTCAAGCCCAGGGCGCGCCGTTCCAACCCGCCCGCACGTTTCCGCGCCCGGCCACGCGCCAAGAGATAGGCATGGGTGGAACCCAAAGTGAGCGCTTGCCGCTCACGATGAATGTTCGCTTTCCGGCGATGAAGCCCTAAACGGACTCCTGCTCCTCTTCCGGCTTGGCATCTTCAGAATCGGCGCCGCTGCCTAGAAACAGGGTTTGCAGCGCGGGGACCACGATGAGCAGCATCAGCGGACCGACCAGCATTCCGCCCACGACAACGATGGCGAGAGGCCTTTGGACCTGACTGCCAATCCCTGTCGACAAGGCGGCTGGAAACAGTCCGATGCAGGCCGACAATGCGGTCATAAGCATCGGGCGCATCCGTTGCGTCGCGGCTTGGAACATCGCATCGGTGGTGCTGGCCACGGAGCGGTGCAGTTCGTTGAAGTAGGTCATGATCAAAATGCCGTTCATGACCGAAACGCCGAACAGCGATACGAAGCCAATCGCCGCCGATATGCCGAATTCCTCTCCCGAAATCGCAAGAGCGATGATCCCGCCTCCCACCGCAAACGGAATGCCTGTCAGAACAAGAAGACTGTCGCGTATGCTGTTGAACAGCGCGTAGAGCAGACCGAGAATGAGAAGAAGGCTGAGAGGAACAACGATGGCCAATCGCTTCTGCGCCTGTTCAAGCTCCTCGAATTCCCCCGCCCATTCCAGCCGATAGCCATTCGGCAATGTGACGGCCTTGGCGATCCGGTCTTTTGCCTCGGCCACCGCTCCGCCAAGATCGCGTTCGCGCACGCTGAACTTGATTGGTATGAACCTCTGGTTTTTCTCGTGAAAGATATAGGATGCGCCGGTATCGAGGGTTATGTCCGCAACTTCGCTGAGAGGGATGTACGCGTTGCCATTGGGCGTCGTGTAGTTGATTTTCGAGTTTTTTACGCTTTCGACGGAGTCGCGGAATTTCGGGGCTGCGCGGACATTGACGCCGAACTGGCGATCCGCTTCGTAAATGGTGGTCGCGACATTGCCTCCAAACACGGTCTGGACAAAGTTATTGACGTCGCCCGAGTTGAGCCCATAGCGGGCCGTTTTGTTGCGATCCACCTTGACGTTAAGATTGGGCTGGCCGAGAACGCGGAATATGCCCAGGTCGGTTACGCCCCGAACATCGCTCATAATGCGCTTTACCTGCGTCGCGAGCTCCTCGAGCTTGAAGAGGTCCGGGCCGATAATCTTGACCGAGTTGGCGCCCTTGACGCCGGAAAGGCCTTCCTCGATGTTGTCCTGGATGTACTGAGAGAAGTTCAGATCGATCCCGGTGAACTCCGAGGAAAATTCATTTTGAAGATCCTTGATCAAATCTTCCTTCAGGCGCCCGGCGCCCATTCGCCGAAGGGCTTTAGCGGCACAAAGAACTCGGCGTTGAAGAAGCCGGTCGCATCGCTGCCATTATCGGGACGGCCGTGCTGTGAAACAACCGTGATGACCTCGGGGTGGCTCTTGAGAATCTGCCTCATGCGGTCGACGACCGGCATTCCGGCTTCGAGGGAAATCGTAGGCGGCATCGATGCGCGAATCCAAAGGTTTCCTTCCTCGAGCGCCGGGAGGAACTCTGTCCCGAGCCTCGACGCGAGGAACGCGCTGAAGATCAAAAAGACAACGCCGATGGCGACAGTCAAAACGCGCGCACGAAGCGCAAGCCGCAGCAAAGGCGTGTAAGCGGCGCGGATCGCGCGGACCACGATCGTTTCTGTCTCCTCGACGTGCTCCGGGATGAGGAACGAGGCAAGCACGGGCGTAATCGTAAACGTGGCCAGCAACGCGCCCACGAGCGCGTATGCGTAAGTTCTGGCCATCGGGTTGAAGATTTGCCCTTCCACGCCCTGCATCGTGAAAAGCGGGACGAAAGCAGCAAGAGTAATGGCGGTCGAAAAAAGCACCGCCGTATCGACCTGCGTGGCGCTGATGTAAATCAGGCGTATGCGGTTCATCAGGCTGGCGTTCTTGCCATTCCGTTCTATTGGCACAGGGCTGCTTAAGAGTTGCTCTCGCTCCCTGGCTTGAAATACGCGAAAAACGTTTTCAACCAAGATGACGGCCGAGTCGACAATGATCCCGAAGTCTACGGCGCCCAATGAGAGGAGGTTGGCGTCTTCATCTCGAAGCACGAGTATGATGATACTGAAGAACAGCGCGAATGGTATATTGACTCCCACGATAATGGCGCTTCGCAAGTCGCCAAGGAAAATCCACTGTATAAGAAATACGAGAATGCAGCCGAAGACGAGATTGTGCAGCACGGTTTCGGTTGTAACCGAGACCAGCGAAGAGCGATCATAATAGGGAACCAGTTTAACGCCGGGCGGGAGGGTTCCGTCGGTGTTGATTTTTTCAACCTCCGCCTTGATGCGCGCAATGACGTCGTTTGTATGAAGCGTGCGGTTCATGACCAGGATAGCCGCGACCACGTCATCATCGTCGTCGCGACCGGCTTTGCCAAGCCTTGGCACGTAGCCGACATAAACTCTTGCTACGTCCTTAAGCTGAACCGGCACGTTATTGAATTCACCAAGAGTTATAGTTTCAATGTCTTCGACCTTTCGGCCCACAATAAGGTCTGAATTTCCAGCATCGTCGATCAAGCCGACGCCGCGTATGTTTACAGATTGTTTCCCGATATTGATGGTGCGCGCGCCGACGTTGATGTTCGCGTTGCTCACGGCGTTCACGAGCTGCGAGACCGTCACGTTATAGGCTTCGAGCTTGTCCAGGTCGGCCTCGACCTCGAATTCCTTGGTCGTACCGCCCCAGGTGTTGACCTGCACCACGCCCGATACTGTCAGAAAGCGGCGTTGCAGAACCCAGTCTTCAATGGTGCGAAGATTCGTGATGCCGATATGTTTCGGGCCTGTAACTTGATAGCGATAGACTTCACCGACGAGGCTCGAAGCTTGGATTTGCGGTGAAACGTTATTAGGCAGGTTGACATTCTGTAAGAGACTGATCTGAGCCTGTTGCAAGGCGAAGTAGTAATCCACCCCGTAATTGAATGTTACACGGACGAAAGACAAGCCATAGAACGATGTCGAGCGAATGTTGTTAACTCCGGGCGTCGGCGCAAGCCCGACCTCCATCGGAATCGTGTAGAGACGCTCCATTTCCTCTGCTGAAAGCCCTGCCGACTGCGCCGTGATTTCCAGGATGACAGGCGCCGGATTTGGGTACGCCTCAATATTCAGCTTCAGGAAAGCGATGCCGCCTCCCACGATGAAAGCGAGCAGAAGGAGAAGAACGATAGGCCGGCGCGTTAAGCCAAATGTCACAAGCGCTTTTAGCACACAGCACCTCTATAGCGATCGAGTTCCAAGCGTCCGGCCTCACTGGCCGACGTTGGCGTATTGATTAGCAATGAAGAGCGACCCGTCCGTCGCCACGAGCTCGCCACCCTGCACCCCCTCGCGGATCTCGACGAACCCCCCATCGGTCAGGCCGATCTGAACGACGCGCTTTTCGAATTTCTTCCGATTGGCCGTCACCCAAACGGTCATCGTGCCATCGCCTTCGCGAACCACGCCATCCTGAGGGACGGCAAGCGACTTTCTCGGGGGCGCCACCGTGATATCGAAATTGGCGAACATGCCGCCCCGAAGCTCATGATTGGGATCAGCGATCTCGGATCGCACGAGGACACGCCTCGTGTTTGGGTCTACCGTCGCGCCGATTGTCACGATCTTGCCTCGGAAGGTCCGCCCCGGCAGAGACGAAACCTTCGCCGCCACCTGTTGGCCCAGCCTGAGGGCTGGCGCATCCTTTTCGGAAACGTTGGCAAGCATCCACATCGAGGACGTATCGGCGACGATGTAGACAGGCGGCGGATTTCCCGGCTGAACCAAAAGACCAGGCGACGCGTTTCGCGCGGTTATCAGCCCCGTAATGGGACATGGCACGTCAAGGGCCGGATCGATCTTGCGTTCGACAACGATTTTGTCGATCTCGGCGTCGGACTTTCCGAACACCTTTACTGCCGCTCGGGCCGCATTATAGGCGCCCTCGGCGGCTTGCTGATCCGATATCGCTTGCTCGTAATCTTTCTGGGCCGCTGCGCTCTGTCTATAAAGGTTCTTCTGCCTGTCGAGGTTTTTGCTCGTAAGTTCGAGCACCCCCGCGGCGGCGATCAGCGTCGATCCCGCCTGCATAAGGTCGGGGCTTTCGACCGTGAAGAGCACATCGCCCCTCTTCACGCGATCGCCGACGCTCGCGAACGCCGTGATAATACGCCCTTGATAAGGCGTAAAAACCTGCGTCAGCAACTCTTGATTGAAGTCTATTGTGCCAACAGACTGCTGCACCTGCGGAAAGTCGTGCTCGACGACTGGATCGCTCTTGATGGACTTAATCTGGGTTTCTGAAAGCTCCACAACGGGTTCAGGGGCGGACGGTTTTGTATCTGCGGCCGTTGCAGGCAGACTGGCGAAGGCCGCCATGCTCAGTAGGAGAGCCGCGGGCATGTACTTGATCATGAAAGAACTCCTGGCGCATTGCGCTTATAGCGGCTCAAGCAGGCACCGTCACCTCGCCTCATTCTTTGTCGCTCCAGGATATTCTTTCGCTACAGGATCGGGGTCGACGCCCACCACGCTTGTCAGCCAAGCTTTCGGCGCCTCGGTATGGGGAGGAGAGGCGCGATTCCACCAGCCGCCGCCCAAAGCCTGGAAGAGTGCGACGGTGTCGGTAAACCGGTTTGCCTGCGCCTGAATGACGATGAGAGAGGCTTGCAGATAAGCGGTCTGTGCGGTCAGAACCTGCGTAAAGGCGACCTGCCCCTCATTCAATTGGATGCGCGTCAGCCTCAGCGCTTTTGCCGCCGCGGCTTCGGCAATAATCGCCTTTTGCAACCCGACGGTGTCGTGACGGATCGCGTAGAGCGAGTCGGCGACATTCTGGAACGCCGTCAAAACCGCCAGGCGATATTGCGCAGCCGCCTGATCGAAGCCGGCTTCGGCGGCGCGTTGCCTTTGCTGAAGGGTGAAGCCGTCGAAGATGACCTGCGACGCATTCGCCACGCCGGTATAGAAGTAGAAAGCGGGGTTGGCGCTGAACAGGTTTTGAATCAGGGGCCCGCTTCGGCCGATGTCGCCGCCCAGCGAAAATTGGGGCAGGCGGTTCGCTATCGAGACGCCGATCATGGCGCAAGCGGCATGGAGGTTTTCCTCCGCCGCCCGGACATCCGGCCGTTGGGCGACCAGATCGGAAGGAAGGCTCACAGGCAGGTTCCGCGGAAGCTTAAGCGAGGAAAACTCGAATTTCTCTGGCAAACCTTCGCCCGGCGGATGACCGGACAACACTGCCAGCGAGTCCCGGTTCTGGTCGAGCGCTTTGCGCAAAGGCGGCAAAGTCGCCTCAGTCTGGGCGACGAGAGCCTCTTGTCCGGCGACGTCGAGTTCCGTCAGCTGGCCCAGCTCTTTTTGTAACCGCACCTTTTCCAGGATGTCGCGGGAGATGACAATCAACCGGTTGGTTACCGCGATCTGCTCTCGCAGCGACGCTTCCTGGATAGCGCCCGATGCGATGTTCGAAGTCAGCGTTAGAAACGTCGCCTCGTTCATGAAGCGCTGGTTCTCTTTAAGCGCTTCCAGGTTCTCGATCTGGCGGCGCGTGCCGCCCCAAACATCGGGAACGTAAGAAACTGAAAATTGCGCCGTATGGAGCGAATAATAAACGGGGTTTGCGCCGGACGAGGTGACGATCGGCGCCGCGACGCCGCCGCCAGTGGGCGACGTCGCCACCTTGCCGCCCGTTCCCTGATAGTTTCCGGAGGCAAGCGGGAAGAGCTGACCGACTTCCGCGTAAACATTGGCTTGCGCCGCGCGCATGGCGGCCTGCGCCGCATCGAAATTGGGGTTGTCCCGAAGCGCGCGCTCCACAAGGCTGTTCAATTCGTTCGAGCGAAAAAGAGACCACCATTCGGCCGGCAGCTCGCGGCCCACGTCGAGATGCTGCGTCTTGCCTCCCGCCGAGTTCTGCGCAGGCACTTGCGAAGGGGTGTAGCTCCTAATATCCAACGGATCTGGAATATTGAAATCTGGCCCAACGCATGACTGAAGGCCGGTCAGCGCGGCCAAACCGAGCGCTATGCGAAACATTCGCCCAGCCCGTTTTAAAACCGCCGCGATGCCCCTGCTATAGCCCATGTCCATCCCGGCCCTGTCTGCGCGCCTAAAAAGCGGAAGCTCCGCCTCGCCCTACAACAAACACACAAATCAGATTGGTAAAGAGCCATCTTGTTGGGGGACATGCGGAATCAAAGAACTGTGCCGCTTCAGCCACATAATGACGGGTGATGGCTGCACGAGCGGCAGCCTGACCGGGCGAACAGCAATGGGCATCGATTTGCTCGATTGCTTTTAGGTATTGGTTCGCATAGCTTGCGGTGCACAAAAATTGGGCTAGAATGACGTCCTGTCGTCGACAAACATCCCACCGATTTTTGAGCCAAGCCGGCGCGTGGCGGAGATTACGACATCGGGACTGGCAGAGATTGTTTATTTCAGTCCGAAAACGTGATCTCTTTTTGGAGACGCCTTTTGTGCATGAATGGGGCGCGACCGAACCACGAATTTGGAAAATGAGAAAACCGCATGCGTCACGTCGAAACTGCTGTTCAACTGCGCATCTTTCTGGGCGAGGATGACAAATACGAGGGTCGGCCTCTCTACGAGGAGGTTGTGGTTCAGGCTCAGAGAGCGGGAATTGCCGGAGCCACCGTGTTTCGCGGCTACTTAGGCTACGGCAAGGCGAGCGGGCTCAATCCAGGCAAAATTCTGAGGACCTCCAAGGACCTGCCGGTTGTGGTCGAAATCATGGACAGCGAGGGAAAAGTGAACGCTTTCATGGAGGTCCTCGATAAAATCCTTCATACCGGCGTGGCCACGCTTGAAAAGGTGCAAATGTATCGGTTCACCCGCAAACCAAAAGGGAAGGCATAACGCCGGCGACTTATCATCAGGCGAAGCGCCGGGCGTCCTGGCGCCGCATGAGGGGAAATGCATTAAGGGCAGCCGAAAAAGGCGCCGAATAAAATAACCGCCGCGCCGGTCTTGCCCGGCGCGGCGGTCTTCCGCTGATACTGCGTCTACTGAGCCCCAGCGCGCTGGGAGGACAGTCCTCCACCTCTTCGTTCACTCTCGCAGAACCTCGGCGGCGTTGCTGGCTCAGGTCGCCAGAGCCGAGTCTGCTTGTCGATCCAAGCTTGCGCTTCGTTCTTGCCAGTGAAGCCTACCCAAGTTTCCTTGTGCCCTTTCTCGCGGGTAACCAGGACGTGGCATCCGAGTCCTTCCTGCTGCCGCACTTCGTATTTTGGGTAGACGCTCATGGATTTGTCTCAACCTAGAAGTGTATGATAAGGTCCGAAGAAATTTCCACCATGCTGTTCTTGGTGCCAGGGACGCCCATGGTCGGATTGCCGTTGAAGGCGTCTGCGCCGTATGAACGCCAGTAGGAGATTTCGGGCCGCATCTCGATTTGCGGGGACAGCCAGTGCTGCCAGCTCAGGCTCGTGTCGAAATAGGTCGCAGCGGTTCCTGTGCGCCAGCCTTCCGGGTCGTCATAATATTCCAGACGCACGGACCAGTTGTTCAGGGCGTCAGGGGTATAGTTCAGGTAGCTCAAGACGCCGATCGTGTGGACGTCGCAGGTGAGTTCCCCTGCCCTACAGCTGGCAAGATTGGGTCCGTTGAGTGGAATATTTTGGGGCGAGAATGGCGTGCCGCCATTTTGATAGATAGCCATCGCAGTGCTGTTGTTTTCGTTCACGACGCCATGCTCATCGATATAATAGGTCTCGAAGTCGAGGTGCCACTGGTCGTTGAACTTGTGATAATAGGTGAATCCGTGCCACTGGATATTGTTATAACCCCAGTTCCCTTTGTTGATGCCGTCGATGCACGGATAAAGATTATCCCAGCCGTCGTTCCAAGTGTATCGAAGGCAGGCTGTAAGGGATGGCTGGTTGCCGGGATCCTTCTTGTATGTTGAGCCTGGATATAAGACGTCGGTCAAGCCTGGTATGCCGGCCTGCGCCGCCGCAGCAGCTTGGTTAAACTGGTTTTTGATGTTGAGGCCGCCATGCCAAAGCGGCGTCTCTGTGCCGTCATCTACGCCCAATTGCAGCATGAGCTGCTTTGTGACCTGGAGCGAGCCGACGATGCCGGTGTTGGTGTAGTTGTCCCAAGCGTAAGTGAGGGAGTGTGTATATGTCAGGTTGTTGGGCGCAAGCTGCGCTTCGATGTCCGGGATCGAAATATAGCGGCCGATACGGAACTCGAGACCGTTCGCGACGAATGGGATATACAAATCCGCATACACCATCGGAAAGTCATATCCGTTTTCGTTGTTGTCCTTGTTGAATTGGTAGCTCGCTATGCCGTAGGAGTTTGTGTAGCGGTAGTCGGTGCCGTACAAGCCGGAAATCCGAAAGCCCCAATCGATATGATCGGTCTGCACCGTATCCGGGAGGCGTTCGATATATAGAACCGCCTGGTCGAGAACGACGGTGTTCGAGGAATAGGTGTAGGCAACCGGGGCATTCGCGCCCTTTCCTCCGGGATTGGTGCTGAGGTTGCCGCCGCCATTCACCCAGCCGTAAACCTGGATATTATTGGATGCCATCCACTTGCCGATATCGGTATTGGCGATGGCGACCATGAACGGGCTATCGGCGGAGTTTGGCCGCGTCACGCCGATGCTGGTGAGGGCGCCGGTGGGCCATTCCGTATAGGCCAAGGGCGGCACCGTGGTTGGCGTTCTCGGCCACCCATCGATGCGGCTTGGAGGAGCATTCGGATCGGTTGGCGCCGCTCCTTGGCCCCATTCGAGCTTATAGTAATTGAAGAAGCGCTCAAGAACTCCAGTGCCGAGATAGGCATCGAGACAGGAGTAGTTTTTATAGGGATCGCACACAGCATCTTTATACGATTGCGCGAAAGTCGCGCTGGAGCTGCCGGCAATTCCAAGAAGGGCCGCTGCGGCGAGCCATTTCCTGCGTCTGTTTGAAGCCTTCGCGCTGGCGTCGGGCGCGGATATTAGGCCGTCGCGAGAAGACCGCTCGAACGACCCGCCGATACTCTTACTCTCCATGATTTTCCCCAAGTGCCTATCGAATGCTGGCTACCTGCCAGCCGAGGCTAGGCCGATTAGATTAATCGCCTGCCCCCCGAAGTTGAGACTAAGGTTTGGGAAAGTGCGGTGACATAAAGAAGCCATATGTGAAACTTCAGAGTACACATCTTAGCTAACACTTAGCTATTGGTTGCCGATTAGGCGGATCTTGTAAGGTGCGCGTAAGCCTTGTTAAGGGTTGTGATGCTATTGGCACAACTGCGCAAAAAGCGAGCAAAACGGCGAAATTGCGTGCGCTGCCAATGACCGCGAGCCTGGCGCGGCGGCCGTCGGCAGGCCGGTTCCCGCTTTAATGCCGCATCAGAAGCGGCAGGTCGGCGTGTTCGAGCATGTAGCGCGTGACGCCTCCAAGAAGCGCCTCGCGCCACTCGCCGTGCGCATAGGCGCCCATCACGATCAGGTCAGCGCCAAGCCGATGCGCCGTCTCCAGCAGCTGCGCGCCAACGGCCCCCTGCCCATCCAGGGCGTGGACAATGGCGGGAATGCCGTGCTCCACAAGAATGGGCGGGACGGTGGCTTCAGGCGCTCGCGCGCGCAGCACATGCACAGTTTCAGCTTTTTCGAGGATTGGCATGGCGGCGAGCACCGCTTTCGGCGCGCGGATATCGTCCTTCCAGGCGACGGCGACCACGCGTCCGAAGCCGCCGGCGCTTCCGGGCGGCGCGATCAGCACGGCGCGCGAGGTGTTGAAAAGGGCGGCGTGAAGCGCGTCGCGGGCCCGGGGCGAGCCGCGTCCGCCGGGAACGACGACGACGTCGCTGCGGCGCCCGCGTTTGGCCACGAAATGCGCGACGTAACTCCACATCCACGAAGTCTGTGACGATGGACGCGGGGCCGGGGTTTTGCCAGCGCTCCGTGATGGTCCGTAATGCCGTGGCCCAAACCTGCTCGCGGGCGCGAAGCCTGACCTCCTCCGCGGAAGTTATCGGCTCATCGGCGATCATGAGCGCTGGAACCGGCGGCATTCTCACGGCCAGCGCCTCGATCCGGCCGCCTCTGCCATAATCGAGCAGCCGCGCCGCGCTGGAAAGCAAGCCCGGAGCGCTGTCCATCCGGTCCAGCACAGCGAGTATGACTTCTCCCATGACCCTACCCTTGGCGGCGGCGCGAGCCGGCGCGGCGTTCAACTCGGCGGCGCTTGCAAAACCCGCCGTCACCGCGGCAAGGCACAGGATAACCGACAACGCGACGTTCGCGAAAGCGGCGCCCGGC
>CAVVJJ010000016.1:0-391111 GCA_963748525.1 uncultured Alphaproteobacteria bacterium
GCGCCCGTCCTTCCCTCGCGCCATGGCGAAGGTAATGCAGCGCCGGATCGAACCTTGCCGAGGCGACATCGGGATTGTGAGCCAAATACCACTCTGCGTCGAACAAGGGCGATGCGGCAATGGCGCGATAGTCACGGATTAGCCGCCGCCATTTTCCGCGACCTATGATAGAGCGCCGAAAACTGCGTAATTCGGGAGGGAGCGGGATGTCGCCTGCGCGCTGATGCCGCGCCAGGTCCCGCACATGCTCTTCGGTCTTTCGCGCTAAATCCGAAAGCAATGCCGCGCGCTCCTTGGCGGCTTCGCGGCTCTCTGTGTCGCGTAGCGCGCGCTGCGATTGGAGCCGCCGTTCATGCTCGGTGCGCTCTTTCGCGAGTTCCTCCGCGTGGAGGTCTTGAAGCCTTTGCAATTCCGTCCGTTGCGTTTCGCGCAGCGCCTCCAGCTGGCGCTCCCATCTTTCGCGCTCCCTCAGCAGTTCCGCCGCGTGATCCTCCCGCAACGCGCCGATCTCGCCGCGCAGGGCTTCCAAAGCCGATGCCGATATCCTTTCCCAGCTTTCGCGCTCTCTTTGGAGTTGGGCCGCTTGCGCCTCGCGAAGCGCCTGGGCTTCCTCGCGGGTCGCGTTGAGTTCTTGTTCCATCAGCTTCTGATGCGAAATTTCCCGGCGGCAGCGCTCGATTTCCGCGTTGAGGGCGGCTGCGTGCTGTTCTTTTGCATCAAGCAAACGCGCCTCATGAGATTGCCTTTCAGCGTGCATTTGCCGCTCGAAGCTTTGGCGGTCAGCATCCAAGGCGGCTGCGTGCGAGGCGTTGGCGACCTGCATCGCCACTCCGCGGCCGAGACCGGCATAGGCTTCCCGGATGGAACGCACGGCGGTTTCATTCTCAGAGGCAGCGAATAATTGTACGAGCGGATCGGGCTGTTCGACGCCCTCGCCAAGAATGCCCAAGCCGTGTCCGTGGACAAATTCAAAATGAGGGCCTTCGCGTTTCGCCTCGTCCCAAAACCGGAAGATGCCGAAACCCCGTTCCCTTACATTCGTATCGTGAAAAAGCACCACGCCGCGGCTGGACATCTTCGGCCGCCAGCTTTCGAAATCGCGCTTCACGTCATCGTAGAAATGCCGGCCGTCTATATGGAGGAGGTCTATCGAACCGTTCTGGAAATGCGGCAGAGCCTCGTCGAATGTGGAGCGCACCAGCCGCGAAAACGAGGAATAGCGCTCGTGGTAAGCGCTCAGCTGCCGAAATACATCCTCGCCGTAGAAACCGGCATGCTCGTCGCCTTTCCATGTATCGATGGCATAGGCTTTTGAATTCATGCCGTGCCGTTCGATGGCTTGACAAAAGCAGCCGTAGGAAAAGCCCCGATGTGCGCCGAGCTCCACGACAATGCGAGGCCGATGGACATCCATAAGCCAGAAAGCGAAAGGCGCGTGCTCAAGCCACGCCGAGTCAACGATATAGTCAGGCGTCCAAAAGGAATTGGGCGAAATGAATTGCACGGCGAAACCTTTCAATGTGTCTGCATTCGTCAAATCTGCATTCGTGGCTGTTGCCTCGCTTTCATAGCCTGTTCCCACATTCCGTCATCGGCCGCTTTGATCCGGGTCATAAACTGTCGCGTTTTCAAGGTCCGCACCCGCATGGCCTAGCCGTTCGGCCTTGGTAACCGCGTTCGAGAATGCCCAAGCGCGGTTGTGAATACACCCGGTCACAGTCTCCGCGAGGCCTTCCTCGAAAGTCTTGACCGGCTTCCAGCCGACATCTAGCGTGATTTGCGGCATTCCTTTCTTCAGTTAAGCCTGCCATAAGCTGTGCGCCCCCGGCTTCCCCTTCGCTGACGGCGTATTGAGCCGTGCCGAAACCCGGTTCATGCTGTGGCGAACTCGCGTTCTGCTTCCCTCAAATTGCGACGTAAGGCGAGAAATGTGTGCCAACGCTCCATTTCGGCTTAGGCGGCATCGGGGGCGGGGGGAACGCGAAATGTCGATCCCGGCACGCCGTTGTGTTTTCAGCAGCCTTTCTTTTCCGCCAAGAAGCCGTCAAGCTCCCGCGCTTCACTCCCTTCGACAAATGATTTGTAAAAGACTTGACCGCCCCATCCGTTTCGACAAGAATATTGTCGAAAGGAGGCGGCGTGAACATTCACGAGCTTACCGCTGTCACTGGCGTACCGGAGCGTCAAATCCGCTATTTGATCGCCGAAGGGTTCATTCCCTCGCCACGTGGGGGCCGCGCTCGCGCGACCTACGGCGACGATCATGTCGCGGCCATCCGCCGGTACAACGCTTTGCGGGAGCTTGGGTTTCCGCCGGCGGCGATCAAGTTGCTCCTGGAAACCGGGGAAGGCGCGCCCTTTCCCGTCGCGCCGGGCGTCACGCTTGTCGTCGATCCGGCGCTGATTGGCAGCGGCGTTCGCGTCGAACCGCTCGCCACACGCGTCGCCGAACTGTTGAACGATTTGCTGAGGGAGGGGAGCCGTGCCCCGGATGACGCCGCAGAGCATGATTGATCCGTTACACGCCTTCGTCGCCGGCGCGTTTGTCCGCGGCGGCCGGCAGCCGCTGCCGCTCGCCTCCACCCGGTTTGAGGTGCTGATCGAGGCAGGCTTTGCCATTGTCGCCACGACGCGCCTTTTCCGGAATGCGGAGGCCAGCAGCTTTCATGGGTTACTCCGTACAGAATTTTCGGCCATGTGCAGGCCAGGTACGGAATAACGATGCACGATTGTGTACCTAGGGTCATCGGCGTGAGTTTTGGGCTGGAATCTCGAAAAACTCAGTCTGCCAGAGGCCACTTTGTTTTTTTGATAAGTCTCACATAGTTCTCGAGGTCCGCGCGCACAGCCTCCACATGCGCTTCTATACCTCCGTCGAGAAAATGCCCTGCCACCCCATTATCGCATTCTCGGGAAGCGCAAGGAGAATGGCTTTCACGAAATCAATAAAGGAAGAAACGCGCCGCACCTCTTTTTCATTGTAACCAGAGGTTATCTTATTCTCGAAAATTTGCGAGAGTTCTGCGATAAAAAATCTGATTGCCGTATCAGGCTTCGGGCCCTGATTCCCCTTCTTCGGGCACTGAGCGACGGCGCTTTTCGATGCACTTTGAATACGCGCTATCACTTGATCTACCGGCGCGATAGAAGCAGAAGCATCAAACGGCTTGTAAAAATCAAGAAGAAATGAATATTTTTTCGATGATCCAAGCGTCACAGCTTACGATAAACTCTATATCTCTAGCAATGGTTTTGGAGGATGAGCGGATACTCTTGAGGCGTTTGACCAGTTCTGTTCTGTCTTTACCATCCAATTTTAGGCGCTCGCGGTATTCTTCCTTCGTTTCCACATAGGGCTTTCTTGCAAGAAGTCTTAGGGACGCCTTGATAATAATGTCCCGATCAGCAACAGACAGTTTGCGTTTCGCAAATTTCGCCAGATCTTGAAAAAACGGACACCAGCGGCGGCTGGGAAAGGCTTCGTGAAACAGCTCGACCAGACGGTACAAAGCAGGCTTGGCTGAAGCAGAAGGCAGCTTTGGCATGGCGCTATCCTGAGGCGCTTTCCGACGATAAGGGTAAGGGACAGCGGGGCAAACAAGGGCCAGACCGGCCGCGTTTTTATTGAAAATAGCTCCAATCAGGTCAATAGCGTCTTAAGCCACGGGCGTGCCGAGCTTTGCCTTCGCCTTGTCGCCGCGGCCGGCGGGTCACCAGTGACATGGCGTCGTCCCCTTTCGCGTGCTGTCCTACGCCTTGGTCATAAAGCGCGAAAGCGAACCTGTGGCTTGAGGCTGTTTTAGACGATCGAGATTTCCGCTTTGGAACCCGAGGTCGTGTGAGAAGTCCAGCTTCAGAATAGCGATTGCGCCTAAACTTCTCCTCGCCAAAGTGGCGAGGAGAACTGATGACGAGCTTTGTGAGCGGGGCGGATCGCACTCAGGGAACGATGTTTCCGGCGCAGCTGGAAGACTATGTCGCCGAGGATAATCCTGTTCGGGTGGTCGATTTCTTCGTGGATCAGCTTGATCTCGGCCAGCTGGGCTTCTGGCGCGTTCATCCGAAGCTGATGGGAAGGCCCGCTTACGATCCGGCGGTGATGCTGAAGCTCTACGTCTACGGATACCTCAACCGCGTTCAGTCCAGCCGCCGGCTTGAGCGGGAATGCCAGCGCAACGTCGAGGCGATGTGGCTGACGGGCTGCCTGGCGCCGGACTTCAAGACCATCGCCGATTTCCGCAAGGATAATGGCCCGGCCATCCGCAAAGTCTGTCGCGAGTTCATCGTGGTCTGCGGGCGGGCAGGCCTGCTCACGGCCACAACGGTCGCCATCGACGGAAGCAAGTTCAAGGCAGTCAACTCGCGCGACCGGAATTTCACGCAAGCCAAGGCGGCCAAGCGGCTGGAGCAGATCGAGGCGAGCATCGAGCGCTATTTGTCTGAGCTTGAAACCGCCGACCGCCAGCCCTCGACGCCCGAAATCAAGCGCGCGCGGCTCAAGGGCAAAATCGACAGGCTGAAGCAGGAAATCGAGCGCGTGAAAGGGATCGAGGCGCAGCTTGCGAGCGCCAAGGACACACAGATTTCGCTCACCGATCCCGACGCGCGCTCGATGCAAGGGACAGGCAAGGCGACGGGGACCGTCGGCTACAACGTGCAATGCGCCGTCGAGACGGAGCATCACCTCATCGTCGCTCACGAAGTCACCAACGCTGTCAATGACCGTCACCAACTCTCCAGCATGGCCGGGCAGGCCAAGGAGGCCCTTGGCGCCGAAGCCATCGAGGCCCTCGCCGATCGCGGTTACTACGACGGCAAGGAAATTCTTGCCTGCGGGCAAGCCGGCGCGACGGCGTATGTGCCCAGATTTTCAACCTCGGGGTCTAAGGCCGAGGGGCGTTTCGGCAAGCAGGACTTCGTCTACAAAGCGGACGAGGATGTCTATCTTTGCCCCGCCGGCCAGCGCTTGACCTATCGTTACACCAACGAAGAAGACGGCAAAGTCTTGCGGAGCTACTGGGCGACGGCCTGCTTAACCTGTCCGCTGAAAGGAAAATGCACCACAGGCAGGGAGCGCCGCATCAAGCGCTGGGAGCATGAAGCCGTTCTGGAGGCCGCCCAAGACCGGCTGGACCGGCGGCCGGACGCGATGACCGAACGGCGCAGCACCGCGGAACATCCGTTCGGAACCCTTAAGTTCTGGATGGGTTCGGCGCACTTCCTGATGAAAAGGCTGGGCAATGTCAGGACAGAGATGTCTCTCCACGTCCTGTCCTACAACATGAAGCGCGCCATGAATATCCTCGGCGTGTCAAAGTTGCTTCAAGTGATGCGAGTATGGAGCCAGGAAAAGGCAAAATCGCTGCTCGCCGGGGCCTGTAACACCGCGCCGAAGGCTCTCATCTGCTTCTCATAGCCCATATCGGCCCAAAATGACCCGCTCAGACTGGCGTAACCACTTGTGGTCCCGTCCAGCCAGAAACTGACGACTTCTCACACGACCTCGTACCCGAAAGCGGAAAGAAACGCATAAGAGGCGGGAGGCTCACAGATGACCCGTTCCGGCTACTTTTCGCGATGCAAAAGAAACGCAACGGCATTGCAAGGACTTCGGTCAGGGGATTGCACTGCTGAATGTGAAGTCGAGAGACGGCTGGTCGCCGTCGGACCTATTCCACGACGCGCCCCTGCGGCGGCAATTGAAGCGCCAAAGGCGCCATCCTTGCGGCGCCGCATAGAGATATAGACCTCTGCCGCCGGTCACTTATAGGCCGTTCGCGGGGTTCGAGCAGGCGTACGCCTCAGCAACATGAAACGTCCCTCTAATACCGTCGCCAATACCGTCAGAGGGGCGGGACGGCAAGCGACCGCGTGGCATAGCCTGTGACGCCCGCTGAAAAACATGAGGTGAGGGGCGGTGACAGGTCGCCCGGAAAAACTGCCTCCAGGGCGGAGTGGCTCCCCGGGCCGGACTCGAACCAGCGACCCAGCGGTTAACAGCCGCTTGCTCTACCGACTGAGCTACCGGGGAATAGCGGGCGCCTGGGGCGTCCGCATCGCGTCTTCATAGCACATGCGAGATTCGGCACAAGCCAATTTTCCGAATATCAAGAGCGCAGCTCGCGTCTCCATCCGCGCGAACCCCGCCCGAGTTTTGCTTGAAGCGTTCCCGCGTTTTGGCGAAATTGCTTGCGCACGGGAGTAAAGCAGGCTTATGGACCGCACACTCATCGGAAACGCGCCATGGTCTCACTGCAATATAAGGGGCGAATTCACAAATCCAAATTCAGCATGCGCAGCCTCCGCTATATCCTGTCGGACCAGGCGGCGCGCGTCTTCCCCGCCCTGCAGCGCCGGTGGCTGCTGCCCGTTGAATCCCGGCCGATCGCCGACGCCGCCTCGGGAGATTTTCCGCTTCCCTCGGCGATCGTCGATGCGCCTTTGCCCGCGTTGTTTCGAAAATTCGGCATCGCGCAGGCGCCGCCGCTTCGGCTCGTGGATCACATCTATTCAGTGGAGGACGCGCTCGTGACCGGCTGGGCCGGCGCGATGATCAAGGACGGGTTTCTGCTGACGGTGCGCCCGCAGCACAATTGGGTGGCCGCCTTGCGGGCCCGTCCGCATCGGCTCCGGTCTCTTCCCGAGGGGCGCGCCTACTTCAACCTCATGGCGCCGATTCCTGCGAAGGGGCACATCTTTCATTGGTTCTTCAACGCCGTGATTCCGCTTCTCTCCTATTTGGAGAGCGCTGGCCGCGACGAAAGCATAGGGCTTCTTGTCAATGACGCGCCAAGCGAGATCCAGGATCGCAGCATCGACTACTTGAAGGCGCGCTATTCGATCACGTCGGTGGAGCCGGTGGCGCAGCGCGAGGCCGTGCACGTGCCGCATCTCAAGGCGGCGATTCCGGTCCCTCATATTCCGCGAGCCTTGCAGTCGCCGCTGGGGCTCGCGCGCCTCAACGACCTTGGAGGCTTTATCGCCGCAGGCGCGGAAGGCGGCGCTGGGAGGCGCATCTATATCAGCCGCGACGACGCGCGCCTGCGCCGCGTGCTGAATGAAAGGCGCCTTCTGCCGAGGCTTGAATCCTTGGGGTTCGAGCGCGCGGTGCTTGGCGAACTGCCCGTCGCCCGCCAGATCGCGCTGTTCAGGCAAGCGGACATCGTTGTGGCGCCGCATGGGGCGGGCCTCACTCACATCGCGTGGTGCAAGCCGGGAACCAAGATCGTCGAATTTTTCCCGAACCCCGATGGCCCGCGCGGCCGCGTCAGAAACGTCTGCTGCGATTACTGGCTTCTGTCGCAGCTTCTCGGGCTCAATTATGCCTGCCATTTGGCGGGGCCGATCGAGACGCGAGACGACGGCTTCAGCATCGGCGAGGCGCTGCTTGAAAGCGTGCTTGAAGAGGCTATCGCCGGGGCCGGCAGCAGGATCAAGCAGGCCTGATGCGCTTCATCCGGTCGGACGACGATCTTGCGTGGCACGTCGCAAATCTCGCCAAGGCGCATCCCGTCTTCGCGCTGCTGCGCGAGGAGGCGGGGGCCATACCGGTCCGCTGGCTCGACCGCGGCTTCAAAGGCCTCGTGTGGGTTGTCACAGGCCAGCAGATCTCGGTCGCGGCGGGGCGCGCAATCTATGGCCGGCTCGAAGCGGCGCTGGGCGAGATCACCGCCGAAACGATTGCGGCGGCAAGCGACGACGCGCTGCGCGCGGCCGGATTTTCCGCGCCGAAGATGCGAACGCTGCGGGCGCTCCAGGAAGCTGCGCTGGCCGGCGCGCTCGACCTCGACGCGCTTGAGGCGAAAAGCTCTGAAGAGGCGATCCTTTCCTTGTGCGCAATCAAGGGCGTCGGTCCCTGGACGGCGGAGGTGTACCTGCTCTTCGCGGCGGGGCATCCTGACATTTTTCCCGCCGCCGACCTCGCGCTCCAGGAATCGGCGCGGCTCGCGTTTGCGCTCGACGGGCGGCCCTCCACGCGAGACTTGCGCGAGATGTCGGACGCCTGGGCGCCGTGGCGAAGTGCTGCGGCGCGGCTGCTCTGGGCCTACTACCGCGTGAGGAAGGGCGGAAAAACCGTTACGCCCGTGTGACGCCTCGCTTATTTCAGCCCGGCTGCGCTGTTGAAATGAAAGTTCACTCCCAGCGTAACGGCGTCGGCCGTATAGGAAGCATCCATCCTGCCACTCAGGGTGGACTTGTAATTAGGAGTGTTGGGAATATAGTATGTCCCGCTATAGTTATAGGCCATGCTTCCGAAGTCGAAGTGCTGGTATTCGAGTTTCATCGACCAGGAAGGGTTCAAGGCATATTCGACGCCCCCTCCGGCGGTCCAACCCACAAGCGTTTCGCTGTGTCCGAAATTGAACGTGGAGGGGACATTCGTATTCCCTCCACAGCCGTAATCAAACGTGCAGTTCCCGCCGGCGTAATTTGCCTTGAAATCTGCGTCCAGGAATGCGACGCCGCCCTTGGCGTAAAAGAGAATACGGTCCAGCGAGTAGCCGAGGCGCCCTGTCAAGTCGCCATACAAGCCGGTCGAACTCGAATATCTCGCATCGAGGAAGCAATATTCCGCAGGGTAAATATAAGGGTCGCCTGCACGGGAGCATGAATTTGGATCGGAGCTGGTCGACTTATGCGACGATAGGCCAAGATAGCCGATATCGCCTTCCACGCCGAACACGAAATGGCCGTTCTGGATGTTGTATCCAATCTGACCGCCGCCGATAAAGCCTGTACTACTGAAGCTGCTATTGAGCGTGGGATCTCCGACATAGGTAAAGGGGTCACTCACACTTGGATCTTCCGATGCCACGCCTGCGTGGCCGCCAAGATAAAAACCCTGCCAAATGGGATAGAAACCCTGCAAAATGGGGGAGTAAGCCACCGCAGGAGGAGGGACGTCCTTCAGGCTAACGCTAACTCCTTCGTTCAAATCCGTCGCAAAAGCCCGGTAGCCAAAAGATGCCGGCAGGGCTGCGCTGAAAACCAGAATGTGAACGGCGCTTGCCGCTGCGATGCCGCCCTTGAGGACAGTGCGCAGCGCACTCTTCGCCGCGGACGCCGCCGCTGCGTGATTACATTGTCGATGCATTACAACCTACCCTGATTGCGGAAGTACGCAAAACAAGCTTGCTCTGGTTGAGTAATTTATAGCTATACAAACTTGCGGAGAGCTTGTGTGGCCAATGATTCGGCCATCAAGTCAACACATTAATAACACAATGGCACATCAGTTTTGTTATAATGGCTGTATTTATGGTTCAGTTATGCATCGTCTAGAAGCAGCGATACAGCTAATGACGCTATTTAATTGTATTCGGCGCTGGGATGGAGAGACGCATTAACACATTATCGCTCGCAAGCCTGAGCGAAACAACACACGGCGCCCCCGCTGCCGCTGTAATCGCGCCTGGAGTGACGCAACAGGCCGGGGCCGCAAGCGCCCTGGCAGTTTCTCGCCGCAACCGTGAATATTTACTCTGGGCTTGCCGGGCTGGCTCGCATGCGGCTAACTGGCGGTAGGCCTCGGGGAAACGCCATGGAATCGACCTCTCTGCATTTCAAGGAGAATGCGGCCCGCGCGCTTGCCGACGCCAAGCTCCAGCGCGCGCTCGGCAATGTGAAGACCGGGTTCATAGTGAAGCGCGCCGCCGCCCGCGCGGCGTTGCCGGAGTTCGACGACCTTCGGGCCGCAGCCGTGGACATCAAGAACCACACGCTCGATCATCTCGACATTTATCTTGAGGAGTACGAGCGCAAGGTCGTCGAGTCCGGCGGGCAAGTCCATTGGGCGCGGGACGCCGCGGAAGCCTGCGGGATCGTGCTGCAAATCTGCCGTGAAGCCAACGCGAAGACGGTCACAAAGGGCAAGTCCATGGTCTCGGAGGAGATCGGGCTCAACGCGGCGCTGGAGGCGGCGGGCATCGAGCCCGTCGAAACCGATCTCGGCGAATATGTGATCCAGCTCCGGCATGAGACGCCGAGCCACATCATCGCGCCAGCCGTGCATCTCAACCGCGACCAGATCGAGCAGGATTTTCGCGACCGTCACAAAAGCCTCCCCGCGGCGCGCGACCTGTCGCAGATTTCCGAGCTTGTGGGCGAAGCGCGCACGGTGCTCCGCGAGAAATTCCTGGCCGCCGACGTCGGCGTCACGGGCGCGAACTTCCTCATCGCCGAGACGGGCGGGTCCGTCATCGTCACAAACGAGGGCAACGGCGACCTCACGCAACTCCTCCCGCGCGTGCATGTCGTGATCGCCAGCATCGAGAAGATCGTTCCCACGCTGGAGGACGCCTCCACGATCCTGCGCCTGCTCGCGCGCTCCGCCACCGGCCAGGAGATCACGAGCTATACAACCTTCTCGACAGGCCCGCGCCGCGATGAGGATCCCGATGGCCCCGAAGCCTATCACGTCGTGCTTCTGGACAATGGCCGCTCCGAGATGCTGGGGACCGAGTTCCAAGACATGCTTCGCTGCATAAGGTGCGGCGCGTGCCTCAATCACTGCCCTGTGTACGCCGCCGTCGGCGGCCACGCCTATGGCAGCGTCTATCCCGGCCCGATGGGCGCGGTTCTGACGCCGCAGCTCATTGGCATTCACGACAGCGCGCATCTGCCCAACGCCTCAAGCTTCTGCGGCCGCTGCCAGGCGGTCTGTCCGATGAACATTCCCCTGCCGAAGATGATGAGGCATTGGCGCGAGCGCGACTTCCAACAGCAGCCCGCCGCCTCGGCGTCGAAGACGGCGTTGCGCCTGTGGGCGTATTTAGCCAAGCGGCCCGAGCTGTACCGGGTCGCCACGAGCGCGGCGGGCCGTATGCTCTCGCTTCTTGCGGGCAGGAAACGGCGCCTGTCGAAGCTCCCCTTCGCGCGCGCCTGGACGCAGCATCGGGATTTGCCGGCGCCGGCGCCGAAACCGTTCATGGCTCTGTGGGCGGAACGCGAGAGACGGCGCGAACAGGAGGCGGCGCGCCATGAGTGAGAAAGCCGGCGATGCGAGACTGGAGGTGTTGTCGCGCGTGCGAGCCAGGCTCGGCGTCCGCGGCGACGAGATGGGCCGGCGGGGCCTCGTGCATTCGCGCCTGCGCAATCCGCAACCGGGCTTGATCCCTGAGCGCGCGAAGAAGCCCAAGCCGGAGTTGGTCAAGCTGTTTCAGGGCATGCTTGAAAAGGCCGGGGCCAAGGTGGTTCGGGTGCGCTCGTTGAAGGGGCTCGCCGACGCGATCGCGGCGGCGCTGCAGGACGGCGCTTTGCCATCCCGCATCCGCGCCGGGAATGACGCCATCTTCGAAAGCTTGCGCGACGAACAGGGTGTGCTGGAGATCGTCAGGGGCCGCGCCGAGGCGGACGACGCTGTCGGGCTGAGCCATGCCTTCGCCGGCGCCGCCGAAACGGGGACGCTGTTCCTGAGCTCCGGGCCTGACAATCCGTCCACGCTGAACTTCCTTCCCGAAGTTCACTTCGTCGTGGTTCTCGCGGGCGACATCGTCGGCTCCTATGAGGAATGCTGGAGCAAACTGCGCGGGATGCAAGGCATGGGACGCATGCCCCGGACCGTCAATCTCATCAGTGGCCCATCGCGGACCGCCGACATCGAGCAAACCATCGTTATGGGCGCGCACGGCCCCAAACACCTCGTGGTTTTTGTTGCAGGCTCTTGAAACAAATGATCGTGAAAAGCGCCGCGCGCCATGGAGCTGTCATGAGAAATCGGTAAAATCCACGCGGAGGCTCAGTGAAAAACCTCCGAGAAGGGTCCGGGCAACCCCGCGCTCGGCCCTTCTCACCGTCGCGGCTACGGCCGCGCCCGAAGGCGATCCTGTTGCGGCATCTCATCTGCGGGCCTTCGTCTGATTGGGCTTATGCTTGACGGAAGCGCCGCGTCATAGCCGAGCACGCGCTCGACGTTTCCCGAAAAACCGCTCAGAGGAAGCCGCATCCAGACCAGGAGAAGATGCTCGCGCCCGGCAGCGGGGCCGCGGACTGCGCCTTGCATGGGCATTTGCTCGTCAATCACGCGCCGGTAAACCGAACGCCAGTAATCCCGCTTATCCTGAAAACCAATCTCGAAAACGCCGCGTCCTGTGATTTCGGCGCCATAGATTGCACCGACCCGCGTTCCTGCGAGGCGGTATCGGAGCGAGTCCAAATTGAGCCCCGTGTCGAGCAGGCTCAATCCCGGCAGAAGATGCGGGATGGCGACAGGATCGATGTCGAAACGCGAAGGAATCGAGCGCGACTGGCCGCACGCTCGCCAATAGTCATACAATTCCCGCTGCTCGCGCAAGATAAGCTGCGCGCGGAAAGCGAGTTCCGAAGTCATTGGCCCCTCCGATGTCCGTGTGCCGATCCGCCATCGGCATACCGATCACCATGACCGCGAAACTATCGGTGATTTGCAGTCTGAAGCGCAAGCCACTCCGTAACAAAGATGTATAAACGCCGCCCCCGACGAAATCGGGCGGTTCGCAACGCTTAGATCGAAACGCTCCCCACTCAATGAGCGCGGACTAGCGCACCTTGCGTTGTCCGAGGCCCATTTTCTTGGCTAAACTGGAGCGGGCCTCTGCGTATTTTGGGGCAACCATCGGATAGTTGGGCTCCAAACCCCACTTTTCGCGGTATTCCTCGGGCGACATGTTGTAATGAGTCCGCAGATGGCGCTTCAGCGATTTAAACTTCTTGCCGTCTTCGAGGCAGATAATGTAATCGGGCGTGAGCGACTTCTTCACGGCTACCGCCGGCTTCAGCTCTTCCTTGGGCGGCTGGACCAGGTTCGAAGAGGCGCGGGAAAGCGCCGAGTGCACATCGCCAATCAAGCTTGGCAAGTCGCCGGCTACTACGGCGTTATTGCTAACATAGGCTGAGACGATCTGAGTGGTGAATTCCACAATCTCGTTATTTTCGAATTTTTCCTCAATCATTTGCGGGCTCCTGGAACGGCCTTGAGCTGAACTATCCATATTTTTGTAGGAATTACCCTGAATCTCCGTTTTGTCAAGCCAGCGCGTTTCCGTTTTGCGCTTAGAGCCGAGATCCTTGACCTTATTTGCTTGTTTCACAATCGTCTGCCTTTCGTATTTTCACGGAATACATCCTATATATCACAAAAATCCCGCTTCTCAAGAATTCTGTCGTCAAAAGCGCGTCTTACTTTAGACGGTGTCTCCCAAAAAACATGATGTCCTTTGCTGCGCTGTGAACTCTGCTTCGTTTGTTCAAAATGCCGCATCTCGCGCGGCGCGAATTCATATACAGCGTGGTTGCGCTTTTACGGCCATAACACTGAGCTGGCCCCTCCTGTATGGCGCTACAGTGCGGCGTCCCAAGCCTAGGCAGCTATATTTCGGTCTTGCTTCGCGGGTAGTCTCGGTGCATTGCCGTCAACATGCTTAAATTAGCAGCGCGCGCGGCTAAACACCCTTGCGGCTGGAAACTTGATCGGCTTCAATTTCGAAAGCTGAATGCTTCACCGGAGCCTTAGAGTTCACGGTCCTTTGTGGAGCTTTTAGCAAGCGCGAGCGTTACTTTTCCAAGCTTATCTCGAGCTTTCCACACCTTGTTTTTTGACGCCTTGACGCTTTGCTTCTTTCCATGGTCCACGCAAAGGGGCATGGGCCATGCATTTTCTTTGCCCCTGAAAACTTGGCTCCGGTCTTTCAAATGCGCCTAAGCCCCATCATTGGAGATTGCGCCGAAAGCGCGTTGCTCGTCGATTTCGGGCGACACTGCGGGAGCGAACTCGCATTGCCGATCCTGCGGTTGAGCGAGCATCTGGATGCATCCATGCTTCCCGGGTTGAAGGAAAGCATACCTGCTTTGTCGTCCCTTACTGTCATCTACGATCCGCTTACGCTTCCGAGGCAACGGCTCGTCCACGAAATCGAGCGCCTTTGCGAAACCTGCGAGGCTTCGCCAGGCCGCGAGAGGCTCTGGGACATTCCCGTCTCATATGGCGGCGCGTCCGGCCCCGACCTGGAGGAGGTCTCCCGGGCGGCGGCGTTGAGCGAAGATGAGGCGATTGCTCTTCATTCCGGGCAGACCTACCGCGTCGCCATGCTCGGCTTCCTGCCGGGGTTTGCCTATCTAGGCGAGCTTCCGGAGCCGTTGCGCCTGCCGCGCCGGGCCACGCCGCGCACGCGCGTTCCCGCCGGCTCGGTGGCCATTGCCGCGGACATGACCGCGATCTACCCGTTCGAAAGCCCAGGCGGCTGGCGCCTGATCGGGCACACGCCCTTCGTCCCCTGGGATGTGGCGAGGCAGGATGCGCCGCTCCTGCGCCCCGGTGACAGCGTGCGCTTTCATCCAGCCGGGCCGGCGGATGTGGAAGCGTTCGCCCGGCGGATCGCCGAAGGCTGGGTTCCCGCTGCGTCGGAGGCGCCGTGAACGCCTCCCTGCATGTCCTCGATCCTGGTCTCAGCGCCGCTTTCCAGGATTTGGGCCGCGAGGGCTATCAGCGCTTCGGGGTTCCGGTGTCCGGCGCGCTTGACGCGGTAAGCTTGCAGGCCGCCAACATCCTCGTTGGCAATGCGCCGGGCGAAGCCGCGCTGGAAGTGCTGGGTTCGGGGCTCGCGCTTCGGGTCAGCGCCGACAGCGTTGCGCTAGCCGTGGCCGGCGCCGCGGCGTCCTTCGCGATCGAGACCGGGCAGACCGTTGTGCGCGTCCCGCCCTTACAAGGCGCGACGGCGCGCCGGGGCGACGTTCTGCGCTTTCCGCCGCCCAAGAATGGCGCCGTCTTTTATGTTGCGGCGGCGGGCGGCTTCGATCTCCCGACCGTTCTCGGCGGCGCCTCAACCTACCGGCGCGCCAGCCTCGGCGGCTTCAGAGGTCGCGCGCTCATTGCAGGCGACGAGCCGCCGCTTCGCCTTCCCGCCGCGCCCGGAGGCGGCGCGTTTTCGCTCGATGTGGGCCTCGCCGCCCCGAAAATCTTGCGCGTCATGCGCGGCCCGAATGCGGACTGGTTCACGCCGCGCGCCTTCGAAACGCTGCTCGCCTCGGCCTATGAGGTTGCGCCCGCTTCCGACCGCATGGGCCTTCGCCTGCAAGGGCCGCCGCTCGAACGCGCCATTGATGGCGAACTCGCGTCGCAGGGCACGACGGCGGGCGGCATGCAGGTTCCCGCCGATGGGCAGCCGATCCTTTTGCTCGCGGACCGTCAGACGACGGGCGGCTATCCGCGCATCGCCACCGTGATTGGCGCCGACATCGCGGCGGCGGGGCGGCTCGCGGCGGGCATGAGCGTGCGCTTTGCGGAAGTTGGCCGCGAGGAGGCCGTGGCGGCGCTCAAGGCGCAGCGCGAATGGCTCGCGTCGCTGCCCTCGCTTCTCCGGCCCTTCGCGGGCAGCGCGCTCTCGCCCGAACGCCTGCTCGGCGCCAACCTCATCGGCGGCGTCACCTCCGGCGGGGAGGACGGCTAAAGCCGGCCGGCGTCGCTACGCCTTGGTCGGGCGATGTATGACATTGCGCCTCTCAGATGTCGCGCGCGCCGCGACCGGAAGACCCGCCGCGTTACTCGCCCTGCGCCCGTTCAATCGCGGCATCGAGTTCGTCCCACAGCTTCGGCCCAAGCTCGATTTTTAACGCGCGCCGGTGCAGCGGCATATGCATCCGCAAAATAAAATGCCAGTTGGCCTGTAAGCCGGGTTCTGTGCCGGCGGTCGCCCGCCGCGATGGCCATTCATCTGGGACGCGCGTCGCCGCGCGCCTCAAGCAACCAACCCGGACGGCGATGCGGAAACGCATTCCGCCCGCGGGCAAGCCCGCAAAGCTGTGCCGTCCCTATTCGGTTTTGCTCCCGGCGGGGCTTGCCATGCCGTCCCTGTTTCCAGGTCCGCGGTGCGCTCTTACCGCACCCTTTCACCCTTGCTCTCCTTTGTTGTCTACCGCGCTTCGCGCTGCTTGAGACAGCTGCCGCGATGGCCTGAATGGCTTGCGGCCGCCGTCTGGCGGCGCTGACGCTGCGGACTAGGAAAGCGGTTTGCTTTCTGTGGCGCTATCCCTGGGGTTGCCCCCGCCGGACGTTATCCGGCGCCGTGTTTCCGTGGAGCCCGGACTTTCCTCTGCCCGAAAACGCTACGGCCCTGCGGCCCACAACGCGTTTTTAAGCAGCGGCCATCCGGCCAACTGGCGAACGGAGTAAGGGCGTTTCCAGCGCGCGCGTCAAGGGCCGGCGAACAGAAAAACGGCGACCCCTGGAACCTGCAGCCGGGCACGGGCTGTTATCAGCCACGCGAAATAAGCAATCACAACCGGGGGCCATATGACCAACGCAAGACTTCTCTCTGTGATTTTCGCATGCTCCATCGCATGGACCAGCGCTTTTGCAGACGACACGCCCATCGCCGAACAAATCGTTGACGCCATGGGCAAGGTCTTCGGCCCGCAGCGCGACGGTTTCCGCGCCAATCACGCAAAAGGCATCGTCGTCGAAGGCGAGTTCAAGGCGACGCCGGAAGCTGCGGTTCTGAGCAAGGCGGCGCTGTTCTCAACGGAAACGCCATCCCGGTTACTGCGCGCTTTTCCGATGCAACGGGCGTAGCTAAAATCCCGGATGGCATTCCCGACGCCAATCCCCACGGAATAGCGATCAAATTTCATCTTCCCGATGGAAACAACTCCGATCTCGTTATCAACGCGGCGAAGTTTTTCCCTGTCTCCAACGGCGCCGATTTCCGGGATCTGTTCCTGGCCATCGCGGCAAGCCCGCCAGATGCGCCGAAGCCGACCAAGATCGAACAATTTGTCGCCGCGCATCCCACGGTCGCCGCGTCCAATGCGAGCGTTCAAACCCCCGACAGCTTCGCCGACGAGGAGTATCACGGCATCAATGCCTTCGTGTTCGTGAGCAAGACTGGCGAGCGGCAGGCGTTTCGCTATCGCCTCGCGCCCGAGCGCGTGGTCCATCTCGACCGGGCCGAGGCCGCGAAGAAGACGCCGAATTTCCTGATCGACGAAATTCAGGAGCGGCTCAAGAGAGGGCCGGCGACGTTTCACCTGTTTGCCCAGCTCGCTGCGCCAGGGGACCAGACGAGCGACGGATCGAAGCCCTGGCCCGACGACCGCAAACAGGTCGATATGGGCTTGCTGACGATCACGAAAGTGGCCGCCGACCCCTTCGAAACGAAGGACCATCTCCTCTTCCTGCCCGGATCGCTGCCCGATGGCGTCGAGCAGTCGGACGATCCCATGATCGACATCCGCAACGCCGCCTATCCGATCTCGTTTGCGCGCCGCAACCCATAGCGGGCAATCCTCAGCCTATCGAGCGTCATCTGTCTCCTTATAATCATGCGCTTTTGGCTGACCAATCGCGCGGGCCAACTCGTCTTTCGTCATGGCGGCGCGCCCCTTCAGGCCAAGGCGGCGCGCCTCGCGCATGAGTTCAGCCTTGCGCGGCGCGCCGTCGCGATATGCGGCCGTCTTCCTCGCGATGGCGCCAGGCTGCCGGGAGAACTGCTTTCCTCTTTTTGTATCGCGGCGCTTCTTCGCGGTTGTCTCCGCATACTCCGCCGGCGAAAGCGCCTGACGCGCTTCCTTTGGCAGGTAGCGCTCGCCGGTCTCTGCGCTCTTCCGGCCGGATTTCGTGCCCCAGTCCTCTACCGTCCAGCGAACAAGCGAATTGTCCGGCGCTTTCGGGCCGGCGTAGCCTCCGCCTTCCTTCTTATATTGCTGCACGGCCAGCTGCGCTTTCCGTGCGGACCATTGCCCAGGCCGCCCGCCTTTTCCGCCTTCTTTAACCTCCTCTTTAACTTTTTCCCAAAGCGCAGGATCGGTCTTTTTCGCAGTCTTTCCCACCTCATCCTCCCTCGGCGAATGCCTGCTGAACCGAAGATGTCTGGCGCGGTTCCCGAGGCGCCGAGGCGGAAATTGAAAACGGGCGCGCATTAACCATTTGATAGGGGAGGTAAAGCGGCCAGTCGCCGCCCGAGGTCCAAGACATGACCATCATTCCCATCAGTTTCGGATTGGGCGCCGCATCGCGCTCCGCCGACGCCGACGCGCGCCGGGACGAGGCTGCCCTCGACGCCTATTCGGCTGTCGTGACCAGCGTCGTCGAGGCCGTCGCCCCCGCCATGGTCGGCATTCAGAGAAAGGCGAAGCCCGGAGCTCCCGCAGGCGATTTGCGCTTGCAGGGCGGCGCGGGCTCCGGCTTCGTCATCACGCCCGATGGCTACATTCTGACCAACAATCATGTCGTGCAGGGCGCGCGCGCCATCGAGGTCCTGTTCGCCGATGGAGGCACGGCTCCGGCGGAGGTGGTTGGCGGCGACGCAGACACCGATCTCGCGCTTGTGCGCGCTCACACCGGCCGGCTCGCGCCTGTCGATCTCGGCGATTCCGACGTCCTTCGCGCCGGCCAGCTCGTCGTGGCGATGGGCAATCCCTTCGGCCTGCAGGCGACCGTCACGACGGGCGTCGTGAGCGCCGTCCGCCGGACGCTGAGGGCGACGACCGGCCGGCTTATCGAGGACGTCATCCAGACCGACGCGGCGCTCAATCCCGGCAATTCGGGCGGGGCGCTGCTCGACAGCCGCGGGCGCGTCATCGGCGTGAACACGGCCATCATCGCGGGCGCCAACGCCACGGGCTTCGCCGTTCCGATCAACACGGCGAAACGCATCATCCCCGATCTCATGCGGGAGGGGCGCGTCATTCGCGGCTATCTGGGCTTTGCCGGACAAACCGTGCCGTTTCCGAAGGCAGCCGCGGCGCGCTACGGGCTTTCCGTTCCGGCGGGCGTCCAGATCGTGCAGATCGTTCCCGGAGGTCCGGCGGAAAGGGCGGGCTTGCGCGCCGGCGACGTGGTGCTTTCGGTGGACGGCAAGGACGCTCCTTCTGTCGACGTCATTCATCGCATTCTCGACGGCGGATCTATCGGCCGGGAAGCGCGGCTGCGGGTGCTGCGCCGGGGCGAGGCGATCGAAGCCCGCATCACGCCCGAGCGACGGCCGGAAGACGTTCGCCGTTGATACTTGCAAATCAAAATCAAAACCGCGATCCGGTAAGCGCGCCGTAATCGGCGGCTCTCGCAAACTCCCCCAAGCGAGCGATAAAGCGCCGACGGCCGGCCATTGACGGATTGCGAAGGCTCCTCTGTTAAAGAAGGGCATGCTTGAAACCGCCTTGTCGGCATTCGCGACCTTCTTTGCAACGATTGGCCCGGTGGAGGCGGCCGTGCTGTTCGCAACCTTCTGCCCCCGCTTCAGCAGGGCCGAGCGCTTTGCGATTTCGTTGAAGGCGGCCGGGATCGCAACCGCGATCATGCTTTTCTTCGCGATCTTCGGCACAGCGATCCTTTCTGCGCTCGGCGTCACTTTCCCTGCGTTGCAGGCCGCTGGCGGGGTTATCCTTTTCATCATCTCGCTCGATATGATTTTCGAGTCGCGGATCGGCGGCAGCACGATTTCCCTGCCGGAAAGCGCCGAGGCGCGGGCGAAGAACGACGAGATCGCGGTTTTCCCGCTGGCGACGCCGATCCTCGCGGGACCGGGCGCGATGTCGGGCGCCATGCTTCTGATGGCGAATGCGAGCGGCAATGTCCCGAACCAGATCGCGGTGATCGCCGCGCTTCTGACGGTGATGGCGTTCACGCTTCTTCTGTTGCTCGCGGCCCAGGAAATCCGGGAATGGGTAGGCGTGACGGCGCAAAAAGTCGTGATGCGCGTGTTCGGGATTCTTCTGGCCGCGATCGCGGTACAATCTGTTTTCAATGGCGTGGGCGGCAGCGGCATAATTGTGCGCTCGCTTTAGCTCGCTCCGGCAGCTCGAAGGGAAGGGACGATGGGAGCATTCACGGAGTATGACAGCTACGACGCCACCGGACTTGCAGGCCTCGTGCGCAAGCGGGAGGTGAGCGCAGCCGAGCTCCTGCGCGAGGCGATTTCCCGTTGCGACCGCGTCAATCCCGAGATCAACGCCGTTATCTGCCGCTTGGATGACGAAGCCGAGCGCGCGGCGGCCGCGGCTGACGCTGCCGGAGCTTTCGCCGGCGTTCCCTTTCTTGTCAAAGACCTGGGGCCGACGCTTGCCGGGGCGCCGCTGACATGCGGCAGCAGGCTTTTCGCCAGTTATGTCCCGAAAGAGGACGGCGAAATCGTCAAGCGTTTCAAGGCTGCCGGTCTGACGGCATTCGGGAAAACGAATGTGCCCGAGATCGGCCTTACGCCCTTTACGGAGTCCGAGCTTCATGGCCCCTGCCGCAACCCCTGGGGCCTGGACCGCACGCCCGGCGGATCGAGCGGCGGGGCGGCGGCGGCCGTTGCGGCGGGGATCGTGCCCATGGCGCATGCGTCCGACGGCGGCGGTTCGATCCGCATTCCGGCGAGTTGTTGCGGACTTGTCGGCCTGAAGACCTCGCGCGGCCTCAATCCGAGTAAAACGCTGATTGACACCGTCATCGCAGATTTCTGCATCGACCATGTGATCAGCCGAAGCGTCCGCGACAGCGCCGCCGCGCTCGACGCTTTTTGCACTCGCCCCAACGCCGGCTTCCTCTCAGGCCTCGAAAAGCCGCCGCGGCCCTTGCGCGTTGCCGTGGTGCGCAGCGCCATGTTTGGTTCGCAGGTCGCGCCTGAAGTTCGCGCGGCGCTTGAAAGCGCGGCCAAGCTTATGGAATCGCTCGGCCACAGCGTTGAAGACGCCGAGCCCGTGGTCGACTATGCCGAGTTCGGAATGGCCTTCCTCACCTATTGGTCGGTCAGCGCGAAGCAAGCGCTCGACGGCGCCGTCCAGCTCATCGGCCGCAAAGCCCGCCGCGAAGACGTCGAACTCAGCACCTGGATATTGGCGGGCGTTGGCGCCGCCGCCTCCGACGCCGACATGAACCAGGCGAAGACGATCATCGACTGCGCCACCGAAGCCTTCATCGGCTTCTCCGAGAATTACGACATCGTCATGAGCCCGGTGCTCGCGGCGCCGCCGATCCGCATCGGCCAGAACGCCCCCACGACGAAAGAAAAGGCGGCCATGAAGGTGATTCAGGGGCTGAATTCACCCTGGCTCATGAAGGCGCTCATCAAAGCCGTCGCGGCGAAAAGCTTTGCGTTCGCGCCGTTTACCGCGCAGTTCAACGTGACGGGGCAGCCTGCGATTTCGGTTCCCCTCGGCTGGTCGCCGGATGGGCTGCCGATTGGGATTCAATTCGCGGGGAGGAGGGACGCGGACGGGCTTCTGCTTCGCCTCGCGCGTCAATTGGAGCTGGCTCAGCCCTGGGCGCATCGCCGGCCGCCGGTCTGGTCCGGCGAAAACGTTTCGCAAGCCGCTTGATCGTTTCGCCCGAGGCGCTAAAAGAAGCGAAAAGGAAATCCGATGGAAAAGTTCACTTCGCTCACGAGCGTCGCCGCGCCGCTGCCGCTGATCAATATCGACACCGATATGATCATCCCGAAGCAATTCCTGAAAACGATCAAGCGCACGGGCCTTGGCAAGTCGCTGTTCTACGAAATGCGCTACGACGAGGCGGGCGCCGAAAATCCCGATTTCGTGCTGAACAGGCCCGCCTACCGGAACGCCAGGATTCTCGTCGCCGGCGAGAATTTCGGCTGCGGGTCGAGCCGCGAGCACGCGCCCTGGGCGCTTCTCGACTTCGGCATCCGCTGCGTGATCGCCACCTCCTTCGCCGACATCTTCTACAACAACTGCTTCAAGAACGGCGTCCTGCCCGTCGTGGTCTCGCCGGAAGACCTTGCGAAGCTCATGGACGACGCGGAGCGCGGCGCGAATGCGACGCTGACGGTCGATCTGGAAACGCAGGAAATCCGCGGGCCGGACGGCGGCGTCGTGCGCTTCGAGATCGATCCCTTCCGTAAGAAATGCTTGATGGAAGGGCTCGACGACATCGGGCTGACGATGCAAGAGGCGGATAAGATTCAAGCCTACGAGGAAAGAGCTGCTTTGGCCCGGCCCTGGGCATGAAAAAGCTACTCCGCGGCAGCCGAGCGGATCGGCGTTAACCGAACAGCCGCCGCATGAAGCCGCTGCGCTGGCCCTTCTTTTGGCCTTCGTTCGGTTCGCCGGTCTCGCGGGCCTCGCCGCAGCTCGGCGGCGGCAACTCGCCGGGCGGCGTGTTCGACAGGATTCCCAATGGCCTGGTCGCAACGAGATGATGGGCTTCCTCCGCGCCAACGATCCGCGCCGCCTTATCGCGCCCGTTGCCTAAATCCGGGCGGCGGCTTGTAAGATTGTGCGCGTCGCTTGCAAGGATGTGCACAAGCCCCGCCTTCAACATGCGTTCCGCCCAATATTTGGGGCGCCCGCCAAATCTTCCGCAAACGGAGCCGGACGTGATTTGCATCCAGACCCCTTTGGCGGCGAGATTCTCGATGACGTCATACTTGCCCTCGATCCACGAAAGCCTTTCGGGATGAGTGAACACCGGGACATATCCGGCGAGAAGGATATCGAAAAAGAGGTCCTCCAGGCGGGCCGGGGCGACATGATGAGGCGGCTCAACCAACACGTAGCGGGAATCGGCGATCGTGAGCAGATGGCCGCGCTTGAGCCCCGCGACGAAATCCGGAGTGATATGATTGTCCGCCCCGGCGACCAGCTTTAGCGGAACGCCGTCTTCGTCGAAGCGCCGCTGCAGTTCGGCGACCGCCTTTCTAATCTGCGGACCTGAATTTTGATACAGGCCGGGCATTATGTGCGGCGTGCAGGCCACGCAGAACACCCCCTGCTCGACGAATGCGCGGCCCATCTGCAAGCTGGTTTCGTAATCGGGCGACCCATCGTCCAGGCCGGGAAGCAAATGGTTGTGCAGATCGTACATGGGATGATCGCTCAAAGCATGAATGTGCTGAAAATGAGACGCTGCTCCTAATTCGCCATCATGGCGGATGTGAGATGCCTCCGGTTCGCCGCGCCGCACGCGCTACGCATACAATCGTCGCGACCTTCTCGTGGGCCTCCCCGCATTAGATGGCAGGCTTGGCGGCTACCGATCTCGAAGCTGGACGGTTCCCCGCGGCTAATGCTGAATTCATATGCTCTCGTCGTAGCCTTTCAGGTTCGTAAGGTCCCGCGCAGCGCTGTCCTGCGCGATAGCTGCGCCAATTCCTTGTTGATCGAAGACCGCAGGACAGTTATGTTTGCCCCTTCTTTCGCAGAACGCAAACAAACGTTCCGCGCCGGGCGGCGCAGGCGCCGCTTGAGCCGAACCAGCCGTGAAGGAGGCTTGTACCACTGATGGCAGGCATTATCGGCTAACCGGGCGCGGGAACCTTCGCGAAGCCATGAGCTTCGCTTCGCCGCGCATTTTTCATCACCCAATGACGCGAGCGAAGCCATGTTCTCCTGGTTTGAAAACCTTATTGACCCCTATAAAGACGTTCCGCTGGAGCAGCCGCCGGCCAAGCTCGGCGCCTTTTATTGGCATTACCTGCGCCATGTCTGGTGGGTTTATGCGCTCATCATGCTGGTCGGCCTCGCCGGCGCGCTGATCGAGGTGTCGCTGTTCGCGTTCGTGGGCAGGATCGTCGATCTCGCGAAAACAGCCGGCGATCCCGCGGCATTTTTCAAAGAGCACGGGCGGATGCTCATCTGGATGGCGCTTGTCGCCCTTGTTGCGAGGCCCCTCGCATTCGGGCTGCACGCGCTTCTCATCAATCAGACGGCGGCCGCCAACTTCATGAACTTCGTGCGCTGGCAGCAGCACCGTTACATGCTGCGCCAAAGCCTCTCCTTCTTTCAGAACGACTTCGCGGGCAGGCTCGCAAACAAGATCATGCAGACCGGCGGATCGATGCGGCAGACCGTTGTCGAGATCGTGGACGCGCTCTGGTTCGTTGCGATCTATTGGACAAGCGCCGCGGTGATCTTCTTCGATCTCGATTGGCGGCTTGTGATCCCGCTCCTGGCCTGGCTCGCGGGCTTCCTCGCCATGGTCTGGTTTTTCGTGCCGCGCCTCATCCGGATGGCGACCATCGTCTCGGACGCGCGCTCGACGCTGACCGGGCGCATCGTGGACAGCTACACCAACATCCTGACCGTGAAGCTGTTCGCGCACACCGAAGGCGAGGACGCTTATGCGAAGGAGGCGATCTCCGATCACATCTATAAGATGAAAAAGCAGCTCCGGTGGATCACGGGGCTTGAACTCACGCAGTGGGTGCTGACGGGCATGCTCATCACGGGCACGACCGGGCTTGCGCTGTGGCTGTGGACCAAGGGCGCCATCACGCTCGGCGCCATCGCGATCACGACCGGGCTCGTGATCCGCATCAACAATATGGCCGGCTGGATCATGTGGGTGATCACGGGGATCTTCGAGAATGTCGGCACCGTGCAGGAAGGCATGGAGGCGATCTCCAAGCCCTGGAGCGTTGTGGATGCGCCGGGTGCGAAGCCTTTGCGCGTTGCGGCGGGCGAGATCCGCTACGAGACCGTGCGCTTCCATTACGGGCGCGACAGCGGACTCATGGATAGTTTGTCGCTTGCGATCCGGCCGGGCGAGAAGCTCGGGCTGGTCGGGCCGTCGGGCGCGGGCAAGTCCACGCTCGTCAACATCCTGCTGCGCTTTCACGATATCGAAGCCGGGCGCATCCTGATCGACGGGCAGGACATCGCGGCCGTCGCCCAGGACAGCCTGCGCTCGCAGATCGGGCTTGTGACGCAGGACACCTCGCTCCTGCACCGCTCGGTGCTCGACAATATCCGCTATGGCAGGCCCGCGGCGACGGAGGAGGAAGCGATCGCGGCGGCGAAGAAGGCGCATGCGCACGAGTTCATCCTCGAACTTGAGGACCATAAGGGCCGGCGCGGCTACCAGGCGCAAGTCGGCGAGCGCGGCGTCAAGCTGTCGGGCGGCCAGCGCCAGCGCATCGCGATTGCGCGCGTGCTGTTGAAGGACGCGCCGATCCTGATCCTCGACGAGGCGACGTCCGCGCTCGACTCCGAAGTCGAGGCCGCGATCCAGGAGCAGCTCTATAATTTGATGGCGAACAAGACCGTGATCGCGATTGCGCACCGGCTCTCGACGATTGCGGCGATGGACCGGCTCATAATCATGGAAAGGGGCCGGATCGTGGAAGACGGAAGCCACGAGGAGCTGTTGCGCAAGGGCGGGCTTTACGCGAGCCTTTGGGCGCGGCAATCGGGCGGCTTCCTGTTCGAGGACCACAAATCGTCCGATCCCATCGTCGAGCCGGAGCGCTTGGCTGAAATGCAGGGGCTTGCCGAATAGCGGCAGGCCGATTGCGGGCGGCGCGCCGCTTGGAGGCGCCGCCCCGTTCACGCGGTTGCGTTCGGCTCGAAGGCTAATCCTGATTGCCGCGCTCGGATTTCTCGTTATCTTTGCGGGAAGTCAAACCCTCCATGGCGTGGAGCGCCTCCCCTGACAGACAAAGCGGAACCGGCCGATCTATTCGCCTTCGATAACAGCTATGCGCGGCTTCCCGGCGTCTTCTATGCGAAGCTCGCGCCCGCGCCCGTATCCGCGCCGCGTCTTGTGCGGCTGAACGAGGCGCTCGCCCGCGATCTCAATCTCGACCCGGCAGCGCTCGCGAGCCCCGAAGGCGTCGCGGTCCTCGCCGGCAACCGCACGCCCGAACGCGGCGAGCCGCTCGCGATGGCTTATGCCGGGCATCAGTTCGGCATGTTCGTTCCCCAGCTCGGCGACGGCCGCGCGATCCTCATCGGCGAGGTGATCGGCCGCGACGGCGTGCGCCGCGACATCCAGCTCAAAGGCTCGGGACGCACGCCCTTTTCGCGCGCGGGCGACGGACGCGCAGCCCTCGGGCCGGTGCTGCGCGAGTATATTGTCAGCGAGGCGATGGCGGCGCTTGGCGTACCCACGACGCGCTCGCTCGCCGCGGTGACGACCGGGGAAAGGGTGGTGCGCGACAGGGTGCTGCCTGGCGCGGTGCTGACCCGCGTGGCGCTGGGCCATGTTCGCGTCGGCACCTTTCAGTATTTCGCGGCGCGCGGCGACGCCCCTTCAACGCAGCGCCTCGCCGATTATGTGATCGCGCGCCATTACCCCGAAGCCGCCGGCGCCTCGAACCCCTATCGCGCGCTTCTCGATCTCGTCATTGCGCGCCAGGCCAGCCTTGTCGCGCAATGGCTTCTCATCGGTTTCATCCATGGCGTCATGAACACCGACAACATGTCGGTCGCGGGCGAAACCATCGACTACGGCCCGTGCGCTTTCATGGACGCCTATCATCCCGAGACGGTCTACAGCTCCATCGACCATTATGGCCGCTATGCCTACGCCAATCAGCCGCGCATCGCGCAATGGAACCTTGCCCGGCTCGCCGAAACGCTTCTGCCGCTTCTGGCCGGGGACGAAGGCGCCGCAATCGAGGCCGGTACGGAGGCCGTTGCGGGCTTCGTTCCCCTTTTCGATGCGGCCTATGAGGCGGGGCTCAGGCGCAAGCTTGGTTTGCTCCAGGCGGAGCCGGAAGACATGATGCTCGCGAAAGACCTGCTCGGCCGCATGGCCGCGAATGCCGCCGACTTTACGCTGACCTTCCGCGGCCTGTGCGACGCCGTCGAGGGGCCGCAGCACGATGAGCGCGCGCGGGCGCTGTTCGCGGACCGGGGCGCATTCGATGAGTGGGCGGAGCGATGGCGCGCGCGGCTCGCCCGGGAGGGCGGCGATCCTGGCGCGCGGCAGGCGCTCATGCGCGCCGCCAATCCGGCGTTCATCCCGCGCAACCATCTTGTCGAAGAGGCGATAGCCGCGGCGCAGGAGGGCGGCGATTTCGCGCCGTTCGAGAAACTGCTCGCCGTGCTGGCGAAGCCCTGGGAGGATCGCCCGGAGGCCGCCCGCTATGCCGCGCCGCCTCGCCCCGAAGAGATCGTGCGTCAAACCTTCTGCGGCACGTGAACGCAAATCGCGCGTTCAGCCGCCCTTCCTGCGTGGGGCGTTGGCAATTCGCTCGGCCGCCAGGTCGCCCAGCTTTTGATATTGCTCCGCCAGCTTCAGCATGGTTGCGCGGGGGTGTTCGAATCTCAGGAGTTCCGCCTTCACCCTCGCTTCTTCCGCTTTAAAATACCAGAATTCCGGTTCAGCCTGACTTGTAACCATCGCAAATCCATCAGTATTCTTTTTGGCGGTTCTCATCAATGCATTCACGCTATCTGTAAGCCCCATGGGATCGCCCCGCAAGAGGCCGAACAGCCAGCGGCGACAAGAATGCGCGCCAGCCAGATTGTTGTTTGTCGCACTTGTAATCTCCAGTAGAAGCCGCGGCCGGCGTCAAAGCTCAGGCTCGCGCCGCCTGAGGGAACCGGCGCGAGACGAGCGGCCCATCGTGCCGGTCTCGCTCAAAAAATTCTCCGTGAGACGCTCGAAAGACGCTTCATCCGTTTGTATAGTCAGAGACGAGAAGAAGAAAACACGCCCCGGTTGCGGGCTACGGGAGGGCCGGATGGACGCCTATGTCAGCGCCTCGAAGACAACGCTTCCTCGAAAACTCTTATGGGCCTTCGTCGCGGTGCTCGGCGCGGTCTCGCTCGGCGTCGTCGCCCTGAGCCGCGGCGAAACCATCAGCGCGTCATGGCTCGTCGTCGCCGCTCTCTGCGTCTACCTCCTGGCTTACCGCTTTTATGCGCTCTTCATCGCAAACAGCGTGCTTCGGATCGATCCAACGCGGCCCACCCCCGCCTGGCGTCACAATGACGGGCTCGATTACGTTCCCACGAACAAATACGTGCTCTTCGGCCATCATTTCGCAGCCATCGCGGGCGCCGGTCCGCTCGTCGGCCCGGTGCTCGCCGCGCAAATGGGCTATCTTCCAGGCACATTGTGGATCGTGATCGGGGTCGTTTTCGCGGGCGCGGTGCAGGACATGACCGTGCTTTTCCTCTCGACCAGGCGCGATGGGCGCTCGCTCGGCGACATGGTGCGCTCGGAGATGGGGCCTGCGGCGGGGGCGATCGCCCTGATCGGCGTGCTTCTTATCATGATCGTCCTGCTTGCCGTGCTCGCGCTCGTCGTCGTCAAGGCGCTGGCTGGCAGCCCATGGGGAGCGTTTGCGGTCGCCGCGACAATTCCGATCGCGATCCTGATGGGAGTTTATTCCCGTTTCATCCGCGTGGGCCGCATCGCGGAGATGTCGGCGATCGGCATCGTCCTTCTCCTGATCGCGCTCGTTTATGGCAAGTTCGTCGCCGACGACCCGGCTCTCGCGCCCTATTTCGACTTGAAGGGCGAAACGCTGGCCATCCTGATCATCGGCTACGGGTTCGTCGCTTCGGTTCTGCCGATTTGGCTCCTGCTTGCGCCGCGCGACTATCTCTCGACCTTCCTCAAAGTTGGCACGATGGCGTTGCTTGCCGTCGGCATTCTTCTGCTGCGGCCGAATCTCGAAATGCCCGCCGTGACAAAGTTCATCGACGGCACGGGCCCGGTATGGGCCGGCAGCCTGTTCCCCTTCCTGTTCATAACGATAGCCTGCGGCGCGGTTTCCGGCTTCCACGCGCTGGTTTCGTCGGGAACGACGCCGAAGATGATCGAGAGCGAAAGCCAGATCCGCTTCATCGGCTATGGCGCGATGCTGACGGAATCCTTCGTCGCGATCATGGCCATGATCAGCGCGTCCGTTCTGCATCCCGGCGTCTATTTCGCCATGAACAGCCCCGCCGGTGTGATCGGCGCGGACGCTGCGAACGCCGCCTCGGTCATTTCGAATTGGGGCTTTGTCGTCACCCCCGACATGCTCACCCAGATGGCGCAGGATGTCGGCGAGAAGACGCTGCTCTCGCGCACGGGCGGCGCGCCGACGCTGGCGGTCGGCATGGCGCAAATCCTGTCGGGCTTCCTCGGCGGCAAGACAATGATGGGCGTCTGGTATCACTTCGCGATTCTGTTCGAGGCGCTTTTCATCATGACGACGATAGATGCCGGCACGCGCGTCGCCCGCTTCATGATCCAGGATACGGTCGGCAGCGTGATCCCGGCCTTCAGGCGCACGGACTCCTGGATCAACAACGTCATCGGATCGGCGCTCGCGGTGGCGGGCTGGGGCTATTTTCTCTATCAAGGCGTGATCGACCCGATGGGCGGCATCAACACGCTGTGGCCCTTGTTCGGCATCGCGAACCAGATGCTGGCCGGCATGGCGCTCATCCTCTGCACGGTCATCCTGTTCAAGATGAAGCGCGAGCGCTACGCCTGGGTGACGATCCTGCCAACCATGTGGCTTCTCATCTGCACCTTGACGGCGGGCCTGGAGAAAATCCTGAGCGCAGACCCGAAGATCGGCTTCCTCGCACACGCGCATAAGTTCGAGGATGCGCTGGCGGCCGGAAAGATCGTCGCGCCTGCGAAGTCGCTCGAACAGATGCAAAAGGTCATCGGCAACGACTATGTGGACGCAACGCTCGCCGGGCTTTTCATCGCCGTGGTCGTGGCGATCGCCGTCCTTGGGCTGATCAGCCTCGCCAAAGCGCTGCGGAACAAAGCCGTGACGTCGGTGGAAATCGAAGGCGCCGAGGCTCTGCCGGCGGTGGCGCATGTCTAGCGATCTCAAGCCCTGGCAGATGTTCGTCCGCACGGCCCGGCTGATGGTGGGCATCCCCGATTACGAGACCTACCTGGAGCATCGCCGGACGAAGCATCCGGGCGAGCCGGCGATGACTTATGAGGAGTTTTTCCGCGAGCGCCAGGACGCCCGCTACGCATTTGACAAGGGCAAGTTCAACCGCTGCTGCTAATTGCGTCACGGCCGCCTTGAGGCGGCCATCCGTGCGGTATCATGATACCTCCAAAAAAATCACGTTTTTGCAAAACGAACCCAATAGAGTTACCCAGCGGTTTACGCCCTCACGGCTGTGACAGCCGATAAGTCAGTCGCCGCGCACCTCGCACTAAAACAGGCCGACGGACTTCATGCTGAGGTGCCCATCGCGCCCGAGCACGATGTGATCGTGCACGATGACGCCGAGCTTGCCGGCGACATCGGCGATCTGTTTCGTCATGTCGATGTCGGCCTTCGACGGCGTGGGATCGCCGGACGGATGATTATGGGCGAGGATGATCGCCGACGCCGAAAGCTCAAGCGCCCTCTTCATCACCTCGCGCGTGTAGACGGGCGTGTGATCGATAGTGCCGCGGGTTTGCACCTCGTCGGCGATGAGCTTGTTGCGCCGGTCGAGAAACAGGATCCGGAATTGCTCCCGGTCTTCGAACGCCATGGCCGAGCGCAAATAGGACAAAACGGTTGACATCGCCGCCAGCACGGGCCGCTTCTTGACCTCGCTCTGGGACGTTCTCAGCGCCGCCGCCTGCACCAGCTTGATCTCCGTCACCACGGCGTCCGTCACGCCTTCGATTTCCATGAGGCGCTCCGGCGCCGCCGAGACGGCCTCCGCGAACGAGCCGAAGCGCGAGAGAATTTCCTTCGCCAGCGGCTTCACGTCGCGGCGCGGGATTGCCCGGAAAAGGATGAGCTCCATAAGCTCGTAGTCGGGGATAGCCAAAGCGCCGCCCTCGCGGAAGCGCTTTCTCAGGCGTTCGCGATGGCCCCAGTAGTGGGGAATGGGACGCGGAGGCTGCGGAGGCGCGACATTGGCGCCCGTTTCGAGCGCGATCAGTTCGAATAAAGGGCTTTCTTCGAAGCTATTAGACATAGGAAAACGCCGACGCAACATGCCCAACCCAGAACGCCTTTATACATGGCATTCTTTCCTCTGAAAATAAGCATTTATGCCGGTTGTTTAAACTTTGATGGCGTAGGGCGGCTTGTGAAGCCCCCTCGGACTATAGGTGAAGACCTCGCAACCGTCCGGCGTCACGCCGACGCTATGCTCGAATTGCGCCGAAAGCGAGCGGTCTCGCGTCACCGCCGTCCAGCCGTCCGAAAGCATCTTCACATGAGGCTTGCCCAGATTGATCATAGGCTCGACGGTGAACAGCATGCCCGGCTCAAGCGTTACGCCCTCGCCCTGCGCGCCATAGTGCAGAATGTTCGGCTTGTCATGGAACACAAGCCCCAAGCCATGGCCGCAGAAGTCGCGCACGACGCTGCACCGCTCACTTTCCGCATATTTCTGAATGGCGTAGCCGATATCGCCGACCTTCGCACCCGGCTTGATGACTGCGATTCCGCGCATCATCGCCTCATAGGTCACTTCGATAAGCCTCTCCGCCTTTCGAGGCGCGTGTCCGACGGTATACATGCGGCTTGAGTCGCCGTGCCAGCCGTCCACGATGTACGTAACATCCACATTGAGGATATCGCCATCCGCCAGCAATCGCGGCCCGGGTATGCCGTGGCAGACCACATGGTTCAGCGACGTGCAGCATGATTTCGGATATCCGCGGTAATTCAAGGTTGCGGGCACGGCGTTATTCTGCATGGCGAAATCGAAAACAATCTCGTCAATCGCATCGGTCGTCACGCCGGGCCGCACCATGCCGGCGACGATGTCGAGCGCCTGCGCTACAAGAAGCCCCGCTCGGCGCATGCCCTCGAAGGCTTGGGGGCCATGAAGCCTGATTTTCCCGTCATTTGCGAACCTGAGCGGCGCGCCGTATTCCGATCCATGCATGGCGATGATGTCTGTGCGCGCGCTGTTTCCGGTTGTCACTTGGAGTGCTTGCAGGGACTGTTCGGCAGGCGCCGATCAAGATGCAAATGCTCCTGTGAAAATATGGCAGCTATCGATCGAAGTCTCAACTCCCGATGGCGGCATTAAGAATAAAGGCAAGGTCTGCGCGCTTCGAGTCCCCGCCAATCCTTATGGTTCCGTTCAAGGAGGAGGTCGATGCGACGATTCGCGCAAATGCGGAGCGGCGCGCGCTGGCCAAATCGGCGGCCGGGATTGGGACCTCAGCCGCGAGGCTATTTCTAATGGTTCGAGTAACTCTAATCCCTCCGGCCGATAAAACACTTCAACCATGCAGAATAAATCCTGTAGACGGCCGTTATAACCCAGACCGCGCTGTGCGCTTGGATTTCAGACCTGTCAAGGATGATAGCTGAATGCGCCTTTCAGACGGCTGAGTTCGCGCTGCGCACTTGAACTGAGACCTCGAAGCCCGAAAGATGATAGAATGAATGTTATCGTCTTAGCTTGTGCTCGTAGACACGCAATGTCTCAGGAAAATGTCACCGCGGCGCTTCTCGTCATTGGCGACGAGATCCTCTCGGGGAGGACCAAGGACCGCAACATCGGTTATATCGCCGATCACTGCACCGAAATCGGCATCCGGCTGCAAGAAGTGCGAATTGTGCCCGACAACGAGGATGCGATCCGGACGGCCGTCGCAGAGCTGAAGCGGGCCTACGACTATGTGTTTACGACGGGAGGGATTGGGCCGACCCACGACGACATCACCGCTGACGCCATCGCCCGGACGTTCGGCGTGCCGATCGACATCGACAAGCGTGCGGTGGCGCTCTTGCGCGAGCGGTATGCCGAGGCGGATCTCACGCCGGCGCGGTTGCGCATGGCGAGAATTCCCGAAGGCGCCGAACTGATCGAGAATTCGGTGTCCAAAGCGCCGGGCTTTCAGATTGGCAACGTCATCGTCATGGCGGGCGTGCCCGCGATCATGCAGGCGATGCTCCAAGCGGTGACGCCGCGGCTCAAGAAAGGGGCCAAGATGCTGTCGGATTCGATCCGGGTCGCCGCCCCCGAAGGCCAGATCGCCGGCCCGCTCGCGGCTTGCCAGCGCGCCTTTCCCGATGTCTCGATGGGGAGCTATCCCTTTTTCGAGGATAGACATTTCGGGACGAATCTTGTGCTGCGCTCGACCGACGAAAGCCGCCTGCAATTGGCGAAAGCGGATCTGATCGCGCGGCTTGCGCCGGACGTCACTCCTTCTGAATAATCATACGAAGGAAGCCGCCTTCGAGCGCTTCGGCGGAGACGAAGCGGCAGGCGGACGTCTCGCAATAGGCGCGCACATCCTGTTCGGCAAGCGGGTCGGTGGCGAGGATCTCGGCTGCGGTTCCCGGCGGAGCCTGCCGCATAATCTTGCGCACCTTGAGAACCGGAAGCGGGCAGCAAAGCCCGCGCGTGTCGATCAGAACGCCGTTCATGGGTTACGGCCGTGCGTCCTCCACCTCTACCGCCTCTATCGCCTGGACAGGACGGCGCGCGCGCCGCACCTTCGCGCTCTTTCCGCCAATTTTGACGGCAAGAAACGTAAACAGCCCGGTAAGAGCAAATATAAAGGCGGCGACCAGCACCCACTGCTTGAGGCTCAGAGCGCCGAAGTCGCCAACGCTCCTCGCGAAGAAGTAGCCCGGCATCAGCATGAAAAGCACCCATGCGATCGCCGAGGTCACGTTAGCGACCTGAAAGGTGAGCTGGCGCATGCGCATGATGCCGGCGACGAGAGGGATCGTGGGGCGGACCGGCCCGAGGAAGCGGCCGATGAAGATGGAGAGGAAGCCATATCGCCGGAAGAAGAGCCGCGCCCGGGCGACGGCCTCCTTGTCGCGGTTCAATGGCCAGTGATGCACGACGCTCGGCCCGATCCACCGGCCAATCCAATAGGTGACGAGGTCGCCCAGGACGGAGCCCAGGATCGACCAGGCGATGACGGTCGCTGGATCGAGCAGTTTCCTTTCGAGGAGGCTGCCGGTGAAAAGCATAATCGCGGTCGCGGGAAAGACCAGCCCTACCAGGATGAGGGATTCTCCGAACGCAATGAACCCGAGGATGGGCCCGGCCATGTCGCGATGCTGCAGCAGGAAAACTTTGATACTGGCGACGACGTCCACGAGAAACCTTTCTCTAAGGCAGGCGGGAAGGCTAGCATTAATTCTAGTCTAAAGGGCGTTTAAACATCATTCAAAAATGCAGCGCATCTAAACCCTGTTGCAGCGCGGCCTAACCCCCACCCGCTTCGCTTCCGCCTCCTTTAGCATGCCTCGCGGGCGAGGCATGCTTTTTTTTCGAATACGGACCAGCGCTATTTCCAACATAACACACCGGCAATACGTAAGTTTTTGACGCCAAGCCCCAAATTGGGCGCCGGCGCCTGTCATGCCCCTCGAAGGAGGCGGGTGAAAATATCCCTGGCTTTGGGGATCGGTTTGCTTGCCTCCGAAAAGATATGCGCGCCAAGAAAATGTCCTGTCATTGCGAAGGCCGCGTGAAGATCGCCTGGGCGCGGCGGCTCTTCGTCCCGAGCCTGAGTGAGGAATTTAGGGAGTGGAAGCAGCTTGTCGCGGTAAGGTTCGCCCGCGTCCCGGGTCACCGCTTGACCTGATCTCGGAGAGACGTAGGCCAGGTCGTCGGCGCGTCCGGTTGCCGCGCACGATGTGAGGTTGAGCCCAAATCCCAGCTCATCGAGGAAGCGAAGCTCGAAATGAATGAGCGCAGACGGGAACCCCTCTTGTCCGGCCGCGCTGAGGCAGGTTTGCGCCGCGCCGAACAGCCCGGGATGGGGATCTCGCTCCGGCAGAACCTGCAACAGCGCCGCAAGAGCGGTCAATCCCGCGAGCGACAGCTTGTCGTCAAGCACGCGCGACGCCGTGGCTTCCGTCAGCTCCACGGTATAGACGCCGAGCTGATCGTCGAGGCGCGCGCGCCACTCCACCTTCAATCCGTTGCCGGTTTGCAGGAGCGGCCGGAAACGCCTTGAGCGCCCGCCCTTGACGAGGCCGCGGGCGCGACCGTGCGCGCGGGTAAAGACATCCGCGATGACGCTCGTTTCGCCATGGGGGCGGCCGAGGAGGAAGATGCCGTCGTCAGCCCATCTCATGCCGTGCATGCATCCGTCGTCATGACTTGGGAAAATCCAGCCCCATCTCGCGGTAGCGTTCGGGATCGTCCGCCCAGTTTTCGCGCACCTTTACGAACAGGAACAAATGCACCGGCGCTTCCAGGCCCTCGGCGATTTCCTTTCGGGCCTCCATCGAGATTTGCTTGATGGCCTGGCCCTTGGCGCCGAGCACGATTTTGCGCTGGCTCTCCCGTTCCACGAAGATGGTCTGGTCGATTCTGATCGAGCCGTTCTGGAGGCTTTTCCAGCCCGTCGTCTCGACGGTGGAAGAATACGGAATTTCTTCGTGCAGCCGCAGAAACATCTTCTCGCGCGTGACTTCGGCCGCCCATTGGCGCAACGGCGCGTCGGCGATTTGATCTTCGGGAAAAAGCCAGGGGCCGGGCGGCATCCGGCCCGCAAGCCAGCCTTTGAGGTCGGCGACGCCGTCCCCGGATAGCGCCGAGATCATGAAAAGCTGTTCGAGAGAGAGGCGATTTGCGGCCTCGGCGGCGAGCGCCAGCAGCTTCGCCTTGTCGATCTTGTCGACCTTGTTCAAAGCCAGCGAGAGCGGAACGGCATGGTCTCGCGCCTGATCGAGGATCGGCTCGACGAGATCGTCGAAGCCGCGGGCGGCGTCCACGACGAGAACCGCGACATCGGCTTCGCGGGCTTCGGTCCACGCCGTTTCGACCATGGCGCGGTCGAGCCGGCGCTTCGGCGCAAAGATCCCCGGCGTATCCACGAGAACGATCTGGCTTTCGCCCTCGATGGCGATGCCGCGCACGCGGGCGCGGGTTGTCTGCGCCTTGTGGGTGACGATCGACACCTTCGCGCCGACCAGCGCATTGACGAGCGTGGATTTGCCGGCGTTGGGCGCGCCGATCACGGCTGCGAAGCCGCAACGCGTCGAGGCTGCCGCTTCTTTCATCCTAGGCATGCTCCCGCTCCGCCGGCCAAAGCGCCTCGCGTTTCAAAAGCGCCTCGGCGGCGGCCTGCTGCGCCTTTTTCAGGGATGGCCCGTCGCCGCGCTCCGGTTTCAGGCCTTGCACCGAAACTTCGACCGTAAAGCTCGGAGCATGGTCGGCCCCGCTCCGCGCCACCTGTCGATAAACGGGGAGCCCCCGCTTCTGGCTCTGCGCCAATTCCTGCAGCGCAGTCTTGGGGTCGGGAGCAGGCGTCTCCGCCGTAACCAGAAGCGGCGCCCACAGCCTGCGCACCGTGCTCTCCGCTGCGCCGAAGCCGCCATCCACCGAGATCGCTCCAAGAATAGCCTCGCAGGCGTCAGCCAAGATCACTTCCTTTTTGCGCCCGCCGGATCTCGCTTCGCTCGCCGCCATTGCGATATGCGGCCCAAGCTGGAGCCGTTGTGCGATTTCGGCGCAGGTCGATTTGCAAACCAGCGCGTTGAAGTGCCGCGCGAGTTCCACCTCGCGGGCGGCGGGGAAGCGCTCGAACAGGAGCGCCGCTATGGATAGGCCCAAGACGCGATCGCCCAGAAACTCAAGCCTCTCATTGTCACGGCCGGCGTGCTCGACACGAGCACTCGCATGGGTCAGCGCCTCATTCAGAAGGCGCTTCTCCTTGAATGCATAGCCGAGCAGAGCTTCAAGCTCCTGGATATGAGGTTTCTTCGCAGCCACTCAATGGATCACGTTTCCAATACGCGACCAGCGGATTTCGAAAGGCCAGCGCCAGGGCGCGAACCAACTCGCATTCTCGTCGATCGAAAAGAACAGGATGCGCGCCCGCCCGACGAGGTTTTCCGCCGGAACATAGCCGACGCCGTTTCCGTCGGTGAAGCGGCTGTCGGCCGAATCGTCGCGATTATCTCCCATCATAAAATAGTGCTGCGGCGGCACCACGAACACATCGGTATCGTCCGCCGCGCCGAAGCGGCCAAAGCGGCAGGTCTCGGATACCTTCTGTGTGAGATACGACCGGCCGTCGGGCAGCGTCTCTCGATATTGGTGCACGACCTGACCGGCGCCGCATTTCGTATCCTCCACGATGTCCGGCGCGCGCTCCCGTTTCACGGGCACGCCGTTGATTTGGAGAACGCCGCCGACCATTTGGATCCGGTCGCCGGGCAAGCCGACGAGTCTCTTTATGTAGTCGGTCGAGTTATCGCGCGGGGTCTTGAAAACGATGACGTCGCCGCGCGCCGGCTCGGAGCCGAAAATCCGCCCCTGGAAAAGGTTAAAGCCAAGGGGGAAGGAGTACTTGCTGTACCCGTAGCTGTATTTGGAGACGAACAGGTAATCCCCGATTTGGAGAGTGGGGATCATCGACCCCGACGGGATGTTGAAGGGCTGGAACAGGAAAATGCGGATGACAATCGCAATCGCGACCGCCTGCAACAGCACCACGGCAAGATCGAAAGCGCCGCTCTCTTTTTTCTCTTGGGTGACTTCCGTTTTCACGCTCATCAATCCGATTCCTGTTCGTTCCTGTCAAAGCGCCATACCCAAACCAAGCCGCGCCGCAAACAGGATAAGCGCGTTCGAACGCCAGACCGCTGCGTAATGGGTGAGCTTGCTTAGCGCCTGATATAGCTGATGCGGCGCCGAAAGCAAGCGGGGCGCGGCCCTCAGCCAAGCGTCACGGAGCCCGGATTTTCCAGTCGCCTCGCGTCGCCCGCCCCACGGCCGCCGATTCTCACCGCTGGCGGGGAAAGCGCCGTTTCGAAGATGAATTCAGAATAAAAAAAGCCCCGCCGCGGCGGCGTCCCGGCAACCAGATGTTGCATAAGCTCCACACTCGGCTGCCAGCAGGACTCGATAAGTCATTGAATTATAAGGAATTCTACCTGACAATATTCTTAGTTGCTCTACTAAAACGCGTATTAGAATAAAATACGACCTTGAGTTTAAAACGGCTTCATGTAAACACCATAACCCAGTTAGGCGTAGGAACTCAACAAGACAACTTAGGCGGGAAGAGGAGAGAGACTATGACTCTCGCGAAATTTTTACGGACGGGCGCCGCCGCTCTGGGCGCCCTGGCCGTAGCCACTCAAGCAAATGCGGCGGACATCTACAGCGGCGGCGGTCTGAAGGACCAACCTGCGCCTCCGCCTCCGCTCTGGACAGGCTTCTATGCCGGTATCAATCTTGGCGCGGCCTGGACGGACTACAACAACAAGAGCAACGAGTTTTATGATTATGACTCCACCTGGAGCAAATATTCGAATGGCCCCTTGGCTTTCGGCGGCAAGGGCCTGGATACCGTAGGCGCCTTCGGCGGCGGCCAGTTGGGCTACAATTGGCAGCCCTATGGCTGGTCGAACTGGGTGCTCGGCATCGAAGTGGACCTCGAAGGGGTCGGCGACGACAACCAGAGAACCTATCTCCCGGACGGCACCGTGACCTGGAAGGGCAACACGTATACTTCCAGCTTTAACGCGATCAAGGTCGAAACATCGGGCGGGTTCGCCGGCGACGTGACGGGCCGACTCGGCTATGCTTGGGGTCCGGCCCTGATTTACGCCAAGGGCGGTTTCGCCTGGCTCGAATCGAACACCTCGATGAATGCCTCGGGTTGGGACTGGTTCCATGGTTCCGCCGTGTTCGCCAACGGAGCTACTTCCGCCACTTATAACAATGACACGACTCTGACCGGCTATACGGTTGGTGCGGGTATCGAATGGCTGTTGAACCCGAATTGGTCGGTGAAGATCGAATATCTGCACTTCGACTTCAGCGGGGACAACAACAATTGGAATCCGGGCTATTGCTATGATCCTACCGGCAAGTGGGATACCTGGAAGTTCAAGAACGACGTCCAAGTGGACACCGTCAAGCTTGGCATCAACTATCACCTGATCAGCTACCCGGCGCCATTGAAGTAGCCCGCATTGGGCTTTTGCCCAACGCGTTGCTGAAGACAGAGGTTCTCGCTCCGACAAGCCTTTAACAAAAGGGGCGTCTGCTCTGTCTTCGGCCACTAGCCTGGCCTCCTCCCTGAAAAGCACCCTCTTCGGCCACGCGGCGATTTTTTCGCCGCGTTTTTTTTGTCTGTCCCTTCGCTCGCCCGCGATTCTCGCCGAATCTCCCAATTTTCTGAACGCTCCTCACCCTCGAGCCAGCCGTTTCCGCCGCCTCAAGCGGCCGCAGACTGTTGCGCAAAATCAACAACCGCTAGGCATGAATTCATCTAACCCACTGATTTTGCGCAACATAATTCGGCCACACCTCAGAACCTCTCCCAAAAAGTGTGTAATTCATCAAGCGCTACCTTGAGTTTAATTTTCCTTCATGCAATCAAAATTGAGAGTTGAGTGTATTTAGAGACACAACCAAAAAAGAGGAGAGAGGATCGATGACTCTCGCGAAATTTGTGCGGGCTGGCGCCATTGCGGCCAGCGCACTCGTTATTTCCACCCAGGCAAACGCCGCCGACATCTATGCCGGCGGGCTGAAGGATGGACCGGTCTACGCTCCAGCCGCAGGCTGGACGGGTTTCTACGCCGGCTTCAACGGCGGCTATGCCTGGGCTGGCGACGCCGACCTGTTCGCGAACAGCTATTATTTACCCTTTAACGGCTTGGCGCCCCAAGGCGGCTTCTTCGGCGGCCAGATCGGCTATAACGTCCAGGGTTGGCTGAATCCGCGCCTCGTTGTCGGCATCGAGGCCGACATCCAAGGGTCGAACATTTCGGATTCCAGCTATGACGCCGCCTCTACCGTGAGTTATAAGTCAACCCTGGATTATTTCGGCACGCTTCGCGGCCGCCTCGGCTACGCTTTTGACCGCACCCTGGTTTATGCAACCGGCGGTCTCGCCTTTGGCGGACTGCGTCAACAAATCGTTGACGTCGGCGTGGATCTTTACTCGACGAGCGCAGCGGAGACCGGGTATGTCGTCGGCGCCGGCGTCGAGTACCGGATCGCGCCCGCCTGGTCGATCAAAGCCGAATACCAGTACATCGACCTCGGCAATAACAATCCTGTCGACTCCGCCGGCCTGACCTGGCCGTCAAGCAAAGCGGATACCACCTGGCACAACGCGGATAACGACATCCATACCTTCCGTGTCGGCTTGAACTATCATGTCGGTTCCGGCTACGAGCCGCTGAAGTAGTCTTCGCGGGGATAGACCTTGTCAGCGGCGCCTTCGGGCGCCGTTTCATTTTTATTGGGAGACCTGCTGCAAGGGCGAGTCTTTTGCGCGGGAGCACGTTCAACCGCTTATTTGTAATTGCGCTTCTCTTCGAAGACGGGGATTATGACCGGGGCCGAGCGGGCAAGGAGAGAAAGCTCGTTGAGTAGTCAGGCACACGCGAGCGGCGCAGTCGACGGCGGCGACCAAACGGACGTTATCGCCTTTCTTTCCGATGCGCAAAGCTACCCCCACGCTGATATCGTAAAGCCGATAGGGACCCACGCCGCAATCGTTTTTCTCGCCGGGGATTGCGCCTATAAGCTCAAGCGCGCGGTCAAGCTTCCCTATTTGGATTTTTCCACGCTGGAAAAGCGCCGGGCGGTCATCGAGCGAGAGCTGGAAATCAATTCAAGGGCCGCGCCGGAGCTTTACCTCGGCGTCATGCCTGTTACGCGCGCTCCGGGCGCGAAGGGCTTCGAATTGGGCGGCGCCGGCGAGCCTGTCGACTGGCTGCTCGCGATGCGCCGATTTGATCAAGGCGCGCTTCTTCACAAAATGGCCGACGAGGGCCGGTTCAACCGTGAACTCGCCGCGGAGTTGGCCGTCGCGGTCGAGCATTTCCATCGCCACGCCCCCGTCATCAGAAGCGCTGGTTTCGCCAACTCCCTCGAAGGCGTGGCGGCGACCCTTGAAACGGCTCTTTGCGGCCCGGTCGCGCAGGCGAGGAAGGTGCAAGCTTGTTCCTATATCGAGCGCCTTCGGCAAGAGCTCGGCGTCAAGCGGGGCTTGATCGACGAGCGCGAGCGCGAGGGCTTCGTGCGCCACTGCCATGGCGACCTGCATCTCAAAAACATCGTTCTCTGGGAGGGCAAGCCCAGACTTTTCGATGCGATTGAGTTCGACGACCGGCTTGCGGCGATCGACGTTCTATACGATCTCGCGTTCCTCATCATGGACCTCTGGCGCCGAGGACTGAAGCATGAGGCCAATGTCATCCTCAACCACTACCTGCAATGCGCATCCATCCGCGAAATCGCAGGTCTGGCTCTGCTTCCGATGTTTCTCTCGTTCCGGTCAGCGATTCGCGCCATGACCGGCATTCACGCGCTCGCCGTCTGCGGACAAGCCGAGTGCGAGAGTTTGGCCTCCGAAATCACAAGCTACGCGAGCTTCGCGGACGAGCTTCTCGACATAGCGCGGCCGCAGCTTGTGGCAATAGGCGGCCTCTCCGGCGCCGGAAAAAGCTCCGTGGCGCGGGACGCAGCCGCCGCAGTGGGCTCTCCTCCCGGCGCCCTCCATATGAGAACCGACGTCGAACGGAAAATCATGCACGGCGTCGGGCTCACCCATCGTCTCCCGGCGGAGGCCTACACGCCGGAAAGCCGCGACGAAGTCTACAGGCGGGTGTTTCACAAAGCGGAAGTCGCGCTTAACGCCGGCTGCTCGGTCATCGTGGACGCTGTGTTCCCGGAGGAAACGCATCGCTCCCAGGTTCAAGACATTGCCCTGAAAACGGGCGCGAGCTTCCACGGGATCTGGCTGACGGCGGACGAGCGGATCCTAAGAGAGCGCGTCGAGGCGAGGGGCGCGGACGCATCCGACGCCGACGCCGCCATCATCGAGCGCCAATTAAGGACGATCGAGCCGCCCGGCAATTGGGCGCGGATCGAGGCCTCCGGCGCCAAGGACGCGACTGTCGCCGCCATCGCCGCCTTGCTTCAGACCTGAGTTCGCGTAATCTTTGTCTTGTCCATAAGCCGCCCCGGCGCGCCGCGTCGGCCGCGCCTCCGCTGACCGGCGCCCCCAAGTCCTAAAACTTATACTAAAAATTTACTCGAACCCTCGATACTTGCCCGTGGCAACCATCTTGAGAGGGCAGTGAGTATGAGAGTTATCGTTGTTGTTGTTGCAATGTTGTTGAGCGCCGCTGCCTCGCACGCGCAAGCTCGCAACCCCTACCTCGGCGAGCCGAGCGACTTTCTCGGCAATTGGACCAACGTCGAAGCACAGCGCACCATGGTGACGCGAATTGAAATCCGCCCAGATTACGAGTCGCGCGTCCGCGTCGTCGTCTTCGGCATCCGCGACGGCGTGCCTTGCGTTTTCGGCGAGTATAGAGGCAAGCTCTTTCTCTCCAGATATCCGAAAGAGCGCGAGCAGGACAATTCCGCCGTGCTCGTGCGCGTCGACCGGGAATGGGTCCATGGCCATGTGCTGCTTCGATTCAATGGCCGCGGCGAAATCGTAAGCCACTCCCTGTTGACCTTTGCCGAGCGCGGCGACGTCTACAGCGTTGAACGTTTCGCGGCGGCTGGCTATCGCGGCGAACCTGAAGACGAGGGCCGCCGCTCTCGCCGGCCCTACGACCGCGGTTACTAGACAAACCTCATGGCCGGGCTTGGCGCGGCCATGACGAAGCGATAATGGCCCCGGACCGAGTTGCGGCCGTCCGGGGCCTTTTCGCGCCCCGAGTTTACCAAGCGTCGCAAGTCCCGACCGGTCTCGACGTTGTTCCCGCCCTCGCCTAACAACTGCGGCGGGACCCAGTGGGCGGCGAGCTACGTTGATGTTCTTGAAGGATGCGCACCGCGCGCTTCATCATCTTCCGTGCTCGTGCGTTCGCCCGGAATTTGCTCCAGGATCAACGCCCGGCGCTGGCGCCAACCACAGCGACGGCGGTCATGTTCACAAGCCCGCGCACCGAGGCCGCCGGCGTCAGCACATGCACCGGCAGCGCGGCGCCAAGCAGGATCGGCCCTATGGAGATGGCCTCATTCATGGTCTTGATCGCATTGAAGCTGATGTTTGCGGCGTCGAGCGTCGGCATGATGAGCACATTGGCGTCGCTTGTGAGCTTCGAATGCGGGAACAGCTCGTTTCGCACACGCGCCGACAGCGCGGCGTCGCCCTGCATTTCGCCTTCGGCCTCCACATCCGGGGCGAGGTCCCAGAAGAGACGAAGCGCCTCGCGCATCTTGCGCGCCGTTGCGGTGTCGGCGCTGCCGAAATTGGAGTGCGACAGGAAGGCGACCCTCGGCGTCAATCCGAAGCGGCTCACCTGGCGGGCGGCGAGAACCGCGATTTCGGCGACCTCGTCGGCGGTCGGATCGAAGTTCACCTGTGTGTCGGCGATGAAGTATGTGCCCGACTGAAGCAGGATCGCGCTCAGCGCCCCGAAGGTGCGCACCCCCTTCCGCCTGCCGATGACGTCGCTCACGTCTCTTAAATGCCGGTCGAAGCGGCCCGCCGATCCGCAGATCATGGCGTCGCCGTCGCCGCGCTTCAACAGCATGGCCGCGATGACCGTGTTCTGGCGGCGGACGGCGATGCGCGCATCCGAGCGCAGGACGCCCCTGCGTTCGGTGAGCGTGTAGTAATGTTCGGACAGCTCTTCGACGCGGGCGTCGTCCTCCGTCGGATCGAAGATTTCGAAATCGCGTCCGGGCTTCATCGGTAAAGCGAGAGTGCGAATCCGCTCCTCCATGAAGCGCCGGTTGCCGACGAGGATCGGAGTCGCGATGCCCTCGGTGAGAACCTGATAGGCGGCCTGCAGAACCTTGACGCGCTCGCCCTCCGCGAAGATGACCCGCTTTGGCGCTTTTTTTGCGGCCTCGAAGACCGGCTTCATCACGAGGCCGGAGCGGAAGACAAAACGCGTCAGCCGCTCCCGATAGGCGCCGAAATCCGGGATGGGGCGCGTGGCGACGCCGGACTCCATCGCGGCCTTCGCCACCGCCGGCGCGAGCTTGGTGATGAGCCTTGGATCGAAGGGCTTCGGAATGATGTATTCCGGCCCGAAAACGAAGCTCTCGGCGCCATAGGCCCGCATCACGATGTCATGCGCTTCAGCCTGGGCCAGTTCGGCGATGGCGAACGCACACGCCTTCTTCATGTCCTCGTTGATCTCGGTCGCGCCTGCATCGAGCGCGCCGCGGAACAGGAAGGGGAAGCACAGGACGTTGTTGACCTGGTTCGGGTAATCGGAGCGGCCCGTGGCGATGATGGCGTCGGGGCGCGCAGCCTTTACCTCGTCCGGCATGATCTCGGGCGTGGGATTGGCAAGCGCCATGACGATAGGGCGGTCCGCCATGGTCTCGATCATGCCGGACGTCACGACGCCCGGCGCCGACAGTCCAAGGAAGATGTCCGCGCCCGCGAGCGTCTCGGCGAGCTTGCGGAACTGCGTCCGGCGGGCATAGCGCGCAAGATAGGGGTTCATCTCCTCCGTGCGGCCCTCATAGACGACGCCGAAGCGGTCGCTGACGAAGATGTTCTCGCGCGGCAGGCCAAGGCTCACCAGCAGGTTGAGGCAGCCGAGCGCCGCCGCGCCTCCGCCGCAGCAGGCGAGCCGCACTTTGCCAATGTCCTTTCCGACGATCTTCAGCCCGTTCAGAATCGCCGCCGCAACGACAATCGCCGTGCCGTGCTGGTCGTCGTGCATGACCGGGATTTTCATGCGCTCGCGAAGCTTCTGCTCGATCTCGAAGCACTCCGGCGCCTTGATGTCTTCGAGGTTGATGGCGCCGAAGGTCGGCTCAAGCGCGGCGACCGCCTCCACGAAGCGCTCCGGGTCGGCGGCGGCCACCTCGATGTCGAACACGTCAATCCCCGCGAATTTCCGGAACAGCACCGCCTTTCCTTCCATGACGGGCTTTGCCGCGAGCGGGCCGATGTTGCCGAGGCCGAGAACGGCGCTTCCATTGGTGATCACGCCGACGAGGTTCGCGCGGCTTGTGAGCCGGGCCGCGGCGGCGGCGTCCTGCACGATGGCCTCGCAGGCGAAAGCGACGCCCGGCGAATAGGCGAGAGACAGGTCGCGCTGCGTCGAAAGCGGCTTTGTCGGCGTAACGGAGAGCTTCCCCGGCGGATCGGCCTCGTGATATTCGATGGCGCTTTCCTTGAAATCGTTCGCCATGGCTCGTCTCCTCCGGCTCGCTCTCAAAAAAGGCCGGTCCGCCGCCGCAATGTCAACCTGAAGTTCGAGAGCCGTGTGTGTTTTTTGGCGACACAAGACGGGTCTGCGGAGGCGCGGTTGGCGACGGCGCCACGAAAGTTTGCAGGGCAGCAAGAGAAGGCCGAGAAACGGTGAGCCGCCCTGCGACGGCCCCGCCATCCCCGCCACATTACCTTAATTCCAAGGGGAGCGTGGGGTCATCGACATGAGATCGGGACCTGGAAAAGCCGGCGGCATCTTACGAGGCGGGCGCCATGGGCAGCGCGCATAAAGTGCAGGCTCGGGTTAGGGCCTCAATCAGAAGCCTTGGCGCAGCGGGCTTGCGCAGCGTCTGCGCCTTCGGCCAGGTCCGGCTCAATTCGCCCACGCCATCGTAATTCGTGTAGAAGACAAAGCCGACGCCGAGGCCCTCAAGGGCGCGCGCGGCTGGAAAAACGTCTTCGTCCCGCAAATTCACATCGAGCACGGCGGCCGACAGGCGCGGCGTGTTCACAAGCGAAAGCGTGCGTTTGAGGGTGGCTCCGGGGCCTATAATTTCGGCGCCCGCTTGCCGAAGGGTTACGACCAAGTCGAGCGCAAGCAAGCCATCGTCTTCCGCGACCAGGATGCGCATGTTTTCTAGTGGCCGCTCACGATTTATTTCCATTTGTTCTTGTTCCGCTAACCCATTGGCTGCAAGCCCCGCATACCCCCTATAATAGTCTCGGGGCCATTCGGTTCCACCTTTGGTTAACGGATCTCGGGAGATACAAGCGGGTGTGTCTCCCATGCAACTAAAGCGCCAGGTTAGGGTGTGCCCCTTCGCCAGGCAGCTTTTGCCGGGTTTGCCGACGGATGCCGCAGCCGTCATATCACGGAAGGGCGGGGCATTATCCGGGATCTTCAATGAATTGGCGGGCTTCCATTTCAGCGATCCCGGCTCGCGCTTCGCTTGGCCGGGATGACGCCTACGGCGGACTTGGCCGGGATGACGACCGGGGCTCGCCGGAGCGATGCTCCATTCGCGAAGCGAAATTCAGGATTTCCGCGAAGAATTCAGGGACACGCAAAAATATCGGCGGGTTGCGTCATGGCGCTATTTTCGAATCCGGCGGATATCCTGGGAAACAAAATTGCTTACGCACTAGATTATTACTAAAAAAATTGCGCTATACGAATAGCGTGTTTGCCACCTTGGCCTTTATGATGCATCATCGGGCCCGTTCAGAATTTGTTAGTTGCACGACAACAACAACAATAATAACACGGAAATTTATGATGGCGTTGAGTAAGCCACGCGACAAACAACGGCGCATTGCGGACAGCGCATTGCGGCCGGTCGCGCGGGGTGGCGAACCAACCTCCGCCGCTGGGGACGAAATCAGCTCAATTCCGCTCATCGTCGGCATCGGGGCATCCGCGGGCGGCCTTGAAGCGTTCAGGACCTTCTTCGAGCATATGCCGCCCGACAGCGGCATGGCTTTCGTGCTTGTCCAGCACCTTTCGCCGGATCACAGGAGCATGCTTGCCGAGCTTGTTGGCAAGGCAACCGCCATGACCGTGACCGAAGCGGAGGATGGCGCGGAGGTCTCGCCGAACCAGGTGTTCGTCATTCCGCCCGACGCCACCCTAACCATAGCGAACGGGCGCTTCGTGGTCGTCAAGCCGGCGCCGCCACGGGAGAGCCGCCGCCCGATCAATTCCTTCCTGTTTTCCCTCGCCAGGGATCAGGGCGAGAACGCGGTTTGCGTCATCCTGTCGGGCATCGGCAGCGACGGCTCTCTGGGCCTCGCCTCGATCAAGGAAAATGGCGGCCTCACCATCGCGCAGGCGGACATCGACCACCAGGCCAAGATGGGCATGCCAAGCAGCGCCGCGGCCACAGGCTTCGTCGATCATGTCCTGGAAGTGAAGGACATCCCGGCGAAACTGCTTGAGTACCATTATCATCTCCAGCGCGCGCGCGCGCACAAGGACTCCGAAGGCATCCGCGAGGATGCGGCCGAGCATCTGATGGAGATATCGGGGCTGCTTCGCGCGGCCGTCGGCCACGACTTTTCCGAGTACAAGGAAAAGACTTTCGTGCGGCGCATTCAGAGGCGCATGCAGGTTCTGAATCTCGAAAGTGCGAAGGCTTATCTCGCGGAGCTTCGCGCAAATCCGCAGGAGCTCGAACTGTTGTTTCGCGACCTCCTGATCGGCGTCACCCAATTCTTCCGCGATCCCTCCGCCTTCGAGGCGCTGGAAACGAAAGTCATCCCCAATCTCTTTGCGGGCAGAGGCCCCAGCGATCCGGTCCGCGTCTGGGTCGCGGGTTGCGCCACGGGCGAGGAAGCCTATTCCATCGCGATCCTCCTCGTGGAAGAAGCAGCCAAACTGCCGGCCAGCCCGAGGATCATGATCTTCGCGACCGACATCGACGACCGCGCCATCGCGCACGCCCGGACGGGACGCTATCCAAGAATCCCAGCTGGACTGCGTTTCGCCGCAACGCCTCGAACGATGGTTCGTTCGCGAGGGCGATCAGTACACCGTTTCCTCGGAGATCCGTGAACTCATCGTCTTCTCCGTTCACAGCGTGCTGCGCGATCCGCCCTTCTCGAAGCTGGACCTGATTTCCTGCCGCAATCTCCTCATCTATCTCGACACGCCGTTGCAGGACCGGGTGATCCCGATCTTTCACTATGCGCTCCGGCCGGGCGGCGTCCTGTTCCTCGGGCCGTCCGAAAGCATCGCCCGGCAGGAAAGCTATTTCGTCGATTTCGATAAGAAATATCGGCTTTTCGAAAGGCGCAACGACATTCCCGCGGTGCTCCCGAGCCTGCCGTTGTCGCCCGCAGCGTCAAGAATGGTCGCCCCGCCAGCAGGGACGCCTCATCGCGCCGCCGCGGAGAGCGGCGTCGAAAGAGGCGCGCGGCGCGTCATGGAGCGATATGCGCCGGCTCATCTCCTTATCGACAAAAACCAACAGGTGCTCAGTTTTTCCGGGCAGACCGGGAAATACCTGGACCCTCAGCCGGGCGCCGCGAGCTTCAACCTTTTCAATCTGGTCCAAAACGCTCTCCGTCCCGCGGCTCGTTCCCTTCTGCAAAAAGTAGAAGCCACTGGCGTGCGCGCGGTCCAGGAAAACGTCCCGATCGAGGTGGCCGGCAAAAGCGATTCCGTGAACCTCATTGTCGAACCGGTTCTTCCCGCCTCGGGGAAGCCCGTGCACTACATCGTCATCTTTCAGGACGTCGAGGCCCCCAAAGCGCCTGCGGAGGAGGCCCCCGGCAAGGATGAGGGGCGTTCGAGCCGGGAACTTGAGGCCGAATTGCGGGCCACCAGGGCGCGCCTGCAAGCGGCCCTCGACGAAGCGGAGCAGGCTAACGAAGACCTGAAATCCGCGAACGAGGAATATCAATCCCTCAATGAGGAGCTGCAATCCTCCAACGAAGAGCTGGAAACATCGAAAGAGGAAATGCAGTCGATCAACGAGGAGCTGCAAACCGTCAACAATGAACTCAACGAAAAGAACACGACGCTTCAAAGATTAAACAGCGATCTTCAAAATCTGCTCGAAAGCACCGAGATCGCCATCCTGTTCCTCGATTACAATTTCTGTGTGCGCACGTTCACGCCGGCCTGCACGAGGCTTTTTCATCTGCGCGACGCGGACCGGGGCCGCCCCGTCATCGAGATCGCCAGCCGCCTCAGCTATCAGGCTATCGAAAGCGACATCCGGGAGGTCTTGGCGACGCCGTCCGTCAAGGAGCGCGAGCTTCGTACTCCCGACAACGACGCCACATTCCTGATGCGAATAAGGCCCTATCGCACCCTGAACGGGATTGTCGACGGCGTCGTGATCACCTTCGTCGATATTTCCGAACAGAAGCGCCATCAAGAGACGCTTTCGCGCCTCGCCGCCATTGTCGAGTCCTCCGATGACGCCATCATCGGCCATACGCTCGATGGAATAATTACCAGCTGGAACAGGGGCGCCGAAAGGATATTCGGCTATCGCGCGGACGAGATCGCCGGCAAGCCGATTTGCGCCCTCATTCCGGAGGGCGACAAAGATGCGATGCCCGCCGTCTTGGAGCGCGTGAAGAACGGCGAAGCAATCCAAAGCTTCGAAACCGCGCGCGCGGCGAAAGACGGAAAGCGCATCCATATTTCGATCACCGTGTCTGCGGTGCGCGACGCGGAGGGCAGGATCATCGCCGCATCCACCGTCGCGCGCGACGTCAGCGACAGAGTTCGCGCCGAAAAGCAGCGCACCTTGCTGATGAAGGAGCTGGACCATCGCACCAAAAACACCCTTGCGACCGTTCTTGCAATTGCCTCGCAGACGGCGACGAGGTCCGCCACAATCGTGGATTTCACCGAAGCCTTCCAGTCCCGGCTGCTGGCGCTCGCGAACACTCAAAATCTTCTGAGCGAGGATCATTGGCGGGGCGCCTCCTTGCGGCGGATCCTGGCGACGGAGCTTTCCCCCTACGACCACAACGGAGATGAGCCGCGCTTTACGCTGGACGGCGAAAATGTCAGCCTCGAATCGACGCAAGCCTTGGCGCTCGGCATGGCGCTTCATGAGCTGACAACCAACGCCGCCAAATACGGGGCGTTGTCCACCCCGGGCGGCCGGGTCGATGTTTCCTGGAGCATCGACAAGAGAGCGCCCGAGCCAATGTTGCGGCTGAAATGGGTGGAGAGCGGGGGACCTCCGGTGGCTCAGCCCAAGAGGCGCGGTTTCGGATTGGGCTTGCTCGAGTCGTACTCATTGGGAGACGAGGTTTGCGTGGAGTTTTTGCCGCAGGGCTTGCGCTGCTCGATCTCAGCAATGCTCAAGCCCCCGGAGAAATGACCGGCGGCCTCGGTTTCGGCGCCCATCCGCAGGGGTGAACTCCGGAGGAAAACAGTGGGCGATGCCGTCGCAGTCGCCTGGTATTATCGTCGTGCGATGAATGGGACGCAACGCCATTGCGGGGTAGCGACGAGGGGCGGCGAAGCGCCCGCCCCTCTCTGAGACTGAATAGTTATTTCTGTATTTTCGGAAGCTCTCCCGCCTGCGTCGCCGTCAGGTCGAGAACAACTCGGTCGCCATTAAAGTTGAATTGTGCGGGCTCGATCCGGATACGATGCTCGCCGATGCCGAGGTAGCCGCCGATATCCGCGTGCAGTTCAGAGACCTTGTTATCTGGCGTGCGCAGGAGCGCCCTCACTTCGCCGAGACGCTTTCCTTCGCTGCTGAACACGGGCTTGTCGACCCACGCCCTGGCCTGCTCCTCGGTAAGCACCACGATGGCGCCATTTTGGGCGGACGCTGTGTTGGTTGCGACTGCGGGCGCCCTGCCCTCGGCAGTTGTCCGATTCTCGGCAGTTGCCCGGACCGGGTTGTTCGCTTGCGCGGTAACGGGGGTCTCGTGCGCGCGGTTAAATATGCCGAGGGCCAGCGCCAGAACAGCGGCGGCGCCAAGCGCAGGCCACGTCCAGCGGGGCAGGCCCGGCTGATTAGGGTTCACGTCAGAACTCACATCGGCGGCGCGCTCCGTAAAACGCTCGGACGATACGCGCCGGGCGCCTGGTTCGGACACGCGGGAGGAGGAGAGAAAGCCCTCCACCTCGGACGGCAAACTCGTTGGAATCCTGCCGCCGGGCGTTAACGCTCCGATGAGTTTGGGCAGTGCGTATCCGACCGCCGACTTTGCAACCGTTTCGCTAATGCCGAACCTATTGGCGAGCCCGCCCAGCAACCCAGAGCCAAGCGCGCGGTCGAGCTCATTGCCCGGCAGAGGCGCTGCGTTGGAGTTTCCGAGCCACGACCCAACTTCCGAGCGAAGCCCGGCCGACTCCAGCCTGCTCAAAAAGCCTTTAATACCTCCGGGCGCGTTGGCCACGAAATTGAGAATTTCCCGAACCAGTGGACCGGCGTTCGAGCCAAGCCCGAACTTGGCGGCGATTTCGTCGATAAGCGTGTCGAAGACAGCCATGTCTTTTTCTCCTGGAAGTCAGCAAAGGCTAGGGGTCGCGAAGTCCGTCGGCCTGGGCTCCGGCTTTCGGCAGCCCGCGTTGAGTGAACATCATTCTGAAGCCGGGCAGCTAAGACCGTGCTGCGATTTCGACGTCAGAAAACTGTGCAGCCTCCCCAAAAGCCCTGGGGCGCCTCCGGGCGTCGCTCCTGTTCATAGAACTTCTGATGAAGTCTAGGGTAGGTTTGGCGATGAATAGTTAGAATTATCGAAATACGCAATGGCGTGAATTTTAAAAGTCGAAGGGGCGTGAATATATCGTTTCGAACGACGATCAATAGAAGCGCTTATGTTTATTTTAAACCAATAAGGACTCGATACCCATCTCCGCATAACTTGTTCGTCAAAATTGATAGAGAATTCACGATGTCTGAACTATGTCGGGCCCGCGCTTCCGCCGTTCGCGCGAACGCGCCCAACCGAACGCGGCCGTAATCCGATAATGCAAGACTTTGCAGGATCAACTTGCGTTGGTCAGAGCCTCGGCGACCGGCAGCTGGCGCGCCAGCCATTCGTTGACGGCCAGTTCAATGAGCCCCTGCAAATCGGCGCCCCTTTCCAATGCAATCTCATTTAAACGCGCAGCAGTCTCGCGCGGCATCGAAACAGTCATATTTGCGGTAGTATGGTCGAGCCTGCCGCGGGGCTTCGTTAGAAAATGCGCGACATTCCGCTTTCTCATATCAACCTCGTCATCTTTCCATTCCTGTCGCTCGCCGCAGTCCTGATGTTCCCGGCAACGCAAACGGAAAGAGACCGCGGATACCGTTCAAAGCGGCGACTTCCGCGCCGGCTTGGAACAAGGGCAAACTCCAAAGAGCTGGTCAACGTATCGGATAAAGATCTTCTTACATCTGTAGCGAGACGCGCCAAGTTTTAAGATGGCGTAGTCCGCTTCTATTCTTCAACGCAACATGTCGTGATGCGAGCGCACGACGAGATTTCTGACAAAATTGGCGGCACAGGCGCGATCTGTCATTATTATAACGGGCGACCTGTTTGGCTCCCGCTAATCCGCATCGACAGCGCTTACTGCGGCAGCCAGGAGTGCGCGAAGCTCGACGCCGGCGTCCAGCAGAGCGCGCCGGATGGCGCGGGCTGCCCCGACGGCGCCGGGTTCGTCGCCATGGACGCAGAGCGTATCCACATCAAGCTTCAAGCGCGCGCCCGTAGCCGTAACGACCTCGCCCTCGCGGGCGAAGCGCACTGCTTGCCGCGCCGCCGCCTCAGCGTCCGCGATCACCGCGCCCGGCTGCGAGCGCGGCGTAAGCGAGCCGTCGTCGCGGTATGCCCGGTCGCAGAAACCTTCGCGCGCATAAGCGAGCCCCGCCTGCTCCGCCGCCTTCTGCATCTCGCAAGCTGGCAAGCCCACGAGGATCAGCCGCGCGTCCACCGTCTTGACGGCGCTGGCGATGGCGCGGGCGTAGTCCGCATCCCTCGCGGCCATGGTGTAGAGCGCGCCATGCGGCTTGACGTGGCGCAGCGCCGCGCCGGAATAAGCCGCCAGCGCCTGCAGCGCGCCGATCTGATACGCGACCATATATTCGAGGTCGCGCGCGTTCATCGAGATGGGACGCCGGCCGAAGCCCCATTTGTCGTCGAAGCCCGGATGAGCCCCCAGCGCCACGCCACGCTCCTTCGCGAGGCCCGCAAGCTCGCGCATGATGGAGGCGTCGCCCGCGTGGAAGCCGCAGGCCACGTTCGCCGATGTCACGATGCTGAGCAGTTCTTCGTCCTGGCCGAGCCGCCAGGCGCCGTAGCCCTCGCCCATATCCGCGTTCAGATCGATGCGCACGCCGCGTTTCCTCCGCTCAAGTAAGCCGCTCATCCACCGACAAGCTCAGCGCCAGGGCTTCAAGACCTTACCATATAGGTAAGCTAGGCCAGGCGCCTGTCAGTCGAATAGCCGCCGCGCCGGCCCTGCTCCTTCCGCAGTTCTTTCGATTAGCTTGTGACGAGCCGGGCCAAGGTTTAAACCCCTTTCGGAAGGGAGATTTGCGCCATGAGCCAGAAGTCAACCGCGCTGCCGAACGAACTCGACCTTGCCGCCTATTGGATGCCGTACACGGCGAACCGGCAGTTCAAGGCCAATCCGCGCCTTCTCGTCGCGGCGCAAGGCATGCACTATATGGCAGCCGATGGCCGCGCGATCCTCGACGCCGCCGCGGGGCTTTGGTGCGTCAACGTGGGCCACGCGCGGCCTGAGATTGCGCAAGCCGTGGATCGCCAGCTTCGGACTTTGGACTATGCCATGGGCTTCCAGATGGGCCATCCGGGCGCTTTCGAGCTGGCGTCGCAGCTCGCGCGCATCGCTCCTGCCGGGCTCGACCGCGTCTTCTTCACGAACTCGGGCTCGGAGGCGGTGGACACGGCGCTGAAGATCGCGCTCGCCTATCATCGCGCGCTGGGGCAGGGGCAACGCACGCGCTTCATCGGCCGCGAGCGCGCCTATCATGGCTGCGGCTTCGGCGGCATGTCGGTGGGCGGCATCGTGGGCAATCGGAGGACTTTCGGGGCCATGCTGCCGGCCGTCGATCACCTGCCGCACACGCTCGATATCGCGCGCAACGCTTTTTCGCGGGGCTTGCCGGAGCATGGCGCCGAGCTTGCCGACGAATTGGAGCGCATCGTGGGCCTGCATGGCGCGGACACAATCGCGGCTGTGATCGTCGAGCCGATGTCGGGATCGGGGGGCGTGCTGCCGCCGCCGAAGGGCTATCTCGAAAGGCTTCGCGCGATCTGCGACCGGCATGGGCTTTTGCTCATCTTCGACGAGGTCATTACCGGTTTCGGGCGGCTCGGCGCGCCGTTCGCCTCGCAAGGTCTTGGCGTGACGCCGGATCTCTTCACCGCGGCGAAGGGCATCACGAACGGCTCGGTCCCGATGGGCGCCGTGTTCGCAAACCGCGCCATTTACGATGCGCTCATGCAGGGGCCGGACTACGCGATCGAGTTCTTCCACGGTTACACCTATTCGGGCCATCCCACGGCTTGCGCGGCGGCCCTTGCGACGCTCGATATCTACCGGCGAGAAGGGCTTTTCGAGCGCGCGGCCTCGCTTTCGCCCTTGTGGGAAGAGGCGGTGCATTCGCTTCGCGGCTCGCCGCATGTGATCGACATCCGCAATCTTGGCCTCGTCGCCGGGATCGAGCTTGAGCCGAGGGTGGGGGAGCCGGGGAAACGCGCCTACGATGTGTTCGTGGATTGCTTCGAGCACGGCGTGCTGGCGCGGCAGTCGGGCGACGTCATCGCGCTGTCGCCGCCGCTCATCATCGAGGAAAGCCATATCCAGCAAATCGTGGATGCGCTCTCCGCGGCTCTCCGCCGCGTGCAGTGACGCCATGGATTGAAGTTTATTCCCCTCTGCCTGTCCCTCTCCCGGAGAAGTCGCCAATCTTGCAGTCTGGAGCATCCGGAAGCGGATGCGGATAGGAGAGGGCGGGGGTGAGGTTGGGGGCTTGCAGTATAAGTATGCAGTTTGAACCAAATAAGCGGACGCCCGGCGCGGCGGCGCCCCTTCACCGGGACCGGATCGCGCTCGGCATGGCGGCGGCGGCGGCTTGCTTCTTCATGCTCAACACCATGAGCGCGTTCGCGAAGCTGCTCGGGCCGCATCATTCGCCTATCGAGATCGCTTTCTACCGCAACGCGATCGCCGCGGCGCCCTTCGCGATCTGGATCTTCCTGCTTGGGCGCCGCGACCTGCTCAAGATCAATAGCCGGCCTGACGCAATCGTCTACCGCTCCGTGATCGGCACGGTCAGCCTTATCGCCACCTTCACGGCGCTCGCCTATCTGCCCATCGCCGACGCGCAAGCCTTGTTCTTCACCTCGTCCTTGTTTGCGCCGCTGATGGGCGCGATGTTCCTCGGCGAACGCGTGGGGCCATACCGATGGGGCGCTGTGCTGATCGGCTTCCTCGGCATGCTGGCGATGGTCCGCCCAAGCGGCGCCATGAACGTCATGGGCGTCGGCTTCGCGCTGTCCGCTGCGCTCATGCATGCTTCGCTCGCGACGCTGTTGCGCGTGCTCGGGCGAACCGAGCGGCCGGAAACCGTCACCTTCTATTTCCTCGTCATCGGCGCGGCTATGACGGGCCTCGCCATGCCTTTCGTCGCGACCGCGCCAACCCTTTCGGAGGCGCCTCTGCTCCTAGGCGCGGGACTTTCCGGCGCGCTTGCGCAGGTTTTCCTTTCGGCGGCGTATAAATACGCGCCGGTCGCTCTCGTCACGATCTTCAACTATACGGGCATGATCTGGGCGGCCGTCTATGGGTGGTTCATCTGGGGCGATTGGCCGGCGGCGCCGGTGTGGATCGGCTCCGGCGTGATCGCGGCGTCGAGCCTTTTCATCGTCTGGCGGGAAAATCGCACGGAAAAGATTGCGCGCCTCGTCGGGGATCTGGAGAAGCCTTCCCGGTGAAAAGCCGCCCAGCCATGTCCGCCGTTGTCCTGGAAATCCCGTCCCTTCCCCTTTGCAACGCCTGCGCTTTGTGCAATGAGCTGGAGTTCCACGGAAGCTCAGCGGAAAGCCATGGTCAAAAGATTTCTTTCACTGCTTCTCTTGGCGGCGGCCTTGCTGCCGGCGCCGCCGGCGAGCGCCGAGAAGCGCGTCGCGCTTGTTATCGGCAATGGCGACTATGCCGGCCAAACCCGGCTCAAGAACCCGGCCAACGATGCCCGAGACATCGCCGCCGCCCTGGCGGGCCTCGGCTTTCAGGTCATTACGGGGCTGAACCTCGACAAGCACGGCTTTGACGCGTCGATCGGGATGAGGTAGTTCACGCCGTTCATCTGCATGCCGTGGCCCGAATAGAAGAAGACCGCCACGTCGGCGCCGGCGACGCTCTTGGCGAATTCGTGGATCGAGCAGCGCCAATGGGTGCGGGACAGAGAAATCTGCGGCGGCAATGTGCAGTGCCTCAAGATCCAGTATCAGGCCCGTATCGAGCAGCTCCGAACGCCGCTTTAGAGTCTGCAGGCGTTGGCGGTTCTGCTTTTGGCGGGGCGCCTGTCAGCGCGGCGGCGCGGCGGCATTTGCCGCTGCCGCGTTCACGTCCACCGCCACCTCGACATCGTGCTCGCCGCCGCCAAGCAGCACGCCGCTGACCGGGCTCACATCCTGGAAGTCGCGGCCGAAAGCGATGGCGATGTGCTCCTCTCTCGGGATGAGGTTGTTGGTGGGATCGAAATCGACCCAGCCGAATTCGGGCGACCACAACGAAATCCAGGCGTGGGAGGCGTCCGCGCCGACGAGCTTCGGCTGCCCTTCCGGCGGATAGGTGAGAAGATAGCCGCTTACGTAACGCGCCGCGAGCCCGAGCGTGCGAAGGCAGGCGATTTCAAGATGCGCGAAGTCCTGGCACACGCCGCGCCTGATCCGCAGCACCTCCTCGACCGAGGTCGCCGCGTCGGTTGCGCCCGACTGATATTTGAAGTCGCGGTGGATGCGCGCGGTGAGGTCCTGCGCCGCCTCCAGAAGCGGGCGCCCGTCGGCAAAGCTCGGCCGCACGAACTTGTAGATGTCGCGCGTCGCCCGAATGTATCGCGAGGGGCAGGTGTATTGCACCGCCTCGAATGTCTCCGCGCCGAGGTTCGCGCGCAGCTGCGCCGCGACGTCGTTCCAACTCGCCGTCCGGCTAGGCTCGACCCCCGCCGGCGCCTCGACCGCCACCTGCGCCCGTGAATGGATCTCGAGCTTGGTGTGGTCCTGCTCGATGGTGATGATGGAGGACGGATTGCCGAAATCGTCCACAAACTCCGTCTTCGAGGCCGGGGCTGGATCGATGATGAGGCTATGACGGAGAACGCTCTGGCGCGAATGCGACCGCGGCGTCAGATGCAGCAAGTGGTGAGACTGCGAAACGGGCGCCGAATATCGGTAGATGGTCCGGTGGCTGATCTCGAAATTCATAGGCTGCGCCCGAAACGCGTATAGACGCGCCGAAGCTCGTCTTCAGTGAGATTGAAGTAACGGCGCGTAATCGCTTCGGAAAGTTTCGGCAAGCCCGAAATCAGATGGTTCAACAGCTCGCGCAACTCCAGCCGTTTGCCGTCTTCGTCGGCGTGCTCAAGGCTTCCGACATTCGCCAGGCGCACGCGCGTGAGGAGATCGAGAATAAGCCGCTGCTCTTCGTTATGCGGTGCGTGCGGCGAAGCCTGCGGCAGGGTTTGAAGATGCTCCGATAGCGCGACAAGCTGGAAGCCAATGCCGCGCGGGTTCGATTCGTCGACCATGAGCAGGTCGAGAACGAGCGACAGGACCGGGGCGAAAAGATAGCGCTGCCTGAACGTGATGGTGCTGTCCGCCACGTTCAGAACGAAGAACAGCCGCGCGGTCTCCTCGTCCTCCCGGCGCGCCTCCCCGAAGAGGGCGAGAAGCAACTCGGCAAGGTTGAAGGCCCGCTCCAGGCGGCGGCCCATATCCTGGAAACGCCAGCCATAGTTCCGCGTCATGTTTTCCGCGGTCAGCCCGTTCATGGAGGCCAGCGTGACGATGCCCGCATTCAGCCGGTCGAGGAGCTTGACCGAGTCGCCAATGTCGGCGGTTTGCGGCGAGGCTATGTTAGAGAACCTCAAAAGCGTCTGCCACACCTCGAGAGATAGGCGCTCCCGAACGATGCTGCCGACCCGAAGGATATTGCTTTCAAGGCCGGGAAGACTGTGCGATCGGCCAGGGGTCGTCAGAAGCCGCCTGACGGCCTGTTCGATGGAGCGGGCGTCGGCGCCGATCCCCTGCTGCGCGCTGGCCGGCATGTCCTTCGAAAGGATGAGCTCGAGCGCCCTGCGCCCGCCATCGCCCAATGCTATGGCGCTGGTGTCATCCGCGCGGGTCAGCGCGCCGCGCATGAGCCGCATGACCCACTCGGCCCGCTCGCAATAGCGGCCGAGCCAATAAATGTTGTCGGCGATGCGGCTGCGCAGGCCGATGCCAGTGCGCAAAACGCGCGCAACCTCGCCGGCTGGCCGCATGAGGGTGATATGGGGCGCCTGCGCTTCCTCGTCGGACATGATCCAGACGTCGCGGGAATGCCCATCTCTCGCCGTCATGGCGACGCCTGGCGTGCCGTCGAGCGACATGGCGAGGCCTCCCGGCATCACCCTGTAATCGCCATCGACCGCGGCGACGTACAGCCTCACCGCGAACGGCCGCGCTTTCAACCCGTCCATGGTCCAGGACGGCGCGGTCGCGCAGTCGTGCCGCTCCTCCGCCACGAAATCCTGCCCGTTAGCGTCGAGGTCGAACTTGAGCGCCTCAAGCTCCCTCGGCTGAAGCGTATCTGGCATGACGCCAAGCTCCGCGCGGCCCGGCCTTCCCGTGCCCTCGTGAGCCCGGCGGATCACGAAGCGGTCGGAATGCGCAAAGACGTAGACGCGCGCCTCCATGTCGCCAAGCCAGCGCCGGTGCGTATCCTGCAGCAGCAGATCCTCTCCCATGATCTGGCGCGCGATCTGAGGAAGAAGCGGGATCAGGCCGCGGTTTTCGACGATGGAGGCACCAAGAAAGTTCATGATGAGACGCGGGCTTTTTCTAAGCGCCTGGACGAGCCCCACGGGGCCGGCGAATCCGTTCGGGTCGAGCTCTAACGGATCGCAATGCGAACCCTCGACGCAGCGAATCATGAGATCGATCGGCTTCAGGCCTTCCAGCGTCTTCATGTAGACCCGGCTGCCGATCACGCGCAGGTCGCCGCCCTCCACAAGCTGGAAGCCGAGATAGCGCGAAAGATAGGCATGGCTGAAGTAATCTTCGTGTCGAGGCCCCGGCGTCAGAAGCGTGATCAGCGGATCGTCACGCTCTATGCGCTGCAATAGCTCACTCTGGAGAAGCTGGAAATGCGGAGCAAGTCTCATGATGCGACAGGCTCGGAAGACGTCGCTCATGAGCTGGCCGTGCAGGAGGCGATTGGCGAGCGCGAAGCCGACGCCGGCCGGAGTTTCCGCGTGCACGTCGATGATGCGCCAGCCTCCGCTCGGTTCGCGGATCAGATCGGCGGCGAAGAAATTGATAAGGCGCCTGGGAGGCCTGGAGTCGCGGCACGCCCGAAGGAAGGCCGGGTCGCTAAAAACGAGTCGCGGCGGCGCCTTCCCCGATTTAAGGAGCTTCTGCGGGCCGTAGAAGTCTCTGGCGATGAGGTCGTAAAGCGACGCCCGCTGAATCAGCCCCCGCTCCAGGTATGCCCATTCTGTGCTGGAGATCAGGATCGGCATGAGGTCGATGGACCAGGGCTGGCGGCTCCCCGGCTCAGCGAACAGGTCGTGGGCGATGCCGTTTTCGAGAACGAGGCGGCGCATTCGCTCCTGGCGCTGGAGCTGCTCCTCGGGCGGGATGGCCCCGAACGCGTCTGAGAAAGCCCTCCAATGCGGCCTGACCTCGCCGTTTACGCCGACGGCTTCATCGAAACCGCCAGAAGAATGTGAATAGCCAGCGAAGAATTCTTGGGTCGGGACTGCGTTTGTCACGGTGCTGCTCATGGCCCGCGCTAACCCGCTCCCGACGGCGCCGGAAGGTTCACTTCAAAAATGCTCTTCATCCTAACCCCCGCACGAACGCCGGATCGTTCTAGAAACAACTCTAACATCCATTTGCTCGCTCCGCCAGCGAAGCCCGGCTAAACTTTCCCAGGCGCCAAGGCGCCGCCGCTTAGCCTGAGCATTGGGTCGAATTAGATGATTATATTTCGGCGCGACGCAGCCGCCAAGGAGAACTCGAGAAATGCGGTTGGATCTTTGGCCGAAAACCCAACTCACCGTGATTGCTTTCTTTTTGAAAGTCATCGCCCTGCAAGTGCTAGCGCTGTAGCGGGCAGGCTTTGGGCTTACCTAAAAGAGCTTGAGACCCGGCGGCAAAGGCAAGCCGCTCGTGATCTCCTGCATCTTCCCAGCCATCGCCTGCTCGGCCTTCTGCTTGGCGTCGTTGTGAGCCGCCAGAATGAGATCTTCAAGAATCTCGGCTTCGTCCGGCTTCATGAGGCTCGGATCAAGGGAAATCTTGGCCATCGCGCCCTTGCCCGTCATCGTTACCCTTACGAGCCCGCCGCCTGACGTTCCCTCGACCTCCATGGTCTCAAGCTCGGCCTGCAACTCCGCCATCTTGGCCTGCAGTTCCTGAGCCTGCTTCATCATGCCAAAGATATTCTTCACGTTCGGATCCTTCCGGTGGCGCCTCGATTGCTAGTAGTCCGATTCCGACATGAGCCTCCGCCTCCTGCGCGCTCGATAGCAAATGTCGGAATCAAAGGGACCAAAAGCAAATTTCTCATTTTAGCGGAGCTTTTGAATATGACATTTGAGCGCGAACTGGCAGCAAGCGGGACTGATATGTCAAATTCGCTCCACTCGCGTCTATGATCGCTCTTTTCGTCCGTTTCAAGCGGTCAGCCCGGCAAATCCTGCCAGGGGCGACGCCGATTTGGCATTCGAAGGCTCATCCTTCGAGACGGTGCTTGCAGCGCCTCCTCAGGATGAGGCGTAATTTTGGCCTCGCGGGCAATTCCTAATCGAGCGAGCGCACGCTTTTGATTTCCGCGTCAGGGAAGTGATGCAGAACGCTTTTCACAGCGGGATGCTTCTTGATTTCCTCCACGGCCTGGGCTTCCTCCGAGCGGCGGCGCGCGCCAAGAGGCGTCGCCCCCCGCTCCTCCGAGAGCGACACGATCCAGCGCTCGCCCGTCCAGGCCTGCATCTTGCGGGCGAGGTCCTGGGGGAAGTTTTTCGGCGCTCCGTCGAGGATATGGATCTCGATGTAACCTGGCCCGAACTTGACGAGTTCAACCTGCTCTTCAAGCGCGATCTTGAGCTTGATGTCGCGGATCTGAGCGGCATAGGCGACGACGTCTTCCAACGAGGCGAAGGCGAGCTTCGATGCCGCGGCGCTGTCGCTTGGCGGCTCATCTCGCTCACGTTCCGCGCCTCCGGTTTCGACAAGGGCCGGCGCGGAGCTTGCGGAGGCCGCGCGGCGCGCATCGCCCCCCCTTGCGGGCTGCGGCTGCGGCTTTCCTTTCAATTCCCCGATAATGTCGGCGGGCGTAGGCAGCTGCGCCATATAGCACATGCGAATGACGAGCATTTCGACGGCGGCGAAAGGCCGTGGCGCGCGGGCCGCTTCATCGAGGCCTTTCAAAAGCATCTGCCACGCGGCGGCCAGGCGCGAAATGGCGAGATCGGACGAAAGCTTGTCCGCGCGGGCTCGATCCTCAGCGGAAAAATCGCCCGGATAGAGCCCGGGCACGGTCTTCAGGCGGCTCAGCGCATGGACCGCGTCGGCGGCGTCGGTCAGGATCGTCAGCGGATCGCCGCCCTTGTCGTGAAGCGCGTTAAGAGCCTCAAGGGCGGATTTGGCGTCGCCCGCAAAGATATGGTCGAGCAGACCGAAAATGGCGTCGCGGCCGGAAAGCCCGAGCATTGCCGCGATCGAGGACGCCGCCAGACGCCCCTGGCCGAGCGCCAGCGCCTGATCGAGCAGCGACAGACCGTCGCGAACGGAGCCTTCCGCGGCGCGCGCGATCAGCGCCAGCGCCGCGTCTTCCGCTGTGTGCCCTTCCTTCTCGAGAACGCCCTTGAAGTGAGCGGCGAGAGTCTCGCCATCCACCCGCCGCAAGTCGAAGCGCTGGCAGCGAGACAGGATGGTGACCGGCACTTTGCGGATTTCGGTGGTGGCGAAGATGAATTTTACATGCGGCGGCGGCTCTTCCAGCGTTTTCAGCAGCCCGTTGAAGGCCGATTTCGACAGCATGTGAACTTCGTCGACGATAAAGACGCGATAGCGCGCGGAGGCGGGCTTGTAGCGCACCGCCTCGATGATTTCGCGGATGTCGTCGATGCCTGTGTTGGAGGCCGCGTCCATTTCGAGCACGTCGACATGGCGGCTTTCCATGATGGCCTGGCAGTGAACGCCAAGCTCGGCGATGTCGAGGGTCGGCCTATCGGGCAGGTCCGGCCGCTCATAGTTCAAGGCGCGCGCCAGAATGCGAGCCGTCGTGGTCTTGCCCACGCCGCGGACGCCGGTCAGCATGTAGGCCTGCGCGATGCGGTCCATCGCGAACGCGTTGCGCAGCGTGCGGACAAGGATATCCTGCCCGATGAGGTCGTCGAGGGTTTGCGGCCGGTATTTGCGGGCCAGCACCACATAGGGCTGCGCCGCCTCTGCGGGCTCTTTGGGATTATCGCTGGATTTGCTCATGGGCCACGGCGCGCGGGTCCAGCACTGAAAGTTGGAGCGACCCCATATGAGTTAAGCCAAGAGGCGCGGTGAGAGGCTGGACGGCAACCCGCATCGGATTCGTTAGGGCTGCTTCCTTCCGGACCTGACCCGGTTGGCGAGCGATACGTCTGCGCCAACCTCCCGCCGCATTATATCGCCGGTCTTCCGCCTGCGCGCAAGTCCGCAATGCGTGTCCGGGCGATAGGAGGGCGCGTTTGCAATGTCGCGCCAGCGCCGCTGGAAAAGTCTTCGGGAGGGCCCGCTGGTGTTTGAAGGCCAATCGGTTTCAAATCCGCCCGCCCGGGCATGAAGCGACACCATGGGGCGGAGAAGCCACTAAGCGGCGCTTTCGTCCGGCGCCTTCTTCAGCCACTTCACGTAAAGCGGGCCGAAGGGCTGGTTCTGGCGCAGTTCCAGATAGCCCTCGCGCGCAAGTTCGAGCGTTGCGCCGAAGCTTGAGGCCGTGACGGTTCGCCCCAGCACCGGCGAGGGCTTGTATTCTTCGAGGAACTTGTCGAGCGCGGCCCAGTCCGGTTCGCCGCCGAGAAGCGCCGTCAAACGGTCACGCGCTTGCTTGATGGACCACACGACGCGCCCGCCCCACTTCACCACCTCTTTTACGGCGGTGCGCTGGCGCTGCTCGGCATAGGCTTTCAAGAGGTCGAAGATGCTCGCCTGATAGACGCTCGACCGCACGACGCGGATGCCTTCCGGCATTCCGCGTGCGAACAGGTCGACGCCGAGCCGCTTGCGGCCCATCAGGCTTGCGAGCGCTTCCCGCATGGCTTCGAGCCGCTTAAGACGGAAGGCGAGCTGTGCGGCGAGTTCCTTGCCTGATGGCCCGTCCTGCGGCTGCTCCTTCTCAGGCAAAAGAAGCTTCGATTTGAGGTAGGCAAGCCATGCGGCCATCACGAGATAGTCGGCGGCGATTTCGAGGCGCAGCTCACGCGCCGTGTCGATATAAGCGAGATATTGCTCGGCAAGCGCCAGGATCGAAATCTTGGTCAAATCGACCTTCTGGTTGCGAGCGAGCCCGAGAAGCAGGTCGAGCGGGCCTTCGAAGCCGTCAAGCTCCAGAAGGAAAATGTCGGCAGGGTCCTCGGGCATAAGCCGTTCCGGGGCGTCCCAGCCGCTTTCCGCCGCCGCCCGGATCTGCTCGCCTGTTTCGTCGCCGCTCACGCGCTTTCTCCGCTTGACATCCTTCGCGGCACTTTGAGCGATTCACGCCGCCGCCGCCAGCAAATCCCGGCGCGTTTGCTCAGCCGCTTCGCGATCGAAGGCTTCCGGCGCCCGCAGGCAAGCCAGCACGGCCTCGAAGCGCAGGCGCGCCGCTCCCTCAAGATCGGGCGACGACGCGGCAACCGCCGCCATCTCAGCCATGTCGCCGCTGCAATGCAGCGCGAGATCGCAGCCGGCGTCGAAGGCCGCGCGGGCGCGCTCGGCGAGCGTTCCCGACAGCGCGCGCATGCTGAGGTCGTCCGACATGAGCAGCCCGTCGAAGCCGATGCCGCCCCGGATGACTTCCGCAATCGCCTTTTTGGACACGGTGACGGGCGCGGAGGCGTCGACGGCGGTGAAGACCACATGCGCGGTCATCGCCATCGGGATGTGGCGCAGCGCGCGGAAGGGCGCGAAATCGTGCGCCTCAAGGTCGGCCAGCGGCGCGTCCACTACGGGAAGCGCGAGATGACTGTCCGCCATGGCGCGACCGTGCCCCGGAATGTGCTTCATGACCGGCAGGACGCCGCCCGCGAGGAGCCCCTCGGCGACGGCGCCGCCAAGCGCGATCACGGTTTCGACTTCTTCGGCATAGGCCCGGTCGCCGATGATATTGTCCGCGCCGGGAACTGGCACATCGAGCACGGGCGCGCAGGTTGTTTTGATGCCAAGCTCATGGAGATCGTGCGCCATCATGCGGGCGCACAGCCGGGCTTTTTCAATCGCCGTCTCTAGATCGGGCGCGCGCTCGCCGAAGCATCGCGCGGCGGGATAGCGGGGCCAGTGCGGCGCGGAAAGACGCTGCACGCGCCCGCCTTCCTGGTCCACCATGACGAGCATCGGCCCATCGCCCGCCGCCGCGCGCGCATCTGCGATGAGGCGGCGCACTTGGTCCGGGTTTTCGATGTTGCGCTTGAACAGGATGACGCCGGCCGGGCGCGTCTCGCCAAGAAAGGCGCGCTCGCTCTCGCTCAGCGACAGGCCCGACAAGCCGCAAATGAAGGCGCGATGCTGCACGATCTCCTCCGCGATACCGTTCGCTTCGGCGCCATCCTACGCGGCTTTGCCCCGCCAAACAACGCGCGGGCCGCGAGCCTCGCCGAACAACGCTGACGCCCAAGACGGCTGAGTTGAGTGTTGTTAAGGAACGGCCGGTCGTTTGATTAACGGTCGTCCCACAATTTTACTACAACATGCTTCAAATACCGGGCCATATGATGAACAAAATTTCACTACTAATGGGATTTGCGTAAGTATAGCTGGGCCATAACCTAGCTTCATCTCAAGGCTATCGTCGCACGCCTCGCAGGTCGCGCTTATGACGATGCCGGTGGATAGCGCGGCTTTCGGCTCCTGACCTGGGCGCCGGCTAAGCCTCTTCATGCCAAGACCACGACTTCGAGAAAGGAATCGATCCTTTGCTTGCTCCCACCTTGCGTGTCACATCAGCTATCGTTCTTTGCGCAGCCTTCACTTCCACGCCAGCCGCTGCGCAAGGACTTCTGGATATTTTCAAATCCATCTTTGTCGCTCAGACGTTCGAGCAAACTCGAACCAAGACCAAGCAGGGCTACGGCGCCAAGGTGCATGGAAAAGTTAAGATCGCCGGCAAGAGTTTTGATTTTGTCTCCGGCGGACGAGGCCGCGGCTCCGCGCCATTCGGCATTTATAAAATTGGACCGCTTAGCGGCTTCAAGGCTCCAAGAGGAACCTGGGTTCCAGGCTATCTCCTAAACGATGCCTACGATCCTTTCGTCAAGGACACGCGGAGAGGCTTGTTCATCCATCCCGGACATGACGCCTCGGCCGGCTGTGTTGCGATACGAAAGGATCAGTGGCCCTCGTTCGTGAAGGCCATGCAGAAAGCCGCGCAGGATGGCGGCCCCTTGGCGATCCACCTCGGTCCGGAAAGCGAGCCCACGGAGAAATCGGAAGGCTGAACACGACGTGTTGGCGACGCCGGGACATCGCTCTCGCTGAGCGACAGGCCCGGCGAGCCGCAAATGTCGGCCTCGCGCGAGGCGGGGCTTTTGGGCAAAGCTTAAATCGGTTTCTGACCGCCGTCCTCATCGCAGCCGGCTTTCAGTGGCGGGCGGTGAGCCGCTTGAGGCTACGAAAGCTCCGACTTCTCCCGCCAGGCGGAGGTGACGTAGTTCACGATGATCGACTTGCGAACCGCGCCATGCAGCGGCTTCTTGCCGATGGCGTGCCAGGTGTTCTTCGCGGGCACGAAAATCAGGCCGAGGTTGCGGCCGTAGGGCGCCGAGCCTGCGTATTTGAAGTCCGGCGGGCCTTCGTGAAGGTCGGTGCCGGCGTGCGCGAGCCGCGGATCGTCCGACAGGTAGAGCAGCATCGTGAACGTCTTCACCGAGATGTCGGTGTGGGGCGCGAGCCAGAAGCCTTCGACATCCTGGCAGTATTCGATGCGCAGTTGCGCGTCTGAAAGATTGGCGCCGGTCGCCGCCTCGATGGCGCGATGCACGCGCGGATCTTTAAAACCCTCGACCACCCTGCGGCACGCGTCGAAACGCTCCTGGTTCTCGCGATTAAAGAACACGCGCACCGAATTGTTCGATTCGCGCTTGCCGTCGAAAACGGCGTCCGAAGGCGGCGCGTAAGGCAGCGCCTCAATGGCGGCGACGTCCTCCTCCGGCAGCGCGCCCGCAAGCAGCCAGTGCTGGAACGGCGCGGCTACGCTTTCGGCGCGCGCGAGGGAATCGAGGAAGGCGTCGGCAACGGAGGTGTTCGATAGCGCCGTCATGCTATTTGCCCTTGTAGAAGAATGGGATAAGGCGCTTCACTTTCGCCGAAAGCTTGTGCCGCCCGAGTTGCCGCGTATGGGCGCCTTCCGAACGCAGCCAGTTGACCATCACATAGCGGCGCTCGCCGACATAGGGCTTATGCCCGTGCCAAGAGTTGTGCGACACCTTGAAGGCGACGAACGCGCCGCCGTTCGGCGGAATTTCCGCGATGTAATCCTCAAGGTTGTTGCCATTGCGCAGGAGCCGCAGCCGCCCGCCGCTCTCGTCCCAGGCGCCGTTGAGATAGAGGAGGCAGGTGGCGATCTTGTCCTTCGTGTCGGTGTGGATGCGGCCGTCCTTGGATTGCGCCTGACCGCGCACCGTGATCATCACCGGCAGCCCCTTGAGGTCGACGCCGAGTTTTTCGCCGACGGCTTCGGCCAGCGCGGGCGACTGGAATTCTTCGATGAGGGAGGCGAAGCCCGGCCCATATTGCAAGGCGTCCACCGGGAAAATGCCGGGCTTTTCGATGGAAGGGAAATCCGTGCGGATTTGGTTCAGTCCATCTTCCGAAAGCACCTGCGCCTGGAAGAAGGGAAACGGCTCCTGCGCCGCGTTCGCTCCCTTGATCGCCTCGATGTTCAGCATAACCTCGTTTCCTGCCGCATCCTCGTTCCCGCGATTTACAAAGCGAGAACTCTCTTCGCGTCGCATGCTCCTTGATTTTGGTCAAACTGCGACGCGGGCGGATTCAGGGGAACGAGGTCAAAAACGCGTGAGCGCAAGAAAAGCCGCCGGGCGGACGGCGGCTTGCGAAGTCGCAGGAACGAGGCCGCCGTCAATAGCCGAGGTAAGGGCATATCACGCGCACGCCCGAAAAGCTGATGTAGGTGCCTGTGCCTGGATCGAAGGTGCGGAAACGGGCGGCGCAAGCCGCGAACGCGGCGCCGCGATCCTGGCCGCCATAGGCGACGCCGGCGTAGGGGGCATAGGGAACGTAGGGCGCTATGGGCGCGCCGACGCCGCAAGGGGAGCAGCCGACCGGCGCGGCAGCGATTGGCGGTAAGGGCGCGACCGGCGCCAAGGGCGCGACGATTGCCGTTTCCTGGACGACGCCAGAGCGGCAGCCGCAATTGCCGTAAGCGCTGGCCGGATAGGGAGGCGGTCCGTAATACGCCGGGGGGGCGTATGCGCCGCCGCTGCCGCAGGGAAGGGCGGCGCCGTAATAGCCGGGCCCATTGTAACCAGGGCCGTAATAGCCGGAGCCGTAATAACCAGGCGCAACGCCGCCGCCGCAAGGCGCGGGCCCCTGAGGCAGATACAAATCCGCCGATTGCGCATTAGCGGAGGTGAGCGCGGACAAAGCGGCGACCACAGTCGCAGCGGCGAAAAGAATTCCCAGGCGAGACATCGTCAACTCCATTCTCGCAGCACATGAACTTCAGCCGCAGTAGGCGAAGCTTCTTGCTGTCATGGGCCAACGTCAGCCGAACCGGGGCGTTCCCGGCGTTGTGCGGAAATTGAATTAATTGGCGCCTTTTTCCTTTCGGCGCCGGGGCTAATTCAGCCTGCGGGTTTCGAATTTCGCAAGCCTGAAGTCTGCGCTGCTGCGCCCGCGTCAGGAAGCGGGCCAGCGGCGGACGTAGTCGGCGGGGTCGAGCCGCGCAGGCGTTTTCCCCGGCGTCTTCTCCGTGCCGATATAGATGAGGCCGGCAATCGCTTCAGAGGGTTCAAGGCCGAGCGCCGCCTTCACGCCCGCATCGTACGCGGCTGGACCCGTCTTCCACATCGCCCCGAAGCCGAGCGCGTGGCTTGCAAGCATGATGTTCTGCGCCGCTGCGCCCGCCGACAAAAGCTGCTCGACGGCTGGTATCCTCGAACCTTCATCGATGCGGGCGACCGCAACGATCAGCAGCGGGCCGCGTAACGGCTTCTGCCGCTCAAGCTCGATAGATTCAGGCGTGGCCTTGGGATCGCGACGCTCAAGAGCGGCGGCAAACGCGTCGCCAAGCGCGCGACGCCCCTCGCCGCGTATGGAAAGGAAGCGCCAGGGGTGCAACCTGCCATGATCTGGCGCGCGCAAGGCGGCTGCTATGATCTTGCGCTCGGTTTCTTCGTCGGGCGCAGGGTCGCCGATCTCGATCGGGCTGACCCTTTTTACAAGCGCTTCGTAGGCATCCATGGGTCCCTCCATCGCAGGCGGGGATCTCTAGCACGGACTCGGCGCTCGGAAAACGCGAAAGCCTGTCTCACGCCGATGGCAGGTCGATTTCGCCTTCGACGACGTGGTTCAGGCTTGTTCCTTCCGCCGTCACCGTCGCGCGAACCTTGAGCTTGCCGCCGGTTAGGCGCTTCTCGCGAACAATGCGCTCGATTTCCTGCTGCGAGGTCACGCCGACTTGCTTCAGGAATTTCCGCATCGACATGTTGAACCGTTCTTCTTCCATGAGAGCCTCCTGGGCCGGTTCCCTCGCCGGGCCGACGGCGTGCGCGGCAACCGAGTGACAAGCTTGGCCGGACGCGGCTTTTACTGCGCCGCGGCCAGCATATTCTCGGCCTCCGGCTTGCTTGCGAGAGGCGGAAAATCGGCCGGCGTGATCGTCTCCTTCTCCAAGAGGAGCGCCGTTCCCTCCTCAAGCTCCTTGCGCCGCGCCGATAGCGTCGCCTTGGCCTTCTCATAGGCCTCCTCGACAAGCTTGCGCACGGCCATGTCGATCTCGCGGTTGGTCTCGTCCGAATAATCCTTTGGGCGCGTGCCGATCAGGGCTTCGCCGATATAGGCCTGCCGTTGGGGCTCGTAAACGCGCTGGCCGAGCGCTTCCGCCATGCCGAAGCGGGTCACCATCTGCCGGGCGATGTCGGTGGCGCGGTCGAGATCGTCCGCGGCGCCGGTCGAAATTTCATGAAAGATGATGTCCTCCGAGGCGCGCCCGCCCATCAGCACGGCCATGCGGTTGACCAACTCGCCGCGCTCGATCAGGAAGCGGTCCTCGATCGGGCGTTGCATGGTGTAGCCGAGCGCGCCGACGCCGCGCGGAATAATGGAGACCTTGTGTACGGGGTCCACGCCCGGCAGCGCGGAGGCAACGAGCGCATGGCCCATCTCGTGATAAGCGACAACCTTGCGTTCCTTTGGAGACAAGATGCGCGAGCGCTTCTCGATGCCGGCGATGAGCCGCTCCACCGCCCGCGTGAAATCATCCATCGTGACCTGATCGCCGCCGCGCCGGGTGGCCGCCAGCGCGGCTTCGTTCACGAGGTTAGCAAGGTCCGCGCCGGAAAAGCCGGGCGTGATCGCAGCGATCTGCTCCAGATCGATAGCCGGCGAGGCTTTCACGCGGCGGATGTGGACCTTCAGGATTTCAATGCGCGCCGGCTTGTCGGGGCGGTCGAGCGCAACCTGGCGGTCGAAGCGGCCCGCGCGCGTGAGCGCCGGATCGAGGATTTCAGGCCGGTTCGTGGCGGCGAGCAGTACGATGCCTTCGCGCGGATCGAACCCGTCCAACTCCGCGAGAAGCTGGTTCAACGTCTGCTCCTTCTCGTCGTTGCCGCCCCCGGCGATGCCTGCCGCGCGCGTGCGGCCGAGGCTGTCGAGTTCGTCGATGAAGATGATGCATGGCTTCATCTTGCGGGCCTGCTCGAAAAGATCGCGCACGCGCGCCGCGCCGACGCCGACGAACATCTCCACGAATTCGGAGCCCGAGATCGAAAAGAACGGCACGCCCGCCTCGCCCGCAACCGCGCGCGCGAGTAGCGTTTTGCCGATGCCGGGAGGACCGACGAGCAGGATGCCCTTCGGCACGCGAGCGCCGAGGCGGCCGTAGCGCTCCGGGTCCTTCAGGAAGTTGACGACCTCCTTCAGCTCGTCCTTCGCCTCGTCCGCGCCGGCCACGTCATCGAAGGTCACTCCGGTCACTTTCTCAACGTAGATCTTGGCGCGGCTGCGGCCCACGCTCATCAGCCCGCCGAGCCCCTGCTTGTCGGCGATGCGGCGGATGAAAAAGGCCCAGATGCCAAAAAAGAGCAGCACCGGCAGCACCCAGGAGAGGAGATCGCGGAAAAAGTTCTGGCCCGCGCTGCCGCTATACTCGACGCCATATTTCTGCAGCTCGTCGGCGACGGTGGGATCGACGCGCGTGGTCGAGAAATATTTCTTTTTGTCCTGCGGCGACTTGAACTCGCCCCGGATTTGCGAAGGCCCGACGACGACATTCGTGATCTGCTTCTCCTTCATCAGCTCCATGAAGCGGCTGTAGGGGATGGTCTCGACCTCCGTGAAGCTCGCCCAATAGAACTGGAACAGGATCAAGAGCCCGAATGCGATCGCGATATAGGTGAGGTTGAACTGATGTTTCTTGTCCATCGTCCTCGTCCCTGTGTGACCGTCTCCACTTAGGCGCGATGGCGCGGCGCCGTAAGGGGGCTGCGCTATAAGTTGATTACATAAGCGACCGCTTCGTGCGGGGCGCGCAACAGGGATGCGGCTGTTTGTCGTAGAAAATGCGCGCATGCGCGCGGGAATTCACCCCGTGATGGTTCGACGGCCGGATCAGCCCGCCCGAATGAGCGCCGTGAAGCCGGCCCTAGCCGAAGGGGCAGAGAGAATGGCGCCGGCGGTGATGATGCCGAACCCTGTGCGCGCGATAGACGTGATGGACATGATGGGCATGGCGCCGATGGGCGCTGGCGTGCGCCGACGCCCGATGGGAATGGCGCTTCACCCGCAGCGCCTTGCACAAGCGCTTTCCTCTTGCCGACCGCTTGCATCGCTTCTTGAATTTTGCCGGCGCCGCGGCCGAAACCTTGCGAACTTCTTCCGGCTGCGCGGCCTGGCCGGGCGCCGGGTTGGCGAGGGTCAACTTTGTGCCCGCCGCCAGCTTGAGGTCGTCCCAAGTGAACAGAAGCTTAAGCCCGTCTGGGAAATTGCCCTTGCAGTGGTCGCTTTTCAGGATGCGGATCTCGACCCGGGCCGCGCCTTTGCCGGCGGGTTGCGCCGCTGTCTGGAAGTCGGCCTTCTTGGTGCAGCCGCCCGTGGGCACGGTGACGTTTATGCCGGCTTCCGTCTGCTCGGCCGAGACGACTTCGGCCAGCGGCGCATCGGCTGCGCGTGCTTCCAACGCGATGAAGAGACAAGCGGCGCCCGCCGCGACTTTATACTGCGAAACCATACCACACGCCTTCCCTCCCATCGCCGCCCCGGTGTTTAAACCGCCCCAAGCCTCAACTTATCTATTTTATCCCTGCAAAAGTGAACGGATCATGGTAACTTTCGCGCCCTTCTAAAACACTGGGGATAAGGTCAGCTCACCGCCTCATTTATATGCTGGGCAATACCTCTTTCCAGGTTCGCGGTCTCGCAAAAGGTGAGTGGATGGTTTATCGGCGCGACATCCTGAAAGCGGCCTTTCTGTTGGCGGCGGCTCCGTTTTTCAGCGCTGCGGCTTTCGCAAAGAAGCCGCGCCGCGTTATCGATGTTCATTGCCACTTTTTCAACGCCGCCGATATCCCCATTCGCGGCTTTCTCCAGCGCGTGGTGCTATCGGATTACGCCTTGAGCCAGGCTTCGGGCAAGCAAGCCGGCGCCGCGGCATCGGTCAGCATCTGGAAGGGCATGGTGGCGAAGCTCGCGGACCTTGCGCTTAAGCGCAAGGCGCCGACGCCCCAGGAGGAGATGGCTTGCCTGCGCGCTCAAGCGCAATGCGGGAACCTCGCAACGCGCGGGATCAAGTCTGCGGGACCGACTCCGGGGCAGAAGAACCAGAATGCACTCGCCGATGTGCTGAACGACTACTTCAAGGCGACGCCGTTGAAGAGCCGGTCGCTCTCGGACTTTGCCGCCGGAAAAATCGAGGATGTCGACGCGTTCGTCGATTTCGTGCTCGGCGAGATGAAAAAGACCGGCGAGCAAGCGCCCGCCTCATCCAGCAAGAGCATGCGATCGCTCGGTTCTTCGCTGCGAAACTCGGTCGAATCGATCTCGCAATTCCTCACTACGGGCCGCAGCTTCTTCTCCCGCTATTTCGACTGGGCGCTGGTCTTGACGGATTACCGCGCGAACATCGCCGCAACCTACTATTCGCTCTATGAGCCAAGCGATTACCGTCTCGTCATGTGCGCGCCGGCGATCGTGGATTACAATTATTGGCTCGAAGACCAGTCGCCCTCCCCGCTCCAGGATCAAGTCGAACTGATGGGGCTCCTGTCGCTCAAGCAGCCCATTCCCATGCATGGCTTCATCGCTTTCGATCCGCTCCGCGCTATCCGGCGCAAGCCGGATGAGCCGGCGCCGCTGGATATTGTGAAAGAAGCGGTGGCAAAGCATGGCTTCCTTGGCGTCAAGCTTTACTCTCCCATGGGGTTCAAGCCCACCGGGAACGCGGACCGGACGCTTTTCTTCCCGGCATACGCCACGCTAAATGAGCCGGGCTTCGGGGAAAAGCTCGATGGCGCGCTCGAAAGCCTGTACGCCTGGTGCCACGCGGAGGAAGTTCCCATCCTCGCGCACACCGCGGAGTCGCAGTCCGCTGGCCCCGACTTCGCAGCGCGCGCCGAGCCGCAATTCTGGGAGAGGGTGCTCTCCAAATACCCGAGGCTCAAGCTGAACCTCGCTCACTTCGGCAATTTCTCGCAAGCCTTCGCGAAGCAGGGGGACCCCATTCGCGAATACGGCAAGACCTGGGAATATGAAATTGCGTCGCTCATCGAGCGGCGGCGCTATCCGAACCTTTACGCCGACATCAGCTATTTCTGGTGGGCGCTGGAAGGAAGCGGCGAAAAGGAAAACATCAAGGCCGCCAAGAAGCTTTTCGCCAAGTATTTCGAAGCCGACGTCAACGCCGAACGGCTCCTTTTCGGCACCGATTGGAACATGACCGGGAAGGCTCAGGGCGCCGCGAGCTATGTCCACAACGTGGAGGCTTTTTTCGGCGATGTCGGGCTTAATGAAGCGCAACTCGACAATTTGTTCTTCAAGAATGCGGTGCGCTTTTTGGGGCTTCACGGCGAGACAAAAGCCGCGGCGCGGCTTAGGAAGTTTTATGACGCGGGGGGCAAGCCCTTTCCCGCTTTCGCATAGGCCAGCGGCGGTCGTTTTCGAGCGGACCGCTACTTTTTGACAAACCGATACAGCTTCTGAGCTTCCCACGAATCCCTAAGATCGCAAACGAACCCGCAGGCGCCGAAAACGGCTTCGAACTCTTCCCCGCTGTAATCGTTGGTCCAGCCCCGGTTGCGCCTCGTTATGGCGGAGGGCTCTCCCTCGGTCACGGCGTAGGAAGCGACGATCATCGTTACGCGGGGGGCGAGATGAGCCACAAGGCGCGGCGCGTCGTGCACATATTCCAGTACGCCGCTGAAGACGGCCGCGTCGTGGGGCGGAAATGGCGGAAGCTCCATCGCATTGAGGTCGCACACGAGTGTGCCTGCTCCCCTGTCGACCAGATCCGAAGGCGTGTAGGCACAGGTTGAAGGCAGGTATCGGCGCAACGCCATGCGCCCCGCTCCGAATTCCAGGACCGAGGCGCCGGGTGGAATCATGGCCGCAAGCTTCTCGGTCCTCGCGTCCCAGGCGGCGGAAAGATTTTCGCTGCCGCGCCATCGGGCGACGTCGGAAATCCCGCGGCGCCGGCGCCAATTGGTTTTCAAGGCCTTTCCGATTGACGTCAATCCCATGTCGCAGCGCTCTCCAATCCGTCCCAGCATCTAGCACAAAGCGGGCCGGACTTCTCAAGAAAAGATCGAGTTTGATGGTCGGCGCAGTCTCTGCGGCGAGCGGCGCGCAACGCTCTCAGCCGGGGTGAATGTTAGGACGATTGAGGTGCGAGGCTTTACAGGCGAGCAGACTCACTGAGGCGTTCAACAGCTTCTCCTTGGCCGCCATTGGAGGGATCGTCGGGGTGTTGAGCCGCGCTCTGAAACGCCCTCTAACGGCTTTACTTGACGTTAAAAAAATATTTACTGTTACGGGTCAGTTTGCTTATACCGTGCCGACCACGATAAAACGCAAAGAAACCAACAAAGTACGTCGACTCAACTGGCGAGCCTTGGCTCAGCCGGCGTTAACTTTTTGTTAAGCATCGCCCCACACCATCAGAATCGCGCTATGATCGATTTGGCTGTGAGTAGCCTCGTCTGTCATCTCGCAAGTCTTGTTGCGTGACCGGCGGCCTCTGGCCGCTGGCATGCCGCGCAACCGCAGGGGCTTTTCCCCGGGTACGAGGCTCGACGACGGCAAGCCGTTCTCGGCGCCCTGGCCCTCCGTAAAGTTCCGCGGGCCCGCGGAAACTGGGCGTGAGGAGGCTTTACGTCGAGCCGGGGCTTTCTCCTCGAATTACAAGGCCGCGGCATAGCAGAAGAGCGGAGGACCGATGCTAAAATCAGCTCTCGAAGGTCTTATGGGGCGCCGTTCGCGAAACTCAAGCGTTGATGGGTTCCGCGCTAACAGCGAGACTTTTCCTGGGAGCGACCTCAATCGAATGCCAAAACATCTCTATCCCCCACGAAGGCTCTAAGCTTCGGCGGCGGGCGGCTCCAATGCATAGGATTGATGTTTTTGACTGATTGGTGACGAGTGACAGAGGCTCCGCCCATGACGACGTGAAACCGGGCATCGCCCGGTTTCTCTCGTTTCCGGCTTTAGCCGAAGCGGGGCGCGAAATTTCAGCGCGCGCCTTTCGAATCCCTACCCTTCGGGCGAAGGCGCGCTATAAAGGCCACGAACACACTGGCGCCTCCCATGCCTTGGCCGCAGCTTTTTGTCCTTCTTCTTCTGATTGCCCTGAACGGCTTTCTCGTCATGGCCGAAATGGCGATCGTGTCCTCTCGTCCCGTGCGCCTGCAGAAGTTTCTGAACGACGGCCGCCGGGGCGCCGACGCCGCGATTGCGCTCAACGCCGACGCCGCCCGCTTTCTCCCTTCCGTGCAGATCGGAATCACCGTGGTCGCCATTCTTTCCGGCGCCTACGGTGAAGTGACGCTGTCTCCGGCGCTTGCGCATGCCTTGGCCTCCGCCTCGCTCTTCGGAACCCACGCGGAAACCGCGGCCTCCGCCATCGTCGTTAGCGGCATCGCCTATGTATCGCTCGTGATCGGCGAGCTTGTGCCGAAGCGCTTCGCGCTGGCCAATCGCGAGCGAATCGCCTGCTTCGTCGCGCCTGCCATGAGGCTGCTCGCGACGGTCGCGACGCCCGTATCGCTGCTGCTTCGCTGGTCCACGGACGCCGTTCTGCGTCTTGTCCGCCCCGCACTTCAGGCCGAGCCGGATGTGACGGAGGAGGAGGTGAAGTCGATGATCGCCGAAGGCGCCGAGGCCGGAGTCTTCGAAAAGGCCGAGCAGGAGATCATCGAGCGCGTTCTGAAAGTGGCCGACCGTTCGGTGCGCTCGATCATGGCGCCGCGTCCCGACATCGTCTGGCTCGACATCACCGAAAGCACGGCCTGCATCCTTGCGGACATCGCAAAAAGTGGGCACTCGCGTTTTCCGGTGTGCCGCGGCGATGTGGATGAAACCGTTGGCGTCGTGCACGCGAAAATGCTTTTGGATCAGCTGCAAACAAAAGGCGCTATCGATTTGGAAGCCGCGATCAAGGCGCCGCTCTACGTGCACGAGAGCACGAAGGTCTTGAAGCTGCTCGACATGTTCAAATCCTCCGCCGTCCATATGGCCATCGTCATCGACGAGCACGGAACCGTTCAGGGGATTGTCACCCCGACGGACATCCTGACCGGCATCGCGGGCGAATTGCCGGAGGAGGAAGCCGATCAGCCGAGCGCCGTCAAACGCGAGGACGGCTCCTGGTTCATTGACGGGCAAATGCCTGTTTTCGAGGTGGAGCGCGTGCTCGACGTGAGCGGGCTCGCCATCGACGACGCGGAGTACACCACGCTGGCGGGCTTTGTGCTTTCGGAACTCGGCCACATCCCGGCCGTCGGCGAAAGGTTTCGCTGGAAGAACTGGGAGTTCGAGGTCGCCGATCTCGATGGCCGGCGCATCGACAAGGTCCTCGCGACGCAAGCAGCGGCGGAGGGATAGGCGCCCGGTTGAACTCAGGCGCCCTTCGACCGCTCGCCTTGCCGATTGCCATGCGCCGCCGATGCGTTAAATCTGACCCAGTCGCGATGCGGAGGAAGCAAGTGAGCAAGGTTGCATTTATCGGTCTTGGCGTGATGGGCTATCCCATGGCTGGACACATCCGCAGGAAAGGCGGGCATGACGTCGCCGTCTTCAACCGCACGCTCGGCAAGGCGCAGGCCTGGGCTGCGGAGTTCGGCGGCCATGTGGCCGCCACGCCGGAGGAGGCCGCGAAGGGCGCCGATTTCGTGTTCGCTTGCGTCGGCAACGACGACGATCTGCGCTCGGTGACGACAGCCCCGCACGGCGCATTCTTCGGGCTGAAGCCCGGCGCGATCTTCATCGACAACACGACCGCGTCGGCCGCCGTCGCGCGAGAGCTTTACGCGGCGGCTGCGGAGCGCGGCGCGCACTTTCTCGATGCGCCAGTCTCCGGCGGCCAGGCGGGCGCGGAGAACGGCGCGCTGACCGTCATGGCCGGCGGCGATCCCGAGCCGTTCGCCAAGGCCGAGCCCGTCATCTCGAATTACGCGCGCGCCGTTAAGCTCCTTGGCCCTTCGGGCGCGGGCCAGCTTACGAAGATGGTCAACCAGCTCTGCATCGCCGGGCTCGTCCAAGGCCTCGCGGAGGGCATCCATTTCGCCGAGAAGGCGGGGCTCGATGTCGCCGCCGTGATCGACACCATTTCCAAAGGCGCCGCGCAGTCGTGGCAGATGGAGAACCGCTGGAAGACCATGTCGGAAGGCCGGTTCGATTTCGGCTTTGCGGTCGATTGGATGCGCAAGGACCTTGCGATCTGCCTCGATGAAGCCCGGCGCAACGGCGCGCGGCTGCCCGTCGCCGCGCTTGTCGACCAATTTTATTCCGAAGTGCAGGCGATGGGCGGCAGGCGCTGGGACACCTCCAGCCTCATTGCGCGGCTGAACCGCAAGTAACGCCTTCAGGTCAGACGGCGCGCGGCGCTCCCCGGATTCGAACGGCGCGTGCGCATTATCGGAAAAGAAATGATTGCGGCCGGGCGAGGGTGAAATTAGACATAGGTCGCCCACATCAGAGATGACCATGACAAAGTCCCACATCGATGAGGCGACGGTTCGCCGTATCGCCCATCTCGCCCGCGTCAAAGTTTCGCCGCAGGAGGCGCAAAGCCTGAAACGCGAGTTGAACGGGATTCTCGCCTGGGTCGAGGAGTTGAACGCGATCCCGACCGACGGCGTCGAACCGCTTACTTCCGTCGGCGGCGCAAAGCTGCATCTCCGCGCGGACGCGGTGACCGATGGCGGCAAAACCGCCGATATCCTCGCGAACGCGCCCAAAGCCGAAGACGGCTTCTTCCTTGTGCCGAAGGTTATCGAATAATCCCATGACATTGAACGATCTTACGATTTCTGAAGCGCGCGATAAGCTGCGCAAGAAAGAAATCAAAGCCGCCGAGCTGACGGAGGCGTGCCTTGCCGCCATCGAGGCCGGGAACGCCGAGTTGAACGCGTTTCTCCTGGTGACGGCCGGCAAGGCGATGGACGCAGCGGAGGAGTCGGACAGGCGGCTCGCCTCGAAATCCAAGGATGAGGTCCGCGCGCTTGAGGGCATTCCGCTCGGCATCAAGGATCTCTTCTGCACCAAAGGCGTTCGCACCACGGCGTGCTCGCACATCCTGAACGGCTTCGAGCCCCGCTACGAATCGACAGTCACGCAAAACTTGTGGGACGCGGGCGCGGTCATGCTCGGCAAGCTCAACATGGACGAGTTCGCGATGGGCTCGTCGAATGAGACGAGCCATTACGGCCCGTGCATCAGCCCGTGGCGCGCCAATGGAAGCGACGATAAAATCGTGCCGGGCGGCTCGTCGGGCGGATCGGCATCGGCCGTCGCGGCAAGATTATGCCTGGGCGCCACCGCCTCCGACACCGGCGGCTCGATCCGCCAGCCCGCCGCCTTCACCGGCACCGTCGGCATCAAACCGACCTATGGCCGCTGTTCGCGCTGGGGCATGGTGGCGTTCGCCTCCTCCCTCGACCAGGCCGGGCCGATCGCGCGCTCGGTGAAGGACGCGGCGCTGCTGCTCCAGGCCATGGCGAGCTACGACCTCAAGGATTCGACCAGCGTCGACAGGCCGCTGCCCGACCTGGAAAAGGAACTGGAGAAGCCGCTGAAGGGCCTCAAGATCGGCATCCCGAAGGAATATCGCGTCGGCGGCATGTCGCCGGAGATCGATGCTCTCTGGAAGAAAGGCGTCGAAATCTTCAAGGATGCGGGCGCCAGGATCGTCGACATCAGCCTGCCCCATACGAAAGCGGCGCTGCCGGCCTATTACATCGTCGCGCCTGCCGAGGCTTCATCGAACCTCGCGCGCTATGATGGCGTCCGCTACGGCCTTCGCGTCAACGGCCGCGACATCGTCGACATGTATGAGGAGACGCGCAGCCATGGCTTCGGCGCGGAGGTGAAGCGGCGCATCCTGATCGGTACCTATGTGCTGTCCGCGGGCTATTACGACGCTTATTACCTCAAGGCGCAAAAGGTCCGCTCACTCATCAAGCGAGACTTCGATCTGGCCTTCGAGAAGGTGGACGCCATCCTGACGCCGGCGACGCCGACGCCCGCCTTTCCGCTAGGTTCTCAGGGCGGCGCCGACCCCATCGCGATGTATCTGAACGACATCTTCACGGTGACGGTGAACATGGCGGGCCTGCCTGGGATTTCCGTGCCGGGCGGCTTGTCGAGCGAAGGCCTGCCGCTGGGCTTGCAGATCATCGGCAAGCCCTTCGACGAAGCGCTTGTCTTGCGCGCAGGGCAGGCGATCGAAGACGCGGTCGGGCGCTTGCCCGCGCCGCAGCCTTGGTGGGTCAATGGCGGGGGCGGCGCCAAGCATGCGGGCTCGAAGGCGCCGATCCCCAAAAAGACGCCGCCAAAGGAGAAACCCGCCCCAGCTGAAGGCGGCGCCTCGGGAAAAAAAGCCGCCTCCAAAACCAAGCCGCGGAAGAAACAAAATGGCGCAACGTAAAGCGGAAGACTGCGCGAGCATGGATCAGGTGCGCGTCGAGATCGATCGGATCGACGAAGCCTTGGTCGACCTCATCTGCGAGCGCTTCGCCTATGTGGACCGCGCCTGGCAGTTGAAGAAAAACCCCGAGGAGGCGACCGTGCCTTGGCGCATCCGGCAGGTCATCGACAAGGTGGAAGCGCGGGCGAAGGAGCGGGGCTTGCCGCCGGAGCTTGCCGTTGCGCTCTGGCGCCAGATGATTGGATGGTTTATTCAGTACGAGGAAGAAAAACTGGCGCATCGCACAGGCGAGGCTAAGGACTAGGATGCCCGGCTCGACAGGCAAATCCCCTCAAGCTGTCTCTCTCCCGAAAGGAGAGGGGGCGCGCCTCTCGATCAAAGCGAAGGCGTTGGCGCTGGCGGCGGCTCTCGCCTTGACCGCATCCGCCCCCGGTCAGGCGCGCGCCGAAAATGACCTGAAAATCGATGTCAGCGGTCTGCGCAACTACAAGGGCCGCGTCGTGCTGGCGATTTGGGCGGCGAACGATCAAACCTCTCATTTCCCGGATGACGCCCAGGTGCAGTTTCGCGATGAGCGGCCGGGCGACGAGCCCTGCGATTTCCCGAAAGTGTCCGTGTGCCGGCGGACCATCGACAACCTGCAACACCTGACCGTCTCCTACACCTTCAGAAATTTGCCGGAGGGCGATTACGCCGTATTCGTCTTCCACGACGAAAACGGCAACGGCGTATTCGACAAAGGCCTGTTTCGCAGGCCGCTCGAAGGGCACGGATACAGCCAGGTTCTGCCAGACGACCTTAATCCGTTCGGCGCCAATATCGGTTTCTACAAGGCGCGCTTCGCTCTAGGCGCGCCCAAGACGATCGTAATCGGGCTCCGCTACCCGCCGTTCCGCCCGCGGTGACGCTCGCGCGCCGGCCGGCCATTCCAAAAACCGGACTTCATCAATGGCACAGATAAGAAAAGAGAACCTGATCGACGGCGCAACCGGCCAGTGGGAAGTGATCGTCGGCTTGGAAGTGCACGCGCAGGTGCTTTCGAACTCGAAGCTTTTTTCCGGCGCGTCTGCGGCGTTCGGCGGCGAACCGAACTCCCATGTGAGCCTCGTCGACGCGGCCATGCCCGGCATGCTGCCTGTCATCAACGAGGAATGCGTGGCGCAAGCGGTGCGCACCGGCCTTGGTCTCAAGGCAAAGATCAACCGCTATTCGGTGTTCGACCGGAAGAACTATTTCTATCCCGACCTGCCGCAGGGCTACCAGATCTCGCAATACAAGAGCCCTATCGTCGGCGAAGGCGTCGTCACCGTCGATCTGAAGGACTATTCCATCGACGTCGGCATCGAGCGCCTGCATCTTGAACAGGACGCGGGCAAAAGCTTGCACGACCAGGATCCCACCTTCTCCTATGTGGACTTGAACCGCTCGGGCGTGGGCCTGATGGAGATTGTCTCTAAGCCCGACATTCGTTCATCGGAGGAGGCGAAGGCGTATGTCTCGAAGCTGCGCACCATCATGCGCTATCTTGGCACCTGCGACGGCAACATGGAAGAGGGCAGCCTGCGCGCCGATGTGAACGTCTCCGTGCGCCGCCTCGGAGCGCCGCTCGGCACGCGCTGCGAGATCAAGAACGTGAACTCCATCCGCTTCATCGGCCAGGCCATCGAGCACGAGGCGCGCCGCCAGATCGACATTCTCGAAGAGGGCAGTTCGATCCGCCAGGAAACGCGCCTGTTCGACGCCAAGACGGGCAAGACGCGCTCCATGCGATCGAAGGAGGAGGCGCACGACTATCGCTATTTCCCCGATCCCGACCTCCTGCCGCTGGAGCTTTCGGCCGCCTTCGTGAAAAAGCTCGAAGAGGAACTGCCCGAACTGCCCGACGAGAAGCGCGCGCGCTTCATCAAGGACTACGCGCTGCCGGCCTACGACGCGGGCGTGCTGATCGCCGACCGCGCCTCGGCGGATTTCTTCGAGGCGGTGGCGAAGGGCCGCGACGCCAAGCTCGCCGCGAACTGGATCATGGGCGATCTGTTCGCCGCGCTGAACAAGACGGGCAAGGACCTCGCCGATAGCCCGGTCCCGGCCGCGCATCTCGGCGAGCTTATCGACCTTATCGCCTCGAACGTCATCTCGGGCCGCATCGCCAAGGAGGTCTTCGAACTGATGCTCCAGACGGGGCGCGCGCCTGAGCAGATCGTCGAGGAGCGCGGGCTGAAGCAAGTGACAGACACCGGCGCCATCGAGAAGGTGGTGGACGAGATCATTGCCGCGAACCCGAAACAGGTGGAACAGGTGCAGACCAAGCCAAAGACGCTCGGCTGGTTCGTCGGGCAGGTGATGCGCGCCACCGGCGGGAAAGCCAATCCCGACGCCGTAAACGCCATCCTGCGCGAAAAGCTGAAGGTTCCGGAGGAGGTTTAAGCCGCCTCTCCCCAAGGGAAGGGGCCGCATGCGCCTCATCCTGGCCCCATGCGAATGCGAGAGACCTGCGCGCGCTCACACGTCGCTCAAGCATTCGTGGGGCAAGTTCAAGCCGCGATCAAGCACACGTGACGAACTGAAGATCATCCAGCCATTCCAGCGGGGCGTAGTGGAAGTAGTTCAACTTCTGCAAGGAGGTTCCAAATGGCTCTTTTCCGTCACCTCGGGATTCTGGATTGGCTCGCTGTGGGCGTGGCCCTTCTCATTACCATCGCTCCACTCGTTCCTTACGGTGTGTAACCGGAACGGCAAAGATAACGTTTAGAGCAAAGCAGAAATTCGAAGGCCGCGGAGCAGTCGACACACGCCTCCGCGGCCTTCGGCTTGTCCGGAAACCTTGATCGTAAACGCGAGCGCGAGTGCGATGACGCTGATCTGCGGGAGCGGCGTCGGAACAATAATCGCAGCCAATGATTTGCAACCCGATCGGACCTGCGAAAAGAAACGGACGAATGGGGAGTAAGCGGAGATGAAAGAGTTTTTTCATGCGCGCAAGTTCATGGCGGAGTTTATCGGCACATTTTGGCTGGTCTTCGCTGGGTGCGGAAGCGCCGTGCTGTCGGCGAAGTTTCCTGAGGTTGGAATTGGCCTCGTAGGCGTCGCGCTGGCCTTTGGCTTATCCGTGCTGACGATGGCCTACGCGATTGGCCACATCTCTGGCTGCCATTTGAACCCTGCCGTGACCTTCGGTCTAGCGGCAGGCGGACAATTCCCGATCGGGCAGGTCGCGCCCTATGTCGTCGCGCAGGTCTTGGGCGGCATTGCCGCCGCCTATATCCTGTTGGCCATCGCAAGCGGCGCTCCCGCGTTCGATCCGGCGCAAGGTTTCGCCGCAAATGGGTTCGGCGATCATTCGCCTGGCAAATATACGCTTTTCTCGGGATTTCTTTCCGAGGTTATTCTCACGATGATGTTTCTGTTCATCATCATGGGGGCGACCCACGGGAAAGCGCCAGTCGGGTTCGCGCCCATCGCGATAGGGTTGGGCCTGACGCTCATTCATCTCATCGGAATTCCCATCACCAATGTCTCCGTGAACCCTGCGCGGAGCACCGGGCCAGCTCTCGTCGTGGGCGGATGGGCTCTCAATCAGCTTTGGCTTTTTTGGCTGGCGCCCATCCTCGGCGGCATCGTGGGCGGTCTCCTCTACAGGTTTGTGGTCGATGAGCCGGCTGCGGAAATCGTCGGCTATGATGAAAGGCGTTTAAGGAGGTCTCGCGCCTGATCGGCCGCCGCTCTTTGGTTGGTCTGAGGCCTCAGCGCCTTTGAAGCCGGACTCACAATGAGTCGTCTTGACAAGGTGCCGCTTGCTGAGCGTCTTGAGGGCAGAGTTGAAACCCTGCCCTCCGGTGTTCAGTCAGAAAATGATAAAATGCAGCAGCGTCCGGCGTCCCAGCGCGAACCGGGCGCTTCGAATGTTCTGTCCCTTGCTTGTTCTCGCCATCGCAGCCGTGGCCGCGCCCGGTCTGGCGGCTGCGGAAGGCAGGTGGGCTTCGGCGAATTTCCAAGACCATCCGCTCGCGGGCACGATCTGGAACTCGGATCTCAAAGAGATTTCCCTGGCCCAGCTTGAGGGCGCTTTGGCGAACGCCCGGTTCGTGCTGCTGGGCGAGATTCACGACAATCCCGACCATCACCGGCTCCAGGCTCGGCTCATCGATGCGCTCGCCCGAACCGGGCGGCGTCCGGCTATCGTCTTCGAGATGGTCCCGGCAAATCTGCAGGGCGAACTCGATGGTCACGCCCAAGGCGGCGCTGGCGATGCGATGAAGCTCGGAAAGGCGCTGCGCTGGGAAGAGCGCGGCTGGCCCGAGTGGGCCATGTACCAACCCATTGCGGAGAGCGCGCTTGCGGCCGGATTGCCGCTGGTTGCGGGCGGCCTCGCCCCCGCGACGCAAAAGGCGGTCGCCAGGGGAACGCCGTCGCAATTGTACGAACAAACCGTCCAGGAGCTCGGGCTTGCTCAGCCCCTTAGACCGGAAATCGCCGAGGCGGAAGGCCGCGAAATCAAGGAGGGCCATTGCAATCTATTGCCGGACGCCGCCCTGGAGCCCATGATACGGGCGCAGCGCGCCGTGGACGCCTCGCTTGCAAAAGCGATGATGTCCGCGACAAGCGACGGAGCGGTGTTGATTGCCGGCGCGGGACATGTGCGAAACGACTGGGCGGTGGCGCATATCATCCGCGAAAAAGCGCCGAACGCCGCCGTCGTCTCGATTGCCTTCATTGAGGTCGATCCGGCGCGCACCGCGCCGTCCGAATATATGAAGGCGGTTTCTGGCTTGGAGAAACCGTTTGATTTCATCTACCTGACGCCGCGCGCGGACCTGACCGACCATTGCGCCGAGATCGAGGAAATTCTGAAGTCCAAGAAGGCCGGAAAAACTGGCGACCACTAGCGGTCCGATTGCGGCCTGCCTGCAGGCTCACGCTGATGCAGCGGCGTCGAGATGCTCCAAGACCACCTTTAGAAACGCGTCGCCATATTGTTCGAGCTTGGCGGCGCCGACGCCATGGACCATGGCCATTTGATCGCGCTTTTGGGGCTTGAGATGCACCATGTCGAGCAGGGTCTTGTCGGGGAACACGACATAAGCAGGGACTTTCTTTTCGGTCGCGAGCGCGCGCCGGACTGCTTTCAAGGCCTCGAACAAGCTTGCGTCCGCGCCCGATAGCGCCTGGCCGCCGCCAGCGGGCGATGCCGGGCGGGAGGGCCGCTTTTCCGCCCGCTCCACAAGCGCTTCCTTCCTGAACTCCACCGTGGCCTTGCCCCGCAGGACCTCCCGGCCCCGCTCGGTGATGCTCCATGAGCCGAATCCAGCAACGTCGAGTTTGATGACGCCGCCTGCGTAAAGCTGGCGAAAAATTGCGCGCCATGCATTTGCGCTGACGTCGCCGCCCACGCCGAATGTCGGCAATTGGTGATGGTTGAGTTGTGTCATGCGCTCCGTCGTCTGGCCGCGCAGCAGCGCGATCAGATGCTCGGCGCCGAAGCGCTCGCCCGTGCGGGCAATTGCGGACAGCGCCTTTTGCGCGAGGATCGTGCCCTCCACAAGCTCGACGCCCTCCGAGCACAGATCGCAATTGCCGCAGGGTTCGGCGCTCTCCCCAAAATAAGCGAGAAGCGTCTGACGCCGGCAGCGCGGGGCTTCGCACAGCGCGACGAGCGCGTCGAGGCGGCGGCGTTCGACGCGCTTTTGCTCCTCGGGCGCCTCGCTTTCCTCGATCTGCTGGCGGCGCAGGCGCATATCGTCCAGCCCATAAAGCGTCAGCGTCGAAGCCGGCAAGCCATCGCGCCCGGCGCGGCCGATTTCCTGATAATAGGCCTCGATGGATTTCGGCAGATTGGCGTGGGCCACAAAGCGCACATCCGGCTTGTCGATGCCCATCCCGAAAGCGACGGTCGCCGTCATGACAAGGCCGTCCTCCTGCAGGAAACGGTCTTGGTTTTGCGAACGCTCAGCGCCGTCCATGCCCGCATGATAGGGAAGCGCCGCGATACCCTTGCCGCTCAAGAAAGCGGCCAGTTCCTCGGTCTGCTTGCGTGCGCTGCAATAGACGATGCCGCTTTCGCCCCTGTGCCCGCCAATGAAATCCACGAGCTGGCGTCGCGCGTCGCTTTTCGCGCGCATGGCGAGCCGCAGGTTCGGCCTGTCGAAGCCGTGGACGAAAACCTCGGGCGACCGCGAGAAGAGGCGGCTGAGAATGTCCTGGCGGGTGGCGGCGTCGGCCGTCGCGGTGAGAGCCAAAACCTGGGCGCCTGGAAGCGAGGCCGCGACCTCTCCCAGATTGAGGTAGTCGGGCCGGAAATCGTGCCCCCACTGAGAAACGCAGTGGGCCTCGTCGATGGCAAGAAGATCGACGCCCGCGCGATTGAGCATGGCTTTCGTATCGCTGATCGCCAGTCTCTCGGGCGCGACGTACAGAAGCCGCAGGCGGCGATTGGAAATGGCGTCGAGAAGAGCGGCTGCTTCATCGCGGCTGTTAGAGGAATTGAGCGCCCCCGCCGCGATCCCATAGGCTTGCAACTGCGCGACCTGATTACGCATCAGCGCGATCAGCGGCGAGACGACGACGGTCAGTCCGTCCCTCAAGATCGCTGGCAACTGATAGCACAGCGATTTGCCGCCGCCCGTCGGCATCACGGCGAGCACGTCTCTCCCATCGAGGATCGCGCTGATAATATCGTCCTGGCCCGCCCGGAAATCCGCGAACCCAAAGGTCCTCCGCAAAGCTTCCCGCGCCGCAATCAAATCGCCCATGCTGCGATTTACACGATCTTAACCCGCGCTGGAAAGGGGGAGAATTGCGCCAGTCCCTGGCTTTTCGTCCCGTCAGGGAGGCGATCGTCTCGGATCCATGGTCGCGATGCTCACAGCTTTTTCTCTCACCTTTGAGCGCCGACAGGGTTAAACCGTTGCAGAGTTCGCGGCTGCTCTCGGAAGGGTCTGCATCGTGTGGCATCGCATCACGGCGTTATGTCTGTCTCTGCTTTTGGCGGCCTCTGCGCAAGCGGCGCAATGCGGCGGAGACTTTCGCGTCTTCATCGAAGGAATATCCAAGGAGGCTGTGAGCGCAGGCTTGCAGCCCGCCATCGTCGAGCGGGCGTTCGCCCGCATTTCTCCCGACCCTTCCATCCTTAGGTTTGACCGCCGCCAGCAGGGCGAGTTCAGCAGGAGCTTTGAAGAATACGCCGCGGTTGCGGCGACTCCCCGGCGCATCGAGCGCGGCCGTAAGCTCTTGCGAAAGCACGCCGCGCTGCTTGCGCAAGTTGAGCGCGACTATGGGACGCCCGCTCCTTTGATCGTTGCGATTTGGGGGCTTGAGACCAACTACGGAACGTCGGACATGGGCGTCTTGCCCGTCATCCGCACTCTCGCCACGCTGGCCCACGATTGCAGGCGCACGGACCTGTTTCAGGTCGAGCTTCTCGCCGCCTTGCAGATCCTTCAGCGCGGCGATCTTTCTTCGAAGGAAATGATCGGCGGCTACGCTGGCGAGATGGGCCAAACTCAATTCCTGCCGAGCTCCTATCTGAAATACGGCGTCGATTACGACAAGGACGGACGTGTGAATTTGCGGTCGAGCGTGCCGGACGTGCTGGCGTCGACGGCCAATTTCCTCAAGGCGAACGGCTGGCGGCCAAACGAGCCCTTCGGGGAAGGGACGGCCAATTTCGAGGTGATGCGCACCTGGAACCAGGCCTTGTTGTATCGGAAGGCAATCGTGCTTCTTGCCGAGCGCATAGGCCAGCGTTAAGGCAACGAGCGAAGCCAATGCGCAAGTCTCGTCATCCCGGAAGCCGCTCCGCTATCGGGGATCGCAAAAGCGAAGGCGCAATGTGTTTTTGCGGCCCCGGATAAGCGCCGAGGCGCTTTCCGGGGCGACGAACATGGCGCTAGATAAAAAACGGCGTGGTCGCCAAGTTCAGTCGAGGCCTCGCCCCTGATCAGGCGCGCGTAGAAATCGAAAAGCGTCTCGGTTCCGGCCGAGGGCGTTTTGCCGGCGTCGTAGCGCCCCGTCGCCGGGTCCAGAACGAGCATGGATTCGGTGGCGTAATACCGCCCGATACGAGCAAGCTCGGCTTTCTCCGCCAGCGGCGGAATGATGCGGCCAAGCCCTCCCAGCACCCAGATTATCGTGTCGAGCAGCGCCACAGGCACGCGCTTGAACTTCGGTTCGCGCCCCAGCAAGGCAAACAGACGCTCGCCCTGCTGTTTCGGCGTGATCGCGTCTCCCGGGCCGCCGATGGGCAGAACGCGATTGGCGCGGCTTTCATCGGTGAGACATTCAGCGAGATATTGGGCGAGATCGTCGTCGCTAATGGGCTTGCAGGCCGTCAACTCTCCGTCGCCAAACAATAGAAAGGGCTTGCCCCGCTTCACTCGATCGATCTGTCCCGATAGCGACTTGAAGAAGGCGGTGGGCCTGACGATGGAATAGGTGAGGCCGGATTCGATGAGGGCCGTCTCGAACGCCAGCTTGGCATGCTGAAAGGCCAAAAGCGGCTTCTGCACGCAGATCGCCGACAACAGAACCATCTGCGAGACGCCCGCCTCCTTTGCGGCGGCCAAGGCGTCGACATGAGCCTGATAATCTATGGCCCACGCGTCCCTGGGCGCGCCATTCCGAGAGGCAAGGCACGAAACCAAGACGTCAAAGCGCTCGCCCCGAAAGCCATCGCGCGCAAGCGACGCTGGGTCGGCAATCTCTCCGAACCGCAAGGTCGCGCCCTTGAGCAACTCGGCGCTGGCGGTTGGCGTAAGAGCGCCGCCCACCCCAGCGCGGGGCCGCACAAAGCAGACGACCTCGTGACCGCGCTGCACGAGCGCGCGAACAGTAGCCCGGCCGATGGAGCCCGTCGCCCCTAGGACCATCACGCGCCTTGAGCGAGGGGATTGGGTGGCCGATGGCGGCCGAGCCCGCGTCGCAATCTCATTCATGGTTTCGCACTATGCACCGCCGGCGAGGCGCGAGGAAGTCCCGGCGTCGAAAGTGACAATCGGGCGCACAACCGCGTCGCCGATCCGACGAGCCGGATTCGGCGCTCCGAATAATTCGCGCGCCGCATCCGGCTGCAAGCGCTCATGCCTTGCAAAGCCGGTGCGCTCGAAAGGGGCGCCGGCATGGCTCCGGGCATGGTTAACATCCTTCATCTGCTTTACTATTTTTTCACGTCCCTCCGATAACAATTGAAAGTGTGGGAGGCTGCGCACGCCGCAGCCTGAATGATCGGTCCTACGTGAATGCGTGCGGCGGAGGCCGATGCGGCTACTGGCTTGACGGGCGCGAAGTGGACGAAGGAAGGGACGGGCGATGGCCCAGGTTACAGTCGTTGTAAATGGGCGCAGTTTCCGGATGGGGTGCCGCGAGGGCGAGGAGAAGCGCATTCAGGAGCTTGCCGCCGAAATCGACGCGCATGTCCAGCGCATCCGGAGCGGAACCAAGGCCGTGCAGGACGACAGACTGTTCCTGATGGCGGCGATCATGATGGCCGATCAGCTCTGGGACGCGAAGGAAGAGCTGCAGCGTTTGCGCCAGATCGCCGAGGCGCGCGCCTATCACGTCATCGACGGCGGCGCCCAGGCAATGCAGCGCGAACTGACGCGGGCGCTCGACGCTGCGAACCGCACCGACGCCGCACAGCAGCGCTGACCAACATATGACTTATTTCGGCCTGCTGTGGGTGAGCGCCAGGCCGCCAGATCCGAATGCCCAGACTTGGATCAAGCCGCCCGCGATGGCGAGGTTCTTCAAGAAGTGATTGAACTGTTCCGTTCCGAAATCGGAGCCGATAGACATCGCAAGCATAAATATCGCAAGAGCCAGCGCGACATAACGGGTCCCAAGCCCAAGCGCCAGGAATATGCCCCCGATCACTTCTATCGCGATCGCGATATAATAGGCGGAGGGCGGGCTTTTTATAATGTCGATGGCCGCGTTCGCTGCGGCCGGCGAGGAAAGGTGAAAGAGGTGCTGGACGCCGCTTGCCAGAAACAGAACCGCCATCAAGATCCGGCCCACGGCCGCCATGTAGTTTACGCCTGACATTATGGCATCCTCCCTCGCGTCCTTGGAAACAAGCGCGCCGCCGGAAATTCGACAAAGGGCGTTCGCGCACGGGTTTTTTACCGGTGGATTTGCCTCGGGGCTAGCAATTTCGTCGGCATCGTTTATATGTGCCTTTGCTGCGGGGTGCGTTAGGGGCTCACTGAAGACCCGGGCCCTATAAGATCCTTAAGGGAGCTGACCCTGCCGGAGCCGTGGCTCCGGTTATTTGGCGCCCACCTGCTAGCCAGGGACCCAGGGGATCGAAATGCCCCGACGGCCTTCGCGGCTCCATAAATTCGATCCGAAATAGTGCGGGCACATTCAATCCAACGACCAATCCCTATATCCGGGCGGAAGGCGCAGCTCAGGGCCGAAGCGGCGGCGCTGCGCAAGTTGGCTTGGTTGAAGTCGGGAGCATCCGCCGCTGCATCCGTGGCTGAAAAGGGCGCAGCGCTGATGGCGTCCTTGGGGCGCCGCCCGCGGTTGGCGGCTACCAACCCATTCGCTCTGAGCTCGATCCGCAGCCTCTCCTGAATGGCCTTCACAGCAAGGGCGTGCGCATCGCGTTGCCGCGCGTCGAGGATGAAACAGCGCTCTCGTTCCATGAATGGCTTCCGGGCGCCGCGCTTGAGCGGAGTAAATTCGGCGTCCGCGAGCCCGACGCTTCCGCGCCCGCGCTTCGGCCAGCCGTCGTCCTTGTCCCGCTCCTCGCCTTCGACCGTAGCGGCGCCCGGCTTGGCTACGGCGCCGGGTACTACGACAGGAGCTTGCGGCAATTGAGAAGCGCCGAGCCGGTCGTGGCCATCGGGATCGCCTTCGACGAACAGGAGTTTCCGGAGATTCCGACCGAACCGCAGGATGAGCCGCTCGACATGATCCTCACGCCCTCGCGCGTCATCGCTTGCCGGGTTTGACCATGCGCCTTCTCTTTCTCGGCGATGTGGTGGGACGGTCCGGGCGCAACGTCGTCTGCGATAAGCTTCCGTCGCTTCGGGATCGGCTCGCCGCCGACTTCGTCGTCGTGAACGGCGAGAACGCCGCTGGCGGCTTCGGCATTACCGAGACGATCTACCAGGATTTGCGCGATGCGGGCGCCGACGTCATCACAACCGGCAATCACGTCTGGGACCAGCGCGACGCGCTCATCTTCATCACGCGGCGAAACCGGCTTCTGCGCCCGCTGAACTACACCGCGGGGACGCCTGGCGCCGGCGCGGGCCTGTTCAAGGCCGCCAACGGCGCCGATGTGCTGGTGCTGAATGCGCTCGGCCGCGTGTTCATGGAGGCGCTCGACGATCCCTTCCGGGCGTTGGAGCGCGAGGTCGCGGCCTGTTCCCTGAAGCACGGCGCGGACGCCATCATCATCGATATCCACGCAGAGGCGTCATCGGAGAAGCAGGCCGTCGGCGCCGCCTTCGACGGGCGAGCGACAGCCGTGATCGGCACGCACACCCACGTTCCGACGGCGGACGCGCGCATCCTTCCGGGCGGGACGGCCTACATCACGGATGCGGGCATGTGCGGCGACTACAATTCCGTCATCGGCATGGATAAGGGCGAGCCTCTGCACCGTTTTACGACGGGCATCTCGTCGAGCCGGTTCACGCCGGCGCTCGGCCCGGCGACGCTGTTCGGCGTTCTCATCGAGGTCGACGATGCGACCGGGCTTGCGATCTCCATCGAGCAAATCCGCGAGGGCGCGCCGCTTAGCGCAAGCCCCCGCTAGGCTTCGCCAGCGGCTGCCTGCTTCCTTTCCGTCATCGCCGCAAAGACGGCTTCCGCGCTGGGTGCTGGCAAGGAATCGTTTGCCTTATTGGGTTCGTTTCGCAAAAAGCATCGTTTTCCGCTATCTTAGATTGTTATTTGTGAGGTTTTGTCGCGTTTGCGAAACCTCTGGTTGTGCCATTATCCTTGAAATCCGCTTTTACCGTCGCGGCGCAGCTCTGTACTCTTCTTGCGTACATCCAAGGCTCGGGTTGTTTCCGCCGTGATTGGTGCACAACGCGTTTGCGGTATTGTTTCCACACTGACAGCTTCCGTCATTGCAGGATGCGCATGTATAGGGCGGCCCATTTGGGCTCGCATAGCAAGTGCCGCCCGGCGACAACTGCGGCCCCCCCGTCTCTCCGGTTCCGGTTGCGGTGTACCCAGCGGCGCATTTCGGCAGACTGCCCTGAATGCAGGTGTAAGCTGGATTGCCAACTTGATGCTGCGGCAAGACCCCACCCTTGAGATCGGAAACAAGGTGCAGACTGCCAGTCGTGCAAGACCAGTGGCCGTTCGCTCCCGCTGGCCTATAAGCTGCATAGCAGGTGTAGGCGGGATTGCCGCCAGTTTGATGGCTCGCGAGATCGCCTCCCTTGAGATCGAAAACCTGATGAAGCGAGCCTTGCGCGCAGACGTACTGGGCTTGAACCGAAGATATCGCGCCCATCCAGCACAATGGGAGCGCTAAAAGGCGCAGAACAAACAACCATCGCTTTGACATTTGATCAACCCCCCAACCCGTTCCACGCCTGAAGTCTTGAACTGGCGCCAACGCTTCTCTCGCCATCAGTGCGGGCGAAACGTTCCCGGCAGTCGCTCCAGTTTTAGGACTCTATTCCGTATTCAGCGTAACGACAATAACGTGCGTTTCCCATATTGCGGCTGGCCGGTGATTTTTTTTCAAGAAGCCCGGTCGCGTGGCCATCAGCCATCGCATTCTCCGCGCCGCCAGCGGTGGGTATGGAGTGCACGAGGCCGAGGTCCGCAACTGGCCTGCATCCGAGATCAACTCGCGCTTGGAATTGCTTGGCGCCCGGAATGCTTTGAAGCGGCAATCCTACTTACGCAAAGTCGGCGCTGATTTCTCGCCCGCGCAAATAACCGAGCCTTGGCTCGATCTCCGCCCAAAGTTCGCCCGCGGCCTTGATCTTCGCGCCGGGGCCCGAAAGGCGGCGCTCGAACCGGCGGTATCGCCGTTTCCTGGCGTAGAAACGGATGTCGCTTGTATGCCTGGGATCGAGAAATTTACCCGCGTGCCGCTCCGCAAGTTCTCCGGCTGGAAAGAAAAAGATTTCAGTATAGCCACGCATTTCAGGCCGGTGCAGCGACTCGCCCTGCTCGTACCAGTATTGCAGGGTATGATTGCGGTAAAGCGACTGCACGGAGCGGAAGGTTTGCGCATGGCCGCCGTCCGGCAGCCAGTCGTCGCCCGCGATGGTAAGCTGGCCGTTGTGGAAATCGATGCGAAGAAAGCCGAAATAGAGGAGCGCCTGCTTCTCCATATCGACGACAACCAGCGACCAGTCGCCTTCTATGAACTCCGCGCCGCTCAGAAAACGCCGCAAGCCGCCGGAGAGCAGCGGAACTTTCTCCAGCATCGCTTTTGCAAGCGCGTCGCTCATCCTGAAGAGGAGCGCCAACCCGCTCAGTATGGCCGGGATCGCGTAGGCTTTGTAATCCGCGATATAGACTTGGAGCTGATCCAGATGCTGGAAAACCCACAAGGTAAGGCCGGCGACGGCGGCGTGAACCGCGGAGTTTACGATCCGGAAGGTTTGCATGCGCCCAGCCCCAAAGTCGTGAAGCGGAGATTTTGCATAGCTGAGGCTTGCCGCGCAACCCTGCTGGACGCGATTCCCGAGGCGCCGATCTGCCCTCAGCCTTTTCAACGCGCCGCCGGCGCGCGCATAGTTTTCAGTGAGGTTCGGGGGGCAATTCGGAGACTGGACGCCAGCGCCGGGCCCCGGCTCGGCGGCGCCAAATTTGCAGCCCCCAGCGCAAGCCGCCGCGAAGAATGAGGGACGCCATGAAGATCGCAATCGCCACCAAGGATTGGCAGACTGTAACCGGGCACGCCGGCAAGGCAAAATACTGGCTGCTTTACGATCTCCGCTCGGCGCAGTCGCGCGATGCGCTTCCGCCGCCCTCGCGCATCGAGCTGGCGGACGCGCAGATTCTCCATTATTTCAAGGACGATGGCCCGCACCCCTTGGACGGCGTGGAGGTCGTTGTGGCGGGCAGCGCTGGCGATGGTTTCCTGCGGCACATGAAAAAACGCGGCGCCGACGTGCTGCTCACCGGCGAGACCGATCCCCTGGCGGCGCTGCGGCGCATCCTCTCCGGCGAGGCGCTGCCGGACCCGCGCTTCGACATCACAACGACGCTTTGTAAGCTTCGCGACATGTTCTCGCGGCATTGACGCTTAGCGCACGCCTATTTGACCAGCGCCGCGAGTTCCTTGAAGCGGGGATGCGCCGCGGTTTCGAGCCACTCGAACACAACCATTTCGGCCGTTACGATCTCGGCGCCTCGCCGCTCCATCCTGCGGATGGCGGCCTCCTTGCTTTCCGCGCGCCGCGATCCGATGGCGTCGCGGACCACAAAAACCGTGCGGCCATTGTCCATCAAGTCGAGCGCCGTCTGCAGCACGCAGACATGCGCCTCCCAGCCCGAAACGACAATGGCGCGCCCTTCCGGCAGGCGCTCAAGGAAGCCGGGCGCCCGGCAGGCGCTGAACGCCATCTTATGCGCGACCGAGGCTTGATCGGGCGCCAGTTCCGCCACGGTTGGGCCGAGTCCCTTGGCGTTCTGCTCGGTGAACAGCGCCGGGACGCCGAGGATCGCGGCGGCGTCGAGGAGCCGGCGCGCATTCGCGATCGTCGCCGCGGCGCCATCGATGGCCGGCATGAGCCGCGCCTGGAAGTCGATCAGAAGAAGCGCCGACGCGTTGGCGCTGAGCGTTGACATTTTTCGCCTCCACAAGTCACGCGCACATTAATCAATCAGCCGGGTTCCCCGCAGTGCGTCGCCCTTGCGTATGCGCGGGGCAAGGGGCTGCGACCTGAAGTCGAACCCGCGACCGAAATCGGCCGTTGCGGCGCATCGCTATAGAGCCGCAGCCTGGCCGCACAGCTGGGCGTGCGTTTTCAGCGCGAACATGTCGGTCATTCCGGCCACGAAGTCGCCGGCGGCGCGGCTTCGGACGATGGCGTCGCTCAGTTCAGCCTCGCGCCCCGGCTCCAGATGCATCGCCTCCGGATGCTCGGCGAAATAGGCGTAGAGCCGCTTCAGGACGTGCTGCGCCTCCGTCATTTTCGCAACGATGGCCGGATGCTTGTAGACCTTCGCGAACAAAAAGCGGCGCAGCTCCGCGATGTCGGCGGCCATGCGCTCGGAGAATTGGGCGAGCGGCGCGCCTGCCGTGCGAATGTCCTCGATGGCGGCAGGCTTCGCGTCGGCGATGCGCGCTCGCGTCTCGCGCAGCACGTCCTCGACCATGGCGGCGATCATGCGGCGGTTCATCTCGTAGACGAGCGGCGCATCGGGCAGATCGCCATGCCGCGCGCGCACTTGCGCCAGCAATCGCCCCGCCATGGGCACGTCATCCAGTTCCCTGACCGTGATGTAGCCCGCGCGGAAGCCGTCGTCGATGTCGTGATTGTTATAGGCGATGTCGTCGGCGAGCGCCGCGATCTGGCCTTCGAGCGAGGGGTAGGTATCCAGACGCAAATCCTGAACCTGCATATAGGCGCGGATCGCGAAGGGCAGGCCCGTCTCGGCGTAGCGCCTGAGCGGCGAGCCGTGGCTGTCGATCAGCGGTCCGTTGTGCTTCACCATGCCTTCGAGCGTTTCGAAGGTCAGGTTCATGCCGCGAAATGCGGCGTAGCGATGCTCGAGATATGTGACGATGCGCAGGCTCTGCCCGTTGTGATCGAAGCCGCCGACGTCCGCCATAGCCTCGTTCAGCGCGTCCTCTCCCGCATGCCCGAAAGGCGTGTGGCCGAGATCGTGCGCGAGCGAGACCGTCTCCACAAGGTCTTCGTTGAGGCCCAGCACGCGCGCGAGCGTGCGGCCGATCTGCGCCACCTCAAGGCTGTGCGTCAGGCGCGTGCGATAATGGTCGCCCTCGTGATAGATGAACACCTGGGTCTTGTGAATGAGCCGGCGGAAGGCGGTCGAGTGCACGATGCGGTCGCGGTCGCGCTGGTAGACGTCGCGCGTCGGGCAGGGCGCCTCTTCATAAAGGCGGCCGATGCTCCGCTCGGGATGGGCAGCGTATGGCGCCAAGTTCGTCATGAGCTTTCTTCCGCCAGTTGACATTGACGCTCGAACAGCCAAACTCCTAAGCAACGTTCAAGAGGGGCGAATAATCGAAATGACCGTTGAAGGCAACATAAGCGTGAGCGACCGCGCCGCCAACCGTATTCGCGAAATCGTAACGGCGGAAGCAGGGCAGAACGCGCTGCGGATCAGCGTGGAGGGCGGGGGCTGCTCGGGCTTCCGCTACGAGTTCGCGCTCGTGGCCGAGACGAACGCGGACGACCTCATCATTGAGAAATCGGGCGCGCGCGTCGCTATCGATCCGGTTTCCGTTCCTTTCATGGCCGGCTCCGAGATCGACTATGTGGACGACCTCATCGGCGCCTCGTTCAAGATCAAGAACCCCAACACGACGGCGTCTTGCGGCTGCGGCGAGTCCTTTTCGGTTTAGCTCCCCGTGCTGACCGTCGCAACCTGGAACGTCAATTCGATCAAGCAGCGAGAGAGCGCCTGCGCGGCGTGGCTGAAACTGGCGGCGCCCGCGATCCTGTGCCTGCAAGAGCTGAAATGCCAGACAGAGGGGTTTCCGCGCGGGGTCTTCGAAGACCTCGGCTATAATTGCGCGGTGCTCGGCCAGAAGGCGTTCAACGGCGTGGCCATCCTGTCGAGGCTCCCGTTGGACGAAATCATCGTGGGTTTGCCGGGCGATGCGGGAGACGAGCAGGCGCGCTACATCGAAGCCGTCATTTCGCTGCCGGGCGGAAAAGCCATTCGGGTCGCCTCGATCTATGCGCCGAACGGCAATCCCGCCCCGTCGCCGAAGCTCGATTACAAACTCGCGTGGCTCGCGCGGCTCAAAGCGCATGTGGAAACGCTGATCGCCTATGAGGAGCCGCTGGTTCTCGCCGGCGATTACAACATCATTCCGCGCGGGGGCGACGTGTACAATCCAGCGGCATGGACGGAGGACGCGCTTTTCCGGCTGGAATCCCGCCGGGCGTACCGGCGCCTCATGAATTTGGGATTGACCGACGCGGTGCTCGCCTGCGATGCGCGCGCGGGGCAATATACGTTCTGGGATTATCAGGCCGGGGCGTGGCAGAAGAATTTGGGGCTGAGGATCGACCATATCCTGCTGTCGCCGCAGGCGCTGGACATGCTCGCCTCGACGGAGATCGACCGCCGGCCGCGCGGATGGGACAAGCCTTCGGACCACACGCCCGTTTTGGCCACGCTGGCGATGTAGCAGCGGGCGCGTAGAAACCGTAGCGCCCGGGTAAACCCGGGCGGCTGATGGATTTTGGCGCTGATTTCTCAGGGACGACCGGAACTGGGCCTCCCCCGGCTCGAACGGCGGGCGGGCCATGGCCGGAAGGCTTGCGGCTAAACGCCGAGCCTTCCGCTGATGTGGGCGAGCACGAAATAAATCCGGCCCTCATCCGAACCCAGCCGCGACTGCACCGACGCGCCTCGCGGATCGCTGCGGCTCAAGTCCTGCAGCATCTTCTCGAAGTCGGCGAGATAACGGTCGACGATCGAGCGGAAGGTCTTGTCGGTCTCATACCGTCTTTGCACGCGATCGACGACCTGCTGGCCCTGGCGAGGATAGAGGCCGCGCTGCTTCAGCACGTCGCTCTCTCCGCGCTTGAGCCTCTGCCAAATGTCCATGACGCGGCGCTCGTCGATGCAGGCCGCGATATCGGACATGGTGAAGTCCATGCCCGAATCGTCCTGCGGAGCGGGGGCATTCGCTCCCCTTGGCGCATAGGGCTGCGCGGCGGGCGGGAGCCCGTAGGATTCATCCTTGTCGTAGTAGGGCGATTCATCCTCGGAAGCGCGCGCCAGCAAATCGCCAAGCGACCACTGATTGCGGCGCTCCTGCATCTGGCCTTCCGGGAAAGACGGCTGAGGAACGGGAGGCGCTTGCGGAGGCTCCGGCTGAACGGGCCTGGAGACCTGCTGCGGCTCGGGCCAAGCCGGCTTCTCCGCCGGTTGCGGCTGCCCGTAGTCGAACGGCGCCCGCTGAGCCGGGATGGACTCTTGCGTGGGCGCGGCGTCCCGATCGCGGCGAGTTGGCTCGCTCCTCTGTTCCGGGGCGGACACGGCGCTGTTGTAGGCGTGGCGATTGGCCAGATCGGACAGAGCGTCCAGCGCCGAAAGCTGGTCCTGCAGGGCCCGCCGCATCGCGGAGGCGCTCTGCTTGGCCGTTTCGGGCAGCACCTTCGCGTGGCGCTGAAGCTCGTTTTGCGCCGATTCGAGATCCACCGCAGCGCGGCGGGTGGTGTCGCGAACCGCGCGAGTGGTGTCCGTGAACTTTGACGAAAGCGTCGCCAGCTGACCGGAGACCTGGTCGGAAAGGGACGTGAAGTTCGCCTGAAGCTCGGAAACCGCCTTTTGTGTGTGAGCCTGCGCATCCTGGCGCAGCCGTTCGATTTCCCGGATCGCGACCTGAGACTTCTCAGCCGAATCCTTGGCGAGAAGCTCCGTCACCTTGCGCGCGCGCAACTCGGCCTGGCTCAACGACTGTTCGAGCATGTTCGAGTAGCTGTTCATCATGCGGTCGAGGTCGGCCGCTCGCGCCGTGACGGCTTCCATGAGCTTCGTGAAGCCGGCCTGCCGGGCCTCCATCATGGCGTCGACCTTGGAGTTCGACATCTCGAACGTCCGCGACGCGTTGATGAGCGCGGTTCCCTGGTCCTCGAACCGCTTTGTCAGGCCGCCAAGCTGATTGACGAGCGTCGCGGAGACTTCCTTGAGAACCCGCGCCTGGCTTGTAAGGGCGTCCGACCCGGTGGACGACCGGTTCGCCAATTCCTCGACGGCGCGCGTGATATTGACGGCGTTGGCGGCGACGACGCGCTCAATGGATGCGGCTTGGCGCGCAAGCGTATGCTCCATCGAGCCGGAATGCTTGTCGAGCGTGTCGCGAATCGCCCCCGTATGCTTCGAAACCGAGCTTTCCAGAGCCTGCGCGCGCTGGGCCAGCGTGGATTCGAGCGCCTTGGTGCGCTCGCTCAAGCTGACCTCGAAATTGTGCGTCCGCCGGCTCAGGATGGTTTCGAGCGCTTGAATGCGCTCGGTCAGCGACGTGTCGATCTGGCGCGAGTGCTCTGTCAGCACCGTTTGCAGAACCGTCGTCCGCTCCGTGAGCGTCGTTCCGAGAGATTGCGTCTTCTCGGCAAGCGCGGTCTCCAACGCCGAGAGATTGCGAGTCGCCCCGTCGATGATCGTGCTCAGGCGGGTTTGCTCGGCGCCGAGCTTTTCAAGCAGCACGGGGATTTCGCGGCCCACGCGCTCGCTCATGCCGATCACCGACGTGACGAGGCTGTTGCCCTTCGCTGAAATAGCCGCCGCCGTGCGGTCGGATGCCTCTTGAATGGCGCGGGTGACTTCCAGGCTCGATTGCCGCAAGGATTCCGCCGCGTGCGCGCCATGCTTGACAAGCTGGTCGGTAATGCGGGCGCTGCGCTCCGCAAGTTTCTCGTCGATCGCCGTTCCGGCCGCCGTAACGGCCGCGGTAACCTTCTGTCCCCGGGTCGCGAAGGCCTCCGTCATTGTTACGCTCGCCACGCTGAGCGACTGGGACGCCTTTTCGCTCGCGGCGCTGATTTCTCGCGTCACCTGGCTGCCGATGCCGCGCAGAGCCTCGCTCACGCGCTCGCTGTTGTTGGCGAGAGCTTCCCTCTCGCTCGCCAGCTCATTGATGAGGTTTCTGATGCGGTTTTCGTTCTCGGTGTAGGACCGCTCCAAAGCCGCAACTTCATTGTGAACGAGAGCCTCCAGCTCGCCGGCGCGGCCGAGCGCGCGCGAGATGGCGTCGTTCATGGCGGCGACCTGCCGGCGCACGGTCTGCCCGAGAGAGGCGACCGACTGTTCCGCCATGCGATCGGGCTCGGCGAGCCTGACAGCGACCTCCGTCATGGCGGAGGACATGAGGCGAAGCTCCTGGGCGCGCCAGACGAGGATCGCAAGGAACCAGAACAGGGCGATGGGAATGATGACCGTCGCGATGACGGCGATGATGGCCGGGTTGGAGAAGAGATCCGCTGCGCTGCCCGAAGCGTCGAAACTCTTCTGGAAAACGGCCCACGACAAGACAACGCCGAGCACGAACCAGACGAGCGACGCGCCCACGGCGATCAGGAACGGGGATCGCGAAGGCCGTTGCTGAAGCGCGTAGATGAGACCGCCGATGGACGGCATGTCGTCGTTGGCGGGAACATGAGCGCGCGATTGCGCCGCCGGGCGCCGCTGCCCAACCGGACGAGCCGACTGGGAAGGCGGCGTGATCTGCACCGGGGTGTCGCCGCTTCCGTCGGTGATGCGCCGTGGCGCAGGCCCGCGGGCCTGTTTCAAATTCTGCTCGCGGTTGACGACCGTGTGCTCTTCGCCTGAAGGCGCGGGAGCAGCCGGCTCCGCCGGAGCGCCGCTTATTGGCTTCGCCTGCGCCTCATCCTCAGGCTTGAGGTCGATGGGCGTCTGGGAGATCGCTTGCTTCTGACTCATCAGGCCGTCCTGACCTCATGTGCTGTGACCGGAAAACCGCCAACCACGAACTCAATTCCCTTGGAGAAACGACTCGCGACGTTACGCATACACTCTCGGCAGATCCTCATAGCCCCTCAAACGCAAGCTTGGACAGCGCTCAGAAAACGTACCCCACACCGCGCCCTCGCTAAGGGATTTTTAAGGCTAAAAAAAGATTAGCCCATGCCTTGAGCTTATCTATGGTTATCAACTCAAAGCCCAAAAAACCACAGGGCCACACACGTTTAATATTGTGATTCGCAACGCGCCAACGAACTGTCTGCGGGCGCTTGCGCGAAAACCACAGTTTTTTTTCATCATTTGTTAACCGGACGTCCCACACCCCTTTCGAAGAGGCTCTTTGAATTTCGCCCCGATGTCCCTTATGCCAGGGGGCGAATCTCTCGGATGGGAAGGCGCATGGTGAAGGTGACTTATATTGAGCATAACGGAACGGAGCACGTGGTGGAGGGCGAGCCGGGCCAAACCGTCATGGAAACGGCGATCAAGCACTCGGTTCCCGGAATTGTCGCCGAATGCGGCGGGGCGTGCTCCTGCGCCACCTGCCACGTCTATGTCGACGACGCCTGGAAGGAGAAGGCGGGCAGCCCCTCCCCGATGGAGGAGGACATGCTCGATTTCGCCTTCGACGTCCGGCCCACCAGCCGGCTCAGCTGTCAAATCCGCCTGAAGCCAGAACTGGACGGCCTTGTCGTTCGCATCCCAGAACACCAGAATTAGACTGCCCCGAAACGCACGCCGCGAGCGCCGCCGCCATTATGACCACCCCCATTCATACCGACGCCCTTATCATCGGCGCAGGGCCGGCCGGCCTGTTCGCCGTGTTCGAGCTTGGCCTTCTCGATGTGAAAGCGCATGTGATCGACATCCTGGACAAGCCCGGCGGCCAATGCGCCGAGCTTTATCCCGAGAAGCCGATCTATGACATTCCCGCGCTGCCCGTCGTAAGCGGCCAGGAGCTGACGAACCGGCTTCTTGAGCAGATCAAGCCTTTCGAGCCCGTCTTCCACTTCGGCGAGCGCGTGGAGGCGCTGCGGCGCGAAGGCGAAGGCTTCGAGGTCGAGACAGACACGGGCCGGAGCTTTTTCGCCAAGGTCGTCGTCGTCGCGGCGGGCGGCGGCTCGTTCACGCCCAAGCGGCCGCCGCTGGCGGGCATCGAGAGCTTCGAAGGCGTCTCGGTGTTCTACGCCGTGCGCAAGATCGACGCCTTCCGCGGGAAGAAGGTCGTGGTCGTCGGCGGCGGGGATTCCGCGCTCGACTGGGTTCTCAATCTTGAGCCCGTTGCCGGGAGCGTGACGCTTATCCACCGCCGGGATGAGTTCCGGGCGGCGCCCGATTCGGTGAACAAGATGCGCGCGCTCGTCCACGAGGGACGCCTCAAATTCGTGCTGGGGCAGGTGACGAAACTTAACGGCGCCGGCGGCGAATTGCGCTCGCTCGCCGTTCGCGGTCCGGCCGATGGCGGCCCGGAGCAAGAGTTCGAGATCGAGGCCGAGCGGCTGCTGCCCTTCTTCGGCCTCACCATGAAGCTCGGCCCCGTCGCGAATTGGGGCCTCAATCTTCATGAGAACCTGATCCCCGTCGATACGGAGAAATTCGAGACCTCGGAGCCCCGGATTTTCGCGATCGGCGACATCAATTGTTATCCGGGCAAGCTCAAGCTCATCCTGTCGGGTTTTCACGAGGCCGCGCTCATGGCGCAGGCGGCGCACCGCTATGTCTATCCCGGCAAGCGCGTGGTGTTCCAATACACCACGTCGTCGTCCAGCCTTCAGAAGAAGCTCGGCGTTCTGTCCTAGCGCCGGCGACCGTCTACTTCCCGGCCTCGATTTCCGTTATCGCTTCTTCCATGAGGTCGATCAGCTTGACCTTCAATGTGCGCTCATCCGCCGCAACGCCCTTCGCCTTAAGGTCCGCGAGCACCGCCTCCACAATGGCGCTGTCGCCGGGATGCGCCAGATCGGAGCGGACCACCCCTTTCGCATAGTCCTCCGCAGCCGCGCCGGTCAGCCCCAGCTTAGCGGCGACCCACGCGCCGAAACGCCTGTCGCGGCGGGCCTTCGCCTTGAAACGCAACTCCTGATCGTGGGCGAACTTCGCCTCGTAAGCGTTCTCGCGTTCGTCGAATGTGGTCATGTGCGCATGCCCTTATCTGGCAGACCTTTAATCAGCAGGCCCTCGCAGCCATCTTCTGGTGCAAGCCTCGCTTAAATAATATAGCATGGATAACGTTCGTTTGCGCGAGGTCAAGTCGCTCGAACCGCTGGCGCGCTTTGGGGGCGGAGTGGGAGTAAAAATCGTTTGTCGGCGCGCAGGTTCGTGGGAAATGCATCGTATCGAACCCGATGTCACGCGAATGCGTGACAATGACGCAAATATGCGCTTGATGGACGCTCCAAACCTTATCAGCCTTGCCTGTTTTCCTTCAGAAGAGGGGGTCACCCATGAATAATCGCCGCCGCCGCGTCTATGAAGGAAAGGCGAAGGTTCTTTATGAAGGGCCGGAGCCGGGCACGCTCATTCAGCACTTCAAGGACGACGCGACCGCTTTCAACGCCAAGAAGCACGAGCGGTTCGAGGGTAAGGGCGTCCTCAACAACCGCATCTCGGAGTATATTTTCAGCCGCCTCAACGAAATTGGCGTGCCCACCCATTTCATTCGCCGCCTTAATATGCGCGAGCAGCTCATCCGGGAGGTGGAAATCATCCCGCTCGAGGTGGTGGTGCGCAACGTCGTGGCCGGCTCGCTGTGCGAGCGTCTCGGCCTTGAGGAGGGCATGCCGCTGCCGCGCTCGATCATCGAGTTCTATTACAAGGCGGACAAGCTCAACGACCCGATGGTGACGGAGGAGCACATCACCGCGTTCGGCTGGGCGGCCCCGCAGGAAATCGACGAGATCATGGCGATGGCTCTGCGAATCAACGACTTCCTGACCGGGCTTTTTCTCGGCATCGGCATCAGGCTCGTCGATTTCAAGCTGGAGTTCGGGCGTATCTATGAGGGCAACGATCAGATGCGCATCGTGCTCGCGGACGAAATCAGCCCCGACAGCTGCCGGCTCTGGGACATCGAAACCAAGGACAAGCTCGACAAGGACCGCTTCCGCAAGGACCTCGGCGGCTTGATCGAGGCCTATTCCGAAGTCGCGAAAAGGCTCGGCATTCTTGTGGAAAATCCGGCGCCGAAGCCGAAAGGCCCCATTCTGGTGCAATCGAAATAATCGGCGGAAGAGACAAGCGGAGACGGCTGGCATGAAGGCGCGCATCACGGTCACACTGAAGAACGGCGTGCTCGACCCTCAGGGGCGCGCCATCGCGCACGCGCTTCATTCGCTCGGCTTCAACAATGTCGAGGACGTGCGTCAGGGCAAGCTCATCGAGGTGCAGCTCAAGGCCGCCGACGAGGCTTCCGCGAAGGGCGAGATCGACGCCATGTGCCGCCAGCTTCTCGCCAACCCCGTGATCGAAAACTATCGCGTGGAGCTGCTGTGAAGTCCGCCGTCATCGTCTTTCCCGGCTCGAACTGCGATCGCGACATAGCCGTGACGCTCGCCGAGGTTACGGGCGAGAAGCCCGCGATGGTGTGGCATCGGGAGACGGACCTGCCGAAGGCGGACCTGATCGTGCTGCCCGGCGGCTTTTCCTATGGCGACTATTTGCGCTCGGGCGCGATGGCCGCGCATTCGCCGATCTTGCGCGCGGTCAAGGCGGAGGCGGAACGCGGCGTTGCGGTGCTCGGCGTCTGCAACGGCTTTCAGATCCTGACCGAGGCGCAGCTCTTGCCCGGCGCGCTCATGAGGAACGCCTCGCTGCATTACATCTGCCGGGACGTGGGCCTGACGGTCGAACGCGCGGATACGCCTTTCACTAACGCCTATGCGAAGGGCGAGTTCGTAACGATGCCCATCGCGCACAAGGACGGCGCCTATTTCGCCGACGACGAGACGCTCGACCGGATCGAGGGCGACGGGCAGGTCGTGTTGCGCTATGCGCCCATACCCGGCGGTGGGGATAACGGGAATCCGAACGGCTCGCGCCGCGACATCGCTGGCGTCATCGATAAAACTCGTCGTATCATGGGCCTCATGCCGCACCCCGAACGCGCCGCCGACGCCGCCCTTGGCGGAACCGGTGGGCGCCGCCTCTTCGAATCGCTTACACGAGGCTTGAATTGATCGGGCGTCGCGAACCAGGCGTTTTAAGGGTCAACCGTTCCAGGGAAAGGATCGCCTCATGAGTTTCGACGACGAAGTTGATGAAGTGAAGCGCGAAATGCAGACCAACAAGCTCGATCCGCAGGCGAGGCGCGAGAGCGCCGTCAAGCTCGCGGAGCGCTTGAAGGAGCAAATCGCCAGCCGGCGTCTCGACTTCGCAGTTGGCGACGACAACGGCGATCCTACGGTGCAGATCAAGTACAAGCCGGACGGCGAGACGCTGGCCTCGGTCTATGTGAACGAGGACGGCAGCATCACCTTCCAGGCTGCGGGCGCCACGGACGACGCCGAGGACGAGGACGAGGATGTGGGCTACTTCCCGACCTATGTCGAATATATGGACGAGGAAGAGTTCCTGGAGGATGCCTACGACATGTTGAAGGTCGGCATCGCCGAGTATGAGCTGGACCGCGAAAGCCGCGCGTAAAGCTTGCGCCGTGGCCGGGTTCGCCCCGGCCGCCGCGCGATCCAACTCCTCCAACGGCATTGGCACGCTGGGCGCGCCCACTTTGGTTCGTCCGCGCGACGGCATTTCCATGCAAAATGGCTCAGCAGGCAGATAAGAGGCGCCTCGTGGGCGCCCAGCCGAAGCGAAGCGCGCGAAATCGCAAGCGGCGTCGTGCCCCGCAGTGTCGTTCCCGCGAAAGCGGGAATTTAGGAATCCCCAACGCTCATGTCTCCGCGTACGGCGGCGTGTCCCGTTAACCCCACGATGCCCCCGAGAAGCTGCTCGATACGCACCACGACGGGCGGCAGCGATTTCAAGCCGCAGGTTCTAGATCAGGGCAAGCTCGGCCAGCGCCGCGCGCATGGCGGCGGGCATGGCGCCGTCGGCCGTGGCGGCGTTTGGATCGAGGTCCTTCGGCGCATCGGCCGCGGGAAGATAGCGCCAGCCCTGGAAGGGACGCCGCGGCGCCGGCTCCGTCGGCGTGAGGCGCGGATCGAGTTCGAAGCCGCAGCGCTGCACGCCATCCGCGCCGCGCACGTCCCGCAGGGCGAGGATGCGCTGCCTCGCGCGGATGAAGCCCCCGATCACCCAATAGAGCGACGAGTTCGGTCCGAACCCATCGCGGCGCGGCGTCTGCCGGGTGATATGAACGAGGTCGCGGCCCGCCGAGACGCGCTCCCTCTGCCATTCGGCAAGGTCTTCGAGCGCGTCGCACCCGACGCAGAGCTTTACGATGTGGACCGTCATCTCAGCACGCCAAACCTGTCGCCAGCCGTCCGGCCAGCTTCGCCGCGGCGGCAACGACCCTTCGCCAGGTCGCGCCCTTGGGCATGTTCTAAGCCGATATTGCGCGCATAAATGGGCGCCTCGCCGCCTAAACAAGCCATCCCTATCGGAACCCGGCGCCGCCGCAAGGCTCTTCGATTGAGTGCGCCTGCATTTTCCCCTAGTTTGTCAGGCCATGGCAACAGAACGAACAGTGCACGTGATCGGCGCCGGACTCGCCGGATCGGAAGCGGCGTGGCAGGCGGCGACGCGCGGCGCGACCGTAATTCTGCACGAAATGCGCCCGGAGCGGCTGACCGAGGCGCACAAGACCGGCCGGTGCGCCGAACTCGTCTGTTCGAATTCCTTCCGATCCGACGATTGGGAGACAAACGCGGTCGGCCTTCTGCACGAGGAAATGCGGCGCGCGGGCTCGCTCATCATGGAGGCGGCGGACCGCCATAAGCTGCCGGCGGGCGGCGCGCTCGCCGTGGATCGGGATGCATTCGCCGCCGAGGTCACGGAGAGGCTTGCGGCGCACCCCGGCATCGAAATCGCGCGCGGCGAGGTTGCCGGCCTGCCGCCCGCCGATTGGGCGTCCGTCATCGTCGCGACCGGTCCGCTCACCTCGGCCGCCTTAAGCGAAGCGGTTAACGCGCTTACAGGCGAGGATGCGCTCGCGTTTTTCGACGCCATCGCTCCCATCGTGGCGCGCGAGAGCATCGACATGGACTTTGCCTGGATGCAATCGCGCTACGACAAGCCAGGTCCGGGCGGCACGGGCGCCGATTACATCAACTGCCCGCTCACGCGCGAGCAATACGAGGCCTTTATCGACGCGCTCCTCGCCGCCGAAAAGGTTTCGTTCAAGGAATGGGAGACGACGCCCTATTTCGAAGGCTGCCTGCCCATCGAGGTCATGGCGGAGCGGGGCCGCGACACCTTGCGCTTCGGGCCGATGAAGCCGGTCGGGCTGACGGACCCTCGAACCGGCCGCGCGCCTTACGCCGTCGTCCAGCTCAGGCAGGATAACGCGCTTGGCTCGCTGTGGAACATGGTCGGCTTCCAGACGAAGCTCAAGCATGGCGAGCAGGCGCGAATCTTCCGCATGATTCCCGGCCTTGAAAGCGCCTCCTTCCCCCGGCTCGGCGGTCTGCACCGCAACACGTTTCTGAACAGTCCAAAGCTGCTCGACGCAAGCCTCAGGCTGAAGGCCGACCCGCGCTTGCGCTTCGCGGGCCAGATCACCGGCGTCGAAGGCTATGTGGAGTCCGCCGCCATCGGGCTTCTGGCCGGGCGCTTCGCCGCCGCCGGGCTTTCGGGCGCCGAGGTTTCGCCTCCGCCGCCGACAACCGCGCTCGGCGCGCTTCTCGCGCACATCACGGGCGGCCATCTGACCGACGCCTCCTCAAGCGGGCCGCGCAGCTTCCAGCCCATGAACGTGAATTTCGGGCTTTTTCCGCCGCTGCCGGAGCAGCCCAAGCGCCTGAAGGGCGTCGAGCGCGGCCGGGCGCGAAAAACCGGGCTCTCGCACCGCGCTCTCCGCGACATCGAACTCTGGCTCAACCCGCCGGAGCGTTGACGCAGCAAGCCGACGCATCATCAAATGGTATGAAGAAAGGCCGCGCGCCCTGCTCCGGTTAGGAATGGCAGCCATGCAGGGCGGCCTCGGGGCCGTCGATGCGGCGGCGTTAACCTTGCCACCAGCGGCGATGTTTGCCACATGTTGCCTACAACCGGTCCGTTTCCCGTCAACCCTCCGCTGGAGCTCGCATGGTTCAGCTGACGCTGCCGAAAAACTCGAAAATCAATCGAGGCAAAACCTGGAACCAGCCGCAGGGCGCCAAGGCTGACTGGAAGCAGTTCGACGTGTACCGCTGGGACCCGGAGTCGGGCGAGAATCCGCGCATCGACACCTACCACGTCAATGTCGAAGACTGCGGCCCGATGGTGCTCGACGGTCTTCTGACGATCAAGAACGAGATCGACCCCACGCTGTCCTTCCGCCGGTCCTGCCGCGAGGGAATCTGCGGCTCCTGCGCCATGAACATCGACGGGTCGAACACGCTGGCCTGCACGAAGCCCATCAAGGAAGTTGGCGCTCCGGCGAAGATCTACCCCTTGCCGCATATGCAGGTGCTGAAAGATTTGGTGCCGGATCTGTCGCACTTCTTCGCGCAGCACAGGTCCATCGAGCCGTGGCTCAAGACCAACTCGCCGCCGCCCGTCACCGAGTGGTTGCAAAGCCGCGAGGACCGGGCGCAGCTCGACGGCCTCTACGAATGCATTCTCTGCGCCTGCTGCACCACGTCATGCCCCTCCTATTGGTGGAACGGCGCGCGTTATCTCGGCCCCGCCTCCCTCCTGCAGACGATGCGCTGGGTGGCCGACAGCCGGGACGAAGCGACCGGCGGCCGTCTCGATAATCTCGAAGACCCCTTCCGGCTCTACCGCTGCCATACCATCCTCAACTGCGCGCAGGCCTGTCCGAAGGGCCTCAATCCCGCAAAGGCGATCGCCGAGCTGAAAAAGCTCATGGTGGAGCGGCAGCTTTAGCCTGGGGACGCGCCGAATCTGTCATTTGTTTGGGGTCCGCAAGCAGCGGGCGCACGGCGCGGGCTGCTGCTTTCGCGTTGCATTGCCCTTTTCGTGCATAAAAAATTAACGATAAACTAAGACTCGATTCGGCATATGTGCTGATTGCTATCGCGTCCCCCGCGGGAGAAACCGATGACCGTCTTTCGTGAACTCTTTCGGTTGGCTTTCGGGAGTTTGGCGATTTGTTTACTGTCGATGGCGCCGCCGTTCGGAGCGGCCCATGCGGGCGAGGGGGAGCCAGCCGCCGCGGCTTGCGCTTTCGGAGGCGCGAACGCGATCCTGGCCGGCGCGGTGCTGGCCGGAGTGGCGGCGGCGTGCGCCCTGCTCGCAGGCATCTACCGTGAAAAGGCGCATTCGCTCGCCAAGCAGGCGCTGCGCCAAGGGGCTCGCCTCGATGTCCTGCTGACGATCGAGAGCAATTTTCGCGCGCTTGCTTCGCTTGAGCCGCAGGCGTTCATCGTCTGGACGGACGGCCATCCGCGGCTTGCGCTTCACACCATCGCCGGACCGCTCGGCGTCCCCGCAAAGCTCTCTCAGCTCTTGCGTTTCGCAACCTGGCTGCATCCCGACGACGCAGCGAAGACGGCCGAGAACCTGGCCCGGCTTCAAAGCCGGGGCGAGACTTTCGTATCGAATGCGAGCACGCTTGAGGGCCATGTCATCGAAATCGCGGGCGCGGTTTCCGGCGCGGACATCGTTTTGCGCGTCAGGCCCTTCTCGCCCGTGAACAAAGAGCTTGTCCGTCTCATCGGCGAAAACAAGCGCGCGAAGCAGGCCATTCAGGATCGCGAAAGCCTGCTCGACAGCCTCCCCATGCCGGTTTGGCTTCGCGACGCCAAGGGCGCGCTGACTTGGGTGAACGCGCCTTACGTAAACGCCATCGGCGCGAAAAGCCGGGAAGACGCCGTTGCGAAGCAGATCGAGCTTTTCGAGACGCGCCAGAGGGCCGAACTCCTCCGCCTTTCCCAGGCGAAGAAGCCGGGCCGGCTCAAGCTGCAGACAATCGTCAACGGCGGCGTCCAGATTTACGAGGCGGTCGCGGCGCCCCTCGAGCGCGGAAGCGGAGGCGCGGCCTTCGACGTCGCCCCGCTCGCCATTGCGAAGGACGAGCTGGAACGGCAAATGGCGGCTCACAGCCGCACGCTCGACAAGGTCTCCACCGGCGTGGCCGTTATTGGCGGCGACCGCAAGCTCGTCTATGGAAACGACGCGCTCGCGCGGATCTGGAGCCTGGACGGCGCATGGCTTCAAGAAAAGCCGTCCGCCTCGGAGTTTCTCGATCTTCTGCGCCAGCGGCGGCTTCTTCCCGAGCAGCCGGATTACCGCAAATGGCGAGACGGCAAGGTGCTGGCGTGGGATCGCACCCGCACGCTCGACGAGCTTTGGCACCGGCCCGACGGAAGAACCGTTCACGTCGTGACCGATTGGCGCGACGATGGCGGCGTCACCTTCCTTTTCGACGACGTCACCGAAAAGCTCTCGCTCGAACGGCAGTTCCACAGCCTCATCGAAGGTCAGCGCGAAACGCTCGATCATCTGAGCGAAGGCATTGCCGTGTTCGCATCGGACGGCCGGCTGCAGCTTTACAATCCGGCTTTCCAGGCGATCTGGCGGCTGCCCGTCGAGATGCTGAACGGCAATCCCCATTTCGACGCCATCAGGGCGGAAAGCGAAAGCTCCGCCCCAGACCCCGACTTTTGGCATACGCTGCGCGAGGCGATCACCGGCATGCCGGAGGCGCGCGATACGCTCAGCGGCGCGGTCGCCCGCCGCGACGAAACCCACCTCGCTTACGCCGTTACGCCGCTGCCTGACGGCGGCACGCTCGTCACCTTCGCCGACGTGACCGACCGCAAGCGCTTCGAGGAGGTGCTGCTTGAGCGCAACGAGGCGCTGGAGGCTTCAGACCGCCTGAAAACTGCGTTCCTGAGCCACGTCTCCTACGAGCTGCGCACGCCGCTTACGACCATCATCGGTTTCGCCGACCTTCTCGCTGAGCCCGCAATCGGCGCGCTGAACCCCAAGCAGCGCGAATATCTGAACGACATCAAGGCGTCGAGCCAAGTGCTCCTCAACATCATCAACGACATTCTCGATCTCGCGGTGATCGACGCGGGCGCGCTGGACCTGAAGCTTGCCCCGGTCGAGGTCGAGGATGTGATCGAGGCGGCGGAGCTTGGCGTGCGCGAGCGCCTGTCGCGGGCGAAGGTGCATCTCGACGTGCATATCGCCAAGGGCGCGGGCACGGTGATGGCGGATTCGAACCGCTTGATTCAGGTGATCTATAACCTCTTGTCGAACGCCATCGGCTTCTCCCCCGAGGACGGCATGATCACGCTCACCTGCCGCCGCGAGAAAAGCGGCGTCGCGATCAGCGTGCAGGACACCGGGCTCGGCATTCCCGAGGAGGAGCAGGCGACCGTGTTCGACCGCTTCGAATCGAGAGGCAGAGGCTCCCGCCATCGCGGCGCCGGACTCGGCCTGTCGCTCGTGAAAAGCATCGTGCAGCTTCACAAGGGCCGCATCGATCTTCGCTCCACGCCGGGCGCGGGCACGACCGTCACCGTGTTCCTGCCCGACCGGCACCCCGCCCTGCAGCAGAAGGACAAGCCCGGCGCGGAGAGGTCCGCCCGCAAGGCGATCGCCGCCCAGTCCTGATCTTGAGCGCAAAAACGGCTGCGGCAGCCGCAGCCGCCGTTTGGCTATCCGGCAGTGCCTATGGCTCGCGCTCGCGCGGCGCTTGTAGTTTCGCATGATCACCGCGCGGGCGCCCGAATGGCGCGGCCGCTTCATAGCAAATCCGGTTGAACGCTTCCCCTGCCGTCGTCCCGTGCGCGATGCGGCATGAAATGACGCTGCGCAGACGCGGGACCGGCGATCCCGTGTCTGCAGCGCACGGCTGCGCGCTGCACTGCGCACGGGACGACGCTACAGCGCGGGGAAGCTTTCAACCGGAGCCCAGAGCGACGGGGCGGGGCTTGCGCCTGCGAATTCGACGCGGCCGTTGTGAAGGCGCGCATCGCCGGCAGCGACGAGCTTCAGCGCAAGCGGGTAGAGCCGGTGCTCCATGGCGAGGATGCGGGCGGAAAGCGTCTCCTCGTCGTCGCCCGGCAGCACCGGGACGGCGCCTTGCGCGATGATCGGGCCGGCGTCCATCTCCTCGCTGACGAAATGGACCGTTGCGCCGGCGATCCGCACGCCCGCTTCCAGCGCGCGCGCCTGTGGATGAAGCCCCCGGAAGGCGGGCAGGAGCGAAGGGTGAATGTTGAGCTGGCGGCCATGCCATTCGCGCACGAAGGCGGCCGAGTGAAGGCGCATGAAGCCTGCATTGCAGACGAGATCCACGCCAGCCTGCTTCAGCGCCTGGGTGATTGCGAGATCGAACTCCTCGCGGGTTCCAAAGGTTTTGCGGCTGATGACGGCAGTGGCGATGCCTGCATCATGCGCTCGAACGAGCCCATGGGCGGCGGCCTTGTTCGACAGCACAAGCGCGATTTCGGCCGGGTAGTCGGGCGCGCGCGCGGCCTGGATCAGCGACGCGAGGTTGCTGCCGCGACCCGAGATGAGCACGGCCACGCGCTTCTTCGCGGTCATGCGCAGGCTCCCAGCTCTCCAACGAAGCTGACAGCGGGCGGCTCCCCGTAGTGATTCTCAACGATCCCGATGGGGAAAGCCTTCTCGCCATGGGCCTCGAAGCAGGCCTCGATGGCGGCGGCGGCATGGGGCGCGACGATGGCGACGAAGCCGATGCCGCAATTGAAGGTGCGGAGCATTTCGGCCTCTTCAACCTTGCCGGCATGCGCCAGCCAATGAAAAACCGGCGGGCAGCGAACCGCCCCGAGGTCGATGTCAACGCCCAGGCCGGGCGGCAGGACGCGCGGGACGTTGTTCGGCAAGCCGCCGCCGGTGATATGCGCAAACGCCTTCACATGCCCGGTGCGGTGCGCGGCGAGCGCGGCCTTCACATAGATGCGGGTCGGGTCGAGCAGCGCCTCGCCAAGCTTGCGCGTGGGGTTGAACGGCGCGGGCGCGTCCCAGGCGAGCCCTTCGTCGCGCACGATCTTGCGGACAAGCGAGAAGCCATTCGAGTGCACGCCCGACGAGGCGACGCCGATGAGGATGTCGCCCGCCGCGACATCTGCGCGGGGGAGGAGCGCGCCACGCTCGGCGGCGCCGACGCAAAAACCGGCGAGGTCGTAGTCGCCCGCCGCATACAGGCCCGGCATCTCGGCGGTCTCCCCGCCGATGAGCGCCGCGCCCGCCTCTTTGCACCCAGCCGCGATGCCCTGGATCACGCGCGCTGCGATGTCTGCGTCGAGCTTGCCGCAGGCGAAGTAGTCGAGGAAGAACAGCGGCTCCGCGCCTTGCACCGCGACGTCATTGGCGCACATCGCCACGAGGTCGACCCCTATCGTATCGTGCAGCCCGGTCTCGATGGCGATCTTCAGCTTCGTTCCGACGCCGTCGTTCGAGGCGACAAGAATGGGATCGCGAAAGCCCGCCGCCTTCAGGTCGAAAAGGCCTCCGAACCCTCCGAGCGCGGCTGCCGTTCCGAGCCGCGCTGTCGCCTTGGCGAAGGGCTTGATCCGCTCCACAAGCGCGTCGCCGGCGTCGATGTCCACGCCCGCGTCCGCGTATGATCCGTTCGATTGTGCGTTCATGCTGCCATTATAGCGCTTGGAGAGGCCCGCGCACAGGCTTGCGGGCCCCGCGGACACCATTTAAACAGGGGCTATCACCAAGCGCGCCCTCTTAGCAAGCGCGGCCGGCCCGACAAGCGGAGCACCACCGATGGCGATGACGAACGCAGCCAAGATTCTTGCCGGGGCGGCTCTCGCTATTCTCGGCGCGGGCGGCCCCGTCCTCGCGCAGCAAAGGCCCGCCAGCATCTTCACGGTCGCGAGCGTCAGGGCGGAGGCCGAGGCCGCGAACGCTGTCGAAGCCAAGCGGCTTGCAACCGAGGCGGCAGAGTCGCGCGCCTTCAGGCTGCTCGTGTCGCGGCTCACCGATTTCAGGACTGAGCCGCGCATTCCGATTCTTTCGCCGGCCGATCTTGAGCGCCTCATCTCCGATATCGATGTGCGCGGCGAAGGCGTTTCCGGAACCTCTTACGTGGCGACCTTTGGAGTTACGTTCTCGGAGCGAGGCGTCGCGGCGCTGTTCGGCCAATACGGCGTTGTCCCCGTCACCGATCGCGGCCCCGAGATCCTCATCGTCCCGGTCTATGTCGAAGACGGCGCCGCAAGGACCGCCGATCGCAATCCGTGGCGCGCCGCTCTCTCCGGGCTCGATCTGTCGCACGCCCTTCTGCCAGCGAAGGTTGCGCCCGTGCGCGGCGATATTACGGCCGCCATCGCCAACGCCTACGTCGCCAATCCGGGCGCGGGGATCGAAACGCTGAAATCGCAATACAGGACGACGCAGATTCTGTTTGCCTTCGCCGAGCTGGAAAGCGGGGGCGAGGCCTTGACGCTGAAGCTGATCGGAAACGATGCGCTTGGGGCTTTTGCCCTGAAGCGAACGATCAAGTCCAGGGACGGAGTCGACGAAACGGTTGTGCAGGCGGCGGCGCGGCTCGCCTTCGAAACCGTGCAGCAGCGCTGGAAGCTGACGCGCGGCTCCCTCATAACCGCTAGCGTCGCCCCAAGCGGAGGCGAGCCCTCCAGCTATTCGCAAAGGGGCGGAGAGCTTGCCTCGCTTCAGGCGACGGCTCAGTTCTCGGGCCTGAGGGAGTGGCAGACGATCCGCGCGCGCCTTCAGAGCGTGCCCGGCATCCAGAATTGGGACCTGAGGTCTGTTAACCCGCGCAGCGCGGAAATCGCCTTCGATTTTCCTGGAGGCGCGGAGCGATTGGCCGCAATAGCGGCCGCGCAAGGGCTTGCCGTCGAGAACGGCCCGGAAGGGCTGATCATAAAGACGCGCTGACCGGCGCCGCGCAGCCAATCGCCTCAAGCGCGGCGATGAAAAGGAGGCTGCGCCTCCTCAGTTCTAGTTCTTGCTGATGCCCGGCAGGGAGGGCGCCGCGCCGATGTTGCGGAAGAGTTCCTGCAACATGCCCTGGTCGCGGGAATAGACGGGGGTTTGGCGGGTGTTGAAGTCGATGATCTTGCCGTCCTGCAAGCCGTAATTGGCGATCTTTTCGACCCGATCCTGTTTGTTGAAATAGACCGCGACGACGCGCCTTTCGGTCACTTCCGGCTTAAGGAACGGCATGGGCTGCACGGCGATGGTGGAGATGTAGTAGTAAGCGCCGCCGCCGATCGGCGTTTGCGTGTCGGGCGTGCCGAGCGCGAGCGAGACTTGCTCCTTGCTCATGCCTTCACGCACCTGGTTGAAGTCTTCGTCCTGGAACTGATGGCCCTGACGGATAAGAGTATTGCCTCCGCAACCGGCCAGCACGAGAGATCCTGCAACAACAACAACAGCGGAAGTCTTCCATCCGCGGGCGCGCTGCCCCGCCGGCCGGCGCTTGGGATCCGAATTCCGAGAGGATTGATTTGACATTTCGCCCCCAAATTTGCTGTTTGCTGTCAGCGCTTCGCTTCCTGACCTAACTTTGCCGCAACGCAATGGCATCCTTTTCGGATGCGATTAAGGCTTTATAAGGTACAGTGTCCCGTAAGCGCACAACTGGAGTTCATGCCAAACGATGTTCCGCTGGTTTGCAGAACGCGCAGCTCGCCGCGAGGCTGCGGAGAAAATATACGATTCGATTGTCGCGCAGTCCCGCAATCCGGTTTTCTACGTGCGGTGCGGGGTTCCCGATACGCTGTCGGGCCGGTTCGACATGCTTGTCATCCATATGTTCATCGTCATGCAGAATCTGAAGCTCGGCGCCAATGAAGGCAAACTGCTTGGCAAGGAAATCATCGAGGCCTTCGTCCGCGAGATGGACAGCATGGTCCGCGATCTTGGCATATCGGATGTCTACGTCTCGCAGGAGGTTCGCAAGATCGCGGATCTTTTCTACCGTCAGCTTATCGTTTACACCAACGCGGTGGAGCAACGGAACAAAGCGGCGCTCGCCGAAGCGATCTGGAAAAGCTTTCAGTCTGGAGACGAAAACGCCAATGTCGCCGCCGACGAATTGTCCGATTATATCTTTCAGGCCATCAAGAACATTGGGGAAATGCCTTTGAACCTGCTTCTGCAAGGGCACCTCAATTTCCCGGAAATCTATGGGTTGAAACAAGCCGTCTGAAGACGCCATGACCGCGCCCCCGCTCACCTGGTCCATCGATGCGCATGCGGCGCATTCTCCCGCGAGCTACTTTTATGAGGCGAACGCGAGGGAACTCGACGCCGTCAAGCGCTATGCGGAGGTTGAAGGCGTCGCCAGCTTCAAGGCTCGCGTCAAGGTGGCGCCGCTGTCCGGCGGGCGCTTCAAGGTCACGGGAACGCTTGAGGCCAGCGTCGTCCAGGCGAGCGTCGTCGATCTGGACGCCGTCCCCGCCTCGATTGAAGAGAATTTCGCGGTTGAGTTCTGGCCGGAAGAGGCGATCGCCGGCAAGGAAGGGCACGCAGTTTCCTTGGAGGAAGAGCCTCCGGAACCAATCGTGGGAGACCGGCTCTTGATCGGCGCTTTCCTATGCGAGTTGTTCTCCTTGTCTCTCGATGCCTATCCTCGCAATCCAGACGACGCCTTCGAATGGTCGGCGGGCGAGAGCGAGCCAAGCACAAGCCCTTTCGCCGATCTTGCGCGTCTCAGGCGGCAAAAAAAGCCCGATTGAGGGCAAGCAAGGACGCAACTTAAGTGCGGCGATCTTTTTCGTTGTCACAAAACCTTTATCCAGTATGTTCTGCTCAGTTCGGGGCTACTCGTGAGCAGAGCGTGCTTCACGCAATGCGGGGCTTTCTGGTTCTAAGGCATGGGGTCGACAGTCACAATTGCGCTAGACGCGATGGGTGGAGATTTTGGTCCATCCGTTGTCATTCCGGCTGCCGCCCTTTCGTTAATCCGGCATCCTGAAAGTCGCTACATCATCTTCGGTCGCGAGGAGGAGATCGCCGCGCACATGACGGCGGACTCGCCGCTTGCCGCCGTCAGCAAGATCGTCCACACCGATGTCGCCGTGGCCATGGACGAGAAGCCAAGCCAGGCGCTGCGTCATGGCCGCTGGAAGAGCAGCATGTGGCTCGCGCTTGACGCCGTTAAGAAGGGTGAAGCGCAGGTCGCGGTGTCCGCTGGCAACACCGGCGCGCTGATGGCGATGGCGAGGTTCTGCCTGCGCACGTTGCCCGGCATCGACCGCCCCGCCATAGCGGCCTTGTGGCCCACGCTTTCGAGCGAAAGCGTCGTTCTCGACGTCGGCGCCAATGTGGGCGCGGACGCTCGCGCTCTTGTCGACTGCGCGGGCATGGGCGCGGCGCTCGCACGGGCGCTTTTCCAGGTGGAGAAGCCGACAGTCGGGCTGTTGAATATCGGCGCCGAGGAAGCGAAGGGGCTCGACGAGATCAAGACGGCTGCGGCGGCGCTCAAGAACCCGAGCCTGCCCATCGAATACAAAGGCTTCATCGAAGGCGACGATCTGGGCAAGGGCGTCGTCGACGTCGTCGTGACCGAGGGGTTCAGCGGCAATATCGCGCTGAAGACGGCGGAGGGCACGGCAAAGCAAATCGGGGTTTACCTAAGGGCCGCGATGAACCGGTCTGTGATGTCCCGCCTTGGCGCGCTGCTTGCTCAGGGCGCTTTCCGGGCGCTCCGCGCGAAGATGGACACGCGCAAGATGAACGGCGGAATGTTCCTCGGTTTGAATGGTCTTGTAATAAAAAGTCATGGGGGCGCCGACGCAGTTGGCTTTGCAAGCGCCATTGACCTGGGGTACGACATGGCGGCAAGCGGGCTCGTTGAGAGCATTCAGCGCGATGTCGAGCGCTTCCACAGCGCGCTGCAGAAGAAACCAGCACCAGCCCTGAAGGCAGCGGCGCAGTGACAGAATTAAGATCGGTCGTTCTAGGCTGCGGGGATTATCTTCCCGCCAGAGTCCTCACCAATCACGACCTCGCTCGCATGATGGACACCAGCGACGAGTGGATCGTCGAGCGCTCCGGCATCAAGAGCAGGCATATCGCGGCGGAAGGCGAGAAGACATCCCACCTCGGGATTGCTGCGGCGAGGGCCGCGCTGAAAGACGCCAATGTCGACGCATCGACCATCGATTTCATCGTTCTCGCGACCTCCACGCCGGACGCCACCTTTCCGGCGACCGCTGTAACCATTCAGGCCGAACTCGGCATGACCCGCGGCTTTGCCTTCGACGTCCAGGCGGTCTGCTCCGGATTCGTTTACGCACTCAACGTCGCGGACAATTTTCTGCGCGCGGGCCAAGGCAAGCGCGCGCTGGTCATCGGCGCGGAGGTTTTCTCGCGCATTCTCGATTGGGAGGATCGCGGCACCTGCGTTCTGTTCGGCGACGGCGCGGGCGCGGTGGTGCTTGAGGCGCAGAAGGTTCAGGATCCGATGCGCGACCGCTGCATCATCGGCTCGCTCTTATTCTCTGACGGGCGCCACAGGGACAAGCTTTATGTCGACGGCGGACCGGGTTCCACCAAGACCGTCGGACATTTGCGCATGCACGGCAAGGAAGTGTTCCGCTTCGCCGTGAACGCCATCGCCGATGTGGTCGAACAGACGCTTGAAGCACACAATCTGACGCCAAGGGACATCGACTGGTTCGTTCCGCACCAGGCGAACAAGCGCATTCTCGACGGAACGGCCAAGAAGGTTGGGATCGCTCCCGAAAAAGTCGTCGTCACCCTCGATAGGCACGGGAACACGTCGGCGGCGTCGATTCCCCTTGCGCTGGTGGCCGCGGTGCGCGACGGGCGAATCAGGAGAGGCGATCTCATCCTTTTGGAGGCGATGGGCGGCGGCTTCACGTGGGGAGCCAATCTTCTCCGGTGGTAAAGCCGGGCGCTTACAACAGGCGGTAAGCGAAAGGACGCATACTGCGGCATTGTTACGCAAAAAAGTTGTTTTCAAAGGGATTTTTTTAAGATTAGTATTTGCTATAATGCATGTTCGAAGTTAACATTGTCTGCGCTTCGTTCTTTGGGGAGGGACATGGCGCGTTATGGCGCTCAACGGAAAAACACTGACACGGGCCGACTTAGCGGAAGCGGTCTTCAGTAAGGTGGAAGTACCTCGCAACGAGGCGGCTGAGCTTGTTGAGTTGGTTCTCAAGCAAATCGTATACGCGCTGGAGCAGGGCGAGGCGATAAAGCTTTCATCATTCGGTTCATTCGGTCTCCGTCAGAAGTCGGAGCGCGTGGGCCGGAATCCTAAAACGGGCGAAGTCGTTCCGATCACCCCGCGCAGGGTGATCGTCTTCAAAGCCAGCAACATCATGAAAGACCGCATCAACGCGTCGCTCGCGAAGCCCGCGCCTGTCGCTGCGCCAAAAAAGCAGCCAGCCGCAGCTTCGAAGCCGGCTGCGCCCGCCAAGCCAGCCGCGAAGGCCACAGCCCCGAAGGTCGCGGCCAAACCTGCCGCAAAGCCTAAGTCCGCGGCCAAGAAGCGCGCTGTTTCCTCGTGAGCCCATAATCATGGAGATTGCCAGCGCCGGCGCTTGACGCGCGCGGCGATTGTCATCACAGTGCATTGGGACGGAGCGTAGCGCAGTCCGGTTAGCGCACCGGTCTGGGGGACCGGGGGTCGTGAGTTCAAATCTCGCCGCTCCGACCATTTAAACCCCAAAATCTCTGAAGAATTTCCTCCGGCATAACATCCGATGGTTCGGCAAGGCTTGCTTGCCGACAAGCGGGAACCCGAAACCCAAGCTTGGCGCGAGGCGCCGTTTGGCGTTGCAGTCCGCGTTCGCACCGGCGCGCGACCGGCAATGCTTGCCCAGAGATAGATGCTGCTCGGCATTGTTCCGGTGGAGCGTTAATTCGCTGCGTCGCGCAGGCTTTTGGCCTGAAGCGCTTCGAAAGTCTTGAGGTTTGGCGATAGCGACGCTGAAATAATTCGGCAAGCGCGCGGCGGGTGGAACAGCGCCCCAACCGAGCCCGTTCATGGCGGGAAAGGCCCCCATGTCGCATCAGCCTGAACCTCAGATAATCGTCGACTGCAAAGACGCCGCCGAGTCCGCGGGGCTCTCCTATGCGTCCACGGATGATCCAGGCCTGACAAGGCGGCGGGCCGGCAAAGGTTTCAGTTATCGCGGCCCGGACGGAAAGGCCATCACGGACAAGGCCGTCCTGGCCCGCATTCGCGCGCTCGCGATCCCGCCTGCCTGGGAGAGAGTTTGGATCTGCGCGAACCCGAACGGCCATATCCAGGCCGCGGGCTACGATGCAAAGGGACGAAAGCAGTACCGCTATCACGCCAAGTTTCGCGAGATACGCGAGGACGTGAAGTATGAGCATATGATCGCGTTTGCCGATGCCCTTCCTAGTCTTCGCGAGAAGGTCAAAAAAGATATGTCGGCGCCAGGCATGGGTCGCCGGAAGATCCTCGCTGCAGTTGTCAATCTGCTTGAGACGACCATGATCCGCGTTGGCAATGGAAGCTACGCCAAGGAGAACAAGAGTTACGGCCTGACCACGCTTCTCAATCGCCATGTCAAGGTCGATGGCAGCGAGCTGAAATTTCAATTCAAGGGCAAGAGCGGCAAGGAGTGGCGCCTCAGCATCCGCGACAGGCGCATCGCAAGGATCGTCAAAAACTGCCAGGAGTTGCCGGGACAACACCTCTTCCAATACATCGACGACGACGGGCAGCGGCAGGCGGTGACGTCAGCGGATGTGAACGCCTACCTCAAGGAGGTGAGCGGCGCCAACATCACCGCCAAGGACTTCCGCACCTGGACCGGGACGGTGCTGGCGGCAATGGCGCTTGGCGAGTTTGAAAAGGCCGACAGCAAGGCTGGAGCGAAGAAGAATGTGACCCGGGCCGTGGAACGCGTTGCGTCCACGCTCGGCAACACGCCGACGATTTGCCGCAAATGCTACATCCATCCCGATGTCGTCACTGCGTATCTCGACGGCAATCTTCTGCTTGAAGTGCAGAAAGACATCGATAAGCAGTTAAGGGACGATTTGGAGACGCTGCGCGCAGAAGAGGCTGCCGTGTTGTCGTTTCTTCGCGCCCGTATTGCGGGACTTACCGCGCCGAAGAAGCAGGCGAAAATCACAAAATTCACCGGTCAGCCAGAAGAAAGTTCTTCGGACCGGCTCAGAGCTCCATAATCGTTACTGCGGAATTGATCCGTGGTTGCCCCAGGGACGCAACTTCAACAGACGGAGCCGCGCCAGCCTGTCGCCCCCGGCAAAATCGAAGCCGGGTTCGGCCGCCGGCTACTTTACCGCGGCGCTTGCAAAGCTCGCCAGACCGGCGACGCGGTTCGCCCTTTCGTCAGAGACGGCGGGCCATTGGCTGGTCGACACCATCGCGAATATCCGGCGGAGTTCGCCGCCAAGGTTTAGAATGTGCACCTGAAGCAGGCGGTCGGCTTCCTCTGGCAATCCTTCCTGGATCGCGCGCAAAATCTTCTCATGTTCGGACAGAGACGCCTTGATCCGGCTGCCCTGCTCAAGTTGCAGTCTCCGGTAGGCCGCCACACGATTTCGAACCGCTAGCGTTAGCTTGACGAGGGTGCTGTTGCAGCTCGCCGCATAAATGGCCTCGTGGAAGACTTCGTTGGCGCGCTGGTAGCTTTCCAAGTCGCGAAGCTCGGCGTATTTGACGCAGGCTTCCTGCGCCGCGGCGATCGCGTTGATATCGGTGTTCAGGCAGGATTTCGCGGAGAGGCGGCCGCACGCCCCTTCGAGCTCGGCCATCACTTCAAGCAGTTCGATCAATTCGCGAAAGCCAAGCTTGGCGACAATTGCGCCCCTATGAGGCCTGATCTCGATCAGCCCATTGGAAGAGAGTTGACGAAGCGCCTCACGGACAGGCGTGCGGGATGTGCCATACTTGTCGGCCAGCCTGCATTCGTCAAGCTTGTCCCCTGGCTTGAGCTTGAAGGTAAGAATGTCCTCTTCGATCATCGATCTCAAGCGTTCAGCTTGTGATGAACTCATCCTTCCCCTCGCTTTTCATCGCTTAACCTGCGTGGGTTCTACCGTTATATTGTGACAGAGGCTTTATCGGCTTTTGGGGACCAGCTGGAGTTGGCTCGAAAATCTCTCAGCGGCCGAGCTGAGCACAGGTTTGTCATATCATCTGCATTAATCTTCTGTTTTGATTTTGCTCAAACTTTAGTCGAGCTTACGTGCGATTTCTCAAGACGTGCCGAACAGTGCGCCCTGGTCTCATTGTGCGAGGGGCAACGCCGACAGTGGCAGCTGCGCGGTCTGCTCCCTCAAAAGTAGCATATATGCGCAAATAGAAACAACTGTTTCGTATTTTTAGCAAGAAGAAATTGTTTGGGAAAGGACGCAGCCGCCCTCTCCCGCAGTCGCCGTTTGCATGCACGCGACCGGCGACGGCCGGGAATTCGGAAGAGCGGACGGGGCGCAGGCGCTTTGCCTGTGAGAACGGGAACGCGCCTCTTGAGTTTGGGGCGCGGGCGCGGCTATGAAGGCGGGAGTGTTCGCCGCAAGAAGTGAGGCAGTCGCATGAGATGGCAAGGCCGTCGCGAGAGCGAGAACGTAGAAGACCGGCGCGACGATGGCGGATATGAGGGCGGCGGCCTAGGATTGCCGTTCCCGGGCGGCGGCGGATTCCAGATTCCGATGGGGCAGGGCGGCGGCAGCGGCATCGGCATCGTCGGCTTGATCGTTATCGTCGGCATCGCGCTGCTTCTCGGCGTCGACCCGCGCGTGATCCTGAACGGCGGCGACGAGATGCCCGGCGGCCGGCAGATTCAGCTTCCGAGCAACCGCGAGCCTCGTGCCGTAAGCCCGGAGGACGAGAGCATGAAGCGCTTCGTCTCTGTCATTCTCGCCGACACCGAGGACACATGGACGAAAGTTTTCCGCGAACAGGGCCAGCGCTACACGCCGCCGAAGCTCGTCCTGTTTCGCAACGGCATCCATTCGGGGTGCGGCCTCGCCAGCGCGCAAATGGGTCCGTTCTATTGCCCGAACGACCGCAGGGTCTATATCGATCTGTCGTTCTATGAGCTGTTGAAGCGCCGGTTCCACGCCCCTGGCGAATTCGCGCAGGCTTATGTGATCGCGCACGAGGTCGGCCACCATATCCAGAACCTTCAAGGCAAGCTTCAGGCCGCGCAGCGGCAGCAGGCGGCGGCGACGGGAACGGAGCGCAACGCGATCCAGGTGCGCGTGGAGCTGCAGGCCGATTGCTACGCCGGCGCCTGGGCGAAGAACACCGACCGCATCAACAAGACGCTTGAGCCGGGCGACATCGAGGCTGGGTTGCGCGCCGCCGCTGCCATCGGCGACGATGCAATCCAGAAGAGCGCCCGCGGCTACGCCGTGCCGGATTCCTTCACGCATGGCTCGTCGGAGCAGCGCGTGCGCTGGTTCAAGCGCGGCTATGACAGCGGCTCTCTGTCCTCCTGCGACACCTTCACGGCGGAGACGCTTTAGCCGCGGGAGACTCATTTCGGCCGAGAATAAGTCTCCGTCCGAGCAAGATTGCGGTCGCAAGCTCCTCGCGGGCGCCGGACGTCAGGACTGGCGAAAAATGGGCCGCGACCGGCCCGACTAACGATGGGGAGTTGCGTCGATGTCAGCATCGCGATCAACCTCGCAGGAACCTCAAGCCGCAGCCATCGCCGACGTGAAGCTTCGCGGGGCCTATGGTTTTATCATGCTCACCCTGGGGCTAGGGCTGATGGTTCTGTCCGCATGGATCGCGGGCGTCCAGTTCGCCAGCACGGCGGCGCCTTCCCCTTTCAATTTCGGCCTCGCCGCGGCCGTCGGCGTCTTTTCAATCTTCATTCTGAACGGGCTTGTGATTTTGCAGCCGAATACGAGCCTCGTGTGCCTTCTGTTCGGCAGCTACTCGGGCACGCTCAAGCGCGCCGGCTTCTGGTGGGTGAACCCCTTCTACTCCAAGAAAAAGGTTTCGAGGCGGCTCGAAACGCTGGAATGCGGGCCGCTCAAGGTGAACGACGCGGCCGGCAATCCCGTCGACATCGGCGCCGTCATCGTCTGGCGCGTCCAGGATGCGGCCAAGGCGGTTTTGGAGGTGGAGTCATACGGCGCCTATGTGAAGGCGCAGAGCGAGACGGCGCTGCGGCGCATGGCGAGCACCCATCCTTACGATCAGGTCGAGGTGCTGGAAGCCGGGACGCTTGCGGCGCCTGGCGAGCGCGCGCCCGCGCCGCGGCCCGGCCGTCACCTTGCGCGACGGCGGCGAGGCGATCAGCGAAAGCCTTCTCTTCGAGCTGCGCAACAGGATGGAGCAGATCGGCGTCGCGGTGGAGGAAGCTCGCATTTCGCACCTCGCCTATTCCTCGGAGATCGCCGGCATCATGCTGAGGAAGCAGGCCGCGAGCGCGGTGGTGGCCGCGCGCCGCCTCCTGGTGAGGGGAGCGGTCAGCATTGTCGAGGAAGCACTGGGCGAACTGGAGAAGACGAAAATCGGCGCGCCGCTCGACGCGGAGAAGAAAGCGGCCATGATTTCGAACCTGCTCGTCGTGCTCGTGGCGGATCGCGAAGCCACGCCCATCATCAACGCAGGCGCCTCCCATCCCTGAGGACTGTCCGCGAGCAAGCGCGCCGTGGGCATACACGCCCGTGAACGGCGCGCTTTCGTAAACAGGTTGTTTGCCTTATTGGGTTCGTTTCGCAAAAAAGCTCGTTTTTTTGCAATCTAAAGTTTCATTTTCGAGATAGGAGCACGCAAAGGTAGGTTGCGGGAAGAATTATTCCGGCGCCGCCGACCCGGGGAGAAGCGGCCGTTGTGCAGATGCAGATGCGATTGCCAGCGCCTGATCCGGCTGCATCTGCACCTGCACGCCGTTGCGGAGCGTCTGCATGACGACGCAGCTGTGCTCTGCCGCCGCCAGCAGCATCCTCACTTTCTCCGGGGGCACATTGGCGGCCGGCTCGAGGCGCACCTCGCACCGTATCTTTTGGAATCCGACGGGAACGTTGCGGTCCACGAGCAGGGCGCCGCGGGCGTCGGCCTCGGCCCGCGTGCTGACTTCAAGACGAGCAATCGGAATTTCAAGCCGGTCCGCGATCATTTGCAAAGTAGAGTGGAGACAGGAAGCGAGCGCCGCGCACAAAATGTCGCCGGGGTTGGGGCGATCATGATAGCCTCCGACGGCGCGATGAATACCGGCTTGCAACAGCGCGTCATATCCATGTCCTGGCGCGACTGTGCAGTGGAAAGGATCTTCCGCACTATTCGCTACGGTTCCGGCGGCATCGATGATCCACGCTTCATCCGGCGCGGTGCGATATCGCTCGCGCAGCGGATCCTGCCGCTGCTTGACAATGCCCTTGTGGAAGTCGTTCATGGCGCTGACCTTTCAGATTTGATGCTGAAAGGATAGGGCTAACTCCCGCCGCGGTATTGAGGCCCCCGTCCCATTGAGATTCATTTTTATCTTCCGGAAGCCCGTAATTCCGGGGCGCTGGCCCCAGCAGGCGCAGCCGGTCAGTCCCGGCCGAGGCCCGCCTTGCGAGCGAGGACGATAGCCTGGGAGCGGTGTTCAACCGCAAGTTTGGAAAAAATCGCAGTGATATGATTGCGCACCGTTTTCTCGGAAATGCCCATCATTTTGGCGATGTCGGCATTGACCATTCCGCGCGCGATGCAGTCAAGAATCTCGCGTTCGCGGGCGCTCAGCGCGACCAATTTGCTATGCGAAGGCGCCTCAGCGGGTTCGTCCGCCTTTAGAAAATTGTTCAGTTCGGTTCGAAAGCTTTGCCAGGCTTTCTCATTGGCCAGCAGGATATGGTTCTTGCCTTCAAGCGGCACGAAGCGCGCATTTGGAATGGCTGCGGCGAGCCGGCGCCCGGCCTCGAACGGCACCATCGCATCGTCTTTGACGTGGAAGACAAGGGCCGGAGCCCTCACTTTGCCGGCCTCGGCGCGAATGTCGAAACTGTTGAAAGCGTCCCACAGCTTCCGGGCGTTCATTGCTGAAGCACTGCGCCGCTGAAGTTCGCCGATCCAGCGGAGCTGTTCCCTGGTCGCGTCCGGCATCAGCAGATTAGCAAAGACTTCTCGAAATGCCCCAGCATCCCGGCCCCAGCCGAGTTCAATCATCTGCGAGAGTGTATAAGCTTGCTTTTGCAAGCCTTCATCGACGCCCGCGGCATAGGCGCCGGACAAATAGCTGTCATAAAGGATAAGCCGGCTGACGCGGTCGGGGTGGCGGGCGGCATAGGCGGCTGCGACGACGCCTCCTTGGCAGAGTCCGATGAGCGGAAAGCGCCGAAGACCCGCTGCGTTGACCACCGCTTCGAGATCGCCGATCCAAGCGTCCAGGCTAAAATCATCCACGTTACGGTCAGACAGGCCCGACCCGCGCGGATCATAGCGAATGAGCGTGCGTCCCTCGGCAAGCACCTCGAACCAGTGGCGCCAGATTGCGCTATCCCAGTCCAGTTCGAGATGGGTAAACCAATTTGCTGTCCGAACCAACGGCGGGCCGTCGCCGGCCTTGGCAAAGGCTATTCGTGTTCCGTCATGCGCGGTGCAGAATTGTATCCGCTGTTTCATCTGGCGTGAACTCTAAGCCCGGTAACTCCTGTCTGATAAAAATAGCATAACAGGGCCGGGCTGAAATAATGCGAACCCTACAAACAGGGTATCGCGAGCAAACGGCAGTTTGGCTGGGAAGCGAGTCCGCAGTTGGCTAGGCGATCGAGCAGGAAATGTTTGTAAAAAAAGAGGGGTGCGGTCCGAGTGATGGACCGGTGCCAGACGGGAACGGCGGTTCAACCTTCAATAGCGGGCGCTCTCCGAAACCGGAGCGATGGTCTGGCTCCGCCCTTCTCCAGCTTAAAACCAAAATCCGCGACGGCGCGCGGCGGCTTTTCGTTTTTGACAGCGCTTTTCGAGCGGCCTAAGCAGCGCGTGTGAAACTTCGACAGGGGATTTGACCATGGTTGCATTTCACGCGGTCGTGCTGGCGGCGGGCCAGGGCGTGCGGATGAAATCCGCGCTTCCGAAAGTGCTGCATCCGCTGGCGGGCTTGCCGCTCGTGGCGCATGTCATCGGCGCGGCCGCATCCGCCGGCGCCTCGTCCTGCTCCGTGGTCGTCCCTCCCGACGCCCAGGGCTTCGAGGGGCTGCGGGCGCCGGTCGAGACCCGGTTTTTCGAGCAGAAGGAGCGCCTCGGCACGGCTCACGCGGTGTTGACGGCGCGGCCGGCGCTGATCGACGTCTCCGGCCCCGTTCTCGTCCTCTATGGCGATACGCCGCTGGTGTCGTCCGAAAGCATCGCCAGGCTCGCCGCGGCCGTCGAGAGCGGCGCGGAGATGGCCGTCATCGGCTTTCGCGCGAAAAACCCGAAAGGCTATGGCCGGCTCATCACGACCGGGGGCGCGGAGCTGTTGGCGATCCGCGAGGAAAAGGACGCCACGCCGGAGGAGCGCGCGATCACGCTTTGCAATTCCGGCATCATGGCCTTTCGCGGACGCCTCGTCCTGCCCCTTCTCGACCGCATCGATAACAAGAACGCCGCGGGCGAATATTACCTCACGGACGCGGTCGAGATCGGCCGGTCGCTCGGCTATCGCATCGCCTGCGAACTGATCGATGAGGACGAAGTGCGAGGCGTGAATACGCGCGCGCAACTCGCCGAGGCCGAGGCCATCCTGCAAGCGCGGCTGAGATTGCGCGCGATGGAGGGCGGCGCAACGCTGATCGCGCCGGACACCGTCACATTCAGCCACGACACCAAGACCGGCCAGGACGTGCTGATCGAACCGAATGTGTTCTTCGGCCCCGGCGTGGTGATCGAGGACGGCGCGACCGTCAAGGGTTTTTGCCATATCGAGGGCGCGCGCATCGAGCGCGGCGCCGTCGTCGGCCCCTTCGCGCGGCTTCGGCCCGGCACGCGCGTCGGCCCCGGCGCGAAGGCCGGGAACTTCGTCGAGTTGAAGGCCGCCAACCTGGACGCTGGCGCCAAGGTCAATCATCTGAGCTATATCGGCGACGCCCATGTCGGCGCCAACGCGAATGTCGGGGCGGGGACGATCACCTGCAATTACGATGGCTTCAAGAAGCACAAAACCGAGATCGGCGCCGGCGCCTTCATCGGCTCGAACAGCGCGCTTGTCGCCCCCGTGCGCATAGGCGATGGAGCTTATGTCGGGTCCGGCAGCGTCATCTCGCGCGACGTCCCCGCCGACGCGCTTGCGCTGTCGCGCGCGCCCCAGGAGCATCGCGAGGACTGGGCGCGGCGCACGCGCGAGAGGCGCAAAGGGGCTCATTCGCCCGCTTCGCACGGTAAGACAGCCGGAGAGGCCCGCGCCCCCGCCGCAGCGCCTTCGGAGGCGCCGAAAGCCCCGGAATAGCGCTGTTGCTTAACCTCGCCGACATACTCTGAATTAATGTTTGAATTGGCTTGCCGCGCCGCTTCGGCTACTCGGCAAGGTAGCGAAGCGTCTCGGGGCGCCCGTCGAACGAAGGGAGATCGGCATGTGCGGCATTATCGGCATCCTCGGCATAGAACCGGCTGCGCCCCGACTTCTCGACGCGTTGAAACGCCTGGAATATCGGGGCTACAACTCCGCGGGCGTGGCCACCTTGGAAGGCGGCGTTCTGACCCGGCGGCGCTCGGAGGGGAAGCTCGCCGCGCTCGGCATGAGGCTCGACGGCGAACCGCTTTCCGGGTCCACGGGCATCGGGCACACGCGCTGGGCCACGCATGGCGCGCCGGTCGAGCGAAACGCACACCCGCATATGACGTCGCGCGCCGCCGTCGTGCATAACGGCATCATCGAGAATTTCCGCGAGCTTCGCGACGAGCTTCAGCGGGAAGGGGCGGGCTTCGAAAGCGAGACGGATACGGAAGTGGTCGCCCATCTTCTCGACCGCGAGCTTCACGCGGGCATCGATCCCGCAACCGCTGTGAAAACGGTTCTGTCGAAGCTGCGCGGCGCTTTTGCGCTGGCGATCCTGTTCGCGGGCCGCGAAGACCTGCTGATCGGCGCGCGTCGCGGCAGCCCGCTCGCGGTCGGCTACGGCAGGGGCGAAATGTTTCTCGGCTCCGACGCCATGGCGCTGGCGCCTTTCACCGACCGGGTGACGTATCTGGAGGAGGGCGACTGGGCGGTGCTGAGCCATAACGGCGCGCTGATCTTCGACGAAAGCGGCGCGCAGGCGTCCCGCCCCATCACGCGCACGGCCGCCTCGGCGCTCCTCATCGACAAAGGCAACCACCGCCATTTCATGGCGAAGGAGATCCACGAGCAGCCCGAGGTGATCAACAGGACGCTCGCCCACTATGTGCGCTTTACCGACAACGCCATCGCGTTGCCCGGGCGGGAGCTTCCCTTTGACCGGCTGTCAAGGCTCAGCATCACGGCCTGCGGCACGGCCTTCTATGCGGCATTGACGGCAAAATACTGGTTCGAGCGCTTCGCGAAGCTGCCCGTCGACGTCGATATCGCGTCCGAGTTCCGCTATCGCGAGGCGCCCCTTCCCAAGGACGGACTCGCCGTCTTCGTCTCGCAATCGGGCGAAACCGCCGACACGCTGGCGAGCCTGCGCTATTGCCGCGAGAACGGCCAGCTCATCGCGTCCGTGGTGAATGTTCCCGAATCGAGCATCGCGCGCGAGTCCGACGTGGTGCTGCCGACGCTGGCGGGGCCTGAAATCGGCGTCGCCTCCACCAAGGCTTTCACATGCCAGCTTTCGGTGCTGGCCTGCATGGCGATCGCGGCTGGCCGCAAGCGCGGCTCGATTTCGGCGGCGGAAGAGGGGGAACTCGTGCGCGCGCTCATCCAGGCGCCACGCCACATCTCCGAGGTTCTGCGGCGCGAAGACGAGTTCAAAGCGCTGGCGCACAAGCTGGCGAGGGCGCCTCTCGTGCTCTACCTCGGCCGGGGCGCGACCTACCCCATCGCTCTCGAAGGCGCGCTTAAGCTGAAGGAGATTTCCTATCTCCACGCCGAAGGCTTCGCGGCGGGCGAACTGAAGCACGGGCCTATCGCGCTGATCGACGAATCCGTGCCCGTCATCGCCATGGCGCCGCATAACGACCTTTACGAGAAGATGATCTCGAACATGCAGGAGGTCGCCGCGCGCGGCGGCCAGCTCATCGTGTTCAGCGACGATCCGGACGCGGCGGCGGCGGTCAAGTCGCATGCCACCTTCAGGCTGCCTTCGGCGCACCCCTTGATCGCGCCGATTCTCTATGCGATCCCGATCCAGCTCATCGCCTATCATACCGCGGTCGAAATGGGCACGGACGTCGACCAGCCGCGCAATCTCGCGAAGTCCGTGACGGTTGAATAAGCCGCCGCCGCTCGCAGGCGCCCTTCTCGCGCGGTTTCTCACTGGCGCCGGTTGTGGAAAGGACAAGCGGGCGCGAGCCTGTCGCAAAGAATCAGCCTAATTTAATTTCGACATGGCTGCGCCCCAATCTTATGCTTGAACTGCGCTGCGGGGGCGAGTGGCCATGATTTTCATCGATTGAGGGACGGCTTTTCTGCGCCATGAGGCCTTTGATCATTAACCGGTTTATCGCTCTTTCCTTAAGCCTCGGACTTATGACCGGGGCGGCTCTTTGGTCTGCGCCTGCGGCCGCGAGCGGAGAGGAGCGAGGGCTTGAGCTTCTGACCCGCGCTACGAAATCCTATGAGGCCGGGGCGGATGCGGAATCCGCCGCGCTTATCGAAACGGCGTTCAAGGCGGGCCTTACGGGCGAACTGGCGGCGCGCGCCATTCTGCTTCGCGCGCAAATCAACGAGAGAACCGGGGCGCTCGCCCGCGCGCTTCAGGATTATTCCAACGCGGTATGGATGGGAAGCTTGCCGGAGGGCGAGAAACGGAAGGCTGTGGCCGGCAAGGAGCGGGTGATGGCTGCAATGGGCCTCAGCGCTCAGCCCTCCGCCCCAGCGTCGTCGCAGGCGAGCGCCGCCCCCCAGCCTCAGGCTTCGACGGGCGGCGTGTTTGGCTTCTTCAGCGGCATGTTAGGGTCAAGCGGGGAGAAACGAGAAGCGCCGCCGGCGCCGCCGCCTCCACAGAACGCGACGCCATCCGCCGAGGTTTCGGCCGCCAACCAAACGTCGGCTGCGAAACCAGCCAAGACGGCGGACTCCCAGAAGGCGCCGGCTAAGGCGGCCAGCGCTTCGAAGCCAGCGCCGGTTCGCGTCGCTTCGGCAAACCCGGCCGTGCAGCAGGCATCAGCCAAGCCGGACGGCTTCCTGATCATTTTCGGCGTGGCGGGCAGCGAAACGACCGCACACGCCAACGCACAGAAAATCAAGGCCCAGCTCTCGGACATCCTGGTCAATCGCCAGCTCGATATCGCCATGAGGAACGGCGGCGGCTACCAAGTCCAGGCCGGACCTTATAAAACGAAGAGCGCCGCGCTGGCGCTGTGCTCCGCGATGAAGCAGCGCGGCGTGCCCTGCCAGGTCGCGCCCTAAACAAACCTAAGCCCCGGCCGTTCGCCCCCAACAGCCGCCAGAGGACCGCGCTGCCGTCGGAGATCGAAGGCGAAGGACGCTTCGGGGCGAAATGGAGCAGCTACTTCGGCGCGCGCTTGGCGAGGATGCGTTGAAGCGTGCGGCGGTGCATGTGCAGCCGGCGGGCTGTTTCCGAGACATTGCGATTGCAAAGCTCATAGACGCGCTGGATGTGCTCCCAGCGGACGCGATCCGCCGACATGGGATTCTCCGGCGGCCTCGGCTTCGCTTCGCCGGACGCGGTCAGGGCGGCCAGGATGTCTTCCGCATCCGCTGGCTTGGAAAGGTAATCGACCGCGCCGAGCTTCACCGCATTTACGGCGGTAGCAATATTGCCATAGCCCGTAAGCACGAGCGCCCGGCAGTCGGGCCGCGTGTCGCGAAGCAGGCGAATGACCTCAAGGCCGTTGCCGTCATCGAGCCGCATGTCGACGACCGCGTAGGCGGGGGCGGACTCGCGGATCGCCTGCTTCCCCGCTTCCAGCGTGTCGGCGGTGCGAACGCAATAGCCGCGCGCTTCCATCGCCTTCGCAAGCCGCGAAAGGAATGGCTTGTCGTCGTCCACGATCAAGAGGGAATTATCCGCCCGGGACTCCGGGGCTGCGAGCGTCGCCATTGCTGCATACACCTTTTTGTCACACCCACCATAGTGTCGCACTATACGCCACAATTTCCGAGCGTACAAAATTTATGCGGCTTTCGCGATGTTTTTGCAACTTATGATGAAACCTCAAACCTATCGCGGGGCCAGCAAATTTCAATCAGCGCTCCCGTATCAGGCAAGACACGGTTGGCGATATGGATGGAGGCGCCCGAGCGTTCGAGCAGGGTCTTAGCAATGAAGAAGCCGAGCCCCATGCCGCTCTCTTCCTGATCGCCTTCAGCGCGCGGACGATTTGTCACATAAGGCTCGCCCAGAAGATTGATGACGTTCGGATGGAAACCGGGGCCGTCGTCGCCGATGCGGATCAGGACCCGTTTCTGATCGTATGTCGCGTCGATGGTCACGCGCTCGCTCGCAAACTCGACCGCATTCTCGACAAGGTTCACAAGGCTATGCATGAGACCGGGGTTGCGCGTCATGACGGGCTCCTCGGAGGGCTTGTTCGAGGGCGAGCTGTCGGCCACGAACACCTCGATCTCGATGCCCGGCGTGCGCAGCGGCGCGATCACCTCTTCGATCAGATGGCGAAGCCGCAGCTGCGAGAAAATAGAATCCTCCTCGCCCTCGCGCCCGCACTTCGAAAGCTCGCTCAAGATGTCGCGGCAGCGCGCCGTCTGCGTCTGAAGGAGGAGAATGTCGTCGCGCACGGGGCTGTCCTTGGGGATTTCCCGTTCCAGTTCCTTGGCGACGAGCGCGATGGTGGAGAGCGGCGTGCCGAGCTGATGGGCGGCGGCGGCGGCCAGCCCGTCGATGGCGGTCAGCCGCTGTTCGCGGGCGAGCACAAGCTCCGCGGCCGAAAGCGCCTGCGCCATCTGCCGCGCCTCCTGCTCGATCCGCCAAGCATAAATCGCGATGAAAAAAATGCATGACACAAGCGCCGACCACAGCCCCAGCTTGTAGTTCAAGGGCAGGATCGGCGGCGACGTATCGGCCCAGGGCAGCGGCTGGTGATAAAACGCCAGGATCGTCGCGACCATGACCGTGAACGCGGCAAGAATCGAGGTCACGGTGAGCCGCTGCGTCGACGCCGAGACGGCGACGGGAACGATCAGAAGAAACGCAAACGGGTTTTCGAGGCCGCCGGTCAGGAACAACAACGCCGAAAGCTGCACGACGTCGTAGCTGAGCAGCATGATGGCGTAGCGCCCCGAAAGGAGCTGGGATCGCGGAAACGCGACGGTCAGCCATGTGTTCAACGACGCCGACGCCACGATGATCGCGACGCAATGCCCCAACGGCACGGGAAACCTGAAGCCATAATAAAGTATGATTATTGTTATGGTCTGCCCGGCTACGGCAAACCATCTGAGCCTGATTGTCGTTCGAAGCCGCAGGCGGCTTGCTGCCGATGACTGTTGGCCTAACATGAAAGGCGCCTGAAACGTATCGAGGTTAGGGCTGGGATTTTTTTGTTCAGCGGAGTTGCGGCTTCGACAGCCAGCGCCTCATTGACGGGACCGCGGCCCAAGACCACGTCTTTGCGCAAACCGCACAGAAAATCAATGAGATTTCACAGCACGAAACGGAGGCCTTCATGAAACCGGCGTATGCGGTCCTTTTCGCAATCGCTCTCTTCGCGGCAGGCTTCGCCGGCGCTTATCAGATCTTAAACAGGCAGGAGGCGGCCGTGAGCGAGGGCAGGCCTCTCATCGGCGGCCCGTTCTCGCTCGTGGACGGCGCGGGCAAGCGCGTCACCGACCGCGATTTCCGCGGCAAGCTGATGCTCGTGTTCTTCGGCTACACGCACTGTCCCGATGTTTGCCCGACCGAGCTTCAGAACATGGCCGACGTCATGGACAGGCTCGGGCCGGGCGCGGAGAAAGTGGCGCCGATCTTCATCTCGGTCGATCCCAAGCGCGACACGCCCGCCGCGGTCGCGAAGCTATGTCAAGAATTTCAGCCCAAGCATCACCGGATTGACCGGGGACCCGGGCGAAATCGCAAGCGCGGCGAAGGCATACCGCGTCTATTTCCGTAAAGCGGGCGACGACGCCCAAGGCGGCTACGCCGTCGATCACTCCGCCTTCCTCTATCTCATGGACGAAGAAGGGCGCTATCTGACGCATTTTTCCTTCAATACCGAGCCGAAAGCCATCGTCGAGGCGATCAGGAAGCACATGGCGGCTGACAGCGTATTCAAGCCGGCTTAAGCTCAACGAAAGGCGAATATCAAATGCCGCTTTTGCATGTCAGCCTTGAAAAAGCGTACTGGCTCAACAGTTAGTTACCTTGGTCTTTCGCGTCGCCTTCTGAGTTCTCTTATTAGACCGAGGGATCACTCCAGCAAGGAGATCACGTGCTCTATCATCTTTTCGAGCTAGGCCACGCCGCCATGTCTCCGGCGAGAGCGGCCGCAAATTCGACCCGTCTTCTCTTACGCAATCCTTTCAATCCTTTTGCCTATACGAATATCGGGCGCAACGCCGCCGCCGCCGCCGAGTTGATGGAGCGCACCACCCGGCGCTACAAAAAACCCTCGTTCAATATCGCCTCGACCACGGTGAAGGGTCAGCAGGTCGGCGTAACCGAGGAAATCGTCTGGCGAAAGCCGTTCTGCAACCTCATCCACCTCAAGAAGACAGCGCCGCAGGGCGCGATCAGTGAGCCGCGCCTTCTTGTTGTCGCGCCGCTGTCGGGCCATTTCGCCACGCTTCTGCGGGCCACGGTGGAGGCCATGCTGCCCCACGCCGACATCTACATCACCGATTGGTTGGACGCGCGTTTCGTTGCCCTGCGCGACGGCCCCTTCACGCTCGACGATTACATCGATTACGTCATCGAGATGATCCAGGCCTTCCGCGGCGACGTCCATGTGATGGGCGTCTGTCAGCCCGGCGTGCCTGTGATGTCGGCCGTTGCGCTGATGGAGACGAACAACAACCCCTTCGTGCCGCGCAGCGTCATCCTTAAGGGCAGCCCCATCGACACGCGCGTCAGCCCGACGTCCGTCAACAAGCTTGCCGAGGAGCGAGGCACGAACTGGTTCCGGCGAACGGTGATCACGGCCGTGCCATGGCCAAACCGCGGCCACGGGCGGCTTGTCTACCCCGGCTTCCTGCAGCTGACCGGCTTCATGGCCATGAACCTCGACCGGCACGTCAACGCGCACAAGGATCTTTTCGTCCATCTCGTTCGCGGCGATGGCGATTCCGTCGAGAAGCACAAGGAGTTCTACGACGAGTATCTCGCCGTGATGGATCTCGCGGCCGAGTATTATTTGCAAACCATCGACCAGGTTTTCGTGAAGCATCAGCTGCCGAAGGGCGAGATGCGCCATCGCGGAAAGCCGATCGATCTGACGGCGATCCATCGCGTGTCGCTCATGACGATCGAAGGCGAGAAGGACGACATCACCGGCGCCGGCCAGACCGAGGCGGCCATTCATCTGTGCAAGAACGTGCCGCGCTGGCGCAAGCAGCATTATACGCAGCCGGGCGTCGGCCATTACGGCATTTTCAACGGGTCGCGCTACCGGAAGGAGGTGCTGCCGCGCATCGTCTCCTTCATCCAGGAACACGACGTTCGCGGCGGCAACCTGCACTATATCATGCATCGCCTGGCGGGAGAGAAAGACGTCGCGGAAGCGCCGCCGCCGCTGCCGGCAGGCAAGGTCGCAAAAGCGGCCGAAGCGGCGCCGGATGGCGCGAGCCTGTCGGCCGTCCCGGCGAAGCGCTTCATGAAACTGAGAAAAGGACGGTTGACCGGGTCGCGGGGCAAATCTCGCGGCGTCAAACGCCCCCGGCCATAAGGCAGGCCAGCGCTGTCGCTGTGGCTCGGGGTCTGATAGAAGCAAGCGCACGGCAGCGGCGGCGGCGAGGGACCCATGAAGAAGGACGACCTCAAGGTCGGAGACATCGTCGAGCTTATGTCTGGCGGCCCGCCAATGACGGTCGCCGAGATCAACGTGAATTTGGTGGGGGATTGCGAGGTCGTATGCTGCTGGTTCTTCGGCAAGATCGAGAAAGCCTCGTTCGCCCCTGAGCTTCTGAAACCGAGCGAAGCGAGAACGCTCGACGAACTAAGGGCCGTTGCAGCGCCGGCGCCCCAAGCCCAATAGAGCGGTTGCTCGCATCGGCGCGACGACATGGCTGGTTCCCCGATGCGCGCGCGGGCTCAGCCGGTGAGGCGATGCCGGCTTATCTGCTGGAAAACGCCCCCGTCGCAGGGTTCGCCCAGAAGCGTCAGCTCCCCGATCCGAAGAGGCGCCGCCATCGCCGGCGCAAGGTGCGCGGCAAGCGCGTTTTCCACCGCGTCGAGGTCCGTTTCTTCGAGGGGGCCGGCGAGCGAGATATGAAAGCGAAAATCGCTTAAGATGTAAGGGTAGCCGAACTCCTCCAGGTATGCGGCCTGGCGCGGCGTCATCTCGCCGATTTCGCGCCGGCGCCGGTCTTCCTCGCTGGTGGGCGCGCGGAAGCGGTCAAAATGCGTGACGCAGCCGGCGGCGAGCCGGTCAATGTCGGCCTCATCTCCTTGCAGCATCAGGGTGAGGTAGCGCTGATAGCGGCCAAACTTGAGAGGCGCCGCAACAGGCGGCTGGCGGCTGGCGCAGAACTCTTCGAGCGCCGCTTGCAGCGCTTTTGGCGAGGCGTCCTCCTTGAGCCGGAACGGCGCCTTGAGGGTTGCGTGCAAGCCGTAAGCGGCCGGCGCTTTCGTGGCGCGCGCCACCAAATCCGCCGCCAGTCCGAATGTCGCGAATCCGCCGAACCACACCGCGCCGAATTCCGCCAAGGGCGTCCCGGAAGCCGGCGTCCAATAAATGGCGTAGCGTTGAAAGCGTTCGTTGATCATTGAGGCTTCCTCCGCGCGTCGCTAACGATTGTAGCGACCGGCGCCTCGCCTATGGCCGGCCGGAAGCGCGCATGAGGGTTATCGGCTTCGCTCTCGCGGGCCGGTTCAGCCGTCGCTGTGGTCGCCAGGTTTCGCGCCCGCGTTGGCATGCGGCTCGTCGAAGGCGTGCTCGTCTTCCGTCCAGCGCAGCGTCCCGTCGTAGCGGGTGCCCATCTCGATGCCGATGCCCTGGTGGAAGATATCGCCCTCGACTTTCGCCGAGGATTGCAGCATGACGCGCCGGCCGCGGATGGTGCCTGTCACCTTGCCCTGGACCGTAACTTCCTGATTGGCGACGATGCCGCCATTGACCCGCCCATTCGCTGTCACGATCAGCGACGTGCAGTAAATGTTGCCCTCGATGATGCCGTCCAGCGTGACGCTGCCGGTGGACGATACGTCGCCGATGATGGTCAGATCGTTGCTGATGTTGGAATCGCCCGTGGAATGCACGCTTTTGCCGGGCGTAATTGGCGTCAAATTGGAAGGCTGGGAAAGCGGGAACGGAGGCGCCATGGCTAACCTTTAAGCGAAACCATTGGAAAGCGAAACCCGGCCGCGCTGCTGCCGCCGTTCCCACTCTCTAGCCGGTCATTCCGGGCATTTCCAAGGCAAATCTTCATGGGTCGTGCGCTTGAGGCCGCGGCGTCCACCGCGATGTTGCGATTTACGGCTTTCTCGCGCGATAGAAAGTCTTCCGCCGCCGCCTTCGAGGCGAGCAGCGCCGCCATCGCCCCGATTGCCTCCGCTGCGTGCGATGAAAGTCTCGCGCGCTGCGGCGCTTGCGCTTTCCAGCGCATGCGATAAAAGCGCGCCATGCGGAGTTCGTGGTCGAAGTGGGTGGCGATTGCGGCGGTCATGGCGCTGGTGGCGGCGCAGGCCGCGGCCATTAATTACCTTGGCCGCAACAATTATCTCCCGGAAGGCTCCGATCATTGGACCGAAGACTGGCTCATCCATTATTTCTCAAAGCAGCTCGACAAGCCTCACAGGGACGTCGCCCTCGTCCTCGTCGATGCGGAAAGCCTGGAGAAGGGCGGCGTCCCGGCGACGATCCCCGTCGATAGGGAGTGGATGGCGAAACTCATCACGGCGACATCCGATTTGGCGCCTGCCGCCATCGGGGTCGACTTCTATTTCAAATCCGCGATCGACCCGGTGAAGGACGAGCGCCTGATCGCCGCCATCCGCGACGCCAAGGCGCCCATCGTGCTAGCCGCGGTCGACGACGCCTTCCTGCGAACAGACAGCGAGCGCGCCTTCCAGCGCGCCTTCCTCCAAAAGGTGAACCGGCCCGCGGGCCACATCTATTTCAAGCGCTCGCAGGAGGTGTTTACGCTCGGCGACAGGGCGACGCGCGGCGTCGATCACGGTCTCTCGGCGGACGGCCACGCTTCGCTGACGAGCACGCTCGCGAGGCTGCCCGCTGTCACGGCCCTGTTCGGCGCCAAGGAAATCCCGGAAGGAACGCAGCGCATCGACTGGCTGCTGGCGCCCAAGGGCGGCGATGCGATCGCGCGCATCTCGGCGCACGAAATCCTGTCGCCGGCGCCGGGCGCGCAACCGCCCGCGCTCAAGAACAAGATTGTCATCATCGGACCGAATTTCGCCGGCCTCGATCAGCTCAGCGTGCCGTTTGCGCTTGGCAGCGATCAAACCCTCTATCCCGGCGTGTTCATTCACGCTCAGGCGCTGGCCCAGATCCTCGACGGGCGGTTTTTCCTCAATTGGACATCTTTGGAGCAGTTCCTGCTTCTCTTCGCCATCGGCCTTCTTGGCGCCGCGGCTGGGTGGCGCGTTCATAACACGCGGCTTGATGTTGTGATCGGCGTCGGCGGCTCGCTTGCGATCATCGCCTTGAGCGCGCCCTTCTTTATGGCGCATGCTCCGCTTCCAACCGCGTTGGCAATTCTGTCCTGGGCGTTTTCCATTTCGATCGCCCAGCGCGTCCGGTCGTGGCGAGATGCGTCGCATTCGCCGGTCGAAACGATTTCACGGAGGAGCGCATGATGATGAAACGTTCAACCTCGGTCCTGGCCGGCGCGCTCATCGCGCTTTCGGTTTGCGTCCCCGCGTGCTTCGCGGAGGAGAAGGCCGCCACGCCGGAAGCCTCCCCGCAGGCGCAGCCCGCTCCGGCGACGCCGGACAACGCCGCTCCGGCCATGAAATCTCGATCGCTTCGCAAGGCGCCTGAGGCTGGCGCCGCTCCTGTTCCGCCGCTGCCCTCGAAAGACGGGCTGGCCAGCCCCGACGACACGATTGGCGGCTTGCCGGGCGCGAAGCAGGCCACCGTCGAAAAACAACCTTAGCGTTAGTGAAGCTTCAGCTCGCCGCGCCGTCGAGACGCAATGGGCGCAACCGCCGGGCGTGCGCTTTTAAGCCGCGCCGCAACTCGCTCATAAAAATAGGCTGACACGCCACTTCGTTTGCAGATACGCATAGTTAACCGTTGCCCCTCGCCATGCGTTAATGACATAAAGGGCATCCGGGTTGGAGGGGTAACGAAGGGAAAAAATGCCCAAGCTGAATATCAACGGCAAGGAGATCGAGGTCGAGGACGGCATTACGCTGTTGCAAGCTTGCGAACAGGCTGGGGCGGAGATCCCGCGCTTCTGCTATCATGAGCGCCTGTCCATCGCCGGCAACTGCCGCATGTGCCTCGTCGAGATCGCGGGCATCCCGAAGCCGATGGCGTCCTGCGCCATGAATGTCAGCGATTTGAGGCCGAACCGTGACGGCACGCCGCCCGTCATTCACACCGACACGCCGCTGGTGAAGAAGGCCCGCGAAGGCGTGATGGAGTTCCTGCTCATCAATCACCCGCTCGATTGCCCCATCTGCGACCAGGGCGGCGAGTGCGATCTTCAAGACCAATCCATGTATTACGGCTTCGACGGCAGCCGCTACCGCGAGAACAAGCGCGCCGTCGAGGAGAAGTATCTCGGCCCGCTTATCAAGACCTTCATGACGCGCTGCATCCAGTGCACGCGCTGCGTCCGCTTCATGACCGAGGTTGCGGGCGTGAGCGAACTCGGCGCCATCGGGCGCGGCGAGGACATGGAAATCACGACCTATCTGGAGCGCGGCCTCCAGTCGGAGATGTCGGGCAACATCGTCGATCTCTGTCCGGTCGGCGCGCTGACCTCGAAGCCCTACTCCTTCGTCGCGCGCCCCTGGGAGCTTCGGAAAACCGAATCCATCGACGTGATGGACGCCCTCGGCTCCAACATCCGCGTCGACGCCCGCGGCCGGGAGGTCATGCGCATCCTGCCCCGCAACAATGACGGCGTGAACGAGGAGTGGATCTCGGATAAGACGCGCGCCGTCGTGGACGGCCTGAAGAAGAAGCGGCTTGATCGCCCTTATCTGCGGCGCGGCGGCAAGCTTGAGGAGGTTTCGTGGTACGAGGCCTTCAATGAGATTGCGGCGCGGGTCAAAAAGGCCGGTTCGCGCAAGGTTGGCGCCATCGCCGGCGACCTGTGCGCGGTCGAGGAAATGTTTGCGCTCAAGATGCTGCTCGACGAGCTTGGCTCGCCACATCGCGACTGCCGTCAGCTCGGCCAGAAGCTGCATCCCATGCATGGGCGCGCGAGCTACCTGTTCAACTCCACTCTCGCGGGCGTGGATCACGCCGACGCGGTGCTCCTCATCGGCGTAAATCCGCGCAAGGAAGCGGCGGTTCTCAACGCCCGCCTGAGAAAGGCGTATCTGCACGGCGCCCGGCTCGCGTCGATCGGACCCGCCACGGACCTGACCTACCCCTATGATTGGCTCGGCGCCTCGCTCAAGGCCATCGACGACGCGGCGCGGGAGGGAAGCCCTGTTCTCACGATGTTGCGCAAGGCGTCCCGCCCTCTCATCATCGTCGGTCAGGCCGCGCTCAATCACGCCGCTGGCGAAAGCGTCCTGTTCAAGGCCGCGGAAATCGCCGCCAAGGCCATGCAAGGGAAGGACGCCTTCGGCTGGCATCCGTTCAGCGTTCTGCATACAAGCGCCGCTCTCGTGGGCGGGCTGGACATCGGGTTCCTGCCCGGCGAAGGCGGTCTCGACCTGGCCGGAATGCTCGAAGGCGCGGCCAGCGGCGACATCGAGGTTCTTTACCTCCTCGGCGCGGACGAGTTCGATGTGAGCAAGACGGGCGGCGCCTTCGTGATCTACCAGGGCTCGCATGGCGACAGCGGCGCCCGGATCGCCGACATCGTTCTGCCCGGCGCCGCCTATACCGAGAAAAGCGGAACCTACGTCAACACCGAGGGCCGCGTGCAGCTCGGCGAGCGCGCTGTGTTCCCGCCGGGCGACGCGCGAGAGGATTGGACGATCATCAGGGCGCTTTCGGAGCACCTTGGCGCGACGCTGCCGTTCGACAGCCTGAAGGCGCTTCGGGCGGCGCTTTACAAAACTCATCCGCATCTCGCGGCCATCGATGCGCTCGTTCCAGAGAAATTCGCGGCGCAGCAACTGGCCGGCTCGCTTAAGCCGCTTCCCGACGAGCCGCTGCCGGAACTCATCGAGGATTATTACCTGACCAATCCGATTGCGCGGGCGTCGGCCGTGATGGCGGAGCTTTCCGCATTGAACCAGGCATTTGAGCACGGGACGGCGCACGCACATGGTTGATCTGGGCGCATTCTGGGGAAATTACGGGTACCCGACCGTTGTCATTCTCGCGCAGAGCCTGCTGCTCCTTGTTCCGGTGCTTCTCATCATCGCCTATGTCGTGCTGGCGGACCGGAAGATCTGGGCGGCCGTGCAACTGCGGCGCGGCCCGAACGTGGTCGGCGCTTTCGGCCTGCTTCAGTCCTTCGCCGACTTCGGCAAGTTCCTGCTGAAAGAGCCCATCATCCCGGCGGGCGCGGACAAGACGCTGTTTCTGCTCGCGCCATTGGCGACCTTGGTGCTTGCGCTGTCGAGCTTTGCCGTGATCCCCGTGGCGAATGGCTGGGTCGTCTCCAACCTGAATGTCGGCATTCTCTATATTTTCGCGATCTCGTCGTTGAGCGTCTACGGCATCATCATAGGCGGCTGGGCCTCGAACTCGAAATATCCGTTCCTGGGCGCGCTGCGTTCGGCGGCTCAGATGGTGTCCTACGAGGTTTCCATCGGTTTCGTCATGGTCACCGTGCTTCTGTGCGCGGGATCGCTGAACCTTTCCGACATCGTGAACGCCCAGCGCGGGCCCTATGGGCTGTTCGGCTGGTACTGGCTGCCGCTGTTCCCGATGTTCGTCATCTTCTTCATATCGGCGCTGGCGGAAACAAACAGGCCGCCTTTCGATCTGCCCGAAGCCGAATCGGAGCTTGTCGCCGGCTTCATGGTGGAATACTCGTCAACGCCGTATCTGCTTTTCATGGTGGGAGAGTATGTCGCGATCGCCGTGATGTGCGCTCTGACGACCATCCTTTTCCTCGGCGGCTGGCTGCCTCCGGTCGAGATCGCGCCCTTCACGTGGGTCCCGGGGGTCATCTGGTTCTTTCTCAAATTCTGCTTTGTCTTCTTCATGTTCGCCATGGTGAAGGCGATCGTGCCGCGCTACCGCTACGATCAGCTGATGCGCCTGGGCTGGAAGATTTTCCTGCCTACGTCGCTGGCGATGGTGGTGATTGTGGCGGCTGTTCTACAATTCGGAGGCCTGGCTCGTTAGCGCGGGCCTCTCGTCAAGGAGTGCATTGATGGCAGGCTTCGGCCAGTCTCTTCGATCGGCGGTCTTGAAGGAGTTCATTGTCGCGCTTTGGCTTGCCATGAAGTATTTCTTCAAGCCGAAGGCGACGGTGAACTATCCCTTCGAGAAGAATCCCGTCAGCCCGCGGTTTCGCGGCGAGCATGCCTTGCGCCGCTATCCCAATGGGATGGAGCGCTGCATCGCGTGCAAGCTTTGCGAGGCGATCTGTCCGGCCCAGGCGATCACCATCGAGGCCGGCCCGCGCCGCAACGACGGCACGCGGCGCACGACGCGCTACGACATCGATATGGTGAAATGCATCTATTGCGGCTATTGCCAGGAGGCTTGCCCGGTGGATGCGATCGTCGAGGGACCGAATTTCGAATTCGCGACCGAGACGCGGGAGGAGCTCTTATACGACAAGGAGAAGTTGCTGGCGAACGGCGACCGGTGGGAACGAGTTCTGGCGAAGAACATCGAACTCGACGCGCCCTATCGCTGACCGCCGTCCGGCATGCCTGGACGAACCGCTTGAAATAATCGCTTATCCCGATTGCCGCAGGGCGGCGAACGTGGGTGCGCTCCAAGCAAGATGTGCTTTACACTGACGGGGGGCAGTGAAAAGCAAGAATGCCAAAGCTTCCAGCAATCGTTCCCCTCGCCGAAAGGCCGATCCAAAAGGGATGAAGGGAAACCGGCTTCCCTCCATGAGGAAAGACGGCATGAGGGGTCCGCTTCACAGAGACGACGCTTTAACGGTTCAACGGCTTTCGCCGCAATAATTCGAGATCGGCTGCGCATGACAATTGCTGGGTTATTCTTCTACCTTTTTTCGGTCGTGCTTCTCGTGTCGGGCGCGATGGTCATCACCGCGCGCAACCCGGTCCATTCCGTGCTGTTCCTGATCCTCGCATTCTTCAATGCGGCGGGCCTCTTCATCCTGCTTGGCGCCGAGTTTCTCGCGATGATCCTGGTGATCGTCTATGTCGGCGCGGTCGCGGTCCTCTTCCTGTTCGTGGTCATGACGCTCGACATCGATTTCAGCGAACTGCGCGCCGGCTCAGCGCGCTACCTGCCGATCGGCTTGGGGCTGGGCCTTGTGCTGCTTGCGGAGCTGATCCTCGTGGTGGGGAGCTTTGCGGTCGCGCCCGGCGCCGTCCAGCCCATCCCGGCCGAGCAGGTGACGAACGCAGCGGCCATCGGGCGCGTGCTCTATACGAAGTATGCGTATTTCTTTGAGCTTTCCGGCCTGGTGCTGCTTGTAGCGATGATCGGAACGATCGTGCTGACGCTGCGCCATCGCGCCGGCGCCAAGCGTCAGGACGCCGCCGAGCAGGTGGGCCGCCGGCGCAAGGACGCCATCGAAGTGGTTAAAGTCAAAACAGGGGAAGGGATTTCCTGACCGCCATGGTAAACGCGATTTCTCCCATAGAGGCGGCGACCGGCATCGGACTCCACCAATATCTTTCCGTGGCGGCGATCCTGTTCACGCTCGGCGCGTTCGGAATTTTCCTCAACCGCAAGAACGTGATCATCATCCTGATGTCGATCGAGCTGATGCTTCTCGCCGTCAACATCAACCTCGTGGCCTTCTCCGCCTACCTGAACGACATCACGGGGCAGATCTACGCGATGGTGGTGCTGACGGTGGCGGCGGCCGAAGCCGCCATCGGGCTCGCCATCATCGTGATCTATTACCGGAACCGCGGCTCCATCGCCGTCGACGACATCAACTCGATGAGAGGGTAAGGCGCGCGAATGTATCCAGCCATCCTATTCTTGCCATTGGCGGGCGCGATCCTGGCGGGGTTCTTCGGCCGCGCGCTTGGCGACAAGACCTCGGGCTTTCTGACCAGCCTCTTCTTGCTCGCCGCCGCGGGGCTCTCGTGGATTGCGTTTTACCATGTCGGCTTCCTCGGGGAAGAGGCGCGCGTGCCGCTCCTGCCCTTCATCGACGTCGGCGATTTGCAGACCTCATGGTCCTTGCGCATCGACACGCTGACGGCGGTGATGCTCGTGGTGGTGACCTCGGTCTCGGCGCTCGTTCACGTCTACTCGGTCGGCTATATGTCCGAGGACGACCGGCAGCCGCTGTTTTTCGCAGAGTTGTCGCTGTTCACCTTCGCGATGCTGTCGCTTGTGACCGCGGACAACTTCATCCAGCTCTTCTTCGGCTGGGAGGGCGTGGGGCTGGCGTCCTACCTGCTCATCGGCTTCTGGTATCACCGCGCGTCGGCGAACCAGGCCGCGATCAAGGCATTCATTGTCAACCGCGTTGGCGATTTCGGCTTCGCGCTTGGCGTTTTCGCCATCTTTTACATCTTTCGCGACGTCAATTTCGATGCCGTCTTCGCCGCCGCCAAGGAGAAGCAGAACCTCACGCTCTCGGCCTTCGGCTATCAAGCGGACGCGCTCACCGTGATTTGCCTGCTTCTGTTCATGGGCGCGATGGGCAAGTCGGCGCAGTTCCTGCTCCATACGTGGTTGCCGGACGCCATGGAAGGCCCGACGCCGGTCTCCGCGCTCATCCACGCCGCCACCATGGTGACGGCGGGCGTCTTCATGGTGGCGCGGCTGTCGCCGCTGTTCGAGCTTTCTCCTGTGGCGCTGACGGTGGTTACGGCCGTGGGCGCTGTGACGGCGTTCTTCGCGGCGACCGTCGGCGTGGCGCAGAACGACATCAAGCGCGTGATCGCCTACTCGACCTGTTCGCAGCTCGGCTACATGTTCGTGGCGCTCGGCCTCGGCGCGTATGCCGCCGGCATCTTCCACTTGTTCACGCACGCCTTCTTCAAGGCGCTCTTGTTCCTCGGCGCGGGCTCGGTCATTCATGCGCTTCACGGCGAGCAGGACTTGCGGCAGATGGGCGGCCTGAGAACCGCGATCCCCTTCACCTTCGTCATGATGGTGGTGGGCACGCTGTCGCTGACGGGCTTCCCCTTCACCTCGGGTTACTTCTCGAAGGACGCCATCATCGACGTGTCCTTCGCGTCTGCTTCGCCCGTCGCCCGTTACGCCTACTATCTGCTCGTCGTGGCTGCCTTCCTCACCTCGTTCTATTCGTGGCGGCTGATTTTCATGGCGTTCTTCGGCAAGCCCAAGGATGAGCACGCCTTCGAGCACGCCCATGAGTCGCCGCCGGTGATGACCGGACCGCTCCTGCTTCTCGCCATCGGCGCGCTCGGCGCCGGCTTCATCTTCGCCCCTTATTTCGTGGAGCACGGATACGCCGAGTTCTGGCGCGGCGCGCTCTTCACCGCGCCCGGCAATCACATCCTCGAAGCCAGCGAGCATGTCGAGGATCCGCTCATTAAATGGATGCCGACCATCGTGATGGCGGGAGGCTTCCTGCTCGCCTATCTAGCCTATATCGCCGCGCCTTGGCTGCCGGCCTGGACGGTCAGGAATTTCAAGCCCATCCACGCCTTCCTCTATAACAAGTGGTATTTCGACGAGCTGTACCACTGGATTTTCGTGCGCCCGACGGCGTGGCTTGCGCGCGTCCTTTGGATTTATGGCGACGGGAAGATCATCGACGGGCTCGGCCCCGACGGCGTCTCCGCGCGCGTGCTCGACGTGACAAAACGCGCTGTCAGGCTGCAGACCGGCTACGTCTACCAATACGCCTTCGTCATGCTCATCGGCGTGGCGGCAATCGTCAGCTATTTCGCCTATCTCTTCCGCGGGGCTTTGTTCAAGATATGAAAGATTGGCCCATTCTGACCACGCTTCTCCTGCTGCCGGTCGTTGGCGCGCTTTTTCTTGCGATCCTTCAAGGCAGCGACGAGGCGGCAAAGAAAAACGCGCGCTGGATTGCGCTGTGGACGTCGCTCGTTGCGTTCGCCCTGTCGCTCGTCCTGCTCGTCCGGTTTGATCCGTCGAACTCCGGCTTCCAGTTCGAAGAGCATCGCCCCTGGCTCTCGAACACGATCTCCTACTATGTGGGCGTCGACGGGCTTTCGCTGCCCTTCGTGATCCTCACCACGTTCCTGATGCCGGTGTCGATCCTGGCGAGCTGGACCTCGATCGAGGAGCGCGTGAAAGAGTACATGATCGCGTTTCTTTTGCTCGAAACGCTCATGATCGGGGTGTTCGTCTCGCTCGATCTCGTGCTGTTCTACCTGTTCTTCGAGGGCGGCCTCATTCCGATGTTCCTCATCATCGGCGTGTGGGGCGGCCCGCGCCGCGTCTATGCGAGCTTCAAGTTCTTCCTCTATACGCTGCTCGGCTCGCTGCTCATGCTGCTTGCCATTCTCGCCATGTATGGGCAGGCGGGCACGACGGAAATCCCGACGCTGTTGAAGTTCCATTTCCCGGCGGCGCTGCAGACCTGGCTATGGTTCGCGTTCCTCGCCTCCTTCGCCGTGAAGCTGCCGATGTGGCCGGTGCATACCTGGCTGCCCGACGCGCATGTCGAGGCCCCGACGGCAGGCTCTGTGATCCTCGCGGCGGTCCTCCTGAAGATGGGCGGCTACGGATTCCTGCGCTTCTCGCTGCCCATGTTCCCGGAGGCGTCCGTCTCCTATGCGCCGCTGATGTTCACGCTGGGCGTCGCCGCCATCCTCTACACCTCGCTCGTCGCCTTCGCCCAGAAGGACATGAAGAAGCTGATCGCCTATTCGTCGGTCGCGCATATGGGCTTCGTCACACTCGGCGTCTTCTCCGGCACCGAGCAAGGCGCACAGGGCGCGGTCTTCCAGATGATCAGTCACGGCGTCGTCTCCGGCGCGCTCTTCCTTTCGGTCGGCGTCGTGTACGACCGCATGCACACGCGCGAGATTGCGGCCTATGGCGGCCTCGCGGACCGCATGCCGATGTACGCCTTCGTGTTCATGGTCTTCACCATGGCCAATGTGGGCCTGCCCGGCACGAGCGGCTTCATCGGCGAGTTCCTGTCGCTGCTCGGCACCTTCAACGCGAGCAACGTCGCCGCGATGTTCGCGACCTTCGGCATCATCCTGTCGGCGCTCTATGGGCTCACGCTTTACCGGCACGTCATCTTCGGCAAGCTCGACAAGCCCTCGCTCGCCGCGATCCCCGACATGAACGCGCGCGAAATCGCCATCATGGCCCCGCTCGTGATCCTGACCATCGGCCTCGGTTTCTATCCCAAGCCGGTGTTCGACATGACGTCCGGCGCCGTGAAGGCGATGATCGCGCCCTATCAGAAGGGCATTCTTGCGAATAACAACGCGGGCGGAACGAACGTCCTCGCGGGACTGGAGAAATAGGCGGCGATGCTCCCCGATCTGTATGCCAAAGTCACGGCGGCGCTCTCGGAATACGCGCCGATCTTCCCTGAGCTGTTCATCGTGCTCGCGTCGTTCGTACTTCTGATGTGGGGCGCGTACCATCGCCGCCAGATGGGCATCGCGATCAGCGTGGTTTCAGTTTTCGTGCTCATCGGCTCGGCGCTGTTGATCGCGCGCCATCCGCCGGCGGTCCAGGAGCTTTTCAACGGCGCTTTCATCGACGACAGTTTCGCCCGCTTCATGAAAATCCTCACGCTTTTGGGATCGGCGCTGACCATCGTTCTGTCGTTCGACTATATGCGCCGCGAGCGGATCCTGCGGTTCGAATACCCGGTGCTGATCCTGCTTTCGACCGCGGGCATGATGCTGACCATCTCCGCGAACGACCTCATTTCGCTTTATCTCGCTCTCGAATTCCAGAGCCTCGCGCTTTACGTCGTCGCCGCCTTCCACCGCGATCACCTGCGCTCCACCGAGGCAGGCCTGAAATATTTCGTGCTGGGCGTGCTGTCGTCCGGGCTTCTACTCTATGGGTCGTCGCTCGTCTACGGTTATACGGGCGCGACCTCGTTCCCGCGCATCGCTGAAGCCGTGCAGGCTCACGGCGCCTCCATCGGGCTCATTTTTGGCCTCGTCTTCGTCCTGGCCGGGCTCGCTTTCAAGATCTCGGCCGTGCCCTTCCATATGTGGACGCCCGACGTCTACGAGGGCGCGCCGACGCCGGTAACGACCTATTTCGCGTCCGCGGCCAAGATGGCGGCCATGGCCATGATTATCCGCGTCGTTCTCGGCGCCTTCCCGAACGCGGTCGATCAGTGGCAGCAGATCGTGATTGCGATCTCGGTCGCCTCGATGGCGCTCGGGGCCTTCGCGGCGATCGGCCAGACGAACATCAAGCGGCTGCTCGCCTATTCCTCCATCGGTCATGTCGGCTATGCGTTGATCGGCGTGGCGGCGGCGACGCCCGGCGGCGCGGGGGTCGACGGCATATCGAGCGTGCTGATCTATCTCGCGATCTACCTCGCCATGACGGTCGGCAGCTTCGCCTGCGTTCTCGCCATGCGCCAGGGCCGTCATATGAGCGAAGCGATCCAGGATCTCGCCGGCGTTTCGAAGGAACAGCCGCTCTTCGCGTTTCTGTTCGCGATGCTTCTGTTCTCGCTCGCTGGCATCCCGCCGCTCGCGGGCTTCTTCGCGAAATTCTACGTGTTCAACGCGGCCATCGAGGCGCACCTCACCTGGCTCGCCATCACCGGCGCGGTGCTGTCGGTGATCGGCGCCTTCTATTATCTGCGCGTCGTCAAGATCATGTATTTCGACGAAGCGGGCGCGGGCTTTGAGCCGATCCCCTCGTCGGTCGGCCTCGTGCTTGCCGTGACCGCCGGTTTCGCGATCCTCTTCTTCATCTATCCAAGCCCGCTCAAGGCCGCAGCCGACGCAGCTTCGCGCTCGCTGTTCTAAGCCGTGAGCGCATCCTCTCGCGACATCCCGGTCCTGCGCTTCGAAAGCATCGATTCGACAAACGAAGAAGCGTTGCGCCAGCTCGCCGCCGGCGCCGCGCCGCCGCTGTGGATCGTCGCGGACGAGCAGCTTTGCGGCAGAGGACGCGGCGGACGCCGCTGGACTTCGCCGAAAGGCAACCTCTACGCAACTCTCCTGATCAGCGCGCGCGTCGCTCCCGCCACGGCCACGCAGCTTTCCTTCGTCGCGGCGCTCGCGGCGCACGACGCCAGCGCGTCGCTCCTGCCGCCGGAGCAAATTCCTGAACTGCGCCTGAAATGGCCGAACGACGTGATGCTGAACGGCGCGAAGCTCGCCGGCGTGCTGCTTGAAAGCCTGAAGGCGCCGAACGGCGAAGGGCTCGCCGTCATCCTCGGCGTCGGCATCAACGTCTCGCACGCCCCGGCAAACGAACGGCGCCCGGTTGCGAGCCTCGGGCTCAACGCGTCCGCCGTCCCGGAGGCTTTCGGCGCGCTGGCGGCGGCGTTCGAGAAGCGGCTCGCCTTGTGGGACGAAGGCCGCGGCTTTCCGCGCATCCGCGAAGCCTGGCTCAGCCGCGCACTGGCGCTGAACGAATTTATCAGTGTAAATTTGAACGGATCTGCAATTCGCGGTAAGTTCCGCGGCGTCGATCCTGCCGGGGCGCTCCAGCTTGAAACGGAGCCGGGGGTTGTCATAACAGTGACCGCAGGCGACATTTACCCCGATGCGCTTGGCTGATCGGAAACTCAAGCGCGCACTCAAGAGCAGGATGCCAAAATAGGAATGCCAAAGACAGGAACGCCTGCCACGCCCGAACTTGTGTTTTTGCCCCTCGGCGGCATCGGCGAGATTGGCCTCAACGTCTACCTCTATGGCCTCGGCCCGGCCAACGACCGCCAATGGCTGATGATCGATTGCGGGATCACCTTCCCAAACGACGCGGAGCCGGGGGTGGATGTCGTTCTGCCCGACCTTCGCTTCATCGAGGAGGAGAGAAAGAGCCTCGCCGGCATTCTCATCACCCACGCCCATGAGGACCATATCGGCGCCGTGGCCGAGATGTGGCCGCGGCTGCGCGCGCCCGTTTATGTGACGAAGTTCGCGGCGCATCTCCTCAAGCAGAAGCTGCAGGAATATTCGCACGGGTCCGAAGTTCCCATCGTTGAGATGGCGCAGAACTCGCGCTTCAAGATCGGACCGTTCGACGTGGACCTTGTCACGGTTGCCCACTCCATTCCCGAATGCAACGCCGTCTACCTGCGCACGCCCGCGGGCAATATCATCCACTCCGGCGATTGGAAGTTCGACGACACCCCCGCCTATGGCGATCCGTCCGACGAGGCAAAGCTCGCGCGTTGCGGCGAAGAAGGCGTCCGCGCCCTTATCTGCGACAGCACCAACGCGCTCCTGGAAGGCATCAGCCACACCGAGCAGGAAGTCGCCGATAATCTCAAGGCGATGATCGGGCGCATGAAGGGGCGCGTCGGGATCACCACGTTCGCCTCGAACGTCGCGCGCCTCATCGCCATCGGCGAGGCGGCCCGCGCGGCAAACCGCGAGCTTATTCTGGTCGGCCGCGCCATGCACCGCATCGTCGAGGCCGCCCGCGATACCGGACTGTGGCCGGAGCATCTGACCTATTCGGATCAGGATGCGTTCCCGTCGCTGCCGCGCGATCGCGTCGTCGCTCTCGTCACGGGCAGCCAGGGGGAACCGCAGGCCGCGCTCGCGCGCATCGCCAAGGGCGAGCATCCCTACGTGAAGTTCGATCACGGCGACGCCATCATCTTCTCGTCGCGGACGATACCCGGCAACGAGGACTCGGTCATCCGCATCCAGAACCAGCTTGCCGACCGTGGCATTGGGATCGTTACGGAAAACCCCGACGGCGCCATCCACGCATCGGGCCACCCTCGCAGGGGCGAGCTGACGCGGTTCTACCGTCTTACGCGGCCGGCCTATCTGGTTCCGATGCACGGCGAGGCCCGCCACCTCGAAGCCCACGCCGCCCACGCCGAGGCGCATGGCATCATGGCCGTGCGGCGCGTCCGCGATGGCCGCATTCTTCACCTTGGCCCGGACGAGCCGCACATCGTCGACGAGGACGTGCCCATCGGCCGTCTCTACCGGGACGGCAATCTCGTCCTGGAGGCGGGCGATCCCGCCGTCGCTCAGCGCAAGCGCCTGTCCTGGAATGGGCACGTCGCCGCCTCGGTGGTGATCAACCGCCATGGAGAGATCGCCGCCGAGCCCGAGGTCGATGTCACCGGCCTTCCCCTGCGCGACGCCAATGGCGCCAAGCTGGTCGAGCGGGCGTTGAGCGCGGTCTACAATGCCGTTGAAAGCATTCCAAAGGCCAAACGCAAGGACCGCCAGTTGGTCCGGGAAGCGGTCACGCGATCCATCCGCGCCGAAATGAAGCTCATTTGGGGCAAGAAGCCGCTTTGCTCGGTTCTTGTCTCCATGATTTGAACCGCCTGAGAGGAGCCATGATCGGCCGTCTGAACCACGTCGCGATCGCCGTGAAAGACCTGCGCGCCGCGGCCGCCGTCTATCGCGAAACCTTGGGCGCCGAGGTTTCGGAGGCGGTCCCGCAGCCGGACCACGGCGTGTCCACAATCTTCGTCACGCTGCCAAACACGAAGATCGAGCTTCTGGAGCCGCTTGGCGAGAATTCGCCCATCGCAAAATTCCTGGAGCGAAACGCCGAAGGCGGCATTCATCACATATGCTACGAGGTCGACGACATCGAAGCGGCCCGCGCCCAGCTCGTCGCCAATGGCGCGCGAGTTCTTGGCGACGGGCGCCCCAAAATCGGCGCGCACGGCAAGCCCGTCCTCTTCCTGCATCCCAAGGATTTCTGCGGCACGCTCGTCGAGCTTGAACAGCGGTGAGGCCGCTGTGAGCGTCTCCATCGCCATCGGCCTGTTTTTCATAGTCTGGTGGATTGTTCTGTTCGCGTTATTGCCGTTCAAAATGGGGGAGCAGCAAGCGCCGCCGGGCAGCGACCCCTTCGCCGAGGCGGCCGGCGCTCCCTCCTCGCCGAGGCTTGCGCGCAAATTCATCCTGGCGGCGGCGATTTCGGCGCTGATCGTCGGCGCCCTTTACGCCGCCTTCGCTTTCGATCTCATCTCAATCGGCGACATCCCCGCCTCCGTCGAGCGCTGAAGCGTGTCCGCGGCTTTCCGTTAACACCCGCAGCAAAACAAAGAGTTAGTGCGGCATTTGGTTCACAGGCGGGGCTACGGCCCGTGTTCCTTTGCATCGGTTGCGCTTTCGCCTATATCACCTTCTGGGGTCACTTTGCGAAAGGCAAGCGCCCGTGCGACTCTTGCTTGTGGAAGACAACGAGGAGCTGTCGAAGCTCCTGGCGACGAGCCTCAAGGGCGCCGGCTTCGACGCCGACTCCGTGGCGACCGCGGCCGACGCCATCGCTGTGCTCGGGTCGACCCATTACGCCGCCGTCATCCTGGACCTGGGCCTGCCCGATGAGGATGGCGCAACGGTTCTGCGCGCAATCAGGACGCGCCAAAGCAATGTGCCCGTTTTGATCCTGACCGCGCGGGACGGAGTCAACGACCGGGTGTCGGGATTGAGGGCGGGCGCGGACGATTATCTCGTCAAGCCTTTCGCCTTCGAGGAACTCGTCGCCCGCCTCGAAGCCATCCTGCGCCGCCCCGGCCAGATTCTCGGCAAGTCGCTGGAACTCGGCAACCTTGTGTTCGATACCGTCGGCCGGCAGGCTTTCATCGATGGCAAGCCGCAGATGCTGTCGGCGCGGGAACTTGCGGTTCTCGAAATCCTCATGCGCCGGAGCGGGCGCGTCGTGACGAAGCGCGCCGTCGAGGACCAGATCTTCGGGCTGGAGGCGGACGTCGGATCGAACGCGGTCGAGGTGTATGTGCACCGCCTCCGCAAGAGCTTGCAGGATCTGGGCGCGAACGCCGCTATTCACACAATTCGAGGCGTCGGCTATCTCATCACGGCGGCCTAGAGCTTATCCGCTTTTGATGGAATCAAAACCGCGCTCTAGCTCTTTGTTTTTACGTGCGTCTTTTCGGAAAGCCGCTTCACGCTTTTCCGGACGCGCTCTAGCTTAAAGCGCCAGCGAGCCCGCATGTTCAAGTCGATCACCCAACGGATCATATCGCTGCACATCGTCGCGATCGTCATCACGTCGGCTTTCATGCCGGCCGCGCTTTATCTTCTGCTCCAGTCGGCCGCGGAGGACTTGCAGCATCGCTCGCTCCGGGAGAATGCGCAGCTCATCACGCGCTATCTTGGCGTGAAGCCCGACGGCGGCCTGGAATTGAGCCTGCCCGCAAATATGGAGGCGCTTTTTTCCGAGGCGTACGGCCGTTACGCCTTTTCGGTCGTCGACGCTTCGGGCGACGTTCTGTTTTCATCGCTGAAAAACCGCGGCGCGCCGATCGCCGGCGGCGCCCGCGAGGCCACGCCCGTTTATGTCGAGGCAAGGCGCGCCGATGTGCCCGTCATGGAAGCCAGCATCCCCGCGAAGGTCGGCGAAAAGTCCGTATGGGTCCAAATCTCTCAGGATTTGGAGCATCGCGATGTGCTGATCGACGACATCGTCAAGGAGTTCTTCGCCAGGGTCGGCTGGATTACGATGCCGATCCTGCTGTTTCTCCTCGCCATCGACGTCACAATTTTCCGGCGCGCGCTGAACCCTCTTCTGGAAGCGTCCGAGCTGGCGGCCAAGATCGGCCCCGAGCGCAGCGAGGTGCGGCTTCCTCTCGACAGCATTCCAAGCGAGATCAAGCCGCTGGTGGGAACGATAAATCAGGCGCTGGATCGCCTCGATCACGGCCTCCGCGTGCAAAAGGAATTTACCGCCGACGCCGCTCACGAGCTGCGCACGCCTCTTTCCATCCTGCAAGCCCGCGTCGACGCCATCCCCGATAAGGAAGTCGCCGCGCTGCTGAGCCGGGACATTGCAAGAATGAAAAGAATTGTGAGTCAGCTGCTCGACATCGCCGAGCTTGAGGCATTCATGGTGAGGCCGGACGAGGCCGCCGATCTTGACGAAGTTTGCGTGGAGGTCGTCGAGTTTATCGCGCCCATGGCGATTGCAGAAAACAAGCAGATCCTGCTGAATGCTCCCGAGGAGCGGGTCCGCGTCAGGGGGAACGCCGAAGTTCTGTTCCGCGCCCTTCGGAATATCGTTGAGAACGCGATCAGGCACACGCCCGCCGGCACATGCGTGAAAATCGAAGTCGATGGGGATGGCGGCGTCTCGGTCAGCGACCAGGGGCCGGGAATCCCCGTGGCGGAACGCAGCCAGATTTTCCAACGATTCTGGCGAAAGGACAGGGCCAGCACAGTGGGGTCGGGGCTCGGCCTCACCATAGTGAAGCGCATCGTGGACGCTCATGGCGCGACCATCGCGGTTGGCGACGCGCCTCCGAACGGCTGCGTCATGACGCTTCGGTTTCGGTTGGCTTCATGACGCCAAATCGCCCAAGGCTTTGATCGCCGGGCTGATCGGCTTCACTCTCGACGCCACGGTTCAGGCGCTCACCGGCGGCTTCCTCGCCGGGACAGACCATCGAGGCGGATTGATTTTGGACGGCTCGTCGCGGCCGCGGTGGAGTTGGCGCCTTCCTCGGCCTTTGAGAAGGCGCCCGCTCGGGATCAAGCTTATTGCGAGCCTTAGATAGGCCTCGGCATCGCGCGCTTACGCTTCTTCCGTCAACAAGCGGAAGCCTATCGGCTCCTTCTCGACAAGGCGATAGAGTGGGTTGCCCTGCGCATCCAGCAAGCCCGTCGGCTGGGGATCGGCGCCGGCTTCGAGAACGACGACGCGATCGAAGCCAGCCGGCCGGCGATCGAGTTGATAAAGGTCGTCCCACCAAGCCCGTTGCGCTTCAGACGCCGCGACATACTTTATCTTGCTCACTTGCCCACTCCATAACGCCATAGTGAATCAACGCTCAGCTCAAGCAGCTCTAAGATTTATCGTTCGAGCGAGCGCCATTGGTAAAATAACGATGAACCGCGTTGCGGTCATCATAAATAAAAATTTAGCGCGGGTGTCAAATTGATGCAGAGAATTGCTTAACCCAATCAGAGGTCAGAGCATGCTGGCCCGAGCAATTCCTCCCGATACCAGCTTAAGCTATGCCGGGAAAGCTGAAGCTATTTTCGGAAGACTGGGAGAAGCGGCCAAAGCGACGGGCGCGCGGTAACTACGCCGTGTCCCTTTCCTCGAAAATACGAGGCCGCGCCCGCCCTGTCCCTGTATGAGACCCAGGAAGCGTAAGCTATTTGCTTTGATCCGCAAAGGCGCCTGCGCGGGAAGGCCACAACTTTTGAGGCAGCCAAGGCGCGGCAAAGCGGCGCCTTAGCGGCGAGCGGCGGCGGCTTCCTGCGGTCCGGCGGCAGCGCCCGCTGCGCGCCCGCATCGCTACATCGTCCAGGCCACGGGCAGATGCTGGAACAGCCAGGTTTCGCTCAGAGCGTCGTCGCCCTTTTTGAGGTAGAGGCGAAGATCGACGGGGGCCTCGGAATCGGCAGTGAAGTCGAAAGTCGCGCGCCACTTGTCGGTATCGACGACGGGATAAACCGCTTCGCGCTCGACCTTGCCGGAGGCGGCGCTGACGACAATGCCGATCTCTCCGCGCTTCGTGAATTCAGCGAGCCTGCCGCCGCGAAAATCGACGACGTATTTTGTCGTGCCCTTCGGCCGCGGCTGGCCCGGAATGCCTCCGGCGCCCATCCGTGTGGCGACCACGCGCGAGAGCGGCGCCGGGTAGGGCTCCTCGAGCCGCCAATAAAGCTTGTATTGCACCTCGTGATGCTCACCGGCGCGGTAAGGCTGCCTCGGCGTCCAGTAGGCGACGATATTATCGTGGATTTCATCGTTGGTGGGGATTTCGACGAGTTGCACCGCGCCCTCGCCCCAGTCGCCGATAGGCTCCACCCACACGCTCGGGCGCTTGTTGTAGAACGCGCCATCGTCCTCGTATTCGCGAAAATCGCGCTCTCGCTGGAGAAGGCCGAAGCCTTTGGGCCGCTGATCGAAGAAGCTGCTTGTCTGAACGCTGAGCGGGTTGTTGATGGGCCGCCAGATGCGCTCGCCCGCGCCCGTCCAGACGCTCAGCCCGTCGCTGTCGTGGATCTCGGGCCGCCAGTCCATCGCCGCTTTCCGGTTTGGCTTGCCGTACCAATACATGCTGGTCAGCGGCCCGATGCCGACGCGCTCAATGTCCGCCCGCGGAAAGAGATGGGCGTGAACGTTCATCAAGGTTGCGCCATCATGGGACGTCTCGAAGCGATAGGCGCCCGCGATGCGCGGCGAGTCCAGAAGGGCGTTGATGATGATCCCGCGGCGGCCCGCCATGGGTTCGAGCCAGAAGCTTGTAAAGCGCGGGAATTCCTCCGGCGTAGGCATGGCGACATCGATGGCGAGCCCGCGCGACGACTGCCCGTATTGTCCCGTCTCGGCAGGGCTGCGGAAGTAGGATGCGCCCAGAAAGGCGAGCCAGTCCGGCACGCCCGGCGCGGCGAGCACGCGAAAGCCCGCGAACCCCGTATCGGCTGGCAGCGCCTTGGCGAATTCGCTCTTGCCATAGGTGAAGAGGTCCGGGCTGTAGCCGACCTCCTGCGCGAGCCCCGCGGCGGAGACGACAAAAATGCGCACCGGCTCCTTGAAATACCGGCCGACGTGGAAAAGCTCCACCGGGTAGGGCCCGTCGCCTTGTCCCCAGATCGCGAGATCGGGTTTGAACTTGATCTGCTGATAGGCGTCGAAATCGAGCCGCTCGATCAGCTCTGGATTGTGAACCACGGCTTTCTGAAACGGCTTTTCGCTCAGCTCTTTCGCCAGGCCGATCAAAACATCGAAAGAAAACGGGGTCTGCGGGCCGAAAAAGATGCTGCGCTGATCTGTTTCCGCCGCCGCCCTGCCTCCGGAAAGGCCAAGCAACGCCGATCCGATCAATACTGTACGGCGATCAATCATTTTAGTCTCTCCGCAATGGCCTGCAGCCTCAGATTGGATCAAGGGAAATTCGTATTACGGGACATAAAGAAAAGCTAGGCTTTCGACAAGCCGTTAAAGACATCCTCTACGTTGCGGGATGGCGCGGCGCACTTCGCAACGCAGCCATTCGAATGCTGGTAAGATCGCATTGTCATGCCTATCATCTCAAAGCCATCCGGAGCGCCCCTTATGCAAATCCGACAGCCCTATCTCCTCTTCCTCGGCGACGTTCAGGACCAACTCGCGGCCAAGACCGCGCAAGGCATTGTCGATTGGCGGCGCGACTGGTGCCTCGGCCAGTTGCGCATGCCCGGCTGCAAGGCGGATGTGGGCCTTCCCGAGATGACGGTCCAGGACGCGGCGGCGGCCGGCGCGCGGACGCTCATCATCGGCGTCGTCAACGCGGGCGGCGTTCTGCCCGAGCAGTGGACCGCGCCGATCGTCGAGGCGCTGGCTTCGGGCCTCGATGTGGCGAGCGGCCTGCACATTAAGCTCGCGGAGCGGCCGGCGGTGGCCGATGCGGCGCGGCGCTATGGGCGCAAGCTTTTCGACGTTCGCCAGTCCTCGGAGCGTTTCGACACCGGCAAGGGGACGAAGCGGCCGGGCATGAGGCTTCTGACCGTCGGCACGGATTGCTCCGTCGGCAAGAAATACACGGCGCTGGCGCTGGAGCGCGAAATGCGCGCCCGTGGCTTTGACGCCGACTACCGCGCTACCGGGCAGACGGGGCTTTTCATCTCCGGGCGCGGCGTAGCCATCGACGCCGTGGTGGCGGATTTCGTTGCGGGCGCGGTGGAGTGGCTTTCGCCCGCCGCCGACCCCCATCATTGGGACGTGATCGAGGGCCAGGGGTCCATGTTCCACCCCTCTTTCGCGGGCGTTTCGCTCGGCCTTCTCCACGGCGCGCAGCCCGACGCCTTCGTGGTTTGCCACGAGCCCTCGCGCAAGACCATGCGAGGCGTTACGCATCCGCTGCCCTCGATCCAGGCGGTGATCGATCTGACCATCCGATGCGGCTCGCTGACCAACCCGGGCATCCGGCCCGCCGGCATCGCGATCAATACCTCCTCCATGGATGAGGAAGCGGCGCGCGGCTACCTGAAGCAGCTTGAACACGAGCATGAGCTGCCCGCGGCCGATCCGATGCGCTTCGGGGCTGGACCGATCGTGGACCGGATCGCGTCGGAGTTTCCGGAGACGCTTTTCGCCCGCGCGAGCTAGCTGGGGTCCATGGTTCGTGGAACTCATCCTTCGAGACGGCGCTTTCAGCGCCTCCTCAGGATGAGGCAAGACGTTTCCAGCAAGGCCGGCCTTCAAAGCCTGACCTTGTCAACCATGAGCAGCCCGTCCCCCGTGACAGGCCGCGACCCTGACCCGAACCGAAGCAGGGCGCAACCCCTCACCGGGTCCGGGCCAAAGCACGTGACCCTCTCGGGGTGCTATGAGCGGGCCGTGACCCTAACCCGGGCCGGGCCGAAGTAGGGCGCAACCCTCACGGGGTCCGCGCTAAAAGCAGGCCGTGACCCTAACCCGGGCCGGGCCGAAGTAGGGCGCAACCCTCACGGGGTCCGGGCTAAAAGCGGGCCGTGATCCTAACCCGGGCCGGGCCGAAGTAGGGCGCAACCCTCACGGGGTCCGCGCTAAAAGCAGGCCGTGACCCTAACCCGGGCCGGGCGGAAGCAGGGCGCAACCCCTCACGGGGTCCGGGCCAAAGCACGTGACCCTCTCGGGGTGCTATGAGCGAGCCGTGACCCTAATCTCGGGCCTGGGCCAAAGAGGCGGTAACCCCCGGGCACTATGAGGAAGCCATAATCGTCACCCGCACTGTAACCCTCACCCTGAGCCTGTCGAAGGGTGATCTTGTCGAAGGAACTGGCCGATGCGGCGCTTGAAGGTTGAGGTTGAAAGCTGGCCCATCGCCGGCGCGTTCACGATTTCGAGAGGCAGCCGCACCGAGGCGCGCGTCGTGGTCGCGACCATCGGGGATGGCCCGCATCGCGGGCGCGGCGAGTGCGTGCCTTACCCGCGCTATGGCGAAACCGTGGACGGCGTCGCCGCCGCCATCGAAGGCGCGGCGGGAGCGATTGCGGCGGGAGCGTCGCGCGCAGACTTGCTCACCCTGCTGCCGGCGGGGGCGGCGCGCAACGCGCTCGACTGCGCGCTCTGGGATTTGGAGGCGAAGGCCTCAGGCATGCGGGCTTGGCAGCTGGCAGGCGCGCCCGAGCCTCGGCCTGTCGTCACGGCGTACACGCTGAGCCTCGGCGAGGCGCACGCGATGGAGGCGGCGGCGCGCGTGGCGAGCCATCGGCCGCTGTTGAAGGTGAAGCTCGGCGGCGACGGCGACGTCGAGCGGATCGCGGCTGTGCGGCGCGGCGCGCCCGGCGCGCGCCTCATCGTGGACGCGAACGAAGCGTGGACCGAAGCGAATTTCGCCGAGAACCTCGCCGCATGCCGCGCTGCGGGCGTAGCGCTCATCGAGCAGCCCTTGCCCGCTGCGAGCGATGGAGCGCTCGCCTCGATCCCGGCGGCGGATCGCGGCGGCATGCTGGTCTGCGCGGACGAAAGCATCCACACCGCCGCCGATCTCGACGCCCTCGCCGCGCGCTATCAGGCGATCAACATCAAGCTGGACAAGACGGGCGGCCTCACCGAGGCGCTGCGCCTGAAGGCTGCGGCCGAGGCGCTGGGGCTTTCGATCATGGTGGGCTGCATGGTCGGAACATCGCTCGCGATGGCGCCCGCGATGCTGCTCACGCCCGGCGCCCATTTCGTCGATCTCGATGGCCCGCTGCTGCTCGCCCGCGACCGCGCGCCGGGCCTCGCCTTCGACGGCAGCGTGATCCATCCCCCCGCCGCGGATCTATGGGGCTGACGCCGGCGCCCCGCGCGTCCCCCCAAGGCGAAATCATGTAAGCGTCCGCACTGTGCCGCAGCGGCCAGGCTCGGGCGCGCAGCCCGTCGCCCCGGAAAGCGCCCGGCTTATCCGGGGCCGCCCAGAACTCTCTGCTTGCGCCTGTAACGGTCCCGGATAACCCCGGATCGAAGTCCGGGGCAGGCAAGCGGCTTCCGGGAAGACGGCGCGGCGCCGTATGGACACATCGTCGTAGCGGAAAAGCCACATCAATCTTTGCAAAGCCACATGCCGCCGTCTATATAAGCCCTTCTGGGCAACCGACAGGCAGAACGGCGCAGAGAGATATGGACCTGCGGCATATATCTTTTGTGAAAATGAACGGCCTCGGCAACGACTTCGTCATGATCGATGCGCGCGCCGAGCCCGTCCGGCTGTCCGCCGCCGACGCCGAAGCCATCGCCAACCGCAAGACCGGCGCGGGCTGCGACCAGGTCATCGTGCTGGAGCCTTCGCGCGCGGCCGATGTGTTCATGCGCATCCTGAACGCCGACGGCTCCGAGGTGAGCGCCTGCGGGAATGCGAGCCGCTGCGTTGCGGCGCTGCTGCATCCGGGCCTGGGGCGCAACCGGCTTTCCATCGAAACGCGCGCGGGCGTGCTTGAGGCCGAGATCGGCGAAGGCGGCCTTGTCACCGTCGATATGGGCGAGCCGCGCTTTGCCTGGACCGAAATTCCGCTGGCGCGCGACGCCGGCGATACGCGCGCCATCGATCTCGCTTTCGCGCTGCCGGACGGGCGCGTGCTGGCGGGGCCGAGCGTGGTCAATGTCGGCAACCCGCATTGCATCTTCTTCGTCGAGGACGCGGCCAGCTACGACTTCGCGTCGTTCGGCGCGGAGCTGGAGCATCACCCGCTGTTTCCGGAGCGCGCCAATATTTCCCTTGCCCAGATTGTCGATGAGCGCACGGTCGAGCTGCGCGTGTGGGAGCGAGGCGCGGGAATAACCCGGGCCTGCGGCACAGCCGCTTGCGCTGCCGCCGTCGCCGCCGCGCGCAGCGGAAGAACCGGGCGCGGCGTGACGATCAGGCTTCCGGGCGGCGTCCTCTCCATCGAATGGCGCCAGAGCGACGGCCGCATCCTCATGACCGGGCCAACCGAATTCGAATCCCGCGGCGTCATCCATGTCAATGGCGCGGGCGTCGCCATCGAGGCGCGGGCCTCATGAGCGTCGATGTCATCACCTTCGGCTGCCGCTTGAACGCTTACGAAAGCGAACTGGCGAAGACGCATGCGGAGCAGGCGGGGCTTTCCAACGCGATTATCGTCAACACCTGCGCGGTAACCGCCGAGGCCGTGCGCCAGGCTCGGCAGGCGATCCGCAAGGCGCGTCGCGAGCGGCCCGCCGCGAAGATCATCGTGACCGGCTGCGCCGCGCAGATCGAGCCCGGCGCCTTCGCCGAGATGGACGAGGCCGACTTCGTCATCGGCAACGTGGAGAAGACCGTTGCGCGGACCTTCGTAAGCATCGCCGCCGACGAATTCGCGCGGGTCCGGGTCAACGACATCGCCTCGGTGCGCGAAACGGCGCCGCATCTGATCTCGGGCTTCGGCAACCGCAGCCGGGCCTATGTCGAGGTGCAGAACGGGTGCGACCACCGCTGCACCTTCTGCGTGATTCCCTATGGGCGCGGGCCCTCGCGCTCCGTGCCGGCGGGCGATGTCGTCGCCCAGGTGCGCGCGCTCGTGGAGAAGGGCTTCCGCGAGATCGTGCTTACGGGCGTCGACCTCACCTCCTACGGGTCCGATCTGCCGGGCGAGATGAAGCTTGGCCGCCTCGTCCGCACCATCCTGAAGCTCGTGCCCGAGCTGCCGCGCCTGCGCGTTTCCTCCATCGACACCATAGAGGCGGACCCGGCGCTGTTCGATGCGTTCGCGGAGGAGGAGCGGCTGATGCCGCATCTTCACCTGTCGCTGCAGTCCGGCGACAACCTCATCCTGAAGCGGATGAAGCGCCGGCACGCGCGCGAGGACGTCATCGAATTTTGCGCCGCCATGCGCGAGCTGCGCCCCGACATCGTCTTCGGCGCCGATCTCATCGCAGGCTTTCCGACCGAGGACGAGGCGATGTTCGCCAATACGATGAGGCTCGCGGACGAGTGCGGCTTAAGCTTCGTGCATGTCTTTCCGTTCTCGGCGCGCCCGCAGACGCCCGCGGCCCGCATGCCGCAGCTCGGCAAGGCGCTGATCAAGGAGCGCGCGGCCCGGCTTCGGCGGAAGGCGGCGGACCGCCTCTCCGTGCATCTCGATGCGGCGCAAGGCAAAGTCTTCGAGGTGCTCATGGAGGGCGGCGGCGTGGGCCGGACTCCGCAATTCGCCGAAATCGCGCTTGCGGGCGAAGGCGACGGCGCCGCCGGCGCAATCGTGAAGGCGCGGGCGACGGGCCGAAACAATCGCCATCTCATCGGCGAGCGTTTGTCATCATGAGCGATGCCCCGAAGCGAAGCGTGTTCGGCCGGCTCTTCGGCGGCAAGCCGGAAGCGAAGCCGGCCGGTCAGGCGGAGCTGCGCGACGATGACGCCCTGAGCGAAGAGGCGCCTGCGCCCGCCCTCGAAGACGCGGCGCCCCTCGAAGAGACGGCCGCCGCCGTTCCCGAGCAGAAAAGCCGCTTCGGCTGGTTCAAGCGCCTGCGCGAAGGGCTCACGAAAACCTCGTCGCGGCTGACCGAAGGCATTGCCGGCGTCTTCACCAAGCGCAAGCTCGACGACGACACGCTGGAAGAGCTTGAGGATTTGCTGATCCAGGCCGATCTCGGCCTCGATGTTGCGGCCCGCGTGACGGCGGCGCTCAAGAAGTCGCGCTATAACAGCGACATCACCTCCGAGGAGGTCCGCGAAATCCTCGCGCAGGAGGTCGAGGCGGTTCTCGCGCCCGTCGCCGAGCCGCTCGTAATCGACGCCTCGAAGCAGCCGCATGTGGTGCTGGTCGTGGGCGTGAACGGCACCGGCAAGACCACCACCATCGGCAAATACGCGAACCAGTTCACGAAAGAGGGCCTGCGCGTGATGCTCGCGGCGGGCGACACGTTCCGCGCGGCGGCCATCGAGCAGCTCAAGATTTGGGGCGAGCGCACCGGCGCCGCGGTCGTCGCCTCGGAGCCCGGCGCCGACGCCGCGAGCCTCGCCTTCGACGCCTACAAGCGGGCGAAGGACGAAGGCTACGATTGCCTTATCATCGACACCGCGGGCCGCCTGCAGAACAAGTCGGCGCTGATGGCCGAGCTTGAGAAAATCATCCGCGTCATCAAAAAGGTGGATCGCGCAGCCCCGCATTCGGTCATCCTCACTCTCGACGCGACGACGGGGCAGAATGCGCTGTCGCAGGTGGAGATCTTCGAGAAGGTGGCGGGCGTCACCGGCCTCGTGATGACGAAGCTCGACGGCACCGCGCGGGGCGGCATCCTGGTCGCCATCGCGAGCAAATACGGTTTACCTGTGCACGCAATCGGCGTTGGCGAATCCGCAAGCGATCTGCAATCATTTCATGCGCAGGATTTTGCGCGCGCCATCGCCGGCGTGAGTTGAGGCGTAGGAGGTATGCGTGGAACAGCCTAAGGCGTCCAAAGGTCTCGATTCCGGTTCGCTCTTGAAGCTCGCGCTGGAAGTCGGACCTCTCGCCGTTTTCTTCATCATGAACTCCAAGTTCGGCATCTTCTACGCCACCGCGGCCTTCATGGTCGCCACCACGGTCTCGCTCGTCACCAGCCGCCTCTTTCTCAAGCGCATCCCCATTCTCGCGCTCGTGACGGGCGTGTTCGTAATGGTATTCGGCTTTCTGACCATTTACTTGCATGACGATACATTCATCAAGATAAAGCCCACCATCGTGAACACGTTGTTCGCCCTTATTCTGGCCGCCGGGCTTTACTTCCGCAGACCGGTCTTGAAGTTTGCGCTTGGCGAAATCTTGCATTTGCAGGAAGAAGGATGGCGCCTTCTCACGTTGCGCTGGATCGGATATTTCATCTTCCTGGCCATTTTGAACGAGGCCATCTGGCGCAATTTCTCGACGGACGTCTGGGTCAGCTTCAAGTCGTTCGGCATGATGCCGCTGACATTTGTCTTCATGTTGTCTCAAATTACCTTGATTATGCGGTACCAAATACCGGAGGTAACATCAGATCCGACGGAGGCGTCTCCATCTTAGGAGCCGGGCCCATCCAAACCTTTCCGTGCGCTGCATGGAACCTAACGGTTGCACCATTCATTTTCTCAAACAATGGTCAGAACTTAACCGAGCAACCGGACGAGCATGCTGGACGCAAAAGCAGGCGAGAGTCAACGAGGACGCAAGCGGAAGGCGGCCGGAGCGCGGCCCGACGCCATCGACAGGTCGATCATTCATCTGCTGCATCGCGCGAGCCAGCGTGCGTCGGAGATTTTCGCGCAGGAGACGCGAGATTTCGATCTGACGGCGCGGCAGTATGCGGTGATCACCACGGTCGCCCAGCATGAGGGCCTTAGCCAGACCGATCTCGTTCGCCTGACGGGCATAGACAGGTCCACGCTGGCCGATGTGGTTCAAAGGCTTCTGAAGCGCGGCGTGATCCAGCGCGAGCGGACAATGCGGGACGGCCGGACATACGCGGTGAGCTTGTCGGCGGAGGGGCGGGAGCTTCTCGAATCGATTAAGCCCTATGCGCGACGGGCTGATCGCATCGTTTTATCCTTCCTCGGCGACGAGGGCGGGAAAGCCGTCGCACAAATTCTTAACAGACTCCTCCGCAGGGCGGACGACAGGTCTTCTGCGAACGACCTCGACTAGCGGTCCGACCGCCAGGCGCCTTGCTCATTGCGAATTTGACATTCGGGCGCGAACCCGCGGCATGCACGACCCAAATGTCACGAGCGTCGCAGCGCGTTGACAGGTCTCGCCAAAAGCGAGAGTTGCATGTAGTCTTCCGACATGGATGCGGACCTCATCGCTTTTAGACCTGCGGTTATGAAGGACGCCGGCGCCATCGCCGCTATCCACGAGGCTGCTTGGCGATCGACCTATCAGGGCATCATCCCCCATCTGCACCTCGAACGCATGATCGCCAGGCGCGGCCCGCGATGGTGGCAGGAGCAAATCTCGCGAGGCGGCGCCGTGACGCTGCTGATGTTCGACGGCGCGCCGCAAGGCTATGCAACCTCGGGGCAGGCGCGCGGCGCTTGGCCTTGGCCGGCGGGCGAAATCTTCGAACTCTATGTAACGCCCGACTTCCAGGGGGTTGGGCTTGGAAGCCGGCTTTTCAGGAAGGTCAAGACCTCGCTCAAGCGGCAGGGACTGAACCGTCTCGTCGTCTGGGCCTTGAAGGATAACGAGACCGCCTGCGCCTTTTATGGCGGCCTGGGAGGAGCCATCGCGGCGGCTGCCCCGGAGCGCTATGGCGACGTCTCGCTCACCCGCATCGCCTTTGTTTGGGGCGTGAACGTCAAATCGTCCAACGCTTGAGGCATGCGGCGCCAGACCCGGCGCCGCCCGATGCCCTCAATCACCCCACGAAATATTGGCCGCCATTGGCGGAGATGGTTGAGCCGGTAATGAACCCGGAGTCGTCGCTCGCCAGGAACGCCACGCATTTCGCGATTTCCTCAGCCCTGCCGAGGCGCCCGATCGGAATCTGCGCTATGATCGCTTGGAGGACGTTCTCAGGCACCGCTTGGACCATCTCCGTGTCGATGTAGCCCGGCGCAACGACGTTGACGGTGATGCCCTTCTTCGCGTTTTCGGCCGCGATCGTTCGTGAGAAGGCGATGATGCCCGCTTTCGCGGCCGCATAATTGGATTGGCCGATCTGGCCCTTCTGGCCGTTGACCGACGAAATGCTTACGATCCGGCCGAAGCTGCGGTCGCGCATGCCGTTGATCACGTTCCGCGTCATGTTGAAGACGCTTTCAAGATCGGTGTGGATTACATCTTTCCATTGCTGCGGCGTCATTTTATGGAGCACGGCATCGCGGGTGATGCCGGCATTGTTGACAAGCACAGAGATCGGGCCGAGTTGGTCCTCGACTTGCTTCACGCCGGTCGCGCAGGCTTCGTAGTCGCCGACATCCCATTTGAAAACCGGAATGCCGGTCTCTTCGTGGTATTTGCGCGCGGCTTCATCGTTGCCGCCGTAATTCGCCGCAACGGTGTAGCCGCGGCTTTTGAGCTCGGTGGAAATGGCGCGGCCGATGCCGCGCGTGCCGCCTGTGACGATTGCGACTTTGCTCATTGCTTTCTCCGGGAAGTCTGCTTTGCGTTAAGATTATGGGTTGGCTTCAAAGTCTTTACGAAGCCGGCGCATATAGAGGTTGGGTTCCGGCTTTGCCAAACGCACGCCCTCGATTGCGCGCCCCGGAACCGCGTCCAAGGCGCGCAGCTTAAAAAAGGCGAACAGGAAGTTAGCCGCGCTCGACGCACATGGCGATGCCCATGCCGCCGCCGATGCACAGCGTCGCGAGCCCGCGCTTCGCGTCCCTTCGCTTCAGTTCATAGAGCAGCGTCGTGAGAACGCGCGCGCCGGACGCCCCGATCGGGTGGCCGATAGCAATGGCGCCGCCGTTGACGTTCACCTTCGACAGGTCCCAGCCCAACGCCTTGTTGACGGCGCAGGCCTGCGCGGCGAACGCTTCGTTGGCTTCGATCAGATCGAGGTCGTCCTTGGACCAGCCCGCCTTCTCAAGCGCGCGCCTGGACGCAGGAATCGGGCCTGTCCCCATGATGGAGGGATCGACGCCGGCCGTGGCGTAGGAAACAATGCGGGCCAAAGGCTCAATTCCATGCCTCTCGGCCTCGGATTGCTTCATGACCACGAGCGCGGCCGCGCCGTCGTTGATGCCGCTGGCGTTGCCCGCGGTCACCGTTCCCTCCTTCGGATCGAAGGCCGGGCGGAGCTTGGCGAGATCTTCGATCTTCACGCCGTCGCGGATGAACTCATCGTCGGAAACGACCGTTTCGCCCTTGCGGCTCTTGATCGTCACCGGAACGATCTCGTCCTTGAACCGGCCTTCCTTGCGGGCCGCGGACGCCTTGTGTTGGGACGCAAGCGCGAATTCGTCCTGAGCGGCGCGCGTAATCTGAAACTGGCGCGCCACATTCTCGGCCGTGACGCCCATGTGATAACCGTTGAAGGCGTCCGTGAGCCCGTCCTTGATCATGGTGTCGACAAGCTCGACGCTGCCCATGCGGGCGCCCTGGCGAAGATATTGGGCGTGCGGAGCGAGCGACATGCTTTCCTGGCCGCCTGCGACGACGATGTTGGCGTCGCCGAGCCTGATGGACTGCGCCGCCATCGCGACGGACCGCAAGCCCGAGCCGCACAGGAAATTGATGCTGATCGCCGTCGTCTCGATCGGAAGGTTGGCGTTGATCGAGGCCTGCCTCGCCGGGTTCTGTCCCTGGCCGGCCGTGAGGATTTGGCCCAGGATCACCTCGGACACCTCGCCGCGATCGACATTCGCCCGCGCGAGCGCTTCGGTAATGGCAAGCTTGCCGAGTTCGTGGGCCGGGAGAGTGGCTAAAGACCCGTTGAATGAACCAACCGGGGTCCTTGCCGCGCTTGCAATAACAATGGCGTCTTGCCGGTCCATGTGTGCTTTCCTCCGAGCTTATTGGTCGGCGCGGAGTTTACCAGTGTTGCCCCCGCGCCGGAATGCCTAAATTGGCAAAAATGGCCCGCCGCCAACACGGAATGCGCTCGCTCTTGCGAGATGTGCAGGTGAATTTTTCGCACGTGCAAAAAAATGCAGCGCATCGGAGAGAAGTTGCATTATTATGGGGATGGGTATGATTGAGTGGGAGATACGATGAACAAACCTGCCGAGAAGCCGCCTCACGGAGCCGGATTTCAGGAGGGCGGAAAACCTTTTACATTGAGCGCGGTGGGCAAGAAGGCTGCGACGAGCGATAAGTCCAAGCCCGTTATTATTAAGAAATACGCCAATCGCAGGCTGTATAATACCGAGACCAGCAGCTATGTGACTCTCGAAGATCTGGGAGAGATGGTGCGGTCGGAGCGCGATTTCCTGGTCTACGACGCAAAGACCGGCGAGGACCTCACACATACCGTACTCACGCAAATTATCGTCGAGGAAGAATGCAGGACCGGCTCGAACCTCTTGCCGATTGGCTTCCTGCGCCAACTCATCCGCTTCTACGGGCATTCCATCGAGCAACTCGTCCCGAAGTATCTGGAGTTCAGCCTCGCCACGCTGACGCGCGAGCAGGAGAATTACCGCAAGCAATTCACGGGCGCCTTCGGCGCCGCGGCGTTCGAGGCGATGCAGGAGCAGGCGCGCCAGAATATGGCCATCTTCGAGCGCGCCTTTTCGATGTTCACGCCCTTCTCGAAGCCGGAAAACCGGCCGGACGAAGAGAAAGCTTCTCAGCCAAAGCCGGAGACCGCGAGCGCGCCGAGTTCGACCGAAATCGCGGAACTGAAAGCGCAGCTTTCGGCCATGCAGACGCAGCTCGACCGCCTGTCGAAGACGACTTCGCGGGAGGACGACGCGTCCTGACGCCGGCAACGCGAGAGTGGCTGCAAACGGCGCCAAGGCGGGGCGCCCCAAAAAGCGCTGCGTGAAGTGTTTGCGACGTCATTGGCGCGATTGCCCAAATTCATTAAGGGGCCCCGTCGAGCCTTATGGCGCTGGCGCGCGGTGAGCTTCAGACCTGCAATTCACGCGCACCCAGAATTCTAGCTATTTACAAGCCCCCGAGCATTTGCTAATTATTAACAATCTATGAAAATGCATTGAGCTTGGTATTGGGGTTCCGTTAATGGCATTGTCGGAGAGCGTAAAGCGCAGAGAAATAAAGAAATACTTCAAGGGCCGTTCTCGGTGGTTATCTTGGCTTCTGATTGTCGTGGGATTTTTTACTATCCCTCTCTTAGGCCTGGGTCTGATCTTGATTATCGCGGGAATAACGATTCGATTGGTGAACCGTACATCACAGTTCGAATCAAAGATTGATGCTTGGACTGATGAAGATTTCAACGCTCACAACTATGTCGCCAGAGCTCGGCAGCTTTGTTACTTTGCCAATTACGAACGTGAGCCGGTATTGATTCGCGGCTTTGCTGGTGAAAGCCTCGCGAAGAGCGTCTTCAAAAGCGATCGCCTTGGCGATGACGGCAAGATCAGAGCGACGCCTATTGCGGCGACAGTGATTCTTTGCGGCCCCGACCAACTTGGGATCTACCAGACAGGCATCGACCTCACAACCGGAAACCGAGTGAATGAGGGTTTCTGGGAGGTATTCTATCAAGATGTAACCAGTATCGGGGTATTATCTGGCTCTCATACCATAGATTTCAAAGAGATATTTGGCGGGCTCTTCAAGAGAATCCTTGCCCGTCTCGGAATAATCGGGCTGGCCGCGACTGAGCAGACGAAGGGTTACACGGCGCGGAATATAAGAAAGGCTTTGCTGGCAACCAGAGACCGCTATGAAAAATATTTGATCAGTGAGATGTTGCAGCGGGAGCTTACGAAAACCTATAGAATTGATTTGGCTGATGGTGAGCATATTACCATAATAACGAAGGACGAGCGCGCCACACGCGAGGCGAACAAGCAAAACGACGCAGCTGAGGGCAACGAAGTTGCGCGCAGTATGATAGCTTTGAGAAGTTTCGTTCGGGAAAAAAAGCGCTACCTCCTTCACGCTCGCCCAAGCGGGACTGGCGCGTTGGTTTAGATTGGCGGCTTATGAATGGCGGTTTGCTTCTTTTCCTATTCGAGAACGCCTCTCGACCAAACAGCTCTGCGCGCTATTCGTACTATACTCGACGGCGCCCAGATCTCTTATTGGTTCGATGAGTTTCTCCAAAATCAAGGCGGCCGTGAACTGAACGCCGAAATCGCAAACGAGATCGTACGATCGAAGCTCGTTATCATCCTTGCATCGTCTCAATACGTCTCAAGCCGCTATTGCCAGTCGGAGGCGGTCTTTGCGCTTGAAAAAGATAAGCCGGTTCTTCGCATCAACCTGGAGGCTTACGACATCCCTCCTGCGCTTCTTTCCTTGGCTTCGACTTCTCAGCTCGATTGGCGCGAATCTTCGCTTAAGGAAAGTTGCAGGAAGCTTGTGTCGAAGCTGGCTGAGTTTGGCGTCGATGCCTCTTTGGGCTTGAAAGCGCTCGGCGCCGCGTATGACACGCTTGACGACTCACGCGCTGGGTTCGTGCGCCCTCCCTACTCGAAACTAAGATCCGGCGCTCCAGATTATCTTCAGGACGTCGGAAGGCGGCTAAACGAGGCGGCGACGAGCAACCCAAGCAATGGATATAATCATTTAAGTCTCGCCTTTTTGTGGCTCTTAAGATCCGATAGCGAACGCGCCTTGCAGGCGGCCCGTCGAGCCGTCGATTTGCTCCCGAGAATTGCCGACGCTCACTATGCCGAAGCTTTGTGCCTATGTTCTTTATGCGAGGCCCAAGCGAGATCTAAGGAATATGTTGAAGACATCTTGCGCCGCCTCGCGATCGCGCGGCGCTTGCCAAATGCTGGCGCCCATATCGAACTTTTGTCGGCGCTTGTGATCGCAAATTACTATCTACCCAAATATCTGACGCCGCCTATCGAGCCTGGCAAGCTGTTGGAGCGTGGGCTTTCAGGCGAAATAGCATTCGATCCCGACGAGATCAGCCGTGTGCTTGATAACGAATCGCTCCTTGATCCGGCGTCTTTACCAAGCCTAAGGGTCTACCGAGAGCGGCTTGGGCGGATGTAGCTTGAGCGGTCTCTTTTGCGATTGTCATTTTCGCGGCGATGGCCCAAATTCGAAAATGAGAATAAATCATCGCGGTTGGGTGACCATGGTTGCGCGCATCTATAAGCCGGCAAAAACCGCCATGCAGTCGGGACGGGCAAGAACGAAAGACTGGGTGCTGGAGTACGAACCGGCCTCGCCGCGAGAGGTAGAGCCGCTCATGGGCTGGACCAGTTCGGAAGATATGCTGTCGCAAGTGCGGCTCTTCTTCGACACCAAGGAAGAGGCTGTCGATTACGCGCAAAAGAGCCACATCCCCTATCGCATCTTCGAACCGCATGCTCGCGGATTCATCAAGAAGTCCTATGCGGACAACTTCAAGTATGGGCGGATCGGGAGCTGGACGCATTAGAGACTCGCGGTCGCTTGCGCGGTTCATCGCCATCGCCGTCGGCGTCGCTGGCTATCTCGGACTTGCCGTGCTGGGCGCGGGCGGGCCTTCCGCCTTCTTTTCCCACGCGGCGCTAACGGCGCTTGCTGCAATATTGGCAGTGCTTGGAGCGGCGGCGTTCCTCGCCGGAGGAAACTTAAGCCCGGGCGTCCGCGAGGACCGGTCCAACCGCTGGGTGATCGCCGTTTTCGGGGCTATCGGGCTCCTCCTCGCCTGGCTGCCGGCTTACACTGACCGCATCGATTTTTGGACCGTCGATGGCGACGCCGCGCGCTGGATCGGGGCGATCCTTTTCGCCGCGGGCGGCGCGCTTCGTCTCTGGCCTGTGTTCGTTCTTGGCGAAAGATTCAGCGGGCTGGTGGCGATCCAGCCGGGGCATCGGCTCGTCACCGCCGGCGTCTATGGCGTCATCCGCCATCCGAGCTATCTCGGGCTTTTCTTGTGCTCGTTCGGCTGGGCGCTGGCTTTCCGCTCAGGCGCGGGCGTGCTCTTGGCGGCGCTGCTGATCGTGCCGATCGTTGGTCGCATCCGCGCGGAGGAGAAGCTTTTGCATTCCGAGTTCGGCGGCGAATATGAAGCGTATCGCGCGCGGACGAGTCGCCTCATTCCCGGAGTATATTGACGACAAGTCACGGCGCGCGCAGGGGCGCCTGATCGGGCTGAAGGCTGCCAGCGGCGCTACAACCTCTCAAGGGCGCGGCGTCGCTGTAAATTTTGGCCTAGCTCTTCTCGCAGCCGAACGCGCCCGGCTTGCGGCCATATTCGCGCGATCCTGGAAAGTGATTGAAATTGTGGATGTCGACCCAGACGACGTCGCTCTTGCAATGAGCCCGCGCCTCGGCCTCCGTGGCGTACTGCGCCCGCTTCGGCTTCGCATCGGGGCTGGCGGCTTTGGCCGGCTGGCCGTTCGGCTGAGGTTTCTTGTCAGCTTGCTTTTCGTCGGATTTCGCCGCCCCTTCCGCGGGAGCGGGGCTCGCCTTTTGGGTTGCGGCCGGATTGGCGTCTTGCGCCGGATCGGAAAACGCTGCGGAACTTGCAAAGACCACACCGCACGCAACTGCGAACAGGCCTGAGCGTAGCATTATTCTCGCATTCATGGACACAATTCCTCCGTTTTAAGGTCCCGAATTCCGTTCTCTTAGAACTTTAGAGGCAGAATCTGGGTCAAATCTTGGTGGGATACGGCTGGGCGCGGGACTATTCCACAATTGTCGTTTGGCTGCTGCGGCGCCATCTCCTCAAGGCCGGGCTCTTGCGGCGGAAATCTCCCATGCCTTATGTGAGGCAGGTCCCGGACGCGAACGCGGGCAGAGATCATGAAAGCCGGAAACGCTCCCATGAATGAAGCACCCAGAACGACGCAGAGCGAGCCTCGCTTCCAGTGGGACGATCCCTTTCTCCTTCACGACCAGCTCCAGGAGGAGGAGCGCCTCATCCAGGAAACGGCGCATGCCTACGCGGAGGAGCGGCTGCGCCCGCGCGTGATCGACGCCTACGCCGAGGAAAAGACGGACCGCGCGATCTTCTCTGAAATGGGCGCGCTTGGCCTTCTCGGCCTGACCCTGCCGCCTGCCTATGGCGGCGCCGGCGCATCCTACGTCTCCTATGGCCTCGTGGCGCGGGAAATCGAGCGCGTCGATTCCGGCTATCGCAGCATGCTGAGCGTGCAATCCTCCCTCGTCATGCACCCGATTTACGCCTATGGCGACGACGCGCAGCGAGCGAAATATCTACCGGGACTTGCGGCGGGCGAACTCGTCGGCTGCTTCGGCTTGACCGAGCCGGACGCGGGCTCCGATCCCGGCGCGATGACGACATACGCCGAGCGCATCGACGGCGGCTATCGATTGCGCGGCGCAAAAACATGGATCTCGAATTCGCCCATCGCCGATGTTTTTGTCGTGTGGGCCAAGTCGCGCGCTCATGGCGGCAAAATCCGCGGTTTCATCCTGGAGAAGGGCATGCGCGGCCTCTCAGCCCCCAGGATCGGCGGAAAGCTCTCGCTGCGCGCCAGCGTCACCGGGCAGATCGTCATGGACGATGTCGAGGTTCCCGAAAGCGCGCATCTGCCGAACGCGTCCGGCTTGCAGGGACCATTCGGCTGCCTGAACCGCGCGCGCTACGGCATCGCCTGGGGCGTCATGGGCGCCGCCGAGGATTGTTTCCATCGCGCGAGGGCATACGCGCTCGACCGCAAGCAATTCGGCCGGCCGCTGGCGGCGACGCAGCTCGTGCAGAAAAAGCTCGCCGATATGGAGACGGAGATCGCGCTCGGCCTGCAGGCGGCGCTGCGCGTCGGGAGGCTCTTCGACGAAGGCCGGGCGGCGCCCGAGGCGATCTCGCTCATCAAGCGCAACAATTGCGGCAAGGCTCTCGACATCGCTCGCGCGGCGCGCGACATCCATGGCGGCAATGGCATTGCGGGCGAGTATCACGTGATGCGGCACGCGCAGAACCTTGAGACCGTAAACACCTACGAGGGCGCACACGACGTGCATGCGCTGATCCTCGGCCGCGCGATCACCGGAATCCAGGCATTCTCCGCATAAACGGATCGCAAACGGCCCATTCCCGCCAAGCGGAAGCAGTAAGCCCTACCCCTCAGTTGGGCGAAGTGGCCTAACTTCGTTTATCGGTTCACTGGCGATCACATTGCCGAGTGCATGCACCGGGAGCGGCTCATCTTGGCCTGTCGACCCAGGTCGGGCTAGCGGGCGACCACGCATAGCAGCCCTGTGAGGCAAGATCAGGCATCCAGACCTTAGCTGAATTGTCACATAAATATCCTACAAGTCCCGTGCCGAAGCTAACATCATGGGTGCGCCTTGCAGGTGTTGCGTGCGGCAGAGCAGGAGTGTGCGTATGTTTTCTCTCGTCGGTAAGAAAGCTGATGGCGGCGCGCGGCGTTTCGAGCGCGATCCCATCGGACGAGAGCTGCAAACCGCAGAACCATCCGCCGTGGCGTCCAACAGACTTGATCGATCCAGCCGAATGCTGCATTCTCGCCATCCCCTGGATCGGGCACAAGACGAGGCGCAAAGAGCGCTTCGGAGCGAGCGCGGCCTCATCGTCCGTTTCGCTGCCGGGCAAGCGCTTGTGAGCTTGCCGAAGCTTGTGACATACGAGATTGGCCGCCTCCGCGCCGTCCGTCGCAGGCCCCTACGAGGCATGGATGCATCCATCTGTGCCTGATAATTGGACTGAACCGGTCCATTGAAAACAAGAGCGGCTTCATCGCATAACGCCGCCTGCAGGGGAGGATACGCTTCAAGAGGAAAGCGGGTCGGGCACATACAAAGTGTCGGACACATCGCTGAAACACTGGGATCGGGGCCAAGACGGCCACAGAAGGGGTGTCCTCATGATGCGTGAAAACAAAACCTACGACGAGATCGAGGTTGGCGACGAAGCGTCAATCAAGCGCGTTCTGACAGCGAACGATCTTTTCATTTTCGCCCACGCGTCAGGGAATCTCAATCCGCTGCATTTGCCGAAAGAAGGCGAGGGCGCCTTGCATGAAATCGTCGCCCCATCGATGTGGGTGGGCGCGCTTATTTCCTCGGTGCTTGGCAATGTGCTTCCAGGAGCGGGAACGCTTTACAAATCGCAATCGTTGAAATTTCTGGACCGCGCCCACATCGGCGACGAGCTTACGGTGAAGGTCCGCGTTCGCGCTAAAGAGCGGGGCAATGTCGTGACCCTCGATACAAGCGTCACAGCCCGCAACGGCGAAATCCTCGCCGTGGGCGTCGCTGAAGTGCTGGCGCCTGTGCGGAAGGTGCGATTGGACGATGGGGAAAAGCCGAGCGTGCTTGTCACGCAACACCGGCATTTTGACGCCCTTATCGCAAAAGCAAGGGGAATGGCGCCGCTGCGGACAGCGATCGTGGCTCCCGAAGCCGAGCACGCGCTGGCTGGAGCCATCCTGGCGGCGGAAGAGGGCCTCATCGAGCCGATCCTCGTCGGCGACCGCCAAAGGATCGAGGCGGCGGCGAAAGTCTGCGGCTGCGATCTATCGCGCTACGAGATCGTCGACGCTTCAAGCACCCAGGAAGCGGCTGCGAAATCGGTCGCGCTTGTTCATGCGGGCGCAGCGGACTCCTTGATGAAAGGGCATCTTCACACGGACGAGCTTTTGCGCGAAGTGCTGAAGAAAGACGGCGGCCTGCGTGGCGACCGGCGGCTGTCCCATGTCTTCGTCATGGATGTGCCGGGGCTTGCACATCTTCTGCTCATCTCCGACGCTGCGATCAACATCGCGCCGACGCTAGAGGAAAAGGTCGATATCACTCAAAACGCAATCGATCTTGCGCTTGCGCTTGGAATGACGCTTCCCCGCGTCGGCATTCTCTCCGCGGTCGAGACCGTGACGCCTAAAATCCCTTCCACGCTCGACGCCGCCATCCTCTCGAAGATGGCGGAGCGCGGACAGATCACGGGCGGCATCGTCGACGGCCCGCTCGCCATGGATAACGCCATCGACATGGAAGCCGCCAAGACGAAGGGCATCACCTCGCTCGTCGCCGGACAGGCCGACATCTTGATCGTGCCCAATCTGGAGGCTGGGAATATGCTGGCGAAGGAACTGTCATATGTTGCGCACGCCGACAGCGCCGGCATCGTGCTTGGCGCCAGCGCGCCCGTCATCCTGACAAGCCGCGCCGACAATGAAAAGGCGAGGCTCGCATCCTGCGCGGTCGCGGCTCTGTACCGGGCGTGGCAGATTTCCGGCGTCCACCCCGTCCGGGAAGCCGCATGACGGCGCAGGTCCTCACTCTCAACGCGGGATCGTCTTCCCTGAAATTCGCGCTTTTTGATGCAGAGAGGCAGAGTCCGCTTCTTCTGGCCGCCGGGCAGGTCGAGGGGCTGAATGTTTCGCCGCACTTCATCCTCAAAACCGGCCGCGGCGAAGTGCTGGAGAACTCGACAATCCCCACCCTCTTGGACAGGGAGCATGAAGGCGCTCTGCGACACGTTGTCGATACGCTCAAAATGCATTTCCCTCGCATGCACATTCGTGCGGTGGGGCATCGCGTCGTGCATGGGGGGCCGCATTACTCCGAGCCGCTTATTCTCAGCGAGCACATCATCGGGGAGCTTGAGGAACTGATCCCGCTGGCGCCCTTGCACCAGCCGCATAATCTGTCGGGCATCGAAGCCGCGCATGCGACGTTTCCGGATGCTGTGCAGATCGCCTGCTTCGACACGGCGTTTCATCGCTCCCACCCTTGGGTGAACGACACCTTCGCGCTGCCGCGCTTTTATTACGGCAGGGGCGTGCGGCGATACGGGTTCCATGGCCTTTCCTATGAATATGTCTCGGGCAAGCTGCGCGAGATGTATCCGGATCTGGCCGCGGGGCGCGTGGTGATCGCCCATCTCGGCGCGGGCGCATCGATGTGCGGCATCCGCGACGGCAAAAGCGTGGCCTCCACCATGGGATTTTCCGCCCTCGATGGCCTTCCGATGGCGACGCGCTGCGGACAGCTCGACCCTGCCGTTGTGCTTTACCTGATGGATCACGAGGGCCTGACAAGCAAGGAAATCAAGGACTTGCTGTACAAGCAATCCGGCCTCAAAGGCTTGTCCGGTTTGAGCGGCGACATGCGCGAACTTGAAGCGGCGGGCACGCCCGAGGCCGAGCAGGCGATCGACTACTTCGTGTTCCGCATCCGGCGCGAGCTGGGCGGGCTGGCGGCGGCCTTGAGCGGTCTCGACGCGCTGGTCTTCTGCGGCGGCATTGGCGAGAATTCCGCCCGCATCCGTCACAGGATCTGCGAGGATTTGCATTGGCTCGGTCTCGATCTGGATGACGCCCGCAATCAGCGGAATGACACTATGGTTTCGACCTTTACAAGCCGCGCCCAAATCTTCGTCATCAAGACTGACGAAGAGGCGATGATCGCTCGCCACGCTATCGATTTACTACAATAACGGGCACCGAACCGCAGGCGTTGTTTACGAGAGACTACGCCACTCGTGAGCAGGCTGCGCAGTCATCTGAGCGAAAGGAAACCGAAGCATGAAAGCGGGCGAAACAGCCTCAAGTTCGATCGCAGGCCCCCTGACGCCGGATCAGCTTCGCAAAATGAACGCCTGGTGGCGCGCAGCCAATTATCTCTCGGTGGGCCAGACCTATCTCCTCGACAATCCGCTCCTCAAAGAGCCGCTGACGAAAGAGCACGTCAAGCCGAGGCTGGTCGGCCACTGGGGCACGACGCCGGGCTTGAACTTCATTTATGTTCACCTGAACCGTGTCATCAAAGAGCGGGATCTGGACATGATCTACGTCATCGGTCCCGGACATGGCGGTCCCGGGATCGTGGCCAACACCTGGCTCGAAGGCACGTACAGCGAAGTTTACACGAACATCCCTCAAAACGAGGAAGGGATGAAGAAGCTGTTCAAGCAGTTCTCCTTCCCCGGCGGCATCCCCAGTCACGTCGCCCCCGAAACCCCAGGCTCGATCCACGAAGGCGGCGAACTCGGCTACGCGCTTAGCCACGCCTACGGCGCCGCCTTCGACAATCCCGGCCTCATCGTCGCCGCCGTCGTAGGCGACGGGGAAGCGGAAACTGGCCCGCTGGCCACAAGCTGGCACTCGAACAAATTCCTGAATCCGGCTGGCGATGGAGCGGTGCTGCCGATCCTTCATCTCAACGGCTACAAGATCGCCAATCCGACGGTGCTTGCTCGCATCAGCCACGAAGAACTGGACCAACTGTTCCGGGGTTATGGCTACATCCCGATTTTCGTCGAAGGCAGCGAGCCGGAGAAGATGCATCAGCTCATGGCGGCCGCGCTTGACCAGGCCATCGGCGAAATTCAGCGCGTGCAAGCCGCCGCGCGGTTGCGCGGCGAGACCGGGCGCCCGCGCTGGCCCATGATCATCCTGCGGTCCCCAAAGGGCTGGACATGCCCGAAGGAAATCGATGGGAAGCGCGCCGAGGATTCATGGCGCTCCCATCAGGTGCCGATGGGCGAGATGCAGGAGAACCCTGGGCACATCAAGATTCTCGAGCACTGGATGAAGAGCTACAAGCCGGAGGAGCTCTTCGATAGCAACGGCCGCTTCAGTCCGGAACTCGCGGAACTGGCCCCCGAGGGCGAGCGGCGCATGAGCGCCAACCCGCACGCCAATGGCGGACTGCTCCTGCGGGGCCTCCAGCTGCCCGACTTCCGGGAATATGCTGTCGAAGTCAAGAAGCCCGGCGGCGCGGACGCCGAGGCGACGCGCGTCATGGGCAAATTCCTGCGCGATGTCATGAAGCTCAACCTCGATAGCAAGAACTTCCGCCTCTTCAGCCCCGATGAGAACAACTCGAACCGCTGGCAGGACGTGCTCCAAGTGACGGAGCGCGCCTGGATGGCGGATCGGTTCCCCTACGACGATCATCTCGCTCCCGATGGCCGTGTTATGGAAATGTTGAGCGAGCACCAATGCCAGGGGTGGTACGAGGGCTATTTGCTTACAGGCCGGCACGGGTTTTTCTCATGCTACGAGGCCTTCATTCACATTGTCGGTTCGATGTTCAATCAGCACGCCAAGTGGCTGAAGGTCTGCAATCACATCCCTTGGCGGCGGCCCATCGCCTCGCTCAATTACCTGCTCAGCTCCCATGTCTGGCGGCAGGACCACAACGGCTTTTCGCACCAGGATCCGGGCTTCATCGATCACGTCGTGAACAAGAAGGCGGAGGTCGTCCGCGTGTATTTGCCGCCGGACGCCAACTGCTTGCTGTCCGTCGCCGACCACTGCCTGCGCAGCCGCAACTACGTCAACCTCATCATCGCCGGAAAGCAGCCTGCTCCGGTCTGGCTGACGATGAACGAAGCCATCAAGCACTGCACCGCCGGGGTTGGCATCTGGGAATGGGCAAGCAACGATCAGGGCGGCGAACCCGATGTTGTGATGGCGTGCTGCGGAGACGTCCCGACGCTTGAAACGCTCGCCGCGGTGGATCTCATGCGCAAGCATCTGCCCGAGCTGAAAGTCCGGGTGATCAATGTCGTGAATCTGATGAAGCTGCAGCCTCCGAGCGAACATCATCATGGTCTTAGCGACCTCGATTTCGACTCCCTTTTCACGAAGGATAAGCCCATCGTGTTCGCCTTCCACGGCTATCCTTGGCTCATCCACCGTCTCACCTACCGTCGCACAAACCACAAGAACCTCCATGTGCGCGGTTACAAGGAGGAAGGCACGACCACGACGCCGTTCGACATGGTGGTGCTGAACGAGATGGATCGTTTCCATCTTGTGGAAGATGTCATCGATCGCCTGCCGCAACTGGGTTCGCGCGCCGCGTATGTGAAGCAAGCCATCCGAAACGCGCTCATCGACCACCGCCAGTACATCAATGAGCACGGCGAGGATCACCCCTTTGTCCTTGGCTGGAGATGGGGCGAAGGATCCGTCGGAGCAAAGCACAGTTCGACGGCGGCTGATAATGTATGAGGCGAAGTTCTGCCGGCATGAGGAGTGCACTCCCAAGGCTCGCCGCAGATGCGTTTCGTCCGCTGCCCACGAAAGCGGTCATGGCAATTCCGATCCTGCGCTTTCCGCCATGCGTCTCCTTCGGGGCGTATGGCGGCCCATCCGGTTGTTTCCGCTTATAGATCCGTAAGCAGCGGCCTCTGTCGGACACATAGACGGCGGCCTCGGCCCAGTTGCGGTCATTTTCCGTCAGCCCAGTGAGTTCGCCTGCCGTTCGGCGTTCAAACCTTCCCAACATGCCCGCTGCCCTGACCGAAGCGGATGTGTTCGAGGCCGCCAAGACAGCCCGCCATATCCACTCGCCCGCGAACCACCGTTCCGGCGCCGCCTCAAATGCGCGGGCGCGCGCGTCGGCGCGATCAGGGCCTTCGTTCAGGTGAGACAGAAGAAAGCGAAGCCATCTCGCATATTGGCTAGAACGTAGGCAATACTAAAGATTTTATGACAAAGATTCGACAGCTTCGAAGGCCCGCTCAACGTGTAAGGATGATGTAAGCAGCAGTCGGCTATACGGCCTATTGGGCAGTTGTAGGAGTGGGGGCATGAAGATTACTGGCGGGCGCGCCGGCAGCGATCAATCGCGTGCCGTTCGTTTCGGCTGTGCGGCTTTATTGGCGGGCTTAGCTATGCTTCTCTGTTCCTGTGAGGTTGGACCCGATTTCAAGATTCCGCTCTCTCCGGAGATCGCCAAATATACGCCGGATCGCCTGCAGGCTTCGAATACGGCTGAAGCCAAGACGCAGCGCTTCGCCACGGATAGGGACCTGCCCGCGGACTACTGGACTCTTTTCCACTCCACGGCCCTGAATGCGCTTGTGTCTCGCGGGCTCAGGGATAACCCCAATATCGACGCCGCGCGCGCCGCGATCCGCGTCGCCCAGGCGAATGTCTATGCCCAGGTTGGGACCCTACTTCCCCAGGTGAGCGGGGAGTATGACGGCACGGGGGGAAAAGTTGCGACGAACGGCACGTCCGGCGTCGCCTCTCCTATCGTAGGGGCCGCAAACTCCGCTCCGAATCCCGTCTATTACAGCCTTCATACGGCGCAAATCAACGTCGGCTTCATTCCCGATATCTGGGGCGGAAACCGCCGTCAGGTCGAAAATCTGGAAGCGCTCAGGGACAATCAGCGCTTCATGAACGAGGCCACCTTCCTCACGCTGACATCGAACATCGCGCTTGGAGCGATCCAGGAAGCGTCGCTGCGCGCGCAAATCAAGGTGACGGAAAAGCTCATCGTCATCTCGAAAGACATTCTCGATAAGGTCAAGCTGCAAAAGGAATTGGGCCAGCTTACGGAGCTCGATGTTGCAGGCCAGGAGGCCCTTGTCGCCCAGACCGAGGCGACATTGCCCCCCTTACGGAAGGCGCTCGACCAGAATTGCGACTCGCTCGCTGTTTTATCGGGCCATCTTCCCGGCGAAGGCTTGCAGGAGAAGTTCGAATTCTCCGGCCTGAAGCTGCCGCGCACGCTGCCCGTCAGCCTCCCCTCGAAGCTCGTTGCGCAGCGGCCCGACGTCCGGGCGGCGGAGGAGAACATGCGGGCGGCCTCCGCCCTGATCGGCGCTGCGATTGCGAACAGGCTGCCGCAATTCTCGCTGAACGGAAATATCGGCAGGCAGGGAACCGAGTTCGCCAATCTCTTCAGCGCCAATCCGGCCTTCTATTTCTACACCGGGCTCGCAAACGCATCGCAAGTCATCTTTGACGGCTTTACCTTGCAGCAGAGGCAGCGCGCGGCGGAAGCCGGCCTTGACCAGGCGGCGGCGCTTTACCGGCTCGCTGTCCTGACGGCGTTTCAGAACGTGGCCGACTCGCTTTACGCGATCAAGCACGACACAGTCGGCCTTGAAAAAGCAGTTCTTGCGGAGATCGCGGCAAAGAAATCGCTAGACTTGACAAGGATCCAGCTGACGGAAGGCCAGATCGCCTTCCCGCAACTGCTCGCCGCACAGACAACCTATCTGCAAGCAGTGCTCACCGTGATCCAGGCTGAACAAAGCCGCTATTCCGATTCGGTTGCGCTCTTTCAGTCGCTGGGCGGGGGCTGGTGGAACAGGGACGCGCCTGCGCCGGCCGGGGAGCCCAAGTCATGGCTCGTCAGCGTGACCGGCGTCGAGCCAGACCCGAACGCGACGGCCTATCCCGGAGCAACACGGAACAATGCGCGCTAAGGCCCGGCCCATTTGGCTTACCAAAGAAAATTCGAAGAACTCAAAACGGCGCATGCCCGCCGCCGGGCGATCGTGGCCGTCTTACCGAATGTGGCAAGATCGATGGAGCGATGACAGAGATGAAAAGTAAGCTGGCTCGCGCCGGTGCGGTAATGGCGGCTCAAACTTTACTTATCGCCGCCATCCATATGGCTGGGTGTGGCTTGGCGGACTATGCCAAGGCCGAAGAGCCAAAGCCCTCATATTCTGATGCGAGGACAGATAGGCCCGAGACCGTAGACCTGTCCGAAAAACAGGCCGAATCCGTGAAGGTGGAACCTGCCGGCGAGCGGTTGTTCGCGATTGAGAAAGGGGCTGTCGGAAGCATCGACTTCAATGAGGATATGTCTGTCCAGGTCTACACCCCCTATCAGGGGAAGATCATCGCCGCTTATGGGAAGATAGGCGATGAGGTGAAGAAGGGGCAGACGCTCTTTTCGATCGATAGTCCCGATTTGCTGAATGCCGAGTTCGACTCTTATTGCGGCGGCCGGCGTTCTTGAACTGACCCAGAAGAATCTCGTTCGGCAGTTGAACCTCTATAGGCAAAGCGCTGCGGCTCAGATGGTCTACGAGCAGGCCGTTTCCGATAATCAGACAGCAGAGGGCAATTTAAAGGCTGCAAAAGACGGGGTTCGCATTTTTGGCAAGACGGACGCGGAGATCGACAAAATGGTCTCGGAGCGCAAGGTCGATGCCATTCTCATCGTTCCAAGTCCGATCGATGGGCGCATCACAGCTCGAACCGCGGCGCCCGGTCTCTTTGTGCAGCCCGGCAATGCGCCGGCGCCCTATGTTGTGACCGACATCTCGACGATGTGGATGGTCGCCAACATCGTCGAGAGCGAGATCCCAAACTTTCACCTGGGGCAAGCCGTGCGCGTCAAGGTCACGGCGTATCCGGATCGTGTGTTTGAGGGAAAAATCACAACGATTGGCTCCACTGTCGATCCGAATACTCACCGTGTTTTTGTGCGCTCGGAGATCGCGGACCCGGATCATCGGCTGCTGTTCGGGATGTATGCAAACTTCGTCATAGATGTTGGCCAGCCTGTGCGGTCTGTCGGGGTCCCTGTCGGTTCAGTCGTACGGGAGGGCGATGGCACGATGACTGTGTGGGTCACAACCGACAGGCGCCGCTTCGTAAAGCGGATCGTGGAACTCGGACTGCAGCAGAAGAGCGGATACCACCAAATCCTCAAGGGCTTGGCGCCGGGAGAGCTAATCGCCTCCGACGGAGCGGTATTCCTAAGCAACTTATTTGTCATGCAGCAACAACTCTGAGCGTGGCCGTCCGGCGCACGCCGGGCCGCGCCGTGCAGTTCGAGATGGAAAGAGGTAGACGGTGCTAAAGAGCGTTATCGCATTCGGGCTCACGCGGCCCACGATTATCTTGATGGGGTTGCTCGGTTTCGCAGGCGCTGGCTATTTCGCGTTCAAGAATTTACCCATCGAGGCCTATCCCAATCCGGCTCCCGTCATCCTTGAGATCACCGCGCAGGCTGCAGGCCTGTCAGCGGAAGAGATGGAGCGTTACTACACCATTCCCATGGAAATTGGCCTCTACCCGACGCCTGGCATCTCAAGAATTGAACTCGACGTCATTCTACGGCCTCTCCTTCGTGCGGGTGACCTTCAAGTATGGTGTGGATTTTTATTTTGCTTACACGCAAGCCGTGCTCAGTCTTCAGCAGAATGTCACCCTTCCCGCAAACCAAGTCCCGTCAATTCAGCAGTCCAGCCTCGTCGGCGAAGTCTACCGCTATCAAATAAAAGGGCCGCCCCATTTCGGGCTGACAAATCTCAGGACCATTCAGGATTGGGTCGTCACGCGCCGGCTTTTCACGGTTCCGGGCGTTGTCCAGGTCAACTCTTTCGGCGGAACAACCAGAGAATTTCACGTCGAGGCCGATCTTGAAAAGCTCGAGGCCTACAGTGTCACCGTACCTCAATTAATCGCTGCCATCGGCAACGCCAATATCAACGTCGGCGGCCGTGAAATTCTTGTCGGCCAGCAATCGGTCAACATCCGCGGTGTCGGCCTCATCGACGACGGCGGCAACGACGATCTGACCAAGGGCGACAAAACTGCCGATATAGAAAACATCGCTCTCGCCCAAGTAAATGGCGTCCCTGTATTCGTCAAGGACATTGCAAAAGTTACCGTGGGCTATGCTCCGCGGCTGGGCATCACAGGCAAAGATCATGATGACGACGTGGCGCTGTCGATCGTCGTCATGAATCGAACGTTGCATACCAATGATGTGGTCCCCCTGATCAAGGCTGAAGTCGACAGAATAAACACGGACGGCAGTCTGCCGCCGGGGGTCCAGGTCGTCCCCTACTATGATCGCACCGACCTCGTTGATGTGACCACGCATACGGTTCTTCACAACTTGGTCTTCGGTTGCGCCCTCGTTTTCCTGATCCAGTTGATCTTTCTCGGTGATTTGCGTAGTGCGATTATCGTCGGCATCAACATACCATTCGCCCTGTTCTTCTCCGTTATTATACTGGTGCTCCGGGGCGAAGAGGCCAACCTTCTGTCGATAGGCGCGGTCGATTTTGGCATCATCGTCGACTCGGCAGTCATCCTCGTCGAAAACATATTCCGGAATTTTCAGTCTCCAAGGGATGTGAGGCAGCAACTTCTGGCTGATCTGGCGGAAGGAGCATTCGGCTCGGACCCGACGAGCACCGCCCGCCAGGAGAACATCCAGACCTGGACAAACCGGCTGCGCCTCATTCTCATCAGCGCTGTGCAGGTCGATAAGGCGATCTTCTTTTCGGCTACGATCACCGTCGCGGCCTTTGTCCCGCTCTTTACGATGCAGGGTGTCGAAGGCCAAATTTTCGGCCCGATGGCAAGGACGTACGCCTACGCTCTCGCAGGCGCCCTCATCGCGACCTTCACCATAACGCCGGTCCTGGCATCCCTGCTGCTGCCCCGGCACGTTGAAGAAGTCGAGACCTTCGTGGTGCGGCTTTTGCGGGCGATCTATTCGCCGGTGCTTCGGCGCGCCCTTGCAAACCGCACGGTCACAGTTGCGTTCGGGTTAGCAGTTCTTGCTGGAACGGGGTTGCTTGCGACCCGTCTCGGCGGCGAATTTCTGCCAGCGCTTGAAGAAGGAAATTATTGGATCCGGGCAACAATGCCGCCTTCGATGGGCTTGGACGCCGGCACGGAAGGCGTCGGCAAGATGCGCGAAATTCTTCTGAGCCATCCGGAAGTCATTTTGGTCACATCGCAGCATGGCAGGCCGGACAATGGCAGCGATCCCTCGCCCTTCGGGAATGTGGAGCTGTTTGCGCCGCTGAAGCCAGCAGATCAATGGACCCCTGGACTGACCAAGGACAAGCTGACAGCGCAACTGGAGAAGGAATTCAAAGAGGCGCTTCCCGGCGTTACGTTCAATTTCTCGCAGTACATCCAGGACAACATCGAGGAGGCGATCTCGGGCGTCAAGGGTGCGAATTCAGTCAAGCTTATCGGTCCCAACCTGAACAAGCTTGAAGAGCTTGCAACGCAGATCGCGCATGAAATGGGCCAAGTCCCCGGGATCGCCGATCTCGGCATCTTTCACGTTGTCGGTCAGCCTAACTTGAATATCAAAGTGGATCGCGAGAAGGCTGCCCGCTTCGGGTTGAATACCGGCGACGTGAATACCGTGATCCAGGCTTTGATGGGAGGAACAACCGCAACGACCGTGCTTGAGGGCGACCGCCAGTGGAACCTCACTGTGCGGCTGCCAGCCAAGTACCGGGACAGCATCGAAGCGATCGGCAACGTCAAGGTGGCCGGCGGAAATGGGCAAAACGCGTACATACCCTTGAAAGAGATCGCTGACATCAGTTTGGATACGGGTGCGTCCTACATTTACCACTTAGGCGTGCAGCGCTACATTCCAATAAAATTCAGCGTTCGCGGCCGTGACCTCGAAGGAACTGTCGCTGAGGCTCAGGAGAGAATAGCGAAGAATATCAAGCTGCCACAAGGGTATCGCATGATCTGGGCCGGCGAGTTTGGCGACCTTCAGCTCGCCAAGAAGCGGCTTGAGGTCGTCGTTCCGGTGAGCCTTCTGCTCATTCTGGGGCTGCTATACGCCTTGTTCAATTCGGCGCGCGACAGCCTTCTCGCACTCGCCGGCATCCCGTTCGCGATCGCTGGCGGCATTATCGCGCTCTACGTCGCCGGTTTGGATTTCAGCATATCGGCCGCGATCGGCTTCGTTTCGCTGTTCGGCGTGTCCGTCATGGACGGCATCCTGATGATCACCTACTTTAATCAAGTCAGGCGCGGCGGCATGGGAACCCTCGACGCCATGTTTCATGCCGCTGAGCAACGGATGCGGCCGATGCTCATGACCGCGCTCTCGGCGTGCATCGGTCTGCTCCCATCCGCAATCTCCACCGGCATCGGAAGCCAGGTCCAGCGGCCGCTCGCAACCGTCGTCGTCGGCGGCATGCTCATTGGACCGATCCTGCTGCTTGTGGTCGTGCCTGCGCTTCGAATGATGTTCCTCGCCGGGGACGACGCAACTCCGGGGGAGCCAGTTGAAGATGAAAATGAGCCCGCAGAGGCTTGAGCTGCGGGCCAGCGTCACAGGAGCCTAACTTGAGAGTCACGCTTTATGCCCTTGCCGCCATCGCGCTCCCGTTCTTGGTTGCCGATGGCGGATATGGCGCGCCACGCAGTCTCATCAACAAGAAAACCTCGGCCGCGATCGGATTGTCGCGGCCGCACGATGCGAAAGGCGGACGCCTCCGCATCGGTCCAGCCATTCGCATTTCCCGCCCCGCGAAGACTGAAAGCTTCCAAAAAAACATCGCGGGCGTGCCCGCTGCGCTGCACGTCCACAGGAATGCGTTCGGCAGCGCGCCTGACTCGGACAGGCATGTTGCGACAGCCATCCCGTCGCTCATGCCGTCGCAGGTTGCTCCTCTTGTCAAGGCCCCGCCGCTGGCGCCAAGCCCGGCGCCCAAGTTTGGTCCCCTGGGGAAAGAAGCAGTCCTGGGCGGTTCGGTCATGAAGCCTCATACGTCGACGCTTATCGGGCTGGGAGGGGCGACTGCAGGCAAGAGAACGGGCGAAATCAACGGGACGACCATGCGGATCAAGCCGCACTAAGTCCGGTGTGACGCGCGGCGCGGATAGGGCTTTCCAAAACCGGCCGGGAGACGCCGGAGCGAGAGCGTTGCAGGAGTGCGCATGGTATTTTTGCATGCGGCAGCAGGAGATCCTCATGCGCCGAAGCAGCCGCGTGGCGACAAAGCGCGGGGCTAGAATATCATGGAGCCCACAGCCGCCTAAAAGAGGCGTTTGCGCATGAAAACCTCGTCGGAGGCGTCCGTCGCGAGCTTATCGAGCACGGCGACGGCTTCGAAGCCGAAGCGATCGTAGAATGCGCGCGCGGGCGCGTTGAAGGTAGACACGCAAAGCCAGAGCTGGCGGGATTTGGCGCGCCGGGCCTCCGCCTCCATCCACTGGAGCAGGCGCGATCCGGCGCCCCGGCCTTGAAAGCCGGGCAAGACGGCGAGCTGTTGCAGATAGGGACCATGCAGGAACGGGTCTTGAATGACGATAAGGCCCGCAAGGGCGCCATCCGCCAGAACCTCGAACCGCTTCACCGACGGCGTCTCGCGTTGCAGCGAGCCCGTCAGGCGCTCTTCGGGATAACCGATCACCGACCACGGCGGGATGGCGGAGAGCGCCGCTCCCAGTTTCCGCGCGTTCACCGGAGTTAGCGGCGCGAGCACGACCTCGCCGAGGTCGTACGTCTTATGTTCAAAGGGGGCTGTCCTCATCCTTCGAGCCGGGTCTTGCAGCGCCTCATCAGGACGCGGCGCAACGCCTTCAGCGGATCAACCTCATGGTGAGCCTGTCGAACCATGGGCAACATCGCTTTTTCTGCCGCTGCCTAATGCATGCGGCTGATGCTGAAGTCGATGGCGTCGAGCAGGGCGTTGCGCGCCTCGCTCCTTTGGAAAATCGTGAGCGCTTCGCGCGCCTCCTTGCCGTAAAGACAGGCGCGCTCCATCGTCTCCTCGATGGCGTTATGGCGATTCATCAGCGCAATCGCCTCGGCCAGATCGCCGTCCTCGATGGCGCCGTCCTGCAGCGTGCGCCGCCAGAACGCGCGCTCATCGGGGCTGCCGCGCCTATAGGACAGCACGACCGGGAGCGTGATCTTGCCTTCGCGGAAATCGTCGCCCACGCGCTTGCCGAGGCGCGCGGCCTCGCCGGAATAGTCGAGCGCGTCGTCGATGAGCTGGAAGGCGAGCCCGATATTCGTGCCATAAAGGCGCAACGCCGCCTGCTCGGCCTCGCTACGGTTTGTGATGACCGCGCCGATTTCCGCCGCGGCGGAGAAAAGAGCGGCCGTCTTCGCGAGAATGACGGAGAGATATTGTTCCTCGGTCGTCGCGAGGTTCTTCGAGGCGGCGAGCTGCATCACCTCGCCTTCCGCGATCACGGCGGAAGCTTCCGACAGAATTTTCAAGGCGCCCAGCGAGCCGACATCCACCATCATGCGGAAGGCCTGGCCGAGCAGGAAGTCGCCCACAAGCACGCTCGCCTGATTGCCCCACAGCATGCGCGCGCTCTTCTTGCCGCGCCGCATGTCGCTTTCGTCCACGACATCGTCATGGAGCAGCGTCGCCGTGTGCATGAACTCCACCGCCGCCGCAAGCTTGACATGTCCCTCGCCGCGATAGCCGCAGAGCTTCGCCGCGCCGATGGTGAGCATCGGGCGCAGCCGCTTGCCGCCGGAATTGATCAGGTGCTGGGCGAGTTCGGGAATGAGCGCCACGTCCGAGCGCGCCTGCGAAAGGATGATCGCGTTCACCTCGGACATTTCATCGCGCACAAGCTGCATAAGGGGCTCAAGGGCCGCCGCCGGGTCGCCGCGCTCCTGAACTTGCACCACCAAGTTCATGATCTCCTCCGAATTTGGCGCTTAGACATGGGTGACCATCTGGGAGCGCATCCTCAGCGTGCCAGTAAAACACCGCTTTGATAAAATAGCCACGTGGCTTAATGTCCCTGGATGCCGGTCGCTTCTGGAAAAGGCGTGATGTATGAAAGAGTTGCTTCGGACCACGGATATTGTGCTCATCAGTTATGTCAACTCTTTGTTGAGCGATGCTTGCATCGCGACGCTCATCGCCGATACTCACGTCAGCTCGGTTGAGGGATCGATTAACATCTTCCCGCGGCGCATTCTGGTCGACGCCACGGATTGGGATGAAAGCATATCCATCCTCACCGACGCCGGCCTCGGCGAGCATTTGACGGCAATTGCGCCGATCCGGCGCGCGCGTGCAATCTAGTATCTCGGCCTTGGCATGGCCAGTCATTTCAACTTAACGTGTGACGCTTTCCTGGGGGGGCGCGTCCGAGTGCGGCAGCCTCGAACAGGCTTCCGCTCCGGGCTTGACGCCGTTTTTCTTGCCGCCGCTTGTCCCGCGCGGGACGGGGATCTGGTTCTCGAAGCCGGTTGCGGCGCAGGCGCCGCCTCGCTGTGCCTCCTAGCCCGCGTTCCAGGAGCAAAGGCGACGGGCGTGGAGATCGATCCGGAACTCGCCGCGCTCGCCAGCCAAAACGCCGAAGAGAACGGCGTTGCAAGCCGCTTCGAGGTCATCGCCGCCGATTTGGCCGCATCCTGGTCCAAGCTCGAAGCCCTCGGACTTCGAAAAGAAGCTTACGATCACGTCATCGCCAACCCGCCCTTCTTCTCGCAAGCCCGCTCGCGGCCCTCGGCGGACCCTGGAAAGCATCGCGCCCGCGCCATGGCCGATGGCGGGCTCGAAGCCTGGATTCGCTTCCTCGCCGCCGCGGCGAAGCCGTCGGGGACGTGCACTATCGTCCACACCGCCGGAGCGCTGCCCGAGTTGCTTGCCGCGCTTGACCGGCGGTTCGGCGGCCTGTGCGTCGCGCCGCTTTATCCGAAGGCCGATGCCCCGGCGATCCGCGTCCTCGTATCCGGGACGAAAGGCAGTCGCGCCCCTCTCTCCATCGCGCCCGGCATGGTCTTGCACGAAAAAGATGGCGCGCCGGCCCCCGCCGCCGAGGCGATCCTGAGAGATGGCTGTGCGCTTTGGGCCACAGCTCGCGGGTAAGCCGCCGCATCGGAATGCCTTGTTAACGCGCGCCCCGTACACACATCAAGATGCGGGCCGACCTGTCCGGCCCGGTCATTTTGCGGATCCCTTCATGCGAGTCGATAGCGAGCGTCTTCCTGGCATCAACCCCCCTTCATTTTGGGACCGGTTCAGCCCCAGCAGGTTGTTTTCACGCGGGCAGGTCATACCGGTTTTGCGGCTCAGCGGCACGATCGGCGCGGCCACTCCCTTGAGGCAGGGGCTCACGATTGCCGGCTGCGCCAGCGCCATCGAGCGGGCCTTCTCCATCAAGAATGCGCCGGCCGTCGTCCTGCAGATCAATTCGCCGGGCGGCTCGCCGGTGCAATCGCGCCTCATCTATGAGCGCATCAGGTCGCTGGCGGCCGAGAAGGGGAAGAAAGTCTACGCCTTCGCGGAAGACGTGGCGGCTTCGGGCGGCTACATGATCGCCTGCGCGGCCGACGAGATTTACGCGGATGGGTCTTCGCTGATCGGCTCCATTGGCGTTCTGTCGTCGGGTTTCGGCTTCGTTCATCTTATCCACAAGCTGGGTGTGGAGCGGCGCGTCTACACGTCGGGCGAAAACAAGTTCCAACTCGATCCGTTCAAGCCAGAAAAACCGGAAGAAATCAAACGGCTTAAGCGCATTCAGGAAATCGTCCATCAAGATTTCATCGCGCTCGTCAAGGATAGCCGGGGGGCAAGGCTTAACGCACCCGGCGATAGTTTATTCACAGGCGAGTTCTGGTCCGGCAGGCAGGCGTTTGAACTTGGGCTGATTGATGGCATTATAGACCTCAGAACGAAGATGCGCTCGCTCTACGGAGATAATGTCAGGCTTAGGCTTATCTCTACCGAGCGCGGATTGTTCCGCCGGAAAACAGGTGTGGGCGTAACGATTTCCGGCGAGGAGTTCGGCGTCAGCTTCGCGAAAGGTTTGGCTGATGATCTGATCTCCGCTCTTGAAGAGCGTGCGATATGGGCGCGTTTCGGGTTGTGACCCGGTGCGTCGCGTTCGTTGTTCCTGTCAACAGTCGGGGTTGTTAAGTTATGCCGCACATCATCGCCGTCGCCGCGGGCGCCATTTCCCTCTTCTACGCCTACCGCTGGGTTCGCCGCGAATCCAATCGCGTCGAGACCGCTTTCCGGAAGGCCGACCGCCGCATCCGCAGAGCGCAAATGGGCGAGCCGCTCGCCTTCGACGAAGCGGCAGGCGTGTACCGGCCCGTCGAATAGGCGCGAGGGCCGGGCTCGCCGGATACGTTATCCAGCGTTCGCAACGATCCCGTGTCTGCGGCTCACCGCTCCGCGCTGCGCCGCGCACGGGATGACGCCAATTCCAGTTCGTCACCGCGCTACGGCATGATGTTGAATGCTTGCCGCACCGTCGTCCCGTGCGCGCTGCGGCATGATGTTGAATGCTTGCCGCACCGTCGTCCCGTGCGCGCCGCGGCATGATGTTGAACGCTTCCCGCACCATCGTCCCGTGCGCGCTGCGGCATGATAATGACGCTGCGCAGACACGGGACCTGAACAAACCCGGATCTGCGCGACGATCCCTTGGCTGCGGCGCCGCCGCACGGGACCACGCTACGGCTCCGGGAAGCCGCGCATAACGGCCCGTCCTTCGCGGCCGGGAGCGTTTTCGCCGTCGCAGGTTTGACGCCTTTGAAAGGGGCGTCATGCAAGACATTGCCGCGAAAACGGCGCGCACAGCCATTCTCGAGACCTATGCGCCGGCGCGGCTCGACCGCTTGCCGTGGGGCCGGTTTCATACGCTCGTCGTCATCGCGCTCGGGATCACCTGGGTGCTCGACGGGCTGGAGGTAACGCTTGCCGGCTCGGTGGCGGGCGCGCTGAAGGCAAGCCCGGTCCTCCGCTTCACAGACTCCGATGTCGGGCTGGCCTCAAGCTTCTATCTCGGCGGCGCCGTAACGGGCGCGCTGGTCTTCGGCTGGCTCGCGGACAGGCTCGGACGGCGCCTCCTGTTCTTCGTCACGCTTTGGCTTTATCTCGTCGCGGCGGCGGCCACGGCCTTCTCCTGGGATCTTGCGAGCTTCTGCCTGTTCCGCTTCCTGACCGGCGCGGGCATCGGCGGCGAATACAGCGCCGTGAACTCCACGATCCAGGAGATGATCCCGGCGCGTTACCGGGGCTGGACGGATCTCGCGCTCGGCGGAACATTCTGGATTGGCGGCGCGCTCGGCGCGGGAGCTTCGATCGCGCTGCTGAACCCGGCCGTCATCAACCCCGAAATCGGCTGGCGGCTCGGCTTCTTCATCGGCGCCGTTCTGAGCCTCGGCATTCTTGTCTTGCGCACCTTTCTGCCGGAAAGTCCGCGCTGGCTCGCCATTCACGGGCGCGAAGAGGAAGCCGAAAGGGTCGTCGGCGAGATCGAGGCCGGGTTCCGGAAGCATGGCGCGCGGCTTACGGATGTGTCCGAACTTAAGCCGATGCGCGTGCATCCGCGCACCCACACGCCTCTCGCCGAGGTGTTCAAGACTATATTCGTGACCTACAGGCCGCGCGCGCTCGTCGCCCTGACGCTGATGGCCGCGCAGGCGTTCTTCTACAATGCGATCTTCTTCACCTATGCGCTGGTGCTGACGAAATTCTACGGCGTGCCCGCGCATGACGTGGGCTGGTATATCCTGCCGTTTGCGCTCGCCAATGTGCTCGGTCCGCTCATTCTCGGGCCGCTGTTCGACAGCGTAGGCCGCAAGCCGATGATCGCGTTCACCTATGCGATTTCGGGCGTGCTTCTCGCGGGCAGCGGCTGGCTTTTCGCGCATGGCGAACTCAGCGCGACAGAGCAGACCATCGCATGGGCGGCGATCTTTTTCTTCGCTTCGCCCGCCGCCGGAAGCGCCTACCTTACGGTCAGCGAGGTGTTTCCGGTCGAAATCCGCGCGCTCGCCATCGCCGTTTTCTACGGCCTCGGCACGGCGATCGGCGGGGCTGGCGCTCCTTATCTGCTCGGCGCCCTGATCGAGACGGGCGAGCGCGGAAGCGTCTTCGCGGGCTACCTCCTTGGCGCGGGGCTGATGATCTTCGCCGCCGCGGTCGAAGCAGCCTTCGGCATCGCCGCGGAACGGAAGCCTCTGGAAGAGGTGGCCCGGCCTCTTTCGTCCGTCCCGGATTGAGGCGCTGAAATGCGGCGGACGCGCGCAATACGGGATTGCTTGCGGCGCTCAACTTCGATACTGATTCAATTGCGAGGCGAGGATAATCTATATGACAATAGAGACGATAAAGCGCGTGGCGCTGCTTTTTGGATTGCTTGCGCTTTCGTCGGGAGCAATGACGCAAATGAGCTTGGGTCAGGCGCAAGCCCAGATCACTTTGTTCAAGGTGGTCACCGAAAAGGACGAGATTATCGTCGGCCTCAATTCCGAGGAACTTCAATCAATCGGCGGCGCTGAGAAGAACGCTGGCGGCGTCGCCCGCGCGCTCGCGGACAAAAAGACGCTGACGCTTTGGCGCTATACGGTCGGAAAGTCAGCCGCCGGGGATTTGCAAGTCGTACCCCTGCATCAAATTGGGCTTCTGGCGGCCCAGTCGCTCAGAGTGGAGCCGTATTCAAGCCCCCTGCCGGTACTTCCGCATAACTAAAGCTTTGGCGCTAGACTTCTCAACGCATTGCATGCAAAGATTGCTCCGTGCGCGTATTCTTTCGATCACGTTAAATTAATCGGTTATTACCGCGGCTGAGTAGGTAGAAAGGGAACTACCCGCTCGAACCGGCATTAAAAATTGTTAGAATGTCGGTACCCTGATTGAGACAAAACCGTGAGCCGGCTCGCAGGAGCCGGGGTGAAGGCCGCCAGCCGCGTCTCGATCGCGCGCCGCAATTCGAAAGCTGGAGGTTTCCGTTGCCATCGCATCCGCTCACTCATCATGAGATCTTGACCTTGGTCGAGCCCTTTACGCGGAAGGGCCATCATCCTGATCTTGCGGCGACAAACCGGCTTGAGCGCAGCCTCGTTTTCAAACCGGTCGAGCTATCCGCGGAGATCGAGGGCGTCTCGACGCTCACGCAGACCCTTCAGCTCGACGCCAAAAAAACGGAAGCTTACGTCCTCACCCGCACGCTCGCCTGCGCCACCGAAACGGACGACAAGCTGGAGGCGCGGCTTGAGATCGAGGGCGCGGACCCGGCCGATTTGCTCGCATGCGTGGATTCGATCCCGCCGGAAAGCCAATTCCGCTTCGGGCCAGGTTTCAGGATCGCGAAAAGCTATCGCCTTTTGAGGAGCGGCGGTTCGACCCCGTCCGGCGCTCCGGCGGCGCAGAAAGTTTTGTCTAAGATGTCCGCGCATGTTTCGGATTTCGCGGTCACGGCGACGGCGCCCAGGGTGAAGGCGGATTCGGAGGCGCTTATCGAAATTCAGCCGACAGCCGGCGAATACAAGAAGCTGCCGGACGACCTGCTGGCCGTGCTCGGCTGGGATTGGGGCCTGATCTCAAAGCGCAAGGACGGCTGGAAAGCCACTTTGAGGCTTCGCGGCCGCGAGCCGGATCGCAGCAAGAAGGCCGAATGCAAACTTGACGGCATGGTCGAGCATCTCGTGCAAACCTTTACGGAGGCGCCCGTGCGCTTTCACGAGCGCATGCGCGGCGCTCGCTGGGGCGTCGCGCTCCGCCGCGCCACGCCGCTCCTGATCAGCATCGGCCTTATCGGCGCCGCAGCGGCGTCGGCGCGTCTGCCGCTCGCGGACGACTCGCCGTTCCGCATGATGATGATGAATCTCCCGGGGTTTCTGATGGTCTTCGTGTTCTGCATGCGAAAGCTGCCGGTGATCGAAATCCCGCCCATCCCGAGGGCGTCGAGTGCGCCGGCATGGCGGGAGCCGCTGCCCGCGGCCGCGGCTTAAACCGGGGCCGCTCTTTTGGATCAACCCCCTGACAAACGGTGAAGAATGTCCGGCAACCCGATGAACGTTCCCCCTGTGTCGATCGCCACGGCAAAGGATGCGCTGATCGAGCAATTCGCTAATCCGGTCATAAGGCGGCGCGCGTCGATGCTTTGGGGAACCCGCGGCGTCGGCAAGTCATCCATCGTCCGCCAGGTCGCCCAGCATTTCGGGGTTCCGCTTGTGGACTTGCGCCTGACGACCATCGAACCGGTCGATATCCGCGGCGCGATCTACGCCAACGAAGAGCTTGAGAAGACAGTCTGGTTCCCGCCGGAGTTCCTGCCGTCCCCGGACGAGAAGGAGGGCATTCTTTTTCTCGACGAGCTGACCGCCGCCGACCAGCGCCTGCAGATTTCGGCCTATTCCCTGATCCTCGACCGCCGCGTCGGCCATTACCAGCTGCCCGACGGCTGGCAGGTGGTCGCCGCCGGCAATGCGAGCTTCCACGGCGCCGTCTGTCATGACATGGGCACCGCGCTCGCCGACCGCATGTTCCACTTCCATGTGCAGACCGTAATCGAAGCGTTCCTCGACCACGCCATCGCGAAGGATTTCGCCCCCGAGGTGATGGCCTATCTCAAGGTCCGCCCCGACAAGCTCGATGACACGCAAGTTCAGCTCGCAAACGATCATCTCATCGGCGCGTCCCCTCGCGGCTGGGAAGACGTGTCCAATGTGCTGAAGTCGGACATGTCCGAGCACGCCAAGCGCATCTTCGTGCAGGGCCGCATCGGCGCGGCCAACGCGGCGGAGTTCTTCGGCGTGCTGCGGGAGATTCAAGCGAGCGTCGACGTGATCCGCCTGCTCGCCGCCCGCCCCGGCAAGGATACGGCGGCCTTGCTGCCGAAGACGCTCGACGGCCTCTATGGCATGACCTATGGGCTTCTCGCGGCCTGCGTGGAAGAGGAGACCGTTACGCGCGCGCTTGAGATCGTCGAGCAGCTTCCCGACATCAGGGGCGAAACGCGGCTACCCGTGCGCGAGGCGCAGACGCTCGCGATGGAACTGCTCATGCAGAAGGCGTTGTCCAACGGGCTCGAAGCGGCGATCCTCGACAGCCCGGCATACCGCCGCTACGCCGATCAGCGGCACAAGGAACAGGCCTATGCCTGACGCCCGCAGGCCCGGCGATCATCGGGGCACGCGCGCCATCCAGCGCATGGTGGAGTTCGCGCCCTCAACCGGCGGCCTCGCCCTTTGGGTGAAGCACCACGATCATTCGCCGCCATCGGACGCGCCCGCGGTTACAACCGACGGATATACGCTGTTCTACGGCCCGAGCTTCGAGGAGCTGCCCCTTTCGGAGCAGGCCGGGCTCGTGGCGCATGAGGTGCTGCATATCGCGCTGCGTCACCCCCAGCGCTATCTCGAAATGCAACAGCTGCTCGGCGACGTCGATCTCAAGCTCTACAATATTTGCGCGGACGCCATCGTCAACAGCTCGCTGTCGCATCTGAGCTGGCTGAAGCTCCCGAAAGGCTCGGTTCATCTCCATCGGCTCCTTTTCGAAACGCTCGGCGAAAAGCACGACGAGCAAAAGGCGCTGCTCGAATGGGACGTGGAGCGCCTCTACCGCGCCATCGACGATCGCGAGAAGACGCCGCAAAGCGGCAAGAACGGCGACCGCCGCCGTCAGGAAGGCGGCGCCGGAACGAGCGAAGACGACGAGAATGAGCAGGCGTCGCAGAAGACGGAGGAACGCAAGGACGGCTTCCGGTCGTCGCGCGCTCGCTCGCTCGGCGCCAACATCCTGATGGATCTCGCGCCGACGCCCGATCCCGACGCGCCGCCGGAGGCGGAAACGCAGCAGGCCCTTCTGTGGAGCGAGCGGCTTCAGCGCAGCCACGCCAGCGATGGCATGCATTCCATGCTGCGCTCGCTGATGGCCGACCTGCCAAGGGTGCGCACGCCCTGGGAGCAGGTTCTGCGCACGCAGCTGGCGCGCAGCCTCTCGAAAAAGATCGACATTTCGTGGTCCCGGCCCGCGCGCTCTTACATCGCGAACCAGGGGCGGTGCGGCGGCAGGCGCATGCCCTTCGAGCCGGGATTCAGCATGGCGAAGCCGACGCCGCGCCTCGTGGTGATCGTCGATGTCTCAGGTTCGGTCGATGACAAACTGCTGGAGCGGTTCGCCGTCCAGATCGAGGCGATCACGCGACGCCAGGAGGCGGGCCTGACGCTCATCATCGGCGATGAGCTCGTCCGCAAGGTCGAAGAGTTCAAGCCGGGCGTGTCCGATCTGCGCAAGATCGAGTTCCAGGGCCGGGGCGGCACCGATTTCACGCCGCTCCTCATCGAGGCCGACAAGCACCGGCCGGATATTACGGTCGTCTTGACCGACCTCGACGGCCCCGCCGATTATCGCCCGCGCTGGCCCGTGATCTGGGCGGTTCCGGAAGAGCATCGCAACGCCGAGGCTCCCTTCGGCCGCAAGATCGTATTGAGTTGATGCGCCAAGCACGCTGAAGCAGCGGCAGGGCTGCTAAACATCGCCATTTTTGCAAATCGGCTCCCCCACGCAGTTATTGTATGGCGCCCGCCTGCACCAGCACGGCGCGCACATTGGGCTTCGCCGCACTCAGCGCGGTCCTGCCGCCGTTGGTCCTGGCGTTGACGTCGGCGCCCTTAGCGAGCAGCAACTGCACCACCTCGCGATGACCGTTGTAGGAGGCCGCGTAGAGCGCGGTCCAGCCAGCTTTGTCCTTGGCGTTGACGTCGGCCCCCTTGGCGAGCAGCGCCTGCGCCACCTCGAGATGACCTTTGCGGGAAGCCTGAAGCAGCGCGGTCGAGCCATCGGGCTCCTTGGCATTGACGTCGGCCCCTTTGGCGAGCAGAATTTTCACTACCGGTAGGTGGCCTTTCCAGGAGGCCGAGATCAGCGCGGTCTGGCCATAGTCGTCCCTGGTATTGGCGTCGGCCCCGTTGTCGAGCAGCATTTGCGCCACCTCGCTATGGCCGTTCGCGGAAGCCACGGATAGCGGGGTCGTGCCAAAGGTTATCTTGGCGTTGACGTCGGCCCCCTTGGCGAGCAGCATCCGCGCGACCTCAAGGCGGCCCATCTGGGAAGCAATATACAGCGGGGTCGCGCCCCCGTTCTGCCTGACGTCGACGCTGGCCCCTTTGGCGAGCAGCATCTGCACGACCTCGAGGCGCCCTTGCTGGGAGGCCATGAACAGCGCGGTCACGCCGTCGCTCCTCTTGGCGTTAACGTCGGCCCCGTTGGCGAGCAGCGCCTGCGCCACCTCGCGATGACCGTTGGTTGAGGCCATTATCAGTGCGGTGCAGCCGTTGCTCATCCTGGCGTCGAAGTCGGCGCCCTGGTCGAGCAGCGCCCGCACCACGTCGGCATGACCATTCTGGGACGCCAAGATCAGCGCGGTCGCGCCGTCGTTCAACTTGGCGTTGACGTCAGCGCCCTTTGCGAGCAGCGCCCGCACCACATCGATGTGGCCGTTCTGGGAAGCAAAGATCAGCGCGGTCGCGCCGTTGAACTTGACGTCTACGCCGGCGCCCTTGTCGAGCAGCGCCTGAACCGCGGCCGTGTCGCCACGGGCCGCCGCGCTAAATAAATCGTCCGTGGCGCCTTTGTCGAGCAGCGCCCGCACCACGTCGGCATGACCAGTCTGGGACGCCATGAACAGCGGCGTCGCGCCGTCGTTCATCTTGGCGTTGACGCCGGCGCCATTTGCGAGCAGCGCCCGCACCACATCGATGTGGCCGTTCTCGGAAGCCACGATCAGCGCGGTCGCGCCGCCGTTCGTCTTGAGATCGACGCCGGCGCCCTTTGCGAGCAGCGCCCGCACCACATCGGCATGACCAGTCTGGGACGCCAAAAACAGCGCGGTCGCGCCGCCGTTCGTCTTGAGATCGATGCCGGCGCCCTTTGCGAGCAGCGCCCGCACCACATCGATGTGGCCCTTCTCGGAAGCCACGATCAGCGCGGTCGCGCCGTTGTTCGCCTTGAGATCGACGCGGGCGCCCTTGTCGAGCAGCGCCCGCACCACGTCGGCATGACCATTCTGGGACGCCATATGCAGCGCGGTCCCGCCGTCGTTCCTCTTGGCGTTGACGTCAGCGCCCTTTGCGAGCAGCGCCCGCAGCACATCGATGTGGCCGTTCTCGGAAGCCCGGATCAGCGCGGTCCCGATCGTGCCGCCGACTGCGACGATCTTGGCGTTGACGTCCGCGCCGTTTTCGATCAGCGCCCGCACCGCCGCCGCATCGCCACGGCCCGCCGCATTGTACAAGTCCTCCGAAGGCCCGGCCAGCGCCGCTGGCGCCCCAGAGAGCGCCAGCGCCACGCAGCACATCGAGAGCGCGCGGCGGATGCGACAAATCGAACTCTGGACGACAGCCGTGGCCGGCATTGCAAAACCTCCTAATAAAATAGATCTCAAGCGGCTATTTGAATGACATTTCCATTTCTGGCAATATTGACTGCTCGCGTTGTGGATAATCATCATGGCGCGCGCCAGTGCTTGTCGGGATTCCATAAACGTCGCGATAGGCCGAAGCCTCACAATATTGTAAGTTGAGGCGAAACGGTAAAAGTCAGGCGCCATGGATCAAATCAACTTCCCCGTCCCACCCTTTTTCGACCCGGCCGCGCTTCGCGAGGAGCTGGCGGGCTACTGGCGCGAAGGCCCCGAATCCCAGGCCAGGGCGCTGGTGCTGCGCCGGCTCAAGGAGCTGAAGCAGAACGCCCGGACCGAGGCGCAAGCCCTTCTTATGCGCACGGGCGACGGCCGCGCCTGCGCCGCCTCCCTCGCGACCTTTCAGGACGAGTTGATCAAGCTCATCTACGATTTCTCCACCAGACACATTTACCGCGCGCAGAACCCCTCCACCTCCGAGCACATGGCGCTCGTGGCGACGGGCGGCTATGGACGGGGGCTGATGGCGCCGGCGTCGGACGTCGATCTCCTGTTTCTGCTGCCGTACAAGCAAACGGCATGGGGCGAAAGCATCGTCGAGTGCATTCTCTATTTCCTTTGGGACCTCGGCTACAAGGTCGGCCACGCGACCCGCACTGTCGACCAGACCTTGAAGGCCGCCAAGGAGGACATGACGATCCGCACCACGCTGCTGGACGCGCGGCTCATCCATGGCGAAAGCGCGCTTTTTCGCGAGATGTGCGCGCGGTTCCTTTCCAGCGTGGTGCAGGGAACCCAGCGGGACTTCATCGCGGCCAAGCTCGCCGAAAGGGAGGAACGGCTCAAGCGCGCGGGCGTCTCCCGCTATCGGGTCGAGCCGAACATCAAGGAGGGCAAGGGGGGCTTGCGCGATCTCAACATGCTCCATTGGCTCGCTGCCTATCTCAATCCGGGCAAGAATGGGCAGGCCGAGAACAAAGTCTTCACGCCCCAGGAAATTACGACGTTCAAGCGCCGCGAAGACTTCCTTTGGACCATCCGCTGCCACCTTCACTTCCTCACGGGCAAGCCCGAGGAGCGGCTATCCTTCGACGTGCAGCCCGAAATGGCGCGGCGGCTGCGCTATCATGACCGGAAGGGGCTTCTCGGCGTCGAGCGGTTCATGAAACATTACTTCCTGGTCGCGAAGGATGTCGGCGACCTCACGCGAACGATCTGCTCCAGCCTCGAACTGAGGCAGCTCAAGACGGTGCCGACCTTGAGCGATTTCGTGGGCGCGCTGCCCTGGAGTTCGCGGGCGAAGCTGGCGGCGACCACGGCGTTCCGTTTCGACAATGGCCGCCTGAATGTGAAGCATCCCGATGTCTTCAAGAACGACCCGCTGAACCTCATCCGCTTCTTCATCGAGGCCGAGCGCAACAACCTGCTCCTCCATCCGGAAGCGCTGCGGCTCATCCGCCTGTCGCTGAAGCTGATCGACAATTCCTTCAGAGCGAATCCCGAAGCCAATCAGCTTTTCCTTGAGCTTTTGACATCGCGAAACGCGCCTGAAACTTCGCTCCGGTCCATGAACGAGGCCGGCGTGCTGGGCCGCTTCATTCCCGATTTCGGCCGCGTCGTGGCGATGATGCAGTTCAATATGTACCACCATTACACCATCGACGAGCACACGATCCGGGCGATCGGCATCCTGTCGCAAATCGAGAAGGGCGCCCTCGCCGACGAATTGCCGCTTTCAACCGAGATCATCAGCGACATTCAAAATCGCCGAGCCCTCTACCTTGCGCTTCTGATGCACGACGTCGCGAAAGCCTGCGAAGGCGACCACAGCATCGTCGGCGCGGCCATGACGCGGGCGCTGGCGCTGCGTCTCGGGCTTTCGCCCGCCGAGGCGGAAACGGCCGCCTGGCTCGTCGAATTTCATCTCGTCATGAGCCAGACCGCGCAAAGCCGCGATATTTCCGACCCGCAGACGGTGAAGAACTTCGCGGACATCGTGCAGAGCCCGGATCGCCTGAAACTGCTGCTCCTGCTCACCGTCGCCGATATTCGCGCGGTGGGGCCGTTCACTTGGAACGGCTGGAAGGGACAGCTTCTGCGGTCGCTCTATTACGACACGGAGCCGATCCTGGCGGGCGGCCACACAAGAACGCCCCGGCAGGCCCGCATCGCGGAGGCGACACAGCTATTGCGCGCGGCGCTTCGGGATTGGCCCGCCGGCGAGGTCGAGCGCTTCGTCGAGCGTCACGAACCGGATTATTGGCTGAGGACGGACACCGACCGGCAGGTGCAGCATGCGCAGTTGATCCGCCGCTTCGAAACCGAGGAATGGCCGCTCGCATTCGACGTGCGGTGCTGCGACATCAGCCACCCGATCCCCGAACTCACCTTCGTCACCAAGGATCATCCGAGGCTGCTCCAACAGTGCGCGGGTGCATGCGCGTCGGCGGGCGGCAACATCGCCTCGGCGCAAATTTCGACGACCAAAGATGGGCTCGCCCTCGATACGCTCCTGTTCCAGCGCAATTATTCGCACAACAGCGAAGAGATCGTGCAGACGCAGAAGATCGCGCGCGTGATCGGCGAGGTCGTCTCCGGCGCCCGGCCGCTCGACCCTCAGAAGATGCGTTCGATCTGGCCGAAGCCCCGCCTCGGCGCCTTCACCGTTCCGCCGGACGTCGTCATCGACAACGCCGCCTCGCAGGAGCAAACCGTCATCGAAGTGAATGCGCTCGACCGGCCCGGCCTGTTGTTCGACCTCGCTCGCGCCTTGAGCGACCTCGACCTCGACATCTCCTCGGCTCACATCGCAACCTTCGGCGAGAAAGCCGTGGACGTGTTCTATGTCACCGACGCATCCCGGAGGAAGGTCGTAGGAGAGGAGGCGAGGCGCCGCGTCCGCGAAAGCCTGCTTGAGCTTCTCAGCGCCGGCTAGTACGCCCCTCGGGAAGTCCCGCCCCGGGCGACGACGGGACTTCCCGCGGGTAAGGCGTACTAGCAACTTATCGAATCTAGTACAGCTTATCCGCCGGAAGTTCGCTTACGCACTTGCGGCAAACGGGTGCGAACTTCCGGCGGGCTGTACTAGCGCCCGCGCGGCCACTTCACGCGACGGACGCCTTGCTATAACGTGCGCGGTCTCGCACTCTTAACAGCAGGTAAAAATGGCGTTTCTCAAATTCGTCCTTGGCGCGCTCGCGGCGCTCTCATTCGCCGCAGGCGCTCAAGCAAGCGAGGTCGCGCCTTACGACCATATCCTGGTCATCATTGCGGAAAACAAGAATTACGAACAGATCATCGGCAGCGCCAATGCGCCAAGGCTCAACGCCCTCGCCAAGGAATTTGGCCTCGCCACGAATTTCTACGGCGAGGTTCATCCCAGCCAGGCGAACTACATCGCGATGCTTGGCGGCGACACCTTCGGCATCCACGACGACGACGCGTGGTTCTGCAAGCCAGCGATGGTCTCGGCGGTCTGTCCGTTCGCCATCAATCCGGGTTATGTTGCGCATTCGGTTCAGGCGCGCAGCCTGATGGACCAGCTCGCCGCCGCGAAACTGAGCTGGAAGGGCTATTTCGAAGACCTGCCTGCGGCGGGGTCGCTTGCGATCTTCAATCCAAGCCCGGAAGCGCCCGATCCCAATCGGCCGACGTTTCTCTACGCCGCAAAGCATAACGCCTTCGTCGTCTTCGAGAACGTGCGCAACGATCCAGCTCTCGCGGAAAAAATCGTGCCGCTGACCCAGCTTCGCGCCGACCTGGCCGCGAGCGCGCTGCCGAATTATACGCATATCGTTCTCAATCAGTGCAACGAGATGCACGGACTTTATGCCGGCGAGCCCTCCACGCCCGCGGATTGCGTCCTCGATGGCCGCAAGCCGGAGACGGTCGAGGCTCTGATCCGGCGGGGCGACAAGGCCATCGGCGGCATCGTCGACGAGATCATGGCCGCGCCCGCATGGGCCAGCTCCAAGAACATCGCCATCGTCATCACCTGGGACGAGGACTCCACCAACTCGGCGGGGCGGCAGGGATGCTGCGGCTCCGATCCCAGGTTGATCGCGAATTTCGGCGGCGGCCACATCCCCACCATCGTGGTGACGAACCACGGCCCGCGTCACGTGGAGGACGCAACGCCCTATAATCACTACTCGCTTCTGCGCACGGCCGAAGAGGCGTTCGGGATCGGCGAGCATCTCGGCTTCGCGGCGGCGGACGACAAGGGCGTCAAGTCCATGGCGCCGCTCTTCGAGGTCGGGGGCAGATCCGAGACGGCGAGCACGTCTTCAACGCCGGCGCAATAAAAACGAGGAATGCGGGGCGCTGCTGTTGTCTCATGGCGTGAAAAAACGGTTTCTGATTGGCCCAAGCTCCGCTGACGAAGAAAGAGTTTCAAATGACGGCTCTCGGACGCGCTTTTCTGGCCGCTGCGGCGATTGTTGCGGCAGCTTTTCCTCTAACGGCCGTGGCGCAAGCGCCCATCGTCATCAAGTTCAGCCACGTTGTGGCGCCGGATACGCCGAAGGGCAAGGGCGCCAACAAATTCAAGGAGCTTGCAGAGAAATACACGGATGGAAAGGTCAAGATCGAGGTCTATCCGAACTCGCAGCTCTATAAGGATAAGGAGGAAATCGAGGCGCTTCAGCTCGGGGCGGTCCAGATGCTGGCGCCGACCATGTCCAAGTTTGGCCCCATGGGAGCGAGGGAATATGAGGTCTTCGATATTCCTTTCATTTTTGCAGATAAAGAGGCTTCGCGAAGAGTCCTGAACGGGCCTATTGGCAAGGAGCTTTTGCAAAAACTGAACAGCAGGGGAATATTGGGGCTCGCTTATTGGGATAACGGATTCAAAATCATGTCAGCCAATAAGCCTATTCGGACGCCGGACGACATGCTTGGGCTCAAAATGCGAATTCAGTCTTCGAAAGTGCTGGAGGCGCAGATGAAAGCGCTCGACGCTGTGCCGCAAGTCCTGGCCTTCTCCGAAGTCTACCAGGCTTTGCAAACCGGCGTTGTGGACGGCACAGAGAACCCTCCCTCGAATATGTATACGCAGAAAATGCATGAGGTTCAGAAATACGCGGCGCTGACAAACCACGGTTACATGGGCTACGTGGTGATCGTGAATAAGGCCTTCTGGGACGGACTTCCCGCCGACATCCGCGCCAGCCTCGAAAAGGCGATGGCCGAGGCGACCCAATACACCAACGACATCGCCGAGAAGGAAAACGCGAACGCCCTCGAAGCCATGAAGAAATCGGGCCGGACTGAATTCTATACGCCCACGGATAAGGAGCGGCAGGCCTGGATCGACGCGTTGAAGCCGGTTCGCAAGGAAATGGAGGGACGTATCGGCAAGGAGTTGCTGGACAGCATCGCCAAGGCGGCCAGCGCGCAGAACTAGAGCTCATTGCGATGAAGCTGGATCGACATTGCGAGCAACGCGAGGCTGTGGCGGTCCTGCCGGAACAGCCCCAGCGCCGCAGGAAATGCGAGCATTCGCAATGCCTGGCATCCCGAATACTCCTGAGGCGCTTTCCGGTGCGACAATCCGATGGATCGCCGCGGCGGCCGAAACGGCCCCGCGACGACGGTCTCCGGTATCTATGTAATAAAAAAAAGACAGGGAGGATGAGTTGTGGCGCGGTTTCTGTTGTTGGTGTTGGACCGCCTTGAGGAAATCCTCATAAGCCTGCTGATGGGCGCGGCGACCGTGATCATTTGCGTCGCCGTCTGCCAGCGCTACGGCATCACGCTTTCCATCAACCTCGCGAATTGGGGACGCGCGCACGGGCATGATTGGCTGTTCCAGGGCGCCAAGGCCGTTTTCGTCTATCTGAAAAGCTGGAATCTGACCTGGGCTCAGGAACTGACCATCTATATGTTCGTTTGGATGGCCAAGTTCGGCGCCGCATACGGCGTGCGCACGGGCATCCATGTCGGCGTGGACGTCGCGCTCAATCAGCTCAAAACTGCCTCGCGCAATCGCGTCGTTCTGTTCGGCCTGATGTGCGGCGCATTCTTCACCGCTGTCGTCGGCACGCTCGGCGCGCGCTTCGTCTGGCGCATGGCGCAGACCGAGCAGGTCTCGCCCGACATGGAGCTGCCGATGTGGTTCATCTACCTCGCGGTGCCGGTCGGCTCCTACCTCATGTGCTTCCGGTTCCTGCAGGTCGCATGGGGCTTCGCGCGGACCGGCGAACTGCCGCACCACGATCATGGCCACGTGGAAGGGATCAAGGACGAGACGCCGCTCGTTCCAGGCATTGTGAGCCTGGGCCCCCCAGCGCCTGCGCACGAGTCGGCGCGATGAGCGGGCAAGCCGTCGCGCGCGAGCCGGAGCGCGGAAGCGGCGCCTGGGGCGCGGTCATCGTGGCGGCGCCGCTGCTTCTCCTCGCGGCCTGCTTCGCGGCGAAGTACGGCGTCATCCCAGTCACATCGACGCTTCGCGTGTCGATGATCTTCGCGCTTCTGATCGCGCTGATGCTGACCGGCATGCCGATCTCGATCTCGCTCGGGCTGACAGTCCTCACGTTCCTGTTCACGCTGACGGAAGTGCCGCTCGACGCGGTGGCGCTGAAGCTGTTCACCGGCATCGAAAAGTTCGAGATCATGTCGATCCCGTTCTTCATTCTCGCCGGGAACTTCCTGAGCCACGGCGGCGTCGCGCGGCGCATGATCGAGTTCGCGGTGTCGCTTGTCGGGCACTGGCACGGCGGGCTCGCGCTCGCCAGCGTCGTCGCCTGCGCCATGTTCGCGCTTGTCTGCGGATCGAGCGTGGCAACCGTCGTGGCCATCGGCTCGATCATGCTCCCCGCGATGGTGAAATTCGGCTATCCGAAGAAATTCGGCGCGGGCGTGATCGTCGTCGCGGGCTCGCTCGGCATCCTCATGCTGCCTTCGATCCCGAAGGTCATCTACGCCGTTTCCACCGGCACATCGATCGGCGCGCTGTTTGTGGCCGGCATTCTGCCGGGCATCGTGCTGACGGCCATGCTTTGCGGCGTAACCTGGTTCCTGGCCTGGAAGCGGAACTATCCCCGTCTGCCGAGGGCCACCTGGCTGCAGACCTGGAAGGCGTTCCGCGAGAGCATCTGGGGCTTGATGCTCATCGTGATCATTATCGGCGGGATCTATTCGGGGGCGTTCACGGCAACGGAAGCCGCCGCGATGGCTGCGGTCTACTCGTTCTTCGTGGCCGTCTTCGTCTATCGCGATCTTTCGCTCAGGGATGTGCCGCGCGTTCTGCTCTCGTCTGCGAATTTGAGCGCGATGCTGCTCTACATCATCACCAACGCGGTGCTGTTCTCATTTCTGATGACGCAAGAGAACATCCCGCAAACGATGGCGGCGTCGATCACAGGCTCTGGCCTCGGCTGGGTCGGCTTCCTGTTGCTCGTGAATTTGCTCCTGCTGATGGCCGGCAATTTCATGGAGCCGTCTTCGATCATCCTGATCATGGCGCCGATGTTCTTTCCAGCCGCCATGGCGCTTGGGATCAATCCGGTGCATTTCGGCATCCTGATCGACGTCAATATGGAGGTGGGACTTTGCCATCCGCCCGTCGGGCTCAACCTTTACGTCGCCTCGGGCATCGCCCAAATGGGCATCACGGAGCTTACGAAGTCCGTGCTCCCATGGCTTTTCACGATGCTCGTGTTTCTCGCGATCGTCACTTACTGGCCGTGGCTCACGCTCGTCGTTCCCCGCTTGCTTGGGATGTTGTAGGGACAATTCTCGATGGACCACCGAAAACCCCGGCACGCCCCGCGCGGCGCCAAGCCTTCAAATCGACCGTCTGGCGCGCAAGGCAAGTCCGGACAGATTCCGTCCGAGCACATCCTGTATGGATTGCACGCCGTGGAAGCGGCGCTGACAAATCCGAACAGGACGGTGCGTCGCGCTTATTTCACGGAAAACGCCGCCGCCAGGCTTGGGCCGCTTGCGCATCAGCGCAAAATCCCGGTCACGCCGGCGCTGCCCGCCGATCTTGATGCGCTTGCCGGAGGCGGCGCTGTCCACCAGGGCGCGGTCTTGCATGTGGAGCCTCTTGCTCAGCCGGGCCTCGATGATTTTCTCGACGCGCTGCCCGAGGACGCGCCCGCCGCGTTCGCCATGCTCGATCAGGTGACCGACCCGCACAATGTGGGCGCAGTGCTCCGGTCGGCCGCAGCCTTCGGCGTCGCCGCGCTCATCGTTCAGGACAGGCACAGCCCTCCGCTTTCCGGTGCGCTGGCGAAGGCCGCGTCTGGCGCGCTCGAACACGTGCCAATTATCGCGACCGTTAATCTCGCCCGCGCGATCGAGCGCTTGAAGGATCGTGGCTTTTTCTGCCTCGGCTTCGATTCCGATGCGACGGAGCGGTTTGAGAAATCCCCAGGGGCGGCCCGCGCCGTTTATGTCTTTGGCGCCGAGGATAAGGGGCTGCGGCGCCTCGTTCGCGAAGGATGCGACGCAATCGCTTCGCTATCGGCGCCGGGGCCGATCAGAAGCCTGAACATCTCGAATGCGGCCGCCATCGTGTTCTATGAGGCCGCCAAGACGCGGGCAGTGTAGCCGCGGGCTCACCGGCTTCCGGCTTCAGAACCCCGGCCGAGCAACCAATCGAGGCTTACGTCAAGCGCATCCGCGACATAGCAGAGCCGGTAAAGCGGAAGGTGTATCGCAGTCTCGGCCAGATCGCGGCCAGCATCGGCGGGCAGGCCCGCGCGTTCGGCCACTTCCCGAGGAGAAACTCTCTTCGCCTTGCACGCATAGACGAAGCGAGACGGAAAAACAGACAAGTCCGTCATTGCGTTTTGCGTCGCTTACCCTGCAAAAGGTTACTGGAACGCCCCACCAAGCGCGGCATCATAACTGCCCCCATCGGCTAAAGATAGCCTAAAGGCGCTGTTCGCCGGGAGAATGCACACAAATTTCAACCCTGCCGAGTGACTTCAAAACTCATGCTTAACCTGAGGAAGAAAAAGCGCGTGTCGCCTATCTAAAAGAGAGGCTGATCGGCATGATCCGGACGATGCGCTTGGAGAGGACAAAAGCGCGGAGGGTCAGATTTTCGCCGCATAGGGCGCTTTCCTATCTCTGGCATGACTTGTCATGGAATGCTCAAGAGATTATGGCATTCCTTCAAGGGAAGCGGCTCGGGCTAAGGCCGCGCATCCGCCCGCACAGCGATGGAATGCGACATGAATGCGCGAAAGATTACGCTTTCGATGGTGGCCGCGTTCCTCGCCTGGCTCGGGGCCGGGGCGCAGGTCGCGCGCGCCGATCGGATCTCCAACTCCATCGCGGTGTTCGCAGCGCTCGACAAGGTCACCGGCCGGGTATTGCCGCTCGAAATCAAGCTGGGGCAGACGGTCGCTTTCGGCGCCCTGAAAGTGACAGCCAGGGCATGCTACACCCGCCCATCGACCGAAACGCCATTGACGAGCGCCTTCATCGAGGTCGACGAGCTTTTGCTCGACGGCTCTGAAAAGCGCATCTTCACCGGATGGACGTTCGCTGAAAGTCCGGGGCTTCACGCCGTCGAACATCCAACTTTCGACGTCTGGCTGACGAGTTGCAAGATGCCCATCGCGGAAACGCCATTTGGAAGGCGTCCGAACTCGCCGAGGCCCTGAAGAGCCTTCTCAAGACGGCGATGAAATGCGGCGCGGCTGATTTCCTGCGCCCCGAACTGCCGAAGGTGCTCGGTGACGAATTGCGTATCCAGCAGGCAGAAGCCGCCATATTTTAGCCGGGCGACGAGGTAAATCAGCGCGACCTTGCTGGCGTCGGTCTCGTAGGAGAACATGCTCTCGCCGAAAAAGGCGCGGCCGAGCGCCACGCCATAGAGGCCGCCCACGAGCCTGCCGTCGCGCCACGTCTCGATCGTATGGCAGTAGCCCATGTCGAACAGTTCGGCGTACAGCTCGCGGATGCGCTTGTTGATCCAGGTCGTGCGCCGGCCCGCGCGCGAGGACGCGCAGCCTTCGATGACGCCGGAGTAGCAGCTGTCGATGCGAACCTCGAATTTGTCCTGCTTGATGATGCGAGCAAGCCGCCGCGGGACGTGCACGCTTTCGAGCGAGAGTATGCCGCGACGCTCCGGCTCGATCCAATAGAGCGTCGGATCGTCGGCGCTTTCCGCCATTGGAAAGATGCCGCAAGCATAGGCTTTAAGAAGCACCTGCGGCGTGATTTCAATGCTTAGGCTAGAGGGCGATCCCATCTCGGGGGCTTGTTTCCTGGCTCGATGAATCCCTATGGCATCAATCTAATGCTTCTGGAGAAATTTTTCGAGCCAGTGAATGTCATAAAGGCCATCGACGATGTCAGGCTGTTAAATCAGCGATGAAAACAGGGGGATTGTCGTTTCGATGCCGTCGATGACGAATTCGCCAAGCGCCCGGCGCAGCCGCATGAGGCATTCGTTGCGGTTTTTGCCGTGCACGATAAGCTTCCCGATCAGGCTGTCGTAATAGGCCGGGATGGTGTAGCCCGCATAAACGCCGGAATCGACGCGCACGCCAAGACCGCCCGGCGGGTGGAAATAGGAAATCTTTCCGGGCGAGGGCCGGAAGGTCGTCGGGTTCTCGGCGTTGATCCGGCATTCGATGGCGTGGCCTTCGAAGCGGACGTCCTCCTGTCTGAAGCTCAAGCCGGCGCCCGCCGCGATCTGGATTTGCTCGATCGCAAGGTCGATGCCCGTCACCATTTCCGTAACCGGGTGTTCCACTTGCAGCCGGGTGTTCATCTCGATGAAGAAGAACTGCCCGTCCTCGTAGAGAAACTCGACCGTGCCGGCGTTGCGGTAGTGCAGCTTGCGCATCGCCTTCGCGACAGTCTCGCCGATCTCCTGGCGCTGCGCCTCGTTCAGCGCGGGCGAAGGCGTCTCCTCCATGATCTTCTGGTGGCGGCGCTGAAGGGAGCAGTCGCGCTCGCCGAGATGGACGGCGTCGCCCCGGCCGTCGCCGATCACCTGGACCTCGATGTGCCGGGGGCGCGTCAGATAGCGTTCGAGGTAAAGGGCGTCGTCGCCAAAAGCCGCCTTGGATTCGGCGCGAGCCGTTGAAAGCGCCATCGGCAAATCCGCTTCGGTCCGCGCGATCTTCATGCCGCGCCCGCCGCCGCCGGCAGCCGCCTTGACCAGGATCGGAAAGCCGATATCTCGGGCGAGCCTCACCGCCTCTTCATTGCTGGAAACCGCGCCGCCGGAACCCGGAACAACCGGGATCCCGAGCATTTTTGCGGTCTCCTTCGCCCTGATCTTATCGCCCATGGTGCGGATGTGCTCCGGCGTCGGGCCGATGAAGGTAATGCCGTGCTCTTCGAGAATCTCGGCGAAGCGCGCGTTCTCGGACAAGAAGCCGTAGCCGGGATGAACGGCGTCCGCGCCCGTGATCTCGCACGCCGCGACAAGCCGCGGAATGTTGAGATAGCTTTCGCTCGCCGCGGGGGGGCCGATGCAGACGCTCTCGTCGGAGAGGCGCACATGCATGGCGTCCGCGTCCGCCGTGGAGTGGACGGCGACGGTCTTGATCCCCAGTTCCTTGCAGGCGCGCTCGATGCGTAAGGCGATTTCCCCGCGATTGGCGATCAGGATCTTGTCGAACATGGACCGCCGCCTATTCAATAATCATGAGCGGCTCGCCGTATTCGACGGGCTGGCCATTTTCCACAAGGATGCGCTTGACGACGCCGCTTCTTGGCGAAGCGATCTGGTTCATGGTTTTCATCGCCTCGACGATCAGGAGAGTTTCGCCCTCGCGGACCACCGAGCCGATGTCGACGAAATTCGGCGCCCCCGGCTCCGGCGCGCGATAAGCGGTGCCGACCATCGGCGAGGTGACGACGCCGGGGTGATTTTCGAGGTTGGGAACCGCCGGCGAAGCGACGCCAGCGGCTGTCGGCATGGAATAGGCTTGCGGAACGAAATGGGTCGGCATCGCCATTGTCCGCGCGACGCGCACCCTGAGATTGTTTTCCTCGATCTCGATCTCGGTGAGGCCCGTCTCGTTCAAGAGTTCGGCGAGGCTTCGGATGAGTTCCTCATTCGGCGTTTTCTTGGCCATTTCGGACATGGCTTTCTTGGCGGGTTCAGGCATGGAGACCCCGGGAGGAAGGAGCGGACTTGTCTATGATTTCGATTAATGCAGCGAGCGCCAGCCGATAGCCCTGCGCTCCGAAGCCGCAGATGACGCCGGTTGCGGCCGGCGAAACGTAGGAATGATGCCGGTAGGGTTCGCGCTTGAAGATATTGCTGAGGTGGACCTCCACGACGGGCGCCGAGAGTGCGCGCAAAGCGTCCAGGATCGCGATGGACGTATGCGTGTAGGCCCCGGCGTTGAGAATGACGGCGGCAGCGCCCTGGCGCGCTTCCTGGAGCCAATCCACAAGCACGCCCTCATGGTTCGTTTGACGAAAGACGATCTCGAGTCCGGCCTTGCCCGCTTGCTCCCGCAGCCCCTCCTCGATTGAGGCGAGCGTATCGGCGCCGTAAATCTCGGGCTCGCGTTGCCCAACGAGATTGAGGTTGGGGCCGTTAAGAATGAAAATGGGCTTCATGGACACTGATGCAAAGGTCTCCTAGAAACAGCGACGCCCTAGACCGTCCGGACCGGGCGCCACTGCTCTATCATATTCGTCGATTTGCATATTGCCAAAACCGCAAGACACGCCAAGCGACCGCGGCTTTGTGTTACCAGCTTTTGTGACGCAGGGCAAAAACGGTTAGGATTTTTTTTCGTCTTTTGCACCGGCCGGCGCCGCGGCTTCCGCACAAGGCTTGCAGCCCTCTGTTCTCGTTTGGTCGACGAGCTGCTTGAGCATGTCATAATCGGCGGCGCCCGGGTTCGTCTTTTCGCCAACGACGAAGGTCGGGGTTCCGTCGACGAACATGCGTTTGCCGATTTCCGAAATTTTCGCGAGCAGCGCCTCGGTTTCGGGCGATGCGCTATCCGTCTTCATCTTATCCATGTTCAGCCCGATTTGCTCTGCGACCTTAAGAGCGCTCTCCTTCGTCGCCCGCCCGGCTGCGAACATGGCTTTGTGGAATTCGATGTATTTTCCCTGCTTCGCGGCGGCGATCGCGATTTTCGCCGCGTCCGTCGATCCGGGAGCGAGGATCGGATATTCCATGAACTGAACCTTGAGCTTCTTGTCGCCGTCGATCAGCTTCAGGAGTTCAGGAAGGGTCTGACGGCAGTAGCCGCAATTGTAGTCGAAGAACTCGACGAGCGTGACGTCGCCATCGCCGATGCTGAGCGGGGCGAGTTCGCCATTCAAGCCGGACAGCGACTTGTAAAACTCAGGCAAGCGAGAACGGGTCGCTTCGCCGCGTTTGGCCTCCGTCTTCTTTTCGTAGGCCTCCTGAATTTCCAGCATGATCTCGGGATGATCGAGAAGGTAATCCTTAACGATCTTCTCGATGGACTTGACCTGCCCTTCGCTGAAGCTGTCCGTCTGCGCCGCCGCTGGAACGCCGCCTTTGCCAAGCGCGAGGGTCATGGACGCGGCCAATAGCACAGCTGCCGCTACTTTCATTCGATTTTTCATGTTTTTCTCCGGGATTCCGACACGAACGGGTTAGCTGACTTCGAAGCGTCTAACCACGCACCTTTTCCATTTTGAAGTTCACAATATCATCAGCTTTCACCCATCCGGGAGTGCCCTCCTGCAAGCCATTCTTCGCGCGCTCCGCCAGCATCTTCGCATTCTTGACGTCTCCCTTGTGGAAGCTCGCCAACGCGGAGGCAAGCTCTGCTTCCGGATAGCGCTTGAGTTTGGCGTAGGCTTCCGATTCAAGCCTATATCCGAGCCAGGACTGCTCTTCGTCGACGAGCCCAACGCGAAGAAGTTGCAACGCTTCCTCCGGGCTGCCGCTGCCGCTCTCCAGCATCGCTTGGGCCAGTTCGATCCTCATGAAACCCGACTTGGGCGCTAAAGCTACGGACTTGCGGAACGGCGCCACGGCATCCTTCGCATTTCCGCTTTCCATCAGAAATGTGCCCTTCAGCTCATAAAACCAGGGGTTCTGCGGCATTGAGGCGATCAGATCGTCGACAACCGGAGCGGCGGCCTCGTAGCCGCTGGCATAGAATTTTATCACGGCGCGCGCGTAACGCGCAGGCAGGCTGTTGTCGGAATATTCCCGCATGATCCGTTGCGGGTTGTTCTTATAGGTGTAGGCTTTAATCTTCGCCTTCACGAGGTCGTGGCGAAGTTGGAGCTGTGGAGGATCCTTGACGTCGAAGTAGGGGCTTCGCTTCGCAATCTCCTCGAGTTGCGCGATGCGTTCGAGCGGCACGGGGTGCGTCTGAACGAAGGGATCGGGCTTGAGCGAGCCGACAGACTGGTCCGCGAAGTAACGGAACGTCTTCAGCATGCCGGCCGGCGACTGATGGGACTTCGTCAAGTAATCGACCCCAGCCTGGTCCGCGGCGGATTCCTGGCCCCGCCGGTAGGACAAGATGGAGCGGATCAGGACCTGCTGGCCGCCCAGCATCATGGCTGTTCCGGCTTGCGAGGCGTCGGAGTTTCCCGTCGCGGCGCCGCCGACCATGGCGCCCACGCTCAAGAGCTGGAGCATGAGCGCCGCCGTTTCCATCCTCGCAATCTGTTGCCGAATCGCGGTGACATGGCCTCCGGTTATGTGGCCCGTTTCGTGCGCGATGACGCCGATCAACTGGTTTGGCGTGTCGGAAAGGAGAATTGCGCCCGTGTTAATGAACATGTTGCGGCCATCGACAACGAAGGCGTTGAAGGATATGTCGTTGACGAGGTGGACCTTGATGTTGTTGCTGGACACGCCCGCGGCGCGGAAGATGGGGCCGGCGTAATCGGCGATGAGCGCTTCCGTCTCGGCGTCCCGAATGAGGCTCAGCTCCTGGGCTGCCGCTTGCGCCAGGGGCAGGAGCAGCGCAAGCAGCGCCGAACATGCGGCCGCCAGCCTGCGCGGGGGCAAAACCCTAGACCAGGCCGCCGGCGCGTTGGAGCCCTTCACGCACGGTCCAATCTGTCGTAAAGCCATTTGGTTCATCCATTCCGGCCAGCGCCGCCGCCGAGCATGCGCACTCCCCAAAGCGTACTAGCATCGCTAAACGGCAATGTCTTTCCCGAAGAGAAGGCTTTGTGAATCGGGCGTAAGGATGACCGCATTTTGAGGGGGTTCGCGGGCTTCGGCGTGCAAATCCGATGGCGAAAGCCTAGGCTCAGGACTTATTAACGCAGATAGAAGATGAAGGCGGCCGCAATGCATATTGCCGAGAAGAAGGTGTGCGCGCAGCGGTCGTAGCGCATCGCGATGCGCCGCCAGTCCTTGAGCCAGCCGAAGCTGTTTTCGATCTTGTGGCGCTTTTTGTAGAGGGCCTGGTCGTAAGCGTGTTGGGTCTTGCGGTTCTTCTTCGGCGGGATGCAGGGCTCGATGCCCTTTTCGATCAGGGCCTCGCGAAAGGCGTCGCTGTCGTAGCCCTTGTCGCCGGTCAAAGACTTGGCGGGAGGCAGCGCAGGCAACAGGAGGGCCGCCCCTTTGTGATCGCTCATCTGACCTGGAGTAAGCAGTAAGATCAAAGGCTTGCCGTCTTGATCCGTGACGGCGTGCAGCTTGGAGTTCAAGCCGCCTTTCGTGCGCCCAATGCAGCGAGGCTCATCCCCTTTTTAAAAAGGCTCGCGGCCGTGCGATGGGCTTTAAGATGGGTGGAATCGATAATGAGCCGCTTAGGCAGGCCCAGCTCGCCCGCAAGCTCGGCGAAGATCCGGTCGAATACGCCCATGCGGCTCCAGCGGATGAAGCGGTTGTACAGGGTCTTGTGCGGGCCGTAGTCCTTGGGCGCATCGCGCCAGCGCAACCCATTCTTGATGACGAACACGATCCCGCTGATCACTTTGCGATCGTCCGCCCGCGCAACGCCATGCGACCGCGGAAAATAAGCTTTGATGCGATCAAGCTGCTCGTGCGAAAGCCAAAACAGATCCGTCATGACAGGTCCTCCTGCCAAGCCCTTGAATTCTGATTTGCAACCTTTCGGGAACCCCTAAAATTAATGGGTCCTGAGCCTAGTGTTATTTTGAAGCGAGAAGGAGAGCGCCATGGAGAAGGGCGCGCCCCAGGCTTCAGCGGAAGGGGTCAGCCGCGAAGCGCTTGGGCCATCCTTGCGAAGCGCGATCGGCGCCTTCGTGGTGATGGATGTCATGCGGGAGGCGAACGCGCGCCAGGCGGCGGGCGGCGACATCGTCCATATGGAGGTGGGACAGCCCGGCACGCCCGCGCCCCGGCTTGCCCGCGAGGCGGCGGCGCGCGAGATCGGGACGAGCGCGCTGGGTTATACCGACGCTCTCGGCCTGCCCGCGCTTCGCGAGCGCATCGCCCTGCATTACCGCGACGCCTACAATGTCGGCGTCTCCCCCGAGCGGATCGTCGTCACCACCGGCTCGTCGGCAGGGTTCCTGCTCGCGTTTCTCGCTCTGCTCGATCCGGGCGACGGGATCGCCATGCCGCAACCGGGCTACCCCTGCTATCGCCAGATTGCGCGCGTCCTTGGGCTCAAGCCCGTCTATTTGCCGGCGCGCGCGGAAAGCCGGTTCATGCCCACGGCGGAGGATGCGGCCGCAGCATTGCGAGAGCGTCGCGCGCGGGCCGTCCTGCTCGCCAGCCCGGCTAATCCCACGGGCGCAATGCTTCAAGCCGCCGATCTCGGCCGCCTCGCCCATACGGCGCGCGATTGCGGAGGCTGGTTCATCTCCGACGAAATCTACCATGGCCTCAGCTACGCCGGCGCCGCGCAGACGGCGCTGGCGTTCTCCGACGACGCCATCGTCATCAACAGCTTCTCGAAATATTACTCCATGACCGGGTGGCGGATCGGCTGGATGGCCGTGCCTGAGCGCCTCGTCCGCGTTTTCGAGCGTCTCGCGCAGAACCTCTACATCTCGCCGCCCGCGGTTTCGCAAGTGGCCGCTCTCGCCGCCTTCGACGCCGTTGAGGAGCTGGAAAGCTACAAGGCCGTCTATGCGCGCAATCGCGACATGCTGTTGAACGAGCTGCCGCGCGCGGGCTTCGACCGGCTCGCGCCTGCGGACGGCGCCTTCTACCTCTACGCCGACGCCTCCGCGCTGACCGCCGACAGCGAAGCGTACCTCCAGCGCATGCTGCGCGAAACCGGCGTGGCGGCGACCCCCGGCATCGATTTCGACGAGGAGGAGGGCCGTCATTTCATCCGCTTCAGCTATGCGGGGCAATTTGACAGGATGCGGGAAGCGGCGCGGCGGCTTCAGGCCTGGACGCGGCGCTGACAAAACACGCGAGCTGGAGCGAAGGCATACGAGTCCGCATCTCGATTGCGGCCCTCTGACTTCGGCGAGTTGAAAGTCGGCGCAGCCTCATGAGCGGCCAAGTGGAACACCCGCAATTGCAATGAGTTGGGATGATCAAGCTCTTCGCAATCCAAGCATCGGTGCTCGCAATGTATCATCACGTCAAGAAACTTATGTACACGGTCAGGGTCGATCAACCTGACCCCAAGTTCGGAAACATGCTTCTTGAGCAGTTCGGCGGCGCGAACGGAGAGCTGGCGGCTGCGTTGCAGTACTCGGTTCAGGGCCTCAATTGCGAGGACCCGGGCCGAAAGGACCTTCTCATGGACATCGGCACCGAAGAGTTGAGCCATCTGGAAATCGTGGGAACGCTGGCGCGCCTTCACTTGAAACCCTTGAAGTCGGTGCGGGAGGCCGCGGAAGCCGATCCGTTAATTGCCATTGCGGGCGGCGGCGGCGTGAACCTCTGCAACTCGATGGGGAACGCGTGGACAGCCGATTATCTGAAAATCACCGGGGAACTGGACGTCGATCTGCGCAGCAACATTGCCGCTGAAGCCCGAGCCAAAATAGTTTACGAACGCCTCATCGACTTCTGTTGTGACGCGGGGACGAAAGACGCGCTGCAATTCCTTATGACGCGCGAAATCACCCATATGAGGGCGTTTACGCTCGCCTTGGAGAGCCTGGGCAAGCCTGCGTTCAGCATCGGGAAGATCGCTCCGACGCCAAAACTCGTCGACCAGTTTTTCAATGACTCGACCGGCCAAGGCGACTTTGGCGAGGTCGACGCCCGGGGGCCTTGGAATCAAGGGGAGCCTTGGGAGTTTGTCGAGTCCCCCGTATTGCAACATCCCAACGGGAACGGCGCGAACGGCGGCATTCACGCCCAAAGCTCCAGCCCATCCAGCGCCGAGCCGCTAGAGGCGCTTCTGGTCGATCAACTCCGGGAAACTTTGCACGCTGAGAAACAGCTCCTGAAGGCGCTGCCCAAGATGGCGAAGGCTGCGCGGTCGGCTCACCTGCAATCGCTCTTCGAGACCCATCTCGATGAAACCGAAGCCCATGTCGAGCGGATTAACGAAAGCCTGCGCATCCTCGGCGCTCCTGCGCGCGCAAAACCCTGCAAAGGAATGGCTGGCCTTTTGGAGGAAGGCGAGGAGGTGATCGCGGAAGGGAAGGAAAAAGACGATGCGACGGCTGATCTGGCTTTAATCGGCGCCGCGCAGAAGGTCGAAAACTACGAGATGGCGGCTTACACCGCCGCAAGGAACCTTGCTTTGCAATTGCGCCGGCCAGCGATTGTTCAGCTTCTCACATTGTCGCTGGGCGAGGAGCAGAACGCAGGTCAACTCCTCGATCAGGCGTCCCAGCCGCTCATGTCGGTCGCAAAGATGCCAGCGACGGTGGAATTTGTGGCGAGAGAGGCGTGATATGAATTCATCAAGCTGCCCCCGCGACGGCGCGCCGTCGACGTAAGGCTGTTCCATCTTTTCAATGTCATCGCGCCGCCGCGTTGTAAGTGCCCGGGCTTGATCGACGCCGGGGAAGATGCCGCCCGCGTTTTCTACCGAAGCTGTCTCTTAGCCATGGCGAGGTTTTTGGCGCTGCGGCGACATGGCGCTTCCGGGAGCGTGCGCCCTGATGTCTACTTGTGCGAGCAGACGATTGACATCGCAGCTGCTAAGCCCCAGATCGCAGATGCGAATTCGCTTCGTATGGGGTCGCCCTTGGCAGTCTGGCGATGGTTCTTTCTCCTGTCCCTCTGCCCTTGGATAGCGGGGTTGGCGCCCTTGAGCTGGCAGGATAGCTTTTTGACGCGCGTGGAGCTTCTCGCTCTGATCGAGACGCTGAATGCCGAGCTTCTGAGCCATTCCAGCGCGACGCTCACGCTTGAGCGCTGGTGCGCGGGTCATGGCATGGCTCTGGACGCGAAGCTTGTGGCGCGTCTTGAGCGGGGAGTTAGCAAGCATATCCCCGAACAGGATCGGGCTCGGCTCGCCATCGAAGCCGGCGATGAGCTGCGTTATCGCCATGTGCGGCTGTTCTGCGGAGACAAGCTGTTGTCGGAAGCCGACAATTGGTACGTCCCGGCGCGGCTCACGCCCGACATGAACCGTCTTCTCGACGAAACCGACACGCCTTTCGGCAAAGTGGTGCGCGATCTCGACTTCAGGCGTGAAACGCTCTCGGCGAAACTGCTGTGGTCGCCGCTGCCCGATCGCTGGGACATGTCGCCCGCCCCGCAATCGTCATCCGGCAGCCGCCTCGAAGCTCCCGACCATATCCTTGAGCATCGCGCCATCTTGAGGGACAGCCGCGGCGCGCCCTTCTCCTTTGTGGTCGAGACCTACACGCGCGATGTGCTGGCCTTCCCGATCCCGCAATAAGCGGCCTTACCAAACAACGCCCCTGAACAGATCGAGGCGCTCCTTCAAATAATCGCGCTCGACCGAAAGCCCCTCGTTCCCGAAGACGAGCGTATCCTCCTTGCCTTCGGCGAACCGCGGCCAATCGGGCGCGGCTGCGCCATTCGGGTCGCCCGTCTTCGCAAAGTTCGTCCAATACAATCCCATGAGGTGGCTGACCTCATAATTATGCGGGTGCATAAGCTGCGCCAACGGGAATGGCACGACGCGCCGGATATTCCCGAAAGCGTACGCCACTTCGAGGCCATGCGGTGTTCCGCCGATCAGGCGCAACACCGGCGGCTGAAAATCGAAGCCGTAGTGATACACGGGCTCGCCGCCGCGGCTTGCGGTGCGGGCGATCATGCGCGCGGGCTCGACGAAATTGGCGTCGCCCCAAATATGGTCCGCGAGGAATTCCGGCGTCATCAGCGGCTGCGGCGGATAGAGTTCCGAGAAATCGTCGAGCTGCGGCTCCACAGCGCGCAGCACTTCGTCGGCGGACACGTGGAAGGCGCGGCGCATAAGCACGCCCTCATAGCTGTTGGCGCCGACGATCATGGGAATTCGCGCCTGGTCGCCGCGCGAAAAGACGGGCTCGATCTGGTCGATCAGCAGCTGCCCGTCGATAAAGGGCGTCTGATCGGCGAGCTCCGGAATTGCGCCGAGCCTGTCCAAAATCTCCTGCCAGTTTTTGCGTCTGAGGCCCGTGACCGCCTCCTCCGCCTTGAGACCGAAAGCGCGCGCCGCCTTCTCGCCATACTCGTGCGCCGCAAGGTATTTTCCCGCCCGCGACGTGAGCGTCGGCGCCACCCAGCGGCCGCCGCCGCTTTGAATGATCGCCTTGTGAAAGAGGCCGCGGGCAAGAGGCGATGTCATCAGCGCAAGGGTGCTCACGCCGCCGGCCGATTCGCCGAACAGCGTGACATTGGATGGGTCGCCGCCAAAAGCTCCGATATTTCGCTTCACCCATTTCAGCACGGCAAGCTGATCGAGCAGCGCGAAATTGGCCGTGGGCTCGTTCTCCGCCTTGGCCTCTTCGGTGAGGAGCGGATGGCCGAAAAAGCCGAGAAAGCCAAGCCTGTAGTTGAAGGTGACAATCACCACGCCGTTTTGCGCGAGGTTCTCGCCATTATAGATGGGCATCCGCGCCGAGCCCTTGTTGAAGCCGCCGCCATGGATCCACACCATCACCGGCAGCCGATCCTCGGGCGACCGCGCGGGCGACCAGACGTTGAGCGTCAAACAGTCCTCGCTCATGGCCCCGGCCGGGACATCCTTGCTCGGCGCCTGTGGGCAGGCCGGCCCGAATTCCTTCGCTTCGAGCGCGCGCGTCCAGCGAACCGGCGGCCTTGGGGCGCGCCATCGCAGCTCTCCCACAGGGGGGGCCGCGTAGGGAACGCCCAGGAAAACGTTGATCCCGTCCTCGTTTTCGCCAACGACATCGCCGGATTCGATGGCGGCGCGGGATCGGCTCTCGCCATGCGAAGAAGCGATGGCGGAGAGGAGAAAAGCAGGCGCGAGAAGCGCCGGCAGCATGGCAAAAAGGAAAATACGGCGGAAACTCATGCTTCGCCCTCTGCGGAAACCACAAGTACGCATCGCCCGTGGCTCGAGCGCTTATTGAGGGGACGAGAATAAGCACTTCTCGTGGCGCAATTGGGATGATGGCGTACTCAACTACGGCAATTTGAGCTGCAGGCGCTGGGCCGAGCGCACGGGCCGAGCTGAGGCGGACGCCTCTCGCTGTCCTCGTTTCCCATGGAGGCCGCGATTGGCGCAGAATTCGGCGGTACGCGACCCGCGAGGGCTCGCTTGCGTCGGGCGAGGGGCGCGGCGGAGGCGGGCGTGGCGCTCTGGCAGAGGCTTTATGAGTGATTTCGTGGGATGAAAAAGAGAGAGACGAAGCCGATGGCTAGCGGGGGGGTGGGGGCCATGCAGGCGGCTTCGTCTCTCAGGGGCAACTTTAACCGGGATCGACGTCCCTTTAGTTCGCAAGACTGTAAACCAAACATGTAAACCAAGAGTTACGCGATCGCCCGGCGTCCTTGGGGGCACTCAAGCGCTACGCAGCACTGGCCACGCGCTCACTCATACTCGACAAACGCAACTTAAACGAACAAACGCAACTTCAACTCAACCCAACAAACGCAACGTCAAAAACACATCCAACTCGACTGAACGCTCACTCGCTTCACGATCTGGCTGAACCCTCACTCGCCGTCCGTGATGTGATATGTATGCCGCAGCGTTAAGACCAAATTAAGGCTGCAAAGAGAATTTTACTTGACTGAGGATTTTGTGCACGCCGAAGCGCTTCGCAAGGCGCGCTCGACCCGGTTCGCGTTTGTCATTCTTGAGAAAAAAGAGATCGGACCGGCATTCAGGGGCGGGAACGGCTCGCTCTCATGGGGCGAAAAAATGGCGACGGCGGCCCGCATCTCGACGGAAGGCGGAGGGAAAGGATTTCCAAGAGGAACCGCACCCGAAAAAATCGAGCTTAAGCTTGGCAATAATATAATAGCCGATTCGACAGATTCCCTAACGAGATTTAGTTGGTCTGTCATCGAACTGACAACCATAAGTTGCTATAAAGGCTCCGCTGATCATTTGAGTCAGCTTTGAATGTTCCACCTCAAGCGTGGCGTCACGGCGAACCTCAGCTTTGTATTGCGTCCGTCAGTTCATCAAGGAGATTATGATGTTGCGCATGTCGAGACGCATGCTTGGGAGCGCGTTTGTTTTGCTGACGCTCCCCCTAGCCGCCACAGCACAAACTCTCACCGAGGCGGAAAAGATCGCACGGCTGGAACAGGAAACGGAGCTGCTGCAGCGCCAGCTCAAAATGCTCCAGGGCGAAATCGCCAAGACGAAAAAAAAGGCGGATAAGGTGGAAGCCGCGCAGGCCGCCGCGCCGCCGCCAGCCGCATCCGCGGTTGTCCCTGTCGCTCTGACAGCGCCCGCGTACAGTGCGGCCACCGCCGGCGAGGCCCGCCCCGAGGATTCCGGCTCCTCAAAAGACAAACCCTCCGAAAGCCTAAGCTGGCACGGGGTCACCGTCTACGGCACGATCGACATCGGCGGCGCCTACCAGACCGCAGGCGCGCCCATTTCCGGCGCCCTTTACTTGGGGCTCGAATACGTCCCCAACAGGAATGCGCATGGCGACCAGGCGACCATCGTCGGCAGCGCGCTGGAGCAATCCAAGGTCGGCCTTAAGATCGAAGAGTCGATCGGCTACGGCTTTACAGCCATCGGCAAGCTGCAAACCGATTTCAATCCATGGTCGGGCGAACTCACGGACGCTTGCGCGAGCATCAATCGTGCGGCCATGCAGGAATATAAGGGCGGCTACCCCTCGGAAGCCTGGAACGATGGCGCCCGTTGCGGCCAGGCCTTTCAGCTGGCCTATGCCGGCGTGAGCAGCCCGGTCTTCGGCACGCTCACCCTCGGCCGCCAGAACTCGCTCGTGAACGACGCCATTGCAACTTACGACCCGATGCACGGCTCCTACGCCTTTTCGCTGATCGGCTACTCGGGAAGCTCCTTGGGCGGCATCGGCAGCACCGAGACGACCAAGTGGGACAACTCTATCAAATACATCTTCACGTACGGCCCGCTCCACGCCGCCGGTATGTACAGCAGCGGAGGCTACGACACCGCCATCATGCAAGAGGCGGCTGGCGCCAACGTCGGCTTCACCTACAGGGGCTTGTCGGTCGACGGCTTCTGGACCATGACAGATGGCGCGGTTAATCTTTCTCCGAATACATTTAGCGCCCTTTCTAACAATTGGCTAAAGGCGACCGTCACCGACAACGAGGCCTGGACCGTCATGGGGAAGTACACTTTTGATGTTCCGTCTGTCTTCGGCTACTATGGCAGCTCCAAGGACTGCGGCTTCAAGGATGAGTGCCCCGGCGCCACGATGACATTCTTCGGCGGCTACAATTACACGGATATGGCGAACGATGCTTACTACAACGGCGCCTATATCAACGGTGAGACCGCAGCCACAACGTCAGGCGTGCTGACCACCGTTGGCGGGTACGCCGCAGTTTATGGCGTTGGCCTGGGCGACCTCTATGCCACCGATCGTATTCTTGAAACCTCATGGGTGGGCGCAACCTACGAAATGGGCCCCTGGGCCCTCACCGGCGCCTATTATCATGAGGCCCAGAATAACTACCTTCTTGCGTCAACAAAAGTCGGCCAGCCCGCGAGCTACGGAACTTGCACGAACACCTTCAATCCGAGCAAGAACTGCGCTGGCGCTACCGATATGGCTTCCTTCCTGGTCGATTATACGGTCAACAAGCATTTCGACGTTTATGCCGGGGTGAGCTACGCGAGCCTCACTGGCGGTTTCCAAAACTCAAGTGCTGTCTCGGCTTCAAATCCGGTCGAACAGTTCCCGGCCCACGAGACCACCAACGTCGTTACCGGCCTTCGTCTGCGGTTCTAAAGCGGCGACCGCTACTGAATAGCTGGCATGGGAGAGCGGCGATTTCGAGCGCCGCTTTTTTTGCGCCAAGAAGCTGACGGAGGACGCTGTGACGCCAGGCTCCGTTGTTCACACAGACGAATGGAGCAGTTCTTCAAGTCTGCCGAAGGCGGGATATGAGCATCAGGTCAATCTTATACGGCGCTGCGCGGCCCGCTTTAGCCGCAATGATTGAAGGCGGAAAAGTTGGCAGCCCCCGTCCGAATGGATGCGCGCTGATCTTACGCGTCCGCAGGCGTAGCGATCCGGCGCGGCTAGCGATGAGCGACTTCGCGGAAGGCAAAGCAGATGAGCGCCGCCGCCGCGCGAGCCTCAATTCGTGGCGCCGCCGAAATAGCGCAGCGCGCCGGTGCCGAGCGCCCCGCCCATGACGCAAGGGATGCCGGCCTCGACTTGCCCGGCCACGGCGAGCCCAAGGCAGCCGAAGGAGATGGCGGCCTGCCCAACCGAGCCCCAGGTGAGAAGGTCGCGCGTCGAGGCGGGGCCTTTGCGCTTCAAATCGTCGAGCGCCGCAAGCGCATCCTTGCCGAGCCTTGCCGTATCCGATAGCTCCGCCGCCTCGATGACCTCTGTCAGCACGGGCTTCACCTTATCCGGCTGGCTGTCTTTCATGCGCTTCAAGACGCGCAGGAGATCGACGTCGCGCGCGGCGTTGGAGGCCAGCGTGAAGCGCGCCATACTGCCGATGGTGAGCTTTTCGACGCTGTCGCGCTCCTTCGCCCATGGCAGCAGCGCGACGATCTGCGCGATCGGCGCCTCTTTGCCGGTTGCGTAATAGAGGCCCCAGAGCGTGTCGATGAGGTCTGCGTTCGACTCGAACGTCACCTTCCGCTTCGGCGTCTCCTCTTTCGCGAAAAACATGTCGCCGCTGAAGAAGCTCTTGACCTTGTCGTACGTCCCCCGCTTCGCCGATTCAAGCGCCACCTCGTTCAGCGGCGGCAGATCGCCCGAGAGGTAGCGCTGCGCCATGACCTGCCTGTCGGGCAGGCGTATGGCGAGGCCGCGCATGTGATCCTTCCAGTCCGGCAGGCCGGAATAGGCGACCGCGCGGATGACGATCCATTGATCCTCAAAGGGCAGCGGCAGCGTCTTCTCTATGATGCGCCAGGCGTGTTTCGGGTTTGCGCCCAGCACGCCCGCGAAAAAGCCGACATAGAGGCCCGCTGTTTCCGGCTCCTTCAGCGCGCCGCGCTGGCTCAAGCCGCGGATCACGTCGGGAACCGATAGTGGCTCCGGCTTCGTGCGGTAGGATTTGATCCATCGCTGCGCCGCCTCGGGCCAGGGGGCTGTTGAGGGCGGGGGCGCTGCTATCGCAGATTGCAACAGCGCGAGGATCGCGATGGCTGTCAGGACGCGGCGCATGAACTCCTCTCGTTGACCGAGATGCCCGGCGGCCGGCAGCCGGGCGGCACATGCAGAAAGCTAAGCGTGGCCGCATGGCCGTTTTAAGGTGCAGGGAAGGCGAGGGATGGGCCGCATTCGCGCAGGCCGCGAAGCCCATCGCGCGCGTTTCGGGCCGGCTGGCGCGCCTCGGCGAATGCGTTGCGGATCGTCCCGCAGAGCCGCTGCGGCCTCCTTCCTGGACCATGCCGGAGCCGGCGTCCGAAAAACCAGTTGTGGATTGCGGCGCTTTCCTTTGCCGCGTCTGGGCCAACTTGCCGCAAGCTTTCCTCGATGATTCGGTCAAAGGGGGGACCATGGCCAACGCAAAACCGTCGGAGCGCGCTTTCACCGTCGATATGTGGTGGACGGATCTGCACGACGTCGAGATCGGATTTTTCATCCACTCGCGGCATCGCGCCAAGTCGCGGCAGTTTACGCAGGACTCCGACGTGATCGGAGAAGTTCTGGAGGGCGGCGAGCGGACGGGGCTCATCACCTATCGCGAGGGGCTTTGGAAGTCGGAGAACCCCGGCGAGAAGCGCCTCGTGCTGAAGCTGTTCACGCCGTCCATGAACTGGCGCGCCAGCATGGACATGATGGTTGGGCGAAGCGTCCAGCTTTCGGCGGGCGCGGGCGGGTTTCCCGTCACGGCCTTCTCCATCCACATCGAAGGGCTCGACCAGGTCATTCAGCTGGAACGGTCGGCGCGGAAATGGCCCGGCTTGCCGGAGCAGTTCTCGTTCTTTCTGATGGAGGGAGGCGAGGCCAGGCTTTACCGGCTCAGGCAGGATTGGATCGACATCGCCGGCGACTACACCCTTTACGATCAAACCGGCGCGAAGATCGGGCGCTTGGCCGGACACATCTTCGATCTTGGCGGCCGGTGGGACGCGACCGTCGCCGACGGTTTCTCGCCGCACCTTGCCACGGTGCTCCAACTCGTCTGCGGGATGCTGAAATTCAACGCCGCCGCCCGCCGCCATGTGGACCGGCTGACGCATGAGGTGACGAGCGGCGCCATAAAGCTCGCGCTCGAAAAGCAGGAGACCGACCTTTATCTGAACCCGCGGCGCCCGCATTGACGCGCGCCGCGGCCGCGCCTGCGGCGATAGCGGCTTTGGGCCTTAGCGCTGCAAGCAGCCGCAGGAGATGCTCGCGTTTCAGCGCGATGCATCCCTCCGTGGGCGCAAGGCCGGGGCGGGCGACGTGCATGAAAATCGCGCTGCCGCGCCCCTTGGTCCGTGGCGTGAGATTGTAATCGAGAACGACGATGATGTCGTAGAGGCGATCGTCGCGCCAGAGGCGTTCCGCGCTCGCGGAATAGGGCAGCGGGACTTCGCGGTTGTAATTGCGGTCGTCCGGCGCGTCGCACCAGCCGAAATCCCGGCGCAGCGGCTTCAACGGAAGCGCAGCTTTAGGCCGCGCGATCCTGTCAGGCCGGTAATAAGCCAGCGTCAGGCGCCAAACCCCATGCGGCGTCGCGCCATCGCCCTCGCGCTTCCGCGCCCGCATGCCGCCCTTCCCTAATGCGGCGGGAAAATGTAAATTTCCATATGCGAGAATGCCCGCGACGGCCGCGCGGGATTTGGCGAAGAGGCGTAGAGAGGTTCGTTTTCTCGTTATTTCTTGCCAATTTTGCTGTAGATTCTGAGAGCGCACGATTCACCCGCGGCGTTGAGATTGGCCGCAACTTAAAGCAGAAATGTACTTTTGACCGGAGTCACTCATGAGCAATACGCGCAGTATCCTGGTTGTCGATGATGATCAAGACCTTGCGCTGTCGCTGGCCGAGCAGCTTGCTCTGCACGAGGAGTTTGAAACGCACGTCGTCCATAGCGCCGCGCAAGCCTTCGCCGCCGTGAAGAACAAGCATACCGATCTGGTGCTCCTCGATGTGGGCCTTCCCGATATGGATGGGCGTGAGGCTTGCCGCATCCTGCGCAAGAACGGTTTCAAGCATCCCATCATTATGCTGACGGGCCACGACACGGACTCCGACACGATCCTCGGTCTGGAATCCGGCGCGAACGATTACATCACGAAGCCCTTCCGCTTTGCCGTGCTGCTGGCTCGCATCCGCGCCCAGCTTCGCCAGCACGAGCATAGCGAAGAGGCCGTTTTCACCATTGGCGAATACTCCTTCCGGCCAGCGGCTAAGATCCTGATCGACAAGAAGGGCGGCAAGGTCCGTCTTACCGAGAAGGAGACCTCGATCCTGAAATATCTTTATCGCGCGGGCGAGAAGGTCATTTCGCGCGATGTGCTGCTGCACGAAGTGTGGGGCTATAACGCGGGCGTCACCACGCACACGCTCGAAACGCATATCTATCGGCTGCGCCAGAAAATCGAGCGCGACCCGTCCCGCGCCGAACTCCTTATCACCGAAGCGGGCGGATACAAGCTTATCCCGTGACGGCGCCGGCGCGCCCATAGCGCCGAGTTGATTAAAGTCCCGAATCAAACAAGAGTTCAACCTGTTCAGTTGAGTGGGGAGTAAGCCAACCAACCAGGCAGGTGATTCCATGCTCGACCAGAAAATCGAGCTTTTGCAGCGTGTCGCTCTGTTCGCCGGACTTCCGGAGGATTTGCTGACCGTGGTCGCCGGGGCAGGCCAAAAGAGTTTTTTCCAGGCCGGCGAGAACCTCATTGCCGAAGGGCAGCCCGGAAGCACCGCTTATCTCATCATGACCGGCAAGGCGGCTTGTCCCCGAAGGGAAGGCGCTGAAATTATCAGCGAGGATCTCTGGCCCGGCACGCTTGTGGGCGAATTGGGGATGCTGGTTGAGACGGTGCACAGCGTCACTGTCATGGCGAAGGAGCGGCTCCGCGCGCTTGCTTTCCACCGCGACGAATTTCGCGCCGTGATGGAGGCGCATCCGGCTCTCGCGCAACATATTGCCGAGAAGCTTCTCGTGCGGCTTCATGGGCTCTCGGCCGAGATCCGGAAAGTCGATAGGAAGCTGGCGGACATCGAGAAGGCCGCATAGGCAGCCTCGGCGCCCGGCCTTTAACCCTTGAACGATATAGGCGTCACTGCGAGCGCCGGCTCGGAGGCCCGCGTAATGTCCGCGAAGCTATCCGGAGCCAAGTGACGGATCACAACGGCATCCTCGCGAATAATTGCGACCTCGCGATAACGGTTAAGGCGCGAGGCATCGAGCCTGCGCCTTCGAAGTCCTCAATTCTTGCCGGCGCGATCCCAGAACGATTTGACCTTGCTCAAGAAATTCACCGTCTCAGGATGCGTCGAATCCGTGGAGGCCTTCTCGAACTCTTTCAGCAGCTCTTTCTGCCGGCGAGACAGGTTTTGCGGCGTCTCCGTTTCAACCTGTACGTAGAGGTCTCCCGTGAGTTTGGACCGCAGCACCGGCATGCCCTTGCCGCGTAACCGGAATTGTTTCCCTGTTTCTGTGCCCTCGGGAATCTTGACCCGCGCGCGGCCGCCATCGATGGTTGGCACTTCCACCTGCCCCCCAAGCGCGGCCGTCGCCATCGTAATTGGAACCCTGCAGAACAGGTCCGCGCCGTCGCGCTGAAATATGTCGTCCGGCATGATCGAGAGGAAGATATAGAGATCGCCCGCCGGACCGCCGCGAATGCCCGCCTCGCCCTCGCCCGCGAGCCTTATCCTCGTAGAATCTTCAACGCCCTCCGGTATGCTGACGGAGAGGGTGCGCTCGCGCGTTACGCGCCCGCTGCCCGCGCAGGATTGGCACGGCTTCTGGATGATCTCGCCCCGCCCCTGGCACGTCATGCAGGTTCGCTCGATGGTGAAGAAACCTTGGCTTGCGCGGACTTTGCCGAAGCCTTGGCACGTCGGGCAGGTTACAGGGCTCGACCCTGCTTCCGCGCCGGCGCCTCCGCAAGCGTCGCAGGTCACCGACGTCGGGACGCGAATTTGCGCAGTTTTGCCCGTGAAAGCTTCTACGAGCGAAATCTCCATATTGTATTTGAGATCCGAGCCTCGTTCCTTGGCGCTGCGTCCGCGGCTGCGGCGGCCTCCCATGAACTCGCCAAACAGGTCGTCGAAAATCTCCGACATGGACGCGGAGAAATCGGTGCCGAAGCCATAGCCCGCGCCGTTCGATCCGCCGCCCTCGAAGGCCGCATGCCCGAATTGGTCGTAGGCCGCGCGTTTTTGGGGATCTTTCAGCGCTTCGTACGCCTCATTCACCTCCTTGAAGTTGACCTCGGCGGTGCTACTCCCCGGATTGCGATCCGGGTGATATTCTTTCGCGAGCTTCCGGAAAGCGCTTTTGATTTCGTGATCGGCTGCGCCCTTTTTCAGTCCGAGCACCTCGTAGTAGTCGCGCTTCATGGTCTGTTCTTGAGATCCTCGATCATCGAAGCTTCACGGCAATGAAAAGATCAGCTTAAGCTTTGCGAATATAAAAATACCACACGCTTAACGCCGCGGCTGGCGAGCGCGCAAAGTGGGAGAACGCCGATCGCTCTCCCGCCTGTATTTTCTAAGCCGACTTCTTCTTGCCCTCGTCGTCCTTGACTTCCTCGAATTCGGCATCGACGACGCCGTCGGACGATGCTCCGGCGCTGCCTTGCGTTCCGCCCGCGGCGTTGGGCGCTTCCGTGCTGGCGCCGCCTGCCTGGCGGTAGAGCGCTTCGCCAAGCTTCATGGCCACCTTGGCGAGTTCGTCCGCCTTGGCGCTGATGCGCGCGGCGTCTTCTCCAGCCGCGGCAGTCTTAAGCTCCGCGACGGCGGCCTCGATTGCTTTCTTGTCGGCGTCCGGCGCCTTGTCGCCAAGTTCTTGAAGCGTCTTTTCCGTCGAGTGGATGAGAGCCTCAGCCTGGTTTTTGGCCTCCACAAGCTCGCGCTTTTTCTTGTCGGCGGCCGCGTGCGTCTCGGCGTCCTTGACCATCCGATCGATTTCGGTGTCGCTCAAGCCGCCGGATGCCTGGATGCGGATCGACTGCGCCTTGTTTGTGGCCTTGTCGAGCGCAGACACGTTCACGATGCCGTTGGCGTCGATGTCGAATGTCACTTCGATCTGAGGCACGCCGCGGGGCGCCGGAGGAATTCCCACGAGGTCGAACTGGCCAAGCAGCTTGTTGTCCGCCGCCATTTCGCGCTCGCCCTGGAACACGCGGATAGTCACCGCGTTCTGATTATCCTCGGCGGTTGAAAAGACCTGGCTCTTTTTCGTCGGAATGGTCGTGTTGCGGTCGATCAGACGCGTGAACACGCCGCCCAAAGTCTCGATGCCGAGCGAAAGCGGGGTCACGTCGAGCAGCAGAACGTCCTTCACGTCGCCCTGGAGCACGCCAGCCTGGATCGCGGCGCCCATCGCCACCACTTCGTCTGGGTTGACGCCCTTGTGAGGCTCCTTCCCGAAGAAGTTTTTCACGACCTGCACGATCTTGGGCATGCGGGTCATGCCGCCGACGAGAACAACCTCATCGATCTCGCCCGGCTTCAACGATGCATCGCGCAGCGCAGAGTCGCAGGGGCCGATGGTCTTCTGAATGAGGTCGTCCACAAGGCTCTCAAGCTTCGCCCGCGTGAGCTTTATGGTGAGGTGCTTCGGTCCGCTGGCGTCGGCGGTGATGAACGGCAGATTGATTTCGGTTTGCTGCGCGCTCGAAAGCTCGATCTTCGCCTTCTCGGACGCTTCCTTCAACCGCTGCAGGGCGAGCTTGTCCTTGCGCAGGTCGATGCCGTTCTCGCGCTTGAACTCGCTCGCCAGATAATCGACGAGGCGCATGTCGAAGTCTTCGCCGCCGAGGAAGGTGTCGCCGTTCGTCGACTTCACTTCAAAAACGCCGTCTCCAATCTCCAGGACAGAGATGTCGAATGTGCCGCCGCCCAAGTCGTACACGGCGATCGTCTTCGAGTCCTTTTTCTTGTCGAGGCCGTAGGAGAGAGCCGCCGCCGTTGGCTCGTTGATGATGCGGAGAACCTCAAGGCCCGCGATCCTGCCGGCGTCCTTGGTGGCCTGGCGCTGGGCGTCGTTGAAGTAAGCCGGAACGGTGATGACGGCTTTTTCTACCTTCTCGCCGAGATAAGCTTCAGCGGTTTCCTTCATTTTTTGCAGAATGAAGGCCGAGATTTGCGAAGGGGAATATTTCTTGCCGTGGCTTTCGACCCAAGCGTCGCCATTGTCGCCGCGGATGATCTTGTAGGGCACCAGCCCGCTGTCCTTCTTGACCAATTCGTCGTCGAAGCGACGCCCGATCAAACGCTTGATCGCGAAAAATGTGTTCTCAGGGTTGGTGACGGCTTGGCGCTTTGCGGGAAGGCCAATCAAACGCTCGCCGTCGCTTGTGAAGGCGACCATGGAAGGCGTGGTGCGCATGCCCTCTGCGTTTTCGATCACCTTTGGATGGCTACCCTCCATCACGGCCACACAAGAATTGGTCGTGCCCAGGTCAATGCCAATCACTTTCGACATCGTTCAGAACCTCGTGCTGCTCATCTGGCTGCGAGACGGCAAGCTGCGCGCAGCCAGCGACCCCATTTCTACTTAATTGACTAACGTCCCGCGCCGAGATGCTTATCCCGAATTAGCGTTCATATAGGGGAGCGCGCATGAGCGCGCAAGCGCCCGTGACTCATCGCGCGGCTCCGCGAGCGCTTCACGAACAGGATATTGCGTGTCGCGCGAATTTAGGGCGCGCCGCCGCGTCTATGAGGCAGAAATCGCCTTGGCTGGGCGCACTTCCGGAAGGTCGCCGCCGCACGCCGCCCCTGCGGAAAAAGCGGCCAGCGCAAGACGCCGCCGCTTCTGGCGGCTCCATTTGCCGCGGCGTTTCGGGCTTCGATTTGCTCTTGCGCGGGCCTTCCGGCAGCGCAATGATGGGAGGTTTCTTAACAAGAGCTTAGGAGGCGCTCATGAGCGACATCACACCCAGCGCGTTCGGCCCGGCGGGCGGGCTTGCGGTCCTACCGCAGCCGCCTTCCGGGCTTCTTCCCTTCACAAGCTTCTCCAGACATGAACTTAATGCGATTTTTTCTTTGTATGGCGCCAAGGTTGCTGCCGGCGAGTGGCGCGATTACTCCATCGACTTTTTGAAAGACCGCGCCGTTTTTTCCATCTTCCGGCGCAGCGCGGAGCGGCCGCTTTACCGCATCGAGAAAAATCCGAAGCTGACGAAACGTCAGGGCGCCTATAGCGTCGTCGCGATGACCGGCCTCATTGTCAAGCGCGGGCATGACCTAGGCAAGGTTCTGCGCGTTCTCGACCGCAAGCTGGCGGTCGTGCAGGCGTAAGTCGCAAAAACAGGCGCAAGTCGCAAAAAACCCCGCCGAGCATGACGGGGTTTCTGAAGGGCCGCCCCGGAGGGCGGCTGCAACTTCTCGCTCGTTTGGGGTTGGCCGCATCGCCCGCGCCCGATGGGACGCGGACAAGCTGCGCTCGCCCTTTAGATTGGCGAGCAGCCTTTTCCTTGATCTAGACCGAGTAGTAGAGGTCAAACTCGATCGGGTGCGGGGTCAGGCGAAGACGGTCAACCTCTTCCACCTTGAGCGCGATGTAAGAGTCGATCTGGTCGTCCGTGAACACGCCGCCTTCCCTCAGGAAGGCGCGATCGCTGTCGAGCGCTTCGATAGCCTCGTGCAGCGAACCGGAAACGGTCGGGATTTCGCGAAGCTCCGCCTCGGGCAGATCGTAGAGGTTCTTGTCGATCGGCTGACCGGGATGGATGCAATTCTTGATGCCGTCGAGACCCGCGAGCAGCAAGGATGCGAAGGCAAGATACGGGTTGGCGGCCGGATCGGGGAAGCGGATTTCAACGCGCTTGCCCTTCGGGCTCGAAGCGAGCGGTATACGAGCCGATGCGGAACGATTGCGCGACGAGTAGGCGCGAAGCACCGGCGCCTCGTAGCCGGGAACCAGACGCTTGTAGGAGTTCGTCGTCGGGTTCGTGAACGCGTTCAGCGCCTTGGCGTGCTTCAGGACGCCGCCGATGTAGAACAGCGCGATCTCGGAAAGATCGGCATATTCGCTGCCCGCGAACACCGGCTGATTGCCCTTCCACAAGGATTGATGCACGTGCATGCCCGACCCGTTGTCGCCGAAAATGGGCTTCGGCATGAACGTCGCCGTCTTGCCGTAGGACTGCGCGACGTTATGGATGGCGTATTTGTAGATCTGCATGGCGTCGGCCGTGCGGGTCAGCGTGCCGAACTTGATGCCAAGCTCATGCTGGGCGGCCGCCACTTCGTGGTGGTGCTTCTCCGTCGCAACGCCCATCGCGGCGATGGTCGAGAGCATTTCGGAACGGATGTCCTGAGCGCTGTCGACCGGCGGAACCGGGAAGTAGCCGCCCTTGGTGCGCGGACGGTGGCCGAGGTTGCCCATCTCATATTCGGTATGCGTGTTCGAAGGCAGTTCGGCCGAGTCGATGCGGAAGCCCGTATTGTAAGGGTCGGTCGAGAACCGAACGTCATCGAAAATGAAGAACTCGGCTTCCGGACCGAAATACGCCGTGTCGGCGACGCCGGTCTGCTTCAGATAGGCTTCAGCCTTGCGCGCAATGCCGCGCGGGTCGCGCTCATAGCGCTCACCCGTAGATGGCTCAAGCACGTCGCAGAAGATCGCAAGCGTAGATTGCGCGAAGAAGGGGTCGATATGCGCGGTTTCCGGATCGGGCGAGAGCGTCATGTCGCTTTCGTTGATCGCCTTCCAGCCCGCGATGGATGACCCGTCGAACATGATGCCGTCGGCGAAGGCGTCCTCGCCCATCTCGCTCGGTTCCATCGTCAGATGCTGAAGCTTTCCACGCGGATCGGTGAAGCGGAGATCGACGAAGCGAATGTCTTCGTCCTTAATTTTTTTCACAACTTCGCTGGCGTTTACCATGGTACTCCCTCGTGCGGTTGAGTCGCGTTCTTAGGTGGAGCGAGTCGCGCCGATGCATCGGCCGGTTGAGCGGGCATGATATGGCTTCTTAGCGAAAAAGGGTAGGACGCTAAGAAGCAGATTAAATGCTAAATTGCCTCAGGGCCGGTCTCGCCGGTACGGATGCGGATCGCGTCCTCCACATTCAGGATGAAGATTTTACCGTCGCCGATTCGGCCGGTTCTCGCGGAGGTGCGGATCGCTTCCACCGCTTTTTCCACCATGTCCTGGGGAAGGACAATCTCAATCTTCACCTTGGGCAAGAAATCGACAACATATTCGGCGCCGCGATAAAGTTCGGTATGGCCCTTCTGTCGGCCGAAACCCTTCGCTTCCGTCACCGTAATGCCTTGAAGGCCGATTTCCTGCAAAGCTTCCTTAACTTCATCGAGTTTAAACGGTTTGATAACCGCTTCGATTTTTTTCATGACGGATGGCTTCCTCCGAACGGGGCGAAAAAGCTTGTTGGTCTCGTCAAGCACAGCCCATGCCAAACCCGCCCCAACTTACGAAACAAAGGGATACTGAAGCCTGACCGGCAATTTTTGCCTAATATTTATGCAATATGCCTTAAATAGAGGCCCTGGTCTGCCTGGCATCTAAGCAGCGACGCCGAAGAAAGGCAGTCAGCCGCGACGGCGCAGCCGGCATCGGCCGCGCGTGCGCTTGCGATCGCTTCCACTACCCTCGCTTTTCTTTCACTCTCGCGCAAATTTTCGCTACATTCACGCCCGATCACTCAGTATGGATGACGCCAAACAATCCGCCAAAACACAGGCTGCGCTTTGCTTGAACTCCTGACCGCCGAAGAAATCAGCCGCGCCGAACAACTCGCCGCGGAGGCTGGCACGTCCACCCTTACGATGATGGAAAATGCGGGACGCGGGGTCGCCGAAGAGGTGGTCCGGCGCTATCCCCGCGGCAGCCGCGTCACCGTTCTTTGCGGGCCGGGCAATAATGGGGGGGACGGTTTTGTATGCGCGCGCTTTCTCAGGGAGCGGGGTTATCACGTGCGCCTCGCGCTTCTGGGACGGCCGGAGGATCTGAAGCGCGACCCAAAGGAGATGGCGCGGCGGTGGGACGAGGCGATCGAACCCATGTCGCTGCAGTCCTTGGAGGGCGCGCAGATCATCGTCGACGCGATCTATGGCACGGGCTTGCGCGAAACCGTAACCGGCATGCCCGCTCAGATCATCGAGGAGGTGACGGCGAGGGGGCTGCCCGTCGTTGCCGTTGACATTCCAAGCGGGATCGATGCGACCACCGGCACGGTGAAGGGCGTCGCTTTCAAGTCCGTGGCGACTGTCACCTTCTTCCGGCGAAAGACCGGACATGTGCTGTTTCCCGGGCGCCTCTATTGCGGCGACGTGCGCGCCGTCGATATCGGCATCCCAACGGCGGTGCTGGGCGACATCTCGCCGCGTACATTCGCCAACGACCCCGACTTTTGGCTCCGGTATTTTCCGAAGCTCAAGATTGACGGACACAAATACGATCGCGGACACGCAGTCGTCGTGTCCGGCCCGATGGAAAGCACGGGCGCGGCCCGCCTCGCGGCGCGCACGGCGCTTCGGGCGGGAAGCGGTCTCGTAACCGTCGCAACGTCGAAAGCCGCGTTCTACATCAATGCGGCGCAACTGACGGCGGTAATGGTCGCGCCCTTTGACGGCGCCCCCGGTTTGTCCGACATCCTGTCCGATGCCCGCATCACCGCCGCGCTCATCGGCCCAGGGGCCGGCGCCGATCCCGATGTCAAGGATTTGGTCACGAGCGTTCTTGCCAGCGACGCGGTTGCGGTTCTCGATGCGGAGGGGATTACGGCGTTTCAGGATGCGCCTTCCGAACTGTTCGAGCAGATCAAGGCGCGCCCGTCGCCGACGATCATGACTCCGCATGAAGGCGAGTTCAGGAAAGTGTTCCCGGAACTCGCAAATGAGACCTCCAAGCTGGAGCGCGCTCGCCGGGCGGCTGAAATTTCTGGCTCGGTTGTCATTCTCAAGGGGCCCGACACGGTTGCGGCCGCCCCGGACGGCCTGTCGTCAATCGGCGAGAATGCGCCGCCATGGCTCGCGACGGCGGGCAGCGGCGACGTGCTCGCCGGCCTTGTCACCGGTCTCCTCGCCCAGGGCATGGCGGCCTTCGATGCGGCCGCCGCGGCGGTTTGGATTCACGGCGAGCTCGGCGCGACATTCGGCCCCGGATTGATTGCCGAAGACATGGCCGACCTTCTCCCGGGCGTGCTGCAGCGCCTCGACAAGCGCGGCAAGATTTATTCGTAAGGCGAGCGCTCTTTATCGTTCAACCCGGGGGGCAAGCGTTGCGTCAGTGGAACGCAGGCGCGAGCCGCAGTATATTTCAATCTAAGCCGCCTGTCGGTTGTTGCAAATACTGAGGTCGCGCCCTTCGCGCGCCGTCCGCTTGGGGTTTTTCCTCGCAGTGGCATGCAATATGGAATAAGCCCCGGCGGTTTGTTGCCGAATAGCATCAGCTTTACCTAAACATAGCTCAAACCGGCCAAGCTCATTCGAACGGGTGATGCATCTGGCGGGAGAGGTGTATTACTGTTAACGCATAAATTCGTTTGTAATGAAGAAAAGACATATTACCGTGGCATACTAGTTTCAGGCAGCCCGGCTTCAGCCGGGTTGCCTGGGGCATAGTAGGCGCGCCGCGCCTCTGACGCCGCTCGAATCGCCCCATCTGTTGACGCGCAGCGGCGTGTCGAAGCAATCCGAAAAAACCCAATCGGGCATGCGCGCGGCCGCTTCATCGATGATGGCCGGGATGTTCGATAAGCCGCCGCCAAACACGATGACGTCGGGATCGACGATGTTGACAACCCCGGCGAGCGCTTTGGCGAGCCTTTGGGCGTAAATGCTCAGCGCCTTTCTGGCGGCTGGCTCGCCTTCCATAGCTCTCTCTGCGATGGTCCGTGCGTTTATGGCTTCACCCGACGCCTCCCGGAACTGGTTTTCGAGGGCTGGACCGCTTAGAAATGTCTCGATGCAGCCGCGCTTGCCGCAATAGCAGGGCGGCCCGGCGAACTCGGCCTCGTCCGGCCACGGCAAAGCATTGTGGCCCCACTCGCCGCCAATCGCGTTGCGTCCCAGCTGCGAGCGGCCATCGATCACAAGCCCGCCGCCGACGCCGGTCCCGAGTATGACTCCGAATACGCTGCGGCAGCCTTGCCCGGCGCCGTCCGCCGCCTCGGACAAAGCGAAGCAGTTGGCGTCGTTTTCGATGACGACCGGCCATTGCAGGAGCGCTTGTAGATCGCGATGCAGTTGCCGCCCATTCAGCCAGGTGGAATTGGCGTTGCGAACGAGCCCGGTGCGGGGGGAGAGGCTGCCGGGTATGCCCACGCCGACGCCCGCGATGTCAGCGTGCGCAAGACCGTCTGTGCAGGCGCGGAAAAGAGAGGCGATGGCGTCGAGCGTCGCGTCGTAATCGCCCCGCGGCGTCGGCGACCTCACGCGCATACGCTCCTCGCCCGATGGCGAGAGCGCCAGCGCCTCGATCTTCGTTCCGCCCAGATCAACGCCAACGCGCCACATCCCGCGCAACCCTCCTTAAGAATCGCGTCTTGCATTGAAGGCGGTCGCCGCTTGGCCCTCCCTGCGGACGCGGAGATTCAGTCATCAACGCCCGCGATTGCTGCGCATCCGCCGCCGCCAGCGCGACGCCATCGGAGCAAGCCGCATGAAGCCGAGCCCCATTTCGCGCAGTCTAAGGGGCAAGGCGCGCGTCGGAAATGATCCGCTTCGCATCGTCGACCGCCTCCACCACTTGTTGCGTTCCGTCGCGCGTGCCGATCACGGCTTTGCTCGCCGGATTGTGCAGGCCCGGCAGGGAGCGGGAAATATCCGTAACCTTGCTCGCGACCATGTAAATGGCCTCGCCATTCGGCGCCGTGAGCTTCGTGATCGCAACTTTCTTGCTGAGGCTGGCTATGAGGTCGGGGAGCGGCGTGACGACGAACAGCCTGTTGTTTGCGAAATCGATGACGGATGTCCCCACGGGCTCGTCGCTGGCGAAGGCCTTTCGGAGCCGCCAGATTTCGCCGAACTGCACCACCTGCGCGCCGCCTTCGCGCAGCGCGACGTCAATGCCCTCATCCGAAAGGCCGGTGATCTTGCCGGGATGCTTCTGTCCGAGGAAGTTCTTCGGGCCGTTCACGACCCGCATCTGAGCGAACGCGGCGCTCCCATCGCCCCAGCCGGCTGCGGCGATGGCGGCTACGGCTAGTCCAAACAGGGCCAAGGTTCGCGTTCTCATCGTCCTTCTGCCTCCGCTCATATGTGGATCGCGCGTTTTCCCGCCGCGAGCGCCGCCTCCTTCACCGCTTCGCTGAGCGTCGGATGGGCGTGACACGTCCGCGCAAGGTCTTCCGCCGAGCCGCCGAACTCCATCAGCACGGCCGCCTCCGCGATCAAGTTGCCCGCATCCGGGCCAAGGATATGGACGCCAAGCACGCGATCCGTCTTGGCGTCGGCAAGCACTTTGACGAAGCCTTCCGTTTGCCGGTTCACCTTGGCGCGGCCGTTCGCGGTGAAGGGGAATTTGCCCACGGCGTAGGCGATGCCGGCTGCCTCCAGCTCATCTTCCGTGGCCCCTACGCTTGCCATTTCGGGATAGGTGTAGATCACATTCGGGATGACGCCGTAATTCACATGCCCGGCCTTTCCGGCGATGATCTCGGCGACGGCGACGCCCTCATCCTCGGCCTTGTGGGCGAGCATGGCCCCGCGAACCACGTCGCCAATAGCGTAGATGCCGGCCACGCTGGTCCTGAAATGATCGTCGATGACGATGCGGCGCTTGTTGTCGATCTGAACGCCGGCATCTTCAAGGCCGAGGCCCTCCGTGTACGGAATGCGCCCCACGGCGACGAGAACCGCATCCGCGTCGATGCTCTCTTGCGGGCCGTCTCCCTGGCTCGGCTGCACCAGCACTCTCAAAGGGCCGGCTCCGTTCGCCTTCACGGCGGATACTTTCTGCCCAAGCCGGAACGCCATGCCCTGTTTTTGCAGGATGCGCTGGAACTGCTTGGCGACCTCAGTGTCCATGCCGGGGACAATGCGGTCCAGGAACTCGACCACCGTGACCTTCGCGCCGAGGCGCCGCCACACGGAGCCAAGCTCCAGGCCGATGACGCCGGCGCCGATCACCAGGAGATGGCCGGGGACCCTGTCGAGGTCGAGCGCGCCGGTGGAGGAAACGATGCGCTTCTCGTCGATCTCGATGCCGGGTAGCCGGATGATGTCGGAGCCCGTGGCGATGACGATGGCCTTCGTCTCCAAGGTCTCCTCCTCGGCGCCGTCGAGCGGCCGGACGACGACCTTGCCCGGCCCCGCTATTCGCCCGGCGCCGTGATACGTCGCGACCTTGTTCTTCTTCAGAAGGAATTCGACGCCCTTGACGTTGCCCTCGACGCCCTCGGCCTTGTATTTCATCATCGCGGCCAGATCGAGTTCGGGCTTCGCCTTGATGCCCATGGCCGCGAAGCCGTCCCCCGCCTCCTCGAAAAGTTCGGACGCGTGCAAGAGCGCTTTCGAGGGGATGCAGCCGACATTCAGGCATGTGCCGCCGAAGGTTTTGCTCTTCTCGACGACCGCCGTTTTAAGCCCGAGCTGCGCGGCGCGGATCGCGCAGACATAGCCGCCGGGACCGGTCCCGATGACGATGAGGTCGTAAACGTCAGCCATGCGAATCAACTCCATTCAATCGCCGGACGCGGCCTGATGGAGCGAATTTGACAGTGAGTTCCCGCCCGCCGCGAGTTTTGCTCTCGAGTATGCTGCAAGTGGATGCAAATGTCAGACCACTGGGAGCAATTGCATTCATGGTGCGCCGTCATCGCGAGGCGGCTCCAGCCGCCGTCGCCCGCCGCCTAAAGGTTGAGGATCAGCCTTTGCGGGTCCTCCAGGCTCTCCTTTACGCGCACAAGGAACGTCACCGCTTCCTTACCATCCACAAGACGATGGTCGTATGACAGGGCGAGATACATCATGGGCCTGACCTCGATCTTGCCGCCGACGACCATGGGGCGCTCCTGGATCTTGTGCATGCCGAGGATGCCGGACTGCGGCGCATTGAGGATGGGCGTGGACATCAGCGAGCCGTAGACGCCGCCGTTCGAGATGGTGAAAGTGCCGCCCTGCATCTCTTCGAGAGAGAGCTTGCCGTCGCGCGCGCGCCGGCCGAACCCTGCTATCTCCTGCTCGATCTCGGCGATGTCCTTCCGGTCGGCGTCGCGCACCACAGGGACCACAAGGCCGCGCTCCGTTCCGACCGCGATGCCGATGTGATAGTAATTCTTGTAGATGATGTCCTGGCCGTCGATCTCGGCGTTGACGGTCGGGATCTCGTGCAGGGCTTGAATGCAGGCCTTTACGAAAAAGCCCATGAAGCCGAGCTTCACGCCGTGCTTCCTCTCGAACAGATCCTTGTAGCGGTTCCGCACCTCGATGATCGTGGACATGTCCACCTCGTTGAAGGTGGTGAGCATGGCGGCCGCATTCTGCGCTTCCTTGAGGCGGCGAGCGATGGTCTGGCGCAGCTTCGTCATGCGCACGCGTTCTTCGCGGGCCTCGGCGGCGGGAGCGAAGGGACGCGGCGCGGGCGCGGAGGCGGGCTGCGGCTTCGGGAAGCTGACGCCGCCGAAGGGCGATGCGCCCCCTTCGATGACGGCGAGTATGTCGCCCTTGGTGACGCGTCCATCCTTGCCGGCGCCGGGCACGGTAGCCAGATCGATCTTGTGCTCTTCGGCGAGGCGGCGGACGGAGGGCGCCAGCGCATCCGCATTCGGCGAGCGCGAAGCCGGCTGTGGAGCAAACTGAACGGGCGGGGACCCAGGCGTTTCCGTCTTCGGCTGAGGCGCCTTCGCAGGCTTCGAGGCGGGCGCTGCTTGCGCGGCGGCCGATCCCTCCGCGATGGAGCCAAGGATTGCGCCAACGGCGACGGTCTCCCCTTCCTTCACGACGATCTCGGAGACGACGCCCGCAACAGGCGAGTTCACCTCAAGCGTAACTTTGTCGGTTTCAAGCTCGGCGAGCGCCTCGTCCGCTTTGACGGCGTCGCCGGGCTTCTTGAACCACTTTCCGACCGTTGCTTCCGTCACAGACTCGCCGAGCGTGGGGACGACGATTTCGGTGGCCATGCGTATATCCTTCGCAAGTCTGTAATGAAAGAACCGCTGCGAAACCCTCCCCCGCGCGGTCCGGATCGACAAAGGAGACAGGCGCGCCGCGCGCGGCGGCGAGCTAGCCTTGTAGCGTCAACGCCTCGTCAAGAAAAGCGTGCAATTCGGCGGCGTGCTTGCTCATGAGCCCAGCGGCGGTCGACGCGCTCGCCGGACGCCCGACATAGCGCGGACGCCTGGCGTCGGCGCCGATATGATCGAGCACCCACTCGATATTCGCCTCCGCGAAGGTCCAGGCGCCCTGGTTTTTGGGCTCCTCCTGACACCAGACAACCTCGGCGTGCGGGAAGCGGCTCAGCTCCTGGATCAGCGCGCGCGCCGGGAACGGATAGAGCTGCTCCACTCGCATGAGATAGATTTCGCCGTTGCCGCGCGTTTCGCGCTCCTCGAAAAGGTCGTAGTAGACCTTGCCGGAGCACAGAACCACGCGCTGAATGTCCGCGTCCGGGACGAGCTTGACCTTCTCGCTGCCGCCGATTTGGGCGTGGTCCCATAGCACGCGATGGAAGGTGTTCTCAGGCCCGAAATCCTCAAGCGAGGACACGACGCGCTTGTGCCGCAGAAGCGACTTCGGCGTCATAAGGATCAGCGGTTTGCGGAAGCCGCGATGCAATTGCCGCCGGATGATGTGGAAGTAGTTCGCCGGCGTCGTGCAGTTCGCGACCTGCCAGTTGTCCTCGGCGGAAAGCTGCAAATACCGTTCCAGCCGCGCCGAGGAGTGCTCCGGGCCCTGGCCTTCGTAACCATGCGGCAGGAGCAGCATGAGCCCCGACATGCGCAGCCACTTGCGTTCGCCGGCCGCCAGGAACTGATCGATGATGACCTGCGCGCCGTTGGCGAAATCGCCAAACTGCGCTTCCCAAAGCACGAGCGCGTTGGGCTCCGCGAGGCTGTAGCCATATTCGAAGCCAAGCACCGCCTCTTCCGAGAGCATCGAATTGATGACCTCGAAGCGGGCCTGGGTGCGCGAAATGTGGTTCAGCGGGATGAACTGCTCCTCATTCGCCTGATCGGTCAAAACCGCGTGGCGCTGCGAGAAGGTGCCGCGCTCCACGTCCTGCCCGGAAAGCCGGACGGGGAAGCCCTCTTCGAGCAGCGCGCCGAAAGCCAGCGCCTCCGCCATGGCCCAGTCGATGCCGCGACCGTCCTCGATCATCTTGCGGCGGTTCGTGAGCAGCCGCTCGATCGTCTTATGCGTCGCAAAGCCCTTCGGCGCCTCGGTCAGCTTCAACCCGATCCTTTTCAGCGTGTCGATGGCGACGCCGGTTCTGCCGCGGCGCGGGCCTTCCTCGGCAAGCGTGATGCCCGCCCACCGGCCGTCGAGCCAGTCCGCCTTGTTCGGGCGGTAGCCTTCGGACGCCTCGAACTCAGTTTCGAGCATATTCCAGAAGCCGGTGCGAATGTTCTCCGCGTCCTCCTGCTTGACGAGCCCTTCCTCGGCGAGGCGCTTCGAGTAGATTGATACGACAGACGGCTGCTGGCGGATTTTCTTGTACATCAAGGGCTGGGTGAACGACGGCTCGTCGCCTTCATTGTGGCCGTGCCGCCGATAGCAGATCATGTCGATCACGACGGGTTTGTGGAAGCGCTGGCGGAACTCGGTGGCGATGCGGGCGCAATAAACCACTGCCTCGGGGTCGTCGCCGTTCACGTGGAAGATCGGCGCCTCGATCATGCGCGCGAGGTCCGACGGATAGGGCGATGAGCGCGAGAAGCGCGGCGCGGTGGTGAAGCCGATCTGATTGTTGACGATGAAGTGCAGCGAGCCGCCCGTCTGGTGCCCCTTTAAGCCGGAAAGGCCGAAGCACTCCGCCACGACGCCCTGTCCCGCGAATGCGGCGTCGCCGTGCAAGAGCAGCGGCAGAACCTCGGAGCGCTCCTTGTCCTGTCGCTGGTCCTGCTTGGCGCGCACTTTGCCGAGCACCACGGGATCGACGATTTCGAGGTGCGACGGGTTCGCGGTCAGCGACAGATGGACCCGGTTGCCGTCGAACTCGCGGTCGCCGGAGACGCCCAGGTGATATTTCACGTCGCCCGAGCCCTCGACGTCGTCCGGGTTCGCGGAACCGCCCTTGAACTCGTGGAAGAGCGCGCGGTAGGGCTTGCCCATCACATTCGTCAGCACGTTGAGCCGGCCGCGATGCGGCATGCCGATCACGATTTCCTTCACGCCGAGCTGGCCGCCGCGCTTAATGATCTGCTCCAGCGCGGGCGCAGCGGATTCGGCGCCTTCGAGGCCGAAGCGCTTGGTGCCGGTGTATTTCTTGTCGAGAAAGCGCTCCAGGCTCTCCGCGTGGATCAGTTTCGCAAGGATGGCCTTCTTGCCGAGAACTGTGAACTCGACCTCCTTGTCCGGCCCCTCGACGCGTTCCTGGATCCAGAGCTTCTGATCGGGCGACGAGATATGCATGAACTCGAAGCCGATCGTCCCGCAATAGGTTCGCCGCAGAATCTCGAGGATCTGGCGAAGGCTCGCGGTCTCAAGCCCAAGCACGTTGTCAATATAGATCTGATGGTCGAGCTCCGCGGATGTGAAGCCGTAGGAGGCCGGATCGAGCTCGGGATGCGAGCGCGGCGCGGCCAGCCGCAGCGGATCGAGATTGGCGATGAGGTGCCCGTTGACGCGGTAGGCGCGGATCAGCATCAGCGCGCGGACGGATTCCCGCGTGGCGCGGAACGCTTCCTCGCGGCTGATCTCGACGCCCTTTTCCTGGGCCTTTGCGCTGATCTTGCGGCCGATGTGCCGTTTTTCCGGCCCCCAATCGGCGGCCAGCGCGTTGAGAAGGTCGCCGTCGCCGCGGGCATTGCCGTTCTTAGGCTTCCAGGAGGGGCCTTGCGCTTCGGCGAGAACCAACTCCTTGCGCTCCTTCAAATCCGTGAAAAACGCCCGCCAGTCTGCCGTCACCGAACCGGGGTTTTCCTGGAAACGCTCGTACAGGTCTTCGATGTAGGAAGCGTTCGCTCCGTCCAAGAAGGATGTCCGCGCAAACGCCTTGTTAAGCTCTTCCCGTCCCACAATAATCACCTTTCAGGCGCGAAGCGGTCTAGCCGCAAATGCCGATCCGCCTTCGCCTGACAAGCGGATCAGCCCCTCAACACTTCCAACAGCGTGCTCCCGAGAGCGGCCGGCGACGGAGAGACGGTGATCCCGGCGGACTTCATCGCCTCGATCTTGTCGCCAGCGGACCCCTTACCGCCCGCAATGATGGCGCCAGCGTGGCCCATCCTTCTGCCGGAAGGCGCCGTCACGCCGGCAATGAAGCCTACCATCGGTTTCTTACGCCGCGACGACTTATAGAAGACCGCCGCCTCCTCTTCCGCCGACCCGCCGATTTCGCCGATCATGATGATCGATTGCGTCTCGTCGTCCGCCAGCAGCATTTCGAGAACGTCGATGTGCTCTGTTCCTTTCACCGGGTCGCCGCCTATGCCGACGCAGGTGGTCTGCCCGAGGCCCGCCATGGTCGTTTGATGAACAGCTTCATAGGTAAGAGTACCGGAGCGCGAAACAATACCGACGCTGCCACGCTTGTGGATATGGCCGGGCATGATGCCAATTTTGCACTCGCCCGGGGTTATGACGCCGGGACAGTTCGGGCCGACGAGCCGCGACTTCGAGCCGGCAAGCGCGCGCTTCACCTTCACCATGTCCATGACCGGGATGCCCTCCGTGATGGTGACGATGAGAGGAATTTCCGCATCGATGGCTTCGAGGATGGCGTCGGCCGCGAACGGCGGCGGCACGTAGATCGCGGTCGCGTTCGCGCCGGTCTGCTCCACCGCTTGCTTCACCGTGTCGAACACCGGGATGCCGAGATGCCTGGAGCCGCCTTTGCCGGGCGTCACTCCGCCGACCATCTTGGTGCCATAGGCAATCGCTTGCTCGGTGTGGAATGTGCCTTGGGCGCCGGTGATGCCCTGGCAGATCACTTTGGTGTTACGGTCAACGAGGATGGCCATGGGTGCGCCTTATTTTATCCGATTGGCTATTGAGAGTGAGTTTGACGGGACGAGCGGCTGGCGGCAAGGGTTTCGCTCAACCTGAGGCGAAAAGGCTATATCACGGCGCGCCTTCCAGCGATCTGGCGGGCGGCTCGTGAAAGCCAGCCTCTTGCTTGGGTTCGCGGAAGGGATTGATAGCCGTCACGGCTCCATAGGCCTGCCCGTGATTGAGGTCTTCGGTGTAAAGGACGGGCGCCCCGAGAGCTTCCGCCGCGGCGACGATCGCTCCATCCCAATAAGAAATGCCGTATCGAATCGAGCGGAGCGCCGCCACTTTCACCAAGGATTGCGTTATTGGCGCGCAGGGAAATTCTTCCAGCTTCTCAAGCCACTCCAAACCTTTGGCAGGCGTCATCCGAAAGTCTGCCTTCCGGATTGCAACGGTATAAAATTCTTGCAACACTTGGACAGACACTCCGAATTTTTCGTCCCTAACGATCTTCTCCGCTATCGCCTTCTTCAGCGCGTCCGACGGTTTCTGCGAAGCCAGATACAGGAGAATGTTCGTATCGAGAAAGCTCGTGACGATCATAGAGTTCTTCTCGGTTCCACTTCCAGGCGCCCAAGTCCAACGTAGAACTCTCGCGCCAGCTTCAGCAGTTCTTCACGAGCCTTCTTTGAACGGGACTCGAAGCGCGCCAAGCGGCTCAGGTAATCCCTCACAAGCGCATTTATTGTCGTATTGTTGGCGGCGGCGTATTTGCGAGCCTCCGCCAGCACCTCGTCCTCGACAGCAAGGGTTATGTTCTTCATCGGCGCATCTCCATATAGCCACACAGTTTATGTGTGACTGTGTGGAGGGTCAAGCGGCCTTCTTGACCTCGGCTACGATCTTCTCCGCCGCGTCGGCGAGGTTGTCGGCCGGGATGACCTGCAGGCCCGACTTGGTGATGATTTCCTTGCCAAGCTCGACATTGGTGCCTTCGAGGCGCACCACGAGCGGAACAGCCAGCCGCATCTCGCGCGCGGCGGCCAGGATGCCTTCCGCGATGATGTCGCAGCGCATGATGCCGCCGAAAATGTTCACAAGGATGCCTTTGACGTTGGGGTCCGAAAGGATGATCTTGAACGCCTCGGACACCTTCTCCTTGGTGGCGCCGCCGCCCACGTCCAGGAAGTTGGCGGGCTCGGCGCCGTAAAGCTTGATGATGTCCATGGTGGCCATGGCCAGGCCGGCGCCGTTCACGAGACAGCCGATATTGCCGTCGAGCTTCACGTAGGAGAGATCGTAGCGCGAGGCCAGAACTTCCGCCGGATCTTCCTCATCGAGATCGCGAAGGTTGACGATCTCAGGATGGCGGTAAAGGGCGTTGCCGTCGAAATTCAGCTTGGCGTCGAGGCAAACGAGATCGCCTTTCTGGGTCACGATCAGCGGGTTGATTTCAAGGAGGCTCATGTCCTTCTCGGTGAACGCCCGGTAAAGGTTGCCGATCAGGGTCACGCATTGCCGGATCTGGCCATCTTTCAGGCCGAGCGCAAAGGCCACTTCGCGGCCATGGAATTGCGAATAGCCGGTGGCGGGATCGATCGTGAGCGTGAGGATCTTTTCGGGCGTCTTGTGGGCGACCTCCTCGATGTCCATGCCTCCTTCCGTCGACGCGATGATCGCGACGCGGGACGAGGCGCGGTCGACCACGAAGGAGAGATACAGCTCGCGGGCGATGGCGGCGCCTTCCTCGATGAGAAGCCGCTTCACGACGCGGCCCGCGGCGCCCGTCTGGGCGGTGACAAGCGTGTTGCTCAGCATCTGGTCGGCGAAAAGCCGGATGTCGTCGATCGATTTCGCGATGCGCACGCCGCCTTTCTCGCCCGCCTCTTTCTCCTTGAAACTTCCCTTGCCGCGGCCGCCCGCATGAATCTGGGCTTTCACCACCGCAAGTGAGCCGCCAAGATCCTTGGCGACCGATACCGCTTCCTCCGGCGTGAACGCGGCATGCCCCTTGGGCACGGGAACGCCGTAGTCTCTGAGGATCGCCTTGGCCTGATATTCATGCACATTCATCGGAGCGCTCTTGGTCGTGAGAGGGAGAATAAACTCGGCAGCAGGGGGGGTTGGCGGAGGCCTTTGCCTATTGGGAAGGCTGTTGAAGGCCGGGCGCGATGCGCATGCAGACTTCGACGAGGTTTTGCACCGCCTCAACGGAGCGCTTGAAATCCAGCCGCTCATAGGTGTTGAGATCGATCTCGATCACGCGCTCCATGCCCTTGGCGCCGATCACGGCGGGCACGCCGATATAGAGGCCCTTTACGCCATACTCCCCTGTGAGATAGGCGGCGCACGGCAGAACGCGCTTTTTATCCTTGAGATAGGACTCCGCCATCGCCACGGCCGACGCCGCGGGAGCGTAATAGGCCGAGCCCGACTTCAGGAGCTTCACCACCTCCGCGCCGCCATCGCGCGTCCGCTGGACGATCTCGTTCAGGCGCTCGGTCGTGATCCATCGCATCTTGATGAGGTCCGGCATTGGGATGCCCGCCACCGTCGTGTAGCGCGTCAGCGGCACCATCGTGTCGCCGTGGCCGCCGAGCACGAACGCCGACACGTCTTCGACCGACACATCGAATTCGCGCGCGAGGAAATAGCGGAAGCGCGCGCTGTCGAGCACGCCCGCCATGCCGACCACCTGGTTTTTCGGCAGTCCCGTGACGCGCTGAAGCGCCCACACCATGGCGTCGAGCGGATTCGTGATACAGATCACAAAGGCGTTCGGCGCATATTTTTTGATCCCCGCGCCAACTTGCTCCATGACTTTCAGGTTGATTTCGAGGAGGTCGTCGCGGCTCATGCCGGCCTTTCTCGGAATGCCGGCCGTGACGATGACCACATCGGCGCCCTTGATGTCGGCATAATCGTTCACGCCGATATAGCCGGCGTCGAAGCCGTCGACCGGAGACAACTCGGCGAGGTCGAGCGCCTTGCCCTGGGGCAAGCCCTCCATGATGTCGAACAGAACCACATCGCCGAGCTCCTTGAGGCCGATCAGATGGGCCAGCGTTCCGCCGATCATGCCCGATCCGATGAGTGCGATTTTGGCTCGTGCCATGCCGTTCTCCTTTGCTGAGGATCGATTGCGGATCGCAACGTTGCGATTGCCCACTGGGCTAGCGGCCACGCGCTTCCTCAGCGTCCCGCTCGCAACGCGGCGGCCAGTCTAGCATCGCCGGAGCCGGACCTTAAGCAGAATTGCATGGTGGGCCGCAATACATAATTCGCCAAACATGGCGTTGCGTGGCGTCTTCTCGCCTTCGATTCAGCCGGCGCGCGCAGGCCGCCGCCGTTGGGGAAGCGCTACGCCATCGTCGCGACCGACTTCTGCCCGACGATTGCGCCATCGTCATAGCAGCCACAATCTCGGCCTCAACGCGTCCTACGAGAATGACGAGTACCGGCTCATCATCAAGGGCGCGGCAGGGCAGACAGGCGCGCTATCTGCGCGTCACAGGGGGGAAACAAATGCCGATCCGCTATGGAATACTTCGGGGAAAGCCAACGAAGCTGTTGCATCACATCGATGGCGATCCGGCGCCGCATCTTGAGGTTTTGATCGAGGAGCCGGGCGGCCCTTGGCGCATCGCCGTGAATGTGCGCTCCGTCGACAGTTCGGACCTTCTCTTTCACATCGAGCAGCGCTTTGCGCATCCGATCCTCGGCAATCTGTCGCCGCTGCCATCCGGCTTGACGCGGCCACAGCCGCAAGACAAGACGCTGCGTCTCGATTATGTGCGCAGCGATCTGTTCGACGCGAGCTCGATACGCACCGCGGACGGAGGCGCCAAAGGCGATGCGAACACGCTCGACGCCCTGCTCAGCGGCGCGCTGACGAGCGTGATGGAGACCGATGGCGCCGAACTGTTCGCCTTTGGCAACCCTTGGGGGCCGGAGCCGGACAAGGCCGATCAATATTTCGGCTTCCTCCCCGGACGCGGCATCCACGACATCCACATGAACCAGGGCAGCCCGCCGCCTCACGACCGCGAAGACGGCGTCTGGCAGGATGGCGGCCTGATCCTCAGCTTCCCCGGCGGCGCCGCGACGGCGTTCTTCTTCGCCTTCCAAAGCCAGAGCTGGACGACAGATGACGTCACAGGCAAGCCCCTGGAGCGCTGAGCCTCTCAAGCCGATGTGACGGAGCGCTTGCTTGAGAACGCGCGCAACCGCGCCATATCCCCGGAAGTCAAGGGTCCGCAGGGCTTCACGATGGCGTATCTCGACGAGGAGCAGCGGCGGCGCGCCCGCACTAGAAACATCGCGCAGACTTTCGTGCTTGTGGGCGGCATCGGCGCCGTCACGGCGCTGTCGGCCTACACGCTGTTCGGACGCCCCGGCATCGTCTGGGGGCTGCTGCTCGTCGGCTTTTTCGTGCTTGTCGGTCCAAGGGTGGCGCCCGAAGCGATTCTACGCATGTTCAATGCGAGGCCGATCGACCCGCTTCGCGGCGGAGATCTCTATCGCCTCGTTCGCGCGCTGTCCGAGCGCGCCGGCCTGACAGCCCTTCCGCGCCTCTACGTGATCCCAAGCGCGGCGCTGAACGCCTTCGCCGTGGGCGAGCCGTCGCGATATTCGCTCGCCGTCACGGAGGGTCTGATCCGCCGCCTCGACGCGCGGGAGCTGGCCGGCGTGATTGCGCATGAAATCACGCACGTCCGCAACAACGACATCTGGGTGATGAGCCTCGCGGACATGCTGAGCCGCCTCACGCGAGGCATGTCTTTTGCGGCGCTTTTCATAGTCTTCCTGAGTCTGCCCGCGGCGCTGATCGCCGGCAAGGCCATGCCCTGGGCCGCGGTCGCGCTCCTTTATTTTGCGCCCGCGCTTTCGAGCCTGTTGCAACTCGCGCTGTCCCGGTCGCGAGAATACGACGCCGATCTCGGCGCTGCTGCGCTTACGGGCGATCCCGAAGGCATAGCCTTGGCGCTCGCCAAGCTCGAACGCTGCCAGGGTCGGCTCTGGGAAGACATCTTGCTGCCGGGCCGGCGCGTTGCGCTGCCCTCTGTTCTGCGAACGCATCCGGAAACGCCGGAGCGCATCGCCCGGCTCATGGCGCTTCGCAAGACCGAAGCAGCGCCCCTGTTTGGGGGAGCGCCCTACCACGCGGCGGGTTTCGGCCCCTTGCCGGCCGAGCCCCGGTATCGCTGGCACGGCTTCTGGTTCTAGCCGCCCTCGCCAATTCAATATCACTTCAGATTGTAAACGCGTCCTTCGAGACGTTTGAACTCATGGCGGCAAACCCTTCAATAGAGGGCGCAAAAGCGCCCGCAATGATGATTTAGGGCTCGGTCGCATCCCCTGCGGATTCTGTGCGTTCGGCAGGCGTCCAAAACTCGCTTGATGCAGCTTGACACAGTATCTTAAAACAAATAGCCAACTAAGTAAGGGAGTTGCGTGCATTATTGCAAAATCAGAAAAAATGAAAATCCAATTTGTTATAAGTCTGTTTCATGGCTATTATAAGTGGCAATTGCGCCTGATATTGAGGGCTATCTTTTTATATTGGTATCAAATTATACTGAATTTCTCGGCACAAAAAAAGCTCATTTCGCTCATCGCGGAATCAGAGTTCCGAAAACTACTATCGGTACAGCCAAATTTCCCATTTAAGTATCTTAAAGAGTCATATTTATCCTCTGGCTTATCTAGAGAGCGTCGTGCTGAGGCGCTGATATGCAATTACCATATCCTCCGATCCAAGTTTGATTCGGAAAGTTTGCGTCAGATACTCTTTGAAGAGTTGGTGCTTCTTCGTAGAGAAATCTTGCCCGGCGAGATAGGCTCCGTTGTGCTGTGTCTTTCTAATCCTTGCTACCTCGAAGGAGAACTTTCTCTTGTTTTTAAGATTGGACAGACGGAAATTTATGTATTGTCGTTTACGATTGTTCCGGGTGGTCTCGTTCAAATACCTGACGAACCGGTCATCCTCATCTCAAGAATGCAAGGCTCATCCCCTATCGACGATCTCCGCCGCGCTACAAAGGCTTTGAACGGCGTCAGCCCCGTTTTGATGCTCTGGAGCGTGCTGGAGGGTTTCGCAAAAGCGCTGGACATCAACCACTTTGCGGGCGTCCCAGCGCAGTACCAAACGTCTTTCACGGCCGACAAAGGCGCAAACTTTTTGCGCCTATACGATGAATTTTATGCCGCGCGCGGACTCAAGCGCACCACGGAACATTTTTTTTATGCACCCCTTCCTCTTGCCCACAAGCCGATGGACGCCATTCGGCCAGACGCGCGCCGCCGCGCCCGCATACGCCGGGAGCTTCGCCAGGAATTCGCAGACAGCGCCTGCCGCGCCATAGCCCAGAGCTTGCGCGCGCGCGCCAACGAATGCGGTATTGTTTTGCCCAAAAGTCAAACCACCAAAAGTGAGCGCCGCGCCGTGGCGTAGCACGCGCCCAGCACCGACTTGGGGAATGGCGGACGCAAGCTCGGGCGCGATTATTCGGGGGGCGTAAGATGCAGCCGCACCCTCGTCAGAATGGCCGCCCGAATTTCGTCGGGCTGGCTGTGCACGGCGGCGTTCATCGCCCGCAGCAGTGCGCGCGTGCTGTGAAGCTGGTCGATCAGCGACAGCACCATCGTCACCTCTTCGTCGCGCAGCTCCATGTCGTAGCAAAGATCGCACAGCAGGTGCGTGCGCGCGATGTCGGTCTCGTCAAACAGAAACCCCTCGTCGCTCCGGCGCGGGTTGAGCCAGCCCATGGCGATCCAGTGCTCCAGCGCATGCGCATCCAGCCGGCTGAAGCGGGCGACGACTTCGGTTTCGGCGGTCATCATTGGGCGCTTCCTCCCTGCCTTGGATTATAAGGGTGCTCGCGCTCCCAGCTGGCCACGAACTCCTCAAGCGCGGCGTCGGGATGGGGCGGCAGCACAACCTGCAGCTCGACGAGATGATCTCCTTTTATGGCGCCTTGCACGCCCTTGCCGCGCAGCCTGAGAACCCGCCCGCTGTTCGAATGCTTTGGAATCTTCAAGCTGACCGGTCCGGTGACGGTGTCGACCTGCACAGGACCGCCCGACAGCGCTTCGCTCAGCGTGACCGGAACGACGGACTTGATGTCGCTGCCGTCGCGGCGAAAGACCGGATGCGGCCGCACGGTTACCGTGATGAGCGCATCGCCGGCTGGGGCGCCGCCAATGCCGGGGCCGCCCTGACCTTTCAGCCGCAGCGTCTGCCCGTCCTGAACGCCGGCGGGGGTCGAAATATCGAGCGTCTTCCCGTCCGGCATGTCGACGCGCTTCTTCGCGCCTTTGACAGCATCCAGAAAATCGACGGGAAGCGTGTAAGCCGCATCCTCGCCGCGCATGCGGAACTGAGCGCCGCCTCGTTCGCCGCGCCGCCCACGCAAGACGTCGCCGAATATGTCGCCGAGGTCTCCGAAGCCGCCGAGATCCTCCGCGCGGCCATAGCGGTAACCGGCGCCGGCGTCGGCGAAGTCGCGATAGAAGCGCCGCTCCGCCTTGGGCGCGCCGCTCTCGTCGATCTCGCCCGCGTCAAAGGCCCGCTTCTTTTCGGGATCGTTGAGCAGCGAATAGGCGGCCGAGATGTCCTTGAAGCGGTTCTCGGCTTCCTTGTCGCCTGGATTCAGGTCTGGATGATGCTTCTTCGCGAGCTTCTTGTAAGCCTTGCGAATTTCATCTTCGGTCGCGGCCTTCGCCACGCCGAGCGTCTGATAGGGATCGGCCATGATCGCCAAATAGCATCAATAAATGAACATACGTTTCAGCCCGGGATGTGGAGAAGCCTCGGCGTCGAAACAAGGGCGCCCGGCAACAGCGGGCTTCACCGGCAAACCGGAAGACGCGCTTCGCAGCCGCCTTTCGAGGCGTGTTTGGAGCCTCTTCAAGCCGTAGGCTGCGCAGTTTCGGCCAGGACGATCCAATTTTAGGCACGCCTGAAAGAGGCAATGAAGAGCGTTGCCGCATAGTGCTAAGCCGACGCTACAGCGGCGTCCTCGAAAAAGGTAAGGAGATCAGCGGCAATGCTAGCCTACCCGATTCCCTCAAATGAAAGGGGGCGCCTCGATGAGATGCGGAAGCTGCGTTTCACCGAATGGGGCTCAGGCAGCGCTGCGCTCGACGATCTTTGCGCCGTTGCGGCGTGGCTGCTCGATACGCCCATTGCGGCCGTTTCGCTTGTCGATCGCGACGACCAGATCTTTGCCGGCAAACAAGGGCTCGACGCTGACCGGATAGCGAGGACCATCGGGTTCTGCGCTCACGCCATCATGACCCCGGAGCCCTTTATCGTGGAAGACGCCGCGCTCGACCGGCGTTTTAGCCAAAATCCGCTCGTCACCGGAGGCTCGAACATCCGATCCTATCTTGGCATTCCGCTTGAGACGGCGCCTGGGCTACGCGTCGGCGCCTTATGCGCCGTCGATCGCAAACCGCGCGCGTTCACGGAAAGCGACGTTCAATCTCTTACAAGGCTCGCCCGCGTCGCCGAATCGCTTCTCACAAACTATCGTTCGACGATCGAACTCGACCAGCAATTGACAAGCGCGATTGCGCTGCAAGGCGAGATGCTGCCCAACGACGCGCGCATCGAGCAAATCCGTGCGCTCTGCCCGTTGGAAGTGGAAAGCTTATATAGGGCGCGCGACGGCGTAGGCGGCGATATCTGGGGAGTCGAAGCCACGAGACCCCAGCGCCTGATGCTGTATATAGCCGATTTCACGGGCCACGGCCTTGCCGCCGCCCTCAACACAGCCCGCTTTCATTCTTTCGTGCACATTGCCAGCCAGCGCACGGACAAGCCCGCATCCGTATTGAGACGTTTGAACCAGCGTCTGAACGAGGTGCTGCCCGTGGGGCAGTTCGCCACCATGTTTTGCGCGGCTCTCGACTTCGGCGCGCGAACGCTGGAATATGCTTCGGCTGGCGCGCCTCCCCAGCTTTATCGCCGGTCGTCCCGAGGGCGGTTCGAGGTGTTGTCGAAGCCGGGCCTCCCTCTCGGCATTGTTCCCAACGCCACTTTCGAGAGCGAAACGGTTCCCTTCGAGCCCGGCGGGGCTCTCGTTCTTTACACCGACGGTCTCATAGAAACGCCAAGGCATCCCGAGCCGATCTTCACGCCCGCCGGCTTGAAAGAGCTTCTTAACGCGTTTCCGGAGGACTCCGCGGCAGAGATGATAGAGCGTATCGAAGCGGATCTTTTCGACGGGTCTGAAGTCGAGCTGGAGGATGACCTGACCTTGGTTGTGGCGCGCCACACAGGCGAGGAGATGGACCTTCTCTTGGATTACGACATTTGACGGGGCGCGGCGGAGCGTCGACGCCCTTGGGTGGGCGCCCTTGACTTGGCCTTAAGCCGCCTGCGACCGTGTCCGCATGTATTTCGGATCACTCTCTGCTTGTCTTGAAGTCCGCCTCCTTTCGGCGCCAGATCCCGCCGGCAGGAGGCTTCTTCTTTGCAAAAGCGTCCCCAACGAGGCGCACCGTTTCGGACAGGCGAAAAGCCGCAGCGGCCCTTAGGACCGCGCGCATCGTGGCGAAGGTGGAAAGAGCGCGGTTCCAGGGCGCGAATGGGAGACTCAGTAGACACATTGCCGAACTTGAGCGCTATCAAGGCTCAATGACGCAAGGCTTCAGAGAAAACCAGCCATGCCGGCGAATCGAGAGCCACACGCAGGCATCGATCGGAGCGGCGTAATTGCGAGGCGGATGGACCCGTTTTTGCTTCGCCGTTGCCAGGCGTGTTGCGCAGAAATCTGGCTGAGGCGACGGGCCTTGTTGTGGTCGGCCGCCGGCCTGTGGCATGACGGTTGTCGATAAAGTGAAATTGGGGAGCTTGACGCGATGCCTACGATAAATGTTCTGCCTTCGGGCGCCGCCGTGGACGCCTCTGAGGGAGACACCATTCTATTTGCGCTTCTCGTGGGAGGCGTGCCCATCAAGACCGAATGCACCGGCAGGGCGCAGTGCAATTCGTGCCATATCCTCGTTCACGAGGGCGCCGCGAACCTCTCGCAAATCGCAGGCCCCGAACGCGACCGCTTCAAGGACATGGCGAACATAGGGCCGAAGTCCCGGCTGGCCTGTCAGGCCGTCGTCGGCGTCGCAGATGTGACGATCGAAATTCCAGGCTAGGGTGCGTCCGGAAAAGTGCGAAGCGGTTTTCCGATTAGACGCTCAAAAAGAGTTAGAGCGCGCTTTGATTCCCTCAAAAGTCCGATGCGTTCCAAGGCTCAAGCGCGGGACTGCGGGAGGAAAGCGGGCCAAGATGCAACGGCCGCGCGTTGTATTCGTCGCCTTCCGGCAATTCGGCTGGAAACAGCGGGCCGGGGAGATTGGCCCTGCTGCCGCGCCTCGCGAGCAGAGAACAGCGAAAGCACGCCCCTCGTGCCTTCGATGAGTTGGAGGTCGGTGACGAGATCGCGCAGCCTATCGATGTTACCGCGTTCGAGGAGGCCGTCGCCCTCGACGACCATCAGCACATCGCCCGGGTCCAGAATTGGCGGGCTTCGCGGCCACTCTTGAGAAATCGGCTGCGTGCCGAGCGAAGAGCGGCTGCGGGGTCCTGCGGCGCCTTCCGTTTATGCAGGCTTACCCCTTGCGCCGCAAAACGACGAACGTCGCGGGGCGGCCTTGTTTGAGCGCTTTCTGCTCGTAGCGCGTGATCGGCCAGTCGGGCATAGCGTCGCGATTTGCGGTGGTGAATATTCGGACCAGCTCGAAATCGGGATGAGCCTTGGCGAGTTCGATGGCGGCCTCGGCATAATCCGCGATGTCCGACGCAAAGCGCAGTTCCGCGCCGGCCCGAAGAAGGCCGCTGAGCCGGTCCAGCGTCGCCGGCGAGAAAAGGCGCCGCTCACGATGCCGCTTTTTCGGCCACGGGTCGGGAAAGAGCATGAAAGCGCGGGAAAGGCTGGCGCCGGGGAGCCAATTCAGCAGGTCGATGACGTCGTCGGGGTGGATTCTAACCCGTCCGCTGAGGTTGCGCTCCTGAAGCGCCGACAGCGCGGCGGCGACGCCGTTAACATAGGGCTCCGCGCCAATAATCCCGGCGTGGCTGTTATGCTCCGCTTGCCAGACGAGATGCTCGCCTGCCCCGAATCCGATTTCCAGCCAGACCTCGCTGACCGCCTCGGCGAAGCTGCAAGACAGCGTGCCCGCATCCGTGGGCGTTCTGAGATCGATTTTGCAGGTTTCGAGGCCCATTGCCAGCAGCGCGGACTGGCGATCTGAAAGCTTGCGGCCTCTTCGGCGTCCATACGAACGAAGCCAACCCCGCCCGGGCTTGGCTTCCTCTTCGAGGTTTCCTGTCACGCTCGCCTTTTGCGGCGTCCCGATTACGCCACGGTTTCCAGGAGCGAGTCCACGAGATCCAGGCGCTCCCATGAGAATCCGCCATCAGATTCGGGCGTGCGGCCGAAGTGGCCGTAGGACGCCGTGCGCCGGTAAATCGGCCTGCTCAGACCCAACCGGAGACGGATGCCGCGAGGACTGAGGTCGATAACCTCGGCGATGGCTCGCTCAAGCTTGTCTTCGTCGACCCGGCCTGTCCCGTAAAGATCTGCGTAGATGGAGAGCGGCTTGGCGACGCCGATCGCATAGGAGAGCTGGATGCAGCACTTATCCGCCAGCCCTGCCGCGACCACGTTCTTCGCGACGTATCGGGCGGCGTAGGCAGCCGAGCGATCCACCTTCGTCGGATCCTTGCCCGAAAACGCGCCGCCGCCATGCGGAGCCGCGCCGCCGTAGGTGTCCACGATAATCTTGCGGCCAGTCAGGCCGGCGTCGCCGTCGGGGCCGCCGACAACGAACCGCCCGGTCGGATTGACGTAGAAGTCATCCTTGGCGCACATCCAACCTTTCGGAAGCACTTCCGTGACGATATTGCCGACGATGTCTCGGACGCGTTCCTGGCTGACATTCTCCTGGTGCTGCGTCGAGACGACGACCGACGTCGTCCGCACTGGCCTGCCGTTCTCGTAATGAAGAGTGACCTGACTCTTCGCGTCGGGGCCGAGTTCGGGAAGCTCCCCGGAGTGACGGAGCCTCGACATCTCCTGAAGGATGCGATGAGCATAATAGATGGGCGCGGGCATATAGCCTTCGGTCTCGCGGCAGGCAAAGCCGAACATGATGCCTTGATCGCCGGCGCCTTCGTCCTTATTGCCTGCGGCGTCGACGCCTTGCGCGATGTCCGCGGACTGGGAATGAACGTAGCAATCGATGTCGGCCTTGCGCCAATCGAAGCCGGCCTGCTCGTAACCTATGTCGCGAATCACAAGGCGCGCGGTCTGGATCAGATCCTCGGGACTAATCGAGGCCGGCCCGCGAACCTCGCCCGCTAGCACCACCCGGTTCGTCGTTGCAAGCGTCTCAAGCGCGACGCGCGAATGGGGATCGGCTGAGAGGTAAAGATCGACGATAGCGTCCGAAATCTGATCGCAGACCTTATCGGGATGCCCTTCAGACACGGATTCGCTGGTAAATAGATAGCTTTTGCGAGACACAGCCGCGTTCCAATCTTTGCGAGTTTTGCGGTGATGGCTCTAGGCCATGCTAGCCGAGATCGTTTTCGATACCAGGCTGGCCATCCTTAACCTCAGGCTTTTCCTCTGACAAGGCCCTAACGAGATCTATGACGCGCCGCCGCACCTTGGGGTCCTGGATCTTTGCGAAAGCCTTGTTCAGGTCCAAACCTTCGCGGGAGTTCAGGAAATCGAGAAGAAAGCTCTCCTGCTCCGGCTCGTGCAGGCCGGTCGAGGCATGCGAAGGCGTGCTGCTGGCGAAAGCATCCTCGAAAAAGTACCCAACCGGGACTTCTAAAATTTTTGCAAGCTGGAAAAGACGGCTCGCCCCGATGCGGTTCGTGCCTTTCTCGTATTTCTGAATCTGCTGGAAAGTGAGATTCATTTTCTCACCCAGCTTCTCCTGGCTCATTCCGATGATCATGCGCCGGTAACGAACGCGGCTTCCCACATGCACGTCGACCGGGTTCGGTTTACGGCCTGTCGTTTCATAAAGCTCTTCGCGATCGCCCAATATAGAAACCGAGGACTCAACCATGCCCATATTCCGCCCCATTCTCTTTGCCATCTTAAAGTTGTACGAACTTAGCTCTGAGACCAATTCCCACTACCCAAAAGTTGTAGTTTCGCATGTGCAAGCCGTCAAGCTTCTTCTTATCTTAAAAGCAATTCGCTTTTAGAACAGTCGCGAAAGGGATTCTGTGGCTTCCGCGTAATGGAGAAATCTGGCCGCCAAACTGGAATCATCCAACTTTAGTCGATGCAACCATAACCAGATAAAATTGAAGTGGAAAGAGAAATAACACAATAAACGCCGGGAGCCGGGTTTTTTCAAAGAAGGTTATCGGCAGTGAGCGCGGCAACCCATGGTCGAGCGCGCCAGTTTTGCCCAGATCCAAATGGGCAAGAATGCGGCCAAAAGGGTCTATGACTGCGGAAATGCCGGTATTCGCCGCGCGCATCACAGGCAACCCTTCTTCAACAGCCCTGATTTGAGCCTGGTGCAGATGTTGATAAGGGCCAGTTGAAGAGCCAAACCAAGCATCGTTTGTCAAATTTACCATCCAAAACGGTCGTTTTGTTCTCTCTTCTACTCGTCCAGGAAAAATAATCTCATAACAGATCAGCGGCAAAAAATCCGGCCCATGCGGCGCGCGCATGGGCGAATCTTGGCCGGCCCCTGCGTCGAACCCGCCCCACGTTTCCGTGAAGGCGCCGAACGATGCAATATTTATAACGCTCTTGAGAGGCACATATTCGCCAAATGGGACAAGATGACGCTTGTCGTAGATCGAGCGAATTTCGGCGCCCTCGCCCAGGACAAATAGGCTGTTGAAAACACGGTCGAAGCGAAACCGTCCCTCAGGCGTTCGCCCTCCCACGGCGCGCTCCCCTCCTAATATCAGGCTGGCATTCGGCGGAATCAGCGCGGCAAGCGCGCGCTTCATCTCGGCGCTGAAGAAGCCGTCGTTGAAAGCGAGGAGGATCGGCGCCGAAGTCTCGGGCCATATGACATGCGTGAAGGCGGAAATGTCCTCCCCGCTCGATCCGTTGCGGCTCAACTCCAGAGTGCGCGCGAAAATCCAGCTTCGATTCTCGGGCTTCATTTTGTCCGCCTGAGGGATGTTTGGCTGGACGATGCGCACGCGCACGCCCTCCACCTCGCCGGCCTGTTCACGAAGCCGTTCGGTTCCAAAAGCAAAGCCGCCGGCCAACGCCAGGGCGGCGCAAACAAGCGCGATCCACGACCGCATGAAGCGAGCGGGCGCAGCCGCGACCACGGCTGCAGGAGTTGAGAAAATGAAAAGGGCGGCGAGGGTCAGACCGTAAACGCCGACGTAAGCCGCCATTTGCATGAGTGCATCGTTTGCGGCGACCGCCTCGCCGAACAGGTTCCAGGGAAATCCGGTGAACAGATAGCCGCGCGCCGCCTCGGCGCAGAAGAAGGCGAAGATGAACGCGAGGATGCGCGCATATCCGCGCCGCCATAGCGACGCGGCGATGATTCCGGCGGCGGCATAAAACAGAGCAAGGGTTGCGGCAAGGCTCGCGATGGCGAGCGGCATCAGCGCCGCGTTGCGGTCCGCATCGACATAAAACGAGTAGCCGATCCAATAAACGCCGCAGAGGAAATATCCGAAGCCGAAGCCCCAGCCGACAGCGGCGGCGCGCCCCAATCGCTTGCGCAGACAAGCGAGCGCGCTGATGTCGTCCTCGCGCATGCAAACCGAGTCGAGCGCCCAGATCAGCACAGGAAACGTGAAAAACATGATGGGCCAAAGGAAGAATGGCGCCATCGCCAGAACGGAAAGCGCGCCCGCGAGCGCTGCAATCGCGACGAGAACCCAGGTCGGGAGACGCGCAAGCATCCGCGGCGCCAAATCCATGACCGGCCCGCTCGCAACGGCCGCGCGCGGTTCGAGCCATGACTGAGATCGTCGAAAGACGCCCGGAAAAAGGCCGGCGCGCGAAAGAGGCCGCACTCGGCGGCTCATCCGCATTTCGCCATCGGCTGGGGTTGGATCGGCGGTCAGGCTAGTGATCCTTCCCGCAGTATTGGCCGAGCGCCAGGCTCCGCAGCGCCATTTCGGTCTTGGCCGCTTTCGTGATCGAGCCCGCGCGGCGTGGCTCGGCGGCAGTCGCTCGTATTTCTCCCAACGGCCGGCCTCGTCTACGGCGCGGTCCGGTTTGCCCCTTCCTTTTCTCAGGCTCCTTCCCATGTTTCGGGAACGCCTCCCATGGGGCCGTCAGATAAAGAGACATCGGATGGGCTCTCCTTTAATTCGGCTTTGGAAGGCCTGGGCGTTCGTTAGGGCCTGTGCCACGGCGAGGCGACACGATTGTGGCGTATTCCGTCAAAATTTACGTTAGCTTTTCAAGGCGCGGAAATGGAGAAGGCGGGAGATTAGCACTCCCCTCTTGACAGTGCTAACAGTTCTAAATATCTCATGGCCAGGGTTAAGCGCTCGCAATCGCGTCGCCCATTCCAACCAATTCATTGATCGTCTGAGGAGAATAGCCATGAAGTTCAGGCCCCTGCATGACCGTGTCGTCGTGCGTCGTCTCGAAGAAGAAGAGCGCACAAAGGGCGGGATCATCATTCCGGATACGGCCAAGGAGAAGCCGCAGCAGGGCGAAGTCATCGCGGTCGGTCCAGGCGCCCGCAACGAGCAGGGTCAGATTGTCGCTCTCGATGTAAAAGCGGGCGATAGGATACTGTTCGGCAAATGGTCCGGCACCGAGGTGAAGATCGACGGCGAGGACCTTCTCATCATGAAGGAGAGCGATATTCTCGGCGTGATCGATAACGCCGACGCCAAGGGCAAGAAAAAGGCCGCCTAAGCTCTCCAAAATCCCACACATTTCAAACCCCCATTCAAGGAGTCATAGACTATGGCTGCTAAAGACGTACGTTTCTCTCAAGACGCCCGCGAGCGCATGCTGCGCGGCGTCGATATCCTGGCCGACGCTGTGAAGGTCACCCTTGGCCCGAAAGGCCGCAACGTCGTGCTCGATAAGTCCTTCGGCGCGCCCCGCATCACCAAGGACGGCGTGACGGTCGCCAAGGAAATCGAGCTGGAAGACAAGTTCGAGAACATGGGCGCGCAAATGGTGCGCGAGGTCGCCTCCAAGACGAACGACATCGCGGGCGACGGCACCACGACGGCGACCGTGCTTGCGCAGGCGATCGTTCGCGAGGGCTTGAAGTCGGTTGCGGCGGGCGCCAACCCGATGGATCTCAAGCGCGGCGTCGACCTGGCCGTCGCGGCGGTGGTCAAGGAGCTTCAGAGCAAGGCGAAGAAGGTCACCTCCTCTTCCGAGGTCGCGCAGGTCGGCACGATCTCAGCGAACGGCGACACCGAAGTCGGCCGCCTCATCTCCGAGGCCATGGATAAGGTCGGCAACGAAGGCGTCATCACCGTCGAGGAAGCGAAGTCGCTCGAGACCGAGCTTGAAGTCGTGGAAGGCATGCAGTTCGACCGCGGCTATATTTCGCCCTACTTCATCACCGACGCCGAGAAGATGCGCGTCGATCTCGAAGATCCCTTCATCCTCATTTACGAGAAGAAGCTTTCGAACCTTCAGGCGCTCCTGCCGGTGCTCGAAGCGGTGGTGCAGTCCGCGCGGCCGCTGCTCGTCATCGCCGAGGACGTCGAGGGCGAGGCCTTGGCGACGCTCGTCGTCAACAAGCTGCGCGGCGGCTTGAAGGTCGCCGCCGTGAAGGCGCCCGGCTTCGGCGACCGCCGCAAGGCCATGCTGCAGGATATCGCCATCCTGACCGGAGGCACGCTGATCGCCGAAGACCTCGGCATCAAGCTTGAGAATGTCAACGTTCCGATGCTCGGCCGCGCCAAGAAGGTCACGATCACGAAGGACGACACGACCATCGTCGATGGCCATGGCGACCACAAGGAGATCGAGGGACGCGTCGCGCAGATCAAGGCGCAGATCGAGGACACCACCTCGGACTACGACAAGGAGAAGCTGCAAGAGCGTCTCGCGAAGCTCGCTGGCGGCGTCGCGGTGATCCGCGTCGGCGGCGCGACCGAGGTCGAAGTGAAGGAGAAGAAGGACCGCGTCGACGACGCGCTGAACGCGACCCGCGCCGCTGTCGAGGAAGGCTTCCTGCCGGGCGGCGGCGTGCCGCTGCTCCGCGCCGTGCATGCGCTCGAGCACCTGAAGTTCGAGAACGAGGACCAGAAGGCGGGCGTCAACATCGTTCGCCGGGCGATCCAGGCGCCGGCTCGCATCATCGCCACGAACGCGGGCGAGGACGGCGCCGTCGTCGCCGGCAAGATCCTTGAGAAAAAGGACTACAACTGGGGTTACAACGCCCAGACGGGCGAGTATGTCGATCTCGTTGCGGCGGGCGTTATCGACCCGGTGAAGGTGGTTCGCATCGCTCTCCAGGACGCCGCTTCGGTGGCCGGTCTCCTGATTACGACCGAGGCCATGATCGCCGAGAAGCCCAAGAAGGAAGCCGCGGCGCCGGCGATGCCGGGCGGCGGCATGGACTACTAGAGCAGGATCGCTCTTTTGTAGTTTCCGTCATAAGCGCCAGCCTGAAGAGGATGGCGCAGATTTTCGACAAAACCCCGTCCTCCCGGCGGGGTTTTTTGCGTGATTGAAGCGCTGAGCAACGCGCGGCCGCTTCGGACGCGCTGAAGATTTGGATGCGCCGGGGTCGGACGCAGCCGCCTTGCCGACGTGAAGCTTTTGGGACACGGGCCGCAAGCCGCGCTGCCAGACGATGCGGTTTCGCTGTTTCATGCGCGCGCGGATGTGCTATTGTGGATGAGCACATTTTCTTTTCAGGATATAATTGCCGTGTTGCGTTCGATTTGCCTCCTCCTGCCGCTCGCCGTCTGCGCCTGCGCGCCGGCCTTGACCGCCCCCTCGCCGAAGCAGTTCGTGCTTCTCGATCCATCGAAATACAAGACGCCGGAAGAGCAGGCGCTCGCGACCCAGCTCGCCGAAAACGATTGCAAGGCGAAAGCCACCGCCGCCGCGGCGAACGTCCACAAGGAAATCGCTTCGGAAAAGACCGCCAGCCTCAGCAAGGCCGACAACGCGCGGAAAGAGGCGGCCGAGATGTACTCCGCGACCTTCATCTCCTGCATGAACAAGGCGGGCTTTCTTTACAAGCCCGACAAGCCCGCCGCCTGAGCTCAAAATCGTGCGCGCCGGCGATTTCGGCGTTGACTACGGGCGCCCATTTCTTCACCATGCGTCAATTTGCGAGAAGGGAGGGCTTGCAAAGGCCGCTTACGCCCAGCCGGGCCAAGCGCGGGAGAAGGGGGGAAAGAGCAAGGGGTACCGCATGAACGATGGCATATCGCTGGAGATGCTCGCCTTCAATTTGAAGCTGGTGGGCAAGAGGAGCCGCAAGAAGGTATTGATCAGCGCGGGCAAGCTGGAAGACAAGAAACGGATGTTTCCAGCGGTCAAGCAATTTCTCTCACTGGAAGTCGATATCTACGCCACGCCGGGAACACACAAATTCCTAATCGATCGCGGCATCGAAACCACTGAAATCCATAAGATCACAGACCGCCGTTCCCCAAATATCCTCACGTTCTTGAAAGAAAATCGCTTCGATCTCGTCATCAATGTGCTGACGGGCGACGACGATTACGACGAGGCCTCCGACGCGAAGCTGATCCGCAAGCTTTGCATCGAAAACGGCATTCCGCTCATCACCGATTGCGATGTGGGCATCGCGACGCTTGAGCAGATCGTCGCCGACACCAGCAAAGGCACCTTCCGCTACAAGCTCGCCGACAATTCGGAGCCCTGGAACCTGCGCCTGCACTTCATGGAAGCGGTGGAGAAGCTCGGCGGCGTCGCAAACCACCACGCCCATTTCGACAAGGCCTACCTCATCAACATGGAAAACCTGCGGTTGAGCCAGGTCGACATGCAGAAGAAGTGGGAGATCTATCGCTATCTGAAGGAAAACTATACCTACGACGACCTTGTGGAGCGCATCAGCCGCGGGCTTGAGAGCATGATCGCGCAGGGCGTGACCTATTGCCGGACAATGGTGGACGCCGACAGTACGGTCGGCCTCTTGCCGATCGAGGCCGCGGTCGAGGTGAAAAAGCGCTACGCGGACAGAATCACGTTCGAGGTGGGAGTGCAGCCGCTTCAGGGCGTGCTCGATCCGGCCTCCTACGAGCAATATGCCGAGGCCTGCCGCATGGCCGACTATTGCGGCGGCCTGCCGTCGCGCGACCGCCCCCGGCCCGAGGCCCATCTCGACGTGGTGCTCGATCTGGCGAAGCGGCTCGGCAAGCCCGTCGACGTGCATGTGGACCAGGAGAACAATCCCTTGGAGAACGAGACGGAGCTTCTCGCCGCGAAAACCATCGAGCATGGCATGCAGGGCCGCGTGTTCGGCATCCACGCCATTTCCGTCGGCGCGAAAGAGGAACGCGAACAAGAGCGCATCATCGCCAAGATCCTCGAAGCCGATATGGGCATCGTGATCTGTCCCTCAGCCGCGCTTAGCATGGCGAGGCTGCCGATGACGGCGCCCTTGCACAACTCCATCGCGCCTTTCCAGAAGATGTGGCAGGCGGGCGTGCGCTGCTATCTCGGCGTGGATAACATCCACGACCTGTTCATGCCGATGGTGGACGGCGACATCTGGACGGAATGCCGGATGCTGATGGAGGCCTGCCGCTTCTACGATGTGGGCGTGGTCGCGAAATGGGCCTGCGCGAAGCCAATCCCGAGCAAGGAGCAGCCTGCTGCGCTCGCCGCGTGAGCGTGCAGGCTTGCGTTGTCCGCGCGATCCGCGGCGGGAGATCGAGTCGCAAGGAGGTCAGATCCAGCAGCGCAGCCTTCATCTGCCCCGGCGAACATTTTCTCAACTCCTGGTCGAGCAGACGGTCGGCCTTGGCAGCCAGATGATGAGACGAAATCGGATTCTCAAACCTCCTCTTTCAATCTAAGGTTGTTGAGGGCGACAGCACATGAAAGCGCCGATCCACGTGCTTGACGCACGAGGCAAAGGCGCGCTTTCTTATCGGCCAGTTGCGGGGCGGCTGGCTCAGCAACTCGCATAGGATGCCACCTGAGGAACTGCCATGTCAGACGACGACGCCATTGCGCGCCTCCATCCTGAGACGCTGCTCGTTCATGGCGGGACGCTTCGCACGCCGTTTGGCGAAACATCCGAAGCGCTGTTCCTGACTTCCGGCTTCACCTATTCGAGCGCGGCCCAGGCCGAACACCTCTTCAAAAACGATGGGGAAGGCTTTACCTACACGCGCTTTGGAAATCCGACGATCGCCATGTTCGAGACGCGCATGGCGCTGCTCGAAGGCGCCGACGAGGCTCGCGCCACGGCGACCGGCATGGCGGCGGTGACATCGGCGCTGTTGTGCTGCCTGAAGGCGGGCGATCACGTGGTGGCGGCCAAAGCCATGTTCGGCGCCTGCCGCGCCGTAATCGAAGACATTCTGCCAAGGTTCGGCATCGCTTCCACGCTCATTGACGGGCGAGACCTTGACGCCTGGCGCGGCGCGATCCGCGACAACACCCGCGCGCTCTTCTGCGAAAGCCCATCGAACCCCATGCTGGAGCTTGTCGACCTGGAAGGCGTCGCCCGCATCGCCAAAGCCGCGGGCGCCCTCTTCATGATCGACAATGTGTTTGCAACGCCCATGCTGCAAAAGCCGCTGTCGCTTGGAGTGGATGTCGTCATCTACTCTGCTACGAAGCATATCGACGGCCAGGGCCGGTGCCTGGGCGGCGTCATCGCGTCAGGCGCAGCCTTCGTCGAAAATCATCTCAAAGGCTTTCTGCGCCAGACCGGCCCAACGCTGAGCCCGTTTAACGCCTGGGTGCTCCTGAAGGGTCTTGAGACGCTGCCGCTGCGCGTGGCGCGCCAGACGGAGAGCGCGGCGAAGGTCGCCGACTATCTGGCGGAACGCCCGGAAATCGCGCGAGTCATGTATCCAGGCCGGCCCGATCATCCGCAGCATGCCCTCGCCAAGAAGCAGATGACGGCGGGCGGCCCGCTTGTTGCCTTCGAGCTTCGCGCGGACAAGGAGGAGACCTTCCGCTTCATGGATGCGCTGCGCGTCATTAAGATCTCCAACAATCTCGGCGACGCGAAAAGCCTCATCGCCCATCCTGCCACGACCACGCATTCGAAGCTCAGCGACGAGGCTAAGGCGGAAGTCGGCATCACGCCGGGCGCGGTTCGGCTTTCCGTCGGGTTGGAGCACGCGGACGACCTGATTGCGGACCTCGACCAGGCGCTTTCGGGAACGAGGACGGGCCGTTAGGCCTGCGTGACAAGAACCGGCGTTTTTCGGGAGGCTTCGTGCCGGCATTTTACGATATCGGCCATTCCACCCGCCCCATCGGCGAGTTCATCCGGCTTCTTGAGGAGGCCGGGGTCGATCTTGTCGCTGACGTGCGCACGATCCCGAAGTCGCGGTTCAATCCGCAGTTCAACGCGGACGCGCTCGCCGAGGCTTTGGCGGCGCGCGCGATCGGCTACCGGCGGCTTCCCGACCTCGGCGGCCTTCGTGGCCCAAGGCGAGACGGCCAGGCATCGCCGAACGGCTTCTGGGAGAACGAAGCCTTCAGGAATTACGCTGATTACGCCGGTTCGCCCCCCTTCATGGCGGCTTTGCGCGAATTGCGCGATCTCGGCCGGGCGCACGACTGCGCGATCCTCTGCGCGGAGGCCTTATGGTGGCAGTGCCATCGCCGCATCATCCTGGATTATCTGATCGCTGCGGGCGAAAGCGCGATCCATATCATGGGCGACGGCAAACAGGAGCAAGCGCAGATGACGGAGGCGGCCGTCGTTGGCCCCAACGGCGTCATCGCTTACCCGCCGGCGCAAGCGAGCCTTTTATAGGCCCCGCGCGGTCTGCCCAAGCCGCTGCGCGCTGACCTGTTGCAAACCGCGCCGCCAGTGGTAATGTGAGTGCGTTGCGGGTGTAGCTCAGCCGGTAGAGCATCAGCTTCCCAAGCTGAGGGTCGCGAGTTCGAACCTCGTCGCCCGCTCCAATCGATGTCGGACTCAGGCGCGGGCCGTCCGCGGTCGTGCGCTCCTAAAAATTTGCTCAGCCATCATCCGAGATTGTAACCGCTGCCGGGAGCATCCCGTCCGTCGAAGTCAGCCTGAGTGGCAATAAGGGCGCGCCTGACAACCGGGCCGAGGCGGGCATTTCTGGGCCGTGAAATATAATTACGCCATCGCCCGCGATCACGGCTATTTGACAAATATCCCCTCTGCTTGTGCGAAAGCCTGTGGCGCGCACCTCCACAGGTTGAAGCGGCGTGAGGGGCTCGTGTTGCGGTTGTGTCACATATTGTCTTTTTGCAACATTCTGACTCCGAACCGCCGTTTTTTTATTTCGCTTATGTACACACCCTCAGTTCTTGGCCTAACGTGCAACAAATTATCGGCAAAGGAGTGTTTTTGAGACTTAATTGCCGACTGGCCTGTCAGATAAATGACGCCTAGAGCCGCCTAGGGCTGAATGGCGGCTAGGGTAGAGTGGGACGCGTAACGAGGGGGTAGTGTTTATGATGTACGGAGCGTTTAACGATCCTTCGCAAGGGGGATCGAGGTGGAGGCGCGTGCGCGCACTTGCGGGAAGCACTGCGCTTCTTGCACTATTTAGTTTAATTCCGATGCAGTTTCGAGCTGATTCGGCTCAGGCGCAAGGCCTCTCGTCAGGCCAGTCAGTCAAAGCCTCCAGCTCTTCTGCTCTGTTTACGTATGTAGCGTTCGCGCAGGAGGCCAGCCAAAGCGCCGAGCCGCGTGAACAAGCTGCGCCAGCCAATACAGGCGGCGCCGATCTCTTCACATACATAGCAGGCGAACAGAAGGCTGCCGCGGCTGCTCCGATCCAGTTGGCCGACGCGACGAAAGCCGCCCCGGCGGCGCCAGCTGCTCCGGCAGCTCCCGCCGCCGATGCGAAGGCCAAGATGGTTGCGCCCGCTCCGGACGATCCAGAGGGCCGCTACTATGTCGGCTCCGAGCCTTGCAAAATCTGCCACGCAGCTTGGATCGAAGAGTTCAAGTTCACCGTCATGGGCCGCATGTTCATAACGGGCAAGCCGACCAAGCTAGGCCAGATGCAATGCGAGACCTGCCACGGTCCTGCGTCCGCTCACGTGAATGGCGGCGGCGGCCGGCTCGGCGGACATATCCGCTCCTTCCGCAAGGCCGACCCGAGAACATCCGTGGCCGACTCGAACGGCGTCTGCCTGCAGTGCCATGAGAATGGCGACCGCACCTACTTTAAGTCCAGCACGCACTCGATCCGCGACGTAGCCTGCACCGATTGCCATACCGTCATGCGCAAGCTCTCGCCGCGCTTCCAGCTCGCCAAGGGCAACGTGATGGATACGTGCTTCCAGTGCCATAAGGATCGCCGCGCCCAATCGCTGAAGACCGCGCACATGCCGATGATCGAAGGCAAGATCAGCTGCACGAGCTGCCATAACCCGCACGGCTCGGCCGCAGACAGGGCGATGCTGAGGGAAATCACGGTCAACGACACGTGCTACCAGTGCCATGCCGACAAGCGCGGCCCGTTCCTCTGGGAGCATCCGCCGGTCCGCGAGAATTGCCTGAACTGCCACGAACCGCATGGCTCGATGCACGACAAGCTTCTCGTGGTCGCTCGTGAACGCCTTTGCCAGCGCTGCCACAACAACCCGCATAACCAGGCTGGACTGAGCTTCGTCCCGGGACAACCATCATACTCGGGCAGCAATATGCGCCGCTGGGCAGGTATGTCCTGCTTGAATTGCCACACGAACATCCACGGCTCGAATGCGCCGGACGGCTCGAGGTGGCACCGCTAGGTCTAGCACAACAAGAAGCACGGCCAGCCTAGGGCAGGCTGGCCGGCAAACCGGGAGATGGAATTAGGAGTTAGGCGCTGGGCGCTTTGGAGGGGGTTATGAAAGTGCGTGGGAAGTTAGTACTTACAGGAATACTGTCGCTTACTGTCGGATCCATGGCTTGTTATTCTGCGATGGCTCAGGATCCGGCGCCCGCCGATCAAGCGCAAGCCGCGCAGCCAATGTGGCCAGCGGTGGTAACCGACGAAATCGCCAAGGACAATGGCGGCGTTCAGAGCTGGGGCAACATTGAAGCTGGGGCGCGCGACTTTATCCAGCAGCCAAAGGCCCCGCAGACTTGGACGACGCCAAGCATCACAGAGTCCGAACGCGGAAAGCTTGGCGAAGTTCGAGGAATACGGAAACGTTCCGCAAGGCGCGTACCTCGAAAGGCTCAATGTCGGCGGCCAGACCAAGGACGCGGAATATTTCGCCGACTTGAGGGCCAGCGACGTCGGCAACAACAACCAGCAATATATCTTCGACTGTGCCAAGACGGGCGATTTCAGCGGGTCGGTGGGCTGGGACCAGATCCCGCACCTCTACAGCACGACCGCGCAGAGCATCTGGAACGGCGCCGGCACGGCCAACCTGACGACGAATGTCCAGCTGGGAGTCCTGGCTGCCAACGGCTACGGGAATAACGTTGGCACACTCACATCCTGCGGCGCGACCTACGTGGCGGGTAATGCCTGCGGTTTCACCGCGGCGACCTTCATCCCCAACAGCTACATCGGCAGCGGCTACAACAACACCGTCCTCAACAATGCTGTCGTCCCCGGCCTCAGCAGCCCCGGCCTGGCCAATATCAACGGCGTCCCCGGCGGCTTATTCACCAACGTCGGCATCAACCCGAACGGGTCGATCTATGCGACCAACAATACGATAGCCGGCATCACGCCCACCGCGTACACGCAGGCCCAGACCACGGCCCAGGCCGCGGTCAACCTGCTCAACAGCAAGGTTTCATCGAACCTGAAGGTGACGTCGGTCGGCATCGAGCGCGACAAGTTCGAGACGGATAACAAGTGGACGCCGTCGCCGAACTGGGAAATCTACGGCGGCTTCTCCAGCGACCATCGCGACGGCACGCAGATTTCGGGCGTGGTCTGGGGCGGTCCCGGCGGACCCGAGCGTCTCGACGTGCCCCGCCCGGTGGACGATACGACCACTCAGGCCAAGCTTTCGGTGGAGCGCACCGGCGAATGGGAATACGGACATTGGAACGTGAAGCTCTTCGGCGGGCTCTCGGACTACCACGACGACATAAACTCGTTTACGGTTGAGAACCCGTTCGCGCAAATCGTGACCCTGAACACGTCCAATTTCTGCGCAAGCTCGTTCATATCGCCTCAGTCGCCCTGCGCCAGCATCAGCCTGCCGCCGAGCAACCAGTCCTACACCGCCAACCTGACCAGCGGCATCGACCTGCCCTGGGCCTCGCGCTTCATGAGCACGGTGCAGTACCAGGCAAATCTGCAGAACGACGCGCTCATGCCGATGACGAGTTCGACCGGCGAAGCGTTCACAGCCACGGCCAACGGCTCCCTCACGCCACTAGGCGCGACGGCGGCGTCGCCAACTTTTGGGTCGGCGCAGACACTGGCCGGTTCCTTGCGGACGGCGCTGCCTGAGACGAGCGCTCAGGGCAATGTCGAGGTTCTGACCGTCAACGACGTGCTCTCCACGCAGATCACGCCTGACCTGAAATCAACTCTGCGCTATCGCTTCTACGATAACAACAACCAGACCCCGGAGAAGTCGTGGGCCTGGACCACGGAAGACTACGCATACTCCAACGATTACCGGACCAATCTCGGTTACTCCCGCAGCCAGCAGAACGCATCGGAGGACCTGACCTATCATCTCCTGAAGAACGCCACAATCGGCGGATCGATCGGCTGGGAAGAGATCGGCTACGGGCAGCGCGAGGCCGCCGAAACCAACGAGTTCATCGGCAAGATCTACAGCGATGTGAGAGTCGACGACGTCGGTATGTTCCGCGGGAGCTATCAATATTCCGAGCGGCGCTACGACGAGTATGACTCGGCTCTCCTCTACGCGCAGATGTATCCCCTGGCCACCGGCGGACCCATCACCCCCTGCCTCGGCGCTCCCGGATCCGCCCTCTGCACCTACGAGTTCGGCACCGGGATGGAGGACTGGACGATGTTGAAGTTCGACCTCGCCAACCGCAACGAGGACAAGGCGGCCGCTTGGTTCGTCTTCGACAACATCCCCTATGTCCCGAATTTGACGATCACTCCGAGCACCACGCTTAAGTTCGATCATTATCTAACCGACACGTCCGTATCGATGACGATGCCGAATGGATCGGTGGCGTACCAGGCCGGCGTGCTTCAGGATAATCAGTGGACCGCGGGCATCGAGGCTTCTTATGCCTTCAAGCCTGGCACCACCGTGTCGGCCGCCTACATCCACGAGGTTCACGACATGGTGACCTCGGGTTCGCCTTCCTCGGCGACCTCCACCGACGGCGCCTTCGGCGGCGCGATGAGCCGCTGGCTCAGCAACATGGTGGAGAACACCGACACCGTCATCCTCGGGTTCAAGACGAACCTGAACGACAGTTGGACGTTAGCCGGAAGCTACTCGTATGCTTTCGATGTTGAGAACTGGACGGACACAGCGCTGGGCGCGGTTAGCGATTGCACCGCAGCGGGCTCGGTCATCAACCCCGCCGCAGGCAATTGCCAGCCATTCCCGACCGTCACCACAAACTCCCAGCGCGTCGACGCCGTGCTGAGATACCATTTCGACCCCGAACTTATATCCAAGGCTGGCTTCTCAGGCGATGTGTTCTGGAACTTGAAGTATAGCTGGGATCACCTGCACGTTAACAACTGGCAGCAGGAGTACGACACGCCGTACATGGTCCTGATCGATGGCTCCAACAACGGCCGCAACATCGCCATGGCCGGGATCATCCCGAACTACGACGTGCAGATCGTTGCGTCATCCATCAACTTCAGGTGGTAAAAGCCCAAGGCCGGCGGGAGCGTTTCGCTCTCGCCGCCTCCAATCTCTTCAAATCTTCGTAAACTGTGGAATAGAATTGAACGTTGCGGGCGCTTTTAGCACAGCTCAACTTATTGACGAGGCGTTTGGCGAAAGATTAACCTAGGCTGTCTGCGGCGCCGACTCAGCGCTCGCCGGCTACGGACACTCAAGGAATAGGGAAGCGCAAAACGCCTGTGAACCTCGGAAGACAGTAATAGGATCGAAACGATCCAAATGATGCAAACTGACACGGATAGGGCTCTCCAAGGCAGTATCCGTCAATACGGACCGGAAAAGCGGCCAAAAGCACCAGTAATTATTCAAATTGAGCGGAAGGAAAATCTCAATGGAAGACAACAACACCGGAAAATCCCGGCGCCACGTTCTGAAGCTTGGCGTGTATGGCATCGGCGCGATCGGCGCGATGGGCCTCGCGGGCGGCGCGAATGCGCAAATCGCGAAGAAAGCCTCGCAGGCGTCCGTTCATTATCAGCAGTCGCCGAACAACGGCCGGCACTGCAGCCTCTGCCAGCACTACCTGGGCGGAAACCCGCCGGCCTGCCGGATCATTGATGGCGTCATCAACCCGGACGGCTACTGCATTATGTTCGCCAAGAAGGGCTAAGTACAAAAACAGCGCGAGGCGGCCGCCAGAAGCGCCGCCTCGCCAGTCTGATGGAATAGCGATCCCGCAACGGCCTCTGGATGCAAGGCAGCGGGCCATGGAATCGCCAAGGGGGCGGCTTCATTCGTTGGCGCAAGCAAGCGCGACGCGATCATCCCGGAAACTCGTCTTACAGTCTGGCCTCGCCCGGCAGGCAGCTATCCGCCGGCTACAGGAGTGGTGTTGCAGTATGATTTGGCTCTTATTCTCAGCGTTGACGGCCTTGGTTATCGCAGCGGCGATGCGCCCGGCGCAATCCCAAAACGGAAATAGAACAAGGGCTTTCACAGCGTTGGCGCCGATTGCGGCGACGCTCTCGATTGGAGCTTTCTGTTTCTTAGCCGGCGAACCGACCCTTGCCGAGCAGCCGGCGGAGAGCATGCGCAGCGTCCCGAGCGACGAGCAGGCCCTCCGCGTCGAGATGAGCGCCCTTGAGGAAAAGGTCCGCGCGAACCCGGACGACGCGGCGGCCTGGTCGAAGCTCGCGCCCGCCTACTTCCAGAACGGCGACTTGGAGAAGGCCGCTGGCGCTTTCCGGAAGGTCATCGAGCTGAAGAGCGACAATGAGGAAGCGCTGCTCGGCCTCGCGGAGACTTTGATCTTCGGGAATAATGGGGACGTCACGGACGCCGCGAAGCAGGCGTTGAATACCGCGCTGCAGAAAAATCCGAAAAGCGGGCGCGGCCGCCTCTGGATTGCGATCGCGGCCGAGCAGGAAGGCCGGAAGGAAGAGGCGCAGAACACTTACCGGGACATGCTCAATGAAGATCTGACCGGTCCGCTGAGAAGGATGGTGACCGAGCGGCTGGCAAGCCTGTCCAGCACGCACGGCGAGGTCGCAGCGCTGCATGGGGGTTCGTCGGAGAACGCTCCTAAAGGCCATGAGGGCAATATCCCCGAAATGGTGGATCGGCTTGCCGAACGCCTCAAGACCTCCGGCGGAAGCCTCGACAATTGGCTCATGCTCATTCGCTCCTATTATGTGCTGAAGGACGAGGCGAAAGCTCAAGACGCCGTGGCCGCAGCGAAGCAGAAATTCGCCTCCGACAGCAATGCGCTCGAATCGATCGACTCCCTTGTGAAAGAGGTCACATCGCCGGAGGCGAAAGCGGCTGAAGAGGCGGCGGCGAAGGCGGCGGAAGAAAACGTGGGCAAGGAGGCCCTGGAGGGCGCGCCTGTCGGCTACCCGAGTCATGTGGTCGGCGAAATGGTTGCGCACTTGGCCGAGAGGCTCAAGAGCAATCAAGGAAGCCTCGAAGACTGGCTGAAGCTCATTCGCTCCTATTCCGTCCTGAAGGATTCGGACAAGGCGGAAGATGCGGCCGGCGCGGCCCGCAAGCAATTCGCCTCCGACGCCAAGGCGCTGGAGCAGATCGATGCGTTGCTGCAGGAGGTGAAGCGGGCGCCGAAGTCATGATGAATAAAGTGCGTTACGTCGGCATGAGTAAACAGCGTTTGCGTCAGTTTGCGCCGCTTCCCGGGGTGCGCGCCGGGAAGCTGACGGCGCTGGGAGTTTGGATCTGTGATTGTTGAACTGGGGCATTTCGCCCTCATTCTGGCGCTGTTCGTATCGCTCGTTCAGTTTGGAGCGCCGATGTTCGGGCTCTGGCGGCGGGACTCGCGGCTGATGGCGGTTGCGGACGCGTCTGCGCCGATTGTGTTTCTTCTCATCGCCGGCTCGTTTCTTGCGCTGGTCTGGGCGCACGTGTCCTCCGATTTTTCGGTTACGAATGTGTGGGAGAACTCGCATTCGGCCAAGCCGCTTCTCTATAAGATTTCGGGCGTCTGGGGGAACCACGAAGGCTCGATGCTTTTGTGGGTTCTGATCCTTGCGCTGTTCGGCGCGGCGGTCTGGCTGTTCGGCCGGAACCTTCCGCTCGACCTTCGCTCCACGGCGCTCGCCATTCAAGGCGCGATCCTTTCGACCTTTGTGCTGTTCATCGTGGCGACCTCGAACCCGTTTCAGCGCATTCCGCTGCCGCCGGCCGAGGGGCAAGGCCTGAACCCGATTTTGCAGGACCCGGCGCTCGCCATTCATCCGCCGCTGCTCTACACGGGCTATGTCGGCTTCTCGATGGCGTTCTCGTTTGCGATCGCGGCGCTGCTTCTGGGGCGCATCGATTCCGCCTGGGCGCGCTGGGTCAGGCCGTGGACGCTGGCGGCCTGGATTTTCCTCACCATCGGCATCGCGGTCGGTTCGTGGTGGGCCTATTATACGCTGGGCTGGGGCGGCTGGTGGTTCTGGGACCCGGTTGAGAACGCGTCGCTGATGCCGTGGCTCACGGGCACGGCGCTGCTTCATTCGTCGATCGTGATGGAGAAGCGCGACAGCCTGAAGGCGTGGACCATCCTTCTGGCGATCCTGACCTTCAGCTTCAGCCTTCTCGGCACGTTCCTCGTTCGCTCGGGCGTTCTGACCTCGGTGCATTCCTTTGCGAGCGATCCGGCGCGCGGCGTGTTCATCCTCGTCATTGTCAGCGCGTTCACGGCGGGGGGGCTTCTGCTCTTTGCGTGGCGGGCGAGCGCGCTTTCGGCGAGCAGCGCCTTTTCGCTGGTGTCGCGCGAAAGCAGCCTCGTGCTGAACAATCTTCTGCTGACGGTTTCCTGCGGGATCGTGCTCGTGGGCACGCTGTATCCGATGGCGCTCGAGGCGGCGACGGGCGACAAGATTTCGGTGGGCGCGCCGTTCTTCAATTCGACGGTGGCGTGGATCGCCCTGCCGCTCCTGCTCGCGGTTCCGTTCGGCGTGTTCCTGGCCTGGAAGCGCGGGGGCCTTGCAGAGGCGGGGCGGCGGCTGATCCCGGCGGCCATCGCAGGCGCGCTCGCGGGCGTGGCGGCGGCGTTCGCGGGCGGCGGCGTCAAGCCGGTGCTCGGCATTGCGCTTGGGGTTTTCGTGCTGCTGGGCTCGATCCTTGAGGTTCTGTGGCGGGCGCGGCTGGGCAATGCGCCCCTGTCCGAGACGGGGCGGCGGCTTCTCAACATGCGCCGCGGCGCATTCGGGGCGACGCTCGGCCATATCGGCATTGCGGTGACCGTGATCGGGATTGCGGGCGCGAGCGCCTGGAACGTCGAGCGGCTTGCCGTGATGAAGATCGGCGACGCGATCGATCTTTCCGGCTACCGGCTCGTGTTCAAGCGCGTCTACGAGCGGCCGGGGCCGAACTACGCCGAGTTCGCGGGCGATTTCGACCTCATGAGCGGCGACAGGCTCATCGGCTCGATCACCACGGCGAAACGCAAATACGAGGCGCCGCCGCAGGCGACGACGGCGGCCGGCATTTCGCCGAGGCCGCTCGGCGACGTCTATGTGGTGCTCGGCGACGAGGCCAAAGGCGGCGGGTTCTCGGTGCGGGCCTATTACCATCCCTTCGTGCGCTGGATCTGGGGCGGCGCGCTGATCATGTTCGCGGGCGGGCTCGTCTCGCTGCTCGACCGGCGCTTGCGCATCGGCCTGCCGCAGCGGGCCGCAGCCGCGCGCTTCCCGTCCGCGCCGGCGCCGGCGGAGTAAAGCCATGCGAGCAGCCGCCCTTTTCCTCATCCTTGGACTGCTTGCGGCGCCGGCGGGCCCCGTTCTCGCGGTCGATCCGCAGGAGCAGCTGAAGGACGCAGGCCTGGAGGCGCGGGCAGCCGAATTCAAAGATTTGCTTTCCTCGCCCGGCGCCGAAGCCCGGCGGGTCATTCAGTTCCCGCGCGCGCTTCAAGCCACGCAATGGAGGGGGAGGACGAGTTGACGATCCACAACATCGGGGAACGCCGTTTGAGGTTCAAGAAGGCCGTGCCCGACGTCGCGCCAGCGGCGAAGGCGGCAGCGCCCGAGCGCCGGAGCCTTAAGCCTCTCGGGCTTCTTAGTCCCTATGTCTCGAAATACAAATCCGTCGCCATCGTCGCCTTCATCGCGCTCGTTCTGTCGTCCGCCGCCACGCTGATGCTGCCTTTCGCCATCCGCGAGATGATCGATCGCGGCTTCTCGGCTGAGAAAGAGAGCCTCATCAACGTTTATTTCGCCGCTCTTTTCGCCGTGGGGGCGCTGCTTGGCATTTCGAGCGCGACGCGGTTCTACTGTGTTTCCTGGCTCGGCGAGCGCGCCGTTGCGGATTTGCGGGCCGACGTTTTCAGGCATCTAAGCCGGCTCAGTCCCGCCTTCTACGAGCAAACTCATTCGGGCGAGATCCTGTCGCGGCTGAACGCGGACACGACGCAGATCAAGGCGGCCATCACGACGTCGTTCAGCCAGGTGCTGCGCAACGGCGTCATGACGATCGGCGCGCTCGCGCTCATGTTCTTGACGAGCGCCAAACTCAGCGCCCTTGTCATTGTCATGATCCCGCTGATCGTAGCGCCCCTTATTTTTTACGGGCGCACCATCAGGCGCTTCAGCAGGATCGCGCAGGACGAGATCGCCGCCTCTTCGGCTTTCGCCAGCGAAAACCTGGCCGCAATCCGGACCATGCAGGCTTTCACGTCCGAGGAAATGATCTCGGACCGCTATGCGAGCGCGGCGGCCCGTTCCTTCGACGCGGCTGAGTCGCGCACGAAGCGGCGCGCTTTCCTAACGGCCGCGGCCATCTTCCTGATCTTCGGCAGCGTCGTTGGCGTCCTTTGGTATGGCGCGCATGATGTGATGGGCGGTCTGGCGACGGGCGGCGCGCTCGCGCAGTTCGTGCTTTACGCCGTTCTGGCCGCCGCCTCGCTCGGCGAATTCTCGGAGGTCTACGGCGAGATGCAGCAGGCCGCCGGCGCAGCGGAGCGCCTCGCCGAGCTGATGGCGATCAGGCCCGGCATCGTCTCGCCCGAAAAGCCAAGGCCCTTCCCGGCGCAGCATCAAGGAGAGGTCGTTTTCGACCGTGTTTGCTTCTCCTACCCGACGCGGCCCGGCGCTGAAACCCTCAAAGACGTCTCTTTCGCCGTTCGCCCCGGCGAAAGGGTAGCGATTGTCGGGCCATCCGGCGCCGGCAAGAGCACGATATTCAACCTGATCCTTCGCTTTTACGACGCGCAAGAGGGCAAGGTTTGCGTCGATGGCGTTCCCGTGGACCAGGCGGACTTGATGGCGCTGCGCAAACGCATTTCCACGGTTTCCCAGGACACGATCATCTTCTCCAACTCCGTCCTTGAGAACATTCGCTACGGAAGCCCGGATGCGACGGAGGAGGATGTGCGGGCGGCGGCGCGGGCGGCGCTCGCGAACGTCTTCATCGAACAGTTGCCCCAAGGCTATCATACCGTGCTCGGCGAGCGCGGCGTCGTCCTTTCCGGAGGCCAGCGCCAGCGCATCGCGATCGCGCGCGCAATTTTGAGGAACTCCCCCATTCTTCTTCTCGACGAGGCCACGAGCGCGCTCGATCAGGAGAGCGAAAAGCTTGTCCAGACGGCTTTGGAAAGGGTGATGCGCGGTCGCACGACGCTCGTGATCGCGCACCGGCTCGCCACCGTCATCAACGCCGACCGCATCCTCGTGATCGATGAGGGTCGGCTCGTCGAAGAGGGCGCGCATCAGGCGCTCATGAACGCGGGGGGCGTTTACGCACGGCTCGCCGGCTCTCAGCTCGCAGGCCCGGAATCGGACCAGGAGTTGCGCTGGCCCGCAAAGGCGGTGCGGTGGGAGTTGGAGAAAACTACGGCACAGAAAGGAGCGCTGCGCTCGTCTAGGGAGAACGACGAAACAAGGACATACAATCGGCTTTAAAACGGAGGTGGGTCAATGAAGAAGATCTTGGTTTTAGGAATCCTGGCAGTATTGCCGCTCAGCTCGGCGAGCTACGGACAGTTTTTGGGCGAAGGAACCGGCGGATATGCCGGGAAACAATGGTACGGTCCGTCAGGCGCCACCGGCACCGGCAATCACGAGCCCGCGGGCTTCGGCCTTCTTGCGACGAACAGCTGCTGGCAAGACGCGATCGTCGGGTGCAACTCGTCGCCAAAATGGTCTGAAGCGCCCCAGCCCGACCCAGCGGCGGTGAGCACGGAAGATCCTCCGAAAACCGCGAAAAAGTAAAGTTATGCGTGACAGATGAGAGCGGCCCCGCCGCTCTCGCTCGCTTTGCCTTGGGGCGCGCGCGTTCCTCGCGGACCGGCTGCTGCGGCATGGCGACTTGACCTTGGATCGTTATGCCTTCCGCTCGGCTCCACCGGCGACCGTTGGCGCAGCGCTTCTGCCAAGCGTTAGAGATGCCGCCTCGCTGGGCGTCACGCCTATGACGGCGGGCGTCCGGTAATTACGACGAAAAAAGACTGCCAAAACGGCATACCTCGCCAACTTATGGGTTCCCGCCTTCGCGGCGACGGAGTCGAGCCGGGGGCAGGGCTTATGGCGGTTGATATTACTGGGTTTTCTTCGCTTCAGCGGGGGCGGCCTGCTGGACCTGCGGGCATCTCTTGAGCAGCATCGCCTTCTTGACCGCCTCGGTCTCTCCCTTCAAGTGCGCGATGTTGCCCTTGGTATTATCTGCGGGCTTGCTTATCGCTTCCTCCAGCTCTTGCGCGATATAGCCCAAGTTCTGCTCAAGCTTCTGACATGTGAATCCCATGTAAGGCTCATATTTGATGGGCATCGGCGCGATGTTGTCAGGCACGATGGTCGTCGATTCCGTGGTCGAGTTCTGAGCGCAAGCGCAGAGCGCCGCCGCTAAAGCTGCTGAGATGAGAGACTGCCAGTTCAAAACCATTGGGCTCGCTTCCAGGATGTGACTTCTGTTTATTGCGCTCGGCCGCCATACTCAAGCTCAAACAGAGCTTAAAGTGAAATCCAATTTCCAATGGGGCGCCGGGAAGCGCGGCTGTAGCGTCTTTTGCATCACGGGAGCCATCGCGTTTCCGGCTCACGGCGCCCCGAGCCGCTCCGCGAAAAGCACGATCGTTTTCCGATACAGCTCGGCCCGGTTCCATTCGCGCATGACCTCGAAATTTGCGGAGCCTTCGCCGAACGGCGCGGCCGCGCGCCAGCCGTTGGTCTTCAGAAGATTGGCCGTCGAGGCGAGCACATCAGGCGCGCTGTGCCTGAGATCGACGTGGCCGTCGCCGTCGTAATCCACGCCGTATTTGATGTAGGAAGAGGGCAGGAACTGCGTCTGGCCGATCTCGCCCGCATAGGCGCCGATCAGGTCGCGCAACGGAAGATCGCCGCGCTGGACAATCTTCAGCGCAGCCAGAAGCTCGCCCTGAAACAGCTCTGTGCGGCGGCAGTCATGGGCCATGGTCGCCAACGTGCGGATCACGGGAAGCTTGCCCATGTCGCCCGAGCCGAAGTCGGTTTCCAGGCCCCAAATCGCGACGAGCACCTCCGCCGGGACCCCGAATTGCCGCTGGATTCGAGCGAGCAGCGCGGCGTGGCGGTGCAGCATCTCTTTGCCGCGCCGTATTCTGGCCGGGGTGACCCGCGTTGCGGCATAGTGCTCGAAGCTCATGCGGAAGGTGCTGCGCTGGCGGCGGTCGAAGGCGAGCACGCTGGGATCGGGCGCCACGTCGGATAGCGCGCTTTGAATGACGGCCGGGGAGACGCCCTCAGCCGCGGCTTCGCGGGACATTGCGCCGATGAAGGCGCGGAAATCCCCGCCGCACTGCGCCGCCGGAGCCGAGGTTGCGAACAGAAGCGGCAGAAACATCGCCGCGAAGAAACGCCGCATCATATCCGCCCCCCTTGCCGCCGCCGCGCTCGCCTCAACGCCAGAAGCCCGCCGTTTCCTCGAACCGTTCCCACTCGCGTTTGGCCTTGCGCCAGACGCAGGGCGCCTGAGCCTCGTGCCGGCCCAGGATATAGCCCGCCGCGGCGAGCGTGGCGCCGCTGTGGCCGCAGCACTCAAGGGCGATGTCGATCAGCCGATGGGCCATCCTCACATCGTTGATCACGCCGAACAGCTGCTGCATCTTCTTCAGCCGCCCGATGAATTTCTGGGCCGGCTTGCCGTAAAGCGATTGGAAGAACTCGGCATTGTAGCGAAGCTTTTTCATGGCCTTGCGCATGCTGTGCCGCTCCTCCAGATCGAGCTTGGCAAGCCGCTCGCCGTATTTCCTGACGTGCTTCCAACGCTTCTCCATGATTTCGCCTGCGATCGTCTCGATCGGCTCGTCGAAGGCCCCCCCGTGGCCGAGCAAATGCGGGCTAAGGGCCACGGTTAGAAGAAGGCGCGGCCAGATCCCTTTTGTGATGTTCGGACGGACCTCCTTATATGTCGCCTCTCGATGCGCCTTCAGCGCCTCTAACAGCTCGGGGAAGCCTGGCACGTGAGGCGCATCCCCGGCGATGGGTGCGTAGATGTCTTCGATAAGGACGTCGGCGTCTCGCAGGTGTCCTACGGCGTGGGACAGGTTTTGCGCATCGGTCTCAAGCTCCTCCATCCAGGGAGCGCCCGCGTATGGCCCGAAGCTTCGAAGCGCGGAGCGAAGCCTCGTCAAGCCCACCCGCATTTGATGCACGGCCTCGACGCCGCCAGTCTCCAGAATGGCGCGCTGGTTCATGCCGATCTGCTGCGCGGCCGCCCCTAGGATCGCCGCGAAGGCTTCCCTCGCGGGCCGGCTCGGGGACAGCTCGATGACGCCGCTGCGGCACGGCGCGATCGCGTCTGTCTCGCCCTTGGCCAGGCGGTAGCCGCGTTCGGCCTTGTTGTGAGCGCTGGGGCGGACATTCAGCCCTGAGAACAGCTCCTTGGAGATGGCAAGGAAGTCGTGGGCCGGCCCCGACAAGAGCTCAAGCTCGACTTCGCGAAGCTGCCTCGTCTTTCCAGCCGCCGACACCCGCCCGACGTCCAAGGCGAGTTCGGCGACGCATTCGCCCTTTCTGAGCCTGTGCGCCGTGCGCTCGACGGCGGTCTCGAAGACCGGATTGATGGCCTTCCTTCCGAGAATTTTCTTGATCTTGCGCCGAAGCTCTTTGTCGCCGATGCTTTCGAGGTCTGGCTTGCACGCCGCAATGAGCGCTTCGGTCTCTTCAACACTGGAAAGTCCGCCCTCCAGTGTCGCTCCCGCCTTGACGGTCTGTGTCCAGGAGTTCCCCCCGTCGTTGCGCAAGCGCAGGGCGATGCCTTTCTGCTGCAGGCGGAAATCCGAGGTGTCGAAATAGATCGAGGTCAAGGTCTTGCGCGGCTCGCCGCCGCCCTCCGCGGAAAGGAGCGGGGAGGCGCGCAGCCGCTTCATATCCTCGGCCGGCAGCTCCAGCTTGAGTTCGAGTTCCTGCGTTGACGCGATCGCTGGCGCTAACATGCATTTCGTGCCCTGACGCACCTTACGATATGGATATGGAACCAAGCTGGCCAAGCGCGGGCTGATCGCTCTCGTTCCGGGCGGCACAAAGCGTACACATAAGTTGCTTACGCCGTTCCCGCCCGATCAATGGCGCTACGCCTAGCTTACGTTAATACATTAGCAAGCCTCGGGCGGGCGGGCAATGAAAAGCCCGTCCGAGAGAAGGGGCGACGGCATGCGTTGACGCCGTGTGGCGAGCGGCAATCATCGGGCTTCCTTTTGCAGGCGCGTGGACGCGAAGCTACCGAACTCGCGCGAGCACAGGCACACAGATGCGAGTTTCAGGCTAAGGCGCCGGCGAGCTGCCGGGCGAGGATCGCGCCGGCGTCGATGCGGGCGCCGCCTGCGCCGAAGTTCAGGCCGCGCACGCCGAGTCTTGCGTCGCAATAGGCCGACGCCACCTCCGCGTCGCCGTGTCGTAAGAGAAGCGCCGCCTGCAAGGCGAGCGCCATCGAACTCGGCAATATGCCGCGCTCCCGCCTCCGCCGCCCCGCCCTTGGCGAGCGTGGCCGACAGCTCCTCGAACGCATGGTCGAAGGCCGGATGGGCGCCGCGCGCGGGCGACAGTTCCTCGAAATAGGCTTCGAGCGAGGCCGGCTCCTTCGAAAGCGTCCGCAGAATATCGAGCGCGATCACATTGCCGGAGCCTTCCCAGATCGCGTTCACGGGCGCCTCGCGGTAGTAGCGCGGAAGCGGGCTCTCTTCGACATAGCCGCCGCCGCCAAGGCACTCCATGCATTCATAGACGAAGTGCGGCGTGCGCTTCGAAATCCAGAACTTGCCGAGCGCCACGCCAAGCCGCGCGAAGCTTTTCTCCTCCGCGCCGTCGCCGTCGAAGGCGCGCGCCACGCGCATCGTCATCATCGCGGCGGCTTCATAGTCGAGCGCGAGATCGGCCACGACGGCCCGCATCAGCGGCTGGTCGATCAGCGTCTTCTGGAACGCGCGCCGGTGGCGTACATGATGGACGGCCTCCGCCAGCGCACGGCGCATAATTCCGAGCGAACCGGCCATGGTGTCGAGCCGCGTGTGATGCACCATTTCGATGATCGCAGCGACGCCCCGGCCCTCCTCGCCGATCATCTGCGCATAGGCGCCGTGATATTCCACCTCGGAGGACGCGTTGGACTTGTTGCCGAGCTTGTCCTTCAGCCTGAGCACGTGGATGGAGTTGCGCTGGCCGTCGGGCTTGATGCGCGGGACGAGGAAGCAGCTCAATCCCTTGTCCGTATAGGCGAGCGTCAGGAACGCGTCGCACATCGGCGCGGAGCAGAACCATTTGTGGCCGACGAGGCGATAGTCGCCGCCTGGCCCGCCTGCGCCGAGCGCAAAGGCGCGCGTCGTGTTGGCGCGCACGTCGGAGCCGCCCTGCTTCTCCGTCATGGCCATGCCGATGGTTATCCCGCGCTTTTCGGCAATGGGGCGCAGCGGCGCGTCGTAAACGCCCTCGATCGCCTTCGCCGCCCAGATCGCGGCCACGTCGGCCTGATGGCGAAGCGCCGCCACGCTCGCATACGTCATGCTGATCGGGCACATGGTCCCGGCCTCCGCCTCGCTCGCCAGCGCCAGCAAGCCCGCATGCGCGACATGCCGGCCCGCGCGCGTCTCGCGCCAGCCGATGCTATGGATGCGATGCTCCATCGCGAGCGCCATCAGGCTATGATACGCCGGGTGGAATTTCACCTCGTCGATGCGGCGCCCGAAGCGGTCGAACCTTTGCAACTCGGGCGGATAGCGGTTGGCGTCCTCGCCCCATTGTTGCGTCTCCTCAGAGCCCGCCGCAGCGCCCAGCGCAGCCAGCGGCGCATCGACCCATTCGCCGCCGAAAAGCCGCGCCGCTTCGCCGAGCGCCCGGTCCTCGGCGTAGAAGTTGCGCGCGCCAAAGGGCGGCGGAGCGTTTGTCACGTCATGCGTTTCGAGATGGCTTTGCGGGGCGTAGGCGGTCATGGTCTGCCTCGTGAGTGCGTCGCAGGCATGATAGCACCGCCCCGGAGCGACAGACAAAACCCGCGCCCGGCCCGCCCGCGACATTTGAGATTGCGCCTTGGGCTAAGCCCCCGTAAGAGGAGGAGACAGTCGTCGGCTTAGCACGTCAACGGGGCGCCCATGAGACGCTTTTTTTCGCGCGATTTCCTCTTCGTCTTCGTCCCCGCGGCCGCTATTTGCATCGGCGCTGTCTGGTTTACGATGAGATATGTGAAGCCCGCGCCGCCCACGCATCTCGTCATGTCGACGTCGAGCAAGGCAAGCCCCTATTATATGCTGGCCATGCGCTTCAAGGAAGAGGTTGCGAAAAAGGGCGTCACGATCGAGGTGCGGGAATCGGCGGCTTCGTCCGAGAACCTCAGACTGCTGAAGGACCCCGCCTCCGACGTGCAGGCCGGCTTCGTTCAGGGCGGGCTCAGCAATCACATCGACGCGCCCTCTCTCTATTCCATGGGCCGGGTTATCACCGAGCCGGTTTGGATTTTCTATCGCGGCGCGGCCAAGCTCGACCACATCACGCAGCTTAAAGGCAAGCGCATCCTCACGGGGCCCGCTGGAAGCGGCACAAGCGTTCTCGCGTATAAGCTCCTTGAGGCGAACGGCGTCACGCCCGACAATTCGACGCTGATCTCGATGCCGCTGCCGCAATACGCCGAGGCCTTCGCGAAGGGCGACGCCGACGCGGGTTTCATGGTCATCGGCGCCGAGGGAGCCCCCGTGCAGGCCTTGCTGCATCAGCCGGGCACGTCGCTGATGAATATGGCCCAGGCCGACGCTCTCATCCAGCGCTATCCCTACCTGACCTCAGTCACCCTGCGGCAGGGCGTGGTGGATTTCGCGCAGAACATTCCTCCCGCCGACACGGCGCTTGTGGCGACGAAGGCGATGCTTCTTGTGCGGGACGATCTGCATCCCGCGCTGATCACCGTGCTGGCCCAAGCCGTTCTTTCGGTGCAGAGCCAGCCCTCGTTGAAGCCGACGGGGGAATCCCGACTTTTCGCTCTGGGCGCGGAGGGGCTGACCGACGATCCCGAGTTTCCAATGGAAGACGACGCGCGGCGCGTCTATAAGTCCGGGCCGACCTTTTTCTGGCGCGTGCTGCCCTTCTGGCTTGCAGAGCTTCTCGACCGCGCTTTCATTTTGCTGCTGCCTGTCATCGGCGTGATTTTCCCGCTCTTCAGGATCGTGCCATTTTTCTACAACTGGCGCATGCGCCGGCAAATCTTGCGTTGGTATATCCCCTTGAAAGCCTTGGAAAGGGACCTTGAAAAAAACGCCGCCTCGCCAGACTTCGTCGCCCGCAAGGAGCGGGAGCTCGATCACATCGAGGAGAGCGTGTGGCGTATTTCGGTCCCCGCACATCTTGCCCCTGAACTCTATACGCTTCGCGATCATGTCGAGTTCGTGCGCAGGCGCATCGCGTCGATGCGGGAAGGGCAGGCCAAGGCTCAGCCGAAACCAGTCATGGCCGAGTGACGCGAGGCGGCGTCGATCCGTTTGCGCATGAGGCGCCGTGCGCGGAGCGAATATAGTCGAGATTAAGCTGGGTGCTCTTGAAGTAAACGGCGCCTGGGAGATATTCCCGCTCTTCAGGCTAAGCCATTGACTAGCGTGCGTCCGGAAACGTGAGAAGCGGTTTTCCGATAAGATGCGCGATAAAACAAAGAGTTAGCGAGCTTTTGATTCCATCGGCAGCCGACGCGCTCTAGAGCGTTATCCCAGCTAAATGAATCGGTAGGGATTGAACTGAACCGCTACCGCGGTACCGCCTGCCCTTGAGAGAAGTCTCCTGTCTGTCAGGATCGTGTGTGTCGAAGACACGAACCCCGAGACAGGAGCTTTCGATGAGTGAGCGTATCAGCCCATTGCGCCAGCGCATGATTGAGGACATGACGATCCGCAATCTGTCGCCAGCGACCCAGCGATCTTACATCCACGCCGTGAAGCGCTATAGCCTTTATTTCGGCCGTTCGCCGGATCTGCTGGGCTTGGAAGATGTCCGGACCTATCAGGTGCATTTAGCCGCCAAGGGCATCGCCTGGCCGTCGTTGAACCAGATCGTGTGCGCCTTGCGCTTCTTCTACGGTGTAACGCTTGGGCAAGACGAAGTCCCCGAGCGCATTCCCTATGCCCGCCACCGGCAAGCCTTGCCGGAGATTTTGAGCAGAGACGAGGTCGTGCGCTTCCTTGAAGCGGTGTCGAGCCTAAAGTGCCGCGTCGCGCTGACCACCGCTTACGCGACCGGACTGCGGGTGTCGGAGGTCGTAGGCGTCGAGGTGCGCAACATTGACAGCGGCCGGATGGTGATCCGGGTCGAGAACGGCAAGGGCGGCAAAGATCGCTACGTGATGCTATCGGCGCAGCTGCTTGGCATATTGCGTGGCTATTGGAAGCTCACACGGCCGCAACGGTTTCTCTTCCCTGGCCGCGATCCGGACACGGCCGTCAACGTCACGGTGCTCCACGCGGCATGCCGCTCGGCCTATGCGGCGGCGGGCATCGCCAAGAAGGTCAGCGTTCATACGCTGCGGCATAGTTTTGCAACGCATCTTTTGGAACAGGGCACCGATATCCGGATCATCCAGGCCTTGCTCGGCCACAACAATCTGTCGACGACGGCGCGCTATACGCGGGTCGCGGTCCATACGATTGGGACGACCGAGAGCCCGCTCGACCGCTTGAGTTTGATGGTGGTGCCGCCTTCGTAAGCCGCATCCCATGTCGCGTCCAGAACTGGAGGTGGCGGACATCTTCCGCCATCACGGCGACGCCTATCGCGAAGACAATGCAGGGCATTTGAGCCTTGACCAGCTTAAGGTCATGAGGGCGGTTCGCAGCTGCAGGACGGCGGCCCTGGGGGGCCACGTCGAACGCTGCGCCGGCTGCGGACACAGCAAGATCGCCTATAACAGCTGCCGCAACCGGCATTGCCCGAAGTGCCAAGCCGGCGCCGCCCATGAATGGCTCGACGCAAGGCAGGCCGATCTGTTGCCGGTCGAGTACTTTCATATTGTGTTCACGCTGCCGGCTCCGGCCGGATCGATCGCGTATCAGAACAAGGCGGCCGTCTACGCGATCTTATTCGAAGCCGCGGCTGAGACGTTGCGCACCATCGCCGCCGATAAAAAGCGTCTCGGAGCCCAGATCGGCATGACGATGGTGCTGCATACCTGGGGCCAGACCCTAACGCATCATCCGCACGTCCACTGTATTGTGCCGGGCGGCGGGCTATCGCCAGGCGGTGCAAGTTGGATCTCGTGCAAGCCGGGCTACTTTTTGCCCGAACGCGTGCTCTCGCGTCTGTTCCGCCGCTTGTTCTTGTCCAAGCTCGCGGCCGCACACCGGGCAGGCAAGCTCCACTTCTCAGGCGATCTTGCTGAGTTGGCCGGGGCCGATGCTTTCGCGGCCCTCCTGGCGCCCCTGCGCCGTGTCGAATGGGTCGTCTACGCCAAGCGCCCGTTCGCCGGTCCCGAAAAGGTGCTCGCCTATCTGAGCCGCTACACCCATCGGGTCGCCATCTCCAACCGCCGCCTTCTCGCTCTCGACAATGGCCGCGTCAGTTTTACCTGGAGGGACTACGCTCACGCCGCAGCGCCCAAGTGCATGAAGCTCGATGTTCACGAGTTCATCCGGCGCTTCCTGCTGCACGTCCTGCCCGGCGGCTTTCAGCGCATCCGGCATTACGGCTTTCTGGCTAACGGCCACCGGAAGGCCAAGGTGGCATTGATCCGGCGATTGCTTCATGCCGCTCCTAAGGCCGTAGCCATGGCGGCCGTCAATGCCGAACCGGCGCCCAAGAGCGCGCGGGCGAAGGCGCCCGTATGCCCGTGTTGCGGCGGTGCGATGGTCATTATCGAGATCCTGCCCGGTCCGCGCCGGCGCTACAGGAGGCTCGATAGCTCATGAGCGCCAGGTGCACCCTTGAACCTGTTGCGAGGGGGCTTGCGCCACGGCCGAAGAGCCATGCCCATAACTCTGCCGGCAGCGCCAGTACCGGTGCGGCTGGCAATGTCACGGCACCTCAAGCGTCTCGCCAAGCGCCCATTCCGGCCAGGATGGATACCATCGTACTGACCGCCGGGACCCGAGAACGCGGCGCGGGCCATCGATCCCCATAGCTGCCACGGCCGTGCCCCGCGGTTCAGCTCAATCCGGTTTCTATGAGGTCGACGGCCGCGTCAGTCCCGCCCTCATCGCTTTCGACCTCACAGAAACCTCCAGATTCCCAAAGCATCGCGGATCTGATTCGGACTGTCTGCCGGAGCGGGAGGCCGGCCGACATGTCGAAAGCTCTTTCGCTTGATCTTCGGGTTCGTGTTTTGAAAGCGGTTGCGGGGGGATGTCCTGCCGACAGGCGGCCGAGCGCTTCGGGGTCAGCGCGGCGAGCGCGATCCGCTGGCGTTCGCTTGAGCGCTCGGTTGGCGATGCGCGGCCGAAAGCTCTGGGCGGCGACCGGCGCTCCGGGCGGATCGAAGCCCATGCGACGTTGATCCTGGCGCTGCTCGATGAGACACCGGATATGACGCTCCAGGAGCTTAAGGCTGCGCTCATGGATCGAGGCATCGCAGCGGGTTATGGCACGCTGTGGCGTTTCTTGAAGCGGCACGATATCACCAGGAAAAAAAGACCGCACATGCGAGTGAGCAGGACCGCCCCGACATCCTGAAGCGGCGCGAGGCCTGGTTCGAGGGGCAACTCGATCTCGATCCGCAGCGGCTCGTCTTTATTGACGAGACCTGGACCTCGACCAGCATGGCGCGGCGGTACGGCCGGGCGCTCAAAGGCAAGCGCCTTCGCGCGGGCATCCCACATGGCCATTGGAAGACGACGACTTTCGTCGCGGGGCTGCGCCTCTCAGGCATGGTGGCGCCGATGGTGCTCGACGGGCCCATCAACGGCGCGGCCTTCCAGGCTTACGTCGATCAAGTGCTCGTGCCGACGCTCACACCGGTGACGTCGTGATTATGGACAATCTCGGCAGCCACAAGGGAAGCGGCGTGCGCGAGGCGATCGAGGCCGCCGGCGCGAGTCTGCTTTACCTCCCGCCCTACAGCCCGGACTGCAACCCGATCGAAAAGGCTTTCTCGAAGCTCAAGGCTCTTCTTCGCAAGGCTGCTGCACGCACTGTGGAAAGCCTCTGGACTGCAATCGGCGAGTTCATCCCTGCCTTTAAGCCAACGGAATGCTCAAACTACTTCGCCGCCGCAGGCTATGATGCAGCCTGATCGGATTCCGCTCTAAGCTCTTGAATTTAGCTGGCTTCCCAGGAAATGCCCCACAGCCTCCGCCATGCAATCCGGCGACCGGCGGCAGTTCCGTTTGTCGCGCTTGTTGATGCGACCGCCGATAGTGTCCATGATGACGACCTCGGTCCCATGCCTCGTGCATGGAGAAAGGGCCTTCGCATCGGCGGCGGGAGCTGCCGGAGCAGCTGGCGCCGCCGGGGCGGCTTTCGTCGCATCGGCCATCCCGCCTTTGGTCATGGCGTCTCGCCCTGCGTCTTTCCCTCTTTCATCGGCGCCGGGCCCTACAGCCGCAGTTGCAAATGTCCTTTAATAGCGCGGGCGCGGGCGCGGGCGCGGGCTGCAGGCGGCTACTCCGCTTCCCGACATGTCCTCGCCGGAAGTAGGCTTGCGGCGGCCGCCGCCGTTTCGAAGGTCGTCGGCCGAAAAAAAACAAAGGCTTCTCTGCGGATCGCGGAGAAGCCTCTGCCTCGATTGAGCAATGGCGAAAAGTTTAGTCCTGCCGCCAAAACGGGCGGCAGGCAGAGTGCGGTTACTGGGTCTTTACTGCAGTCTTTTCGGGCGATGGACCGGCAAGCGCAGGATAATCCTTGAGCATGCTTACCCCATACATAGGCTTGAAGGCGCCCTGATGGCAAGTGGCGCAATAAACCTTCGGAAGGTCGCCAGCTGGGCCCTTGCGATCGGGCACGTTGGCGTAGAGCGGCGTCAACGGGTTGATATAGTTATTGTTGATGTCGCGAACCATGCGGATGCCGTACCACGCCGTCACGCGCTGCTGCGTGCCGCCGCTCCAGGTTGAGAAGTTCTGCGTGTTGTGGCAGAAGGTGCAATTCACGCCAAGCGACCTGGACATCACAATCATCAGCGCATAGGTCCACTCGGCTTGCTTCAACGAAGCGCGGTTCGTTGTCGGAAGCGCAGTTGGGCCGAAGACGCGGATGTTCTGGTCCCCAAGCAGGAACGGCGTGAACGGGTCGTTAGGCAGAGATGTATAGCCGACAATTTCCGCCCTGGCATTTTGACCCGCCTTGTTGCCGAGCAGGCCAAGCGACCCGCGAGGCGGCACCGGGGTGTACCACTCAAACTTCGGAATGTGGTTGCCCCTGTGGCAGGTGTAGCAAGTAACGCCGGCGCCCTTGATGGCGACGTGTTGTTTCCAGTCGGAGTTGAGATGGCGGACCATCTGAATCATCCGGCGGGCGACGATCTTGGTATAGAGAACGTCCTCAGAGAAGTCATGGCCCTCGGCATGGCAATAGGAGCATCCCACGTCGGGCGCCACCCACGAAGCTATGGCCGTCATCTGGCGCAGAAGCTCATTGGAGTCGATATCCTTGAGCACCTGCACGTTCTGATAGACTTCCGAGGCTTTGGTTCCAGCGGGGTCAACGGCGTCCACAGGTTCCGGCACTTCGTTGAGCGCCACAACCTGGGGACTGTTGATCACCCGCGTGTTGTACAACTGAACCATGCCAGTTCCCCGAGGCCCCCACTGCACCCACTGAACGGTTGGACGCTGGAAGGTGTAGTAGGCGAGGCCTAGCACGATGAACACGCCGACCAGCAATATGCCGGCGATTGTTAAGATGCGTTGTTTATAACTCATTTTGGTGCTCCCGAAAGCGTGGCCGGGTCGATGATGGCTGGGAGAACCTGTGGGTAGGTGGGCACGATGCCGTGCTTGATTCCCCAAAGATACCAGTTATCGACAACGGTTCCGGTCAGAAGGATGCCGATGCCACCTGTGAGCGGGCACAGGACAGCGAACCACCAGGCCCAGCGATGGATGGATTCCATGGAAGCATTGAAGCCCATGGTCCACCGCCAGAAAAGCGCCGCGCGTTCGAGGGCGGTGCCCCGATCCGTTGTCTGCTCGATCTCGCGCTCGCCGCCGTAACGGCTGACCGCCAAGATGGTGGCGCCATGCATGCCGAAAAGCAGCGTGGAGCCGTAGAGGAAGACGATCGAAAGCATATGGAACGGATTATAGTAGAGGTTTCCATACCGAAGCGAGAAAGCCGCAGTCCAGTCGAGATGCGGAAAGATTCCGAAGGGAGGAGCTTCACCGAAGCTGCCCATAAGGACCGGACGGATGATGCCGATAACCAGGAAGAGCCAGATTGCCGAAGCGAACGCCCACGGGATGTGCACTCCAAGACCGATTTGACGGGCGCGGAGGTATGTGCGGGTCCACCACAGCAGGATTGACAGCGTCAGGAACAGGCCTGCCGCGAGCCACCATCCGCCCTCATTCAAGGGAGGAATATGAAGGCCGTTGGCGGGAGCTGGCGGTTCGAGGGCGAGCCATGGAAGCTGCTTGATGAACTGTACCGGGCTCCAGTTGACGGAGGCGGCCATGTTCAGGCCAATGATTTCAATGGCTATGAACCCGAAGACGAAGGACGCTACCCCGGTCAGCCCGAGGTAGATCGGGCCGATCTGAGCGTCGCCGATGAGACCGAGCAAATAGACGTAGAACGGTCTGCCGGTGCGGCCAAACTGGTCGCGGTAGAGGGGGACGCCATAATGCGCGGGCCCCTTGACTTGAACTTGCGTGAAGATGTTTTGATATTCGGCCATGATGTGATGTCCCGCTTATCGCCAGATTGGGATATTAAGCCACCAGTTCCACCACTCGGGCCAACCCTTCGTCCAGAACGGTCCGCTTAGAATGATGCAGACGCCGCTGAAGAATGCTGCGCTGATAGCGGTGAAAAGGCCGATCCTGTGAATGCCGAGTGTTCCGGTGGAGTAGCCCAGCAGGTCGCGCGCGAAGGTGTTCTCGTGCTCTGGAGTTTTCACGACATCTCCGCCGCCTGGATTGAGCGCAGACAGAACGAGACCGCCGTGCAAAGCCAGGAGCAAGGTCGTCGTGAACAAGAACGTAATTCCGAGCATATGCGCTGGGTTATAATGGAAGTGTAGGTATTGATGTCCTGTATTCGACACCCAATCCAAGTGGCTCAGGATGCCGTAGGGGAAGCCGAATCCCCAGGCGCCCAGCAAGAGCGGCCGGATGACCACGATGCTGACATAAGCAAAGATAGCGGAGCTGAACGTGACTGGGACGTGATACCCGATGCCAAGCTTACGGGCAATCTCAACCTCGCGCAGCGCCCATGACACGAATGCCCCGACTGCGCATATCGTGATGATCTGCCACAAGCCCCCCTCTTTAAGCGGGGCAAGGCCCAAACCATATTTCAGGTCGGGAGGAGCGATGTTGATTTTCCAGATATTGAAGGTGGGCCCTAGCGCAGCCCCCCAGACAATTAGGGTCGTTCCCAACACCGCGAAAAAGAAAGTGGTGACCCCGAAAAATCCAACGAAGAACGGGCCCACCCAGAAGTCGAATAAGTCGCCCCCGACAAGGGTGCCGCCTCGAATGCGGTACTTTTTTTCATAACTGAGCAATGCCATCGCTCACCTCCAGCTAGGAGGCGAGCCAGAGCCCAGCCTCCTGTGAAAAAATCCCGAGAGAGCGGGCGAGGCTTGAATATTCCCCACCCGCCATCCTGATTGATCCCAACCGCTTAGCGAGCTGGAAGGGCGGTGTTCGAGGAAGCCGCGGCCTTGACGGCGCCCGTGTCGATCCAGTTGTAGCGGGTGGTGCTCAACAGGATGAAGTGGATGAGGAGCGCCAGAACGATAAGGAACGCGAAGAGCGCCACAAGGACACGACGGGGATCAAAAAGCAGCCAAATGCGCCACATGTGTATTTCTCCTTATGAAAGATATTGAACGAGGTTCAGGGCGGCCGTATGCACGTTCTCCGGGATGGACGCGACTGGGCCAGCCCAAGGACGCCAATTCCAAGCGAGCACGTGCGCGATAATGGCGACGATGGTAAAACCGATAAAGCTCGCTACAAAAATGCTGTGAAATTCCTTCGCCTCGCCTTCGGTCAGCCCGGTGAGCGAGACATCCCTTTCTTCTTGAGCCATAAGCTTGATCTCCGCTAAAGTGGACTCTCTGTCAGTTACCGCGCATTGCCCTCGCGGCCGGGTTAGCCATGGCGTTGTCCGCCATGGGGTTCGGTTGCCCGGATACTGACCGGGCCAATTCTTCAGCCCCTAGCGCATGAAAGCGAAGGGGATGCAAGTGTTCGCCGCGGCGCGCGCCTCGGCAAATACGGACTTGCGCTCATTCGGACTCCGCCGAGGGGACAGGGCGCGGCCCAATAGCCCAGCAGCGAGGAAAAGCGGAAAGGTGGCAAGGAACATCAGCCGGAACTCCTTCGCCTCTCGCGCTCTGATATGCGCGTGCGGCTGGTTCTCCTGCAGTTGTAAAGCAGACATGCTCATCTTCCTCCTCGGCATGACAAACACGTAATGATGAAGCTCGCGCTCATGCTGCCCTCCCATCCACCGCTTGGGCAATGGACAAGCTGACGCGGCTCACAGAAACCTGCGTTTCGCCGGCCTCGCGAGCGGCCTTTTCGGCAGCGTCGCGCAGACGCTTGGCGGCGGAAATTCTCACAAGCACCGGCTGGGCCTCGACCATCTCGTCGAGAAGCGTCTTCGCATCTTCGTCCCAGGGGAGCTGCCGGGCGAGTTTCGATGGCGTAGCCTCGATCCGGTCCAAGTCCTTTCCGAGCGGTAAGATATTGAAAAGAGCGTCGAAAAGCGCGTTGCATACTTCCTGGACCAGATACGTGGCGCCGGCATAGCCCATGAATGGCGTGCCTGTGTGCCGGCGGATAATGGCGCCCGGGAACGAGGCCGGAATATACATCGAGCGCCCGCCGTTCTCGGCGATGTACATCCTTTCATTGTAGCTGCCGAATAAGAGGAGCGGCGGCTTCTCCCGGACGAGTCGTCGCACCTCTTCATTATCGGGCTTTACACCCGCGCGCCGGGAAATCGCGAAGGTGCAGGGAAGCCCGAGTTCGTCTTCCAGGAACTGGCGCACGCCGCGTGTGTAGGTCTCGTTTGCCACGATCGCGAAGCTGGCCGTTCCAAAGAAATCCTGGGTGACCGAGCGCCAGAGATCCCACAAGGGCTTAATGGTCGTATGCTTCTCGCGCTCAATGAACGGCTCCGCATCGAGACCGAGCGTCTCGCCCAGGGCGCGCAGGAATTTTGTCGTCGAATGCAGGCCGATCGGCGCCTGCAAATATGGCTTGTCCAGAGCCTCGCACAGAAGACGGCCGAACTCGCGATAAAGACAGATATTTGCGTCTGCTTCGGCAAGTTTCGGCACATCGTTCAGATGCGCGCCAAGCGGAAAGATCAGGTTCACTTCCGCGCCGATGCCTTCGACAAGCCGGCGGATTTCCGCGATGTCCGATGGCATGTTGAAGACGCCGTAGCACGGCCCGATGATGTTGACGCGAGGCTTGGCGCCCGCGCTTTTGGGCTTAGCCTTGATTTTGCGCTTCGCGCCGTATTCGCTCCAGAGCCACATAATGGCCCGGTTCGCGCTTTGCCATTGATCCTCGTCGATCGTTCGTGGCAGGAAGCGCTGAATGTTGGTCCCCTCGGGGGTCACGCCGCCGCCGATCATCTCGGCGATGGAGCCCGTCACGACGACGCTCGGCTGTTTCGGATCGAGCGTCTTATGAGCGCGCTTCATCGCCTGCTCGGTGCCAAGCTTGCCGAGTTCCTCCTCGGAAAGACCCGTCACGACGACCGGAAGCTCGTGCGGCGGCAGCGCGTCGGTATAGTGCAGAACGGCGGTCACCGGAAGGTTTTCGCAGCCGACCGGCCCGTCGATAATCACTTGCAGGCCCTTCACCGCGGCGAAGACATAAACCGCGCCCCAGTAGCCGCCGGCCCTGTCGTGGTCCGCGATCAGCATCCGATGGCCTCCTCGGGCATTTTGATCGACGGCTTGTTCACCGATACCTCATGCTTCTTGGGCGGCGCTTTGGGTGCGCTCTCCCAAACGCCCGCTGCGTGGCCTTCGCCGACGCCCTTGAAGAAGGACTTCATTTCGTCGAAGCGGCCCTTGCTGGCGATGGCGGCATTGACGACCTGCGCGAGGGAGCCGGCGCCCGCAACGCCCATCAGCGGCCGCGCCGAGATGAGGTTCGTGAAGTAAAGGCCAGGGATCGCAGCCGCCTTCGCGTACTGCACGACCGGCGTCGTGCCGATGGCGAGGTCCGGCTTGTATTCGTCGACCGCGGCGATGTCCTGCTCGAGCGAAGCACGGAACTGGACTCGCACGCCCTTCGCTTCGAGCCATTCGCGATCGGCTTCCGACCAGCGTGTGCGAGGACAGGCGCTGCCGACATAGGGCACGTCGGCGCCGCTCTCGATCAGAAGGCGCGCGACGAGCAGTTCGGAGCCTTCGTATCCGGAGACGGTGATGCGCCCTTTGATCGGAAGCTTGGCGATAGCGTCGCGCACCTGGGGCAGGATGCGGTTGAGCGCCGCGTCGACCGTAGCGCGGGGAATGCCGCAGAGGTCCCCTATCGAAAGCAGCCAATTCGCCGTGCCGTCATAGCCAACCGGCGCGGAGCCGGCGATGGCGCGGCCGGCAGCCTCGAATTCGCGGAACGATGCGGTATAGAAGGGATGGATCGCGGCAACAGCCGCGCAGTCGAGCGCCGCGTAAAGCTCGCGCCACTCGCGCGTCGGCACGACCGGGCCGGCAGCCAAACCCAGCGGCTCCAGCATCATGCCGATCGTGACCGGATCGACGGGGAACATCTCGCCGACCAGCGTGATCGTTGGCTTTTCGGAGCGTCCCCCGCGCGGGGCCTGGACTGGCCCCTGCTCGGCTTCCTGCCGGGCATATTTGAGCATCGCGCCGGCCAGCACGTCCTTCGCCTCGGCATGGGTCGGCACGCCGAAGCCCGGCACGTCGATTCCGATGATGCGAACGCCGTTGATTTCCTTCGGCAGAAGCCGCAGCGGCACGCCGGAAGCTGTCGGCACGCAGAGATTCGTGACCACCACCGCGTCGTAGTGCTCGGGGTCCGCGACTTTGAATACCGCCTCGCGAATGTCCTCGAAAAGTTTGCCAGTGACGAGCGTTTCGGAGTTGAACGGAACGTAGCCTACCGTGCGCTTGGCGCCGTAAAAATGCGATGTAAACGTCAGGCCGTAAACGCAGCAGGCCGAGCCCGAAAGGATTGTCGCCGTCCGGCGCATGCGGAGCCCGACGCGCAGCGAGCCGAAAGCTGGACACATGCTTTGCGGCTGATCATGCGGCCCTTGCGGGTAATCCTTCGCGTATTGCTCAAGCGTCTCGCTCTTGCCCGCGGCCGCCGCGGCCTTCCGCATCTCGGCCGCGCCCGCGTGGCAACTCGCGCCAGCCTCTTTCGAAGCGGCGTTAGGCTCGCTCTCTGGCCTCTCCGACGCAGCCGCAACGCGTCCGGCGTCGTCGTAGACGACTTCGGAGGAGGCAGCCTGGGGCGATTGGCGATCAAGCACTGTCATGCAGTTACTGCTCCCTTACGCGGCGTCGTAGAAGACTTCGAGGGACGGCTTTTCGACGATCTCATGGCCGCGCATATCGGCCTGCGACGCCGGCTGAAGCATTACGCCCCGCCCGACGACGTCTCCCTTGAAGAGACCAAGGAGGCCATCCTGGGAAAGGGGTTTCGGCCGGACAGGCGGAGCCTCCGCAACGTTCTTGGCGAGCGTTTCAAAGAGCGACGCCCATTGACCGCCCGGGATGCCGACGATCTCGTAATTTGCGCTCTTGCGCCGAATATCTTCGTTCTGCGGTATGGCGGACAGTACGGGAATGCCGACCTGGTCGCAGAAAGCCTGAGCCTCGCCGGTTCCATCGTCCTTGTTGATGACCATGCCCGCGACGCCGACATTGCCGCCCAGCTTGCGGAAATATTCGACCGCAGAGCAGACATTGTTGGCGACGTAGAGCGATTGCAGGTCGTTCGAACCGACGACGATCACCTTCTGGCACATGTCGCGCGCAATCGGCAGGCCGAAGCCGCCGCAAACCACGTCGCCAAGGAAGTCCAGCAGCACGTAGTCGAAGCCCCACTCATGGAACCCGAGCTTCTCGAGAAGCTCGAAACCGTGGATGATGCCGCGTCCGCCGCAGCCGCGCCCGACTTCCGGGCCGCCAAGCTCCATCGCGAATACGCCGTCGCGCTTGAAGCAGACGTCGCCGATCAGGACTTCCTCGCCAGCCGCCTTCTTCTTGGACGAGGTCTCGATGATGGTGGGCGTGGCGCGGCCGCCAAAAAGAAGGGAGGTCGTGTCGCTCTTGGGATCGCAGCCGATAAGCAGCACGCGCTTCCCTTGCTGGGCCATCATGTAGGACAGGTTGGCGAGCGTAAAGCTCTTGCCGATGCCGCCTTTGCCATAGATCGCGATGATCTGCGTCTCTTTCTTGGCTTCAGTTGCGGGAACCGGCGCTGGCTCGATTGCGGCCTCCGCACGAAGCGCGGCTGCTTGCTGCTCGAGAGCTGATGTCTGGTTTCCGTCTAAAGGACTCATGCGCACGATCTCCAATCTAGAACCATCTTGAGGCAAGCCGGATCTTCGAAGGCGGTGCGGTAGGCGCTGGGGGCGCCGTCTGCTGAACTGCGATGCGTGATGAGACCGTCAAAAGACAATCGGCGGTCCTCTAGCAACTTCTTAACAGCGAGCAGGTCCGCCTTTTGCCACTGGGCCGCCACCCGCATTCGCGCTTCCTTCATGAAAGCGGGCGGGAAGCTGAAAGAGAGGCGATCCGCATAGAAACCGGCGAGGATGATTTCGCCGCCGGGAGCGAGACGCGACACGAGCGCGTCAAGAATTGATGAGTTTCCGCTTACGTCGCAAATTACGCGATAATCGCGGCGGGGGTCTTGATCGGGATCAACAACTTGATATCCGGCCGCGCCCTCGAAGCGGCTTGTATTCTTTTCCCACACCGTGGGCGCGGGAGCGCCCGACGCGACGACGATCCGAGCGATAAGCCGGCCGAGAACGCCGTGGCCAACGATGAGGTCGGCGGCCACGCCTTTGTCGGAGAACGCGGCGTGATAGCCTGTCGCGGCAAGCGCGAACAGAATGCCTTTTTCTCCAAGGTCTTCGCCAATCGGGATCGCCCGGCTTCCAGGAAGAACGACGCGGGACGCCGTCCCCCCGAACAAACCGCGGATTGCGCCGTAGCAATTCGCGCCCGGCACGAACACGCGCTCGCCGACAGGTATCTGCGCGGACGATCCGGCCCAGGAAACCCGCCCCACAGATTCATAGCCTGGAACAAGCGGGTAGCCCATGCCAGGGAAATGCGGCATGCGCCCCGACCAGAGAAGCCGCTCGGTGCCCGTGCTGATGCCGCTCCATTCCACGTCCACCACGACATCGCCTTCGCCCGGAGCAGGCAAGCCGATTCGCTGAAGCCCAAGCTGCTCGGGCTCCTGCAAAACAACCGCTAGCGTCTCCATTGGGAACTCTGGAAGGCGGGCCATGTAGACATCTATCTCTTCAAAAGTTCGTGTGTCATCCTAGCTTGACCCGCAGATATGTCAATTCAAACTTACACTATTTGCACGGGCTTAAGCCGAGCCGATGAGCAGCCGGACGAGCAGGGGCTGGCAGGTCGAGCGCCGCTCGATGCGGCTGAAACCTGCCTCGCGCATAAGGTCCTGCAAATGCTGCTCCGTGCGGGGGCGGCCTCGCCCCATGGCCATCAAATACAGGCTGAAATAGGCCGCGACCTTTTCCGCGCCGCGCGTTTCCGCCATGGGCTCCGCGACCAGCAGCACGCCTCCCTGCGTCAATGCAGCGCGCGCCGCTTTAAGGATTCCGACAGCGGTGGCGTCGTCGTGGTCGAGCAGCACGCGGATGAGCGAAATAGCGTCGGCGCCGGGCGGCAGATCGCGCAGGAAATCGCCGCCCGCGGCCGTCGCCCTCGCCTCGATTCCGGCCTCCTTGAAGCGCGCCGCCGCCAGCCCGGCGACCGCCGGCACGTCGAACAAGACGAGTTGCAAATGCGGAAAACGCTGCGCCGCGTGGAGAAGGAATGTCCCGTTGCCGCCGCCGACGTCCATCAAGCGGCGATGCGGCCTGAAATCGTAAGCGTCGAGGATTTCCTGCGCGATGGCCGGTTGGGTGGCCGCCATCAGCCCTGTGTAATCCGCCACCGCGTCACGGTTCGCGCCGGTGTCGCCCTCGGCATAAGGCCAGTAGGATGCGAGATTCGTCGCCTTGCCGGGGGTTGCGGGATCGCGCGCCGCCGCGCTTTGTTCACCGCGCAAAAGCCGGACCGGGTCTTCGAGGTCGCGATAGAGCAAGGCATGATGCTCCACCATGGTCGCAAGTCCGGGGCTCGCCAGCATCGCCGCGCCAAGGCCGCCGAGACCGTAGCGGCCGCCGCTGCGGCGCTCCGCAAGGCGCAAGGCGACGGCGGCCGTCAGCAATCGGCCGGCCGCGTCCTCGCTCAGGTCGAGCCGATGCGCGATTTCTTCCACGGCGAGCGGGCCGGCCTTGAGCAGGTCGAACAGCTTCAGGCGCACGCACGCCAGCAGCGTCTGCGAATAAACGAAGCCCGAGCAGAGATCGAAAAGCGCAGCGGCCTCTCGGCGCGCCTTGAAGCGCGTGAGCGGAAATTTCTCGGCGAAGCGGATGAACCGCGGGCTCGTCAAGCAGCGGTCGCGAAACGCGAGCATGCGATCCGTTAGTCCATCGAAAGCGCGGCGGCGATCGGCTTTCACGATATTTTGGGCTGGCGTCACTGGGAGTGTCATCTATAGTTGTCACGGCGAGTGTCATGTAAAATGGACAGTCATGGATCGGCGTGTCAACGCCGTTTTGGGAGAGCGCATTTGGGGGAAGGGCGGGTCGTGGTCATCGGCGCCGGGATAGGAGGCCTGGCCGCTGCAGTTGAGCTTGCGGCGGAGGGCTTGGCCGTGACCGTTGTCGAAAAACACGGCGCCCCCGGCGGCAAGCTGCGTGAAGTGGACGCGGGCGGGGCTCGAATCGACGCCGGCCCCACCGTTCTCACCATGCGCGACGTTTTCGAAGCCATTTTCGACAAGGCCGGAGCTTCGCTTTCGGACTACTTGACCTTGAAACCTGCGGACGTTCTCGCTCGCCACGCCTGGGAGGAGGGCGGCGAACTCGACCTCTTCGCCGACGTGCAGAAAACGGCCGACGCCATCGGCGCCTTCGCCGGCGCCGCCAATGCGCGCGGCTATCTCGATTTCTGCGGCGAAGCGGCGGGCATCTATCGCGTTCTCGACCGCTCCTTCATCCAGGCCCAGAAGCCGAACCTGCCCATGCTCATGTGGCGCATCGGTCTTCTGAATTTCGGAGATCTCTGGCGCATCAACCCCTATCAAACCTTCTGGAGCGCCGTCTGCCGGCATATGAGCGACGCGCGGCTGAGGCAGCTTTTCGCACGATATTCCACATATTGCGGCGCCTCGCCCTTTTCGGCGCCCGCCACGCTCATGCTGGTGGCTCATGTCGAGCAGCAGGGCGTGTGGCTCGCCGAAGGCGGCATGCATCGCATCGCGCTCGCGTTCGAGAGCCTCGCGCGGAAGCTCGGCGTCGTGTTCCGCTATCGCGCCGAGGCCGTGGAGGTGCTGGCCGACAAGAGCGGCGCGTGCGGCGTCGGGCTTGCAAATGGCGAGCGCTTGCAGGCGGATGCCGTGATCGTGAACGCGGACGTCTCGGCAGTTTCGGCGGGGCGCCTTGGCGAAGCCGCGGTGGGTTCGGTCCATCGCATCCCCGCGAGGAAGCGGTCGCTTTCCGCCCTCACCTGGGCTTTCCAAGCGGAGGCGCATGGCTTCCGGCTTGCCCGGCATACTGTTTTCTTTCCAAGCGCCTCTTACGCGTCTGAGTTCGACGCTATATTCAAACAGAGGAGGCTGCCTCCTTCGCCTGCCGTTTATCTTTGCGCGCAGGACCGCGATGACGGCGGAGGCATGGCAGGCGAAGGCGCCGAGAGATTTCTCGGCATCGTCAATGCGCCGGCCCAGATCGATGCGAAGGCGCTCAGCCAATCGGAGATCGAAGAATGCGAGACGAAGACGTTCCGGCTAATGGAGGCTTGCGGCCTCACGCTGCGGCAAACGGATGGCGCCATGGTCAGAACGGCCCCGCAGGACTTCGAGAGGCTGTTTCCGGGGACGGGCGGGGCGATCTACGGGAGAGCGTCTCACGGCTGGATGGCGTCGTTCCAGAGGCAGGGGATTCGGTCGCGGATGCCGGGGCTCTACTTCGCGGGGGGCAGCGCGCATCCGGGGCCGGGCATTCCGATGGCCGCGCTTTCGGGCCGGCTCGCATCGGAAGCGTTGCTGGCCGACTTGGCTTCGATGAAGCGGTTGCGAAGAATGGCTACGCCTGGTGGTATGTCGATGCGTTCAGCGCCGACCACCGCTTCGGACTGACGATCATCGCGTTTATCGGCAGCGTGTTCTCGCCTTACTACGCGAGTCAAAGGCGCCGGAAGGGCGAGGCCGATCCTTCGCAGCACTGCTCGCTGAACGTAGCGGTCTACGGCCCAGGCGTCGGCCGCTGGGCGATGACCGAGCGCTGCAGCAAGGCGCTGCGGCCCAGCGCGGATGGGCTGCAGATCGGGCCGAGCAGCGTGCATTGGGACGGATCGCGGCTTCGCATCGAGATCAACGAGCGCGCGCCCCTCACCATGGCGCCTCTGCGCGGAACGGTAATCCTGGAGCCGGAGATACTGCCCGATTTCGTCGCCGATTTCGGCACGGGAGGGCGTCACCGCTGGTCTCCCATTGCGCCGCGCGCCCATGTCGAAGTGCGGCTCGACAATCCGTCGCTTGCCTGGAACGGAACCGGCTATTTCGACATGAACCGGGGAGACGAGCCGATCGAAGACGGCTTCTCCTATTGGAATTGGTCCCGCGCCGCCTTGCCCCGCAAGGCTGCGATCCTTTACGACGTCATTCGCAAGGACGGCGAAACAGGCTCGATGGGCCTTGAGATCGCTTCGAACGGCGCGGTCGCCCAGGTGGACCTGCCCCAGCACTGCACGCTTGCGAGCACGGCGATCTGGAAAATGCCGCGCGAGACCCGCTGCGACAGCGGGCACGGCGCGAGCGTCGCGGCGACCTTCGAGGATACGCCGTTCTACTCGCGCTCGATGGTTGCGACCCGCGTGCTTGGAGAACCCGTCAACGCCATGCATGAAAGCCTTTCGCTCGACCGCTTCCGAAAGCGCTGGGTGCAAACGCTCCTGCGGTTCCGCATGCCTCGCGTGACGCTTTGACTGCGGCGCGCTGCGGGGCGAATGGCGTGAAACTGGCCGCCAAGGCGGAAGCGAAGCAATACGAAACATAAGGTATTGATTTAAATAGGGATCGGAGCGTCGCCCGCGATCACGCGCCAAGATCCGTCGCTTGAAACTGAAGCAAAAAAGTCACGTTTGCACAGATTACTTGCGGAAACGCTGGCGAGGCGTTTGTTCGTGTGCGCCGAATCTGGCTTTCGATGGAAACTGTCCACAACAATATTGCTAGGGGCAAAGACCATGGCAGCAAAGAAACCAGCAGCACCAGCAGCGAAGCCGGCGGCGAAATCCGCTCCGAAAGCTGCTGCACCCGCGAAGCCGGCCGCGAAGCCGAAGGGCAAGGGCAAGTAAAGTTTTTTCCGTGTTCAATGACGAGGCGCGGGCGACCGCGCCTCGTTTCGTTTTGCGGCTCCGCATGGTCGTCCCGGAAACGCGCCGGATCTCCTCATGGTGAGCCTTTCGAACCATGAAGACAGAAGCGGCGCCCTTCGACAGGCTCAGGGTAAGGCGTCGAAGGCACAGGGTGAGGGCGTCGAAGGCGCAGGGTGGGGCGTCGATGCGGTCCAGGCCGCGAACTTCATGCCGTGTGTATGACGTTTCGCATCGCGCCGATCTCCGCGATCTCCGTCTCCATCGCGTCGCCGGGCTTCAGCCATTCCGGCGGCGTGCGTCCCATGCCGACGCCCGAGGGCGTCCCCGTCGCGATCACGTCGCCCGGCTCGAGCGTGAGCCCGCGGGATAACTCGGCGACGATGCGCGGAATCTTGAAATACATGTCCTTCGTCGAGCCATCCTGCTTCACCGCGCCGTTGACGCGCAGAATGAGCCGCAAGTTTCCGGGGTCGAGGTCGGCGGCGGGAACGATCCAGGGGCCCATCGGCGCATGCCCATCAAGGCTCTTGCCCTTGAACCATTGGCCGCCATGCGCGGTTTTTTGCAGATCGCGGGCGGAAACGTCGTTCAGAACCGTGTAGCCGAAAACATGGTCAAGCGCTTCGCTCTCCGAGATGTTGCGTCCGCGCTTGCCGATGACGGCCGCCAGTTCCACCTCCCAGTCGATCTGTTGCGAGATCGAGGGGTCATACGGAATGGGGTCGAACGGGCCGTTGAGCGCGCCGGTCGCCTTGGTGAAGAAAACGGGATGCTCGGGCAGCTTCTGCTCCGGATCGCGCATCTTGGCGCCCTCGGCGAAGTGCTCCAGATAATTCCAGCCGACGCAGAAAATATTGCGGGTCAGTTTGGGGATCGGCGGCAGAAGCCGCAAATCGGCGAGCTTCAGCGTCGCGCGCACATCGGCGGCTGCAAGCTGCCGCACTTCGGCCAGCGCCTGCGGGCCTCCCTCGATCAGCGCGCGCATGGACGTTCCGTCGAAGCCGATGGCGAGCCCCGTCTGCCGCGCGGCATGATCCACATCGACAGCATGGCCGTCCGCGCGCACGAAGCCGAGGCGCGGGCGTCCGCCCTCATCGGCGTAGGTCAGAAGCCGCAATCTCGAATCCAAGGGCACGCCAATAGTCGCCATGCTTCCTCCCTGCCGGTCTCCCAGCACTTCTGCCATCAACCCGCCGCCGGCTGGAATTTCAACCGTGGCCCCGAAATTTCGCGGCCGCGAAGGCTAAAACAAAGATTGATGCGGCAAGGGCTATAAAGAGCCCTCGACCTGAAGTAAGAAGACTATCTGTGACCGGTAAGAGGGACAGGCCATGCGCGCCTTTCGCACCCTGATCATCGTTCTCCTGCTTCTTTGCCTCATACCGCCTGCAAGCCTGCTCGCGGCGACGCTCATCGCGCGCTGGGCCAAATGCGAACTTGATCCGGGCGCGCCGGTCTCCTGCACGATCCTCGGCAGCGATATCGGCGACTTTCTCTTCAAGGTGGCGGATTTCGGATGGTACGCCATCGAGACGCTTCCAACTTTCGTGGCGGTGCTTGCGGCGTGGATCGTCGTGGAGATCGTGCGCGGCCTGGGACGGCCGCGGACGAAGCCTAAGCCTCGGCCTCGGCGTCAAGAACCAGTCGCCTCGCGGAACCGCGCGCGGGGATCGTAGGGCTGCTTTTTCGCCCACTCCTGCATGAAGCGCTCAAGATCGGCGTCGATGGCGGCCGGCAGCACAATTTTAAGCGTGATGAGCTGGTCGCCGTAAGCGCCGGAGCGGGGGTTCTTCACGCCCTTTCCCCGGAGCCGCAGAACCTGGCCGCTGGACGCGCCCTTCGGCACCGCGACTGTCACGCGCCCGCCGATGGTTGGCGCCTCGACCCGCGCGCCGAGAACGGCCTCGCTCAGCGAAATCGGCAGCTCCATGGTTATCGTGTCGCCGTCCCGCGAAAAATAGGGATGGGGTTGAATCTTGAGTTCGATAAGGGCGTCGCCAGGCTCGCCACGGCCTGCGCCGGGACCGCCCTTGTGTTTAAGGCGGAGCGTCTGCCCGCTTTCCACGCCCGCGGGGACCGTGATATCGAGCGTCTCATTATCGGGGAATTGCACCCGCTTCTTCACCCCGTTGACCGCCTCAAGGAAGCTGATTTCGAGATTATAGCGGTAATCCATGCCGCGCATGGTGAAGGCGCCGCTGGGGCCGCGCCGGCCGAAAAGATCGCCAAAGATATCGGAGAAATCGCCGCTGCTGCTGCGGTCGAAGCCGCTGAAGCCGCTCTCGTGTTCCCGGCCGGCGCCGCCCGCATATTCCCGATAGAACGGGTTGGCGCGCTCGTTGCCCATGGCGTCGATCTCGCCGGCATCGTAACGTTTGCGCTTCTCAGGGTTGCCGAGCACGGCGAAAGCCGCCGAAACGCGCTTGAATTTTTCCTCCGACTTCTTGTCATTCTTGTTCTGGTCGGGATGCAAATCCTTGGCGAGATTACGGTACGCCCGGCGGATTTCGTCGTTCGTTGCGGTGCGCTTCACGCCTAAAATAGCGTACAGATCTTGATCCATGGAACCCGGAGCGATTGGACTGCGTAGGCCAAGTTATGACGCAAAACCCATCCGACAGATAGGAGTTAAGCTAAACTTTCCCACGTTCTAAATGAGGTCACGCTTCGCTCAACCCAAGAGACCGCCCAAAAATGTTGTTTTTGAGGGAGGCTGGTTCGCCGAAATCTTGACGTCGTGCTGCAGGCCAAGCTCCTTGGCGACGGAGCGCAGGCGGCGCCGGAGCTGCTCGCCGTCGAGCGCTGCAAGAGCTGGAGGCAAATTCAGCACGAGCTTGCCCTCTTCAATCGCTAGCGAGGTTTGCGGCAGCACGCCCTTCTGCCCCGCGGACAGCGTATGAGCAAGGCGGACGGCCTGACCGATGACGAGCGCGCGCTTTTGCAGGTGGCGCGGCATCATGCTTGCGAGCTTCGGCAAAAGCTCGCCCACGAGCTTGCGATCATAACGGTGATAGACGCACAGCGTCAGGAACGCGCGGCCCGGATGATCGACGCCCGCGAAGGACGACTGGGCGACGAGCACCGCGCTTTGCTCTCCCCGGTAATCGGGATGCGCGCGCCAGGAAAGGTCGGAAAGAAGACATGCGGCATGCCTGAGCCTGCGCTCCTCAGCCGTCTCGCTTGCGTTCGGGAACAACGCGTCCGTCCACACCATCAACTCTTTGGCATGCTGTGGGGACCTGGCCCTGAGGCCCGCTACATCCTCGCTCGCGGAGAGCAACGGATCCTCCGCGCGCTCGGCTTCGCTCAGGAGGCGGTAGATCGTTCCTTCGCGCACGCCGAATGCCGAGAATACTACCTCGTCGGGCTGCATCTTCCTTATGATGGAATTGAGAAGCAGCGCGCCGAATGGCAGCGTCTCCTCGCGTCCCGCCGACATGCCGTCGAGGCGGGCGAGCGTGGAAGGCGCGCTGTTCGCATACCGCGCCGTGATCTGCAAGGCCCTGCGCGCGTCGAGCCTGTAGCCGTGAACCGCAGACAGCGGATAGCCGGTCTGGCGCATGTGCACCTTGGCGAGCGCCCGCCAGGTGCCGCCGACCGCGAAGAACGTTTGGGCGCGCGCTTCGCCAAGCCACGGCAGCGAGGCGAGGCCCTCTTCGATGAGCGTCATCGCCTCTGTCTTTTCGCCACGGGTTTTGTCGACGAGCGCGAGGCTGCCGAGCGGCAGCGACACGTTATGCTCAAAGGCGCGGCCCCGCAGGCGGACCAGTTCGAGGCTGCCGCCCCCGAGGTCGCCGACAACGCCGGCGGGGTTCATGAAGCCGGCGAGCACTCCCGTCGCGGCGAGTTCAGCCTCCTCGGCGTTGCCGATCACCTTGATGGCGCCGCCGCAAGCCTCCTCGGCGCGTGCAAGGAACTCTGGCCCGTCCTCGGCCCAGCGCACCGCCGCGGTCGCGAACGCGTGGATGTCGCGGCCCTTCACCCCGCAGATGTCTGCGAGCTTCCGGAAGCGCGCGAGCGAGGAAAGCGCCATGGGAATTGTCGCTTCGTTCAACCGCCGCGTTGAGTTGATGTATCGGCCAAGGCCGCACATGGCCTTCTCCTGGAAAAGCGGAGTAGGCGAGCGGGCCAATCTTTCATAAACAACGAGGCGGATCGAGTTCGAGCCGATATCGATCACGGCCACCGGTCTTGCGCCCTGAAGCCGGCCTTGCGTCGATAAATCCACAGGTCACCTTAGGCGTGGGGAGCGGATGCAGCCGCAAAGCGGCGCGGGAAGTTCTGTTTCAGCGCGCCTCCCCGGCCGGACAGGCTCGGATTGGTCATGAAATAGTCGTGCGCGCTGAATGCCTCCTCACCCGGCTTCAGGCGGACTCGCTCCGATGTCCCATCGCTTCGAACCCTCCAGCTCTGCAAATTGTCCTTCAGATTTGCGATCATGATTTGGTCCAAAATCTGCTCGTGGACGGTTGGATTCGTTATCGCGGTCATGGCCTCCACCCGCCGCTCCAGATTGCGCGGCATCATGTCGGCCGAGCTGATATAGACATGGGCTTCCTCGGAAGGCAACCCGTGCCCGGCGCCAAAGCAGTATATACGTGAATGCTCTAGGAATCGCCCGATGATGCTTTTAGCCCTGATGTTTTCGGAAAGTCCGCGAACGCCGGGCTTGAGGCAGCATATGCCGCGGATGACGAGGTCCACCGGAACGCCGGAAAGACTCGCCTCGTAAAGCGCGTCGATCACGTCCGTATCGACGAGCGCGTTGAGTTTCATCCAGATTCCAACCGGCCGGCCCGCATCGGCGTGAGCGATCTCGTTGTGGATTTCCTCGATGATCCGGGTCTTGATCCCATGCGGGGAAATGTACATGCGTTCAAGGTTATTGGGGCGGCTATAGGTTGTGACGTAATTGAAGATTTTCGACACGTCGCGGCCCGTGGCGGGATCGGCGGTGAAATAGGAGAGGTCGGTGTAGATCTTGGCGGTGGCCGGGTGATAATTTCCGGTGCCGATATGGCAATAGGTCCGAAGCTCGCCGTTCTCCTTGCGGACCACCTGGCCGAGTTTTGCGTGCGTCTTCACGTCGAGCTGGGTCAGGCCATAGACGACATGCACGCCGACTTCCTCAAGCTGCTTGGCCCAATCGAGATTGTTGAGCTCGTCGAATCGGGCCGTCACCTCGATCATGACCGTGACGCTCTTGCCCGCCTGCCGGGCGTCCCGCAAGGCTTCGACGATCGGAGATTTTCTCGACGTCCGGTAAAGCGTCCACTTGATCGCGACGACGTCGGGGTCAGAGGCGGCCTGCCGCAAATACTGCAAAACGATGTCGAAGGATTCGTAAGGGTGGTGGACGATGATGTCTTTCGCGGAGATGGCCGCGAAGCAATCGTTGTCGTATTCGGCGATGCGCTCCGGAAAGCGGATTTCGAACGGCTTGTAGCGCAGATCGGGGCGATCGTTGACGATCATCTGGGAAATATCGGCGATCGAGAACAGGCCGTCCACGATCACGACATCGTCCCGGGCCGCCTTCAGGCCCTCGATGATGAGTTCGCGCGCGCTCTTAGGCAGCGATGCGCTCATCTCGACGCGGATGACTTCGCCGAGTTGCCGCTGCACCAGCGCGCGGCGCAACACCTTCTGCAAGTCCTCGCTTTTTTCCTGGAACTCGATTTCACTGTTGCGCAAGGGGCGGAAAAGGCCAACGTCCTTCACCTTGAAGCCCGGCAGGAGCGTATGGGCAAAGAGCGAGATGACGGCCTCGATGGCGATAAAGCGCACGGCCGGTTTTCCGTGCTCCGCGCCCGTCGGCGGCAGGCGGATGAAGCGGTCGAGGCCAGGCGGCGCCACGACGAGCGCATACATCGAGCGCGGCTCGCCTTCGTCTTCGCGCTCGCACTGCAGAACGAGCACGAGTTCCTGGCTCTGCACGTGAGGGAAGGGGTGCGCCGCGTCTACCGCGACGGCGCTCAGCGCGGAGAAAATACGCCGCGTGAAGTAGATTTCGAGCCAATCCTTGTCCGCGGCGGAGAGCCTCCCCGGCGTCAGAAGGTGCATCGATTCCGCCGCCAGTTCTTTCTTGAGCGCGGTCCATCTCGTTTGCTGACGCTCCGAAATGGCCGCAACGGCCGCGTTGATCTGCTGCACCTGCTGTTTGGGGGTCGCGCCGTCCGGCGAAAGTTCCACAATGTTCGTGGCCGCCTGCTCGTGAAGCCCGGCGACGCGGACGCGATAGAATTCATCGAGGTTCGAGCCGGAGATCGCAAGAAACCGCACGCGTTCGAGGAGCGGGTTCCGCTTGTTTTCGGACTCTTCGAGAACGCGCTTGTTGAATTCGAGCCAGGACAGTTCGCGGTTAAAAAAGCGTTCTGCGCCAAAGGCTTTGATTCTGTCCCTGTAGGATGGGACAGGCTCTGCTTCGGCGAGTTTCATATCTTCGACCTCCGGCAACAAAAAGCGCCCGGCTCCCAAAGAGCGCAACCCTCTGGCGCGCCCTTGACGAAGCGTTTGAGCGATTAAATCGCATTCCAGCTCGGGTAGGAACGCAAACACCCTCGCACACCAACGCCCGGTTGCGAGCCGGCGCGGGCGGAAAACCAGTCCTCAAGATGCGGCGCCCGCCCGCAGCCTGCAAGATCTTCTTCACCGCTTTTGCCTCACTTAAGGCGGCGCGGCGCGCACTCTTAACGCCAGCAGCCTTGAGGCCGGCTCGCCCGCGGATTCGGCCACGCCCTGGTCGCAATAACCATGACGGCAGCGCCGCTGCGCTTCATCGCGCAAATCATTGCGCCATCTCTGTTGCCGGCCCTTCTGTGGGATGGAGCGCCGCCTGGGCTCGGGGCAGGAGAGCCGCCGCAAAAGCCTTCTTGTCGATCTTGCCCATCGGACCAAGCGACACGCATCAGGCCGGGCAAAGGCGCCGCCCTGGAGTCGTTTCTTACGCGTGGCCCTCGCTTTCGTCGTCCTCGCATTCCGCGCCGGCGCCCAGTTCGCTCAGCGCCCTTGCCGCAAATGCGCGCGTAACTTTTCGATGCTCGGCGAGCGCGAGCTTGTCGAGATGGCTCGCCACCGCCTGCGCGGCGGCCATGGATCGCTCGATCCGCGCCACGAGATAGGCGATGACGTCGGGTGCGATTTCGATCTGGCGGTCGCTGAAATGCTTCAAGAGGAGCGCGGCCAGATGCTCCTCGTCGGGCGGCTCGATCTCGGCGGCGGGATAGGAGCGGATGCGCGAGCGCAGGTCGGGCAGCGCGATCTGCCATTGTCCGGGCGCGGCCTGCGCCGTCATGAGAATGAAGGAGCCGTGCTCGCGCGCAAGGTTGAGGTGGTGAAACAGCGCCGTCTCGCAGAAGGCCGAGGAGTCGATGTCTTCGATGACGAGCGGCGCGTAAGGCGCGGTCCACGCGTGCGCCGCAAGCGCGGACGCTTCCACGAAAGCCGCGCCAGCGCGATTGCGCCAGATGTTGGCGAGATAGGTCTTGCCCGATTGCGACGGCCCGAAAACGATCGCGGCGGGCGCGTGCCATTCGGGCCAGGCCATGACAAGGCGGAGCGCGCGCTCGTTGCGCGACGTGATGAAGAAATCCGCCTCGTCGAAGCTTTGTGGAAGCGGGAGGTCGAAAACGAGCTGCGCAGCCCTCACTAAAGGCTACCCCACGACACTCTTGGCCTTGCGCTCATGCTTTTCCTCGCCTTCGTATATCTGGCTTCCATAATACTTGCGGACGGCGAAGCGCACCAGAACCCCGATGGCGGCTGCGGCCGGCACCGAGATGAGAAGGCCGGTGAAGCCGAAGAGATAGCCGGCCGCGATCAAGGCGAACAGCATCCACACCGGATGCAGCCGCACCTTATCGCCGACGATATACGGCGTCAGCACATTGCCCTCGAACACCTGGCCGAAGACGAACACGCCGCACACAAGCGCAATGCTCGCATAATCCGGCCAGAATTGCGCGAGCGCCACGCCGCCCGACACGAGAAACCCGCCTGTCGAGCCGAGATAAGGCACGAAGCTGATAAGCCCCGCGCCAAGCCCGATGATCAGCCCGTAGTTCAGGCCAATGATCCCGAGCGCGGTCATGTAGAAGGCCGATACGATTGTGAGCACGATCAGCGTGCCGCGCAAATAGCCGGAAATTGTCCAGTCGATCTCCTGCGCGATCTCCTTGATGACGGGCGCGTCGTTGCGGGGCAGCAGGCCCTCCACGCCGGCGATCATCTCGTTCCAATCGCGCAACAGGAAAAAGGTGACGACCGGCGTCAGGAACATCAGCGCCAGCGAATTGAACAGCGCGAGGCTCCCTTTCAGCACGTTCTGCAGCTGGGTGAGGAGCCAGGGCGCAAGGTCCTGCGTAATCTGGCGCGGAATGTCGGCCTGCCCTTGCGGCCCGGGGGTCTGGCTCGCGCCGATCTGCTTTTGCACCGGCTGCAGATAATGCCCGTAATGCTGGACGATGTAGGCGCGCGCCTTCGCATAGTAGCCGGGCATCCGGTCGACGAGCTGGCTGAGCTGGTCGAGCACGGGCGGCACGATCAGCGCGAGGATGATGGCGATGACGAGCGTCAGCACCGCGATGACCGCGAAAGCCGCAGCGCCGCGCCCGACGCCGATGCGGTTCAGCAGGCCCACGATGGGCTGGAACAGATAGGCGAGCACGAAGCCCGCCGCGAACGGCAGCAGGATGTCTCCGAAGACGAAAAGCCCCATCAGCGCCATCGCGCCGACGATAATCCAGAACGCGGCGCCCGGCGAAATGCGGATCGTGTTGTCGGTCATGCGGCTCTCGGCTCCTCGTGGCGGCGCGAGCGTCAACGCGGGGGGAAGCGCCTCGTTCCCGGCGCCGATGTCATAGCGCGCCGCGGCGCCAAGTTAAAGCGGGGACTGCGGACGAATTCCGCGGCGGGCTTCATCCTTCGACAAGCTCAGGACGAGGCTTCGACGCGCTCAGGGCGAGGCTGCGACACGCTCAGGGCGAGGCTTCGACGCGCTCAGGACGAGGGCTGCAGCCTTGGCGCCTCATGGTGAGCCTGTCGAACCATGAGCCTTCAACACAAGCGGCAGGCGGTTGCGCTTGCGCTGACAAAACCGAAACACTTATATAAAAGTGTGTGGACCGCGCGCGGTCCGGCGCCGGATGCGGGGTTTCCTTGGCCGACATTTTCATCAGCTATGCGCAGAAAGCGCCCGAACCAACGCAAACGCTCGCGGCGGAACTGGCCGCGCTCAAATATTCCATCTGGTTCGATGAGCGCCTTTTGCCGATCGACACCTTCATCGAGGTCATCAACACCGAGCTGGATGCCGCGAAGGCGGTGATCACCATCTGGACGCCGCCCGCCTTCGAGTCGAAATGGGTCAAGGCGGAAGCCTTGCGCGCCTTCGACCAGAACAAGCTTCTCAATCTGCACACGCCCGACGCGAAGCCGGAACGCATACCCGTGCCCTTCAATGCCGCGCATATTTCGCCGATCGCGGATCGCGCCGCCATGTTCAAGGCGCTGGCGAAGCTTGGCGTGCATCCGGGCGGGGTTGCGCCAGTCGAAAAGGCGGCGCGCGAGGCGAGCGAGGCGGCGATGGCCTTCGAGCACATCAAGGACTCCCGCGACATTGAGGATTTCGAGGCGTTCCTGGCCGATTTTGCGGAGGGAAAGCAGCTCTACATCCGGCTGGCGCGGAAGAAAATCGCGGAGCTTTCGACGGGGCGGGGCACGATACGGGCGCCTGGAAGCGCTGCGGGGATTGCTACGGCGCCTGCGGCGGCGGAGGTTCCGCTGCCGCAGGCGGGCGACGTGTTCTTGCGCATCGAGCCGGGCATGCATACGGCGATGATCCGGCGCATCGGCGTGGATGCGGCTTGCACGCTGATGGTCACGGGCTCGGACGACAAGACGGCGCGGCTGTGGGCGCTGCCGCAAGGGCGGGCGGGGAAGCCCGGAGCTGCTGCGGACCTTGCGCGTCCCCATCGGCGAGGGCCATGACGGCAAGGTCTACGCCGTGGCGCTGTCGCCGGACGGCAAATGGGTCGCGGCGGGCGGCTGGGATGCGGGTTACGTCGAGCAGTGGACACAGGATCGTTCAGCGTCTACATCTTCGAAGCCGCCACGGGGCGGCTCGTCACGCGCCTCGGCCGCCTCGGCAATGTCATCCTCCATCTCGCCTTCTCGCCCGATGGCTCGCGCCTCGCAGCGACGCTTGGCGGCGGCGAAGGCACGCGGCTGTGGGAGACGGCGGGCTGGCGGCTTCTCGCCGAGGACAAGGACTATGGCGGCAAGGACAGCTATGGCGCGGCGTTCGACGGCGCGAACCGGCTTTACACCGCAGCCTATGACGGCCAGATCCGCCGCTATGGCGCAGATGGCAGCCTCGAAGCGAAGGCGGCCGCGCAAGGTGGAAAGGCGCCCTTCAGCGTCGCGGTTCACCCGCAAGGCGGCAAGCTCGCCGTGGGCTTCGACGACACGACGGCGGTCGAGGTTTACGACGCGCGCACGCTGAAGCGGCTTTACGCCGCCGATACGAGCGGCGTCAGCGGCGGCGATCTCGAGCGCGTCGCCTGGTCCGCCGATGGCGCGCGGCTTTATGCGGGCGGCAATCACCGCTCACGGCGGCCCGTCCCGATTCATGATCTGGCAAGACGAAGGCCGGGGCAAGCGCTCGCAAGCGCCGTTGTCGCAAAACACCATCATGCAGCTTCTGCCTTGCGGCGATGGCGTCGCGGCGGGCGCCGCCGACCCCGCCTTCGGCCTGATCGCGGCGGACGGCGCCAGGCGCGTCTGGCAGGAGGGCGTCACCGCCGATATGAGCGCCAAACTGCGCGACGCCTTCACGCTCTCCGCCGATGGCAGGCGCGTCCGCTTCGGCTTGGGTTTGGGCGGCCAGCAGCCCGTCCTGTTCGATCTGGCCGCCTTCCGCCTGACGGACGCGCCGCAAGCGGCGCCGGGGCTCGCGGCCCCGCAGGTTTCGGGCCTCGCCGTCAGCGATTGGGAAGATACCACAGCGCCGAAGCTGAACGGCAAGCCCATCGCGCTTAAGGCTTACGAAATGTCGCGCGCGCTCGCCATCGCGCCGGACGCCGCGCGCTTCGCGCTCGGCGCGGACTGGACGCTGCGCGCCTATCGCGCCAATGGCGGCGAGCTTTGGAAAAAGGCGATCCCCGGCGTCGCCTGGGGCGTCAACATCAGCGGCGACGGCAGGCTCGTCGCGGCGGCCTATGGCGACGGCACGATCCGCTGGCATCGCCTGTCCGATGGCAAAGAGCTGCTCGCTCTGTTCGTGCATGCGAAGGACAAGCGTTATGTCGCCTGGACGCCGAAGGGCTATTACGCCGCCTCGCCCGGCGCCGAAGACCTCATCGGCTGGCATGTGAACCGCGGCTTCGACACGGCGCCCGACTTCTACCCCGCCTCGACCTTCGCCAGCACCTTCAACAAGCCCGACATCGTGAAAGCCGCGCTGGACGGCGCGAACGCCGCCCCTCCCCCGCCGCCAAGCGAAAGCCTGCTCGGCAAATTCCGCAAGTGGTTCTGAGCCGCCCCCTCGCCATCCCGTGCGCGCCGCGATGACGCTGCGGGGTTGCGCCCCTCGCGATCCCGTGCGCGCCGCGACATGCAATGACGCTGCGGGTTTGCGCCCATGCCATCCCGTGCGCGCCGCGATGACGCTGCGGGGTTGCGCCCCTGCCATCCCGTCCGCGCCGCGATGACGCTGCGGGTTTGCGCCCCTGCCATCCCGTGCGCGCCGCGATGACGCTGCGGGGTTGCGCCCCTGTCATCCCGTGCGCGCCGCGGCATGCAATGACGCTGCGCAGACACGGGATCGCAACGGCACGCGCTTTCCCGGCGCCATAAAGGACGCCCCGCCCGAAGGGCGCCAGCATAAAAGGTTGCGCGAAAGCGGCTTCCGCAGCATTTTGCCCGCATGCTGCATATCAACGACCTGAGCTTCCGCATCGAAGGGCGGCCGCTGTTCGAGCACGCTGCGGCCACGATCCCGCCCGGCCACAAGGTCGGCCTTGTCGGCCGCAACGGGACGGGCAAGACCACGCTCCTGCGGCTGATCGCGGGCGAGCTTCACCCTGACGACGGCTCGGTGAGCTTCCCGAAGAACGCGCGCCTGGCGCATGTCTCGCAGGAAGCGCCGGGCGGGCCGGAGACGCTGCTCGAAACGGTGCTCGCGGCGCATACGGAGCTTGCCGCGCTCACCGCCGAGGCCGAGACGGCGCACGATCCGCACCGCATCAGCGAGATCCATGCGCGCCTGACCGACATCGATGCGCATTCGGCGCCGTCGCGCGCCGCCCGCATCCTCTCGGGGCTCGGCTTCGACGAAGAAGCGCAAGCGCGCCCTTGCGCCGAGTTTTCCGGCGGCTGGCGCATGCGCGTCGCGCTCGCCGGCGCGTTGTTCGCCGCGCCCGACATTCTCCTCCTCGACGAGCCGACCAACTATCTCGACCTCGAAGGCGCGCTCTGGCTGGAAGACTTCATCGCGAGCTATCCCCACACCGTGCTCATCGTCAGCCACGACCGCGACCTTCTCAACACGGCCGTGGACAGCATTCTGCATTTGAACGAGCGGCGGCTGACGGTCTACGCCGGCGGCTACGACCGCTTCGAGGAGACGCGCCGCGAGCAGCAGCGCCTGCAATTGAAGCTGAAGAAGGCGCAGGATGACGCGCGCCGCCACATGGAGGCTTTCGTCGAGCGCTTCCGGGCCAAGGCGACGAAGGCCCGGCAGGCGCAGAGCCGGCTCAAGGCGCTGGCGAAGATGCAGCCCATCGCGGCGGAGATCGATTCGGAGGTCAGGCCCTTCCGGTTTCCGTCGCCGGAGCGCCCGCTCGGCAATCCGCTGATCCGCATCGAGGCCGCGAGCGCCGGCTACGATCCCGAAAAGCCTGTGCTGCGCAATGTCAACTTGCGGCTGGACTGCGACGACCGCGTCGGCCTTCTCGGCGCGAACGGCAACGGGAAGTCCACGCTCGCAAAGCTGTTGTGCGGCAGGCTTGAGCCGCTGTCCGGCTTCCGCCGCGCCTCGAAGAAGCTCGAATACGGCTATTTCGCGCAGCATCAGATGGACGAGCTTCGGCCCAAGCTTTCCGCCTACGACCATATCGCGGAGCTGATGCCGGACGCGACAGAGGCGCAGAAGCGCGCGAAGGTTGCAGGCATCGGCTTCGGCGCGGACAAGGCCGATACGCCGTCCGAGAAGCTCTCAGGCGGCGAGAAGGCGCGGCTGCTGTTCGCGCTCGCGACCTTTCACGCGCCTCATCTCCTGATCTTCGACGAGCCGACCAACCATCTCGACGTGGACAGCCGCGAGGCGCTCATTCACGCGCTGAACGACTTCGAGGGCGCTGTCATTCTCATCAGCCACGACCGGCATTTGCTGGAGGCGGCCGTCGACCGGCTCTGGCTGGTCAGAGGCGGCGCGGTTACGCCCTATGATGGCGATCTCGACAGCTATCGCGAGGAAAGCCTGGGCGCGCGCGGAAAACAGGCCGGCCCGTCGGGGAAGGCGAATGGCGGCGCGTCCGCCGCCGACCAGAAGCGCACGCGCGAGGAGGAGCGCCGCCAGGCCGCGCAGCGCCGCGCCGAACTTGCGCCCCTTCGCAAGGAGCTGGCCGGGCATGAAAAGCGCGTGGAGGCGCTGCAAAAGAAAATCGCCGCCATCGACGAGGCGCTTGGCGATCACAGCCTCTATGAGCGGGCGCCGGAAAAGGCGCGCGCGCTGACGCTGGAGCGGGCGGCGCTGGCGAAGGACCTTAAGCTTGCGGAGGATGGATGGTTCGAGGCGTCGATTGCCTATGAGGAAGCGGCGGCCGTGCAGCCTCTTTAGAATTATTATAAGAATATAGCGAAGGCAAAGCTCTTTTGACTTCATGCTGTTAGTATTCGATTTGTTAGAATGATTATAAAAGGCCGTTTTTGCTTGCTTTTTCGCCCGAACGCCACGATGCTTGTTTTGTTCCAGCAACGAAACAAGTTTCCGGCACATGATCATCTGTTCCTGTAATGTTTTGAGCGACAAGCAAGTGCGCAACGCCCTTGCCGGTCAGAACCCGCCCCGCACGCCGGCGCAAGTGTACAGGCAGCTCGGCTGCAAACCGCAATGCGGGAGTTGCGTCTGTTCGATGCGCAAGATCTTCGACGAAGCCAGGCCCGAAAGCCCGGCGCAAGAGCCGGCGGCGAAAGTCGCATAACCCTTGAAATTCTGACGAATCAATCGAAATTGCCCGTCAGCATTCCTCGCGGGCGAACTCATCGCCCTGCCGCGTTCACCCCACGCCGGAGCCATCCATGAAGGGCGATCCCAAAGTCATAGAATATCTCAACGCCGGACTGCGCCACGAACTCACGGCCATCAATCAATATTGGCTGCATTATCGCCTCCTCGACAATTGGGGCTACAAATCGCTCGCCAAGTATTGGCGCAAGGAATCCATCGAGGAGATGGAGCACGCGGACGCGCTGACGGTGCGCATCATCTTCCTCGACGGCTTTCCCAACATGCAGGTGCTCGATCCCTTGCGCATCGGCCAGACGGTGAAGGAGGTGCTTGACGCCGACCTCGCCGCCGAGTTGCATGCGCGCGCGCTCTACCAGGAGGCCGCCACTCATTGCCACGCGGTGCAGGATTATGTGTCGCGCGACCTGTTCGAGAAGCTCATGCACGACGAGGAGGAGCACATCGACTTCCTCGAGACGCAGCTCGACCTCGTGGACAAGCTCGGGCTGCAGCTTTACGCGCAGTATCACATCGGCGGCCTCAAAAGCGACGATTGACGCGGGCGTTCACCCATCGCTTCAAACCCGCGCTATCGGCGGGGCGCAGCGGATTATTTCCGTTCAGTCCGGCAGCGTGTCCGGCGCATCGGCGTTGGGGGCGCCGTCCGGCCGGCCGACGCTGGCATAGGCGAAGCCCGCCGCGCGCGCATGTTCGGGCCGGTAGATGTTGCGCAGGTCGATCAGCACATCGCCGCGCATTTTCTGCTTCATCGCGGACAGGCTGACCGCACGGAATTCGTTCCACTCGGTCAGAACCACCGCAACGTCGGCGCCTTCCGCAGCTTCCAGAACGCTGCCGCACCAGACGACATCGGGCAAGAGCGGCGCAGCCTGCTTTCTGCCTTGCGGATCGTAGACGCGAACGGTGGCGCCGCGTTCCTGCAGCATCGGCAGGATCACGAGGCTTGGCGCATCGCGCATGTCGTCGGTGTTCTGCTTGAAGGTAACGCCAAACACCGCGATGGTCTTGCCCGCGACATCGCCGCCCGCCGCGCGGATCACCTTATGCGCCATCGCAATCTTGCGCTCGCTGTTCACCTTCTCGACCTGCTCGATCAGCGTGAGCGGCGAGCGAGCCTCGCGCGCGGTGCGGGCCAGCGCCGAGACGTCCTTCGGGAAGCAGGAGCCGCCATATCCCGGCCCCGGATGAAGGAACTTGTCGCCAATGCGCCCGTCGGAGCCAATGGCGCTCGCGACTTGCTGCACATTCGCGCCCACTTCCTCGCAGAGATCGGCGATCTCGTTGATGAAGCTGATCTTCATGGCGAGGAAGGCGTTCGCCGCATATTTCGCAAGCTCAGCGCTTTCGCGGCTGACGACCATCACCGGGGCGTTTCGCAGCCGCAGCGGCTCGTAGGCGCGCTCCATGATCTCGCGGGCGCGCGCATCGTCGACGCCGACAAGCACGCGGTCCGGATGGGTGAAATCCTGGATTGCCGAGCCTTCGCGCAAGAACTCCGGGTTTGAGCAGACGGCGAAATCGGCGTCGGCGCGCAAACGCCGCAAGCGCCGCTCGATCTCGCGGCTGGTCCCGACCGGCACCGTCGACTTGGTGGTGATGACCGTGAAACCGCTGAGATGCGGGGCGATCTCCTCGACGGCCTGATAAACATAGGACAAGTCGGCATAGCCATCGCCGCGCCTCATCGGCGTGCCGACCGCGAGGAAGATCAGGTCCGCATCACGCGCGACCGATGCAAGCTCCGTGGTGAAGCGAAGCCGGCCCGCCCGCACGTTCTTCTCGACGAGGTCGTCGAGCCCAGGCTCATAAATCGGGATTTCACCGCGGTTCAACTGCTCGATCTTGCGGATGTCCTTCTCGACGCAGGTCACGTTCCATCCGAAGTCGGAGAAGCAAGCGGCGGAAACAAGGCCAACATATCCGGCCCCAATCATGCAAATATTCACGGCGAATGACCTTTTTTGCGGAAACGCCGCCGCAGTCTTAACGGAACTCCCGGCAAGCGCAAGGCGGCGTCAGTTGCGGCGAATTGCCGGCCGGCACGGAACGGCGGCGCCGTCGCCGGCCTCGAAAGGTGAAACGCCCGCCGCCATTTTTTGCTTTGCAAGCGCGCTGTGGCTTCATTATGCCGTTCATAAGCCCCTGCGACAATATGGAGGTCTGCACCATGGGAGAGGAAATCGTTCTCGTCATCGGCGACAAGGCTTGGTCGTCATGGAGCCTGCGTCCCTGGCTTGCGGCTAAAGTCGCGAAAATTTCCTTCCGGGAGGAGGCGATCGGGCTTAGGCGGCCGGAGACAGGCGCTGAGATCGCGCGTCATTCGCCATCGGGACGCATTCCGGTTCTGAAGCGCGGACGCCTCGCGATTTGGGACAGTCTCGCCATTTGCGAATTTCTCGCCGAGCTTTCGCCTCTGGCCCGCCTATGGCCGGCGGACAGCGATGCGCGGGCCGTGGCGCGCTCGGTTTCGGGCGAGATGCACTCCAGTTTCCTGGCGCTTCGCAAGGAATTCCCGATGGACTTCCACGCGCGCATCTCCAGCGTGGCGCCTTCGGAGCAGGCGCAAAAGGACATTGCCCGGATCGTTTCGATGTGGCGGGAGACGCGGCGCGCCTTTGGCGCCGGCGGCCCCTTCCTGTTCGGCGCGTTCACCATCGCCGACGCGATGTACGCCCCGGTCGCGACGCGCTTTCGAACCTACGGCATCGGCCCGGCGGCCTATGGCGACGATGGAACGGCCGCCGCCTATGCGGAGACGCTGCTCGGCATGCCGGAGATGCAGGAATGGGGCGAAGGCGCCGCGCGCTAGCTAGGCCGCAAAGCAGCCGCGCCGATAGCCCTGGAAGAAGAGGAGCGTTGTCAGTTCCGTGTATCGCACCTGAGCATCGGCCTGAGCGGCGACCACAGGCTTCGCGCGATAGGCGACGCCAAGCCCCGCGGCGCCAAGCATGGCGAGGTCATTCGCGCCGTCGCCGACCGCGATGATTTCGGCCGCCGAAATCCCGTGCGCGGCGGCTTGCTCCTTGAGCGTGGCGAGTTTCGCCTCCCGCCCGAGGATGGGCTCGGCGACTCCGCGGATACGGCCGTCCTCCCACAGGAACACATTGCCCCGATTGACGGCGAACCCGGCTTGCGCCGCCACCGCACTCGTGAAATGCGTAAAGCCGCCCGAGACCAGCACCGTGTGCGCGCCATGCGCCTTCATCGTTTCAACCAGCGTCCGCGCGCCCGCATTCAGCATGATGCGCTCGGCGAGCACGCGCGCGATGTCGGCCTCGGTCACGCCGGCAAGCAGCCGGATGCGCTCGCGCAGCGCCTCTTCGAAATCGAGTTCGCCCCGCATGGCGCGCTCGGTCAGCGCCGCGATTTCGGCCTTGATGCCCTTGAGGTCCGCCATCTCGTCGAGGCATTCCTGGCCGATGATCGTGGAATCCATGTCGGCGATGAGCATGCGCTTGCGGCGGCCCTGCAGGGCTTGCACGCACCAATCGGCGGGGCTGTCCCCAACCGCCGCCGCCGCTTCCTTCCGCACGTCCGCGATGGCCGCCGCGTCTTCGCCCGCAGGCAAAATCAAATCCGCCGCCTCGCCCTCGGACAGCCACGCGAACCGGAGCGCGCCGTTCAAATCCCGTTGCAGCTTCGCCGCCAGATCGAGGAGCAGCTCTTGCGATTGCGGCGCGGCGGCGAGGGTGATGGCGATGTCCATGGGAGGCTTGGCTTTGCTTGGCTGAGGATGACGACGCATGAAACGCGCCGCTCTTATTGCAGGCTCCATGCGAAGCGGCAAGCGCGGCTTGTCGAGAGTTCATATCGCATCCGGCGATGCATAAATCTACGCGCGTTATGCCTATAACGCAGGGCGCGGAGGGCAAACTGATGGACGAGGCGGGCGAGACAAGGGCGGCGCTGATCTGCGGGCCGACGGCGAGCGGCAAGTCGGCGCTGGCGCTTGAGCTGGCGCGAGTTCGGCGGCGCGGCGATAAACGAGCCTGATAGACGTTTAGGCCTTCTATTCACCCGCGACGCATCATGTTTCCTGCTGTCATCGCGGAAGCCGCTTGCGGCTATCCGCGATCTTTTATCTTAAGATGCCGGATACCGGCTTGGCCGGTTCCGGCATGACAAGACGGCGGCGAAGGCAAAGCTGATGGACGGGGCGGGCGAGACAAGGGCGGCGCTGATCTGCGGGCCGACGGCGAGCGGCAAGTCGGCGCTGGCGCTTGAGCTGGCGCGAGTTCGGCGGCGCCTCGATAAACGCCGGCTGGCGCGACCGAGGCTCAGGCCGCTCGACTGTTTGAGAGTTTCGCGCCATATTCGGCGTAAAGGGGATTCGAGCCATGGCCGACGAAGCTGGCAACCTGGTTTTGCAACACCTTCGCGCCATCCGCGCGGAGAATGACAAGACGCACCGGCTGCTTTCCGATCTTACGCTTCGCATCGGCTCGATCGAACAGAAAGTAGCTTTCATCGGCACCGATATCGCCCGCATCGACACGCGCCTTGACGGTTTCGAGCAGCGGCTCGACCGGATCGAAAAGCGGCTTGGCCTGATAGACGTTTAGGCCTTCTATTCACCCGCGACGCATCATGTTTCCTGCTGTCATCGCGGAAGCCGCTTGCGGCTATCTGCGATCTTTTATCTTAAGATGCCGGATACCGGCTTCGCCGGTTCCGGCATGACAAGACGGCGCGGAAGGCAAAGCTGATGGACGAGGCGGGCGAGACAAGGGCGGCGCTGATCTGCGGGCCGACGGCGAGCGGCAAGTCGGCGCTGGCGCTTGAGCTGGCGCGGGAGTTCGGCGGCGTGGTCGTCAACGCCAACTCGATGCAGGTCTATGCCGAGCTGCGCGTCATCACAAACCGGCCCGGCCCGCAAGACGAGGCTGCCGCCCCACACCGGCTCTACGGCTTCCGGCCCGCGCGCGAGCCTTATTCGGCGGCGCTGTGGCTCGCCGACGTGGCGCACGAACTGGCCGAGGCGAAGCGGCTGGGGCTGCTGCCGATCATCGTCGGCGGCACGGGGCTTTACTTCAAGGCGCTGACGGAAGGGCTGTCCGAAATCCCGGAGATACCGGAGGAGATCCGCGCGCGCTGGCGGCTCGCCGCGCAGGAAGAGGAGGCGCAAGCGCTCCACGCCGAGCTTGGCCGCCGCGATCCGCTCACGGCCTCGCGGCTTCGGCCTTCCGATCCGCAGCGCGTCGTGCGCGCGCTGGAAGTGCTGGAGGCTACCGGCCGCCCGCTCGCCGAATGGCAGGCCACAAGGCAGCCGCCACTGCTGCCGCTGACGCAGGCTTTCCCGCTCGTCGTGCAGGCGGACCGCGCGGAGCTGTACCGCCGCTGCGACGCGCGCTTCGAGGCGATGATCGCCGCGGGCGCCATCGAGGAAGCGCGCGCCATCGATGCGCAGGGCCTCGATCCGGCGCTGCCCGCGATGCGCGCCGTTGGGCTGCCGCCGCTGATTGCGCTTGCGCGCGGCGAGATCGCGCTCGACGAGGCCCGCACGCGCGCGAAGACGGCGACGCGCAATTACGCCAAGCGACAGATAACCTGGATAAACAGCAATTTTTTTCATTGGAATCGCTATTCAACGCAACAAATGGAAAGAACAAAATGTGACATCAGAATATTTCTCCAATGCGGCTTGACCTCCGCCCATTAAGGGCGTACCCCAACGCCACTGGTGGGGCGGCCGGTGGTGCGGCCGCGATTTCTTTGGAGTTCCCATGGCACGCGCGATGTCAGGCGCCGAGATGGTTTTGCAAGCCCTCGCGGATCAGGCCGTAGAGCATATCTTCGGCTATCCCGGCGGCGCTGTTCTTCCGATTTACGACGAGATTTTCAAGCAGACGGCGGTCAAGCACTTCCTCGTGCGGCACGAGCAGGGCGCGGTTCACGCCGCGGAAGGGTATGCGCGATCGAGCGGCAAGGTGGGCGTCGTGCTCGTCACGTCCGGCCCCGGCGCGACGAACGCGGTGACGGGCCTCACCGACGCTCTCATGGATTCGATTCCGCTCGTCTGCATCACCGGCCAGGTCGGCACGAAGCTTATCGGCTCCGACGCCTTCCAGGAGTGCGACACGGTCGGCATTACGCGCCCCTGCACGAAGCACAATTACCTCGTTAAGAACGTGGACGACCTTGCGCGCATTCTGCACGAGGCGTTCTACGTCGCGCAAAACGGGCGGCCCGGGCCGGTGGTGATCGATATCCCGAAGGACGTCCAGTTCGCCAAGGGGCAATATGTCGGGCCGAGCAAGGTCGTTCATAAGACATACCGGCCGCAGGTAAAGGGCAACCCCCAGTCGATCCGCGACGCCGTCGATCTGATCGCGAGCGCCAAGCGCCCTATCTTCTACACGGGCGGCGGCGTCATCAACTCCGGGCCGAATGCCTCGAAGCTTTTGCGCGAACTCGTGGATTTGACCGGATATCCGCTCACTTCGACGCTCATGGGGCTCGGCGCCTATCCCGCCTCCTCGAAACAATGGCTCGGCATGCTCGGCATGCACGGCACCTACGAAGCCAACCTCGCCATGCATGACTGCGACGTCATGATCTGCGTCGGCGCGCGCTTCGACGACCGCATCACCGGCCGGCTCAACGGCTTCTCGCCAGGCTCGAAGAAAATCCATATCGACATCGACCCGTCGCAAATCTCCAAGAACGTGCGCGCGGACATTCCGATCATCGGCGACTGCGGCTACGTGCTCGAGGAGATGCTTCGCGTCTGGCGCGCCCGCTCGCCGCAAGTCGATAAGAAGGCGCTAAAGGCGTGGTGGTCGCAGATCAACTCGTGGCGCGAACGGGATTGCCTGAAATACAAGACCCGCGACGACGTGATCATGCCGCAATACGCGATCCAGCGGCTCTACGAGCTGACGAAGAATCGCGACACTTACATCACGACCGAAGTCGGCCAGCACCAGATGTGGGCCGCGCAGTTCTACCGGTTCGATGAACCGAACCGCTGGATGACGAGCGGCGGCCTTGGCACCATGGGCTACGGCATTCCGGCGGCTGTCGGCGTGCAGGTCGCGCATCCCGAGAGCCTCGTCATCGACATCGCGGGCGAATCTTCGGCAATGATGACCGTGCAGGAGCTTTCGACGGCCGCGCAATACGACCTGCCGATCAAGATCTTCATCCTGAACAACGAATATATGGGCATGGTGCGCCAGTGGCAGGAGCTTCTGCACGGCGGCCGCTACTCGCATTCCTACGCGGAGGCGCTGCCCGATTTCGTGAAACTCGCGGAAGCGTTTCACGCGGTGGGCTTGCGCGCGGAGAAGCCGGACGAACTCGACGACGTCATCATGAAGATGATCGACACGCCGAAACCGGTCGTCGTCGATTGCCGCGTTCACAAACTGGCCAACTGCTTCCCGATGATCCCATCGGGCGAGGCGCACAACAGCATGTTGTTCGGGGATGAGTTTGCAAACGACGATATCTCGTTTTCGGTCTCCGACGCGGGCAAGGTCATGGTTTGAGGCGGTGCTGCAGTTGAAGGCGTCGAGCAATGAATAGGATGGAGTGGGGGTCGGGCATGCCGTCAGACGAGCCGAACGAGCAGCGCATCGAGAGGCATACGATCGCGGTGCTTGTCGATAACGAGCCTGGCGTTTTGGCCCGGGTGATCGGCCTTTTCGCCGGGCGCGGCTATAATATCGACAGCCTGACCGTGACCGAGGTGAGCCGCGACTCGAACGAATCGCGCATTACCATCGTGACCAGCGGCTCGCCCGAGGTGATCGACCAGATCAAGAGCCAGCTCGGCCGCCTCGTGCCCGTGCATGGCGTCACGGATTTGACGGTGAAGGGCGATCCAATCGAGCGCGAACTCGCGCTTGTCAAGGTGGCGGGCAAGGGCGAAAAGCGCGTCGAGAGCCTGAGGCTCGCCGAAGCCTTTCGCGCGCAAGTCGTGGATGCAACCACCGATCATTTCGTATTCGAAATCACGGGCCGGATCTCGAAAATCGAGAACTTCATCGCTTTGATGAAGCCGCTCGGGCTTGTCGAGGTTGCGCGAACGGGAGCCGCCGCGATCAGCCGCGGTCCGGATGCGATGTGATCGCCCAAAGGGGAGCTTTGTGTATCGCCGATCCGAAGGCGGCCCCGATGCGTCCCGTCTAATTCCGTTGACCTGAAGGCTTTCGCTGCTTAAGCCGGATTTCAATTTCAGAGCGTATCGCGTGCCAGAGATTGACCAACGCCGCGCCCTGATTGTCCATCGCAAACTTGGAAGAAGGGGATCTCTATGCGCGTCTATTATGATCGCGATGCGGACATCAATCTCATCAAGGGCAAGAAAGTCGCCATCATCGGTTTTGGCAGCCAAGGCCATGCCCACGCGCTGAACCTGCGGGATTCCGGCGTCGCGGAGGCAGCGGTCGCGCTGCGAAAGGGTTCTGGCTCCGCCAAAAAGGCCGAGCGGCAGAACATCCGCGTGCTCGACGTGGCCGAGGCGGCGAAATGGGCCGACGTCGTCATGATGCTCACGCCGGACGAATTGCAGGCCGACATCTATCGCGAGCACCTGCATGCCAATCTGCGCGAGGGCGCGGCGCTCCTGTTCGCGCACGGTCTCAACATTCATTTCAGCCTGATCGAACCGCGCGCCGACCTCGACGTGGGCATGGTTGCGCCGAAAGGGCCGGGGCACACGGTGCGCGGCGAATATTTGCGCGGCGCGGGCGTTCCCTGTCTCATCGCCGTGGCGAAGGATGCGAGCGGCAACGCGCACGAGCTGTGCCTCTCCTATGCGAGCGCCATCGGCGGCGGACGCGCAGGCATCATCGAGACCACGTTCCGCGAGGAATGCGAGACCGACCTGTTCGGCGAGCAGACCGTTTTGTGCGGCGGCCTCGTCGAACTGATGCGCGCGGGCTACGAGACGCTGGTCGAGGCCGGCTATGCGCCCGAGATGGCCTATTTCGAGTGCGTGCATGAGGTGAAGCTGATCGTCGATCTCATCTACGAGGGCGGCATCGCGAATATGAACTATTCGGTCTCGAACACGGCCGAATACGGTGAGTACGTCACCGGCCCGCGCATCGTGGACGCTCGCGTGAAGGAAGCCATGAAGGCGGTGCTGGCCGACATCCAGGACGGCAAGTTTACGCGCGATTGGATGCTCGAAAACAAGGTCAACCAGACAAGTTTCAAGGCCCTGCGCGCCAAATGCGACGCCCATCCGATCGAGGAAACCGGCCGCCGCCTGCGCGCCATGATGCCATGGATCGTGGAGCGCGCCCTCGTCGACAAGTCGAAGAATTAGAAGCAGGCCGCGCCTGCCGCAAACATCAAGGGGATGGCCGGGCGAACCCGGCCATCCCTATCGTATTGGGAGGAGTATTTCGGCCCTGTGGCCGAGTACGAACGGCGGTCATGCGCCAACGCTCAAGCAACAGGCTCATGCTCGGCGACGGGCAATTCCAGCACCGCCATGACGAAGCCCTTCGAATCGTCGACTGCTTCCTCCCAAAGGGAAATGTATGTCGGCAGCGCCGGGATGACCCTGCCGACGACCTCGCCGTGATCGAATACCAGCTCGGCCTGGTATTTGCGGCAAATGCGCTGCATTTTATGGTTTTCGGCGAGGCAATTCATGTAAAGCCGCGCCACGCCGCGATTTCGCGCCGCGCGAATGATTCGGCCCAGAAGCTCTGTGCCGACGCCGCGATTCTGATACTCATACTCGACGGAGAAGGCGCCTTCCGCGTCAATCGACCAGGAATCCCCGATCTGGCGCATTTCAGCCGCCGCTCTCATTTCGTGATCGATGAAGAAACCGTAAATGACGCCCCGCATTTCGCACAGACGCGAAGCGTAATCCACGATGAACGCGTTGCTCACAGCCATACCGAAGCGCATCCGGCGGCTTTCTTTGTCGAGCCTCAAGAGGTGGTCGCGGAACTTGTCTCCTTCCGAGAGCCACATCTTCCTAATCGTTCCTCCCCAGATTTGAGATTCAGGCATGAGATCTCCATCTGGTTGTTGGCGGCCGATCGAATTGGCCTTTCGACCCGCAGCCTATATGGCATGCGGCCTGTCTACGCCACAAACCCACGGGACGCATAGGTCCCATGAGCAAGCATCATGCGGAATATCGTCTCAGCGCCCCGTCGAGCCGAAACCTCCTTCGCCACGCGAGGTTGAGGCGACGATCTCCACTCGCTCGAAATTTACCATCGTAACCCTCGCGACCACAAGCTGAGCAATTCGCGCGCCTCTACTTACAGTAAAAGCTTCATTTCCAAGATTGACAAGAATAACCTGGATTTCGCCGCGATAATCTGCATCGATTGTGCCGGGCGAGTTCAGCACCGTGACGCCGTGGCGCAGCGCGAGCCCCGAGCGAGGGCGCACCTGGCCCTCGAAGCCCGCGGGCAGCTCCAGGATAAGGCCAGTGGGGATCGGCGCGCGCTCGCCTGGCGCAAGGACCAGCGCGGCGCCGTCGCCCAGCGCCGCCGAAAGGTCGAGGCCGGCGGCCTGCTCGCTGCGGTAGGACGGCGCGGCCAAACCCTCGCCATGCGGCAAAACCTGATAGCGGACGGCGATCATGGTCACGCGCTCTTCGGGGCGGCGGCGCCCGGCTTCTGTTCGGCGAGCCAATCGGCCGCCGCGCGCATCAGCCGGTCCGCCACCTCGTCCTTCGACATTTCCGGCCAGCTTTGCACGCGCGAGCGCGTGATCACATGCACAGCATTGCGAGCGCCGCCAAAAACGCCGGCCGCCGGCGAAACGTCGTTCGCGACGATCCAGTCGCAGCCTTTGTTTTCGAGCTTCTGCACCGCCTGGGCGATGATGTTGCCGGTTTCCGCCGCAAAGCCGATCACGAGATGGGGCCGGTTGGCCGCGCGTTTGGCGATGGTTTTCAAGATGTCCGGGTTCTCGATCAGCTGCAACTCGGGCGCCTCGGCGCTTTTCTTGATCTTCTCGGACTGGATGACGGCTGCGCGCCAATCGGCGACGGCGGCGCAGAACACCGCGATATCCGCCGGCAGTGCGGCCTCCGCCGCCTCCATCATTTTCTGCGCGGTTTCGACATGCACGGTGGCGACGCCGCGCGGCTCGGGCAAAGCGTTGGGGCCGGCCACCAGCGTTACGCGCGCGCCGAGCCGGGCGGCGGCGGCGGCGATGGCGTAGCCCTGTTTGCCGCTGGAGCGATTGCCTATGAAGCGGACGGGATCGATGGGCTCGAAGGTCGGCCCGGCGGTTACGAGCACGGCGCGGCCCGCGAGCGGCTTTATGCTGTCGCCTTCCAGAATGCGCCCGGCGGCGGCGAGGATCTCGTCAACCTCAGCCATGCGGCCCACGCCATGCTCGCCGCAGGCCATCGCGCCCTCGTTCGGCCCGACGAAATGAACGCCGTCCGCCTTGAGCTGGGCGAGGTTGCGCCGCGTCGCCGGATGCTCCCACATGCGCCAGTTCATGGCGGGGGCGGCGAGCACCGGCTTGTCGGCGGCGAGAAGCACGGCGCCCGCAAGGTCGCCGGCCAGCCCGTGCGCCATCTTCGCGATCAGGTCGGCGGTGGCGGGCGCGACGATGATGAGGTCCGCTTCGCGCGACAGGCGGATGTGGCCAATCTCCGTCTCGTTCTTGAGATCGAACAGCTCGGTGAAGGCGGGCTCCTCGCAGAGCACGGCGGCGGACATCGGCGTGACGAAATGCTGGGCCGCGCGCGTAAGAATGCAGCGCACCGTCGCCCCGCGCTCCTTCGCGCGCCGGATGAAATCCAGGCATTTATAGGCGGCGACGCCTCCGCCGATAATGAGGAGAATGGATTTTCCTTGCATCGTCCGGCTCCTCCGCCGTGCCCGCCGCATCTTAGCGCGAGGGCGCGCGCGCGTCATGTCTCGCGCGAAGGCTATCTGAGTCGCGGGCGAAAAGGCGCTGTTGTCAGAAAGCAAAAGCCTGGACGGCTCAGTTGCCCAGAGACTTGACGGTTTGGTTTGTAATCAAGCGTGTCGCGTCCTGCGAGATCGACGCCTGGCCAGAGCGCGGCCCCAGAGCAAGCTGCAAATTATGCGTCCGGATACCCGAAGCCGACAGGAAATTCCCGCTTTGGCCAGGCCCCTTCCATTGGAGCAAGGTCCAGCTCGGCGTGACATTCGCGCCGTAGCTGATGACGAATTGCAGGGAGTGCAGCACCGAGTCGATGGGCGGATCGATCTGATTTGGAATGTCGCTCACAAAGATGCTCACATTATTGGAGAGCCAGGTGAGATTTTCCGCGCAGACAAGGGCGCCATTCTCGAAGGATGCGTTTTTCGCATCTTTTTTCGGGTCTGCCGCCGCAACAGCCCGCTTTTGCAGCTCTTGCATCGTATCCTTGAGATGAGCGTAGGCGTCGGCCGTCCCTGCATTGGGACAAGACGTGGCGCGGCAAATTGGAGGGTCGCTTTTTTTGGTCGCGACGTCGTGGCCGTTATCGTCGGTCGCTGGCGTCGCGTCTCCGGCTGACGCCTTGGGGGCGGGTGTGGAACACGTCGGCATTGAAGGATCGTCGGTGGGGTCTTTTGCGTTTGCGCAGTAGTATTTTGGATTGCACCAATTATCCTGATTTCCCGATGTTCCAACTTGATATAAGGATGGAAGTATCGTTTCCGTAAGAGCTTGAGCCGAATCCAATGTTTGCTTATAGTCCGCGCAACCTTCTACATATTTAAGCGCTTTCTCTATTTGAGCGCGCGTTCTTTCATATTTCGCCCTTACAAAGGGAGACATGACTGCTTTGTATTTCTGGTTGTCTTCAAGCCGCGTAATGACGCTTTGAATGTTCGTGTTGATTTTTTGCGCATTCGACTCGATGGTTGAGAGCGAACTGCTCGTCGCCGTCTGCAAAGCTTTTAGCTGTCTTTGCCATTGCGCCACTTGATCAAATTTATTTGGGTGAGCAGGGTCGTCTGCAATTGGGTGAGCGTGGTCGTCGAGTTCCCATTTGATTTCCGGGTGGGCCATGCACCGCAGCAGCGGAGCTTGCTCCTCAGGCACAGACCTTTTCTCGAAATTTCCCTTCTGTGAAGGAGCGCTGCGGCGCACCATTTCGAACTGCGGTCCGGTATTCTTCAACAACTGCCCTAGGTTTTTGTAGCCGTTAAACGGTTTGTCTCCCGCGACTATCGGGAACGGCGGCTTGGAGGCAAACTTCCAGGAGGCGTTGTGCACGCCTGCATAGAGTTCGCGGTTCCCGTCTTCCACCTTTTCCACCGGATAAAAGGCCGAGTCCGTCCATTCCTTGAGGCCAAGGTTCCCTGTCAGGCCCGTCGATTGCGGGGCGCAGGTTTTTTTCTCCGGGGGAAGAAGCGCCTCCCTGGCGTCGATCTCTTCCCGCCACGCTTTGAGTTCGTCCAGCGGCAAAGTAAAGCTGACGGTCTCGGTCCGCACCGCCTGGCCGCTGAAATTCGCTCCTGCGCTGACGGAGAAAAATTGCGTCACCACCGGGTAAGAAGGTAGTTTACCCGCGTCGTAGTTTAGCGCGCTTTTCTCGAATTTCGTGAAGCTGCCGTTCGGCGATATCCCTGCATTGTCGTTGATGGCGAGCGACAGATCGACGTGGGCCGTCCAGTCGGCCAGCCACCTGAATTGGGGCTGTTCGGTTTTTTGGTCGAAGGCGTCGGAGATTTCGCATTTGACGCGCTCGACGACATCCTTGATCAAAACCTCGCTGTGGTCGGAGCCGGTCGCTTGGGAAAGCGGCGGCGTCGACATGCAGCCCGAGGTCACGCTCGCGCAAATCGGAAGCAATACGGACAGCTTCTTTAACACGTCGCCCACCCATTTTACGCGCATTCGCCCGGTTGCAACCTAGCCTTTTACTAAAGTGGAACGCAATTGCGCTGGAGCCACAGCTTGTTTTTTTTAGGATTGTCCCCTCCCGCCGGCGCGAGGGGCTAAGCCCGGCGAGCGATTGCTGGTAGACGGCTCACAATAAGTCGCGCGGGCGCCGTCCCACGGTTCCGCTGGCGCTGATAGTCATCCAGCTATATAGTTGCGAAATTATAAGTTTATGGAGTTCTTCATGCGCGCATTGATGCTTGCCATCGGGCTGGCGCTGGCATCCTGCGGCGGCGCTCTCGCCGACGCGGCGAGCGACTGTAACCAGGACAAGGATCAAGACCTTAGCATCGGCGGCTGCACGGCGGCCATCCAGTCTGGCAAGTGGAGCGGCAAGGGCCTCGCCTGGGCCTATGCCAACCGCGGCAACGCCTATGATAACAAAGGCGATCATGACCGCGCCATCGCCGATTACGATCAGGCCCTCCGCCTCGACGCGAAATTGGCGGCCGCCTATCACGGCCGCGGCTACGCCTATTACCGCAAAGGCGATCATGACCGCGCAATCGCCGATTACGATCAGGCCATCCGCCTCGATCCGAAAGACGCGACGGCCTATAACAACCGCGGCAACGTCTACCACGCCAAAGGCGACTATGACCGGGCCATCGCCGATTACGATCAGGCCATCCGCCTGAACCCGGAATACGCGAAAGCCTATTACGGCCGCGGCATCGCCTATTACGGCAAAGGCGATTATGACCGCGCCATCGCCGATTACGATCAGGCCATCCGCCTCGATCCGAAAGACGCGCTCGCCTATGTCAACCGCGGCGTCGCCTATGGGCGCAAAGGCGATAAGAACCGGGCCATCGCCGATTTCAGGCGGGCGCTCTCGAAAAATCCGAATTTGCAAATCAGCAAGGACGCGCTGAAGCGCCTCGGCGTTGAGCCGTAACCGCAGGCGCCGCCTCAAGGCCGGTCAGCCGCCGCCGCCGAGCGGCGCTCCATCCTTGCGGGAGCTTACGGCGCGCGCTGGAGGGCGCGGGCGATTTTCATAGCGCCGTCGCATGGTTAAAATTGCCGAGTGTTAACGGCAGGAATAGCGGGGTATTTCTCGCGTATTTTGGAGGAAAAAGGGGAGTAAACAAAGAAAAAGGCCGGAAATGGCGCGAAAAAGCGGCTTCAGAAATCCTAGTTAACGGTTATAAAGTTGCGCGTGTTAACCCAAAAGCGAAGCCAGGGGTTGCCGGCGCGCGGCGCACAACCGCTTTGGAACTTGCGCTGCGGGCGGAAATACCCAAGTCAAACCAATGGGATAGGGCGGCTTAAAGCCTCCGCAAGGCGCTTTCGGCTATACTGGTGATAATGAGGGGAAGCGGGCGAAAAAGCGCGAATCGGCGCAAGTTTAATCGGCGGCGCCAGGGTTAAGGGTGGGTTAACGGAAAGCGGCGCCTCCCAACTTCGGTTTAGCCCAGGAAGCCGCCCGGCGCTTGCAATTTTATGCGTTCGCGCCTATAGAAGCAGCATCTCACACGCGGGGATTTTGTCATTGGGCCGTTCGCGGCCCTTTTTGGCATTCCGGTGATGGCATCGGCCATTAGCACCCCGCGGAGGCTCAACCGGACGAAGGAACGCTATGACTCTGCCTCAATTCACCATGCGTCAGCTCCTCGAAGCTGGCGTCCATTTCGGCCACCAAACGCACCGCTGGAACCCGAAAATGCAGGATTACCTGTTCGGGGCGCGGAACAAGATCCACATCATTGATCTGTCGAAGACGGTGCCGCTTCTGCATCAGGCCGTTGTCGCGGCGAGCGACGTGGTTGCCCAGGGCGGCCGCATTCTCTTCGTCGGCACGAAGCGCCAGGCGTCGGACGGCATCGCCGACGCCGCGAAGCGCTGCGCTCAGTATTACGTGAACCACCGCTGGCTCGGCGGCATGCTGACCAACTGGAAGACCATCACGAATTCGATCAAGCGCCTGCGCTACCTCGAAGATCTGGTCGCCGGCGAAGGACAGGGCTTCACCAAGAAGGAGCTTCTGCAGCTCACGCGCGAGCGCGACCGGCTGGAGCAGGAGCTTGGCGGCATCAAGGACATGGGCGGCGTGCCCGATCTTCTGTTCGTGATCGACACGAACAAGGAGGCCATCGCCATCGCGGAGGCGAAGAAGCTCAAGATCCCGGTCATCGCCATCATCGACAGCAACTCGAACCCCGATGGCGTCAACTATCCGATCCCCGGCAATGACGACGCGGGCCGCGCCATCACGCTTTATTGCGACCTGATCGCGCGCGCCGCCATCGACGGCATCGAGCGCGCGCAAGGCGTCGCCGGCGTCGACATCGGCGCCGCGGAGGAAGTTTCCGAAGCCGCGCTTGACGACGCGGTCATCGAGCCGGTCAAGAACGGCAAGGACGGCGCGCACGCGCACAAGACGAATGGGGAAGCCGCCCCGAAGAAGAAGGCCAAGGCGCCCGAGCCCAAGGCAGAGGAAGAGGAAGTCTCAACCCTTGAGGGCCTGCCTGAGCCGCAAGGCGAAAAGGACGATCTGAAGAAGATTCGCGGCATCACCAAAGCGCACGAGAAGAAGCTCAACGAGCGCGGCGTCTTTCATTACTGGCAGGTCGCGGCCTTCACGCAGGACAATCTCGACGAGATCGATCGCCTCCTGCACGGCAACGGCCAGATCGCGAAGGGTGATTGGATCGACCAGGCGCGCGAGCTTACGAGCTGACGGCGGAGCGTCCGCCTTCGGGCGCCAATCCCCCGTTTTTCAACCAATGAGGTAGCACATGGCTGCGATTACTGCCGATATGGTCAAGGCCCTCCGGGATAAGACCGGCGCCGGCATGATGGATTGTAAGACGGCGCTCAAGGAATCCGGCGGCGAGATGGAAGCGGCGGTCGATTGGCTGCGCGCCAAGGGACTCTCCAAGGCCGCGAAAAAGGCCGACCGCGTCGCCGCGGAGGGCCTCATCGGCATCGCGTCCGCCGCGAAGACGGGGGCCGTGGTAGAGGTCAATTCGGAAACCGACTTCGTCGCGCGCAACGCCGAGTTCCAGAATGTTGTGGCCGAGATAGCCAAACTCGCATTGAAGGCGGGCGGCGATGTCGAGAAGCTCGCCGCGACCCAGTACCCGAAGAAGAAAGCGACCGTTGCCGATCACCTGAAAGAGCTTGTCGGCACCATCGGCGAGAACCTGACGCTCCGCCGCACCGCCGCGCTTACGGTGAAGAATGGCGTCGTTGCCACCTACGTCCATAACCAGGCCACGCCCGGCATGGGTAAGATCGGCGTTCTCGTCGCGCTGGAATCGTCCGGCGACCACGAAAAGCTGAACGAGATCGGCCGCCAGGTTGCGATGCACGTCGCGGCGACGAACCCGCTCGCACTGAGGGACGAGGATGTCGACCCCGAGGTGGTGGAGCGCGAGCGCGCGATCTTCACCGAGCAGGCCAACGAAAGCGGGAAGCCTGAGAAGGTCGTGAAACAGATGATCGAAGGCCGCATCAAGAAGTTCTACCAGGAGGTGGTTCTTCTCAAGCAGGCTTTCGTTATCAATCCCGACCTGACCGTCGAAAAGGCCTTGAAAGAGGCCGAGAAGGGCGTGGGCGCGCCGATCACGGTGAAAGCCTTCGTCCGCTATGAACTTGGCGAAGGCATCAAGGCCGAAAAGGGAGATTTTGCGGCCGAGGTTGCTGCGGCGGCAGGCAAGCAATAACTTGCCAGGCTATTGATGCGGACGGCTTGCGAGCCGTCCGCCAGCGCTCGCCAAGGGAAAAGACGATGCCGCCATTGCCCTACACTCGCCCCCTCGTCAAAATCTCGGGCGAGGCTCTCATGGGAAACGGGCGGTATGGCATCGACGCCGGGACGCTCGCCTCCATCGCCACGGACATCGCCGAAGTTGCCCGGAGCGGCGCGCGGGCGGCTATCGTCATCGGCGGGGGCAATATCTTTCGCGGCATGGCGGGTACGGCGCATGGCATCGACCGCGTGAAGGCGGATTTCATGGGCATGCTGGCGACCGTTATGAACGGCCTCGCATTGCAGCAAGCTCTGCTGCGCGCCGGCCAGCACGCTTCGCTTTACTCGGGTCTTCCCGTTCCCACAGTTTGCAAAACGTTCTCGCGAGACGAGGCGGCGGCTGAGCTGGATCGGGGGGCGGTCGTCGTTCTTGCCGGCGGCACGGGAAACCCTTTCTTTACAACCGACACCACGGCCGCTCTTCGGGCAGCCGAACTCGGCTGCGACGCCGTTCTGAAGGCCACTCAGGTTGACGGAATTTATTCCAAAGATCCCAAAGCCAATCCGGACGCGCAGCGCTACGACCGTCTCACCTTTTCCGAGGCGCTCGCCCGCGACCTGAAAGTCATGGACGCCGCGGCGATTGCGATCGCCCGCGACAATTCAATCCCAATCGTGGTGTTTTCCCTGCATCAGAAGGGCGCTATTGGAAAAGTTATGCGGGGCGAGGCCCTTTACAGCGTTGTCGGGAACGGCTGAGCTGCATAAATGAGGGCAATCAATACGCAGCCTCGAGAATAAAAGGGGACGGAGATGGCAGCCAGCAATTTCGACATCAAAGAAATTGAAAAGCGCATGAAGGGCGCTGTCCAATCGCTCAAATCGGAGTTTGGCGGCCTCAGAACTGGCCGGGCGAGCACGACCTTGCTCGATCCGATCATGGTGAACACGTCTTATGGCGCGAAAATGCCTATCAACCAGGTGGCCTCTGTCAACGCTCCCGAGCCACGTCTCATCACGGTGCAGGTCTGGGACAAAAGCAACTTGCATGCGGTCGACAAAGCGATCCGGGAATCGGATCTCGGCCTCAACCCGGTGGTTGACGGTTTGACGCTTCGCCTGCCGATCCCGGAGCTGAACCAGGAGCGCCGCCAGGAACTCGTCAAGATCGCCAGAAAATACACAGAGCAGGCCCGCGTCGCTGTCCGGAACGTCCGCAAGGACGGCATGGACCAGATCAAGAAACTGGAAAAGGACGGCAAAATCAGCGAAGACGACAGCGTCTCGCTTCATGACAAGGTGCAGGATCTCACCGATCGCACGATCAAGGAGATCGATGGGCTCCTCGCGGGCAAAGAGCACGAGATCATGCAGGTATAACGTTGAACGCCAGGCGGAAAGATCGACGCAGGCCATGGCTTCCAGCTTGCGCGGGATGCTTCGGGCGAGCGAATATGTTGCTTATGGTCCAGCTTTTTTTCGTTCAAGACCGTAGCTTCACCTTATCGGAATAATGGGTGATCAAGAGTGAGATTGCAGGAAAAAGCCTTTACGCTGGGAAAAGAGCCCGCCTTTCCAAAGCATATAGCCATCATCATGGACGGGAACGGACGCTGGGCGGCGCAACGGGGCTTGCCGCGAACGGAGGGCCACCGGCGCGGCGTGGAAAGCACCCGGGAATGCGTGCGCGCCGCCTCCGACCTCGGCGTTTCCTATCTCACGCTGTTCAGCTTTTCATCCGAGAATTGGAAGAGGCCTCCTATCGAGGTCACTTACCTCATGGGGCTTCTGCGCCGTTTCATCCGCCGCGACCTCGCCGAACTCCACCAGAAAAATGTGAAGGTGCGGGTTATTGGCTCGGAAGAGGGCGTGCCAGCGGACGTCGTCACCATGTTCCGGGAAGCAGTGGCGCTTACGAGCGGCAACACCGGCCTTCAGCTCATCATCGCCTTCAATTACGGCGCCAGGGACGAGATCGTTCGCGCTGCTAAGCGGCTGGCGGAACGGGTGAAATCCGGGGAAATCACCGCGGAGTCCATAACGCAGGATACGCTGGCCGAGCACTTCGACACGGCGGGTATTCCCGACCCTGATCTGCTCATCCGCACAAGCGGCGAGCAGCGCATCAGCAACTTCCTCCTATGGCAGTGCGCGTACTCCGAGTTTTTATTCGTTGATAATTTCTGGCCGGACTTTACAAGACAGACCTTGGAAAGCGCGATTGCGTCCTACCTGCAGCGCGAACGCCGGTTTGGCGGCCTTGCAGGGTAGCGCCAGCGCGCCGGGCGGCCAGCTTAAATAGCGAAGGATAATGGCAAAAGCTGTCGGTTCAGAGCTCGTTACAAGGATCAACTCGGGCCTCGTTCTGGTAGCGCTGACGCTTGCGTTAACCTATGCGGGAACGCAAACCTTTGCTGCGCTCATCCTTTTCGCCACCGCCTTGATGAGTTGGGAGTGGGGGCGAGTGGTTCGCGCCGGCGGCATCGACGGAATTTTCGCGCTGCAGGCTTCCTCGATCATCGGGGCAGGCTATCTCACCTTGAAGAATTACCATGTGCTCGCCGTTACAATTATCTTCGCCGCTACATGGCTCGCTTTCCGGATGCACAAAAAGGCGAAACTACCGAGCGATCCCTGGTGGTCTGCGGCAGGCGTCTATTATGCCGGCTTGCCGGCTATCGCCCTGATCGCGATCCGCCAAGACCCCGAATACGGCTTCGACGCCATTCTTTACCTTTTTCTCGTGGTCTGGTCGGCGGACACGGGCGCATTTTTTATCGGGCGATTGATCGGCGGTCCCAAGCTCGCCCCAAAGATCTCGCCGAACAAGACGTGGGCGGGCTTCATCGGCGGCGCGCTTTGCGCCTGCATCTGTGGCGCGCTGTTCGCCATCTGGTTTGGCAATACCTCTGTCCCGGCGGTCGCTGGGCTCAGCGCGGCGCTTGCTGTGATCTCCCAGGGCGGCGATCTTGGCGAATCGTTTATCAAGCGCTTCTTCGGCGTAAAAGATTCGAGCGGGCTTATTCCCGGGCATGGCGGCGTTCTCGACCGTCTGGACGGGCTTGTTTTTGCGGCAATTGGAGCGGGGCTGATTGCGGCTGCGGCAGATCCCCTAAAACCGGGACGCGCCCTCCTCGTTTGGTGAGACGGGCAACCGCTTGGAATGACTGGAGCGACAATGAAGAAGAATGGGTATGGCTCTCAAGCCGAGGCGGGCGAGATGAAGCGCGTGAGCGTGCTGGGGGCGACGGGCACGATCGGACAGCACACCTGCGATATTCTAGCGCTCCATCCTGACCGCTTCCAGGCCGTGGCGTTGACCGCAAATCGGAACGTGCAAAAGCTCGCAAGCCTTGCGGTCGCGCTGAAAGCGGAGTACGCCGCGCTCGCCGACGAACGGCAGGAAGGCGAACTGCGCCGATGCCTTGAGGGAACGGGGATCGAATGCGGCGCCGGCCCAAAGGCGCTTGTTGAGGCGGGCGCCAGACCAGCCGACCTGATCATGGCCTCGATTGTCGGCTCCGCTGGCCTGGCGCCGACGCTTGCGGCGCTGCGCCAGGGCACGACCGTTGCGCTCGCCAACAAGGAATGTCTCGTATCAGCCGGCGCTTACTTCATGAAGGAGCGCGCTCGCAGCGGCGCAACCCTCCTTCCAGTCGATTCGGAGCACTCGGCCGTATTCCAGGCACTGGACGAGCTCGAATGCAAGCATGTCGAGCGGATCGTGCTGACGGCTTCAGGCGGCCCCTTCCGCACCTGGACGGCGGAGCAGATCGCCAAGGCGCGCCCGGAAGACGCGCTCAAGCATCCAAACTGGACGATGGGCCAGAAAATCACCGTCGACAGCGCCACGCTGATGAACAAGGGTCTTGAGCTGATCGAAGCCTTCCACCTGTTCAACGTCGAGGCCGATCAGCTTTCCGCAATCATCCATCCGCAATCCATTATCCACGCGCTTGTCTATTACAGCGATGGCTCCGTGATCGCCCAAGCCAGCCTTCCCGACATGCGCACCCCCATCGCTTACAGCCTGGCGTGGCCCGAACGCCTGGCGGCCGATTTCAAGAGGCTCGACCTCGCTGCCGCCGGCAACCTGACCTTCGAAGAACCAGACGAGACACGCTTTCCCGCTCTAAGGCTCGCCAAGCAATCGTTTAAAGAAGGCGGCGCCGCGCCGACTGTTCTGAACGCGGCAAACGAGGTCGCGGTGGAAGCGTTTCTCAACCGGTTGACCTCGTTCCCCGGCATCGCTGCGTTGGTCGAGCGGACTTTGGACAAGGCGGCGTCCAGTCTTGCCGGCGTCGTTCCGGATAGCCTTGAAGACGTTGTGCATATCGACGTCCGCGCCCGCGAAATCGCGAAATCCGTTCTTCCTGGCGCGGACAAGGGGTCCGCCGTTTTCCCGGCGCGTATTTAAGCATGCCACTCGGCCTTCAAATTTTGCGGTTCTTCAAGCTTCTCGTTTCATGCTCCCACCTTGAAGGGGTGGCGCGCCCGGCTCGGGCTGGCGCCGCCCTGCCTGAAGGTTTCGCCTTATGATGGCTCATGACTTGTCGTTCGCGTTCACACAAATCTTCTGGTGGACGGTTCCATTCCTGCTCGTGCTGGGCGTGGTGGTTATCGTGCACGAACTCGGTCACTTCCTGGCGGCCCGCGCCTTGGGCGTCACCGTGGAAACTTTCTCCGTCGGCTTCGGACCCGAAATCGCGGGCTTTCGCGACCGCAGCGGCACCCGCTGGCGGCTGGCCTGGGTGCCGCTTGGCGGCTACGTGAAGTTCAAGGGCGACGAGAGCGTTGCGAGCATGCCCTCGGCCGAGCAGCTTCAGACGCTGACCCCAAGCGAACGCGAGGGCAATTTCCATACGGCGCCAATTTGGCGGCGGACGCTCATCGTGCTCGCCGGGCCTTTCGCGAACTTCGTGCTTGGCGTCCTCATCTTAACCGGCATCACCTTGGCCACGGGGATCGTTTATCAAGAAGCGCGGATCACTTGCGTCGAGCCAGGCACTCCCGCCGCCAAAGCTGGCCTCGAAGCTGGCGACAGGATTGTCTCGGTGGCGGGAAAACCTGTAAAAAGCTTTGAAGACTTTAGTTTTTCTGTTAAGCTCAATGCGCGTTCGCCCATCGACATCGAAGTCGATCGCGGCGGCAAGCTCTTGAATCTTGTAGCCGTCCCGGAGTTGACCGAAGGCGAGTGCGTCGGAAGGCTGGGAGTCACCGGCGCATCCAGGAGAGAGGATGCCAAGGTCGTCAGCGCTGGCTTATTCCAGGCGGCGGGCATCGGCTTTCAAAAGACCTGGCGGATCGTTCAAGGCCCCTTTCAGTTTTTTGGCCAGTTGTTTCGCGGCAATGCCTGCGCGAGTTCGTTAGGCGGCCCCGTTAAGATTGCGGAGGTGGCTAAAACCTTTGCGTCCGAGGGGTTTGTCAATCTCGTTCCGCTGATCGCGTTCATCTCGATAAGTATCGGGTTGTTCAACCTCTTTCCGATTCCTGTCCTTGATGGAGGACACCTTTTGTTCTATGGCGCCGAAGCCATACTTGGCCGGCCATTGAACCAAAGAGCACAGGAAATCGGTTTTCAGTTTGGATTCATTTTGCTTCTCATGTTAATGGTCTTTGTGACTTGGAATAACATCGCCGACATTTCCCGGGGGCCGGCTCCAGCCAAAGGGGCTCAAGCCATCTGCCCTCGGTAGCGTAGAAGAAGGAGTGCTCTTGATCCGCCTGATGCCGGGGGGCAACAGGGGGGATCGGAAACAGACTGATTGGTGGGGACAAGCCACCTTGGCGTCACAAAGTGCTAGTTTCTAGCAAGTTGAAATGCTGAGGTGGGGATCCGGCGTAATAGGGGCAACAAATTCGATGCTTGGCACGAGCATATTCCGGAGGGTTCAAGCGGCCCTCGTCGTACTCGCTGCTGTGATGACGGTGACCGTCACAGCGGAGTCGATACACTCGACGAAGGTGTTTGCCCAAGGAGGCGGCGTCATCCGCGACATCCGGGTCGTTGGCAACAAGCGCATTGAGTCTGAAACCGTCAAACATTACCTGACCTTTACGGCCGGGCAGAACTACGATCCCTACAAGGCGGATGAAAGCCTTAGGGCTCTCTATGCAACCGGTCTCTTTCAAGACGTGCGCATCAATCGCGAAGGCGCCGTGGTGGTTATAGCGGTGGTCGAAAATCCGTTGATCAACCGGGTTGCTTTCGAAGGAAACACCGAGGTCAAGAGCGATACGCTCAGCCAGGAAGTTCAGCTGAAATCCCGCACAATGTACACCCGCGCGCGTGCTCAGGCCGACGTTCAGCGGGTGCTTGAGGTTTACCGCCGGCAGGGATATTACGCGACCCAGGTTGACGCTCAGATCGTCGAACTCGACAACAACCGCATCGATCTTATCTTCGAAATCCGCGAGGGCCCCGAAACTAAGGTGGCCGGGATCAATTTCATTGGCAATCAGGCGTACTCGGACACCGAACTGCGCGGCGTTATCACGACGACTGAATCGAGCATCCTGGACTTCCTGAAGCCAACCTCCGTTTATGACCCTGATCGTTTCAATCTCGATCGCGAACTCTTGCGCCGCTACTATCTGAAAAATGGTTATCCGGATATGCGAGTGGTATCGGCGGTCGCTGACGTTGATCGCGAGGGAAAGGGCTTCTTCCTGACGTTCACCGTCGACGAGGGTCCTCTCTATCACTTCGGCGGCGTGGATATAGAATCGACCCTTTCGAACTTCTCGCCGGATAGCATTCGCGGCCGCGTGCTGGCGCATCCTGGCGACATCTACAACGCCGAGCTTGTGGATAAGACCGCGGAGGTTTTGACAGTCGCCGTGGCCCAGGCAGGCTACGCCTTCGGTCAGGTCCGCCCTCGAATTGAGCGCGATCCGGTCAACAGGACAATTTCCGTTGTCTTCGTCGTCGAGCAAGGTCCGCGCGTTTACATCGAGCGAATCAACCTGAGCGGCAACTATCGCACCGAGGACTTCGTCATACGGCGCGAGTTCCGCGTGGCTGAAGGCGATGCCTACAACAAGATCATGGTGGATTCGGCGCGCCAGCGACTCCTCGGCCTTGGCTTCTTTAAAGACGTAAAGGTCAACAAGGAACCCGGCTCCGCCCCCGACCGCGTGATCCTGAACATCGCTTTGGAAGAGCAATCGACCGGCGAGTTGTCCTTCGCGGCCGGCTATTCCACGGCTGAAGGCGTGATCGGCGAAATCTCCTATACGGAGCGAAACCTGCTCGGCACGGGGCAATATCTCCAGGTCAAGCTGAGCGGCAGCATGGTAAGCGGCGGCGTCGATGTGAACTGGACGGAACCCCGATTCCTCGACCGCAATCTGTCCTTTGGCGTGGACATCTTCGCACGAGAGTCGAATTACACCGAGTCGGCGGGGTACTTGAATGCCGGCTACGCTGACTTCAAGGCCGGCGGCAGCATCCGCTTGGGCTTCGCGCTCATGGACAATCTGTGGCTGAATACGAACTTAACCCTGTATGACGATAACGTTTACGATGTCGACGCGGGCGCCTCTTACGCGGTGCTGGAGATGGCGGGAAATGCGATTGTCTCGTCGGTCGGCTATAATCTAATCTACGATACGCGCAACAACCGAAAGATCCCACGAGCGGCATTTATGTGTCATGGGCGCAGGATGTCGCGGCACCTCCCGGAACCATCGACTACGTCCGCTCGGTTGCGGAAGTCAGGGCATACTATCCGCTGACGAAGATATTTACTCTCGTTGGTCGCGCCATCGGCGGCAATATTCAGGGCTGGGATGGCCAGGACGTCCGTATCGTTGACGACTTCTACAAGGGCGGCGAGACCATTCGCGGGTTTGCAACGGCTGGCATAGGTCCGCGTGATCCGGTCACGGGCGAATCCTACGGCGGCAAGACCTTCTACGCAGGAACGACGGAAATACGCTTCCCGCTGCCCTTCGTGCCGGACGACCTTGGGTTTGGCGGCGCGGTTTTTGCTGACGCCGGCACGCTGTACGGTACCGACGCCTCCCAGTTTGCCGCGAAGTATTGCGCCAAGGCAGCGAACGCCGCCAATTGCGCCGCCACACCGTTCACTCAGCCGGAGGACTCCGATGCGATCCGCTCGTCGGCTGGCGGCAGCATCATATGGAACTCGCCCATCGGTCCGCTACGCGCCGACTTCGCATGGACGATCACCAAGGAGGCCTTCGACCAGACGCAGGTGTTCAGGTTCGGCGCGGCGACCAAGTTCTGAGGATGACAGCCGCACAGTTATAGCCATCACCTATCATGGATGCTAGGCGGGCGAAGGCCCGCTTAGCTTTTTTAAGCGTAACGAATCTCATGGAACATCCAGGATTTTGGGCTCCGGCCGGGCCGTTTTCACTCTCTGAAGTGGCCTCTTATGCGGGAGCCGAGATCCCGGAGGCCCTTTCGTCGGAATCCGGCAAAGCGATGTATACGGTCCGCGCTCTTGACGACGCTGGCGGTTCGGACGTCTCCTTCTTCGACAACCGGAAATACATTGCGGCTCTCAAGGCGACCCAGGCTGGCGCCGTGTTCGTCTCCGCGGACTTCGCGAAGCGCGTCCCTGCTGGCGCTGCGCCGCTCATATCACGCGATCCATACCGGTCTTTCGCACGGTCGCTGGAGATGTTCTTTCCCGACGCGCAGCATTCCAAAATCTGCGGCGGCGCCTCGGCTATCGACGCCACGGCGCGGATCGAAGAGGGCGCCGTCATTGAGCCCGGCGCCTTGATCGGTCCGGAAGCGCAGATTGGGCGCGGCGCCCGAATCGCCGCGGGGGCGGTGATCGGTTACCGCGTGGCGGTCGGCCGCGACTGCTTTGTGGGGCCGGGCGCCTCCGTCGTGCATGCGCTGATCGGAAACCGCGTCATCATTCACGCGGGCGCGCGCTTGGGCCAAGATGGCTTCGGCTTTGCCATGGGGCCGTCCGGTCATTATAAGGTGCGCCAGGTCGGGCGCGTCATTGTCCAGGACGACGTGGAGATTGGCGCAAACACGACGATAGACCGCGGCGCACTTAAGGATACAATTATCGGCGAAGGCACAAAGATCGACAACCTCGTTCAAATCGCCCATAACGTCGTGATAGGCCGTCACTGTGTTATTGCGGCGCAAACAGGCATATCGGGCAGCACGATTCTCGAAGACTTTGTGGCTATGGGCGGCCAGTGTGGCACTGTCGGCCATATCCGCATAGGAGCGGGGGCGCAGGTCGGCGCTCAAAGCGGCGTCGCTTCCGACATTCCTCGGGGCGAGCGCTGGGGCGGCTACCCTGCCAAGCCCATAATTACCTGGGCGCGGGAAGTAGCACTCCTGAAACGCCTCGCGCGGCGCAAGGGCTCGGTCGAAGGCCCCGGGGACTCCAACGATTAGAAGCTACGGTTATGTGGAAGAAATCTGACACCAGCAACGAAAGCGAGTCCAAACTCGAGAAGAAGGATCTCGGCACGGCGGATATCGTACGCATTCTTCAGCTTCTGCCGCATCGCTACCCGTTTTTGCTCGTCGACAGGATCGTGGACATGGATGGCGATGCGTCCGCGGTCGGCATCAAGAACGTCACAATCAACGAGCCATTCTTCCAGGGCCACTTTCCCAACTTCCCGGTCATGCCCGGCGTGCTTCTCATCGAGGGCATGGCGCAAACCGCGGGCGCGCTTTGCGTGGCGAACCTCGCCGCCACGCGTGAGCCGCAGCTCGTCTATTTCATGACGATCGATCGCGCCCGCTTCCGCCGCCCCGTAGTCCCAGGCGACACCGTTCATTATCACATGACGAAGCGGCGCAATCGCGGGCGGGTCTGGCGGTTCGACGGAAAGGCGGTGGTCAACGGCCAGATTGTCGCCGAGGCGGAAATCAGCGCCATGATCGTCGATTCGCGGCAAGACCCCGGCAACGAGAACGGGTGATCGTTCCATGACCAATCAAGCGGTGCATCCTGCGGCCGCGATAGACCGCAAGGCGCAACTTGAAGAGGGCGTCGAGATCGGCCCGTTCGCGGTCATCGGCCCGAATGTGACGCTTCGCAAGAACGTAAAGGTTCACTCCCACGCCGTCATTACCGGCAATTCCGAGATTGGCGAGGGCTGCGAAATCCACCCGTTCGCCGTTATCGGCGGGACGCCCCAGGACAAGAAATATCGCGGCGAGCATAGCGAGCTGATCGTTGGCTCCTTCACCACTATTCGCGAACACGTGACCATGAATGGCGGAACGGAAGGCGGCGGGCACGTCACCCGCATTGGCAGCCACGGCCTCTTTCTGGCCGGCGCCCATGTCGCGCATGATTGCCAGATCGGCGATCATGTCATCCTCGTCAACAACGCTACGCTCGCGGGCCACGTCACGGTGGAAGATCACGTTATCCTGGGCGGACTCTGCGCCGTTCATCAATGGGTGCGCGTCGGCGCCTATGCCTTCGTCGGCGGCATGTCCGGCGTCGAGAACGACGTCATCCCCTTCGGCATGGCGCTCGGCAACCGCGCCGCGCTTGCCGGCCTCAACATAGTCGGCCTCAAGCGTCAGGGCTTCGACCGCGAGCAGATCCATGCGCTGCGCAAGGCCTACGGGCTTCTCTTCTCGCAGGAGGGCACGCTGCAGGAGCGCCTCGACGATGTTGAGAAGATGTTCCCGGCCGAGGCGCCCGTGCAGCGCGTGGTCGCTTTCATGCGGGCGAAGGCCGACCGCTCCTTCTGCGTGCCCCGCAACCAGGCATGATCGCTGGCGCCGCGCCAGAGGTTCGCGACAAAAAACGCGCCGAGGCCGCACAGGCCTCGCGGATCGGGATCGTCGCCGGCGGCGGCTCGCTGCCGCTGGCCGTGGCGGAAGCCGCCGAGAAAAATGGGCGCAGCCCCTTCATCATCGGCCTAAGTGGAAACGCGTCTGCCGGCATCGAGCGCTTCCCGCATACCTATGCAGGGCTGGGGCAAGTGGGCTTCGTTGTGCGAACGCTCCGCCGCGAGGGCTGCCAGCGCATCGTGTTCGTGGGCAGCATTCGCAGGCCCAATCTCTTCCAGCTCAAGACCGACTTCGGCTTTTTCCGCCATCTCCCTCAACTCTTGCGCCTTTTCAGAGGCGGCGACGACACGGTGCTTCGCGGCGTCGCTCGCTTCTTCGAAGGCTTAGGCTTTGAAGTGGTTGCGGCGCATGAGGTCGCGCCTGGGCTTCTGGCCCCGCCCGGCGCCTTTTCAGTTGCGGCGCCCGATGCCGACGCGCTCGACGATATAAGGCTTGGTTTCCGGGTGGCGCGCTCGCTCGGCGCATTCGACATCGGCCAGGCCGCCGTGGTCGCGCGCCAATACGTGCTGGCCGTCGAGGCGGCGGAGGGGACGGACGCCATGCTGCGCCGCTGCCGCGATCTCAACACTTGGGGTTTCAAGGCGCGAAAAGGCGTACTCGTAAAAGCCCCAAAGCCCGGCCAGGATTTGCGCCTCGATCTCCCGGCGATCGGCCCTCGGACGGTGGAATTGGCCTCGGAGGCGGGACTGGCCGGCATTGCGGTCGCGGCCGGCGGAGTGCTTCTGGCGGAACAGCAAGAGCTTGTGGAAAAAGCCGACAGGCATGGACTTTTTCTCTATGGGGCTTCATCCGCTGAGGTTCTCGGCGGCTAGTCTAGCGCTTTCGAAAGCGAACGGTTCGAGGGACGGGGTTCATGTCTCAAGCTAAGCGCATCTTCGTCGTGGCGGGCGAGCATTCCGGCGACGTGCTCGGCGGCAAGCTTATACAGGCGCTGCGAGAAAGGGCCGGCGCGGACGCATTTGAGTTCGCAGGCGTCGGCGGCGATCATATGCAACAGGCCGGTCTGCGGTCCATCTTTCCGCTGGCCGATATCGCCGTCATGGGGCCGGCCGCGATCCTCGCAAGGCTGCCAACCCTTGTCCGCCGCGTGTATCGAACGGTGGACGCGGCGCTCGCCTTCAACCCGGATGCGGTGGTCATCATCGACAGCCCCGAGTTTACGCATCCCGTCGCAAGGCGCATCCGCCAGCGCCGCCCCGCCATCCCCATCGTTGATTACGTCAGCCCCAGCGTCTGGGCCTGGCGCCCCGGGCGCGCACGGAAGATGCGGCCCTATGTGGACCATCTGCTCGCGCTCCTGCCCTTCGAGCCGGGCGCCCATCTGCGACTGGGCGGCCCGCCGTGCTCCTATGCCGGCCATCCCCTCATCGAGCGGGCGTCTTGGATCGACGCGCTTGAAACCGAAGGTCTAAGCGCCCGGCTCGGCCTGACGCCCGGCTTGCCGGTGCTCGTCGTGCTTCCCGGCAGCCGCCCCTCCGAGGTGTCGCGCCTCATGGGGCCGTTTGGGGAGACGGTGCAGGCCTTGCGGCAGGCCGTCGGCCCCTTCGAGACGGTCATCCCTGCGGTGCCCTCTGTTCGCCCGATGATCGAGCAGGCGCTGACCGGCTGGCCCAAAAAACCTTCCCTTGTCGAGGGCGAGGACGACAAATTCCGGGCCTTCAAACTGGCGCGGGCCGCGCTTGCGGCGTCGGGGACGGTCACGCTCGAACTTGGCGTGGCGGGGACGCCGATGATCGTCGCCTATCGCGTCGATCCGGTGGCGGCGCGGCTGCGGTTTCTCCTCAAGGTTCATTCGGTGGTTCTCGCCAACCTCGTGCTCGGCGAGAACGCGTTCCCCGAATTCATCCAGGAAGACTGCACGGCCGCAAAACTCAGCGCGGCCCTTGCGCCTCTTTTGGGGGACACGCGCGAGCGCGCGGCGCAACTCGCGGCGCTGTCCCAGATCCGCGAGAGGATGTTCCTGCCGGAGGGAACTCCAAGCGGCAAGGCGGCGGACATCGTTCTTACGATCCTCGAACGTGGCCAGTCCGCCGCACGCGCTGCCTAGCAGGAGCGAAATCCGGATGCGCATTCTTCATATCATGCTGAGCACGGTCAACGGCGGCGCCGAGACCTATGCCTGCGACGTCATCGCCAAGCTGCACGAGGCGGGCGTCGATCAGTGCGCGGTCATGTATGAGGACGCTCCGCGCTTCGGCGAGTTACAAGCGCATGGGGTAAGGATGGCGCCTTCGCCGCTGCGCGTGCCCTTTGCGCCTGCCCAGCGCTTCCTGCTGCGCGGCCTCATCGCGCGGGAAAGGCCAACCCTGGTGCAGACCTGGATGCGCCGCGCCGCGTCGCTCGCGGGCAAGGGGGCGCAGCCCGTCATCGGCTGGTTTCCCGGCTATAACGATCCGCGCTCCTTCAAGAACTGCGACCGGCTTGTGGGCGTGACGCGCGACGTGGTGGCGCACATGGTCAAGAATGGCGTCGCGCCTGAACGCACGCGCTACATCCCGACCTTCCCCGTGATCGCGCCCGCTGCGCCGCTCGACCGCGCGACTCTCGATACGCCGGCGAACGCGAAGCTTCTGCTGCTCTTGTCGCGCATGCATGAGCGGAAGGGCATCGACACGTTTCTGCGCGCATTCGCCGGCGTGCCGGATTGCTACGCCTGGCTTGCGGGAGACGGCCCCTTGCAGGCGCAGATGGAGAAGCTTGCGAAGGATTTGGGGATTTACGAGCGCGTCCGCTTTCTCGGCTGGCGCACCGACCGCTCGGCGCTGCTGGGCGCGGCGGATGTCTGCGTGCTCCCGTCCCGCTACGAATCCTTCGGCACCGTGATCCTGGAAGCATGGGCATCCCGCACTCCGCTGGTCGCCTGCTCGGCGCAGGGCCCCGCGGCGCATATCGCGGACGGCATAAATGGTTTGCTCGCCCCCGTGGACGATCCTGCAGCTTTGGCGGCCGCCATCCGGCGCCTGCTCGCCGACGAAGCCTTGCAGCAAACGCTGGCCAAGAACGGCTTCGAAAGCTACCGGCGCGATTTCACGCCCGAGGCCGTCACCCAGCAATGGCTCGACTTCTACAAAGACGTGGAGCAGAACGCGGGCGCGCCGGTCGCGGCGCTATAGCAACGCATCTCTCTCTCGCAGCCGTCAAATCGCGCGGACGAAAAAGCACTACGAGCGTAAGGAGTTTATTCGCCCTGGCGGCGGGCAAAGGCGCGGAACGCTTCGAGCGTCTCGGCGCTGACGTGATGCTCGATCCCTTCCGCGTCGCGCCGCGCCGTTTCCGCGCTGACGCCGAGAGCGAGCAGAAAAGCCTCCACCACGCGATGCCGCTCGCGCGCTTCGGCGGCAAGGCGCCGGCCTTCTTCAGTGAGGAACACCCCGCGATAAGGCTGTTGCGACACAAGGCCATCTTCGGTCAGTCGCTTCAGCATCTTGGCGACGGTGGGCTGGGCGACGCCTAAGCGTTCCGCGATTTCGACCTGCCTTGCTTCGCCATGGGCGCAGAGCAAGTCGTCGATCAATTCGAGGTAGTCCTCGACAAGCTCCAGCCGCCTCGCTTGCCTGTTCTGGCGGAAGCTTTCCGACTGGATGTCGGCGGAGACAAGCGTGCCGTTTTCGGATTTCCTGTGCTGACCCATGTGAGGCGCTTCAGTGACCATGTCTCGAATTCTAGCAGATTGCGGACCGATCCTCACGGCATTTTAGCCTTGCCCATGTGGGTCTGGATAACCGGTTGCATGACAATATAGCATATGCTATATCTTGATATCAGTCAAAAAGTGATGGATCAGGCGATGCGCGTTCCCGTGGCGGCAATGGCGGACAGAGGCACAGCAATGGCGCTGCGCGAAGCCATCGCCGGCCGGCGAAGCAAGATCGCAACTACTTGGCTGTTCACCGGCCCCGCTGTTGTCGCCTCTATCGCCTATATCGATCCAGGCAACTTCGCGACCAACATCCAGGCCGGCGCCAAATATGGCTATGGCCTTTTGTGGGTGGTGCTGCTCTCAAACCTGATCGCCATGCTGTTCCAGGCGCTTTCGGCGAAGCTCGGCATTGTAACGGGGCGCAACCTCGCCGAACTCTCGCTCGCCAAATTTCCCCGGCCCGTCGCCTTTTCGATGTGGATCGCGAGCGAAATCGCCGCCATGGCGACGGACCTCGCCGAATTCCTGGGCGGCGCCATCGGGCTTTCGCTCCTGTTCGGCATGCCGTTGATTTGGGGCATGGCCGTCACAGCGGTCCTGACCTATGCGATCCTGATGTTCGGCGGCTCGCGCTTTCGCCGGATCGAGATCGCGATCGGCGCCTTCGTCGCGATCATCGGCATCTGCTATCTCATCGAGCTGTTCATCGCGCCGGTCGATTGGGGAGCAGCGGGCTTCGCGCTTCTCACGCCGCGCATCGAGGACCGCGACGCGCTGTTGATCGCGGTCGGCATAGTCGGCGCCACCGTCATGCCTCACGCCATCTACCTCCACTCGGCGCTGACGCAATCGCGCACCCTGCTTGTCACGGAGGAGGAGCGCGCGCGCGCGCTGCGATACTCGAACCGTGAGGTGGTCGGCGCGCTCCTTGTGGCGGGCGGGATCAACATGGCGATGGTGATGATGGCCGCCGCCGCCTTCAATTCCGGCTTCACAGATGTGGCCGAGATCGAAACCGCCTATCACACGCTGACGCCGCTCCTTGGCGCGGGCGCCGCCGCCGCTTTTCTTGTGTCGCTGATAGCTTCCGGCATTTCCAGCTCCGCGGTGGGCACGCTCGCCGGGCAGGTGATCTTCCAGGGTTTCTTCCGCCGTAGCATTCCCGTCTGGGTGCGCCGGCTCGTGACAATGGCGCCGGCCTTCGTCGTTGTGGCGCTCGGCGTGGGCGCGACGAAAGCGCTGGTGGCGAGCCAGGTGGTCCTGAGCCTCGCGCTGCCTGTGCCTATGGTCGCGCTCATAATCCTGTCAGGCGACAAGCTCATCATGGGCCGCTACGCCAATGGGCGGCTAACGCAGATCGCTGCGATTGTGAGCGCCGCCGTGGTGCTGACGCTGAACGCAGTTCTGCTCTGTGAGACTGTCTTCGGTGCGTGAGACCGCGCTCCGCTGAAAAGGCTTGACGAGCGCGAGGCGCTCCGCTGTGTTAGGCGAGGGCGTTGCGCGTGTAGCTCAGCGGTAGAGCATCTGGTTTACACCCAGAGGGTCGGGAGTTCGAAACTCTCCGCGCGCACCACTGAAATCAAGGAGTTAGCTGAATTTTAGAGGGCGTCTCCGAGGCTCTGGGGTCCATCCGGGGTCCAAAGGGCGCTTCGCTACAGAGTTGTCCACAGCTTCGTTACCGTGCTGAAACGGTGACGCGCATGAACTTTCCTTCTTCTTTCGGGGCTTGGCTGAGGCGTGGCCAAACTCGAGACGCATAACGATTGATAAGCCTTCCTAGAACATCAACTTCGACGGCCGGCGCAACCTCGACCTCGCCCAAGACATGAAGCGCTCGAGTTCCGCAGGCTCGCCCAGATCGCCGACCGCCTCGACGTAAGCAGCCTCAGCCCCAAAACCATCCATGATGGACCTGCGCCGCCCCATGCAACGGACTTCTGTGCGAACGCGAGGGCCTCGTCGAGCGTCATCCCAGCGCTTTCAGGGCGCCCAGGCGCGATAGAGATGGACATTCTCGCGCCCCGGCGGCTCGACGGCGGCGGGCGCAGACATGCCGCCGTGTTGCTTTTTGTTCCCTTTCTGGCAAGCGCGGAACAGCCGTCCCGTCTTCACGCGCCATGATCAGTGGATGCGAGGTTCAGGCCGACAGCGGTCAGTTCGGTCAAAAAATGCCGCGTCTCAAGCCGGTGGTATTGCTGACGTAGATTTACAAGCTTAATCCCGTTGCCTACCTGGGCGCCAAACCTCAAAATGTGATTAATTAACAAAATTTGCCGGCCCGCGTTGCGGTTCCACCTTTGGCCGTCTAGGTTGCCAACAGCTGCAGGGGGACAGTCAGATGGGCGATTTTCACGTTTTTATATCATATGCACGCAAAGATAATGCACAGTCGGCGGCAGGCGCCGAGGGTTGGGTCACGGCGTTTGTCGCACGCCTGGAAAGGCAGCACCTCGCCTACGCCGGCAAGCCGCTCAAAGTCTTCTTCGACACCAAAGCAATCACCGAAGATCAGGACTGGCAGGCGCGTATCGGCCGTGGGCTGAGGACCTCGCGGCTCTTTCTCGCCTTCCTATCGCCCAACTATTTGAAGAGCCCGGTGTGCCGCTGGGAGTTCGAGGAGTATCTCCGGCTCGAACAAACACTGGCGCGCGGCGATGAGGGCGTAAAGCAGATCTATTTCGTCGCCATACCAGGGCTTTACGATCAGCCGCCGGAAAGCTTCGGCGTCGATAAGGAGAAGCTTGTGCGCGAGCTGCAACGGCGGAACCTTTCGCCGAACCAGCGCTTCGATCTCATCGATTGGTATGCGGAGGGCGCGGACCTTCTGAAGGAGCTGGACGCTGAGGAGCGGCTCGCCGCACTTCGTTTAAATCCACAATCGGATCGCGACAGGAAGATCGTATCTCTGGCGGACCAGATGGCGGCCATCGACCGCGCCATTGCCCGGCGCTTGGATGAAGCTGCACTGGCGGAAATTGCGCCCGGCAACATCGAGGCGAGCTATGCGAATTTTGTCGGCCGGGCAGGAGAACTGCGCGACTTGCACAAGGCCCTCGTACAAGATCGCATCGGCCTCATCGGGGCGCTTCACGGGCTTGGGGGGCAAGGCAAGACGGCGCTTGCGGTACAGCATGCCTATGCTTACGCGGGCCACTATGCGGCGGGCGGGCGGTGGTGGCTTACCTGCGAGGGCAAGGTCCATCTTGCCGAGGCCCTGGAGCCGCTTGCGGGCCTGATGGGGTTCGAGATCCCGAAAAGCGATCCCAATAAATCCGATGCCGAAAACCGCGCCATACAGCTTCAGCACATTCTGGCCGCGCTCCGCGTGCGTGTCGATCAAGGCGCTGCGGCGCTGCCCCAGATGCTGGCGCGGCAGGGCGACACCCACGCCAAGCCCGAAGATGCGCCCGAACTGCAAAAGCATATGCTTCTTGTGCTCGACAATGTGGATCGGCCAGAGCTGCTTTCGGCGGCGGAAGCATCGGGGATCGCCGGGCAGGATTGGCTGCAGGTGGTGATAACAACGCGGCTCGACCCTCGATCCTTCGGCGCCGCTGCCGACAGGCTCTCGCTTGTCGCCGTGGATGACTTGCCGCCGGACGATGCTCTTGCGCTTTTGCGTCGCCTTTGTCCCTTTTCAGCGCGGCGGATGAGCAGGCGGCGCGCGAAATCGTCCGCCTGCTTGAAGGCTTCACGCTCGGCGTCGAACTCGTCGGCGCATTTTTGTCGGGTCGGCCGGAAATCACCTACGAGGGCTACCTTGCGCGCCTCGAAGCCGAAGGGCTGGCGGGGGCCGACGCGCTCGGCAGCGACACCAACACCGCCGCCCGCATACGCCATCGCGATAAGCAAATCGGCCGCATCATCGAGGACACGCTGGCCTCGCTTCCCGATGCCGCGCACGAAATCCTCGCCTTTGCGGCGCTGTTTCCATCCGATCAAATCGTCGTAGAATGGCTGCGGCCGGTGGTGGCGTCGCTGTTGCCTGAATTTGCCGATGAACACCTTAAGCCGGGCTATGCGGATCCGTTTCAAGACTTGATTCGCGATCTCGCTGGGCCGGCGCTTGCTGCCGCATCGGCAATCCGCAACGTTTATCGCGACGAACTTGAAACAGTGCGCATGCATCGCCTCGTTGCAGATCATTTGAACGCGACTTCCTCAGAAGAAGCAAGGCAAGCGCGCCTGGAAATGGTCGAATCCCTTTGCGAACAAGCGGGCCTTTACTTAGAGCACACTTGGCAGCGCGCGCCGCACGCCGTTGCCTGGATGGTTGGCCCGCTGGAAGCCTTGGCCATCCGATTGCATGTGCAAAGCGAAACAGCGGCTACGGCGCGTGCGCTGAGTTGCCTCTCCGGTCCCGCGTCTCGCTTGGGGCTTTTCGATCGCGGGTTTCAGCTTGAAGAGATGGCGCTCCAGACCCGGCAGCGCCTGCACCAGGCGAACCCCAACGACGCCCAGGCCGCGCGCGATCTGTCGGTGTCCCTCAACAAGCTCGGCGATTTCTTCCTGAGGCGCGGCCTCGAAGGCGACGCCGACCGCGCGCTCAAGGCTTATGAAGATTGTCACAAGACGCTTGAGCGCCTGCACCAGGCGAACCCCAACGACGCCCAGGCCGCGCGCGATCTGTCGGTGTCCTTCGAGCAAGTCTCGGCGATTTCTTCCTGAGGCGCGGCCTCGAAGGCGACGCCGACCGCGCGCTCAAGGCTTATGAAGACAGCCTCCAGACCCGGCAGCGCCTGCACCAGGCGAACCCCAACGACGCCCAGGCCGCGCGCGATCTGTCGGTGTCCCTCAACAAGCTCGGCGATTTCTTCCTGAGGCGCGGCCTCGAAGGCGACGCCGACCGCGCGCTCAAGGCTTATGAAGATTGTCACAAGACGCTTGAGCGCCTGCACCAGGCGAACCCCAACGACGCCCAGGCCGCGCGCGATCTGTCGGTGTCCTTTGAGCGTCTCGGCGATTTCTTCCTGAGGCGCGGCCTCGAAGGCGACGCCGACCGCGCGCTCAAGGCTTATGAAGACAGCCTCCAGATTGCTGAGCGCCTGCACCAGGCGAACCCCAACGACGCCCAGGCCGCGCGCGATCTGTCGGTGTCCCTCAACAAGCTCGGCGATTTCTTCCTGAGGCGCGGCCTCGAAGGCGACGCCGACCGCGCGCTCAAGGCTTATGAAGATAGTCTCAAGATGCTTGAGCGCCTGCACCAGGCGAACCCCAACGACGCCCAGGCCGCGCGCGATCTGTCGGTGTCCCTCAACAAGCTCGGCGATTTCTTCCTGAGGCGCGGCCTCGAAGGCGACGCCGACCGCGCGCTCAAGGCTTATGAAGATAGCCTCAAGACGCTGGAGCGCCTGCACCAGGCGAACCCCAACGACGGCCCAGGCCGCGCGCGATCTGTCGGTGTCCTTCGAACAAGTCTCGGCGATTTCTTCCTGAGGCGCGGCCTCGAAGGCGACGCCGACCGCGCGCTCAAGGCTTATGAAGACAGCCTCCAGACCCGGCAGCGCCTGCACCAGGCGAACCCCAACGACGCCCAGGCCGCGCGCGATCTGTCGGTGTCCCTCGAACAAGTCTCGGCGATTTCTTCCTGAGGCGCGGCCTCGAAGGCGACGCCGACCGCGCGCTCAAGGCTTATGAAGACAGCCTCCAGACCCGGCAGCGCCTGCACCAGGCGAACCCCAACGACGCCCAGGCCGCGCGCGATCTGTCGGTGTCCCTCGAGAGTCTCGGCGATTTCTTCCTGAGGCGCGGCCTCGAAGGCGACGCCGACCGCGCGCTCAAGGCTTATGAAGACAGCCTCCAGATTGATGAGCGCCTGCACCAGGCGAACCCCAACGACGCCCAGGCCGCGCGCGATCTGTCGGTGTCCTTCGAACAAGCTCGGCGATTTCTTCCTGAGGCGCGGCCTCGAAGGCGACGCCGACCGCGCGCTCAAGGCTTATAAAGACAGCCTCCAGACCCGGCAGCGCCTGCACCAGGCGAACCCCAACGACGCCCAGGCCGCGCGCGATCTGTCGGTGTCCTTTGAGCAAGTCTCGGCGATTTCTTCCTGAGGCGCGGCCTCGAAGGCGACGCCGACCGCGCGCTCAAGGCTTATGAAGACAGCCTCCAGATTGATGAGCGCCTGCACCAGGCGAACCCCAACGACGCCCAGGCCGCGCGCGATCTGTCGGTGTCCTTTGAGCGTCTCGGCGATTTCTTCCTGAGGCGCGGCCTCGAAGGCGACGCCGACCGCGCGCTCAAGGCCTCAAAAGAGGGTTTGCAGCTTATTGCCCCATTTGTTGAAAATATGCCCCAAGCGTTTGGCGTGCTTGCGCAAAATCTTGTCAGAGCCTACATCGCCGCATGCCAGAAAGCGGGAATCGAGCCAGATCACGGCTTGTTGCAAGCTATTGCCCAAGCGTTGGGTTTAGTCGATGGCGAACGGGAGAGCGACATCGACACGAGCAGCGTGCCGGATCAACTGGTCCACACGATTTTCGCGAACGCCGAGATGCAGCCGCTCTTGGTGCAGGTGATGCAGCAGAACAATCTCGGCGGCGATCCAAGGGATCTGCCCTTCGACGTCCAGCGCGCCATTGTTGTGGCGCTCATCCAGGCGGGCGCGATCCAACTGGCTCAGCCGGATACGCCGCCCGCAGCGCAAAAAGATGAAGAGGAGGAGGAAGCAAGCCGCGTCAACGCGATACCAAACCGGGAGCGCACTATAAAAGGCCGCGATAGGAACAGCAATGGATCGCGTCGGCCCAAAAAGGCGCCGAGCACGGCCAAGCGCGTTGCGATGCAAGTCTCACGCAGGTGGCGGCCAAAGGAGCGAACTCAAGGTTAAGCGCTTTATGGCACACAACGCTATTTCTTAATCCATATTCGACAGCGTTGCCGGATCGCCGGAAACCTGCTTAGCCTTCTTCTGCTTTCTGGGGGTACTCCGGCAGTTCGTTCGAAATTATCGAATGACTGGTATCGACCCTGGCTGCGTAAAAAGGCCGAACCTGTTTGTTTGAAGGCGCCGGTGCACGGCCATTTTGGGGAAGTCTTTTTGCGGGCTTCTGAGCAAGCCTGGCGCGTTTCCAGCCGCTACCTGACGCCTTGTTGAGCGGCCAACGACAGGATGCGTCGGCTCCTATGCCGCCATGGCCGCCATCAGCTCGCTTACAACTTCACGCGCGTGATGAATATCCTGGGCGTCAAGCCACTTGCAGCATGAATCACTGTGTGTGGACGGCCCCGTTCCGGGGCAAGACATTCAAATCGGAAATTTTCGGCGCGCAGTCCCGTGCTGACGTGTGTCCGGCCTTCAAGAGCCGGGTCACGCCGGCTGGCCCTGATGGGATATGCGCGATGCGGTCCAAATCGTTCGCGCGCGCTTAAAGCGCTACTGTGATTTCTGGTTTTCCGCACCGGTCTTGAGACTTGCGCCATCATCTCCGTCGACGTGTCTTACTCCTCACGGCCTCCAAACGTTCGGCCAGCGATCATGCCGCCGTAACGCTCAAAGCTCTGTAATTCTCTTCCTTGGTAATCAAGGCCCAGATGATCCGCGCCATCTTTCCTGCAAGAGCTACGGTTACAAGCTGCCGCGGTTTGCGCGCTAGCATTCGGCCAAGCCAGGAGTCAGGCCTTGGGGGCTTGCGGACACTCCATCGCACCACGCCTGCCGCGCCGATCACCAGGAGCCGCCGAAGCGAGCGTTCACCCATTCGGGTTGTTTTGCCAAGCCGGTCCTTGCCTCCGCTAGAATGCTGTCTAGGCACAAGCCCGAGCCAGGCTGCAAAGTCGCGCCCTTGGGAGAACGTCTCCATCGGCGGCGCCAAGGCTGCAAGCGCAGTCGCCGTAATCGTGCCAATGCCGGGAATAGTCATAAGACGCTGGACAAGCGCGTCTTGTTTCGCGCGCTCGGCGATCTCACGATCGAGCACGCGGATTCTTTCTTCCAACGCCTTCAGCGCGTCCGCTAGACAGCGAAGCGCGACGGCTGCCTGCTCCGGCGCTGCCGAGCCCTCCTCGACATACTGCAGAAGCCGATCGAATGGCTTCACATAGGCGGGTGGAATAAGGCGCGCCTCGTGACCGAGCGCCTGAATCTCGCGCGCCCAGTAATGAGCTCCTGAACATGCCTCCATCGCCACCTTACAAGGCGGAAGCCCGGCGAAGAACGACAGAACCTTGTCGCGGCGCAACCGTTTTCTGAGCACAGGAGTTCCCGAAGCGTCCGCCCCGTGCGCTTGCAGCACATTCTTCGCGACGTCCAAACCGATAATTGCAATCTCTTTCACGAACGGCCTCCCAGTCTTGCGGATCACGCGCCACTCTGACACGCCAATGCCGCGTGGGGCCGTCCACCCCATCATTCGCAACGGATGGGAATCCCCCAGCGATTCAATTAAAGTCGGAAAGACTCTAGCGCTTCGCCTGCAAGGGGAAGGCCGCCCCATATCCCGCGCATAAAAAAGCCCTGGATCGCGTCGCCGCGCCGGGGCTTCATCGTTAGCGCTACACTTTCACCCGCGAGCGCCTGCGCGTCGCCGGGCGCTGGGCCTCCGTAGCGCTCGGAAGCGGGAGAGCGGCGCCAAGCCGCTTTTTATGGCGACCTGGACGCGGGCGGCTCGCGAGGGCTTTCGCCGCGGCGGTGATGTCCGGAGCGCTAAGCGGCGTGAGGCTCACAACGTGGCTGCTAACGGGCGGCAGCGCCATCGCTGGCGGAGCGCTAAGGCTAGCGCTGGGCAAAGGCGCGGCGTGGGCGACTGCGAAGAAGCCAAGCGAACTGACAAGCTCCATGACGACGGCGACCGAAATGGCAAGCGCGGTCGAGATCTGCTCGACCTTGAAGCCGGTCAGCGACGCAAGCGTTTCGGCTTGCGGGTCCACGGAAGCGGGGCGGCCCGCGTCCATATCGCGCTTCGCGGCTTTGATCTCCGCCTCCTTGGCTTTCACCTCGGCGCAGAAATCGGCCTGCCGGGCGCGCGCATCGGCGCATCCGGCGGCTGCCTCGTATTTCGGGCTCGCCTTCATGGCGGCCAGCTCGCCCGTCAAGCGCTCGTGTTCGGCCTTCGCCCGATGGTAGCGCTCCGAGCTTTCCCTGCGGTCGGCGCCGGTCTCCGCCCGGTGCACGGCCGAAAAGCCGACGCTCGAAACCAGCGTGGAGCCGGCGCACACGATCCAGAGAAAGATGCACGCCGCCTGTTGCAGCCTTGCCCGGCGAGAAGCGGCATGAGCCGCCGCGCCGGGCAGGATCCAATTGAGAACCACAAGCGCCACCCCGAGCGCCCCAAACAGCATGCCGTCGAGTTCGGTGTGGCCCAAGGTTTGGCCGAACCGCCAGTTCATCGCCGCCGCGATGGCGCCGATGATCACGATGGCTGGGATCCCCAGCGAGGTTTGCGCCCAAGGGCGCGAAGCAGTATTTTGAGAATGCATGTCCGGGGCCTTTCGAGGGGTTGGACGTTGCAGGCCCGGCCGCGTGTTAGCGCACGCGCCGGGCGTCTCCATGAAAGAGACAAAACAGGCGGCCTTGGCGGGCCGCCCTTGCAATCGGATCATGATGAATTGGGGAGCGCTTTGCGGCGCAGCCGCGGATCGCTCCGCGGCCGCGATGGCTTTCGAACCTACTTCGGCCCGGCGAGGCGCTTCGCCTGCGTGGCCGCGGCGTCCAGATGCGGCCGAAGCTTTGTCCAGATCGCCGCCGCCATCGCGCCTCTTGGATTAACTTGGGTGACAAGAAAAAGCTTCAGTAATGATTCACTAACACTTCCGAAAATATCGCCTCATCCACAAGACCATTCAAAAACATCGCGCTTTAATCTGTTGAACTCAAATATTGCGGAAATTAAACCGGCCTCCCCTCCTTGGCCGCATAATACTCCGCGCCGCCCGACATGCCTCATAGATGCTGGCGGCGGTTGTGTAGCCCTCGCCGAGAACGAAGATGCGGTTTCCGCAAGCGTGTCCGATCCTGAATGCGAGGCCGGTCTTCAGTCCGCCCGGGAGGTTTCTCTTCTCGCCATCGGGGCGGATGAGCTGCACGTTCCAAATCTCGCCCCCGGCGTTCTTCATGGGAATGACAATCTTATCCTCCATTTGGAGAATGCCGTGAGCCCCGACCTTTTTGCACAGCAAACGGGGGTGGCATCGATTCGCGGGGCCATGACTTTCAACTATCTCTATCGCCCTTCGTTGAACGGCCCTCCAGCGCGCCTCGTCCTCCTCCCGTTTCTTGCGCCTGTCTTCCTCCCGTTCGAACTCGCGGGCGACGCGGTCCTCCCCGGTGAAGGAAGCCGGCGGCCTGTCTCCGAAGAGCGTCGCTCGGCACCATTTCGCGGCCGCGTTGAAATCGCAGCCAAGCATACGCCTCGCGGCGTCGATCGCGGAGCCGCTGTCCATGACGACGACGTCGCCGGGTTTGAGGGTAGGAACGAGGATCTGCTCGACATAGGCAAGGAAGGCCTCGCCGTTGATGGGGCCGTCCAGCACGAAGGGCGCCGTGATTGCGTCCTGGCGCAGCGCGGCGAGAAACGTCAGCGTTTTCCAGCGGCCGTGCGGAACCTTGGCGACGAGCGGCTTGCCGCGGCGGCGCCAGCCGCGCGTGCGGGTCATGTTCGTTTTGGCCCACGTCTCGTCGATAAAAACCAGACGCGATGGATCAATCCGGGCCTGATGCTTTTTCCAGCGCAGCCGGCGCCTTGCGACGTCGGGACGATCCTGCTCGGCGGCGAACAAGGTTTTTTTTAAAGCTGATCTCCTGGCGTTTCAGGAAGCGCCACAGCGTGTCGCAGGAGACGGCGACGCCGCGCTCGCGCAGTTCATCGCGCAGGGCGTGAAGCGTCAGATCGGGCTTTTCATCGAGGCGCGCCAGCAGCCACTCGCGCTCCGCCTCCAAAAGGAACGGGCGCTTGCCGCCCATGGGCTTGGCGGCCGCGCTGCCAGTTGCGCTCTTGCGTTGCGTCCACTTCACGACGCTCGCCACGCTGACATCGAACGCGGCTGAAGCCGCCCGGGTCGTCCGACCGCTTGCAACAAACGCCACCACCCGCTCGCGCAGGTCCAAAGAATAAGCTCGAGCCATGCATGCTGGCCTCCGCCCAGCATGCAGCATAAATCACTGTTCGCAACGGATGGGAATCTGGAGGTTTCTGTGAGGTCGAAAGCGATGAGGGCGGGACTGACGCGGCCGTCGACCTCATAGAAACCGGATTGAGCTGAACCGCGGGGCACGGCCGTGGCAGCTATGGGGATCGATGGCCCGCGCCGCGTTCTCGGGTCCCGGCGGTCAGTACGATGGTATCCATCCTGGCCGGAATGGGCGCTTGGCGAGACGCTTGAGGTGCCGTGACATTGCCAGCCGCACCGGTACTGGCGCTGCCGGCAGAGTTATGGGCATGGCTCTTCGGCCGTGGCGCAAGCCCCCTCGCAACAGGTTCAAGGGTGCACCTGGCGCTCATGAGCTATCGAGCCTCCTGTAGCGCCGGCGCGGACCGGGCAGGATCTCGATAATGACCATCGCACCGCCGCAACACGGGCATACGGGCGCCTTCGCCCGCGCGCTCTTGGGCGCCGGTTCGGCATTGACGGCCGCCATGGCTACGGCCTTAGGAGCGGCATGAAGCAATCGCCGGATCAATGCCACCTTGGCCTTCCGGTGGCCGTTAGCCAGAAAGCCGTAATGCCGGATGCGCTGAAAGCCGCCGGGCAGGACGTGCAGCAGGAAGCGCCGGATGAACTCGTGAACATCGAGCTTCATGCACTTGGGCGCTGCGGCGTGAGCGTAGTCCCTCCAGGTAAAACTGACGCGGCCATTGTCGAGAGCGAGAAGGCGGCGGTTGGAGATGGCGACCCGATGGGTGTAGCGGCTCAGATAGGCGAGCACCTTTTCGGGACCGGCGAACGGGCGCTTGGCGTAGACGACCCATTCGACACGGCGCAGGGGCGCCAGGAGGGCCGCGAAAGCATCGGCCCCGGCCAACTCAGCAAGATCGCCTGAGAAGTGGAGCTTGCCTGCCCGGTGTGCGGCCGCGAGCTTGGACAAGAACAAGCGGCGGAACAGACGCGAGAGCACGCGTTCGGGCAAAAAGTAGCCCGGCTTGCACGAGATCCAACTTGCACCGCCTGGCGATAGCCCGCCGCCCGGCACAATACAGTGGACGTGCGGATGATGCGTTAGGGTCTGGCCCCAGGTATGCAGCACCATCGTCATGCCGATCTGGGCTCCGAGACGCTTTTTATCGGCGGCGATGGTGCGCAACGTCTCAGCCGCGGCTTCGAATAAGATCGCGTAGACGGCCGCCTTGTTCTGATACGCGATCGATCCGGCCGGAGCCGGCAGCGTGAACACAATATGAAAGTACTCGACCGGCAACAGATCGGCCTGCCTTGCGTCGAGCCATTCATGGGCGGCGCCGGCTTGGCACTTCGGGCAATGCCGGTTGCGGCAGCTGTTATAGGCGATCTTGCTGTGTCCGCAGCCGGCGCAGCGTTCGACGTGGCCCCCCAGGGCCGCCGTCCTGCAGCTGCGAACCGCCCTCATGACCTTAAGCTGGTCAAGGCTCAAATGCCCTGCATTGTCTTCGCGATAGGCGTCGCCGTGATGGCGGAAGATGTCCGCCACCTCCAGTTCTGGACGCGACATGGGATGCGGCTTACGAAGGCGGCACCACCATCAAACTCAAGCGGTCGAGCGGGCTCTCGGTCGTCCCAATCGTATGGACCGCGACCCGCGTATAGCGCGCCGTCGTCGACAGATTGTTGTGGCCGAGCAAGGCCTGGATGATCCGGATATCGGTGCCCTGTTCCAAAAGATGCGTTGCAAAACTATGCCGCAGCGTATGAACGCTGACCTTCTTGGCGATGCCCGCCGCCGCATAGGCCGAGCGGCATGCCGCGTGGAGCACCGTGACGTTGACGGCCGTGTCCGGATCGCGGCCAGGGAAGAGAAACCGTTGCGGCCGTGTGAGCTTCCAATAGCCACGCAATATGCCAAGCAGCTGCGCCGATAGCATCACGTAGCGATCTTTGCCGCCCTTGCCGTTCTCGACCCGGATCACCATCCGGCCGCTGTCAATGTTGCGCACCTCGACGCCTACGACCTCCGACACCCGCAGTCCGGTCGCGTAAGCGGTGGTCAGCGCGACGCGGCACTTTAGGCTCGACACCGCTTCAAGGAAGCGCACGACCTCGTCTCTGCTCAAAATCTCCGGCAAGGCTTGCCGGTGGCGGGCATAGGGAATGCGCTCGGGGACTTCGTCTTGCCCAAGCGTTACACCGTAGAAGAAGCGCAAGGCGCACACGATCTGGTTCAACGACGGCCAGGCGATGCCCTTGGCGGCTAAATGCACCTGATAGGTCCGGACATCTTCCAAGCCCAGCAGATCCGGCGAACGGCCGAAATAAAGGCTATAGCGCTTCACGGCGTGGATGTAAGATCGCTGGGTCGCTGGCGACAGATTGCGGATCGTCATGTCCTCAATCATGCGCTGGCGCAATGGGCTGATACGCTCACTCATCGAAAGCTCCTGTCTCGGGGTTCGTGTCTTCGACACACACGATCCTGACAGACAGGAGACTTCTCTCAAGGGCAGGCGGTACCGCGGTAGCGGTTCAGTTCAATCCCCCAGCGATTCAATTAATGTCGGAAAAACTCTAAATCTAAAGACGTTGAGATCGTGCTGTCGGCTGAGGGAGGACTTTATTGGGAAGAAAAGATCATCACGCTATTTGATCGTTGCGAAGCTTCAGGCTAAAATAAGACGTGATTGGCGACAAAAACAGTATCTGAAGCGCTTCGGACAATACTGGGGCCGGTGACCAAACCTGAGGCTACGATTTAACAGCGAATGTGGAAGTGGCCCTAACGGGCCTCCTTCGGTTTGTACCGCACGACCTTTCCCTTCTGCGGCTCGACGATGTCGGCGAGCCGCGCAGCCCATAGGTCGAGCGCGATCGCTTTCTGCTCCAGATAGAGATGCTTGTCGTAGATCTGGTGGAGCTTTCCTTGGCGATGGCCGATGACCAGCTCCCGGACGACGTCGCCCTCGGGAACCGGGAGCGCCGACAGCCGCGTCCGCATCGTCCGCCGGATATCGTGGTTGTCCCACTCTTTGAGTGTCACGCTCGCCGGAGCGTCGCCCCTCTCCTCGGCCTCGGCCCGCAGCTCATGTAACATCAGCGCGTCGACCTTGGTCTTGATCTTGCCGCCGATCGTCAGCGGTTTGTCCCCGGATGTCGTCGAGAAGAGGTACGGCGCGCTTCCATTACACTCGTCGAAAATCGCGGCGAGGCCGGGCGTAACTGGCAGGATATGCCCAGTCCCCTTCGCCCCTTCCTGATCGTCCTCGATGACCCAAAGCCCCGCCCTGCGGTCAATCTGAGCCGCCTGCGCAAGGGCGACGATGCTTTTCCTCTGACCGGACAGCATCAGGAGCTTGTAGGCGGATCCCTGCGGATAGCCGAGCCGGTCTGCGGCCCGCCACAGTGCCCGCAGTTCGGCGTCGGAAAGGACGCGCTTCCCGACGTTCTTCTTGGCGGGCTGCCGGATCTTCAGCATGGGGTTTCGTTCGACGATGGCGCGTCCTTCGCACCATCGAAAAAAGGCGCCCAGCGCCTGATACATATTGATGGCCTGGATCGGGGTTCCGCTGTCGATGACGTCGTCGAGGAAGTCTTGCAGGTCGATGTAAGTCAGCGACGCGACCGGCCTGTCTCCCCACTTGTTGCAAAAGGACTTCGCATAGCCGTTGCGCGAATAAGCATCCCCGTCGAGCGCGAAGCCGAACAGCCGCGCAGTTTCCTTCAGGTGACGGGCACCGTGGTTGGGGCGGCAACATCGACGCAAGTAGGTTCGCGCAACGTCTTCGAAAAGATTGGCGGGCTTCTCGGGCTCCGGCGCCGGCGGTTTCCATGCTGGGTCGGTCCCCTCGCTCAATTTCAATGCGGCGACGCGCGCCATTTCTCGCGCTTGGGAAAGTTGCACCAGCGGAAATTTCCCGAGCGACAGACGCTTCTTCTTGCCGCCGAACACGTACCGATAGGTCCATGACTTGTCTCCCGTAGGCTGCACGATGAGGCGTAGCCCCACAATTCCGGCGTCGGGGATTTCCTTGCGCTTGTCCGTTGCTTTTTCGTTCTCGACGAACTTCGCCGTTAAGACCTTGACCATGGTTCGCCTCTACTCTGGGGTCCGCTGAGGTCCATTCTGGGGTCCATTTGGGCTTGGTACAAGCTTTGACGGAACTTGACGCCATTGTTAATGAAATCCTTTGAAGGACCGATAAAATTGAGGGTTAACAGGAGTTTAATCTGAAATATTCCGCCTCCGGACAGGGGTTCGGTGCGAAAGAAAATTTCGTCAGAAACGGCCAAAATCTGGTTTACACCCAGAGGGTCGGGAGTTCGAAACTCTCCGCGCGCACCATAAAAATCAATCAGCCAGCCAGAAAAGCTGGTCTCCGAAGTTCCGCAGGATTCGATTGCGGAACGCTAGCGGAACGGCAAGCGGAGGAATTTTGCGCCCGTCGACGCTTGGGATGAATACGCCGCTCCAATGGACTGCTTGTCGAACACTCCACTCCTTATCGACCGAAGCACACTCTTTGGCGCGCTCACGCGTCTCAAGTTTATTCGGCAAGCCGCGCGCGTTCCATTCGGTATCGCCCGCGATTGGTTATGGCGCAGCCATGCCGCGCAATACATCGATCGAATATTTACCCGCTCCGGTAACGTACAACAGCAAGAAGCCTCCCATAATGCTGAGGTTTTTGTAAAAGCCCTCCATGCTGGCGAGTTGATCCGCGCCTGTCACTCTCCAATAGCGATGCTCAATGAGCGACGTTCCCAGCGTGTATAAAGCTAAGAGCACAGCCGCAGGTCGTGCGAACGCGCCAACTGCGACCGCGAACGCAACCGGAAGCTCCATGAAAATCGCTACAGCGGCAGCCATTATCGGCATCGGAAGGCCATCCTGCACCATCTGATTTACCGTGCCCGAATAGTCCCTCAACTTTCTCCAGCCGAAAATCAGAAACAGCGTCGCGAGAAAAAGACGCGCCGCCAGAATGACCTCATCGTTGATGCCGTTTGTCATAACGCTACCTCGCAACGCACCGATCGGTCAGACGGAATGTTTGGCCAGGAACGCAAGAATAAGACTGGCGATTTCGTCGTTCTTCTCGTCCAACGCGAAATGGCAGGCGTCGAGCGGGTGGATTTCGGCATCCGGCAGATCGCGCCTGAACTCCTCGGCGCCGGGTGCGATGAACGAGGGATCGTTCCGCCCCCGGACCACCAAAGTCGGGGGGCTTGTGATCGCGCAACAATGCCTGCCACGCCGAATAGGACGCGACATTCGCCCGATAGTCGTAAAGCAGATCGGTCTGGATTTCGCGTTGGCCGGGTCTGGACAGGTGGGCGTACTCGTCAGCCCCGGGTTGTAACGTTCGGGATGCGAGGCGCCGAGGGTGTGGTCGCCGTTTGGTCGCGATGAGCGACACAAACGCATCGAACACTTCAGGACGCGCTTTCGGATGAGCCCAATATTGGGCAATGCCGGCCCACTCGGCGGCTAACGCCGCCGCAGCTGTCAGACAAGCTCCAGTTATCATAATTCGCTCCGTGCCGCCCGGCGCTCAGTCTTCCGCCGGATGCATCCTTCTCGGATCATCGGCAGCCTCTTTGTATTCGAGGCCCAACGGACCGATGGCTGATACCTGCGTGACGTATTCGCCAGACTTTGCCCAATGGAAGTGCCACGTGTTGCCGGGCAGAACGACAACGCTGCCGGGGGGATACGCCTTCACTTTGTCGCCGTCGAACTGATCGCCGAGACCAATGTAGAAAACGCCGGACATGACTGTGTAGATTCGATCCTCGGGGTGCCTGTGCGGCATAAGTTTTTCGCCAGAAGGAAGCTTGACCCTGATCAGGTAAGGTCCGGCTTGACTAGGCTCTCCAACAAGCACCGCCAACCGAGCCGATGGCGGAAACGCTGGGAACGGCTTCCAGTCCAGGTCTTCCGGAAGAATTGTTTTGAAAACAGCTTCGCCCGGCTGGTGGTCCCTAATCATTGTTGCGCTCCAAATATCTTGCAGTCGCTTCGATTGAAATTCGATCTACGACGCCCGAGCGGCGGCAGCCGGCGCCGCCTTTTGCTTTACCGCTGCCATCAGCATCTTCGCGGCAGGACCGGAGGAAGCTGGATTCTGGCCCGTGATCAGCAAGCCGTCGCTCACCACGTGGACTCCCCAGTCCTTCACCTTTGAGAAGACGGCGCCCAGTTTCAACATCTCATCTTCGACAAGGAAGGGCACAACTTTAGTGAGACCCATCTCTTCCTCCTCGCCGTTGGTGAAGCCTGTAACTTCCCTGCCTTGAACCAGAAACTTGCCGTCCGTCGTCTTGACGTGATGCAGCGCCCCTGTGGAATGGCACACGATGCCGATGGGCTTGCCGGCGGCAATGAAGGACTCAATCAGTTTGATGGAGTGCTCGTCCTCGGCGAGATCCCACATTGGCCCGTGACCTCCTGGATAGAAGACGGTGTCGTAGTCTTCCTGCTTGACGCTGTTGAGGAGAAGGGTCTCACCCAGCTGAGCTTCCGCATCTGCGTCCTTCTCGAACCGGATGGTGAGATCGGTACGGGATCCGGGTTCATCGCTCTTGGGAGCCAGCGGCGGACGACCTCCTTTCGGCGATGCGAGCGTGATCTCGACGCCGGCGTCCTTGAAAACGTAGTACGGCGCCGCGAGTTCTTCGAGCCAAAATCCTGTCTTTCGTCCGGTGTTACCCAGTTGGTCGTGGGATGTGATAACCATCAGCACCTTCATGACTTCCTCCTTTATTTCCTGAGCATCAGCGAATCTCTTTCGAAACAACCTCCCCGTTTTCTGTGGCATTGCATTTGCCCCGTGGTGGCTAACACGGGCCAGCGGACCTCAAGCGATTGGGAAGATTGGATAAAGCAGGGAGTCTGAAGTCCAAAGGATTTCGCCGGCTAAGGCGCTTGGTTTTGCGATGCGGTCCCAGACCACGGCATCGAGGCTGTATGGCCCAGCGCCGGCGGAGATGATCATGATCAGCATGAACGCATACGGCGTCTCAGGCAGGTAAAGCCAATCGTCGATACGGTCGGCTTCATCAATTGCCTTGTAAGACCTGATGCGCTGCCGCCCTGATGTCGCGAGCGCGACCAATAGGATCACAAAAAGACCAAACGCCGCTAACGGGGCAAGAAATCCGACGAAGACAGCGCAGCCTGCGGCGAACTCGATCGTTGGCACCCACCATTGATTAAACCAAAGGCCAGGGATGTGGAGCACCCTTAGCTCGTTGACGAACGTGCAATGGCGCTCTGCGTCGAAAAGCTTGTGGTAGCCGGAGAACAGGAAAAACGTCCCAGCCGCGACGCGGTTAAGGGTCAGCGCGATGCTGGCCCATCCGATACCATTGAATAGCGCGTCACTCATCTCGAATCCCAGGTGACAAAGCCTGGTCGGCCACATGTGATATCTGAGGCGGCTCACGCAGGCAGAGCCTTTACTCTCAGCCGGGGCGCCCGATTACCTTGCTGCAAACTCGACCGACGGCCCAACCGTTATGTGCGCTACGGTCAATCCTTGCGTAACATTTTTCGTTCCTTTGAATGGCCCAATTTCGGCTCGGGAGACGTCCAACGCCGCCAAACTTAGGTGCAGCCGTCCCCCGCTACAGTCCTCCCCTTGTTAGTCCTTACCGATGTCCAATGAGAGCAGGTCCCAAAGTATATAAAAGCAAATATAAAGCCGAAGGACACGCGAACGCTCCGACGACAACCGCGGACGCAACTGGAATCTTTATGAAGGTCGTCTGCTGAATATTACTAGAGCGTCAGAATATTATATTCGATATATTGTTCCGTTTTAGCTATTAATCATAGTTTCTTGCTAAAGGACGCTGCCCGGCGTATCCTATGGGCCCAAGAAATAGAATATCTGCTTTGGAGTCGTCTATGAGCCAAGTACAAGTCGAGCAGAAAAGCTATCAGATGCCGCCGCAGGAAGGGTTTACTGTCGCACATTTTCTCACCGTCGCCGACATCGAACGATCGGCCCGATTTTACGAAAGGGTGTTCGGAGGTCGCATTCTGAGCAGAGGCGACAGCAGCGGCGCGCCGGGGTACATTCAGATCGCGAACACTTGGCTTCTCGTCAACGTCGGAGGCGGTCCGACGCCCGACAAACCATCGGTGACGCTCAGCGTCCCCGCCGACCCCGAATTCATTCAGCAGCTTTATGAATATCCGCGTTGCTGATATTCAAGCGTGCTATGAGCTATGGCGAAGTCGAGGAGCCGAGTTTATCACAGAGCCAAAGGAAAAGTACGGAGAGACTCGCTGCTACATTCGCGATCCGGATGGTTATATTATTGAAGTGGGACAAAGCAAGCCTGACTTCACTTACGGCTAACGCGATACATGAAAGCGATGTCTGGCGACCGCTTCGGCCGTGTGACGCGCCGGAGCAGGGGCAGTTATCGTTCGGTTAGGGCGCCGAAGTCGTGGCAGCTCGGCGACATGCCTGGCTGGATCGAATCTGGAACTAGTCCTGCGGTCCAGCAAAATTCGGATCGAGGCCATTGGCGGCCCTTTCGTCCGCCCGTCGATCAGAGGCGACTGAAACAAACGGAAGTCGGAGAGGAAACTATGATGTCTGAAAGGGATGGCATCAACCCAGCGGCCAAGCCAAGCGGAACGGGTTGCGCCGAATGCTTGGCTCAGGGCGGATGGTGGTTGCATCTTCGCAGATGCGCCGAATGCGGTCACATCGGCTGCTGCGATAGTTCACCAAATCAGCATGCATCGAAACACAACGCCGCTACGGGCCACCCGATAATCGCGAGCTTCGAACCGGGCGAGGACTGGTTTTACGACTATCGCACTGCAGAATTCTTTACCGGCCCGAAGCTTAGCGCCCCTCACTCGCATCCGTTGGACCAACCGGCCCCGGGACCGGCCGGAGTGGCGCCTTCAAACTGGCAAACGCTGCTGCACGAATAGGGGCGGCTTTTTGACGGAATGCAGCGCCCAGCTCGCGGTCCAGGTGAGTAGGGTCACGAGCATTTATAGCTTTTATACCCAATGGTCGCACTGGCGCATCCGGCCGCGAAGCACAAGGACCCCCGTGTCGAGTCGCCCGAGGGAGGCTTCGCGCAGCTCCGGTAAGCCCGAGAAACTTCGGAATAGGGATTCGGTAAAATATTTCGAGTTCAAATGCTGGTTAATCGTCGTTTCATTATGCTTTTCTTTTTTTGAGATAACTCAATCTCCGATCAACTCTTCGGACGGCACATTTGAGCGGGATGCCTGCGTTGGATAACCGTGGGCCAACGCCTGACCGGAGTGCGCCGCATGAAAATCAAGCAAAAGGCTAAACTCGGCCTGATGGGCCTTTGCGCTGCTGTTTCAACGCAAGCATGGATGGCTCGCTTCGCCCTCCCCGCCTTGCTATGCGCGGCGCTCGTCGCCGGCGCGCCGCGCATAGCAAGCGCAGCCGAGACGATCAGCGAACAGGAGGCGCATGCAATTGGCGTGCAGGCCTACCTGTATTTCTATTCCCTGGTCACAGTGGATGTGACGCGGAGGCAGCTGACCAACGTCTTCAAGCCCGATGGCGTGCATGGGCCGATGAACACTTTCGCCAACGTCTTAGAATACCCGCCGGCGGATTTGAAGGTGGTGGTCCGGCCAAACTTCGACACGCTGTATTCCAGCGCTTGGCTGGACCTGACCAAGGAGCCGATGATCGTGTCCGTGCCCGACACGCACGGCCGCTATTACCTGTTGCCGATGCTCGATATGTGGACCGACGTTTTCGCATCCCCTGGCTGGCGCACGACCGGAACCCAGGCCGGCGATTTTGCTATTACGCCGCCGGGATGGACGGGCACGCTGCCGGCAGGCGTCGTTCGCATCGACGCGCCGACGCCCTATGTCTGGATCATCGGCCGCATCAAGACAGACGGTCCGGCCGACTACGCGGCTGTGAATAAGATCCAGGCCGAACTCAAGATCACGCCGGTATCAAACTGGGGCAAGGCCGCCGCGCCAGTGGTCGGAACCGTCGATCCTGGCATCGACGTGAAGACGCCGCCGAAGACCACGGTCGACGCCATGCCGGCAGCCAAGTTCTTCGCCTATGCGGCTGAAATCCTAAAGTTGCAGCCGCCGCACGTCACCGATCAACCGATCCTTGCGCTGATGCAGCGGATCGGAATCGAGCGCGGCAAGAGTTTCGACCTCGACAAGGTTGATCCGGCGATCAAGGCCGGATTGGAAACAGCGCCCGAGGACGCCTTGAAGTTGATGGCGTGGAAAGCGCCGAGCCTGGCGCCCGTCTCGAACGGCTGGTCGATGAACACCAATACAGTCGGCGTTTACGGCAACTACTACCTTAAGCGCGCGATCATCACCCAGTTGGGTCTCGGCGCGAACGTCCCGGAGGACGCGATCTACCCGCAGAACCTCGCGGACGAGACTGGCAAGCCGCTCGATGGAGCCAACAAATACACGCTCCACTTCGAGAAGAACGCTACCCCGCCTGTGGACGCCTTTTGGTCGGTCACGCTCTATGATGCTCAAGGCTATCAAGTCCCGAATGCGCTTAACCGGTTCGCCGTCAGCAGCTGGATGCCGTTCAAATACAATCCCGACGGTTCGCTCGACCTCTATTTCCAGAACGAAAGCCCCGGCCAGGACAAGGAAGCAAACTGGCTTCCGGCCCCGAAAGGTCCCTTCAACTTGACCATGCGCCTCTATGCGCCGAAATCCGATGCGCTGACCGGCAAATGGACTCCGCCGCCGGTTCGCGAGGTGCGGTTGGCCCTGCAATGACTCTCACAAACCAGGCCGGCTTCCAGCGCGGCGGGGCTAACCCGCCGCCACTTACCCGGTGAGAAATCACGGTTCGCGCACAACCAGGGCCGCAACTAAGCTAGAGACGCGCCGGCGACGGATGGTTCCTGGTGCTTGCGCTCGACCCCGAGCAAGAGAAACTTCACCCGGCCTTCTCACACCGTTTGGCGACGAAGCGGCGCCCTACTTACTGCGCCCGCGCCAGCGAATCATGCTCGAAAATCTACAATGGCTCCGTCCATGCGTGCATCCACCGGAATACCACCTGAGATCGCGCCGGAAGTAGCACGCCTCCGCCGACGCTAACCAAGTTTTTCGTGGCGATCGCCTGTTGACGTTTTGCGAAACCGCGCTCTAATGGTACCCAGGGTCCTCGTAGCTCAGCAGGATAGAGCACCAGATTCCTAATCTGGGGGTCACAGGTTCGAATCCTGTCGGGGACGCCAATAAAATCAACGACATAACCGAAGAACATCAGGGAACATTTACCCCGTTTTACAATTTCGCGCCCGATGTTTTACAAACCGGGCTCGGTTTCGTTCTTCGTTCGTCCCGACTCGCCCGCCGCCTGCCATTTCAAAACAGCCGCAGCCGCGAGCTTTTTCTGATTAACCTGACGCGCATAGTGCGCGACCATGTTGCGTGACTGACCTGTGATCGCCGACACCTCGGCGTCCGTGCATCCGGCTTCCAGCAGGAACACGACAGCAGACTTCCGCAGGCCGTGGAAAACCAGTTGCTTCTCGGACAGCTCCTTGAAGACATCCCGCTTCAATTCGTCACCCCAGGACGATTTGAAGCCATCTGTCGTCCACGGCACCCCGCGCGAATTGGTCAGCACATGAACGCTGAGCCGGGGAATCTCTGCGAGCATCGAACGCAGATTTTCATGCATCGGAATCCAGAGCTTCTTGCCGGTTTTGTTCTGCGTTACCGACAGCAACCCTTCCTGAATGTCTGACCACAGCATGCCGAGAACGTCCCCCTGCCGCTGACCGCTATAGAGAGCCAGCGCTGCCGCCCACCACAGATCGGCCCGCGCATGCGTGCGGAACTTCTCGATCTCCTCCCACGTCCACGGGGCATAGCCCTCCCCAATGCGTAGCATCCGAATTTTGGCGCAGGGGTTATGCGTCCGCCATCCACGAGGGATCGACCACGACATCAGCGACGAAAGCGAGCGAACGATATTGTTCGCCTCGCCCGGCGTTGCCGCATACCGGTCTCGCAATTGCACGGACTTATGTAGCAAGCGCACCAACGAAAAGCTAGCGGAATCATAGCTTTATCCCCTAAAATCAGGGGATGGCTGAATCTCACGTGGTATCGGGCCTCCGGGCGAAGCAAGAGGAAATCCGGCGCCGGATTTTCGAACTCGAAAAGCAGTCCCGATCCTGCCGCGCCGATCTTCATACGATCTCCGAGGCGCTTCGCATTTTCGGCGAACCCGATAAATACGCCAAGGAAGCCCCTTTCTTGGGAGGGGGAGACCGCACGAGGATCATCTTCGACGCCTTGCGAGAATCGCCGAACGGCCTCGACACCAAAGAACTCGCTCTCATCGTCATGAAGGCAAAAAGGCTTGATCTCGAAGACGCGGAACTTGCCAAGCTATGCCGCTTGATTGGCATCACTTTGCATCGGCTCCGTGCGAAAGGGCGGGTCAAGCAAGGGGAGATGCGGGACGGCGTGAGGATGTGGCAGGTTGGTTAGGTGGCCTGCACCGAGACAATCCTGAACGTGGCAATTGCCAACGTTATACAACAAAGGAGCGTCCGATTGCGGACGCTCTGCACACGGACACCTCCTAGCGGCACCACAACCGCTCGGAGGTTTTTTGTCAGCGCGGAACCGTGAGAGTGTGGAGGCTGGCTTGACAGCAATGTATAGCGGGTAATTAGCCGTCTCCGTTTAAGGTCTCATCCTCTTCTGCCGGAGCAGTTATTCTCACCCCAGTTTGCTCTATAATTCGACCAAATATGGTGTCGAGTTCAATATTGGCTTCATGATCGAGGCGCGCCGCTTCCTCGCGCAACCTGTTAATTTCATTCACTTTTTGATGTATATGCAACAATCGAGTTGGGAACTGTGCACTTGACGGAACAGCGGACTCCGGGCAAGCTTCGATACAGCTAGCGCTTCGCCCGTCGCCAGAGGTTCGCCCTATCCCCTGCGGGCTTGTGAGCCTGTCGGATATGATAAATTTCACATTAGACCAATTTATGGTAACGCTGAGGTTTATTAGAGGATTTTACGAAGACTCCCTCGCGAAATCGGAAGCGGACATTGCCGCCATCGTAACGGATGAAGAAAAAAGGCAGTTCATCGATTGTTTTTCAACTGTATTCGCCATCTTTAAAAAGATGGACCTTCCGACGGCTATACACAGAATAGCTCATTTACATTTTTTATTTAGCTCTGGGAATGTTTTGCATTCAAAACTGAAACAAGAAATCGAAGTTCTGTTTGAGGGGATAGAGAACGACATTGGTTCTTTGCGCTTCTATCATTATTCGCGATCAAAGGGCATTCTTGTTCAAAACGTTGCATCTGAATGGAGGGAAACATTAAGAGCTTTTCCCTCCTCTAAAGAGGATGTGTTTTCGGCGGTCGATTGCTATGCATTGGAACACAATACAGCATCTGTCTTTCATTCAATGCGTGTCGCTGAATATGGTCTACGCGCGTTGGCAAAAGAGCGCGGTGTTAAAATAATTAAAAAGATACCTCTTGAGTGGTCGAATTGGCAGGACATACTCGATGCCGTCGAGGCGGCGGTTGCGACTTTGACTCGCGGGGCGAGCGCTTTGCCACGAGGCCCAAAACGTGATGCCGCCAGCGAATTTTATCGCGGCTGCCTTGGCGAGTTTTCCTCTTTCAAGGAGGAATTTCGAAACAACGTCATGCATTCTCGAAAGAACTACGATGAATTCCAAGCATTAAGAGCGCTTACTAGGGTGAAAGAATTTATGGAGCGTCTATCTTTGAAGACAGACGAAAAAGGCAAGCGGATTAGATGGAGTTAGTATGACCAGCACAACGCCCAAAAAGCCTGAAGACGTAAAAGACGAACCCGGAGCCGAAGAGCGGTTTGCGCGCGGTATCAAGAGGGCGCTTGAAACCCCGCCAAAGTCGCACGATGAACTTCAGGCTGAGCGCGCACGCTCACCCAAAATCAAGCGCCCCGCAAAATGACCGCGCGTTTATTTGGGAGTGATGGTCTTTTCGTCGGTGAAGCCGCAGGCGCCGCATTTCATGTAATGGACGCGAGACCCCATGCTTCCGAAGGTCCGATGGGGCCCCGATCTTTCGACCCGAAAATCAAGCGCACCGCAGCTCGGGCATGCTTCGCCCGGCGCGCGCCGAAGCTTAGCTTCCAGCTCCGCGACTCTTTTTTCAAGCTCATCCACGCGGCCCGGTATCGCTTCGATGCGCTTCCACTCATCCCAGCGTTTCAAAATGCTGGTTATATCGCTGAGGCTTATCATGACTAAATTCTCCCATGCCGATACCGGCATAACTCAATTCCCTCCCAATGTGGAACAAATCTGCGTTCGGAGAGAAACAACAACGACATGGCTGATCGCCCGCCGAAACGACGTAGAACTGAAATTCCCGCTCAGCGAAGGGGATCGCCGCCACTTAGCGGCGCTCCTTCTTGGCGACCTTATTGGGCTTGGAAGCGATCAGTCCGCCGATAAGTGAGGCGCTTTCCTTCCGCGCCCTTGATGGCGTTCTCTGTGCGCTTCGTGTCGTCGATGCCGAGCGCGATGCGATTGTTCCACTTGAACGCGATCTCGTTGATATAGCGCTGTAAATGGTGCTCAGAAACCGCGTGGTGCGTTCCGTACATCTGGCGCTTGACGATGGCGTGGAAGCTTTCAGCCGTGTTGACGTGGACGAAGCCGCCAAGGCGGACATATTCGTCGGCGCTATGGTTCACGCTCAAATGGCCGCCGAAGCCCTTGGTGGCGTCGAGATAGACCTTGCTGTCATCGGTCATGATCCAAGACGCCTTGGCGACGTTCGCATGCAGGTGCTCCTTCACGTTCTTGGCCGTCACGGTCGGCACATGCTTCGCACGGACTTCGCCGTCGCGCTCCACCAGCGTCACAACGGCATGCTTTTTCGGTTCCGGCTTGCCGACGTGAACGTTCTTTTTCTTGCCGCCGACGAAGGTTTCGTCGCTTTCGACAACCTTGTTGCCGCCGCCAATCGGGCCGCTTGTCTCGGCTTCTGGCGTCATCGCCTCGCGAATGCGCATTTCGAGAAACCACGCTGTCTTGTATTGAACGCCAAGCATGCGCTGAAGCTGAAGCGCGCTCATCCCCTTCTTGCTGGCGGCCATGAGACGGAAGGCAAGAACCCACTTGGCAAGCGGAATGTGCGAACGCTCCATAACGCTGTTGGTGCAGACGGTGAACTTCTTGCGGCACTCGCGGCAGTGATAGTAGCCTGGAGTCGGCTTGGAGATCGGGTTCTTCTTCGAAGGCTTGCTCATCATTGCTTCGGCGGGAAGCGCCTTCACGGTCTCTTGCTTCTTGCAGAAGGGGCAAACGGCGCCGGATGGCCAACGCTGAGCTTCAAGGTACTCGCGGGCCTTATTTTCGTCGGTGAAGATTGGATTTGTGATGTCAATCATGGTCTTACCCTCGTTGACATCTTTATAGCGGCTTAGAGGTGTTCAGTCAAGTGCATAATTCCCGATCGAAGACGCCGCCGTACGCAAAGTCACCGGCAGCGTCGATCGCGTCGGCGCTCTGATCCGTTCATATCGCAATGATGCTTTGCCGAAGATCGCCGTCACCGTGGACTTGCTCACGACCGGCATTGATGTGCCGAGCATCACGAATTTGGTATTTGTTCGCCGAGTCAACAGTCGCATCCTCTACGAGCAAATGCTCGGACGCGCGACGCGCCGTTGTGACGAGATCGGAAAAGAGACATTTCGCATCTTCGATCCAGTCGACCTCTACCCGCATCTGCAAAATCTCACGCAGATGAAGCCGGTTGTGGTGAACCCGAGCCTGACGTTCGAGCAATTGCTTCAGGAATTGACGAGTGTCACCGACGAAGAACATCGCGCCGCCATTCGCGACCAGCTTGCGGTTAAATGGAATCGCAAGCTCCGTCATCTTTCCGATGAGACGCGCCGCCAATATGGAGCCGCTGCCGGCGAAGGGCCTGCAGACACGCTTGACCGCATCCGTAATGGCTCTCCAACCGACGTAGCCAAGTGGTTCAAAGACCGGCCAAACCTGGGGCCAATCCTTGATTGGAGTCCAGAGGGCAACGGCCTGGCTCTGCCCATCTCCCATCATCCAGACCAATTGGTGGGTATTACTCGCGGATATGGCACAGCCAATCGTCCGGAAGATTTTTTGGACAGTTTCACGAGCTTCGTGCGCAACAACCTCAACAAGATCGCTGCGCTCACTGTTGTGGTGCAGCGACCGCGAGAACTAACTCGCGGGCAATTGCGCGAGCTTCGCCTCGAATTGGATAGGCTCGGATTTACGGATACGGCCCTGCGAACCGCCTGGCAGCAAACCAAGAACGAGGACATCGCCGCATCGGTCATTGGCTTTATTCGCCAAGCCGCTATCGGCGATCCCCTTGAGCCCTTCGAAGACCGCGTGCATAAAGCTATCCGCAAAATCGAGGGCCGCGGAATATGGACGCAGCCACAGCGCGCGTGGTTGCGGCGCATTGGCGAGCAGCTCGTGCAAGAACTCGTCGTCGACCGCGACGCGCTCGATCAAGAACCTTTCCGCTCTGAAGGCGGCTTCACACGACTAAACAAAGTATTCGACGGCAAGCTTGAAACTCTGCTTGCCGATATCAATGAAGAAACATGGAAGCAAGCGGCCTAATGTCTGAACCAACGACGACGCGCGACATTGTCGCCAAGCTTTGGAATCTCTGTCACATCCTTCGCGACGACGGCGTCACTTACAACGAATATGTCACCGAGCTGACCTTCCTGCTTTTTCTCAAAATGATGGCCGAAACTGGCCGCGAGGACGTGCTCCCGGACGGGTATCGCTGGAGTGAATTGACTAAGCGAACCGGTCTGGAGCAGCTCGATTACTACAAACGCCTGCTTCTCGATCTCGGTACCAAAGGCAAGGCAACCGTTGCGGCAATTTTCGTCGACGCGCAGACCACGATCCGCAAGCCAACCAATCTCAAGGCGCTGACGGACGCGATCGAGAAGCTCGACTGGTTCTCAGCGCGTGAAGAAGGGCTCGGCAATCTCTACGAAGGTCTTTTGGAAAAAAACGCCGCCGAAAAGAAATCCGGTGCGGGGCAGTACTTTACGCCGCGCCCGCTCATAGATTGCATCGTGCGGCTCATGAAACCGCAGGCAGGCGAAATTATACAGGACCCCGCCGCAGGCACCGGCGGATTCCTTGTCGCCGCCGACCACTACATCAAGGAGCGAACCGACGACCTCTTCAAACTGCCCAAAGACCAAATCTATTTTCAGAAGCACAATGCCTTTATCGGCCTGGAACTGGTGCCGGACGCGCACCGGCTCTGTCTCATGAATTTGATGTTACATGGCATTGAGGAAGGCGTTGAGTCCGGCGATACCCTCTCACCTGATGGAGCCAGCCTTCCAAAGGCCAGCCTCATCCTCACGAACCCGCCATTCGGCACCAAGAAAGGGGGCGGCCGTCCGAACCGCTCTGATTTTTCAATCACCGCTGACACGTCCAACAAGCAGCTCGCTTTCGTTGAGCATATCGTGCGTGCGCTGAGGCCAGGCGGTCGCGCCGCCGTCGTCGTACCCGATAACGTTCTATTCGAAGACAATACCGGCCGCCGCTTGCGCACATGGATGATGGAGCTTTGTGATCTCCACACCATCCTTCGCTTGCCGACCGGTATTTTCTACGCCCAAGGCGTGAAAACCAATGTGCTGTTTTTCGTACGCGGCAAGACCGACAAAGCGAACACAAAATCCGTCTGGGTTTACGACTTACGCAACCAGATGGAGGCTTTCGGCAAGACGCGTCCGCTAACTGTTAGAGACTTCCAGGAATTCGAAAGCTCGTTCGGCGATGATCCACTCGGTAAGGCGAAACGCAACGATCAAGGGGAAGATGGCCGATTCCGCTGCTTCACTCGGCACGCTATCAAGGCCCGCAACGATAATCTCGATATAGCTTGGCTTCGTGACACAGAGGCCGAAGCGGAAGAACATTTGACGGAGCCGGAAGACATTGCCGCCGCCATTATCGGCCATCTCAAGGCTGCGTTAGAAGAAATCGAGGACTTAAGCGAAGAGTTGGAAGCTGACGAACCAGTAGGCATATCTACAGTGAAAGTCGCTGCAGAATGAAAAAGACTGAACGACTTGCGCGCGTTGCTATTTCAATAACTGACGGTGATCACCAAGCCCCACCAAAGGCTGAAAGCGGTATTCCTTTCCTTACAATCGCGGCCATAAATGATGGACAACTAAACATAGACAAGGCGACAAGGTTCGTTCCAAGGACGTACTACGACAGCCTGAAACCCGAACGCAGGCCCGCATTGGGAGATTTACTTTTTTCAGTGACCGGATCGATAGCAATCGCGGCCATGGTTGACGACAGTAGACCTTTCACCTTTCAACGTCATATTGCGATCATTAAGCCCGATCCCAGCAAGGTAGCCAGTCGGTACTTACTGCACACACTCAGAACGCCTATGGTGAAGGAACGGGTTCGCTCAATAGCTACTGGAACTGCTCAACTTACGATCCCGCTGGGAGGCTTGCGGAACCTTGAGATTCCCCTTCCCAGCCTGCCAGAACAGAAACGCATCGTCGCAAAGATCGACAGCCTGCTTGCGCGGTCCTCGCGCGCACGCGACGAACTCAACCACATTTCCAGCTTAATTGAGCGCTACAAACAGGCCCTTCTTGCCAAGGCGTTTTCTGGAGAGCTGACGGCGGACTGGCGGCAAGAAAATGTCAGCTTTTCTTCCTCCTTGCTCGAACGTGCAAAATCCGCCTCAGGAACCAAAAGGCCGTCAAAACAAACCAGTCGAAAATTACTGCCCAGCGTCCGACTTCCAAGTACTTGGTCTTCCGCACAACTCGAGGACTTATGCTCTTTGATCGTGGATGGAACCCATTTTACCCCAGAGTATGTAGAGGAGGGTGTAGCATTCATTTCTGTCAAGGATATCCGTGACCATGAAGTCCACTTTGACGACTGCAAATTTATTTCCGAGGATACACACCGAGAATTATCTGCACGATGCAATCCTACACCGGGAGACATTTTGCTCACCAAAAGTGGTACAATAGGACGCTGCGCAATCGTTCCTGAAGGTCAACCTTTCAGCCTATTTGTTAGCGTCGCGCTCATAAGACCAGCTATTCCAGAAATAATTTCCCAGTTTTTGCTGTATGCGCTCGAATACTGGATTGCCACGATTGATGTTTCGCAAGAGATAACAGGTACGGCCCTAAAGAATTTGCATCTTCAGGACATTAAGGCCTTAGAAGCCCCAATACCGCCTTTTGACGAACAAAAGGAAATTCTTCGTCGTTTAACGCAAGCCTTCAACTGGCTTGACAAGATCGCAGTTAATCGCGACCGCGCCGCTCACCTTCTGCCGAAGCTTGAGCAAGCCATCCTCACCAAAGCCTTCCGTGGCGAGCTGGTGCCCCAAGATCCGAACGATGAGCCCGCTTCAGCCCTGCTTGAACGCATTCAAACCGACCGTCAACCGAGCGAACACCGAAGAGGCCGTCGCGCGCGCGTCTAACTTCCAGCCGCTCTTGGGAGCGGTGCAAAAACTTCGGTTATTTTATATTCCGAATTCTGAGGTGACCCCTAGAAGACGAGGATAATGCGCGAGGTTTGCAGCCGACTGCGGACACGTTGAATTTTATTGCCTAGCCTCGGCCTCGGCGAAGCTGAACCTCGACGCCTGTCATCCTCAAGCGCCATTCGCAAAGTGCCTCGCTTACTCCATACATTTGTGCGATTGCACGCGAATCCGCACCTCTGGAGCGATGATGTAAGAGAACAGTTCGCGGCAGTAGAATAGCGGCCGCGTGCCAATCAGCTTCCTGTTCTTGCTCGTCGGAGAAATCGCTTAGGAGCAGCATGCCGCTTTGTGAAATATCAACCCTCGCTGGCACGTGCAAAAGTTCGATGTGAGCAAGTTCATGCATCAAGTCGTTTTTTTGGCGAGTTGCCGCATGGGATGGGTTGAGGACGATGGCATGCTGGTTGCCATCCTTCAATGTCATTGCGGACCAACTTTCAGAGTCCTCGACTGTTAGGCGATGATTGGCTTTGTTAGAGAGGCCGATGGTTCGAAAGTCCAAAACAACAACATTGAGATGGGCGGCATAAGCCCATGGGTCGATAGGGTCCAATTCTCCTATTTTCAGCATGCAGCGCGCGGTGGACGCTCTTTCTTCGGAGCGGGTCTTGAAGCCCCGGCGCATTCATCACCTGCCTACGAGGTGATCGCGTGCCCGAAGAGCATCTTGCGCTCTAAGGATCAGTTCACCAAGTGCTTCAGCAGTTTCGGGTTTTACCGTCTTCTTTTTTTTGAAATGGACAATGGCACTCGGTTGCGAATTTTCAGCCTGATCAAGCTCCATGCCCAAGAATTCCCGTGGGTCGCGCTCTAGCCATCGGCAAAGCTTTGCAAACGTTTCGAGGTCGGGCATGTTTCCGTTTTCGACCCGCGAATAAGTAGCGGTGCTCACGTCGGCTTCGGTAGCCGCAGCTCGGACGCCGCGATTTCCGCGTTTGGCTCTTAGAAGGCGGCCAAGTTCACCAATAGGCAAAGGCATTCATAATCCACGCAGGCCAGCTCCGCCTTGACGGGCAGGCTATTCAGGTGTACTGTCTCTTACATAAGACAGATTGTCTCTTGTGTAGTACGTCCTATCAACGAAACAGACTGAATCACAAGCCCTGTCATGTGTCAATCAGAGGAATAGCTATGGTAGAAGAAAATGAAACGGCTCTGTCTGAACAGGAAGCGCCAAGCGAGCGGGTTGTTCAAGAGCTTAAAATGGCGGAAGCGCACATCGCGAAGGCCCAGGGCGAGGAGTTGGCGGCCATAAACGACCTTCGGGAGGCGGAAGCCGAGATAGGTCACGTTGAGCAGGAGCTTCAAGCCACACGCAAACATCTCGTCAGCATCAATGTTGATGGCGTCGAGCATGAAGTTCGTGGTGGAAAGTGGGTGGTCCACGAACTCAAAACCAAGCTTGGCATAGATCAGGCGAAGGTTCTTGCGGAAATCACACCTGAAGGCCTCAAAGACCTTGACGATGATCAAGTGATCGAGGTGCGTGCCGGTGAACGCTTCATGACGCACGCGCGGTCTGGAGGTTCGTCGTAATGCAAAGTGCCGCGCCCGCACTTGACACTGAGCCAACAATCGAGCCGGAGCTTGCGCTTGTCGCCGAGCTCTGCGCCGGTGGTGTGCGGTACATGGATGAAGGTGGCCGTCCGTATATTTTTATGAATGGTTTGCGTTTCTTGGCGCGAGGGGAAAAGAAAGAAATGGACGCCCTTCTTTGCCTCAAATATCCCAACCCCACCTATCCGACTAAGCTATATCTTCCGACAAACCTCGGTCTCGGCCTTAACTGGAACGAGACCGCGTATATTCTCGCAAAGAACTGGTTCACCTGGTCATGGAAAGACATTTCGCCTAATCAGCCGCCGATCGCGATCCTGGCCGACCATCTCAGGGCATTTCGATGAGATCAATTTTTCGAGCTTCGACCCGATTGCTGCGGGAGGTCCGAGGTGACCTTTCACGCCCCCACCCATTTGCAGCCGAGCGTTTAGGTTTTATCTCAGTCCGTGCCGCTTATGCTCGGTCCTGCTTGATAATCTTTGCCGAGGGTTATCATTCGCTCGCCGATGAAGACTACGTGGATGATCCGACTGTAGGGGCCATGATGGGACAAGAAGCGATCAGGAAGGCCCTGAACGTGGCCTTGCTGCAGCCAGTCGGTATGTTTCACGTTCATATGCACGAGCATGAGGGCCATCCTGCCTTCAGTCGTACAGACCTCAGCGAACAACCAAAATTCATCCCCGACTTTTTCAAGATCCGCCGGGATATGCCCCATGGAGCAATTGTTTTGAGCCATGATCGCGCAGCCGGACGGATATGGCTTGGACCTGCCTCGGTGTCTGCCATCACCGAGTTCAATATTCCGGGTTCGCCCATGATTATAGACATCGAACCTACCGGCCAAGCTTCGGGAGTAAGATTATGAGGAATCGTGGAGATTTTAGCAGTCAAAGTTTCCTTGGCCCTGAGTCCGAAAGAATATTTGCAGAAGCTCGCGTCGCTATCGTGGGATTGGGCGGGGGCGGGTCGCACATTGCGCAACAGCTTGCCCACTTGGGGGTTGGGCATTTTCGGCTGATCGATCCGAAAGCGATCAAAGACAGAAACCTTAACCGAACTGTGGGAGCAACTGCAGAGGACGTTAGAATTAAGACTCCGAAGGTAAAAATTGCCGAACGTACGATCAGCAGCATCCGGCCGTGGGCTGAGATTGAAATCGCAAAAACAGAGTGGCAACAAGCCGACCATCTTATTAGAGATGCACATATCATCTTCGGCTGCGTCGATGGGTACCGTCAGCGAATGTACCTAGAAAGTGCAGCTCGCCGCTTTTGTTTGCCGTATATCGATATTGGTGCGGATTCCGATTTATTCCGGCCAGGGATTCCGACGCGAAGCCGGCCACCATTCCGATTTGAAGTCGGCCGTCGTTCCGAGATGAAGGCGGCCGCCATTCCGACGTGAAGCCGGCCATCTGAGCGGCTTCCAAGCGGCTCCCCCAGGGTCAGCCAATGAGGCATTCGACTGCCCTCTTCGACAACGAGGAGGGCGCAATGCCGGCAAGAAGAGAGCTGACCATGCGGCAACTACGGCAGATGCTTCGTCTGCATCACGAGGGCGTAAGCGCAAGAGAGATCGGGCGGACGCTCGGGGCTGCGCGAAGCACCATTCAAGACAATCTCAAGCGGGCGCAACAGGCCGGTCTTGGCTGGCCTTTGGCGCCCGAGATCACGGACAGCGTTCTCGAAGAGCGGCTGTTCAGCAAGCAGGGCATCCTGCCGGGGCGGCGGCGGCGCGTCGAGCCGGAGTGGCCGGCGCTGGCGCGGGAGATGAAGCGTCCCGGCGTCAATCTTCTGATTTTGTGGGAGGAATATCGCGACGCCCATCCGGATGGCTACAGCTACAGCCGTTTTTGTGACCTGTTCCGCGAGTTCGAGCGGCGGCTGTCTCCGGTCATGCGCCAGCATCACGCCGCCGGCGACAAGCTGTTCGTGGATTATTCCGGCAAGAAGATCGCGATCGCCGATCCGGCGACCGGGGAACTGCGCGAGGCGGAGATTTTCGTCGGCGTGCTCGGCGCCTCGAACTACACCTACGCGGAGGCGACGCTCACGCAAGCCTTGCCCGACTGGATTGGCGCGCATGTGCGGATGCTGCGCTTTTTAGGCGGGACGCCCGGCTTTTCGTGCCCGACAACCTGAAGAGCGGCGTCCACAAGCCGTCGTTCTACGATCCCGAGATCAATCGCAGCTACGCAATGATGGCGGCCCATTACGACGTCGGCGTTCTTCCGGCCCGGCCGAGAAAGCCGAAGGACAAAGCCAAAGTCGAGGCCGGGGTTCGTTTTGCCCAAAGCTATATTCTCGGCCGGCTGCGCCATCTGACCTTCTTCTCTTTGGCCGAGTGCAACAGCGCGATCGGGAAGGCGCTCGATCGCATGAACGGCCAGCCGATGCGCCGTCTCGGCGTCAGCCGGCGAGAGCTGTTCGAAACGCTTGAGCGCCCGGCGCTGCGGCCGTTGCCCGAGACGGATTGGGAGTACGCCGAATGGCGGCGGGCTCGCGTCAACCTCGACTACCATGTTGAACTCGATGGCTTTTACTACTCGGTTCCGCATGCGCTGCTGCGCGCCGAGGTCGACGTGCGCATCACGGCGCGGACGATCGAGATTTTCCATCGCGGTCATCGCGTCGGGGCTCACCCGCGCCGCTATGGCGGTCCGCGGCATGGAACCGATCCCGATCATATGCCGAGTTCCCATCGGCGTTACGCGGAATGGAGCCCCGAGCGCTTCCGGCGCTGGGCGCGCGCCATCGGACCGGAGACCGAAGGGCTGATCGTCGCTGTCCTCGCCAGCCGGCCGCATCCCGAGCAGGGGTTCCGAACCTGTCTTGGCATTTTCAAACTGTATCGAGGCGTCACAGCGCAGCGCGCGGAAGCGGTCTCGGCCAGGGCCGTCGAGATCGGCGCTCTGAATTACCGCTCCCTCGCTTCGATCCTCGCCAACAACCTCGACAAGGCAGGCGCGCGTCAGAGCCAGCAGCCCTCGTTGCTGTTGGACCATCCCAATATCCGTGGCCCCCGCTACTTCAACTGAGCCCGAGATATCGGAACGCCGGACCAGTCCGGCGTTCCGCCAACCTTCCTCTTCAGAAAGGAGAGTATCGTGCTGACCCATCCAACGCTCGACCGGCTGCACGCCCTTAACTTGCATGGCATGGCCAAAGGCTTCAAGGAGCTTGCCGCCAATCCTGAAGCCAGAAGCTTCGAACAAGCCGAATGGCTCGGCCTGCTTCTCGAATACGAGACGACGCTGCGCGCGCAAAAGCGCTTCGAAATGCGGGCGCGCTCCGCGCGGCTTCGCCAGAATGCAAGCGTCGAAGACGTCGATTACCGCGCCGCCCGCAACCTCGACCGAACGTTCTTCCTCAAGCTCGCCACGTGCGACTGGGTGCGCGACAAACGCAATCTTCTCGTCACCGGCGCTTGCGGCGTCGGCAAGAGCTGGCTGGCGTGCGCTCTTGGCCAGAAGGCTTGCAGGGAGGACATCTCCGTCCTCTACCATCGCATGCCCCGTCTCTTCGGCGCCTTGGCCCTCGCCCGCGCCGACGGCCGTTACGCCAAGGTGTTGCAATCGCTCAGCCGGGTGAAACTGCTCATTCTCGACGATTGGGGACCGGAGGCGTTGACCCCGGAACAGGCCCGCGATCTCCTGGAAATCCTGGAGGACCGCTTCGACGCGAGTTCGACGCTTGTCACCAGCCAGGTTCCGGTGGACCAGTGGCACGACATGATCGGCAACCCCACCCTTGCCGACGCCATTCTCGACCGCCTCGTCCACAACGCCTATCGCATCGCTCTTAAAGGCGGAACCAAGCGCAAAGAGAAAGCCCCCGAAGCCGACGATTGACGCCGGAAAGGAAGAAACCCATCATCCACTCTGACCCGAAGGGGCGCCGATAGGAATGGCCGGCTTCAGACAGGAACGGTGGCCGGATTGAAATCGGAATCCCCGGCCGGCTTCATTTAGGAATACGTGGCCGACTTCATCGGTATCCCGCAATATTGGCATGGATGTGACCCAACTCAGGGACGAACGATACGCTGTGGCTGGACAGATGATCATGACGCTCCCTGAAGGTCCCTGTATGAAATGTTTAGGGTTTTTGACCCAGGAACGCCTGGACCGGGAAGAAAATGATTATGGTGCGGCAGGCATCAATCCGCAGGTTATTTGGATCAATGGAATTCTGGCTTCCCTTGCCGTGGGAACGTTCGCGCGTCTCTTCACACCGTGGTTCGGCTACTCCCGCGATTTCGAGTGGCTTGAGCTTGACGGTGATAACCAGCTCGTCACCCAGAGCCGACAGCCGGAATACATGCTCAAAGGCCCTTGCACGCACTTCCGCCAGAATGATCTTGGCGACCCTTTCTTCAAATTATCTAACCCGCACAAGCAACAGAGCTAAACATCGCCGAACGCCACCGCTATTCGGAAATTGTTTCATCCCCAGCGATGACGCTGTTGCCCGTCAGCTTGCACGGCCTTCATCTCGAAGGACATCAAGACCATTCTGCCTGACAACGTGAAGAAGCTTCAGAGCCGCCCCAGTCGGATGCCTTTCGCCACGCTCCCATTGGCTTATGGTACTCACGGCCACGTTCATAAACGCAGCTAGCACAGCCTGGCTAACACCCGCGCCCTCTCGCACCTTTACAATTTCTGCGGGCGACATTCTCGCCACTTTCGGCAGCGCATTCCGACCGAGCATCTTGACCGTTGTCTTCTCCAAATGCTCATCGCTCACCGCGCCGATCTTGTGCAGGCCGCGCGTTGCCTCGACAATCTCCGACCGCAACCTCACCTTACCTCGCAGTTCCGTTTTTCCCTTATTCCGTGTCGCCATATCGCACCTCCAACAATTCCTCCGCCGCGATCGCCGCCGCGATCTTCTTCGCATCGAGTTCGAGATATGCGCGCGCGACTTCGCGCAAAGCGTCAAGCTCATCGCGGTCGATATTGGCACGTTCGCTTTTGGCGAAGCCGTACAGAAAAACCGACCGTTCTCCACGCCTGAAGGCAATGACCGTGCGATAACCGCCGCTCTTTCCCTGCCCCGGGCGGGCAACCCGCTGCTTGATTAAGCCGCCGCCAAGGTCGGCATCGACGAGCCCCTCCTCGGCGCTATGCACCGCTTTAGCCAACCCAGCATCCGCGATCCCCTCGCGGCGCTGAAATCGCGCGAAGGCCTTCAGTTTAAAAACCCTCACAATGCCCCCACTCAAACAACTATAGCACAATGAGCTATAGAAAACAATTGTTGAGTTAATGCTATTCGCCCAGCGCCATCAATCGCAACAGGGAAGCGGAGGCCCCAACCTCCGCCCCCCAGCGAGGCCTTCGCCCGTTTTACAAACCGGCACGCCGTATCGTGAAATCTCACGACAATTTACGAAGCGCTTGTAAAACATTTCTCACGTAGAAACCGCGACTTAAAGCTTCCCCAGCATATTCCTAATCTGGGGGTCACAGGTTCGAATCCTGTCGGGGACGCCAATGAAATCAAGGGTTTGGCCTGCAATTGCTGTTCGATTTTGCTGTAGGGGTAACGCCTGGGGTAACAGCGAAACTTGGCCGACGAAGCGTCTAACTTTCCACAAGATTCAGCTCCTATCGGGTAACGCGTCGGGGTAACGCCCATCCTCGATCAGAAACGGTCGCCATCTCGACGAAGTCCGACGCCGTAGCCGCGTCGAAGAAGATGCGAATCACCGACGGCCGGCGCGCAACGCAAGCGCCTCCGCATGAAGGGATGCAAGCCCAGCATGTCGGCCGGCGAGCGCTGCGTTGACCTCGCCTTTTCCGGCCTCAACGCCCTCGACGTTCCACCGGCTCGCCCAAATCGCGGATCGGCGGACGTGATGGATCTGCGCAAGGCGACCGGCAGGAGTCTTCCCGCGGCTAGCCTGGCATCCATGCGCTATGTGCCTTCGCCGCCCATGAGGCGGGCTTACGCGAGAGCCGGCGCTGCATTTCCTTTCAGGGGCGAACGATTGCGCGGGCAAGCGAGCGGGGGTGTTGCCGCTGCGGCGGTTTCTTGATAGGAAGGCAGGGCCATTTTGTTATGTAATTGAGGGTGCGCCATGCGCCGGGTTGCGATTGCTGTGATTGCCTTGGGCCTCGTGCTGGCGATGGGAAAGGGCGCGTCCTCCGCCACCTGGGGCGGGCATATGGCGCTGATCCGGGGCCTCGTCTTTACGCCGGACGGCCGGTTCATCGTCTCGGCGGGCGACGACAAGGTACGTTGGGGACACTTCAACAAGAACCAAGCTCTCGCTCAAGCTGGATTAAATCGGGGCAGGGTCATCCCCAAACTCCTGACGGCGTGAGCATAGAAATCCACAGACAGGGCTGCGCCGCCATCGGCGCCAATGCTCTCCGTAAGAATCACCGATATGTTTGCAGCGGCCGGGGGGGTAGAAACTTCCGGAGAGGATCATCGCGGGAGGCTGAGATATCATGAACCAGGGGAAGCCAGCGGCCGCTAGGACGGATCTCTCTTTTTCGACCGCCTGCGAAAGCTGCACGGCGATCTTCACGCCGTGGGTGAGAAAGCGGTGGACTGCGTGGTTCCCGCAAAGGTGCAGGCTAAGGCCAGGGATTTTCTTCGCGGGTTGCAGGACGCCCCCGATATATCTTTACGCGCCGTCGACGCCTTGGGCTATGCGATCGATGTGCTTCTCTTCACGCCTTCCATGAGCGGACACACCGCGATCGACCGCGCCATGAGAACCGGTAAATTCGGCGGCGCGGAGATGGAGGCGGCAAATCTCATGCGGCAAGCTGCCTTTCGCCTTCTTGAAATTGCAGAAGATAACGGCGGCGGCCTTCTCGCAGCCACCGATCTCGCCAGCAACGAAAAGCTGACTGTCTTCGATACGGAATCGCCTATGGCGCGCGGCGGACGCTGGGCGCGGCGCACTTGTCTTTATCAGGGCGTGAACGTGGCGTTTGGCCCGCTGACCCCTCTGGACGATGACTTGCTGGCGGTGGCCGCCCCATTCATCGAGAGAGGGAAAGCTCTGAAAAAACCGCTGCGCTGCGCCGAGTCGCTCTATGAGCACTTCATCCGGTTTGGCGACCCTCTGACCGGCGTGGACCTGGGTCTGTTCGCCGATGATGACGAAGGGTTTCCTTTTGACGCCTCGGACGGCCCGCTCCACGCGCTCGCGGCGGAATGGGCTGAGGAGAGCCAGCTTCCGGAACCGGACGCCGACGCCTTGCAGCTCATCCGGGCTGAGGCCTACGAGAGTCCGGTGATGGAGATGCACTGCGCCAGCTACCAGGCGCAGCAATGCAGGAAAGTCCGCCTGGCCGCCGCCTATGAACGCATTCTCTCCCTCCAGCTTGAAACCGTCCACCGGCGGGCGAGCGCTGGAATCCGCGCGTCGTATGAGAGCCTCGACAGTCTCGCGGCGAAGCTCAGGGAACGCCAGGCGACGGAGCAAGTTCCGGCGGACGCCATCGCACGTTTCGAGGAAAAGTGCCGCCGCGCAAAGCTCGCCGGAAGCGCCAGGAACAACAAGGGCAGCCGGGAGGAACTCGATAGGGTATTGTCCCGCATTCAGGCGCTGCGCGGCAAAACCGTGGACCAGGGCTGCACCGAGGCCGAAGCCCTGCTGGCTGCGGGCAAGGTGGCCGAACTGCTCGATCAGTACGGTTTGACGCTTAGCGCGATCGACATGAAGACGCAAAGCTGCGCGGGCGAAGGCGTTGAAACCAACCGCCGCCGCCGGTCGCCCCTCGACGAATGTGCGGGCGCGATAGCTTCATTCTGCGATTACCGCAGCTGGTACGAACTGACGCCCGAGGGATATATCCGGCATATGTTCTTCGGCCTACCCGCAGACGTGGCGGGCGCGCGCTATCTCTATGAGAAGATCGAGGAGGCGTTCGAAACCGAAACCGCCGCATTCAAGCGAAGCGAGCTTTATGACGCGCACCCGTCAGCCCAGCGTCGCAGCGCCACAACGTCGTTTCAAGCGGGCCTTGGCCACGGCATTTGCTCAAAGCTCAACAGGCTCAAGGCCGAACGCGATGCAGCCTTGAGCGTCAGCGGCGGCCGCGATCTGATGCCCCTCAAAGAGACTGTGATCGAGGACGAACTCACTGCTCTGGGCATGCGGCTTAAAGTTCTCCAGACCGGCCGGAAGAATCTCCTGGCAAGGGCCTACAAGACGGGCCGCCATACTGGCGAAAATCTGGAATGGGAGGACAAGCTCGCAGCGGCATTAGCGGGTCGTGCCGGAGATCCCGTAGGATTGACGCGGTATTCCGGTCACCGGAGTTGGCCGGCCACGTTTTTTGCGTAGTCGGCAGAGCGTGACGACTGCAAATGTATACTTAGGTAGGTCGCCGCCGAGCCAGCCTCCGATGACGGCCGGAATGATCCGATAGCTTCCGTCAGGCCGCCGTCAAGATGGGTCGTGTGTGGACGGCTCCAAGCTGTCAAGGGGATTTCCAACTTTGGAGCGCAGGTCGCGGCAGCCGTGTGTCCGGCCTTTGAATGCGGTTCACATGACCGCTGGCCATAATGCCCTCCGCGGACCGGGTCCCGATCGATAGCTCGCATTCGACAATGCTGCGACCCAAATGGGTTGTCCCGATCACCGGATCGACCGGTTCTGCATTATTGACTGTTCGCCCTTTCCAGGCTTCTTATCATGCCGCTACCGGCACGATCTCCTGTAAAACTCCAGTTTCATTTCGCAGCCAGAGCGGCCGGTTCCATGTAGCGCTCGCCCTTGGCCATCATTGCCCACGCCATGCGTGCGAGCTTGTTGGCCAGCGCAATCGCCGCCACCTTGACGGAGCGGCGCTCCAGCAGCTTGGTAAGCCATGGCCGGCGCCGGGTTCCATGAATTTTGGCATAGCGGATCACAGCCAGCGCCCCCGCGGTAAACAAGCTGCGCAAATACCGGTCGCCCTGCTTGGTAATACTGCCAAGCCTTTCTTTGCCGCCGCTCGAATTCTGCTTCGGCACTAATCCGATCCAGGCGGAAAAATCGCGCCCCCAAACGGAATGCCTTCGGATCGGCTACACTGGCAACGAGTGCAGTGGCGAGCGCCGGGCCAACGCCAGGAATTTCATCGAGGCGCCGGCTGACCTCGTTCGAACGGCGCCAGGCATTGATACGGCGGTCGAATTCCAGAATTTGCGCCTGCAGAAGCTGAAGCTGCCGCTCCTCGCGACCAGTAGTGCGAGGAAGCACAAGCCTCAATGCCAACCAGGCAAGGCGGCATCTTCCTGAAAAACGCCAGCACGCGCGAACGCCGCAACTGCTGGCGAAGTATGGTCTTGTCGCTCTCGTCGATGCCGTGCACCTGGAACACGGATTTCGCGATGTCAAGCCCTATAGTGGTAACTGCTTGCATGCCGGCCTCCTCAAAATCGTGGTTGCCTCACCGGCAACCGATTCCGTGACGCTTTCGCGCCGGGAGGAGCCGTCCACAGCATTAAAAGCGGGCGCTGGCAACTTTGGAAAGCATTGCCGCAAAACCTCGATTAGCAGAAATCGGATTCCGCGGCGTCGACGAGAGGCCGCCATATCTTACACGCAGGCTGCCGCAAATCCTCTCACCATCAGTGACCCAAGACATAGTGGGTCGGCATCCGGCAAGACATATTGTCAATCTCATGCTCGACAATTTTGCTAAAATATATGAAATTCATGATTGACGCTCCTGGGAGCTGTTATCGCGCAAAGGTCAGAATCAAGAGATTTGCGGACACATTGAAAGGTTTCGCCGTGCAATTCATTTCGCCCAATTCCTTTTGGACGCCTGACTATATCGTTGACTCGGCGTGGCTTGAGCACGCGCCTTTCGCTTTCTGGCTTATGGATGTCCATCGGCCTCGCATTGTCGTGGAGCTCGGCGCACATCGGGGCTTTTCCTACGGCTGCTTTTGTCAAGCCATCGAACGGCACGGCATGAATTCAAAAGCCTATGCCATCGATACATGGAAAGGCGACGAGCATGCCGGTTTCTACGGCGAGGATGTATTTCGGCAGCTGAGCGCTTACCACGAGCGCTATTCCTCGTTTTCGCGGCTGGTGCGCTCCACATTCGACGAGGCTCTGCCGCATTTCCAGAACGGTTCGATAGACCTCCTCCATATAGACGGCCGGCATTTCTACGATGACGTGAAGCGCGATTTCGAAAGCTGGCGGCCGAAGATGTCCAGCCGCGGCGTGGTGCTTTTTCACGATACGAATGTAAGGGAACGGGGTTTCGGCATCTTCCGGTTTTGGGACGAGGCGAAACGCGAAGGCCCTCATTTTGAATTTGTCCACGGACACGGCTTGGGCATTCTTGGCGAGGGCGTCGAACAGCCCGATCCGCTCGTACAATTATTCGCTGCCTCTGAGAATGAAACCGCCGCTCGTTCCATTCGGGAAGCGTATGCCGGTCTCGGCCGCGGAGTGGCGATGCAGGTCGCCAACGCCTCGCACGCAGCCGCCTTGGATGCTGACCGCCAAAGCTTCGAGCGGCAAATGCACGCTGAAAGGCAATCTCATGAGGCGCGTTTGCTTGATGCAAAAGAACAGCACGCAGCCGCCCTCAACGCGGAAATCGAGCGCTGCCGCCGGGAAATTTCGCATCAGAAGCTGATGGAACAAGAACTCAACGCGACCCGCGAGGAAGCCCAGGCGCTTCGCGAGGCGCAAGCGGCCCAACTCCAAAGAGAGCGCGAAAGCTGGGAAAGGATATCGGCATCGGCTTTGGAAGCGCTGCGCGGCGAGATAGGCGCGTTGCGGGAGTATCACGCGGCGGAACTGCTGAGGGAGCGCGAAAGATGGGAGCGCCAGCTGGAGGCGCTGCGCGAAACGCAACGGACGGAATTGCAAAGGCTTCAAGACCTCCACGCGGAGGCACTGGCGAAAGAGCGCACCGAGCATGAACGGCGGCTCCAATCGCAGCGCGCGCTACGCGACACAGAGAGCCGCGAAGCCGCCAAGGAGCGCGCGGCATTGCTTTCGGATTTAGCGCGAAAGACCGAAGAGCATGTGCGGGACCTGGCGCGGCTTCAGCGCGCAGGCGACATCCCGCTCCCTCCCGAATTGCGCAGTTTTCGGCGCTCTATCATAGGTCGCGGAAAATGGCGGCGGCTAATCCGTGACTATCGCGCCATCGCTGCATCGCCCTTGTTCGACGCAGAGTGGTATTTGGCTCACAATCCCGATGTCGCCGCGGCAAGGTTCGATCCGGCGCTGCATTACCTTCGCCATGGCGCGAGGGAGGGACGGGCGC